>NZ_AGAV01000001.1 GCF_000224785.1 Lentibacillus jeotgali | reverse complement strand
ATTGGGGATAAATAACTTCATCACTATATCTTGATCTATCATTTCGTTTTCGCAAGTACTTTAATTCAATTAATTCTTGTTCAATTGGACTTAATGATTGAATGGCTGAGTGCAGTATCTCCAGCCACTCTGAAACTTGTATTGCTTTTAGGGCATACATTTCCGTTTTGCTTTTTTTGAAATTGCTTGAACCATGAGGCATATCCGATATGGAAGAAACAATGCTCGGCACTTGCGTTTCGGTTGCCATTGCTTTAATTTTAAAATACCGGTCTAACCAGTTTTTTTCCGCATGCTCTATATAAAATTGCTGTTCATCTTTTAAAATCTCTCCAATTTCCTCTTGCGTGAACAAATTCTCAACTTCCGAACTAAATTGCATCACCAATCCATCCTTTCCTGCATAATAGATATTGATTCAAACTCTGATTCCTTTCGTTCAGGAGGATGATATTTATCCAATGAACGCAATGCCCATGCTATCCGTTGAAAGTAAATTGAGGCATGGTCCAAATCATCTTGTTCGATAGCTTTTAAAGCTTTAGCCAGGTTCATATCATAATCATCCCATTCTTGTTTTATATACGCTTGAACAATTTGAGACATAATTACATCCTCCTTAATAAGCTGTTACTTAAAATCTCACTGACACTATCATATAAATCTTCTTTATTTGAATAGCACTCATGGTTGGATTTAGAAGCCATTTCGTACAGGCCATGTCGATTTTTTATAAGCGTCACTTTAATTTCTGGAATATACTTAGAAGAACCTTGTTGCATATTGCAAATCGCATTAAATAAAGGATCACACGCTTTTCCTAGATATTCATAAACGTTTAATTGCTGGATTGTGTAGTCACTCATCGTGATTTTCCTTCCATTCCATAGCACATTCCTTTTACCGATGGATTCATAATCGTATGTCTTAGTGCCCCTATCTGCATTTCTTCTTCGCTGTTCCTGCCATGTAACGTTTCCAACCATAAACGGTACATGGTTAATGCCTCGGAAATAAGATGGGCTTCAGAATATCCAGCTTCAATCAAGATCTTTCCTTCATCACGTTTGTTAATGGCTTGCATCTTAGCCCTCCTAGATTAAAGTTATCTATTTGACGATTTTACATATTAGCTAACCATGGTATAATTGAAGATATCTTCTTGGACATCAGAAAGTTTGATATTCAGGCGTATCCTTGCTTTCTGTTTTCCAGTTCATTAAGATATTTTCTTGTTTCAGCTGCCGTTGGTACATATTTGTCACCAACGGAGCTTTTATGTTGCATCCATTCTCGCCATTTCCTGTCGGTCTCCACTTGATTATCCTTCGGGTCAAACACCATCACACTTTGCATGCCTTGCCACATTTAAAACGCCCTCCTTCTATAATCTGAACCATTCATAACGATAACGTTTGTATTGTCCATCATTCTTGAGAAATTCCGTTCATTGACCCGTTTTTTGAGTTCATCACTGCTTAAATTGGTCGTGTAAACGGTTGCTTTACCTGAGCGATCATCAAGTATCTCGAAAAGTTTAGACGTAGACCATTCTGTTTGCTGTTCCGCCCCAATATCATCCAGCACTAATAAATCCACACGTTGAATAATAGTTAACAGTTCCTCTTCTGTAACGCCTTTCGTATTATAGGTCCCCTTAACTTTAGTAAGCAGTTTTGGAAGTGAGAGAAACAAGCATTCATAGTCTTTTTTCATCAACGCTTTTGTTATAGAAAGCGAAAGATGACTTTTGCCTGTTCCATAATCACCCGTCAATAAAAGATTCTGTTTTCGATCAAATGAATGGCTATACGCCAATACCTTTTTTTTAGCCTGCTTTAAGTTCGTGTCATACGCATCAAAGTTATCGAAGGTTGCTTCTTTCAGCGATTCATTGATCAGTGAATAATAATTAAATTTTTCCATCAGCTTACGATGTTTGAGCTGACTGTAATTTTGTTCAGCTGCCTTTGCCAGTTTGATATCTTCACATCTGCATCCGTAATTTGCTATGACTCGCTCCCCTTTACGTGGTCCAGAAGGAATGATTAATTCTGTTTGTGACACGTGCTGATGGCAACCATCACACCCAAACGTTTGAAGTACCTTTTGTTCTGGACTTTTCATATGCTGTTTAACACTTTCCATCAGAATGCCTCCCTAAAATCCATAATCATAACCATCATTCGCAGTAGCTTGCTTCTTATATTCTTTTTTGTTGTTTTCGATTTCTTCCAGCGTTAATAACGATTGATTTTCCCAGTTTCGGAGAATACCCTCAATGTAATTCAACTGTCTTTTGTTATTGGCACATGCTATCTCCATAGCCTTGCGTATGATTTTTTCAGGTTGCTTAAAAGAAGAATCATCCAACCACGACAACAACTGGTTTTTTCCCTGAATATTATTTAACCCGAATCCGTTACCATCCCAAAATTGAATGATTACTGACGTTTGGTGTTGTTCTTTATCTGTATCTTTATTTTTCTCTAATTCTTCCTCTGTATCTGGTGGACATTTGTCCACCCCTTGTCCACCTAAAAAGTTCGCACTACTTTTTTGCTTACTTTTAGTTATTCTTTGTTGCTGTTTCTTAAAAGCTCCAACGCTTTGCATACCAATCATTTCCTCAACCTGCTTTAGATATATCTCTCCATTTTCTAAAATTTCCACTAGACCAATTTTTGTTAATAATTTCATAGCAACAACAACTGTGTCTGAGTTTGTTTTAGTTAGTTCAGCCAACTTTTTATGGTCATAGGGAATTAGCATTTGACCAACATTTCTTATTAAAATCCCATTGGATCTTAATGATTTTAGGCACAATTTTAAATAAAATAAAGAATATTCCTTACCATTCGGCTGTTCCTCTAACCAATCTATAGCGTCTTCTTCAAAAAAATCCTCTTTTAACTGTAACCAATAAAATCTTTTATTCTTTTCGTAATTAGTCACAGAAGCACTCCTATCACCTATTTTTTTCATCTCCTAAGTACTCTTTTAATAACTTCGGCGAGATGTGATATGTCCATTTACTAGACATTTGGACCGCTATGCCAATCGGTAAAATATCTCTCTGTAAACCAATTCGAACAAATTGCTCGGATTTCCCTAATCTTTTTGCTGCCTCTGATACTTTTATATTCATTTTTTCTTTGTCATCATTGTCTGTGAACATAAAAATCCCTCCAATCGAAATAAATAGGTTATTTTAACAAATTATCACTACAAGAGAACACTTCATCAAAACTTAGATCATTAAAGCCTTGAAGAACACCTGTGACAAATTTACCCCCTGGATTCCTCTTACCATTCATAATTCGATTGACAGTACTTTGCGTAACTCCTACTTCTTCTGCAAATTGGCATTGAGAAATACCTTTGTTCTCCAAATATGTTTGTAGAAAATTTACATCAACTAATATGGCTTTTGTTCCATCCATAAATAACCCTCCCTCCTTTTGCCTTTTGGTAATTGCCTTATGGTAATAAGCTAACATTTACATTACCTTTTGGCAATACTTTTTAATGTTTTTCTCTGAATAAATTTCCTTTTGGTAACAAATTTTAGTAAAATAAGAGTAAGAAAGGTATCAGTGTATTAGGAGCGAAAACGATGACCCATCGATTTGGAAAATACTTAAAAGAAAAAAGAGATGAAAAAGGCTTTACCATCAACCAACTATCTCTATATTCAGGTATTAGTGCTGCTCAGTTGTCTAGAATTGAAAATGGAAAAAGAGGAGTTCCGAAAGCTGAAAATATCCAGAAACTTGCAGAAGCATTGCTCGTACCTTACGATGAAATAATGCGGATGGCTGGGTACTACAAACCAAGTGACACCAAACAACAAGAGCAGGAGCTTCCTGAGCTGTCAGAGAAGGACGAGCGTGATATAGCTAAGGATTTAGAAAAAATGATAAAAAATTTATCTAATGACGATGCATACTCACAATTCGATGGAAGGGCGATAGATGAAATGGAAAAAGAAGATAGAGAATTATTAATTGCTTCGTTGGAAAATTCGCTGCGCATGGCCAAACGAATGGCGAAACAAAAGTTTACCCCCCATAAATATCGAAAGTAAGATATTCTGTGGCATATTTAATACCTAGAAATACAGCAATTAAGCTTATTACAAAATATGGAACGAATTGTCCTTTTGAAATTGCAAGACAGAAGGGTATCACAATTTATTTCGAATCTCTGGGGGGGTCCTTCGGGTACTATGCTTGCTACAAAAGGATTCAATCAATTCATATTAATGATAGTATCAATGAAGCTCTGCAAAAATTTGTTTGTGCCCATGAATTAGGCCATTCAATACTACACAAAAATGAAAATACTCCTTTTTTAAAAAGGAATACATTTTTTTCAACAAACAAAATTGAGTTAGAAGCGAATAAATTTGCAGTCGAACTACTCATTCCAGATGAATTTATTTATGAATTTAGGGATACAAGAGTTACAATAAAAGAAGTGGCTCAGAAATTTGGGGTTCCAGAAGAGGTGTGTCACTTGAAAAAAATTGACCATATAGATTAAAACGTACAATGTTGTACTATTTTTTTATACCGAGAAACAGAACATATATTCTGTTTCAGTTATTAGTAATTGAATTTAATGCCAATTGAAATTACATTAGTTACTACAGCCACAATTAAGGATGGTGATGATTGTGAAAAACCCAAATGGCTACGGTTCAATCTTCAAATTGTCTGGGAAACGAAGAAAACCATTTGCTGTAAGAATTACAACCGGTTGGGATAATAACGGAAAACAAAAGTTTGAATACCTCGGTTACTATACGTCAAGACAGGAAGCAATGATTGCATTAGCTGATTATAACAGTAACCCATATGATCTTTCTGCTGGTAAAATCACTTTTGCTGAAATTTTTGAAAGGTTCTCTAAAGAGAAGTTTCCTAAAGTTTCAAAGTCCAATGTGCTTGGATACACTGCATCATTTAAAAAAGCAGAAGCCCTTCATAACATGAAATTTGTTAATATCAAAAAGTCGCATCTACAATCAGTAATTGACAACTGCGAGAGATCACATGGTACGAAAAGGGAAATCAAAGTCTTGTTCAATCAATTGTATAAATACGCAATGGAAAATGATTTAATTCAAAAGGATTATTCAAGATTCGTAGAACTACCGAAGAATGATTCCAAAAGCTCACGCAAGCCGTTTTCAATCGATGAAATTGATAAATTATGGGACAATGTCCATCGTTTGGATGATATCGATACCGTTCTCATCATGATCTATACTGGATTACGTCCTGGTGAGCTTGTGGAGGTAAAAAATAAAAACATCTACCTTGAAGAAAGATATTTCCGTGGTGGTTTTAAAACAGAAGCTGGAACAAATAGAGTGGTGCCTATCCATAAGAAAATACATTCGCTTTTTGATGCTCGAATGGATCCGAAAAATGAATACTTAATCGTAAATCATGAGGGAAATAAAATGAGTTACTATACGTATTACCACGAAAGATGGAAAAAAGTTATGGAACAGTTGGAAATGAATCATAAACCCCATGATTGTCGTCATACCTTTGCAACACTCATGGATAATGTTGATGCCAATAAATTGTCCATTAAGCGAATAATGGGACATGCATCTAAAGATATCACAGACAAAGTCTATACACATAAAGACATAGAACAGCTTCTCATAGCAATTGACAAGCTATGAGAAGAACTGTTTTTCTCTTTAATTTTTTGTATATTACTCGTATATTACTTGTATATTATGTGTGAATTTTTGCCTATTTTTAAAGCAACGCATATATAGTAGAATCCCCCAACCATAGGCGGCTGGGGGATTCGTGAAAATTGATTGCTTAACGTTTTGAGAACTGTGGTGAACGACGTGCACCTTTAAGACCGTATTTCTTACGTTCAGTCGCACGAGCGTCACGTGTCAGATATCCTTCACGCTTAAGGGTTGCACGGTACTCAGGGTCTGCTTCCAGCAGTGCACGGGCAACTCCGTGACGGATAGCGCCAGCCTGTCCGGTAAACCCTCCCCCGTCAACGTTAACCAGCACATCATATGTGCCCTCAGTTTCAGTAGCTTTCAATGGCTGATTCAAAATAATACGTTGTGTTTCATATGGGAAGTAGTCTTCTGCATTACGTTTGTTAATTAAAACACGGCCTGTTCCTGGAACAAGACGGACACGTGCAGTTGATTTTTTACGGCGTCCGGTGCCGTAATATTGTACTTGTGCCAAATTGAATAACCTCCTTTTTATTAACCGCGAAGTTCGTAAGCTTCTGGTTTTTGTGCTTGATGATTGTGTTCAGCACCTCTGTATACGTGTAGTTTTTTACCCATTTTACGTCCTAAAGGGCCTTTTGGAAGCATGCCTTTAACCGTTGTCTCAAGCATTTGTATAGGATACTTTGAACGCATTTCATTTGCAGAGCGTGCTTTCAGTCCACCTGGGTGGTTTGAATGACGATAGTACATTTTGTCAGTCAGTTTTTTACCAGTCAGCTCAACTTTGTCAGCATTGATAATGATGACATGATCGCCGGTATCAGCATGTGGTGTGTAAGTTGGTTTATGCTTTCCGCGCAGGATTGCAGCAACCTCACTAGACAAACGTCCAAGCCGCTTGCCTTCAGCATCCACAACAAACCATTTGCGTTCGATATTATTTTCATTGGCCATGAATGTTGTGCGCATGGTCATTTCCCTCCAATTTCAATCATTTCATTTCAAGAGTCGTTTACATATTTCATCACAATTAGTTTCCGGGGCTAATCGTGGTTCAAATAAAAATACCACAAACCATCATATACCAGAACCGAGCGGATGTCAAGTTTTACGGGCATTTTTCTTAAATATAGTAAAAGCGGTTCACACACTAGTTTCTGCTAAATAGCTGTTGTGTTTTAGCCCGCATCCAATAGTCAGTAACCGGTTCTATTCAATTAACATTGAATGGGGAACCGCCCCATTCAATGACGTTTCACTTTATCATTATTTCCCGGGAAATGATGAAAGTTGTCTATTATTGACCGTTGTCTGGCCTCCTACTCCTCATACCGTACATTCCTCAGGTATAAACCTTGCGGCGGAACTGTGTCTCCGGCAAGCTGCCGATCTTTTTGATCAAATAAACGCGGTATTTCTGCTGGCTCCAAATTACCCCGGCCCACCTCAAGAAGTGTTCCGACAATGATCCGGGCCATGTTATATAAAAACCCATGTCCCCTCATAACAAATTCTATTTGGCTTCCTTCTCGCTGACAGGAGACTTCCACTAGTGTTCGGACCTTGCTGCCTTTGACACTGGCTTTTGCCGATGAGAACGTGGTGAAGTCGTGCGTGCCCTCGAAGTATTTACACGTTTCCTGCATTTTAGCTATGTCTAAAGTATATGGATACTGGTAAACATAGTTACGTTTGAATACATCCGGTTCCGGTTCATTCAGAATATAATACCGGTATTCCTTTTCCAACACATCAAAACGTGCATGAAATGAAGCCGGAACCTCTTCTGCCTCATTTACATGAATGTCTGACGGAAGCATTGCATTTAGCGCCCGTTTCCAGTCGGCCGGCAGCAGGTTATAATCAGATTCAAAATGAATAGCCTGTGCTTTTGCGTGAACACCTTTATCAGTCCTGCCTGATGGATAAACCTTCACATAGGCTCCTTTATGAATTTTCGCGAGCGCCTCTTCTAATTCCCCCTGCACTGTTCGCTCCCGGGACTGGATCTGTAAGCCCGAAAAATTTGTACCATCATAACTAATGACACATTTGATTTTAGCCATACGTCCCCGGTCCTTCCTAGTAGTTTCTTGTCAAAAATAATAAGGCTGTAACAATAATAAATAAAATAAAGACCATATAGTCACGTTTGCCGAGTATCAACTCTCGCAGTTTCGTACGCCCTTCACCGCCTTGATATCCGCGGGCTTCCATTGCCATTGCCAATTCCTCCGCCCGCTTGAAGGCACTGACAAACAGCGGCACGAGCAGCGGCACAACTGCTTTGACTCGATCCCTTAACGGCCCCGTCCGAAAATCGACACCGCGAGATGCCTGTGCCTTGGAGATTTTATCCGTTTCCTGCATAAGTGTCGGGATAAACCGGAGTGAAATCGACATCATCAACGCCAGTTCATGGACAGGGAACCGTATCCTTTTCAACGGATGGAGCATGTCCTCAATGGCATCCGTTATTTCGATCGGTGTGGTGGTCAATGTCAACAATGATGTCACTAATATAAGCAAGAAAAACCTTATAGATATTGCAAATCCTTGTATGAGTGCGCCTGAATAAATGCTGAATCCAAATATATCTATTAGTACAGTACCTTTATTTGTGACAATCAAATGCAATAAAAAAGTAAATACAATTAAAAACCAGACGGGTGTCAGCCCTTTTAAAATATATCGGATTTGAATCCGGGTCGTGAACATGCTTGCCAGTGCAAAGACAATTAACACACTGTAGCTTATTACTGAATTTGCTAAAAAAACGATGAAAACAAAGAAAAAAATGACAGTAATCTTGGTTCTCGGGTCCAACCGGTGAACAAACGATTCACCGGGAACATACTGACCGATTATCAACGCATTATTCATCTTTTCCGGCTCCCTTCAGGACTTGCCGGATTTCCCTGGCAAGTTCGGCTTCGGATTGCCGGCGGAAAGGAACTTTCTGCTCGAATTTTTCTGAAAATGCATTGATGAACTGTACCATTTCCGGGACGTCCAACTGAACGTTGTGCAACGCCTCCCGTTGCGTCAGAACATCTTCCGGCTTACCTTCCATATATTTTGTTCCATCATTTAAAATAATCACGTTGTCAGCATATTTAACGGCATCTTCCATACTGTGCGTAACAAGGATTGTCGTCAGCGCCTGCCGTTGGTGCATATCATAAAACATATCCATCATCTCATGCTGGCCCCGCGGATCAAGTCCTGCCGTCGGCTCATCCAGTACGAGCACTTTCGGCTTTGTCGCAAGCACACCGGCAATCGCCACGCGTCGCATTTGTCCGCCGCTCAATTCAAACGGGGACCGCCCAAGCAACTCCTCCGGCAGCCCAACTTCAGTTGTTATGTCACGCACACGGTTTTCAATTTCATCTTCAGGGACATTGAAGTTTTTTGGGCCAAAAGCGATATCTTTTTTGACCGTTTCCTCAAATAATTGGTGCTCCGGATACTGAAAAACAACACCTACAAGATTTCGAAGCATTTTCATGTTATCCGGTTTTTCATCATTCGTTAACCGGTATTTTCCAATCGTTACTTCCCCTTCACTCGGACGCACCAGGCCGTTAAGATGCTGGATCAATGTCGATTTGCCGGAACCGGTATGGCCAATAACTGCTGTAAACGTGCCAGATGGGATGTAAAAAGACAAGTCTGCAATCGCTTTATGGGCAAAGGGTGTGTTTTTCTGGTAAATATAGCTTACGTGATTGAATGTGATATCCATAGTTCCTCCAGCAGCTCTTCGTGGTTTAGTGCCTCATTATTGATCGGAACGCCTGCTTTCCACAACTCATCAGATAAAGCTGCCACGAACGGAATATCCAAACCGATCTTGCGCAATTCCGCTTTTTTTGCAAATATATCCCGCGGTGCCGCTTCATCCCAAACCTCACCCGCGTTCATGACAATCACCCGTTCAGCCTCCACGACTTCCTGGAGGTCGTGAGTGATGGTAATCAAAGAAAGATTTCGTTTTTCTTGTACATTTGTGACAGTTTTCATGATTTCAGTTCGGCCTCGGGGGTCCAGCATTGCGGTGGCTTCATCCAAGATCAGAACTTGCGGAAATATTGCCAGCACACTTGCAATCGCCACCCGCTGTTTCTGGCCCCCGGAAAGTTTGTGCGGTTCTGTCAGCCGGTATTCCTGCATCCCGACAGCCGATAACGTATCATTGATACGCCTGACCATCTCATCGCGTTCAATGCCGCGGTTCTCCATCCCAAAGGCAACATCATCCTGTACAGTTGTGCCGACAAACTGGTTATCAGGATTCTGAAATACCATGCCGACATCTTTACGGATCTCCCAAATTGAATCCTGAGTTACCGGGCGGTTATTAATGATAATTTCGCCTTCCTGGGGAAAAAGCAGGCCATTCATCAATTTCGCAATCGTCGACTTGCCTGAGCCATTATGACCAATGATAGCAATTGCTTCATTTTCATAGATTTCAAACGAGCAGTTTTTCAATACCCAGGGCTGCTCTTCTCCGTATCTGAACGATACATTTCTAAACTCGACTATTTTATTTCGCATATTTGCTTACCCTTTCACTCGGGCGGCACTACAAACCCCCTGGTTTTGTTGATCTTCGCTCCAGACAATTCCACTTGCTGTCAACAGACAAAATAGCGATGAGTAGAACAAAGGGTCTACCCCCATGTCCCAATTACAAAAAAAGGGCTGGGATTCACCTCGTGGAAGAGATTCTGTCCTGCCCTTATCATATCGCCTGCATTAAACAAGTTCGATGATTGCCATTTTTGCTCCATCACCCTGACGGGACCCCAGCTTAAGGACACGTGTGTATCCGCCTTGTCTGTCCTCGTAGCGTGCCGCGACGTCATCGAACAATTTTTGAATAACTGTTTCATCCTCATTTGCTTCCTGATCATACAGAAAAGCAGCTGCCTGGCGACGCGCATGAACATCACCGCGTTTGCCAAGTGTAATCATCTTTTCGACTGTTGATTTCAGATCTTTCGCCTTCGCTTCTGTTGTTTCAATACGCTCATGGATAATCAAATCAGAAGCAAGGTTGCGAAGCATTGCCATGCGGTGATCTGTCTTACGCCCTAATTTCCTGGCCATGGACTATCCCTCCCTTTTTACTGAAAATCTCAAGGTGTTATTAGTCATCATCTCGCAAGCCCAAGCCTAAATCTGCAAGCTTCACTTTGACTTCCTCAAGCGATTTGCGGCCAAGGTTGCGCACTTTCATCATATCTTCTTCTGATTTATTTGCTAGTTCTTGAACGGTGTTGATTCCAGCGCGTTTCAAACAATTGTAGGACCTTACAGATAAATCTAGTTCTTCGATAGTCATTTCCATAACTTTTTCTTTTTGATCTTCTTCTTTTTCAACCATAATTTCTGCTTTTTGTGCTTCGTCTGTTAAGCTGATGAAAATATTAAGATGCTCATTAAAGACTTTTGCCCCCAATGAAACAGCTTCCTCAGGACGGATGCTGCCATCGGTCCATACATCCATTGTCAGCTTATCGTAGTTCGAAACTTGCCCTACACGTGTGTTTTCCACTTGATACGTTACACGTGATACAGGTGTAAAAATAGAATCAACCGGGATAACACCAATTGGCTGTTCATCATGTTTGTTCGCTTCAGCCGGTCGATATCCGCGACCGCGCTCTGCCGTTATTTTCATATGAAGTGTTCCATTGCCGTTGATTGTTGCAATCGGCAGATCGGGATTCAGCACCTCTACATCACTGTCGTATGTCAAGTCTGCAGCCGTAACTTTTCCTTCACCCTGCACATCGATCTCTAACGTTTTGACATCATCAGAGTAAATCTTCAATGCAAGCTTTTTCAAGTTCAAAATAATGGTTGTTACGTCTTCAACAACACCTTCGACTGTTGAGAACTCATGCTGAGCCCCATCAATTTGAACTGATGTAACAGCAGCACCCGGAAGTGAGGATAGCAGGATACGACGCAAGGAGTTTCCTAAAGTAGTACCATATCCACGTTCAAGCGGCTCGGCGACGAACTTCCCAAATGTAGCATCATCGGTGATCTCTACCGTTTCTATTCCCGGCTTTTCAATTTCGATCATTCTATAAAACCCTCCTTTAAAACGTCGAAACCCCGGTCAGACATTCGGCAATGTCCAACCGAAATTCCCCAAGTAGGCAGTTGGCGTTTCTGCACTAAAACACTATCGTCTTTATCTTGCTGTCAGGTTCACTTAAAAGATTCGTATATCTCGCTTTTTACTTTTAGCTATCATAACCCATTATAGACAACGTGACAAATATCTATACGCGAGTCTTATACACGACGACGTTTTGGCGGGCGGCAGCCATTATGAGGAACCGGTGTTACGTCACGAATAGCTGTAACATCAAGTCCTGCTGCCTGCAATGAACGAATTGCTGCTTCACGGCCGGCTCCTGGTCCTTTAACCGTTACTTCCAATGATTTCATACCGTTATCGACTGCGTTTTTGGCAGCTGTCTCAGCGGCCATTTGTGCAGCAAATGGTGTTGACTTACGGGAACCTTTAAAGCCAAGTGCACCTGCAGAGCTCCATCCGATTGAATTTCCTTTGACATCTGTAATGGTTACAATCGTGTTATTAAATGTTGAACGGATATGCGCAACACCCGTATCAATATTCTTTTTCACGCGGCGTTTACGCGGTGTGTTCTGTTTGCGTGCCATAGATGTTTACCCTCCTTTGCGTTACTTTTTCTTATTAGCCATTGTGCGACGCGGGCCTTTACGGGTGCGTGAGTTGTTTTTCGTCTTCTGACCACGCAGTGGCAAACCGCGGCGGTGTCTAATTCCTCTGTAGGACCCGATTTCGATCAGACGTTTAATGTTAAGGGATGTTTCACGACGAAGGTCACCTTCAACTGAATAATCGCCGATTGCCTTACGGATGCTGCTTAATTCATCCTCAGTCAGGTCGCGTACACGTGTGCTTTCGGAAACGCCTGCCTCTTTCAGAATTTCCTGGGCAGTGCTTTTGCCTACACCGTGAATATAGGTTAATGAAATAACTACACGTTTATCACGTGGGATGTCAATACCTGCAATACGTGCCATAACTTGCTTGCACCTCCTTGTTTATTAGCCTTGTTTCTGCTTGTGTTTCGGATTATCGCAAATCACCATTAATTTACCTTTACGTTTGACGACTTTGCATTTTTCGCAAATCGGTTTTACAGATGCTCTGACTTTCATCAATTTTACCTCCTTTTATATCGGAGCTCGCGCGAGTCTATTTATAACGGTACGTAATTCGTCCTTTGGTTAAATCATATGGCGAAAGTTCTACCGTCACTTTATCGCCAGGCAAAATGCGGATGAAATGCATACGGATTTTGCCGGAAACATGAGCCAATACTGTGTGCCCGTTTTCCAGCTCCACATTAAACATCGCATTTGGCAATGTTTCGGTTACGGTACCTTCCACTTCAATAACATCGTCTTTAGCCATCGTGTTGATCTCCCTTCTTCAAATCAGTCACAACTTCATTGATAAATTTCGTTATGGCAAATCGCAATTTACCATTTGTGACACGACCAGTTTCTAGAAGGCTGTTTTGGACTTCCGGAGATATATAATCCATTACTTCAATATGATGCAGGTTCTTTTTCTTTGGCCGATCATATTTACGTTTTTCCCCATCTGCCAGCAAGACATACCGGTCATCAATCAGTTTTAGTACCACCGCGTATTGACCTGCTTCGCGTCCTTGCAGAATCCGAACAACTTGACCTATTCGCGGAATCGAATCAGCTTCGTTCAACAACGATCACCTTCACTTAGGCTTACTTTACAAAAAAGATTTTCCGATACGGTTCCATCGGATCTATTCACTGTTAAATCAGTCATAAATACCCACGGCATCCATTATACCGATTTGTGTGCCTGATTGCATCCATACGGTATACAGCCGGCAGATTAATACTCAATTGCTGATTGGATATCTTTAAATACGTGATCGATTTCCTGATCACCATCAATTTTAACAAGATTTCCTTTATCATGATAGAAATCCAACAGCGGCTTCATCTGTTCCAGGTTTACGTTCAGACGGTTTTTTACCGTTTCAGCCTGATCATCTTCGCGCTGCATTAATTTGGATCCATCATTATCACATATTCCCTCTTTTTGCGGTGGGTTATGCGTAACATGATAAGTTGCTCCACACGTCGGACAAATTCTGCGGCCCGCGAGACGCTCCACTAAATCTTCTTCCGGCACATCTACGTGCAGGACATAATCAATTGAGTCATCCATTTCTTCCAATAACGCTTGTAAGCTTTTCGCCTGTGCAACAGTTCTCGGAAATCCGTCCAATAAGAAGCCATTCTTACAGTCATCTCTGCCCAAGCGTTCTTTGACTATTCCTATTGTAACATCATCTGGAACAAGCGCTCCCTGGTCCATATATTCTTTAGCCTTCTGGCCCAGTTCAGTTCCTTCCTTTATCGCTAAACGGAACATATCTCCTGTTGAAATATGAGGGATGTGATATGCTTCATTTATTTTTTCAGCCTGTGTGCCCTTTCCGGCGCCCGGCAGACCCATCAAGATTAAATTCAACAGTTTTCCCCTCGCTCTCATTGGCAGCATACGTTACTTAATAAAGCCTTTATAGTGCCGTTTTACCAGCTGGCTTTCCAGTTGCTTCATCGTCTGCAGGGCAACACCCACAACGATCAGTAAGCTTGTGCCGCCGATTTGTACTGCTTGCGGCAGATTTGCCAGACCGCCTAATACAATCGGCAGTACAGAAACCGCTGCTAAGAAGATTGATCCCACAAATGTTAAACGATACATAACACGTGTAAGGTAGGTCTCTGTATTTCTGCCGGGACGTATACCTGGAATATATCCGCCCTGTTTTTGCAGATTTTCCGCCATTTGCTCAGGATTGACTTGAACAAATGTATAGAAATAAGTGAACGCAATAATCAAACCAACATAAATGACCATCCCGACTGGCTGGGTGTAATCAAAAATGGATTCGATTGTTGCTGCTATTTCATTACCTTCAAAAAGCCCTGCAATCGTCCGCGGTGCAATAATAAATGCTATTGCAAAAATCACCGGTATAACGCCCGCTGCGTTAACTTTTAACGGCAAATGTGTTGAGTGACCGCCAACCGGTGAACGGTTGACCAGCTTCTTGGCATATTGGATTGGTATTTTGCGCAGTGCCTGCTGGATAAAGATAACCCCGACAGTAACTGCCACCACTACCAATGCTATTAACGCAACAATGACAATATTAATGAACAATTCGTCACCGGCATCAACGAAATATTGACTGTATAGCTGGTTCACGCCATTTGGAACTGCCGAAACGATACCAGCAAAAATAAGAATGGAAATACCATTGCCGACACCATTTGCTGTGATCTGTTCACCCAGCCACATCAAAAATGCCGTTCCGCTCGTCAATACAATGGCAATGATCAAAAACTTCCATACACTTGGTTCGCTGATCAGCATCCCCCCGGCCATTGCGTTGAATCCGATCGACATGGCAATCGCCTGGACAAATGCAAGTAAAATCGTTCCATAACGTGTAACCTGAGCAATCTTTTTCCGGCCCATTTCACCTTGTCTTTTCCACTCGGTGAACTTTGGCACGACATCCATCTGCAGAAGCTGCATGATGATGGCTGCTGTAATGTAGGGCATAATCCCCATCGCGAAGATGGAGAAGTTCTGCAGTGCCCCCCCGCCAAATGTATTCAAAAAGCCGAACACATTTTGCTGGTTCATAAAATCAATTGCCTCTCTATTTGTATAAGGCACTGGAATAAATGTACCAAGACGGAATACAATCAGCATTAACAGAGTGAATATAATCTTCCGTCTGATATCACCTACCCGCATTAAATTGGAGATTGAACGGAACATTAAACCACCTCTGTTTTACCGCCCGCTGCCTCGATTGCTTCTTTGGCAGAAGCAGAGAACTTATGAGCTTTTACAGTGAACTTCTTCTCAACATTGCCTTTTCCAAGCACTTTAATGCCGGATTTTGGTTTGCTGACGACACCTTCATCAAGTAATAGCTCAGGTGTGATTTCTGTGCCCTCTTCAAAGCGATTTAAAGCATCCAGGTTTACAATAGCGAACTCTTTGCGGTGAACGTTAGTAAACCCGCGTTTCGGTAAACGCTGGAACAAAGGCATTTGCCCGCCTTCAAAACCTGGCCGTGTGCTGCTGCCTTCACGTGCTTTTTGACCTTTATGTCCTCTGCCGGATGTTTTGCCATTGCCAGAGGCCATTCCGCGGCCAACACGGTTACGTTTCTTACGGCTGCCTTCTGATGACTTTAATTCATGAAGTTTCATGTGTGCACCTCCTCTTACGCTTTATAATATTACACTTCTTTAACCGTTACGAGATGTGATATTTTGTCAATCATACCACGTATGGCTGGTGTGTCTTCACGTACGACGGATTGACGGATTTTTTTCAGGCCCAGTGATTGAACAGTCTGGCGCTGTCCTTCTGTCCGGCCGATGACACTGCGCGTGAGGGTGATCTCTAATTGTTTAGACATAGTATTTCCCTCCTTATCCTAACAGTTCTTCTACAGATTTGCCGCGTAGTTTTGCTACGTTTTCAGCTGTTTTTAAATTTGTTAAGCCATTTAGTGTTGCCCGAATCATGTTAATTGGTGTATTGGAACCAAGCGATTTTGTCAAGATATCGCCTACACCTGCAAGCTCAAGAATTGCACGTACAGGTCCGCCTGAGATAACTCCCGTACCTTCCGTAGCTGGTTTCATCAATACATTTCCTGATCCATAGCGTCCATGGATTTCATGCGGGATTGTAGTTCCGACCATCGGTACCTCAATCAGATTCTTCTTCGCATCGTCAACTGCTTTTTTAATAGCCTCCGGTACCTCTTTGGCCTTGCCGGTTCCAAAGCCTACATGGCCATTTTTATCTCCAACTACAACCAATGCGGCAAAGCGGAAATTCCGTCCACCCTTAACAACTTTCGCAACACGGTTTATCGCAACAACGCGTTCTTCAAGATCTAATTTGTTTGGATCAATGCTAGTATGCATCTATGTCCCTCCTTTATTTCACAATTAAAATTCCAGACCTGCTTCGCGAGCGGCGTCTGCCAATGCCTTTACACGTCCATGATAAAGGTATCCTCCGCGGTCAAAAACAACTGATTGATAACCTTTATCCTTGGCACGTTTTGCAACCAATGTGCCTACCTGCTCAGCAGCTGCTACATTGCTGCTGGATTCCAGGCTTAATTCATTATCGGTGGTGGAAGCACTTGCTAGTGTAACGCCGTCCATATCATCGATTAATTGTGCATAAATGTGCTTATTGGAACGATAAACATTCAGACGCGGGCGTTCCTGTGTCCCAAAGATACTCTTGCGGACACGTTCATGTCGTTTTTTGCGCAGATCATTTTTGTCAGGTTTTGCGATCATTCAGGCCACTCCTTTCTGCTCCCTAGCTAAAATTACTTAGCCGTTTTACCCTCTTTTTGGCGTACTTGTTCGCCTTCATAGCGAATACCTTTTCCTTTATACGGCTCTGGCGGTCTGATTGCACGAATATTTGCGGCAACGCCACCTACCAATTCTTTATCGATACCTTTTACGGTTAATTTCGTGTTTTGTGGAACGTCAATCTCAACGCCTTCGATTGGTTCGATTTCAACGGGATGTGAATAGCCGGCATTGACAACGACTTTATCACCCTGTTTTTGAGCACGATACCCAACACCAGTAATCTCAAGTGATTTTTCGAACCCCTTATGAACACCTTCGATCATGTTCGCAATCAGGCTGCGGGTTGTTCCATGCAGTGACCGGTGCTCCTTGTTTTCACTTGGACGTTCAACAGTCAGTACATTATCTTCAATAACGACTTTCATATCCGGATGAAAGTTCCTTGTCAGTTCACCTTTTGGACCTTTTACTGTTACGCTATTTCCATCAAGGTTAACATCTACACCTTCTGGAATTTCAACTGGCTTCAGTCCGATACGGGACATTCCATACACCTCCTGTCTTAAAAGTATAAATTACCAAACGTATGCCAATACTTCTCCGCCAACAGCCTGCGAGCGTGCTTCTTTGTCGGAAAGTACGCCATTTGATGTCGATACGATTGCAATACCTAAACCATTCAGTACACGAGGCACCTCATCAGCTTTTGCATAAACACGCAATCCTGGCTTACTGATGCGTTTGATGCCCGTGATGACTTTTTCTTCGTTGGAACCGTACTTCATGAAGATACGCAGAACACCCTGTTTGTTATCTTCAATGAATTCATAATCGCGTACAAACCCTTCACGTTTCAGGATATCGGCGATTTCCTTTTTCAATTTGGATGCCGGAAGCTCCAATTTTTCATGACGTACCATGTTAGCGTTACGTATACGAGTCAGCATATCTGCAATTGGATCTGTCATAACCATTACTACATTACCTCCTTCCCGAATCGGGGTTTACCAGCTTGCTTTTTTGACGCCAGGAATTTGACCCTTATAGGCCAGTTCACGGAAACAAATACGGCACAGTTTGAATTTGCGGATCACAGAATGTGGACGGCCACAGCGTTCGCACCGTGTATATTCACGCACTTTAAACTTTTGCGGTTTCTTTTGTTTCGCAATCATTGCTTTTCTAGCCACAATTTTCCCTCCTTAATTTATTTCTGGAAAGGCATACCAACCTGAGTCAGCAATTCACGTGCTTCTTCATCTGTATTGGATGTGGTTACGATAACGATATCCATACCACGTACTTTACTTATCTTATCATAGTTGATTTCCGGGAAAATCAGTTGTTCCTTGATGCCTAGTGTATAGTTGCCACGGCCGTCAAAAGCCTTTTTGGAAATACCGCGGAAGTCACGCACACGTGGAAGTGATACGGCAATCAGTTTTTGCAGAAATTCATACATCCGATCGCCTCTTAGCGTCACTTTGGCTCCAATTGGCATTCCTTCGCGCAGACGAAATCCGGCAATTGACTTTTTAGCACGGGTTACAACCGGCTTTTGTCCGGAAATAAGTGCAAGCTCCTCAACTGCGTTGTCCAAAGCTTTTGAGTTTTGAACGGCGTCACCGACACCCATATTAATAACGATTTTCTCGATGTTCGGTGCTTGCATTACAGAATCATAATCAAATTTATTCATCAAAGATGGCAGTATCTCATCCTGATATTTTTGTTTCAAGTCGTTCATCACGAGCGCCCTCCTTTCACTGCGATCTATTTATCAATTGCTTCTCCGGATTTTTTAGCGATACGGACTTTCTTACCGTCATGATCTTCATAACCAACACGGGTTGGCTCACCGGATTTCGGATCAACTAACATGACGTTGGAAACATGGATGGCTGCTTCCTGGTTCAGAATGCCGCCTTGCGGGTTATCCTGTGAAGGCTTTGCGTGTTTCTTAGTCATGTTAATACCTTCAACCAATACACGTTCTTTCTTTGGATATGCTTCCAGGATTGTTCCTTCTTTACCACGGTCTTTACCGGAAATGACTTTAACTTTGTCACCTTTTTTCACATGCATGCTCTACGCACCTCCTTGACAAGGCTTTTTAAACTCTTTAAGTGGTTGCATAAAAAGTCCGATGAAAAGGACGCACCAAAATATTCGATGCTTACGTTTCCGTTGCTCAAACCTATGCGTAATCGAACTTTCAGGTCTTTTTCATCCTACTCTTCAAACTCGCACCTATAAAACTTCCGGAGCTAGAGATACGATTTTCATGAATTTGGCATCACGCAATTCACGTGCAACCGGCCCAAAAATACGCGTTCCTCGTGGACCTTTATCGTCACGGACAATTACGGCAGCATTTTCATCAAAACGAATGTAGGATCCGTCGTTTCGGCGTACACCGGATTTCGAACGGACAATAACAGCTCGAACAACTTCACCTTTTTTGACAACGCCTCCTGGTGTTGCGTGTTTCACCGTGCAAACAATGATATCACCGATATTGGCAGTTTTTCGGCCGGATCCACCCAAAACTTTGATAGTTTTGACCTCACGTGCACCAGAGTTATCTGCAACTTTTAAATTAGTTTCCTCTTGAATCATATCGCTTTGACCTCCCTTCAGATACCTTCCGAGCGAACTTTAGTTAGATGATGACCGATTCTTCAACAATTTCAACCAGACGGAATCGTTTAGTTGCTGACAGCGGCCGGGTTTCCATGATTTTTACAACGTCGCCCATTTTTGCTTCGTTATTTTCATCATGCGTCTTGAATTTCTTTGAATATTTTACACGCTTGCCATATAGTTGATGGAATTTGTACGTTTCAACCAAAACAGTGATGGTTTTATCCATTTTATCCGATACAACACGGCCTGTGTAAACTTTACGATTATTACGCTCACTCATTTTGAGGCGAACCTCCTCTCAGGTTAATTATTTACGCTTAGTTCGCGCTGGCGTGCGACGGTTTTCATGCGGGCAATGGTTTTTTTCACTTCACCGATACGTGCGGTGTTTTCCAATTGGCCGGTTGCTAGTTGAAAGCGTAAATTAAATAATTCTTCTTTTAACGATTTGACCTTTTGTTCAATTTCGGCAGTGGTTAATTCTCTAATTTCATTAGCTTTCATTTGATTCACCACCAATTTCTTCACGTTTTACGAATTTCGTTTTAATCGGCAGTTTATGAGAAGCCAAACGGAGCGCTTCACGTGCAACTTCCTCTGATACACCTGCGATTTCAAACATGATTTTTCCTGGCTTGACAACTGCTACCCAGCCTTCAGGGGCACCTTTACCGGAACCCATACGGACTTCAAGGGGTTTTGCAGTATATGGTTTGTCAGGAAAGATTTTAATCCAAACCTTACCGCCACGCTTCATGTAACGCGTCATGGCGATACGGGCTGCCTCGATTTGGCGGCTAGTGATCCAGGTCGGTTCAACTGCCTGTAATCCATACTCACCAAAAGCTACTGTAGTTCCACCTTTTGCTTGGCCTTTCATACGGCCGCGGTGTTGTTTACGATATTTAACACGTTTAGGCATTAACATAATGCATGTCCCCCTTCCTTAATTGTCAGTTTTAGCTGGAAGGACTTCTCCACGATAGATCCACACTTTGACACCCAACTTACCATAAGTTGTGTCTGCTTCAGCTGTACCGAAATCGATGTCAGCACGCAATGTGTGCAATGGAACTGTTCCTTCGCTGTAAGATTCCGTGCGGGCAATGTCAGCACCGGCCAAACGTCCAGAGACCTGAGTTCTGATACCTTTTGCGCCTCCGCGCATAGCACGCTGAATGGATTGCTTCTGTGCACGACGGAATGAAATACGATTTTCAAGCTGACGGGCAATGTTTTCAGCTACCAATGTTGCATCCAAGTCTACTTTCTTAATCTCAACAATATTGATGTGAACCCGTTTGCCAGTCAGGCTGTTAAGAGATTTCCTTAGTGCTTCTACTTCAGAGCCGCCTTTACCAATGACCATCCCCGGCTTTCCGGTATGAATCGTGATATTAACACGGTTTGCTGCACGTTCAATGTCAATGTGTGAAACAGCAGCCGTTTGCAGGCGGTTTTCAAGGTATTCTCGGATTTTAATATCTTCATGTAGTAAGTCTGCATAGTCTTTGCCGGCATACCACTTGGATTCCCAATCGTGAATAACACCGACACGAAGACCTTTAGGATTTACTTTTTGACCCACAGATTATCCCTCCTTCTTTTCTGAGACCACGACTGTTACATGGCTCGTGCGTTTATTGATCTGGCTTGCGCGTCCTTGGGCACGTGGACGGAAACGTTTCAATGTGACACCTTCATCCACAAATGCCTCTGAAATAACCAGATTGTCTGGTTCCATTTCATAGTTGTGTTCCGCATTCGCAACAGCAGAGTTCAAAACTTTTTCTACAACCGGCGAAGCACCACGCTGGGTATGACGCAGAATGGCAATTGCTTCACCAACCTCTTTTCCTCGAATCAAATCTATGACTAAACGAGCTTTACGAGGAGCAATACGAACTGATTTCGCAACGGCTTTTGCTTGCATATAGAGTGCCTCCTCTCATTAGCGTTTTGTTTTCCTGTCATCACCGGAGTGTCCTTTGAACGTCCGGCTTGGAGCGAACTCGCCTAATTTATGGCCGACCATATCTTCTGTCACAAAAACTGGTACGTGTTTGCGTCCATCATAAACAGCAATAGTATGTCCAACAAAAACCGGGAAGATCGTTGAACGACGTGACCAGGTTTTAATGACTTGTTTTTTATCGGATTCGTTTAAACTCTCAACTTTTTTCATCAGATGGTCATCTGCAAAAGGTCCTTTTTTCAAACTGCGACCCATGGATAAACCTCCTTTCGCAATTAACGACGGTTTATTCCGTCATACTTTACGGTTATTTTTTACGGCGTTTGCGTCCACGTACAATATACTTGTTTGAAGGCTTATTGCGCTGACGTGTCTTGTATCCGACTGTCGGCTGACCCCAAGGTGATACCGGTGATCTAAGACCGATTGGTGCGCGTCCTTCACCACCGCCGTGAGGGTGATCGTTAGGGTTCATAACAGAGCCACGTACAGTTGGGCGCTTGCCTAACCAGCGGGAACGGCCTGCTTTTCCGACACGAATCAACTCGTTTTCGAGATTGCCAACCTGACCGATCGTAGCACGGCATTCAGAAAATATTAAACGAACTTCACTTGATGTCAGACGAACAAGCGTATATTTGCCTTCGCGTCCAAGAACCTGAGCGTCAGCTCCTGCTGAACGTACCAGCTGTCCGCCGCGCCCCGGCTTCAGCTCAATGTTGTGAACAACCGTACCAACAGGAATATCTTTTAATTTCAATGCATTTCCCATTTTGATGTCGGCATTTTCACCAGATTCAATCTTCTGTCCTGTTTTCATGCCTTTTGGAGCTAAAATATAGCGTTTTTCCCCATCAGCATAGTGAATTAATGCAATGTTGGCTGAACGGTTGGGATCATATTCGATCGTAGCAACGCGTCCTGGTATGCCATCTTTGTCGCGTTTAAAGTCAATAATACGGTATTGACGCTTATGGCCGCCGCCTTGATGACGAACTGTCATTTTCCCTTGATTATTACGTCCGCCGCGTTTATATAGTGGGCTCAACAGAGATCTCTCAGGGCTGTCTGTTGTAATTTCTGCAAAGTCAGAGCCAGACATATTACGTTTACCATTTGAGGTTGGTTTGAATCGTTTGATCGCCATCTTTTTCCCTCCTTCACATATACTTTTTAGTTAGCCTTCAAAGAAATCGAGTTCTTTGCTGTCCTCTGAAAGCTGCACAATTGCTTTCTTACGATCAGGACGATAACCGCCATAACGGCCCATCCGCTTAAATTTACCTTTAATATTCATTGTATTGACACGTTCAACTGTAACATCAAAGACAAGCTCAACAGCATGTTTGATTTCGGTCTTGTTTGCTTTTGGCTCGACTTCAAACGTATATTTCTTTTCCGCCATCAGATCGGCAGAATGTTCTGTAATGACGGGGCGCTTTATAATATCACGTGGATCTTTCATTGTGCAAGCACCTCCCCTGCTTTATCAGCTGCATCTTTAGTGATGACCAGCTTGTCATGCATCAGCAAGTCTAATACATTTATTTCTTCGACTGTTAATACGTGTGCATTTGGAAGATTGTTTGCTGAGCGGATAACATTTTCGTCTTTGTCAGCTGTCACAATCAATACTTTTGAATCAACATTCAATGCTTCAAGCATTTTTACAATTTCTTTTGTTTTCGGGGCATCAAATGCGATGTTTTCCAACACAACGAGATTATCTTCTTGTACTTTGGAAGAGAAGGCAGACTTCAATGCTAAACGACGAACTTTTTTCGGCATTTTATAGCTGTAGCTGCGTGGTGTCGGGCCAAAAACAGTTCCGCCGCCTACCCATTGCGGTGAACGGATCGAACCTTGACGAGCACGGCCTGTGCCTTTTTGGCGCCATGGTTTGCGTCCTCCGCCTCTTCTTTCTGAACGGTTTTTCACATCATGTGTGCCTTGGCGCATTGATGCACGCTGCATCAAAACGGCTTCATGCAGTACATGTGTATTGGGCTCAATACCGAAAACTGAATCATTCAATTCAACATCTCCAGCTTGAGAGCCATCTTGTTTTAGTAGTGTTACTTTAGGCATGACATATCCTCCCTTCTTCGTGTTTGTGATTAGTTAGCCTTTAAAGCACTCGTTATTTTTACGAATGATTTTTTTGCGCCAGGAATGTTTCCTTTGATCAATAGCAGATTGCGTTCTGCGTCGACTTTGACAACTTCGAGGTTTTGAATGGTTACCTGTTTGCCACCCATTTGGCCTGGCATCGTTTGCCCCTTGAAAACACGCATCGAGTTTATGTCGCCCAATGCACCCGGCTTTCTATGGAAATGGGAGCCGTGCGTTTCCGGACCTCGTGCCTGCCCATGGCGTTTGATAGCACCCTGGAAACCTTTCCCTTTCGTTGTACCAGTTACGTCAATTGTGTCACCGGCCTCAAAAGCATCCACACTTATTTCCTGACCAACTTCATATTCATCAGGATTTGCGTTACGGATTTCACGAACGTAGCGCTTAGGGGTTGTGTTTGCCTTTTCAGCATGACCTTTTTCCGCTTTGTTTGATCGTGATTCCTTTTTATCGGCAAAACCGAGTTGCAGTGCTTCATAGCCATCGTTTTCTGCTGTTCTTTTTTGCAGAACGACGTTAGGCTCAGCCTGAATGACAGTTACCGGCGTTAGTTCGCCCTCTTCAGAAAAGAGCTGTGTCATGCCGATTTTGCGACCTAAGATTCCTTTCGTCATCCGTTACACCTCCTATAATTATCGATAGTTTATAATTTGATTTCAATATCAACACCGGACGGCAAGTCAAGACGCATCAGTGAGTCGACTGTTTGCGGTGTTGGGCTGACAATGTCGATTAAACGTTTATGAGTACGCATTTCGAACTGTTCACGGGAATCTTTAAACTTATGTGTCGCACGCAATACCGTGTAAACAGATCTTTCTGTAGGAAGCGGTATCGGTCCTGACACATTGGCACCGGAACGTTTAGCTGTGTCCACAATTTTTTCAGAAGACTGATCTAAAATGCGATGATCATATGCTTTTAACCGAATTCGAATCTTCTCTTTTGCCATTATTTTCCCTCCTTTACGCCTATTTTATAATAGAACTGCTCCATGAAAATTTCTTGATAGCCAGCCATGGCAAAGGGGCCGGGTGTATCAACAACCTTCCACTTCATCGCTTTCTGACCAACATTAATAGTTTACAAAAAATGCATGGTCAATGCAATCCCTGATTTAGCTCCTATTAGATCGCACATCTGTGAATTATACACGCTTAACGCCATGATTGCAAGGGTTGGAGGCGATTTTTTGCAATCAATTTTCATTTATTCTTCTTAAGACATTTTTTGCCCTTTAATCCCGCAGTTGAGATAAACTGCGACATAGTGAAAAATGTGTTGCGATAACACCGCTTCGGAAATACACTTCGCGTACCTTAGGGCGGCTGGTGAGCCCACGGAAAGCGAGTATATTCCAGCTGCGTCGCCAGAAAGCTTACCTAAATGCTCTAATAAGACTTTGTGTCGCAGTTTTTGGATTTTGTGTTAAAAGACATTATTTTCTTAGAAACTATGTTAAGTTAAAATATAATTCATATCCCTCATTCAAGGTTATGAATTCAACCATAAAAAAACAGGCAGTGACGTCAGGCTGCCTGTTTTTTTGAATATCAATTTTTATTTTTGGATTTCAGTTACAACACCAGATCCAACAGTACGTCCGCCTTCACGGATTGAGAAGCGTGTACCGTCTTCGATGGCGATAGGCGAAATCAATTCAACTGTCATTTCGATGTTGTCACCAGGCATTACCATTTCAACACCTTCCGGAAGTTGAATAACACCAGTCACGTCAGTTGTACGGAAGTAGAACTGCGGACGGTAGTTAGCGAAGAATGGTGTATGGCGTCCACCTTCGTCTTTCGACAATACATAAACCTCTGCTTTAAAGTTTGTGTGCGGCGTGATGGAACCTGGTTTCGCCAAAACCTGACCACGGTTGATCTCATCACGGGAAACACCGCGAAGAAGTGCACCAATGTTGTCACCTGCTTCAGCATAATCAAGAAGCTTACGGAACATTTCCACACCAGTTACTGTAGTTTTGCTCAACTCTTCAGCAAGACCAACAATATCTACTTCGTCACCAACTTTAACTGTTCCGCGCTCAACACGGCCAGTTGCAACGGTACCACGGCCAGTGATAGAGAATACGTCCTCAACAGGCATCATAAATGGCTTGTCATGGTCACGCTCTGGAGTTGGAATGTACTCATCGATTGCTGACATCAATTCATAGATTTTTTCTTCGTATTCTGATTCGCCTTCAAGAGCTTTCAAAGCTGAACCTTTAACAACTGGGATATCGTCCCCAGGGAAGTCATATTCAGTCAGAAGATCGCGGACTTCCATTTCAACCAGTTCGAGCAGTTCTTCGTCGTCAACCATGTCAACTTTGTTAAGGAATACAACAATCGCCGGAACACCAACGTTACGTGAAAGCAGAATGTGCTCACGAGTCTGTGGCATTGGGCCATCAGCTGCGGATACAACCAGAATCGCACCGTCCATTTGTGCTGCACCGGTAATCATGTTTTTAACATAGTCGGCGTGTCCCGGGCAGTCTACGTGTGCATAGTGACGGGATTCTGTTTCATACTCCACGTGGGAAGTAGCGATTGTGATACCACGTTCTTTTTCCTCTGGAGCGTGGTCAATTTCGTCAAATTTCATAGCAGTACCTTCACCGGACTGTTTATGCAATGTAGTCGTGATAGCTGCAGTCAATGTAGTTTTACCATGGTCAACGTGTCCGATTGTTCCAATATTCACGTGACTTTTCGAACGGTCAAATTTTTCTTTAGACATGTATAGTTCCTCCTTTAAAGAAATAAAAGTGTTTTTTTTAAAATTTATTGAAAGGCCGAATAAACCATTAAGCTTATCCATAGCCTTCAATAAAAGTTATACGTCAGATTAAGGAAAAAATCAATTATTCTCCAGCATTTTTCTTAATAATTTCTTCCGATATACTCTTAGGCACTTCCTCGTAATGATCAAAATGCATAGTGAATGTTCCGCGTCCCTGTGTATTAGAACGCAGCGATGTTGCATAACCGAACATTTCGGCCAGTGGTACAAACGCTCTGACAACCTGAGCCGGTCCGCGTGGTTCCATACCTTCTACACGGCCGCGGCGTGATGTGACATCACCCATGATGTCTCCCATATACTCTTCAGGAACGACAACATTAACCTTCATCATCGGCTCAAGCAAAACCGGGCTGCATTTAGCTTTAGCTTCTTTAAGAGCCATCGAACCGGCAATTTTAAATGCCATTTCGTTTGAGTCAACGTCATGGTAGCTGCCATCAAATAGTGTTGCTTTAACATCGATAAGCGGGTAGCCGGCTAACACGCCATTTTCCATGGATTCCTGGATACCTGCATCAACCGATGGAATATATTCACGCGGTATAACACCACCGACGATTTTATTTTCAAATTCGTAGCCTGCGCTTTCTTCGTTTGGTTCAAATCTTACCCAAACATGTCCATACTGTCCACGTCCACCGGATTGACGAATGAACTTCCCTTCAACCTCAGCAGATCCACGGAATGTTTCACGGTAGGCCACTTGCGGTGCACCAACTTGCGCTTCCACTTTGAATTCAGCTTTCAGACGGTTGACGATAACGTCCAGATGCAATTCACCCATACCAGAGATGATGGTCTGGCCGGTTTCTTCATCTGTTTCTGTCTTAAATGTCGGGTCCTCTTCTGCCAGTTTGCCCAGTGCAATTCCCATCTTATCCTGATCGGCTTTTGTCTTAGGCTCAATGGCAACAGAGATAACCGGTTCAGGGAAATCCATGGACTCAAGAATAACAAGGTCCTTTTCATCGCAAAGCGTTTCCCCGGTCGAAGTATCTTTCAGTCCTACTCCCGCTGCAATTTCACCGGCATGCACCGTCTTGATTTCCTGGCGGGAGTTGGCATGCATCTGCAAAATACGCCCTACACGTTCCCGCTTGTCTTTAACAGAGTTTTTAACGTATGATCCTGAATCCAATGTGCCGGAGTATACCCGGAAGAATGTCAGCTTACCTACATACGGATCTGTCATGACTTTAAATGCCAGTGCTGAAAATGATGCATTATCGTCGGACGGGCGTGTCGTCGCCTCTTCCGTCTCCGGATCAAAACCTTCAATCGGCGGCACATCAGTTGGGGCCGGCAAATAGTCAATTACACCGTCAAGTACTAATTGAACACCCTTGTTTTTAAATGCCGAACCACAGTAAACCGGATAAAAATCAACATTCAATGTAGCTGTCCGAATAGCTTTTTTCAGCTCTTCATTGGAAATCTCTTCACCCTCAAGATATTGCATCATGAGATCTTCATCAACTTCCGCTACACCTTCGATTAGTTCACCGCGCAATTCTTCAGCCTTTTCCTTATATTCATCAGGAATTTCGCGAGCTTCCGCGCGCGTGCCAAGCTCATCCTCGTAGTAGAATGCCTGCATCGTAATCAGGTCAATGATGCCTTCAAAATTATCTTCAGCACCGATTGGCAGCTGAACGGCATGTGCATTGGCACCGAGACGTTCCTTCAATGAGTTGGTCGAATACAGGAAGTCCGCACCGACCTTATCCATTTTGTTGACAAACACAATTCGCGGAACACCGTATGTTGTTGCCTGGCGCCACACAGTTTCTGTCTGCGGCTCCACGCCTGATTGTGCGTCAAGAACTGTCACCGCACCGTCAAGTACGCGCAAAGAACGTTCAACTTCAACTGTGAAATCCACGTGACCCGGTGTATCAATAATGTTTATACGGTGATTCTTCCACTGGGCAGTGGTTGCAGCAGAGGTAATCGTTATACCGCGATCTTGTTCCTGCTCCATCCAGTCCATCTGTGATGCACCTTCATGGGTTTCACCAATTTTGTGAATACGTCCTGTATAGAAAAGAATACGCTCGGTAGTAGTGGTCTTACCTGCATCAATGTGTGCCATAATACCGATATTACGTGTCTTTTCCAAGGAGAACTCTCTAGCCATGTATTCTTCTCCTTTCTCCTGAAAGCTTTTATTTGATTATCATTACCAGCGATAGTGGGCAAATGCTTTGTTCGCCTCGGCCATCTTGTGTAATTCTTCGCGTCTTTTGACGGACGCCCCGGTGTTGTTCGAAGCATCCAGAATTTCGTTGGCAAGACGTTCTTCCATTGTTTTTTCTCCACGAAGACGTGAATAGTTAACAATATAACGTAATCCTAATGCCTGACGGCGTTCCGGGCGCACTTCCATCGGTACTTGATAGTTTGAACCACCAACACGGCGTGCACGCACTTCCAGAACAGGCATGACATTCTTCATGGCTTGTTCAAAGACCTCCATAGCATCCTGTCCGCTTCTTTCCGAAACAAGTGCAAACGCATTATAAAGGATCTTTTGTGCTTTACCCCGTTTACCATCAATCATGATCTGGTTGATTAAACGCGTTACCAATTTTGAATTGTAAAGCGGATCCGGCAAGACATCGCGTTTAGGTACTGGTCCTTTACGTGGCATATGTCCCCCTCCTTTCCCTGAATCTAGTGATTCAATTTATTTTTTCTTAGCTTTTTTCTTCTTAGTGCCGTATTTTGAACGGCCTTGTGCACGGCCTTCTACACCAGCAGTGTCAAGCGCACCGCGTACAATGTGATAACGGACACCTGGCAAGTCTTTTACACGACCTCCGCGAATCAATACAACACTGTGTTCCTGCAGATTGTGTCCAATTCCAGGAATGTAGGCTGTTACTTCCATGTTGTTTGACAAGCGAACACGTGCATATTTCCGCAGTGCAGAGTTCGGCTTCTTCGGTGTCAACGTACCAACACGGGTACAAACGCCACGTTTTTGTGGTGCATTTTGGTTTGTGAATTGTTTTTTGAAGCTGTTATAACCTTTGTTCAGTGCAGGTGAAGGATACTTCTTAGGTTTCCTCACACGACCTTTGCGTACCAACTGATTAATTGTAGGCAATTCATTTCCTCCTCTCTTTTTTAGTCGACAATACGATACACGGATACCACCCTTCACATTTGCTATCTAATACCACATATCCAGGTGGTTCATTTTTTTGCAAAAAACAAAGTCTTCGCGATAGAATCGCCAAAACTTTATTGCTTTACTGCAACAGCTGATGCACCGACATCGATACCGCAAGCAACACCGAGCTTCTGCATGGAATCAACCCGGTGGCAGGGTACACTCATTTCATGAGCCAATCCTTCCACCTTTTGCGTGACTTGCCGGTCCGCATCATCAGCAATAAATACCTCACTTACAGCACCACGTTTGATTGCTTTAAGTGTCTGTTTCGTTCCGATTATCAAATCTGATCGAAACCGGGTCACTTTTTCATAAGACATCCGCATATCCTCCAAAGTAACAAGTATAATCGGAAGCACCCTCGATATATTACCATTCCTGGTGTGTGTTGTCAACGTTATTTCGGCTAATTTTTGAGTGCTTCCGACACTACTACTTGCCTATGAAAATGTGTTTTCTACCGGCTCGGTTTCTTCCGGTTCATCAACATTTTCTTCTGGTTCATCCAAAGATGTTTCAAGATTTCGGTAGCGCTGAATACCAGTCCCGGCAGGAACCAGCTTACCGATAATGACATTTTCCTTAAGTCCCAGCAGTTCATCCCGCTTGCCTTTAATCGCAGCATCCGTCAGTACACGGGTTGTTTCCTGGAAGGACGCGGCGGATAAGAATGAATCAGTTTCCAGTGATGCTTTTGTAATACCGAGAAGCACTGGCTGGCCGATAGCCGGTTGCCGGCCTTCCTCGAGAACCGTCTGGTTAGCATCCCGGAATTGGTGAATTTCCAGTAATGATCCAGGCAGTTCATCCGTATCTCCTGATTCTACAACACGAATCTTGCGCATCATCTGACGCACCATGACCTCGACGTGTTTATCGCCAATTTCAACACCTTGCATACGGTATACTTTCTGAACTTCACGCAGCAGGTATTGCTGTACGCCATCAATGCCTTGTACGCGGAGGAGTTCTTTTGGATCAACCGAACCTTCTGTGAGTGCTTGCCCGGCATTCACCTCATCACCCTCAGACACTCTCATGCGTGCGTTGTAAGGGACAGGGTATGTGCGTTGCTCAACATCACCCTGGATGACAACCTCTTGTTTATCTTTCACTTCTTTTATTTCTTTTACGGCACCATAAATCTCACTGATCACTGCCTGACCTTTTGGATTGCGTGCTTCAAACAGCTCTTGAATCCGTGGCAAACCTTGTGTGATATCGTCACCTGCAACACCGCCAGTGTGGAAGGTACGCATGGTCAGCTGTGTACCAGGTTCACCAATTGCCTGTGCCGCAATGATACCGACTGCCTCACCAACTTCGACCTCATCACTGGTAGCTAGGTTGCGGCCATAGCATTTCTTGCAGACGCCATGTTTGGTGTTACATGTAAATGCAGACCTGATAATGACTTCTTCAACCCCAGCTTCAACGATTTGTTTTGCCTGGTCTTCTGACATAACAGTGTTCTTCTCTGCAATGATTTCATCGGTTTCAGGATGACGCACATTTTCAAATGCCGTACGCCCCACTAAGCGGTCAAGCAACGGTTCGATCACTTCGACATCATCTGTTAACGCTGAAACCGTCAAGCCACGGTCTGTTCCGCAATCGTCTTCACGAATGATGACATCCTGAGCGACGTCAACAAGCCGGCGGGTCAGATAACCTGAGTCAGCCGTTTTCAGTGCTGTGTCGGCAAGACCTTTACGGGCACCATGAGTGGAAATGAAGTATTCCAGTACGGTCAGACCTTCACGGAAGCTGGACTTGATCGGCAATTCCATTATCTCACCGGAAGGATTGGCCATAAGACCGCGCATACCGGCAAGCTGTGTGAAGTTGGAAGCATTACCTCTTGCTCCGGAATCACTCATCATAAAGATCGGGTTCCGTTTATCCAGCGATTCCATCAGGCGTTCCTGAATATCATCCTTGGCCTGTGACCAAATTGCGATAACCCGGTCATAGCGCTCGTTGTCCGTAATCAAACCGCGTCTGAATTGTTTCGATACTTTGTCGACTTGTTCCTGTGCATCATTGAGAACCTCTTCTTTTTCTTTCAGGACAACAATATCAGAGACACCTACAGTCATGCCTGCCCTGGTTGAGTAACTAAACCCAAGGTCTTTCATTCGGTCAAGCATTTTGGATGTTTCGGTTATCTTGAATCGTTTAAACACTTCAGCAATGATGTCTCCCAGTATACCTTTCTTGAACGGCGGAATGATCTCAAGCTTCTTAATCTCTTCAGTAATATCCGTCCCCTGTTCAACGAAGTATTTGGCTGGTGTTTTAATTTCCAGATTGGACTTTGTCGGTTCGTTAATATATGGGAACGAATCCGGCAAAATCTCGTTGAAAATCAGTTTGCCGATTGTTGTCAGAAGCATTTGGTCCTGCTGTTCATCCGTAAAGGATTTTTTATTAAGGCTCGATGCTTTGATCGCAACACGTGAATGCAGGTGAACATAACCGTTCTGATAGGCAAGCAGTGCCTCATCCGTATCCTTGAAACGGCTTCCCTCACCAACCGCATTTTCACGTTCCAATGTCAAGTAATAGTTACCCAGAACCATATCCTGTGATGGTGTTACAACAGGTTTGCCATCTTTCGGGTTCAAGATATTCTGTGCAGCGAGCATCAGGACACGTGCTTCTGCTTGTGCTTCTGCTGAAAGCGGGACGTGTACAGCCATTTGGTCACCGTCAAAGTCCGCGTTATATGCCGTACAGACAAGTGGGTGAAGACGAATGGCACGGCCTTCCACCAGAACTGGTTCAAATGCCTGGATACCCAGGCGGTGCAAGGTCGGCGCACGGTTTAACAAAACCGGATGCTCCTTGATCACTTCTTCAAGCACACCCCATACTTCCGGGTGAACCCGTTCGATTTTACGTTTAGCCGATTTGATATTATGAGCAAACCCTTTTTCGACAAGCTCTTTCATAATAAATGGCTTAAATAGTTCCAACGCCATTTCTTTTGGCAGACCACATTGGTACATTTTCAGACTCGGTCCAACAACGATTACAGAACGTCCGGAATAATCAACACGCTTACCAAGCAAGTTTTGACGGAAACGTCCCTGTTTCCCTTTCAGCATATGGGAAAGTGACTTTAGCGGGCGATTTCCGGGCCCTGTTACAGGGCGTCCGCGCCGCCCGTTATCAATCAACGCATCTACCGATTCCTGCAACATCCGCTTCTCGTTTTGAACGATGATGCTCGGTGCCCCGAGATCCAACAGGCGTTTCAGACGGTTATTGCGGTTAATGACACGACGATATAAATCATTCAGGTCTGATGTGGCAAAACGTCCACCGTCAAGCTGAACCATCGGCCGAATTTCCGGCGGGATGACCGGAAGAACATCGAGAACCATCCAGGATGTGTCATTACCGGAATTACGGAATGACTCGAGGACCTCAAGACGCTTGATCGCTCGCGTTCTGCGCTGTCCATGTGCTGTCTTCAACTCTTCTTTCAGTGTATCAACTTCTTTTTCAAGATCAATATCATGCAGCAGCTTGCGGATTGCTTCAGCACCCATTTGCGCTTTGAATGTGGCGCCATATTTCTCATAATAGGCACGATATTCCTTCTCGGAAAGAAGCTGTTTCTTTTCCAGTGGTGTATCGCCAGTTTCCGTAACAATATATGCAGCAAAATAAATGACTTCTTCCAAGGCACGAGGGGACATATCCAGCACCAGACCCATGCGACTTGGAATCCCTTTAAAATACCAAATGTGTGAAACAGGCGCAGCCAGTTCAATATGACCCATGCGTTCACGACGGACTTTCGCTTTTGTAACCTCTACCCCGCACCGGTCACAAACGACACCTTTGTAGCGTACACGTTTGTACTTTCCACAATGACACTCCCAGTCCTTTTGCGGTCCAAAGATCCGTTCGCAAAACAAACCATCTTTTTCCGGTTTTAAAGTACGGTAGTTGATTGTCTCCGGCTTCTTGACCTCGCCATGAGACCATGAGCGAATTTTCTCTGATGAAGCTAACCCGATTTTCATATACTCAAAATTATTTACATCCAGCAAGGGTCTACCTCCCTTTTTTGTGTCCGAATTCCATGGACCGGAAAATGCCGGTCTCTCACCGGAATCTTCCTGGTCCGATATTCATCATCAGCCTATACAGCGCAATCCTGTTAATTTTCCTCGGTCTCCAGGTTTAGTTTGCTTGCTGCTTGTGTATCCTCTTCTTCCAGTTCGCGCATTTCGATTTCCGACTCGTCACTGGCCAGCATTTTCACATCCATTCCAAGACTCTGAAGCTCTTTAATGAGTACTTTAAACGACTCAGGTACGCCAGGCTCTGTTACATTATCACCTTTAACGATTGATTCATAGGCTTTGACACGGCCTACCACATCATCCGATTTCACCGTCAGGATTTCCTGCAGTGTATAAGCAGCACCATATGCTTCAAGTGCCCAGACTTCCATTTCACCGAAACGCTGACCGCCGAATTGTGCTTTACCGCCCAACGGCTGCTGGGTTACAAGTGAATAAGGTCCGGTTGAACGGGCATGCAGTTTGTCGTCAACCATATGCGCCAGTTTAATCATATACATGACACCGACAGAAACACGGTTATCAAACGGCTCGCCACTCCGGCCGTCATACAGGATTGATTTAGCATCCTTCGCCATACCTGCTTCCTGCAATGTCTCATATACATCTTCCTCATTTGCGCCATCAAACACCGGAGTGGCCACATGCAGACCAAGTTCGCGCGCTGCCATACCCAGGTGCATTTCAAACACCTGTCCGATGTTCATACGGGACGGAACACCCAATGGGTTAAGCATAATATCGATTGGCGTGCCATCAGGCAGGAACGGCATATCTTCCTCGGGCAGAATCTTGGAAATGACACCTTTGTTACCGTGTCTTCCCGCCATTTTGTCCCCTTCAGAGATTTTCCGTTTCTGAACAATGTAAACACGTACCAGCTGGTTCACACCCGGTGGCAATTCGTCGCCGTCTTCCCGGTTGAATATTTTAACTTCCAGTACAATACCGCCTGCTCCATGCGGTACTTTCAACGACGTGTCACGGACCTCCCGGGCTTTCTCACCAAAGATGGCATGAAGCAGCCGTTCTTCAGCAGACAGCTCCGTTACCCCTTTAGGCGTCACTTTACCCACCAAGATATCACCATCAGAAACTTCCGCACCAATACGGATAATCCCGTTTTCGTTAAGATTTTTCAGGGCGTCTTCACCGACGTTTGGAATGTCCCGTGTAATTTCTTCCGGTCCGAGTTTTGTATCACGAGCTTCCGATTCATACTCTTCTATATGGATCGACGTGAAGTCATCATCTTTCACCATACGCTCACTCATGATGACCGCGTCTTCATAGTTGTAACCTTCCCAAGTCATAAAGCCGACAAGTGCATTTCGGCCAAGTGCTAATTCACCATCTTCCATCGATGGGCCGTCAGCCAGAACTTCCCCTTGTGTTACACGATCGCCCTTCGACACAATTGGACGCTGATTATAGCATGTTCCCTGGTTCGAACGGATATATTTCTGCATGCGATAAACATCCAGGTCGCCTTTCACCTCTTTGCCATCAACTTCAGAAACTCGGCGGACACGGACTTCTTTAGCTTCAACATGCTCCACAACACCGGCATTCCGGCAAATAATGGCAGCACCCGAATCCTTGCCGGACACATACTCCATTCCCGTACCGACAATTGGTGCCTGAGGCTCCATCAACGGTACTGCCTGACGCTGCATGTTTGCACCCATCAGCGCACGGTTAGAGTCATCGTTTTCCAAAAACGGAATACATGCCGTTGCAGCAGAAACAACCTGCTTTGGCGAAACGTCCATATAATCGAGTTTTTCGCGCGGCACTACTGTGTTATCCCCACGGAAGCGGGCGATAACCTCTTCGTCAGCAAAAGTGCCATCCTCATTCAGACGAGCGTTTGCCTGTGCCACAATATAGTTATCTTCTTCATCAGCCGTCAGATAATCCGTTTCACCGGTTACTTTACCCGTCTCCGGATCAACACGGCGATAAGGTGTTTCTATAAATCCGAATTCATTGACCTTTGCATAACTGGACAATGAATTAATCAGACCGATATTCGGTCCCTCAGGCGTCTCGATTGGACACATGCGGCCGTAGTGTGAATAGTGAACGTCACGTACTTCAAAACCGGCACGCTCACGTGTCAGACCGCCTGGGCCAAGAGCAGACAGGCGCCTTTTGTGGGTTAATTCCCCTAACGGATTTGTCTGATCCATAAACTGTGACAGCTGTGAACTTCCGAAGAACTCCTTAATGGAAGCTATAACCGGACGGATATTAATCAGCTGCTGCGGTGTAATACTTGATGTATCCTGAATTGACATACGTTCGCGCACCACACGTTCCATACGGGAAAGCCCGATCCGGAATTGATTTTGCATCAATTCCCCAACAGAACGCAGACGCCGGTTACCCAGATGATCAATGTCATCGGTTCCTCCGACACGATGCAGCAGATTAAAGAAGTAGCTGACAGATGATAGAATATCTGCAGGTGTAATATGCTTAACATTGCGGTCAACACCAGCGTTGCCAATGACTTCCAATTGACGTTCGCCCTCAGGGTCAGTCGGATCAATGATTTTTACGGATTGCAAACGAATTGATTCATCCAGAACGCCTTCATTTGTTTCAACATGTTTTTCCCCAAGCATATTATCCTGGTTTTCCAGATAAGGAATGATTTTATTAAGCAGTTTGCGTTCCAATTTGTCGCCCTCTTGAGCCAGAACTTCTCCGGTCTCGGGATCAACAACCGGCTCAGCCAGAATTTGATTGAACAGACGGTTTTTAATGTTTAATTTTTTATTCATTTTGTACCGGCCAACACGTGCCAGGTCATATCTTTTCGGATCGAAAAAGCGTGACACCAGCAAACTCTTGGCGTTTTCAACCGTTGGCGGTTCACCTGGGCGCAGACGCTCATAGATTTCGAGCAACGCTTTTTCAGTTGTTTCTGTGTTGTCTTTTTCAAGGGTATTCTTCAGGTATTCATTTTCCCCGAGAAGATCAATTATTTCCTGGTCTGTGCCAAATCCAAGCGCACGCAAAAGAACCGTGATCGGCAACTTCCGTGTACGGTCGATTCTTACATATGCAACATCTTTGGCATCTGTTTCAAACTCCAGCCATGCCCCGCGGTTCGGAATCACGGTTGCAGTCACACCACGTTTGCCGTTTTTATCATATTTCTCGCTGTAATAGACACTTGGTGAGCGTACAAGCTGAGAAACAATAACGCGCTCAGCACCATTAATAATAAATGTACCTGTGTCTGTCATCAGCGGAAAATCGCCCATGAACACTTCCTGCTCTTTCACTTCACCTGTTTCATTATTGATCAGGCGAACCTTCACACGAAGCGGGGCATTATATGTGACATCCCGATCTTTGGATTCATCAACAGGGTACTTGGGTTCACCAAGACTATAATCAATGAATTCCAATGATAGGTTGCCCGCGAAATCCTCAATTGGGGAAATATCCTGGAACATCTCCCGCAAACCTTCCTTTAAAAACCAATCATAGGAAGCGGTTTGAATTTCGATTAGATTTGGCAGTTCCAACACTTCACTAATGCGCGCATAGCTTCTGCGTTGGCGGTGCCGTCCGTACTGAACTAGTTGACCTGTCAACTGCTTCACCCCTCAAATCAGCATTTTTCAAAGATTATTCACCATAGTTGCTGCAGTGAAAAATGACTCATATATTTAGAAAACAAACTGATATAATGATCAGTTGTTTTAAATCCATCGTACAGATACAAAATAACAATAGCACATGTACTACTGTTACAATAACTCCCGGCAATTCCGCAGTCAGCATAACTGCAGAAAACATATTTTAACACTGGCAATAACCTTAACTTCCAACGATTAAGAAGGGAAACATACGACCTTGATTTTTCCAATAATTTACCATTGTTTTTTGCCGATTCTACCATTGTTCCCAGGTTACCAGTGATTTATACGTTTTATATAAAATGAAATCTTCACTTGACAAAAGAAGTCCCATATTAGCATTTTAATATAATATCATAAGTAAACTATAAGGTCAATCATTTTTAGCCGCTAAAACATAATAGCCTTTACTGCGGTCAATTACTTTAACATTTCCGAATAAATCTTTCAATTTATCCATTGCAGATGGCGCTCCCTGCTTTTTCTGGATGACCACCCACAACTCTCCATTCTTCAGCAGGGCATACCTGCTGTCTTCAAACATCTGATAAACAGTCCGTTTGCCCGCCCGAATAGGAGGGTTGGTAAGAATGGCTGCAAATTTTCTATCTTTAAGATGATTAAACCGATCACTTAGTGCAAATTCAACATTGGTTACATCGTTGTAATACGCATTTTTTTCAGCGAGTGCGATTGCCCGTTCATTAATGTCTGTCAGCATAACAGTGCGGTCTTTATAACTATGCGCAACAGCGATTCCTATTGGTCCGTAGCCACAGCCAAGATCGAGGAAATTCCCCGCAATCGCGGGCTTTTCAAAATGTTCAATCAGCAATCGCGAACCGTAGTCTACCTGATGTTTGGAGAATACGCCATAATCGCTCTCGAACATAAAATTCTCGCCTCTCAGCCGGTAATTCCATTTCTTAGGTGAACTTTTGGATTGAGGGTTTTGTGAAAAGTAATGCTCAGACATTTGGACACCCGCTTCGTTGTGTAATGTGAAGGTAAAATATATATAGAGCCCGTCGTAATACCGACGAGCTCTCATTCATCAAACTACTTAAGTTCTATAGTTGCGCCTGCTTCTTCAAGCTGGCCTTTGATTTCTTCAGCTTCTTCTTTAGTTGCGCCTTCTTTAACAGCTTTAGGAGCGTTATCAACCAGTTCTTTTGCATCTTTCAGGCCAAGACCAGTGATTTCGCGGACTGCTTTAACAACCTTAATTTTAGAATCGCCAGCGTCCTGAAGTTCTACATCAAATTCAGTTTGTTCTTCAGCAGCTTCTCCGCCGCCATCTCCACCAGCAACTGCAACTGGCGCTGCAGCAGTTACGCCAAATTCTTCTTCAATTGCTTTAACTAAATCATTTAATTCTAAAACAGACATTTCTTTAATCGCATCAATAATTTGCTGATTATCCATTTTTATTCCTCCATTTTTATCGTTTGGTTATCCGAAAGCCGGAATACCGGCAGCCAAATTATGCACCTTGTTCTTCTTTCTGATCTGCAATAGCTTTTGTTGCGTATGCAAAGTTGCGCACTGGTGCTTGCAATACGCTGAGCAGCATTGATACCATGCCTTCGTAGTTCGGCAGGTCTGCAAGTTCCTTGATTTGCTCAAGGGAGGCAATTTCGCCTTCAATGACGCCGCCTTTAATTTCCAAAGCTTCGTGCTCTTTAGAGAAGTTGTTAAGAATTTTAGCCGGCGCTACAACGTCATCATTACTGAAAGCAACTGCAGTCGGGCCGACGAGTGTTTCGGACAAGCCATTCAGGTCGGCTTTTTCCACTGCACGGCGTGTCATGGTGTTTTTGTATACTTTAAATTCCACGTTTGCTTCACGCAATTGTTTACGCAATTCATCTGCTTCAGCAACGTCAAGCCCGCGGTAGTCCACCAGCATTGTTGACTGACTGTCGCGGAATTTATCTGCAATTTCATCTACAAGCTGCTTTTTCTGCTCGATAATATTTGCATTAGCCATCATTCCACCTCCTGTTAAATGTTCATCATACCGCATTTATTAAGAAAGCCTCCATGCAGACATGGAGGCTTGTATGACAAATGGGAGCCCATTCGGGGGGTTATCCATTTGCTGTCCAACACCTCGGCAGGAAATTAAGCATTATCTGCACCTGCTGTCTACGGTATAACGTATTCATCTCTATAACGTCATTCATTGTACTTGACCACTCACTAAAAGTCAACCATGCAATCTGCCGTAAACCGTCAAGCCCTGTGGCCAATTAAGCTGATTGATATTAACTGCGGTAGCCGGAAACATCGACTCGGATGCCTGGTCCCATTGTGGACGTTACAGAAGCATTGCGCATATAAACACCTTTTGCTGCCTGTGGCTTTGCTTTCATAAGTGCATCAGCAATTGCTTCAAAGTTCTCAACCAATTTCTGGTTATCAAATGAGATTTTTCCAAGCGGAACATGAATATTGGCGGATTTGTCAACACGATATTCCACTTTACCGGCTTTAATTTCATTTACAGCTTTTTCAATTTCGAATGTTACCGTGCCTGTTTTAGGGTTAGGCATGAGCCCTTTAGGTCCAAGCACACGGCCTAGTTTACCTACTTCAGCCATCATGTCCGGTGTTGCCACAACAACATCGAAATCAAACCAGCCCTGATTGATTTTATTGATAAGATCCTGCTCTCCGACGTAATCCGCTCCGGCATTTTCGGCCTCTGTAGCCTTATCGCCTTTTGCAAATACCAGGACACGCTGGGTTTTACCGGTTCCGTTCGGCAGAACCATAGCACCGCGGATCTGCTGGTCAGCTTTCTTAGGGTCAACTCCCAGACGGAAAGCAGCCTCAACTGTTTCATCAAAGTTTGCCTTTGCGGTTTCTTTCAGTAAAGCGACCGCTTCTTCGGCATCATATGCTTTTGAACGATCAACAAGCTTGGCAACTTCTTGATATCTTTTACTTCTTTTAACCATTTTACTTCCTCCTCAGGTTGTGGTTTTTAGCGGTAAGACCTCCCACTTAAAAATGCTCGTCAGCGCCGTCCAGGGTGATGAACAGGGCACTGAGGCATTTTCATGAAAAAAGTTGCGTAATATGGCAGACCATTTATCGCAACTGTATTTATTCATGTTTAACGCGCATTAGTCTTCAATCGAAATACCCATGCTGCGTGCGGTTCCTTCAACCATACGTACAGCAGCATCCAAATCAGCTGCGTTCAAGTCAGGCATTTTGGTTTCCGCAATTTCCTGTACCTGATCACGTTTGACCGAAGCAACTGTATTACGATTCGGTTCGCCTGATGCTGTATCAATACCGGCCGCCTTTTTCAGCAGTACTGCAGCTGGCGGGGTTTTCGTAATAAATGTAAATGAACGATCTTCGAAAACCGTAATCTCAACCGGAATAATCATACCAGCCTGATCCTGGGTACGAGCGTTAAATTCTTTACAGAATCCCATGATATTCACACCAGCCTGACCCAATGCCGGTCCTACCGGCGGCGCTGGATTTGCTTTACCGGCCTCGATTTGCAGCTTCACTAGTTTAATTACTTTTTTAGCCACGAGACACACCTCCTTAAAGTCCGTGATGTGGTAATAGGGTAAGTTCCCCTCCCACTCAACATTACAAATCCCCGCATCTTACCGGGGACATAAATAACAAAAGAATTTTAGCATGTATTATCAAATTATGCAAGGTATTGCTTATGATTTTATAGATTTGATTTCTTCTTTTACAGCTTTTCCACCTGGGAAAAATCGAGTTCAACAGGCGTTTCGCGTCCGAACATATTAACATGTACTTTTAGTTTCTGCTTATCGGCATCGATGTGCTCGATGGTGCCTGTAAATTCGCTGAACGGTCCATCGGCAACTTTCACGTTCTCTTTCAATTCAAAATCAACTTGTTTAACAGGCTCGGATACACCCATCCGTTTGAGCACCGCATCTATTTCATCAGGCAGAAGGGGCGTTGGCTTTGTCCCGTGTCCGCTTGACCCGACGAACCCGGTGACTCCTGGGGTGTTGCGCACCACGTACCACGAATCGTCCGTCATGACCATTTCCGCGAGAACATAGCCGGGGAAAAATTTCTTTTTGACCACTTTCTTCTTGCCATTTTTGATTTCCGTCTCTTCATCTTCCGGCACAAGAACCCGGAAGATCTTATCCTCCATACCCATTGTTCCCACACGTTTTTCAAGATTCGTCTTCACCTTGTTTTCGTAGCCAGAATAAGTGTGGATTGCATACCAGTTTTTTTCCATGTGATCAGGACAATTGGCTTGCCCTTCCCTCCCTTAATTGACTTTTTTAACTTTTTTGCTTTAGACAGCCTTAGCAGCAGTATTGAGCCTTCTTAACCGCAGAAATTCAACCATATTAAAAAACCCGATATCTCCGGGTTTTTTAAATCAAAATATTATTTTCCATTATAGCATAAAAACAGGTTTGTTATTCAAGATTTGCGGTTAAAAAAATAAATTCAGCAGTTGTGAAATGCCAAGATCAACGATTGCAAAAAACACTGCAACAAATGTGACCGTTGTTAATACAGTTATTGTATAGCTTGTCAGCTCGCGGCCTTTTGGCCAGCTGACCTTTTTCATCTCTCTTGAAACATTCTTGAAAAATTTAATGATTTTCAAAGGTTGTCCCCCTCCACACCCTGCCTGAATAACGCTTTTATTTTGTCTCGCGATGCAATGTGTGTTTGCCGCATGTTTTGCAGTATTTCTTTATTTCTAATCGTTCAGGCTGCTTGGATGCATTTTTGCTCGACGTATAATTTCTGCTTGCACACGAAGTACAAGCCAGTATCACTTTTTTGTCACCCGTACCACCCCGCTCTCAGGGTTTTCACTCATACAAATGTAGCACGGCTCGCATGAAGTGTCAATGGACTACCCAATCCCTGCTCCGTTCGCTTCCAGGAGCAGCTCCAATTTACGTTTGATGCGCTGCAGGGCGTTATCGATTGATTTAACATGCCGTTTTAATTTGACCGAAATCTCCTGATATGTACAGCCATCCATATATAAGCTCAGAACCTTTTTTTCCAGGTCGCTTAATAGTTCCGATAGTTTTCCTTCCATATCAAAAAATCTTTCCCTGTTTTCAAGCAATTCCTGAGGATCAAATGATTTTGAACCAGCAATTACATCCAGCAGAGTTCGGTCAGATTCTTCATCATAAATTGGTTTATCCAGAGACACATAGGAGTTGAGCGGGGTATGTTTCTGTCGTGTAGCCGTTTTGATGGCGGTAATTATCTGTCTGGTAACACAAAGTTCGGCAAATGCCTTAAATGATGAGAGCTTGTCCCCATCATAATCACGGATTGCCTTATAGAGGCCGATCATGCCTTCTTGAATGATATCTTCTTTATCAGCACCAATAATAAAGTATGTACGTGCTTTGGCCCGCACATAATTAATATATTTATGTATCAGAAAGTCCAGCACATGGCTATCCCCCTGATGGATCAAGCGAATAATTTCGTCATCATGAAGCGATTCCAGAACCTGATAATCTCTTTCTGCCAGCTTGACACTCACCAAAAAAGACCCCCCGGCTGCACTGCAGTCAATTTAAAGGTATTATACAGTAAGCGCTTCCTGCTAGTCAAATTAGATTTAAAAAGTGAATTCCTTCGATGCCAGAGGAAGAGCGGCTCTATCCAGAATTTATCCGAAATAGAAAAATACTTTTTCTTCGTGTCATGCATAAGATCCAAGCATTCCTCAGCTTTTTGCCATCGGCCAGACAAAGAGATTACGAATCCCCCCGCCGCCACTTTTCAAATTTCTCCAGGACATCTTCTGTCAATGGGATTTTAATCTGTGGCTGAACTTTTTGATGCTTTTCTATCTGCTGTCCTATTTCTTTATCGATATCATCCAGTTCGATTTGCAGTTCCCGTGCCGATTTCCTTAAAGCCCCCCGGCCAAAAATGGTTCGCTGTTCCGCATAGTCTGAGGTTGCTACATAAACCTGATTAATCACGTTCTTTAAATCTTTTACAATTCGTTCAATACATTCATCGGCTGTTTCATTCTCTTTGGTATAAATGATTTCAACCTGATATTCCTTCAATTTGCTTGCGATTCCTTTTACATAGTACGCATCAAATACGATAATCACCCGCATACCAGTATACGCCTGATATTCGGCCAGCTTTTCAATTAGCATGTCTCGTGCTTGTCCAATGCTGGTCTGCTTCAGCTTGCGTAGTTCCTCCCAGTCGCCGATAATATTATAGCCGTCCACCACGAGCACATTCATGATGAGTCACCAGCCGGATATCGTTTGCGGAACACCTCGTAAAGCAATAAACTGCAAGCAACAGATGCATTAAGGGAGGACACATGCCCTTTCATTGGCAGGCTGAGTGTCCAGTCACATTTGTCTCTTACCAGCCGGCTCATCCCCTTGCCTTCATTACCAATCACCAGAGTAATCGGCAGTGTCCCATCGAGCTCCCGGTAATCTTCAGTCGCATCAGCCTCTGTTCCGACAACCCATACATAACGTTTCTTCAGTTCCTCAATCGTATTGGCAATATTGGTTACCCGTGCAACCGGTACATGTTCCAGGGCACCTGCAGCCGTTTTGGAGACTGCGTTTGTTAGCCCGACAGAACGCCGCTTTGGAATGATCACGCCATGTGCACCCACTGCATCTGCACTGCGCAGTATGGAACCCAAATTGTGTGGATCCTCCAGCTGATCTAAAATGATGAAGAATGGTGCTTCATGCCGCTTCTCTGCATTGGAAAACAAGTCCTCCAGTGATGCATAAGCGTAAGAGGCAACATAGGCAACAACCCCCTGATGGTTCCCGGTGACCATTTGGTCAAGCTTATTTTTCGGCACTTTTTGTATAATGGTACCGGCACTTTTGCTTAATTGCTGCAATTTTCCGGATAAGCCTTTATTCAGGTGTTCTGAAACAAACACTTTGTTAACCGGTCTTCCTGATTTCAATGCTTCTATAACGGGATTCTTGCCCATAATGATTTCCTGCTCCATTGTCAACCCTTCCTCCCTTCAACGAACGCCACAGCTGCATTCAGCAGTTCGGTTAAGCGCTCTTTATCTTCCAGTAAATAATAATAGCCGATCAGTGCCTCAAACGCTGTACTATAGCGATATGTCTGGACACTTGTGTTCCTTGGGACAGTTCCGGATTTCGCATTTCTCCCTCGGGTAACAACCTTTTCTTCTTCAGCGGTCAGATAATTTATCTCCATCCAGTGCAGAACAATCGCTGCCTGTGATTTGGCCGAGACGAACGAGACAGCTTCTTTGTGGAGTTGGTTAGGCTTTACTTTTCCGGCTTTTAAAAGGTGCTCTCGCACATGCACCTCGTAAACCGCATCCCCCATATAGGCAAGCGCAAGGCTCTTCATCTGTCTGACATCAAGACCCATTGTCTGCTCTTTTCCACCGGGTGCCTTGAGGCGTATCTTCCAGGATAATATTTTTCCCCTTCAGGGCGTCGCGAATTTCATCGGCCCGGCCGAAGTCACGGTTTTTTCTGGCTTCAGTCCGCGCCTTCAGCAATGCTTCGATGTCCTCATCCAGCAGCGGTTCTTCTGTTTCCATCCGGATTCCCAGTACATCAAGCACGGTGTTCATGCTTTCCTGGAAAGCCCTGATAACATGTGTATCTGTCTGTTTTTCCTCAAGGTACACGTTTGCCTCTTTTGTCAGTTCAAATAAAACCGAGATGGCATTCGCTGTATTAAAGTCGTCATCCATTGCCGCCTCAAATTGATTGTGCAGCTGGCTGATTTTCTCCAGCCACGCATTACTTTTATCTGTCAGGTCCATACTTGACTGGCTGCGGTGTTCCAGATTGGTCCAAGCGTTTTTAATCCGGTCAAGACTGTTTTTTGCTCCCTGAAGCAACTCTTCAGTGAAATTAATTGGATTCCGATAATGGACACTGAGCATGAAAAAGCGGATAACCTGTGGATCATGCTGTGAAATAATATCTTTTGTTAAAACAAAGTTGCCAAGTGATTTGGACATTTTTTCGTTATCAATATTAATATACCCATTATGCATCCAGTAATTAGCAAACGGCTTTTCGGTCATTGCTTCCGACTGCGCGATTTCATTCTCGTGGTGCGGAAATGTCAGATCCTGACCGCCGGCATGAATATCAATCGTCTCGCCAAGATACTTTTTGGCCATTGCGGAGCATTCGATATGCCACCCAGGACGTCCTTGCCCCCATGGTGAATCCCAGGCAATCTCATCATCCTTTGCTTTTTTCCATAAGGCAAAATCGAGCGGATCTTCCTTTTTCTCGCCAACCTGTATACGTGCACCGCTTCGCAATTCATCTATGGACTGGTGTGATAATTTCCCGTAATCGTCAAACGAACGGGGTTTGAAATAAACATCCCCATCCACTTCATAGGCATATCCTTTACTGATCAGATTTGAGATAAAACGTATGATATCATCCATCGTTTCGGTAACTCTCGGGTTATAGGTGGCTTTTTTGACGCCGAGCGCTTCCACATCACTCAGGTAGGCTTCTATAAACCGGTTTGCCACATCCGGCACTTGCTCATTCAGTTCATTGGCTGCATTGATGATCTTGTCGTCCACATCCGTAAAATTCAAAACGTAATCCACTTCATATTCTTTATATTCAAGGTAGCGTCGGACGGTATCGAACACAATGGCAGGCCGGGCATTGCCGATATGAATATAATTATAGACAGTCGGGCCGCAGACGTACATGCGGACCTTGCCTGCATCGAGTGGTTTAAACGCTTCTTTGTCATGTGTCAGTGTATTATAAATCGTTATCGCCATTCTGCTTCACTTCCTTTAACTTTGCTATCTCTTCTTTCAACTCATCAATTTCCTCCTGCAGCCGTTCACACCGGTCAGCCACAGGATCAGGCAGTTTATGATGATCGAGGTTTTTACGAACTTTTTCCCCGTTTTGCACAACAACCCGGCCCGGGACCCCTACGACGGTTGAATGATCAGGCACATCTTTTAAAACAACTGAACCTGCTCCAACTTTTGAACTGTTACCGATTGTAATGTTGCCGAGTACTCTGGCACCGGTTGTCACCATCGAATTATCTTTGACTGTGGGATGCCGTTTCCCTTTTTCTTTACCCGTGCCGCCGAGTGTCACACCCTGGAACAAGGTGACATTATCACCGATTTCGCATGTCTCGCCGATGACCACTCCCATACCGTGATCAATAAAAAACTTTCGTCCGATTTTTGCTCCGGGGTGAATCTCAATACCGGTAAAGAAACGGCTGATTTGGGAAATAGCTCGTGCTATAAAAAGCAAGTTGCGTTTATAGCAAAAGTGCGCCATGCGATGTGCCCAGATAGCGTGAAGCCCTGAATAAGTCAGGAACACTTCAATATATGACCGCGCTGCAGGGTCCTGGTCAAACACAACATCCATATCTTCCTTCATCCGTTTAAAGATGCCCATTGTAATTACTTCCTCTCCCTTTGAGTTATATAGGTTGTATTTATGCAGTAAGCCACTATGATACTTTTCTGCTAAAAAAATAAGCGCCTCTGTGTAATGATTACACAGAGGCGCTTATGACGCGGTTCCACCCTGTTTGGAGAAAGTCGGCTTTCTCCCGGCTTTGGCTCTGTTAACGGTTGAGGACCGCCGTTATATACTGGCATTCCATAACGGGCTCCAAGGTGCATTTCAAAAACGATGCTCAGAATCACTTGCAGCCGGTGATGATTCTCTCTGGATAAGCAGGGGCGTTCTTTACTTCTCCTTGTCAACGCTCTCTATTACAGTCAGTTCAAAAAGAGTGGCAGATGCCCTTTTTGATTAATTGTGTTATCACTATATTATATTTAGCTCTAAATGTGAATTATTAAGCTCCGAGCTGGTTTAATAAATTATGCAGGCGGCTCACGACAGTGTCTCTGCCCAACAATTCAATTGCCGTCTGCAGCTCCGGTCCGTGTGTCTGACCGGTCGTCGCAACCCGGATTGGCATAAACAGTTTTTTGCCTCGGTGGCCGGTTTCTTTTTGGGTTGCCTTGATCTGCTGTTTAATGGCATCTTTCTCAAAGTTCTCCAGGTGGATCAACTTATCCGTAAAGACCTGAAGCACCTCAGGGACCTGTTCCTGCTGCAACACATCCATAGCCCCCTCATCGTAGCTGATGGAGTCATTGAAAAACAGCTCAGTCAGCTCTACAATTTCAGCCCCGTACCGCAACTGCTCCTGATACAGTGTAATAACCTTCTCAGCCCACTCTCTTGTGGCTGCATCCATATTATTCGGCAATTTCCCCGCTTCAATCAAGTGCGGCATCGCCAGTTCGATGATTCGCTCAGTATCCGCAGCTTTAATATATTCGTTGTTCATCCACTTCAGTTTATGCCGGTCAAAAATAGCAGCCGACGTTGACAGACGGTTCGGATCAAAAATCTTAATCAGCTCGTCCTGTGTGAAGATCTCCTCTTCACCGACCGGTGACCAGCCAAGTAATGTGATAAAATTAAACAAGGCTTCAGGCAAATAGCCCAGATTGCGATATTGCTCAATGAATTGCAGAATATGTTCATCACGCTTGCTCAGCTTTTTGCGTTCTTCATTAAGGATCAGGGTCATATGGCCGAAATTCGGCGGCTCCCAGCCAAATGCTTCATAGACCATCATTTGCTTTGGCGTGTTCGAAATATGCTCCTCGCCGCGCAATACATCCGTGATTCCCATCAGATGGTCATCGATGGCCACAGCAAAATTATAGGTCGGTGCACCATTCTTTTTGACGATCACCCAATCGCCAAAATCACTGGATTCGAAGGTAATATTTCCGCGGACAATATCATTGAACGTATACGACTTATTATTAGGAACACGCATGCGAATGCTTGGCTTGCGCCCTTCCTGTTCAAACGCCTCGATTTGTTCCGCACTCAGGTGGCGATGAGCACCGGCGTATTTTGGAACTTGCCCTTTGGCACGCTGCTCTTCACGCTCCTGTTCCAATTCTTCCTCGGTCATATAGCATTTGTAGGCCAAACCTTTCTCAAGCAACTCGTCAACATATTGCTGATAGATTTCCAGCCGCTCCATCTGGCGGTATGGGCCATATTCGCCGCCGATATCAGCGCCTTCATCCCACTCAATGCCGAGCCATTTCAAATACATCATCTGGCTTTCTTCTCCGCCAGCGACATTGCGCTTGGCATCGGTATCTTCAATCCGGATAATAAACTTCCCGTCAAAATGTTTCGCATATAAATAATTAAATAGAGCTGTACGTGCGTTCCCTATGTGTAAATGACCGGTCGGACTCGGTGCATAACGTACACGAACCTGATTTGTCATGGTGGCGCTCCTTTCTTAATTTATGAATAATGACAAATATATCATACGCATAAAAAGTGATAACATCCAAGGTTATCACTTTTTGTATCCTTCTTAAGTTATACCGCTTTTACAAGGCTTTTTCAAGTAATTTTGGTTTTGCAAAGATCATTCTTCCTGCTGACGTCTGCAGCACGCTTGTAATCAGAACCTCAATTTTCTTGCCGATGTAATCGTGACCTTCTTCGACCACAATCATTGTGCCATCATCCAAATAAGCGATGCCCTGATTGTGTTCCTTGCCGTCTTTGATTACATGAACCATTAATTCCTCACCCGGCAGGACAACCGGCTTGACGGCATTTGCCAGGTCATTGATATTCAAAATAGGCACACCCTGAAGGTCACATACCTTATTTAAGTTGAAGTCATTGGTTACAACGATACCGTCAATTACCTTCGCAAGTTTAATTAGCTTGCTGTCTACTTCCGGAATATCTTCAAAATCACCTTCGTAGATTTCAACTTCCACCGGCAATTCCTTTTGAATCCGGTTGAGCACATCAAGTCCGCGGCGCCCGCGATTCCGTTTCAGCACATCAGAGGAATCAGCGATATGCTGCAGCTCGCCAAGTACAAACTGAGGGATGACAATTGTCCCCTCCAAGAAGTTTGTCTGGCAAATGTCAGCGATACGGCCGTCAATAATCACACTTGTATCCAATATTTTGGACTTCGGCCGGATTTGTTGAGGAGCCTCCATGTCGGAGACACGTTTTTTATCCCGTTCTTTCCGGTTAAAGTTAAGCAGATTCATTAGTTCATCCCGACGCCTGAAACCAACCTGAAACCCGAAATAACCAAGTAAAATGGTAATAAAGAGCGGTAAAACCTGTGAAACAAGATAAATATTAATGTCGGTCAGCGGGATGTTCACTAGATATGCAATCACCAAACCGCCAATCAGGCCAAAACTTCCAAACAGCAAATCACTTACCGGAATCTTGATCAGTGCCTCTTCAATCCATCGTAAGAACCCAACGATAAACTCCGCGACAAAATAAGAGATAACAAATAATATAATTGCACCTATGACCATGCCTAAATAAGGGGATGCAGCCCAAGCCGCGTCGGTAAAGTCCAGCAACCTGACAATCTCCGGGATATACAGAAATCCAATGGTACCTCCACTAATGATAAAAAATAAATGGACAATCATTTTCAGCACCATTACTCACCTCCTATCGTTTATTATTACCCATTTTTTATAGAATAACCGTTATTCGCCAGATTTAATTCCAAGTATCACCTAAAGCCTACCACAACTGCAAAAGTCCGTCAATTTATAAAACAATATATTTTATCACATTTCATTTAAATTGTCAATTTAATGTTTCAGGGTGCGGAGAATTAAAAACGACCGGATCAGCGTGTCAAACCTTCATCCAGCGCCTCCTGGACCGTATTGACACCTACGATCTGAATCGACTCGGGCGGGGCCCAGCCTTCTAGGTTCTTTTGCGGACAAATGACCCGTTTGAAGCCAAGTTTTGCCGCCTCCTGCACACGCTGCTCAATCCGGGCCACACGCCTGATTTCACCCGTCAGTCCAACCTCGCCAATCACAATATCTTCTGGCCTTGTCGGGTGGTTGCGGAAGCTTGATGCAATACTGACAGCCACAGCCAAATCAATGGCTGGCTCATCCAGTTTCACGCCGCCTGCCACTTTAATGTATGCATCCTGATTCTGAAGCATAAGACCAACGCGCTTTTCCAGAACAGCCATCAAAAGCGGCACGCGATTTGTATCAATACCGGTTGCCATGCGTCGCGGATTCCCAAAGCTGGTGGGTGAAATCAATGCCTGGATCTCCACCAGTACCGGACGCGTACCTTCCATCGAAGCAACAACAGTTGAACCGGCTGCCCCCTGCGACCTTTCTTCCAGAAAGATTTCGGATGGATTCATGACTTCCCTTAAACCTTCCTCTTTCATTTCAAAAATACCCATTTCGTGTGTGCTTCCGAAACGATTTTTGACACTGCGCAAAATCCGGTATGTATGATGACGTTCCCCTTCAAAATATAGGACAGCATCTACCATATGCTCCAGCATCCGAGGTCCGGCGATCGCTCCTTCTTTGGTCACGTGCCCGACAATAAAGATAGGGATACCGTTTGACTTGGCAACACGCATTAATTCACCGGTACTTTCGCGCACTTGGGAGACACTTCCCGGAGCGCTTGTCACTTCTTCACGATAGATTGTCTGAATCGAATCTATCACGACGAACGCCGGCTTGATTTGTTCAATCTGATTGATGATGTCAAGCAAGTTGGTCTCAGCCATCGCATACAACAAATCTGAACTCACACCAAGCCTGTCTGCCCGCAGTTTTGTCTGCCGGATTGATTCCTCACCGGAGATATAAAGGACCGGCAATTGCTTCTCAGCGAGCTGTGAGGATACTTGCAGCAGCAATGTAGACTTTCCAATTCCCGGGTCACCACCTATCAGTGCAAGTGACCCGGGAACAACGCCCCCGCCGAGCACTCTGTTAAATTCCTTCATTCCGGTTGTGATCCGGGGCTCTTTTTTTGTTTCAATTGATGTAATGCTCTCGGGCTGACTGGCAGATCTGCCGTCCCTGCTCATTGTATGCCTGCCGCCCGCAGATGATGCTTCTATTTCCTCAACGAGTGTATTCCAATTGTTGCACCCTGGGCACTTGCCCATCCATTTGGCAGATTCATAGCCGCATTCCTGACAAACATACTTCATTTTCCGTTTAGCCAATATGAACCTTTCCCTTCACTATAGTCTCTATTATATACGATTGACATCACATAAAAGTTACAGCTCTCTATCAGTTTCATAAATTTCGTTCCATATTTATTCCACAAACCGAAAAACAGACGTTTAAAAAAGAGTGAACATCCTTCATTATAACATTTGTCTTCTGCTCTGCTGTAACGCAAAAAGCTGAAAGGTTGCTTCCTTCCAGCTTTTTGGACACCATTTCCTGCTGTAAATTTTTTGATTACGGTAGAATAATGAATTCCCCTTTGTTATTCAAACCGATTTTCACTTTTTCGCCTTTTTGGAAGTTTTCCTTCAGCAGCTCTTCGGAAAGCATATCCTCGATATTTTTCTGAATTGATCTGCGCAATGGCCGCGCACCGTATTCCGGATCAAACCCTTCATTGGCAATCTTCTCAACAGCTTTGTCAGTAAGAGTGAATTCAATATCCTGTTGTATCAAACGGCTCTGAAGCTGTTTAATCATTAGATTGACGATATATTTCATATGTTTGCGTTCTAATGAATGGAACACGATTGTTTCGTCAATCCGGTTCAGGAATTCAGGACGGAATGCTTTTTTCAATTCGTCGGTCACCTTTGTTTTCATGTTCTGATAGTCTTGTTCCTGGTCATCATCCAGTGCGAATCCGACATATTTATTTCGTTTCAGTTCGTTAGCGCCGACGTTTGATGTCATGATTAGAACAGTGTTGCGGAAATCAACGACACGACCTTTGGAATCGGTAAGGCGTCCATCCTCAAGCACCTGCAGCAAAATATTAAATACTTCAGGGTGCGCCTTTTCCACTTCGTCGAGCAAGACAACTGAATATGGCTTTGTCCGGACCTTCTCAGTCAGTTGTCCACCTTCATCATAACCGACATATCCCGGAGGCGAACCTACAAGACGGGAGGTGGCATGCTTTTCCATATACTCCGACATATCAATCCGGATCATGGCTTCTTCATCAGCAAACATGGATTCGGCCAGTGCCCTTGCAAGTTCCGTTTTACCGACACCGGTAGGCCCGAGGAAAATGAACGATCCGATTGGCCGTTTAGGGTCTTTCAGCCCGGCACGTGCCCGGCGGATAGCTTTGGCTACTGCTTCCACCGCTTCCTCCTGGCCAATCACCCGATTATGCAGGGTCTCTTCCAGGTTCAAGAGCCGTTCGCTTTCATCTTTTGTCAGCCTGGAAACCGGCACACCTGTCCAGATGGAGACGACTTTTGCTATGTCTTCTACCGTTACTTCAGAATCCTTCTGACCCTGCTTTTCTTTCCATTTATTTTTCGTTTCTTCCAGTTCTTCACGCAGGCGTTGCTCGGAATCTCGTAATGAAGCGGCTTTTTCGAACTCCTGACTTTGAACGGCGGAATCCTTTTCTTTGCGCACATCGTCAAGTTTCTGCTCAAGTTCTTTTAAGTCTGGCGGAACAGTATAAGAACTCAAGCGAACTTTAGAACCGGCCTCATCAATCAAGTCGATGGCTTTATCAGGCAGAAAACGGTCTGTGATGTACCGGTCAGATAAATTGGCTGCTGCCTCAATGGATTCATCTGGGATGGTCACACGGTGGTGAGCTTCATACCGGTCGCGCAACCCTTTTAAAATCTGGACCGTTTCATCCAACGTTGGTTCATCGACCTGAATTGGCTGGAATCTGCGTTCAAGGGCAGCATCTTTTTCGATATATTTACGATATTCATCAAGCGTAGTGGCGCCAATACATTGCAGTTCTCCCCTGGACAATGCTGGTTTTAAAATATTGGAAGCATCGATTGCCCCTTCTGCGCCACCCGCACCAATTAATGTGTGTAATTCATCAATAAACAGGATAATGTTGTTTGCCTGGCGAATTTCTTCCATCACTTTTTTTAGACGGTCTTCAAATTCACCCCGGTATTTTGTACCAGCTACAACCGTCCCCATGTCAAGCGTCATGACACGCTTGTCACGGAGTATTTCCGGGATTTCATTGTTGACGATTTGCTGGGCAAGGCCTTCCGCAACAGCTGTTTTACCGACGCCAGGCTCCCCGATCAAGACCGGATTGTTCTTAGTACGCCGGCTTAATACCTGGATGACTCGCTCAATTTCCTGGCTGCGGCCGATAACCGGGTCAACATTCCCTTCCTTGGCACTTTCAGTCAAATCGCGTGCCAGCGAATCAAGCGTTGGTGTATTGGCATTCGATGACTGCGAACTTCTGTTGTGGCGACCTGCCTGAGATTCATTGCTGCCCAGAAGCTGCAGAACCTGCTGGCGTGCTTTATTAAGGCTAACGCCTAGGTTGTTAAGAACACGTGCTGCGACGCCTTCTCCTTCACGAATCAGCCCAAGCAGAATGTGCTCTGTGCCAACATACGAGTGACCTAACTTACGTGCTTCGTCCTGGGATAATTCCACAACCTTTTTGGCACGCGGTGTATAATGAATGGTTTGCATCGGCTGCTTGCCTGTGCCGATCAGTTTCTCCACTTCCTGCTGAATCTTGGTCACTTCCAGACCCAGAGATTCAAGTGCCTTAGCTGCAATACCATTGCCTTCACGGACAAGCCCAAGCAGGATATGCTCTGTCCCGATATTATTGTGCCCCAGTCGCACCGCTTCTTCCTGAGACAATGCCAATACTTTTTGTGCGCGTTCTGTGAAACGTCCAAACATCATAATCTTTTCCTCCCTACCTAGTTCTCTAATTGCATTCGCTCGCGAATAAGTGACGCCCTTAGTACATCCCGTTCATTAGGTGTCAGTGTCTTTTTCGCATATTGCTGCAGAAAACCGGGCTGTGTGAGCACCATTAATTCGTTCAAAATATTCCTTGAAACATTTTCAATAATACCTGAGTCAATTCCAAATCGGACATCTGATAAACATTTTGCCGTTTCTTTTGATTCTATGATCCGGCTGCACGTCAACACGCCGTAGGATCGGTAAATCCGGTCCTCCAGCCTGACGGGCGACTGATCCATGATCTGATTTCTCGCGCTACGTTCATGTTCAATAAGTTCACGGACAACACTTTGCAGATCCTCCACGATGTCCTCTTCCGACTTGCCAAGTGTTATCTGGTTTGATATCTGAAAAATATTCCCTGTTGCCTGACTGCCTTCCCCGTAAATGCCGCGGACGACAAGACCAAGCTGATTAATAGCCGGGATCATCCGATTAATCTGCTGTGTCCAGGACAAAGCCGGCAAATGCATCATGACTGACGCTCGCATACCGGTTCCGACATTCGTCGGGCAGCCGGTCAAATAACCGCGCTCTTCATCGAAGGCATAATCGATTTTTTCCTCCAGCCAATCGTCCAGTTCAAAAACTTTCTGCAGAGCTTTGTTCAGCTGAAACCCGGGGTAATAAAGCTGAATGCGGAGATGATCTTCCTCGTTCACCATAATTGAAACCTGTTCGTTTTTAGATATAAGTACGGCTGAGGCATGATTTCGTTCCGCCAGATGCGGGCTGATTAAATGTTTTTCAACTAAAACACGTCTTTCCACGGGCGTCAAGTCTTTGATAGGGACAAATGCAAAATCACGATAGTCCTGGAATGACTGACTTTCATACTCCTGATGGATGAATTCATTGATATATTTCAAATCCTCTTCATTTGCCAGAATCGGGAATGCATATTGGGCAAAATTTCTGGCCAGCCGTATTCTGCTGCTCAACACGATATCGCTGTCAGGCCCCTCTTCGCGCATCCAGGGACTAATTGCTTCATTCATAAAGTGCTGCAGTGTCATGAATCATCACCCCGCGTTTGTTCTTCCAGTTCTTTAATTTTGTCCCGAACGGTTGCAGCTTCTTCAAATGCTTCATTTTTAATTAACCGCTGCAGTTCCTCCTTGTAGACATCAACTTGCTTCTTAAGGCGCATATCTCCACCGATGCGCGCCGGAATTTTTCCATAGTGCTTTGTGTTACCGCTGTGAACACGACGAAAAATGGGATCAAGGCTGTCCGCAAACGTCTCATAGCAATCTGGACAGCCAAATTTGCCCAGCCGCTTAAATTTTGAAAGTGTCATCTCACACTTCGGACATTTCAATTCCTTTGTCTGCTGGCCAGTTGTGCTTTTAGGGCTTTCGAATGTTGAATTAAGCAGCCCGGACAGTAAATGTTGAAGTGAATACCCTTCTTCCGGATAATTCATATAGCCTTTTTCTTTTGCACAGACTTCGCACACATAAACTTCCGTTTTTTCACCGTTGATCACCTGGGTGAAATGAAGCGTAGCGGGCCGTTCATGGCATTCTTGGCATTCCACGTTAGTCCCCCCTCGATTAACTATTCAAATACTTCAGAGTTGTCAGCATCGACGTTAAGATCCGTGCACGAATTTCGTCACGCAATGGCAGCTGGAATGCAAGTGTCTCCCTGTTAATGGCACTTAACATGATCTTAGCTTCACGTTTTGTCACCAGTTCCTCTTCAATCAGCCGTTCAAGCACATCTAATGCCGCCTGCTGTGAAACACTCGGATTGATCATGCCGATAATATCATCGATTAACGCCGCTTTATCCTGATGTTTAATTCTTATGATCCTGATATATCCGCCGCCGCCGCGTTTACTTTCCACTATATATCCTTTTTCCACAGTAAAACGTGTTTTAATCACATAATTGATCTGGGAGGGCACACATTGAAATTCCTCTGCTAATTCACTTCGTTTAATATCAATCGTATCCCTGCCGGCGGATTCCAAAATCTGTTTTAAATGCTGTTCTATGATATCAGAAATATTACGCATATCTCCTCATCCTCTTCAACGTTGGTGTCCACTACTTAAGTTGTTTTGACTTTGACTAACTTTGACTATACTTCCATTATACGTATTACGCACAAAGATGCAAGTAATCTTATCAATAGCTTAGACAACTTTAGAGGAATTGAAACATCCTGACCATTTCAGAACGGAGATAGTCTATGAAAATGTTCCCGTCAAGCAACAGTACATGAGCATTGTATTTCATTTTAATTATTTTCGTTCCGAGATATTTTTGACATAATCAATTTTTGATATATCCTCAAAAAGTTCTACCTGATTTAAATTCTTATAAGGAGCAATTTTGACGATAATATTTCGAAGGTCTTCATCGATTCGTTCAATTTGCACCTGCTTAATCGCCAGCGAACAAGATTCAAAAACAGATACGACACTATTGATTGTTAATCCGGGAAGTGCTGTTATTTCAATTTGATAAGGCTTTTCCTTTCTGAATAATTTTTCAAAGTTATTCAGAAAGATAAGACTCAGCAGGATGATAAACGTTGTAAATACAGCCGCACCATACATACCGGCTCCGACCACAAGACCAAGCCCGGCAACTGTCCAAATGGACGCGGCGGTAGTCAGACCGCGGATAGTCATGCCGTTGACAATAATTGTACCGGCGCCCAAGAAACCAATACCGCTTATGACATAAGACGGAATCCGGGTCGGGTCAAAACGAATATTGTCATATGCATCAATCAATGTCTCAAAACCATATAGTGACAGGAGCATCATCAAACATGCTCCCACGCCTACCAGTATATGAGTTCTGAACCCTGCGGAATGGTTTTTTAATTCCCGTTCAAAACCGATTACTCCGGATAAAATTAAGGCGATTAAAATGCGGAGCATAATAATATTAAAATTATCCCCAATAAGTTCAAGTTCATCCAAGTATTCAAACACAGGTTAAACCTCCCCTCTTGCTATGTATAACGGATTAATTTAAAAATATGATGTAAAACAGTTTTAAACGTGGTGAACTTATTTCCCATATAATATAAAGTGAAACTTCAATGAGGCTGGGACAAAAGTGTCTTTCCAAACAAAAAAATCTGAACAATTAGAATAAATGATTAGTGCAATACCTCGCTCCGGAAGTATACTCCGCTGAATCTTATTACCGTTCGTTTTTATAGTTGAAACTTTAGTTATGTCCCAACCTCATTGTTAGTTGAACGAATCGGGTATTACTGACAGTTGGATCCCCCTCTTATCCTTTTTGATTTTTTTCTCTTCTTGAAGTGGGGCTTACTGCCTGTTACATACGGGGTGAAACTCATGTACACCCTTTCATAACAGAAATAATAAAAGAGGCTGATCCAAGTTTTGTTGGGTTCAGCCTCTTATGTCAT
>NZ_AGAV01000002.1 GCF_000224785.1 Lentibacillus jeotgali | reverse complement strand
CCATCAACTGTCGAACTTGAGATTAATTATCATCTTTAATTTAGATTTAAATACAGATACATCTGTTTCATATGTTTTTATTTCTTTTTTTCTCTCAATTTTTGATTGTACCCACCATATGACTAAACCAACAATTATCCCTGTTATAATGCTATAAATAACTCCGGAGTAAAGTGCAGACCAAAACGATACCCAAAATGTATCCATATCCTCGACTTTCACTGGAACAACCCATGACATTTGTAATCTCCTCGTAATAGACAATATTTTATATATAATTTGCTGCCCCAAATTTCAGTGCTATATCCCTTAATGGCAACATGATCTTTGTTCCACAAAATGGCCCTACAATAGCAAACTGGGCGCTGTTCTTTATTCCGGAATGGCGCCCGATCGTATTATATGGTCAGCCAGTTATTGAGCTGGTTGACCTATTTTTAATAGGTTTTTATCCTAGAGGAAACCGGGGTAGGACGAAATGGCCCGTGGGACCCAGATCCCGTCCGTAATACTGTCCACCCCTTCCTTGTAGAAACATGTTTGAGGCTGGTTGGGACACGATCCCGTATAACACGCGAAGCTATGAAACTACAAGTGAAAGAGGGGCGAACCGGTGAATCTATTAAGGAGTAGTGGTTTATATGGATCCTGTTATTGGTCTGGATATCGCTAAAGGCGAAAGCCAGGTCCAAGCCTTTTTAAAAAGGAAACAAACGTATAAGCAAAGTTTTTAAATTTGCTCACGATCAGGGGCTTCACGATTTTCATCAGTTTTATCAAGAAGTAGAACAGGCCTCTGGTCAATCTCCAGCTGTTATCTTTGAATCCACTGGACACTATCATGAACCTGTGCTTCAATTTCTTGAAAATCAGGGTATTACGTATTATTTAATCAATCCAGTAGTTTCCTATGAAGCTAGAAAAACGAGCTTACGTAAGGTGAAAACAGACAAAATCGATGCCTTCCATCTGGGGGAGCTGTACTACAAAGAGGATTTGGAAGTATTTCAAAGAAAAACAGAACAATATCTGAACCTGCGTCAATTAACCAGGCAGCACAGTGCTTTAACGGATAGCTATGTAGAGATCAAACTTCAGTTTCAGGCTGCCCTAGATCAGATTTTTCCAGAATATCATGGTGTTTTTAGTGAACTTTGTGGCAAGATGTCGCTTAACACCTTACTGCATTATCCAACTTCTGCGGATATTCAAAAGGTCTCACAGGAAACCTTGGCCACCGACATGCGTCAATTCGGAGCCAAGCGTTCCGATGCATGGTTTTGGGATAAAGCGGCCCAATTAAAGGATGCAGCGAACCGCAATCCCTTTCAGCATTCTATTTATCATGGCCATGTTCTAAGCCTGCAGATGTATATTCAGATGCTTTTTCACTATCAGGAACACCTATCTAAGTTACAAAAGGAAATGGATGCTCTGGCTCAGACTTTTGATGACTATGAATTGATCCAATCCGTCCCCGGAATCGGAGATAAGATTGCGGCAACAATCTTATCTGAAATCGGTGGAATAGATCAGTTCGAACACCCTAAGCAACTGGCTGCTTATGCAGGGGTTGATGCGGCTGTTTTTGAATCAGGTAAATTTAAGGCCGCCATCAACCGCATCACGAAAAGAGGTTCATCGCGATTGCGTCAGGCCCTTTATACAGCTGTGCAATGCGGCATTGCCAAAAACCGAAACAAGAAACTTATTGCCTTCTATGATCGCAAAAGAAGCGAGGGCAAGCCGCACAAAGTCGCTGCAATCGCTTGTGCCAATAAACTCGTTCATTGGATTCATGCCATGTTAAAACGACAAGAAGCTTTTGTAGATCAAAAATAAAAGGCTGATTTAATTTTTAATTTTCTAAACCTTATTGGTTCAACGATAAGGTTTTTTGGCATGTCCAATTTAAGTGTAACATGTTTTTTAAAACTTTTTTAGACCGAATTGTTGACAACTATTAGCTGGTATTACGCGAGAAGGGCGCTGCTCTTTGTTAGAGAATAGCGCCCGATTGAAGAAGATTATCTCTTACGTTTTTTTCTGAAAAAGTTTGAACCAATCAATAATGCGATTCCTATAACAACCAAAGGAATTGAAAAGGAAGTGAGAAGTTCAGGTGTACCTGTAACATCTGAAATTGTTTCATTAAATGCAGCGCCAAAGGCAAAGATCCACATTCCAGTGAATGCAACTACTTTTCCTGTTCGGTTAAACCTCTTTAAAAACATCTATACACCCCTTTTTATTCCGCGAATGCGCCCGATTGTTTCATAACCAAGGTAAAATTATTCCAAGTACTATATCGCTCATTATTCCTCAAGTTTTAAAAAAACGTAATGAGCGCAATACCAATCAAGACACCTGCGACAGTCATTAAGAGGTTTTTTAGTAGTTTCATGATTTTTTCTCCTTTATTTGTTCTGTAATGTTAGGTGAACTTAGTTAGTCCTCACCCATGTTGTTAATCAATTCTACGTCTTTTATAAATAATGATGGTAGCAATCACCGATAGGACTACCCATACCAAAAGGATAAGTATATTCTCAAAGATTCCACTTAGGTTTTCTCCGTTGGCTAAACCAGCCCAAATCATATCTAACTGTTCATTTGGTAAATAGGTGATGACTTTCAAAAGAAACTCATTTTCTAACATTGTTTTAAACATAGAGCCCATTCCAAAAACCACTAATACGGGCATTCCAATAATACTTGTTTCCATTACCGTTCTGGAAAGCAAGCCCAGTATAGTTCCAACCGCAATATAAAAAACTAAACCGAGTAGAACACTTATTATAAATAACAGTGGAGATGGAACCTTGAATTCTGATAAAAAAATAGATTCAATAATCACAAGGACAGTCATAATAGCTGATAATGCACTTTTTCCCACAAAAATCTCAACAGTATTTGCAGGCGATAACAATAAGCCTCTTAATGTGTTTTTTTCCTTTTCTTCCGCCACCATTGCAGCTTGTATAAAAGCCCCTGCAATGACAAGAGAAAGATTAATTGGCAGCGTACTGAAAACTCCATTCCCCTCACCCATGCGGCCTAATAATGCAGCGAACAATAACGGTATTGCTAAGGTAAAAATGACATAGGAATTTCTTTGTAAATCCTTCCAGTCCTTTATAAATATGGCGTTTACTCGTTTCAATGAAAATTGCATTATAAATTCCTCCCTGTTAGCTCTACAAAAACATCTCCAAGCGTTGGCTCATTAGAATGGATCGTTAAAATCTGTCCATCTTTCATATGTTGATAAATTTCCTTTGCCCCATCTTCATCCTTATCCACGGTAACTGTTCGATTTCCTTTTAATAAAAGAGAAATAGATGTGTTTTCTTGCTGTGCCCTTACATTTTGGGGTGTATCAAACATCACAATTTCTCCATTATTTAAGAAAGCGACTCGGTCACAAAGATCTTCTGCTTCCTGCATATCATGGGTGGTTAAAAAAATTGTTGTTCCTTGTGTATTTAACTGCTTTAACCCTGCATGAATATGTTTCATATTCACCGGGTCCAACGCAGAAGTTGGTTCATCTAAGAAGAGAAGATCAGGTTTATGTAAAATCGCTCTTCCCAGTGTTACTCTTTGTTTCATACCTTTTGAAAGTTTTTGCACTGCTTTTTTCTTATCTCGAATTAGATTGACAGATTCAAGCACTTCGTCAATCCTTTCTTTTTCTACACCATATAAATCACAGTACAAAGCAAGGTTATCGTAAATACTAAGTCTTTCATAAAGACCACTATTATCTGTTAAGATTCCGATTCGTTTCATATAGGAGGGATCTTTTAATTTTTGAACTGGCTGACCGAATACTTTAGCTTCTCCAGCTGTTGCTTGAAGTTGGGCCGTTAAAATTTTAATCGTAGTAGTTTTCCCTGAACCGCTGGGCCCTAGAAAACCAATTGTTTCTCCTTTTTGTACCTCAAAATTCACATTTTTTAAAGCTGTTTTATTCCCAAATAATTTAGCAAGCTCTTTTACCTCGATAACATTTCCATTGCATTTGCTCCTTTTTCCTTTTCTGACTTCTTGATTCAAGTTTAAGTGCAAAAGCGCCGCAATGCAGTATTATCAGGGTGAAAAGAGTATAAGACCTGTTAAATGGAACCAATTTTGGGATGAGTGATGCAGTTTTTCAAGTTAAAAGTACCATTTTAGACGAGAAAGAGGTCTTAAATTTTAAGTACGGATTTTAATTCACTTAAATTTCCTTTGGATAACGGAATAGAACTTTTCTTGGAATCTTCGAGGACAAGGCTATAACTATTTCTTGTCCAAGTAATCACTTCACGAACTTTTTGTAAATTAACAATGTAGGATCGGTGACAACGAAAAAAACCAAATGGTTGTAATCGCTCAAACAAATTATTTAATGTGATGGAACAGGGGAAAGTTTCTCCATTTACATGTAGGTGTGAAACTCCTTCATTACTTTCGACATAGGTAATTTCTGTGGGATCAAATAGAATTATTTTATCATCAACTTTAGCTGGAATCTTTTCAAATTGTATTGGTATATGAGTTGTGGATTCCTCTTTCATTTGTTCTTTAGGCATGTTTTCCTCTTCAGCTTCTGAACTTTCACCTTCATCCACAACATCAATTTTCTTTAAACCTTCTTCATTCAGACGATAAACCATGTTTGTCATAGAAATGGCGCTTTCAAAGTTGTTCGTCAGAATAAGAATAGCCTTCCCGTGTCCTTTGAACTCTTCTAAGACCCTTTGCATAATGATTTTACTCTCAATATCAATATTCTGATCGGGTTCTTCCATTACGAGCAAGTCTGGTTGATGTATGATGACCCGTGCAAGCTGTAACCGTTTCTTTTCCGAATAGGAAAGTTTACTAATTTTTGCTTTTCTTTTTTCAGCTAACCCTACATCTCGAAGGAGAGAATTAATCTCTACACCAACATCATACAACTTTTTTAAAAATTTTAGGTATTCCTCCGACGTTAGTCGTTCATACATCCCTTCATTCAATAAAAATACCCCTACACGATTTGAAAGGCTTTTAAAATGATGATTTAAAGACAACCCTTCTAAAAACACTTCTCCACTGGAAATTGGTGACCTACCAATTATCATATTAATTAATCGCTTACCGACCTCATTATTGCATTGGATTGCTATCATCTCTTCTTTATAAACATCCAAATCTATCTTTGGAAATATAATGGTATTTCCTTCATTTTTTTCAACCTGTCTTAATTGGAATATGCCCATGTTGTATATACACCTCAAGAAGTTTACTTTTTGAATATGTAACAGTAATAATACTTGTGTAAAAAAGAGATTGCTTTGACAACAATCTCACAATTTTTTTTACTAATTTGTTCTTCCACAATCTGGCCCGAATGATGAACAAATTTATTCCGCGAATGCGCCCGTTAGTTGAAAGATGG
>NZ_AGAV01000003.1 GCF_000224785.1 Lentibacillus jeotgali | reverse complement strand
TCTTGACTTTTGCAGTAAAATCGATGAAAAAACAGCCTCGAACCCATATGAATACTGGATTCTTGGCTGTTTTTATTTGTCATAAAGTTGTAGGGTTTTTAGCCTTTTTTAACCTTCCCCAAAATTTTTTTAATTTCTCCGAGTGACATGCATTTCTTGCCGAAATCAATTCCCAATTCTTGTCCTATATCGGACAGTATCTCATCGTTATAATCAAACAGGTAATAATTTTCCTGTATATGACTGCAGGAAGCCTTTCTTAGACTGTCAAGTATGGCAGTAACGGAATATTTCCCTTTCAGGCGTTGTTCTAGCACTCTTGCAATAACGAGCGACACGAAGCAGGTAAGGAAATGAGCCTCAATGTGTTCCTGTCTGGATAAATATACTGGTCTACTTTCTAAATCACTTTTCGTCACCTTGAAGGACTCTTCAATTTTCCACAATCCCCGGTATATCTCAATAATTCGCTCGTCAGATTCTTGATACTCACTGGTTATGATCGCGTAGTAGCCATCTAATGCTTCTTCCTTTTTTAGTTTCTCTTCGTCAAGAAGCAATGACTGCTTGGCATCTTCTAGGATCTCGCCCGTTTTCTTGTCAAAGGTCAAATTCTTCACATATTTGGAAGCTCCGAAGGAGGTCGCCTTGTTATATCTGGAAGGAGTATCGATAAGGTCTTTTGCCTTTTTCAGTGCAGGAGCACGATCTGCCTTTGCTTTCTGTGCATATTTCTCGCTATAGAAAATAACTTGTTTTTCATCCACCCGTTTCTTCATCTTTTTCCCATTTCTTGATGTAACGGTAATCTCCCTTGGATAGAGCCTGGATTTGATTTTGAAGCCATCACCAATGGAACGGTACCCGTTCGGATCAAGGACGTAATTTTTGAATTTCTGATTGGCGCTACGGACAGAGTAACTAAGGACATAGCCATTTTTGGCGGAAAGGGTGTACCAGATGTTGTCGCCGGTGGTCATCCCTTTATCTGCAACGACAATCGTGCGCCCGAGTGAAAAGTAGCGCTGGATATTTCCAAGCATCGGGATTAATGTTTGTTTATCGAGCGTATTGCCAGGATGAAGGCCGTAGGTAATTGGAATGCCATCCGTGTCCATAAATAACCCCATCTGAACGATTGGATCCGGACGATGTTCCTTCGATACCCCTTTTCTTCTTAATTCATCCGGGTCATCAATTTCAAAGTAATAATTGGTCACATCGTAATAGACAAGGCTGGTATTCCGGTCATACTGCTCTTTAATCCGTTCGTGGATCCAAAGTTGGAGTGCTTCCTTATGCTTGTTAAAAAAGGAAAGAGACCGATAGACATCATCCAGGGAGAAGTTCGTTTTTTCAAAAAATACATCCTTATTTTCGTATGTTTTCTTTTTGGAAGCAGGGTCAAGCAAACGTGCAAATACAAGAAGCTTCATGATGCTGTTCGCGTCGTAACCATTTTTCGTATGGCGTTGTCGATGAATGAGAAAAGTATGTATGCCAAGTTCGTGATAGATCTTGCTTAATGCTGCATAGCCAAAGTTTTTACGGTTAGTCGCTCCTGATGCGATGCGCTCCTCACTGTTGATACGAAACATCATCGTAAATTTTTCTGAGTCCCGTTGTTGATTCATTTGTTTGACCTTTTCTTCAAAAAAGGTGATCGGGTCGTCATACTGTTTTTCCAGTTCATCAAGATAGCCGAGGGATTCAATCGTTTTGGCCCTCGTTTTTTTACTAACCTTATCACGGTAACTATGTACGATGGACAAATACGTGCGACCAGTCTTTTTATTTTTCACTTTTTTGAGATGCATCGGCCTGTAGCCTCCCCGTAAAATCTTTCATTATAAACATTATACCATAATTCTCCATATTTGACCACAATTATTTGACAAAAAATAAAAATAAAAAAACTCGGAAACGTCAATGGCGTCAACGTTTCCGAATTAGTGGTTGAAGAAATTTTCTGCAAAAGTAGGGATGATGCTTTCCTTGATGATTCAGCAGAATCCTTAATGGCTGCCTTCTCCTCCTGCTTAACGTCTTTGTCCTGAATCTTATCAATTGCTTTTCCAAATTCATTATTGGACAAGATTTACACCTCCTTATCTAACCAAAATAAAAACCCTTTTCCGTGAAAGAAAAGAGTTAATGGGAAGTTGTAAACTTCCTGATACTAATAATTTAACAGCTTTTTAAGGCATTTTTGTTCGTCATTCGTTCGCCTTTTCGTTCGTTTTTTGTTCGCATTTTATTCGCATCTTTTCATTACTTGTTGACACTTACAATTAGACATTTTATGAAACCTTAAAATAAATTTTGATTAGAAAGATTTTATTACCGTATTTTACATAAACAAAAAGAGTCCATTCTAAAAAAATTAATCAAATGGATTTTTCCCCAACAGTTAAAAAATAGCCAGGTACTCTAAATATTTATGTTAAAATAAATCTAAAGATTATAACAAAATGGTATTGAATCAAACATTTTCGGTTTAAATTTTATGCAACAAACGGGCCAGTTTCTGGAACTATAATGTTCAAAATGAAACTGGATAATTGAATGATACAAAGACGTAATTATTCACGTAAGATGAATAAAACAAAAGCTGCTTAGTATTGGGTTACCGAAGTAGCTTCCATTCCAATTTGAATGGCTTCTTCCACAAGGATAAGTGCTTTTTGGCATAAGCCTTATAGCAACCGTTTCGGATGACAGTCCTTGTTCCAACGTTCCTTGCTTTCCAAGTCCCTTACAACGTAACTATCTATTCTGGACGTAGGCGCTTACTATAAGCCTTTGATGGATGCCGCCGTTGTCCGGTATAGTGTATTTCAAAGGGCGAATTTTACTCTACACCACTCACACCATCGTTGGATGACTCATAGGTTTCCCTATGTTTAATCTTTAGACCCGTACATTCGGAAATTCGCCAGTTCCGAACATTCTCACCTTATCCAGTTTTTCAGCCGTACGGCATACCTTTTCCAAAAGGAATGGCTTCAGCCTTTGTTCTGCCGAATCTACCTGTTCTTAAAACCCCATGACCTGCCAGTCATGACGCATGCAGGAGTATTGACGGGATGGTTCCGTCATTCCCATCCTGCGTTGTAAAGTTTGGATTAACTATAAGTAATCCTCTGCATTTCACGTTTCAAAGTGCTTATAGCATAGCTTGTTGAACGGCGCACTATAGCGGGCTTTTTCTATACTGATAAACATTAATGGAATAAACCAGCCTCCTTGGACTTTTTCATCAGCCTGTCGGTATGTTTATTAACCACATTTTTAAACAGGACACCGAATAACACAAAACCGAGTCCAAATAAACCCAGAATAGCCATATCGTGTATTGCTGATTTCCATATAATGCCCCCGACTGCTTCACGCATTAAATCAATGGCATAGGTGAACGGAAGGAACGGGTTGATTGCCTGGAAAAATTCAGGAAGCAAAACAACCGGATATGTGCCGCCCGCACCGGCAATTTGCAGAACAAGCAGGACAATGACCATTGCTTTTCCGACATCGCCAAAAAGTGAAACAAGTGTGAAGATAATCAGCATAAACACCAAACTGATCAGCAGGCCGAATATCACAAACCAGACAGGATGTGCCATGTAAGCATCAACAATAAACCGGTCACCCAGCGTTACAATGAGTGTCTGCAGTAAACCTATCGTAAGGAACGTGAACAACTTTCCAATATAACGCTCCCTGCCCGTTAGTTCTTCCCCACCATGAACGTCTGCGGCCAATAGGGAAATCAGTAGCAGACCGCCAACCCATATAGCCAGGACAGTGTAGAATGGGGTCATCCCGGAACCGTAGTTCGGAATTGGAAAAAGTTCATTTTTGCTGAGCTTGACCGGTTCCTCAAAAAAGCTCCGTTCTGCTTCAGGATCGTTCTGTAATAATTCAATAATTTCATTGATGTCAGTTTCACCCTGGATGTCACGAATTTTATCAGCAAGTTCATTGACTTTACTATTCACGTACGGATATTCGCCAAGAATTGTATTCAGCATTTCCTGCCCCTCACCAATATTATTTTCGGTATTTGACAGGACTTGTTTTACCTCCGGAATTGTTGACTTGATTTCTGATAAAATCCCTTTTGCATCAGATAACGTCTGTTGCGCATTGTTGATTTTCTGTTTGACTATTGGCTCAATATTTTCTTTATAATCTGTCAGGAAATCTCCTATTCTGTTTGCTGTATTGCCAGATAACTCTTCTAAATCGATGATAACGGAATCGACTTCCTGCTTTTTGTCCTCAATGAATGCTGTAATGTTTTGACCATTCTTCTGCGCTTCTTCAAGAGCTCCACGCAGTGTGCTCAATCGTTCTATGGCATCTTTAATTACCTGATCCTGATTAGCGCTGTTATTCTGACCGTTGTTCTGATTATTATTCTGGTCGCTGTTTTCCTGACCGTTTGAACCCTCATCACTATTCTGCTTATTTCCATGTTCACCGCCATCGGCCTGTTGCTCCTGATTCATTTCCTTCAGCTGCTTCAACTTTGCTTCTATTTCACCGATGTGACTGGTTGCATCACCCAATGAACTGTCAATGCTTTGCTGCAGTTCTTTACCCTTGCTAAAATCAATGTTCACATTCTGGGCATCTTTAAGCAGTTTGTTGATGTTTTCAGCAGTGCCTTGCGCTTTTTTCAAATCCTCCTCAATTTTCGGTGCCATTTCATTTAAGCGGCCTTCAGCTTTTGACATTAAGTCAGCTGTTTCATTAACCGTTTGAAGGCCATCATTGGTTGTCCGCTCAGCTTCCGGAAGCATGTTTTGCGCTTTATTGATGATAGACTGCGCATCCTTTGTATCCTGCAGGCCATTTGAAATCAAATCATGAATTTCCGGTAATTTTTTTTCCATCGTAAAAACATAATCCTCAAACTTTTTGATATCAGGCAGCTTTTCGTTCAGCTCTACACCAATTTCATCAAACATATTAAAAATAACGCCATTTACTGTGGAAATAAAATTGCTACTGACCTGCTCCACAATCGTACTGGCACCCTTGTCTGTTATTTTCGGGGATATGGCATTGATTTTTTCATTTACGTAGTATTCCGTTTTGCTTTTTTTTGGATTATCTGTAATAACCGTTGACAGGTTATCGGAGAAATCCTCCGGTATGACAATGACAGCAAAATAATCGCCATATTTTAGATTTTCCATTGCCTTTTCACGGTTTGTAAAATGCCAATCCATTGAATCGTTGTTTTTAAGTGTATTGACAAGGTCGTTACCAACGTTGATTTTTTCGTCCCTGACCTGCCCCCCTGCATCTTCATTCACAACACCGATTGGAATTTGATCGGTCTGCCCATATGGGTCCCAGGAGGCCTTTATGTTAAACCATGCATATAATGATGGCAATATAATAAGTCCCCCAATCAAAATAGCTGCAACCCAATTGCGTGTTATATTCTTCATATCTTTCGAGTAAATTTTCCAGCCATTCTTCATGCATATACCTTCTTTATTCTTTATCATTTTGACAGTTTGAGGATCAATAACTTTTTCGCATTTAAACATTGTAGCACTTTTCACGTTGAAAACATAATCGAAAAGAAAACCTTAGCATTCCCCTATTAATAGTATACTTGGTTTCAGCAAATATTTTCCACAAAAATTAAAGGTCTGTTAATCGTTCACAACCCTTTTTTAAAAGAAAGAGATTTATTTATGGGAACATTAGACAAACTACAGACTTTAGTAATACTATTTGCTGTTGGTTGGAGTAAATGTATAATCTCAAAAATGATGGGCCACTTAATCTCACCTTCAAACTGAATGGAGTATAGCATCCCTTGCAGGACCTGTTCTAATGCCTGTAACCGTTTCTGCTGCCGTCCTACCATTTCCAACTGCTGTTCAACCGATTGTTGCCATCTAGCTTTTCCTTGATTTGCTCCAATGAAAAGCCCATATATAAAGATCCCCTTATATAAATACTATGAATTTCCCTTGGTAAAACATAAAGGCAGCTCTCTTTTATTCGCTGGATTGCTAATTGAAATTTATGATTAATTTTTTCAGAATCAGACTCGTTTATTATGTAGCCTTTGTCATCCAAGGAACATAAGGATCCTATTTCTCTAATCTCGGTCATTATATAAAATCCCCCATTTCTTTTGTTGATTGTGTTTATTCGAAAATATGGCCCTATGATGCAACATTGGTACAATACTTATTAGAGATAAGCTCCCGTTAGCTTAATACAGTTGGAATATGCTGAACCTTTATCTGATTCCAATTCGATGTCCAATTCTTCTTCAATATCCGTTTTTCATAAACTGCTGCACGTTCCTTGGTCTCTGCGAAAAATGCAGTTGGCTTTACTATCATATTTAGAACATCATCGACCCCATGGGGGGCAGCCAATACCAAGTTGTCATGTTCATCTAGCTTAACCCCCAAAGCCGTTGCTGTCTCTGGAAATTTTGATATGGCATCAACAGAGGATGAATAAGGGGAAATATTATTGGCAAGGTGCATTCTAGCCTCATCCTTTACAGACCAAGGCTCATTAGGACAAAAACTTAACAGCCTTTGCTCAAGTTCCTTTTCTTTATCCTCATCTGTATTTGTATCATCAAAATAGATTACATCAATATCGGGCGTGGTTGTCTTTTTATCAAATTCGTGTAAAGTATCCCAAACCTTCGACCGAACAAAACCAGCGCAGACCCACCAATCTGGTAAATTTAACGATTTTGCCATGACCAAAATATTCGTCATCCAATCATCTTCACCAATTAACTTTAATATATCAAGCTCGTTTTTTAGTTCCATGCTAGCCCCCATTTTCTTTCTTCGCTATGCCGCAAAATGGGCCTACAATGGCAAACTGGACGCTGCCCTTTATTCCGGAAGCGCGCCCGTTAGTTGAAAGATGGAATCAAATCATATTGATCTGTTCCTGAATTCAAATATAGCTGTCAGTACAAAATTCAGACCCTTAATGAACCAATAAATACCGACTAACTAAGAGCAAAACGTTTTTTATGTTTTTAGAATTCTTTTCTATTATATATAAACACGGCAATGAAATAAGAAAGAATATATATGATAATACCAAGTATTATATATACTAACGAAATGTATAAAGATGGATCTATAGATAGTGTAAATTGGTTTAATAAATACCTAACCCCAAAATGCACAAAGAGCCCTACAAATCCACCTCCAAGTACAATAGCGTCAGATTTTTCTGCCCCAAAAATATAGAGAAGTGGATAGATCATCGCGCCAGCAAAGAGAACTATGAAAAACCCAATAGATACAGTATTAAATATGCCATCAACCGGTGTATCTGAAAATAGATCATATGCATAAATAACGCCATACGATAGAAACGCTCCGATAATTACAACTGAAAAATAAAAAATATAATGACTTTGCACAATGTTTTTTCGACTAACCGGTAAAGTAAGTACATACTTGTCATAACCAGACTTGCTTTCAGTTTTTATAACTTCAAGTGAAGGCAACGTCATTAACAAGATAATTAACAAAGCAGCTATACCGCTTACCATAGCACCTGCAAAATATAAAATTACACCAGATACCAATATTGCAAGTCCTATGTACGCAAGAATACTTCGATAAACGAGGTAATAGTTTGTCAATAATAGACCTTTCATTTATTTTTCACCCCTCGTTAAAAAGACACTAAGTTCTTCCATTGAGATGCTTTTAGAATTAAGTCCATTCGGCAATTCCTTTTTATCTGATACAAGTACACTGAAATAAGTGCCATAGTCCCTTTTCGCAACAACTATTTCTTTGTTTAGTAAGGTTAGTTGTTCTTCATTAACATCTACAATTGTATAACTTGCAAAAACCTTATCCTTTTCTTCATTTAATAAAATTTCACCATCTTTTATTATGACAATATGGCTAGCTATTTTCTCAACATCACTCATAATATGAGATGAAAGTAATACACCACCGTTATTCTTTCTCACAAACCTTTTTAACTCATCCAACACTTGTTCTCTTGATGAGGGATCAAGTCCTCCTGTCGCTTCATCCAGAAGTAATAGTTGTGCATTATGCGACAACGCAACGGCTACAGACAGTTTCATTGACATCCCACGTGAGAATTTATTGACTTTTTTGTCTGTAGGTAAAGAGAAAGAATTAACTAATCGATAAAAATCATCTTGTTTCCAAGAGTCAAACATTTTTATAAAAACTTTATTTAGTTGTTTGATTGTAAGGTGGGCTGGTAAATTCATAGCATCAAATACGACACCAACCTCCTCCTTAATCTTGGCATTTTTATGTATATTTTCTTCACCAAATATTTTAGCCGTACCGCCATCTTTAGAAATTAATCCTAATACTGATTTAAATGTTGTTGATTTACCTGACCCGTTGTCACCAATGAACCCAACAATCGATCCAGGAGGAACGTTGAATGTAACGTTTTTTAAGACAAGGCTGTTACCAAATGATTTACTAATATTTTCAAGCTCTAAAAGGTTTGTCATTATTCCACTCCTATAGAGATACCTTATTCCACAATATGGCCGATTCTAATGGACGCCTTCTTCCACGAAAGCGCCCGATTGGGGTGAATGAGCCAGCAATGACCACTATACTAAATAAGATCTTGGTAGTTTTGTGCTCCAAATAGGACACGCATGACAACAACTTGCCTTTCTTCTTCTCTGACTAGATAAAAGGCAATGTAATTCTCGATGACGAGCTTACGGTAACCTTTATTTTTTAAAATTTCATCCGTTACAAAACTACAGGAAAAAGGGAATTCTTTTAGCCTCATGACATTCGTCTCTATCCTCTTCAAAAGGTTGTCGGCTGCACCTTCATTATCAAGTTCATTAGAGATGTAGCTATAAATCTCATCCAAATCTTCAAATGCTTTCGGTGCAATCTTAATTGTATATTTATTTTCTTTCATATTTTTTCTTTAGATCCTTAAAGACCTTTTCCCCATCTAAAAGTTCATCTCCGTTTTTTATTTGGCCTTCCGCTTGAGCTAACTTTTCGTATAACTCCAGCTTAGCTAAAGAATTCTCATAGGCTTCCATGCTCATGACAACCATATCCCCATAACCATTTTTTGTGATGAATAATGGTTCCTTTATTTGGTGACACAGTTCAGAGATTTCCGTTGTATTTCTTAATTCTTTTATCGGGCGGATTTCAGGCATAACATCATCTCCTTATTTCATTATTATGCCTTAGTTATATCATTATTATGTCCCTTCATCAATTAAATTTCGTTTCCCACAAACCTAATTTCATTAAGATCGCCGCAAATATCACCCTTTAGAAAAATCCAATGTAGGATATTTGTTTAAGACGCTTATTCCACAATATGGCCCGTTTGCTGAAGAAACATTCTTTTAAAAATTCTTTATTAATTTTAACATAAAATTCGAAATGATTGGTCAGAACAAAACAGTTTAGATATTGTTTATCAGCTTATTAATCAATCACAACCTCCATAACATCATCAAGAGGAACCGAAGTATTTTCCTCATTGTCAAATTTCAAAGCATTAGCTAGTGTATCGACCATCAATAACTTACCTTTTATTTTTTGAAAATCATGTATACCCTGATCATAATATTCAACCTCGACTGTAAGATCGTTTTGTAACGCAAGTTGTAACTTGGTATTAAGTTCAAACTGCTTTTGCTCATCTAGGATTGGCTTCTTTTTATATTCTTGTTCTCGCCACATTTGCTGCAGCATCTCTTCATGTTCCGGCATCATCATAGCAGTCCACTTTTTTGTCCCTCTATCGTTAACTTCACTCACTTTAAAACCTCCCAAAAACAAACATTTGTTCGTATTATAACATAACAATTAATACTATGTGCAATGAATTTTATAAGCGCAAGTGTACATTATCGGTGATAACATGTACGCCATAACTATTTTAGGGATATTTTCAATGTTTTCATGAAAATGCACCAAACAGATTTTACTCTCAAGAATACCCCTTTAGACTATCGTGTCCGAAGGGGTAAGCGGTGTATTTTACCTTAACCTCATATAAGACTTAACACTATAGCTTTGCACAAGTGATGAGGAAAATGATGATAAATGGAATACCCAGCACCCATAACCAAAACTCGGCAGAATAAACCATGTTCAAATAAATGTCGGTATGCATAAACCATTGGAAGACAGCCAGGAATACAATGCCACAGAATGTTGAAAAAGCCACAACAACATAACGAATAACATGATAAGCAATGATTTTTTGACTGTATGAGCAACGGACATCATCAGGAAAATCCCCTTTCAGCAAAGACACCGTATAGATGCCGTCCGAGTATTTCCAGTGCTTCTTTCTTGATTTCATAATACCTTGTTTTTCCGACAAATAGTTGCGGATAAATGACCTCGTCACTATATCGAGAACCGTCATTACGTTTACGCAAATACTTCAATTCAATCAATTCTTGTTCGATCGGGCTTAATGAATAAATGGTTGAATGCAATATTTCCAGCCATTCTGATGCTTGTATTGTTTTTATGGCATACATTTCTGTCTTACTCTTTTTAAAGTTGCTGGATCCATGCGGCATATCCGATATAGAAGAAATAATGCTTGGCACCTTTGTTTCGTTTGCTATTGCTTTTATTTTAAAATACCGGTTTAACCAGTTTTTTTCCGCATGCTCTATATAGAAATACTGTTCATCCTTTAAAATGTCTTCAATTTCCTCTTGCGTGAACATGTTCTCAACATCCGAGCTGAATTGCATTATGCGATTCACCCTTTCTTACATGCTAGATATTGATTCCAAGCTTGATTCGCTTCAATTGGCAGGATGATGTTTAGCCAATGAATGTAACGCCCATGCTATCCTTTGAAAATAAACTGAGGCATGATCCAAATCATCCTGTTCGATAGCTTTTAAAGCTTTGGCTAGATTCATATCATAATAATCCCATTCTTGATTCATGTATGCTTGAACAATTTGAGACACGATTAAATCCCCCTTAATGAACTATAATTTAAAATCTCACTGACACAGTCATATAAATCTTCTTTATTTGAATAGCATTCATGGTTAAATTCAGAGGCCATTTCGTACAGGCCATGCTGATTTTTTATGAGCGTTACTTTTATTTCTGGAATATACTCAGAATAGCCCTGCTGTATATTGCAAATGGCATTAAATAAAGGATCAGACTCTTTTCCCAGGTATTCATAAACATTTATTTGCTGGATTGTCTGTTCACTCATCATGATCTTCCTTCCATGTCATTACACGTTCCGTTTACCGTTGGATTCATAATTATATACCTTAACTGCCCTATCAACATTTCTTCTTCGCTGTTCCGGCCATGTAACGTCTGCAGCCATAAACGATACATGGTTAATGCCTCGGAAATAAGATGGGCTTCAGAATATCCAGCTTCAATCAAGATCTTTCCTTCATCACTTTTGTTAATGGCTTGCATCTTAGCCCTCCTCGATTAAAGTTATCTATACAGACGATTTCACATATCAGCTAACAATGGTATAATTGAAGATATCCTCTTGGACATCAGAAAGTTTGATATTTAGGCGTATCGTTGCTTTCTGTTTTCCAGTTCATTAAGATATTTTCTTGTTTCAGCTGCCGTTGGTACATATTTGTCACCAACGGAGCTTTTATTTTGCATCCATTCCCGCCATTTCCTATCGGTCTCCACTTGATTATCCTTCGGGTCAAACACCATCACACTTTGCATGCCTTGCCACATTTAAAACGCCCTCCTTCTATAATCTGAACCATTTATAACGATAACGTTTGTATTGTCCATCATTCTTGAGAAATTCCGTTCATTGACCCGTTCTTTAAGTTCATCACTGCTTAAATTGGTCGTATAAACGGTTGCTTTACCTGAGCGATCATCCAGTATCTCGAAAAGTTTAGACGTAGACCATTCTGTTTGTTGTTCCGCCCCAATATCATCCAGCACTAATAAATCCACACGTTGAATAATATTTAACAGTTCCTCTTCTGTAACGCCTTTCGTATTATAGGTTCCCTTGACTTTAGTAAGCAATTTTGGAAGTGAGAGAAACAAGCATTCATAGTCTCTTTTCATCAACGCTTTCGTTATCGAAATCGAAAGATGACTTTTTCCTGTTCCATAATCGCCTGTCAATAAGAGATTCTGTTTTCGATCAAATGAATGGCTATACGCCAATGCCTTTTCTTTAGCCCCCTTTAAGTTGCTGTCGAGTGAATCAAAGTTATCGAATGTTGCTTCTTTCAGCGAGTCATTTATCAGCGAATAATAATTAAAACTGTCCATCAGCTTGCTGTGTTTGAGCTGACTGTATTTTTGTTCGGCTGCCTTTGCCAACTTAATGTCATCGCAAATACAACCGTAATTAGCTATGATTTGTTCCCCTCCACGTGGTCCAGAAGGAATGATCAATTCTGTTTGTGATACGTGTTGATTGCAACCATCACACACAAACGTTTGAAGTAGTTTTTGTTCTGGACTTTTTATATGCTGTTTAACACTTTCCATCAGGAAATCCTCCTAAAATCCGTAATTATAGCCATCATCAGTTGAACCCGCCTTCTTATTGGACTTTCGAGTTCTATTCTGAAATTGATTCCGATATGCCTGTTCTTCAGCATTAGCTTGCTCAACAGTGAAAATCTTGTTTTTTTGCCATGACTTAAGTATTCTCTCAGTGTATCCCCATGACTTCTTATTACGTTTAATGGCTCGTTTCATGGCTTCAATAACTAAATCTTTACCTAAATCATTAGTCCACTTAAGAATAGATTCTTGTTCATAAGGACTGGCAACCCCAAAATTTTTTTCATAAAATTTGGTTGCATTATTAGTAGTAGTAGATGTATTCTCTTCTTCTTTCTCTTCTTCTACTTCTTCTTCTGTTGCGTGATTGTCACGTGACGTCACATTTTTTGATTTTTGCTCAATTTGCTTAGCCTTCTCACGGTCCCTTTGCTTTTGTTTTCTTAATTTATTCTGCTGTCTCACCCTTTCCATTCCTTCAACATTCTGGTGGTTTTCCCAATTAGTAATGTGTATAAAGGAATCTTCGTCAATGTGAATCATTCCAAATTCACGTAAAGTCTTTAATGCAAGTCGTACAGTATTAACCGGCCTACCGAATATTGTAGCGAGCATTTCTTCCGTGTATGGAATATTTTCATTTAGATAAATATAGCCATTTGCATTGGTTTTTCCTGCTTGCGCCAATAATTTCACCCAAATAACCAGAATGGTATCTGCCTCTGGCATTTGTTCGATTAATTTTATCTTTTCATCCTCAAACATGGATATATCTAACTTAATCCATTTTAGTTCTTGCATTACTATCTCTCCTTAGCTGTTTGGGACATGGTTCTTTACTTAAATGGCGCTGTATGGATACTTCATACGCACTTCTTGTGCATTCTGTGCTGATGAGTATAACCAATCGAAAAACATCTTTGTAGGCACTTTAGGATGACCTAACTCCCTCGTGACTGGAAAATCTCCACGGTTGAATAACTCGTTACACTTAGTAGGACCAACCCCTGTAATATCCATGAATTGTTTTCTTGTCAGCAATGGTGGCAATTCTGATTCCTTTAATTCTTCAACGAGGATCGGCACCAATTGTTTTTTGATTTCGTTTGCGAATGTTTGTATTTCTTCCGAGCTGAATGTTGTGTTTGGCATTCCCATCACCATCCTTACAATGTAAGTTTTAATTCAAATAACATTACTCATTTCGTTCCTTTTTGGAACAGTCATTACTAAAAAAAATTACCCAGTTAAACCTCAATGAATTAGCAATATTTTTTGCTGTATCAACAGAAGGCTTTTTTGTTCCTCGTTCTATACGAGTGTAATGACTTCTTGAAATCTCAGATAGACAAGAAACTTCATTTTGGGTATAACCTTTTTTACCACGAATTTCTTTGAGCCAAAATCTCATTTCGCACCTCCTTTACGTTCCCTTAAGAAACATTATACTTGCTATAATATGTTACTTAAGGGAACATGTCAACAATTAACAGAGAATTTATTATACTTTTAGGAACAAAGGATGAAGTTACTGAAAGAAACCTTTATAATGTAGGTAGTAGCTGGAAAGTAGTGATAATATATGAGTCTCCTCTCTGAACGTCTGAAAACTTATAGAGAAGAACTTAAAAAAAACAACAAAAAATGGACCCAACAATATGTTGCTGAGAAAATTGGTGTGGCTAGAGTTACCTATACAGCTTATGAACGTGGTACTAAAACACCACCTCTGGACATTATTAATCAAATTGCTGATTTATTTGATATTGATACAGACTATCTTCATGGAAGAACAAACGATCCTAGCAAGGGGGTTGATGAGGAACTAAAAGAATTATTAAATGACCCACAAACTGACTTAATGTTCAACAACTGGAGAACCATGACTGATGAGGAAAGAAGAGAAGTGCTTGATACAATTGAATATCTCCATTTTAAAAGGAAAAGGGGAAAAAAATAATTCTACAGCCAAATACGGAGACTATAGTAACTGAAGATAAGCGAATTTAGAAAATAGGAAATTACACGGTGTACATATAATTGTATACCTTTATTTTTATACTTTATTAGAACAAATGTTCCGATGGAGGGTTGTTATATTAATACTCATCTTGAAGACTATATACAGAATTTGTACAAGTTTCTCCGTATCAATAGACCAGAACAATTAACAATTGATAATATTGCTAAGAGACTCAATTTAAATATTTATTACGGCAAATTCAGTCTCCGTTTCGGAAATGACTTAGTAATCCAAAAATCGACAAGACAGCGAGAGTGGCAGTTATTTGGTCACGAAGTTGGTCATTATTTGAGGCATTGTGGAAATCATCTAACTTTGCATTGTTTGTTTTTAGACATGCAGGAATGGCAAGCCAATCATTTTGCTTACCATTTCTGTGTGCCAACCTTCATGTTGCAGAAAATAGAAAATCTAACAGTATATGATATTATGAATCTATTTAACGTGGAACATGATTTTGCCGTGAGACGCTTAGAGATGTACCAAAATAAACTATACAAGGAGGGCATGAATCATGTATTGTAAGAAAATCAAAACTAAATCTGGACAAGTTAAATGGGAGTGTGTTGCTGATGGTCCCAGAGACCCTGCTACTGGTAGACGTAAACAAATAACGCGACGAGCTAAGACACAACGAGAAGCTAAAAAGCGTGTCCAAGACGCCGTACGGTCAATTGATGAAGATAAAATCGATGAAAATTCTGGAAAACACATCACATTCGATCAAGTTGCATCTGCTTGGATGAATGTATATAAACAGACAGGTATCAAAAGAAGCACTGTCCGAATCCGGGAAAAAGAGGTTGCAATCTTAAACCGGCATATGGCCAAAACACCAATTGCAAACATCACATACTCCATGTACCAAAAATTCATCAATGACATTTCGCCCGATTATGCTCGGACAACAGTTCAAGGGGTGAATACATCAGCCGGCATGATATTTCAACATGCCGTAAAAGACAGGCTGATTAAAGAAAGTCCGAACCGGGACGTTGTTATACCAAAGAAGCGAAAAACAGTTGAGGAAATCGAATTAGAACCAATTGAACAGAGGTTTTTAACAAACGATGAATTAAATGAGTTTTTAAATGCTGTTTTACAACATGGGCAGGAATTGGATATTGAACGTTTCTACCTTTTAGCTTTTTCTGGTATGCGCTCAGGGGAGTTATGTGCTTTAAAATGGTCTGACATTGACTTTGACACTAACGCTATCCGCATTACGAAAACATTATATAATGAAGATAACAATATGCGCAAATATGAATTGACACCACCAAAGACAAATGGGTCTATACGCTCATTTGAAATGGATAACAAAATCATGCAACTCATTAAATCACATTACAGACGTCAGAAAAAGATCAAAATGAAATATCGCAGTGAATTGGAGCATGATGGCAACTTTGTTTTTTGCCGGGTGAATGGATATCCATATATACAAAAGAACATTGTGACCAGAATGTCCAGACTGTTGGAATACACAAATATCGAAAAAAAAGCGACACCACACATCTTTCGGCATACACATATAAGTATGCTTGCTGAAGCTGGTGTTGACCTTGCAACTGTTATGGAACGGGTAGGACACGACGACCCGCAAACGACATTAAAAATCTACACTCATGTGACCAAAAAAATGAAAAAAGACGCTTCCGCAAAAGTTAGCAACTTATACGAAAACGCCCTTTCAAACATAAATTTATAAAAATGTGAGGCTGATGTGAGGTTTCCAGAAATCAAGCACCTTTATAAACCTCACGATCGTTGATTTGGCAGTATTTATAGAGCGACTATTACATCATGCCGCCCATTCCGCCCATGCCACCCATGTCAGGTGCACCGCCGCCGCCATCACTTTCTTCTGGATGGTCAGCAACGACTGCTTCGGTTGTTAGGAACATCGCTGCAACGGAAGCAGCGTTTTGCAGCGCTGAACGGGTAACTTTTGTCGGGTCAACGATTCCCGCGTCAACCATATTAACCCATTCGCCGTTTGCTGCGTTGAAGCCGATGCCGACTTCCTCGCCTTTCAGACGCTCAACGACGATGGAGCCTTCAAGACCAGAGTTGTGTGCGATCTGACGAATTGGTTCTTCAAGTGCACGCAGTACAATGTTGGCACCTGTTGCTTCATCATCGGTCAGGTTGAGTTCGCCGATTTTTGAAAGAGCATTGATATATGCTGTTCCACCGCCGGAAACAAGACCTTCCTCAACGGCAGCGCGTGTAGAGTTTAACGCATCCTCAATACGGAGCTTACGTTCTTTCAGTTCGGTTTCAGTTGCTGCACCGACTTTAATGACCGCTACACCGCCTGCCATTTTTGCAAGACGTTCCTGTAGTTTTTCTTTGTCAAATTCAGAAGTTGTCTCTTCAGCTTGTGCACGGACCTGTGAAACACGCTGGGAGATGGCTTCAGGGTTGCCAGCACCCTCAACAATGGTTGTGTTGTCTTTTGTCACAACGATTTTGTTAGCACGGCCAAGCTGTTCCATTGTAGCGTTCTTCAGCTCAAGACCAAGGTCTTCTGTGATAACTTCAGCGCCTGTTAATGTTGCAATGTCTTCAAGCATTGCTTTACGGCGGTCACCGAATCCTGGTGCTTTAACGGCTACTGCGTTGAATGTGCCGCGCAGTTTGTTGACAACCAGTGTTGCGAGAGCTTCGCCTTCAACATCTTCAGCGATGATCAAAATTGGCTTGCCCTGTTGAACAACCTGCTCCAGTACAGGCAATACTTCCTGGATATTGCCGATCTTCTTATCAGTAATCAGGACGTACGGATCTTCAAGTTCTGCTTCCATTTTATCCTGGTCAGTTACCATGTACGGGGAAGCATACCCGCGGTCGAATTGCATACCTTCAACAACTTCAAGTTCAGTATTGAAGCCTTTTGATTCTTCGATTGTAATAACACCGTCATTGCCGACACGTTCCATCGCTTCTGCAATCAGGTTACCGACTTCATCATCGCCGGAAGAGATAGCTGCAACCTGGGAAATGGATTCTCTGCCTTCAATCGGCTCAGAAATACCTTTCAACTCGTTAACAGCTGATTCGACGGCTTGTTCGATACCACGACGGACACCTACTGGGTTAGCACCGGATGCAACGTTTTTAAGGCCCTCACGGATCATAGCCTGTGCAAGGACGGTCGCAGTTGTTGTACCGTCACCGGCAACGTCGTTTGTTTTGGATGCAACTTCGGACACGAGCTGTGCACCCATGTTTTCAAAATGATCTTCCAGTTCGATTTCTTTGGCAATCGTTACACCATCATTAGTGATTAGCGGTGAACCGAATTTTTTATCCAATACAACATTACGGCCTTTTGGTCCCAATGTTACTTTAACCGCATCTGCCAGTGTATCAACACCACGCAACATGGCACGGCGGCCTTCTTCACTAAATTTTAGTTCTTTAGCCATTTAAAACGCCTCCTCGAAAGTTTATCTATGTCCTGACATTGATTCAGCTATAGGTTATTCCACTACAGCCAAAATGTCGTTTTCACGCAGAATTAAGTAATCATTTCCGGAGTAACTCACTTCTGTTCCGGCGAATTTTGAGTAAATGACACGATCTCCTTCTTTAACTTCAAGCGCAACTTTTTCACCATTGTCTGCTGCGCGTCCGGAACCTACTGCAACAACAGTGCCTTCCTGGGGCTTTTCCTGTGCGGAATCCGGAAGAACAATGCCGCTTGCTGTTGTTTCCTCTTGCTCCACAAGTTCAATTACAACACGATCTCCTAGTGGTTTAATCATGCCGACAACCTCCTTAGTTCCCTTTTCATGTATTTGAAGGATCTTGTTAGCACTCCAAAGCATCGAGTGCTAATTCCAATTATTATAATAAATAATTCATTAATAAAATGCAAGCATTTTCGTCCGTGATTTTTTCAATTTTACAAGTAACCCTCTATCAGCCCGTTACATTATAAATGCATATACTATTTATGCTAAAATGTAGATTGTAATTTTTAGATTCTAATGTAATACATATACTATATAAACCAAGCATTAAAGGAGTCGTTAAATTTTGGCGAAACGTTACTGGTATGTGGTTATAACGTACATTATTATGCAATTTTCGGGGTTTGTGTTTGCACCGCTTCTGTATCTGTTGACACCTCTCGGGCAGATGCAAGCATCAATTTACTGGTCCATTTTTAGTTTTATTGCCGCGCTTGCCATTGTGCTATTGCTCCTGCGCCCTGATATGAAAACAACGCCGCATCGCAATGCTGCATCAGCCGGCGAAATCGTGCTGTGGTCTATTGCTGGTCTGTTCATGGCGTATTTTGCCAACTATATAGCCACCATGATTGAAACCTACGTATTAGGTATAACACCCGGCTCGGAGAACACGCAAATGATTATGGATATCACCCGGACAGTGCCCTTCTTCGTAATCGTTACAGCGATTGTGGCACCAATTCTAGAAGAGATTGTTTTCCGCAAAATCATCTTCGGCGAACTTTACAAACGAATGGGCTTTTTTCTGGCAGCTGCCATTTCCGCATTCGTTTTTGGGATTATACACGGAGAGCCTGAACATATCCTGATATATGCTTCCATTGGTTTTGTATTTGCATTTCTTTATGTAAAAACGAAGCGTATTATCGTGCCTATTATTGCGCACATGGTCATGAACTCCATATCCGTTATCATCCAGTTATTACTTGATCCGGAAAGGATTGAACAGATGATGAAACAGCTGGAACAAATGCAGATGATACTTATTGGAGGCTAATTTTTTATGAAAATATCACCAAAAATATTGGGGATTATTTACTTCCTGCTGGGCATTTTATTCACCTATGTAGCCATCTTGAGTGCGGACGAGACAATCTGGAATTTCCTTACCATGCTGCTCGCCTTCTTTGCCACACTCGACTTTGGTGTCAGTATACGCATGTTTATGATCCATTCCAAAATAAAGAAACATAACAAAAAGAAGTAGTGCTTGCTATGATGCACTGCTTCTTTTTAATAATCTGGTGGTTCAGGTTATTTAAAACCTGTGATATAGCGGCAGCTGTGGTATTTTATTTTGATTCACTGTCATCTTCCTTGGCATCCCGCAGGTAGTCACCCGATTTACCACCGGTTTTGGCCACTAAATAGGTCTGGCCGATAATCATGCCTTTATCAAGTGCCTTACACATATCATATATGGTCAGCGCTGTTGCTGAGGCTGCTGTCAACGCCTCCATCTCCACACCAGTCGCCCCTTTTGTTTTGACCGATACTTCAATCTGCAGTTCATATATACCGCCAGCGATTTTCCAGTTAAATGAAATATCGGTTCCTTTTAATTGCAGCGGATGACACATGGGAATCCAGTCTGATGTGTTTTTGGCAGCCATGATCCCTGCTACTTGTGCAACTGCAAGAACGTCTCCTTTTTTCATGGTATTGGATGCGATTTTTTCATAGATTTCTTTTGTCAGCTGGATACTCGAGGCAGCTGTGGCAGTACGTTCGGTTTCACCCTTTTCACTAATATCAACCATTCTTGCCCTGCCCTGTTCATTAAAATGTGTGAAATCTGACATATTCTCATCCCCATTCAACCATTTCTGCCTTACCCCTATTCTATCAGAAAAAAATTGATAAATCGTGATAAAGTTCACAATATGATTGCCCTTCCAAATCGGAATAAGGTACACTTGGATGGAGGAGTGAACAGCAATGATACTAATGCAGCTCAATGACGTATCCAAGTCATTCGGAGCCGAAGAAATACTAGCCAATGTTAAACTTGAAATAAACACAAACGACCGGATCGCGATTGTCGGCCGAAATGGCGCCGGAAAGTCAACGGTTTTAAAAATTATGGCAGGAGAGCTTTCTTACGATGAAGGGGAGGTCTTCAAGCCAAAAGGCCTTTCCATCGGTTACCTGACCCAGCACACCAGTCTTGAGTCTGACAAAACGATCTGGGATGAGATGACCACGGTATTTGCCAACTTGCTCAAACAACAGCGAGAACTGCGCCAATTAGAAGAAAAAATGGCCCAGGCTGAATCGCTGTCGGCTGCCGATTATGAACAGCTTCTGCTGGATTATGACCGAAAACAGCAAGCTTTCGACGCAGGTGGAGGATACCGGTATGAGGCAGATATAAAGGCTGTCCTCACCGGGTTGAATTTTCAAGACTATGATTACAACACACCAATCAATGAGTTGAGCGGCGGGCAAAAGACCCGTCTGGCGCTCGGGAAACTGTTATTGAAGAAGCCGGAACTGTTAATTTTGGATGAGCCGACGAACCATCTTGATATCGATACCATGGCATGGCTCGAAAATTACCTGATCAGTTATCCCGGCGCCGTTACGATTGTATCGCACGACCGCTATTTCCTTGATAAAACCGTATCGACTGTCTATGAAATAAGCCGGCATCAATCGAAAAAATATAACGGTAACTATAGCTACTATTTAAAACAGCGGGCGCTGGATTACGAGAAAGAATTAAAGGAATATGAGAAGCAGCAAACTGAGATTAAGCGAATGGAATTCTTCATACAAAAGAACATTGCCCGTGCCTCGACAACCAAGCGTGCCCAAAGCAGGCGCAAGCAGCTCGCAAAAATGGAAAAACTGGACAAGCCAAAAGGTGATGAAAAATCAGCTTCATTTTCATTCGGTGTTAACCGGCCAAGCGGAAATGATGTGCTGAAAGTTGATCAGCTTGCCTTTCAATATGATAACGAACCAGTATTCTCCAATGTAACGATGCATGTGAACCGCGGTGAGCGGATTGCTCTGGTTGGTCCAAACGGAGTCGGAAAAACAACATTATTAAAGACAATTCTGGGCCGGCTGCAACCGGAGTCAGGATCAATCAAGATCGGCACCAATGTCCAAATCGGCTATTACGACCAGGAACAGCAGCTGCTGAATTCGGCCAAGACCGTTTTGGATGAACTTTGGGATGACTACCCTGACGTTGATGAGAAGGATATCCGGACCGTATTAGGGAACTTTCTATTTTCCGGAGAAGATGTCAAAAAACTTGTCTACTCACTAAGCGGAGGCGAAAAGGCACGTCTGTCGCTGTCTAAGCTCATGATGCAAAATGCCAATTTACTTGTGCTGGACGAGCCGACCAACCATTTGGATATCGACAGTAAAGAGGTTCTTGAAGCTGCTATGATGGACTTTCCGGGAACGATTATATTTGTGTCGCACGACCGCTATTTCATCAACAAAATTGCTGATAAAGTGGTGGAAATGCAGCGCAACGGAGCCACTGCCTATCTTGGTGACTATGACTATTACATTGAGAAGAAGCAAGAAGAAGCTGAAATTGAAAGGCTGCTCCATAAAGAAGAAACGGTAAAATCTGAAGGACAAGGAAAGGCGAAGTTCCGGGAAGATAAGCAGCTCCAGCGGGAGAGGCGAAGAAAAGAGCGCCGGATAAGTGAGCTCGAAGAATCCATTGAACGGCAGGAAGCGGAACTGGCAGCACTTGAACAAAAAATGACCAAGCCGGAAGTTTATGAGGATCACGAAAAATCACTTGAGCTCACGAATCAAACGAGCGAATTAAAGCAGAAAGTTGAACAATTAATGGAAGAATGGGCGTCACTGCAGGAATAATGTAACCTGTTGGGCTAACCAATCATTTTGAAAGCGGGGAATTTTTATGCGTTTTGAAACAAAAGCCATTCACTCCGGGCGTTCGATTGACAAATCAACCAGCTCGGTGACCATGCCAATCCATCTCTCTACAACATTCGAACGAGCTGCAGATGGGTCTTATCCAAATGAATTCGTATACAGCCGTGAAAGTAACCCAAATCGCCATGCTCTGGAAGACTGCCTCACATCGCTCGAGGATGGGCATGATTGCGTTGCTTTCGCATCAGGGATGGCAGCCATCACATCATTAATCGAAGCCCTTCCTGCCGATAAACCGCGCCGGGTGATTATGCCAAGCGATATGTATTATGGGGTTCGCTCCCTTCTTTCAGATACGGATATCGGATCCAATTTCGATATTGAAATGGTAGACATGACAGATCTCAATAATGTTGAGAAAGCTATAAATAAAGCTCCAACCGGTCTGGTTTGGATTGAGACACCTTCTAATCCACTTCTAAAGGTTACTGATATTGAAGCAGTGGCAAAGATAGCGCAAGAGGCAGGAGCTTATACTGTCGTTGACAATACGTGGGCTACTCCTGTTCTGCAGCGTCCTCTCAGTCTTGGGGTTGACTTCTCGCTCCATGCAGTGACGAAATACATCGGTGGCCATAGTGATTTAATGATTGGTGCGGCTATCGCAAAATCCGATAGCCCAATGCTTGCCAATCTCCGGGCCTGGCAACATTCGAAAGGTGCTGTGCCTTCTCCATTCGAGTGCTGGCTTGCTCTGCGCGGTGTACAATCGCTTGCCCAGCGTATGGCAACACACTGTTCAAATACATCGGCCATTGCGGATTTCCTAAAGCATCATCCGAATGTTGAAGCCGTTCATTATCCCGGTCTTGTTGATCATCCGGGACATCAGACTGCAGAACGGCAAATGGATTCATTTGGCGGTATGCTGTCCTTTCAGGTAAAAGGCGGTCAGGATGAGGCAATGGCTGTTGCTGCAAAGGTACAGCTGTTTATCCGTGCTACAAGTCTCGGTGGAACGCACAGTCTCATTGAGCATCGTGCTTCAGTTGAAGGAAGCACAACGATGGCCCCGCCTAATCTCCTGCGTCTATCGATCGGACTCGAGCATGTGGATGATCTCAAAGAAGATTTATCACAAGCGCTAGAATAAATAGAATGAAACTTCAATCAGTGGGGATTCTCCTTACCCGCTGATTGTAAGTTGAATGAATCGGGTATTTATGCGAAATTCACCCCCAACACTGCATTTTCCTTCTGTTAATATTTAGTCACAATTATACACACAAATCAACGCCCTAACCAGCATTCTCAACAGGGTTATGCACACTTTCCACAAACAACGGCGCAGTTATCCACAGAATTCATCCACATTATCATTAGCGGACAGTTTGGATTCCACAAAAAATATCCACATTGCTGTGAATAAGCATGTGGATATTAATTAAGCACCAGCGATGGATTTGCATTTAAATCCCAGCCGGATCGTTCTCCCTGTTTGTAGGCAACAAATCCTGCTGCCGCAATCATGGCTGCATTATCTGTGCACAAATTGATCGGCGGAATCAGCAAAGGACTATGCGTGCTACCGAATTTGGTTTCCAGCGCTTTCCGCAGCCCCTGATTAGCCGCAACACCGCCTGCGACAATCACTTGTCTTACATTATACTTTTGAGCAGCTTTGTACGTTTTGGCGGTCAGCACATCCACAACGCTGGCTTGGAAACTGGCTGCAATATCTTCCTTGTTCAGTGACTCTCCGCGCTGCGTGGCATTGTGGATTGTGTTGATAACTGACGATTTCAGGCCGCTGAAACTGAAGTCAAAACTGTCGTTCTCGAGCCATGCCCGCGGAAACTCGATCGATTCTTCCCCTTCCGCAGCCAATCGGTCAATCTGCGGGCCTCCGGGGTATGGCAGTTCCAGCATGCGGGCAACTTTATCATACGCCTCACCTGCTGCATCATCACGTGTCTCACCGATTAATTCATATGATCCATGCTCGTTCATCAAGACAAGTTCCGTATGACCACCGGAGACAATCAGGGCCAGAAGCGGAAATTCGAATTCGCGTTCAAATCGGTTCGCGTAAATATGTCCGGCAATATGATGAACACCTACCAATGGTTTCTGTTTGGCAAATGCCAATGCCTTGCCTGCATTAACGCCTACTAACAGCGCACCGACGAGCCCCGGCCCTTCTGTGACAGAAATCGCATCAACTTGCTCCCATGTCATATTAGCTTCTTTAAATGCTTCTTCCAAGACAATTGTGATTTGCTCGACATGATGGCGTGATGCAACTTCTGGAACAACACCGCCAAATCGCTTATGGCTGTCAATTTGCGAGGCTACCACGTTGGAGATAATCTCCCTGCCGTTTTTAACAATGGCAACAGCTGTTTCATCACAGCTTGTTTCAATTCCGAGAATATAGTTGTCCCTTTTCATGATAAATTCACCCACATCACAATGGCATCCTCCTGGTTGTCCGTATAATAATTTTCGCGAATGCCTCCGGGAACAAGCCCAAATTTTCGATACATCCGCTGTGCAACAGTATTGGAAACACGGACTTCAAGCGACAGTCGCTTCGCCCTCATCTGTATCGCTTGTTCCAATAAGTGTAGAAAGAGCGTTTCGCCCAATTTTCGTCCCCGAAACTCAGGCGTGACCGCGATACTGGTCACCTGCGCATCGTCAATCACATGCCACATTCCTGCATAACCGACCAATTGATGATCGATTAAAAGGACATAATAATTCGCAAAATCATTATCAGTCAGTTCCTGCACAATAATGTCCCTTGGCCACGGTGCCAAAAAGGTATTTTTCTCGACCTCCAGCACCGCATCAACGTCGGACAGTTTCATCTGCCGTATAACGACCTCAGCCATTTTTCTTGTTTTCCTTTTTCAGCCATTTTGCTTCTGCCTCTGCCAGCCGCAAATAATTTGGGGTTAAGCCGTGTGTACTGTACGGCTGAGTATGTAAGCCGGCAAACGCTAAGTGAGACGGATCAGCCATGTGGAACGGACCTTCCGGAATAATCGCCCTGTCACCTAAATAAGTCAGAATCAATTCCTCATGCTTTGTTATATCCGGACTTAAAAAAAGAACTTCCTTCGTTGTCTCAGCCAGTTCTTTCAACCATTCTTCCATCAACACATTCCGTTCATCATTAACTGATTCAAGCTTGTTATTTTTCGTTTGATACAGCCCCGTAAAGACCAATCCCCGGCGTGCATCAAAAAATGGGCATACATAGGAATTGTAAAACCGCCCCTGCCAGGCAAGTGCTTCAAGACTGGACACCCCGACGACCGGTATATCCAGCGACCATGCCATCGATTTTGCCGTTGTCAGACCGATTCGCACACCAGTATAGGAACCGGGGCCCTTGGCAACTACAATCTTGTCCAATTCTGCCGGCGTCATGGCTACTTCATGCATTAATTGATTGATGGCCGGCATTAACCGTACCGAATGATTCTTTTTTATATTCGTCGTAATATTGCCGATTAACTGACTGTCTTTCAGTAAGGCTACACCCAGTATTTGATTCGATGTATCGATTGCAAGTATATTCATGACAGAAACTCCTTACAGTGCACCAAGTAATTCAGATGCAACTGTGTCAAAATGTACACCCTTTGGAAGAAATTCCAATAGGCGGGTATGTTCATCGGTGTACGATATGTTGATCTTTAGGTACTCAGAAGGGAGAAATTCGCTGATGAAGTGTGCCCACTCAACAAGGCATACACCCTCACCATTAAAATATTCTTCAAAACCAATATCTTCATCGGAATCTTCCAGTCGATAAACATCCATGTGATAGAAAGGAAGTTCCCCCTGATATTCCTTAATAATGGTGAATGTGGGGCTGTTGACAACACGTTTAACACCAAGCCCAGCAGCAAGTCCTTTGGCAAAGGTAGTTTTACCGGATCCAAGGTCACCTTCCAGTATGATAACATCCCCCGGTTTTAAAAATAAGCCCAGCTGCTCGGCTGCATGTTTCGTTTCCAATTCAGAATGTGTTTCGATTTGATATTCACTCATTTTTTCACCTGCTTTAGGTGGGTATAGCCTTTTTTCTCTAATCGCTTTTTCGTCCGGCCGCGGTCAATCAAATATACCTCAGGACTAGAACGCTCAACGCTTTCAACATACCCGATTTCAGTGACCCTTGTTTGCGTTAACTCAGCGGCCCGCTTGACGTCTTCCCAGCTACTGGCCGGGACAGTGCCGATCAATTCAAAGTCTTCTCCGCCAAACAATTTCCATTTTAATTGCCGGTCTTCATTAAATTGATCAAAATGCGCACTGACGGGAAGTCTTTCTTCATAAATGGTCAAATGGACTTGCGAGGCTTCAGCAATTTCAATTGCTTCATTAGCTATCCCATCACTAATATCATTCAAAGCTAATCTTGGCAGAAATTCCAGTTCACTGGCAAATTCAGCCTTAATGGATGGCATCCAGTGTCTATGATAATAAAATGCCTTATCAATGTACTCACCAGGATTATTCAGCATAAAAAAACCAGCAGCCGAATCGCCTAAAGTCCCGGTCGCAAATACAACGTCATCAGGTTTGGCCACACTTCTATATCTGGCTTTGCTCCGGCCGACATAGCCAAATACCGTTATGGTTAACGCCAGTTCTTTACCTGATACCGTATCTCCGCCGATTAAGTCCATCTTATAAATGCTGCTTAACTCCGCCATTCCCTGATATATGCCATTCAGCTCTTCCCCATTCCACGATGCCGGTATAACGATTGATACAAGATAAAACGCCGGAACAGCTCCCATGGCAGACAAATCACTGATATTGGCTGCAAGTGTCCGGTAACCAATATGAAACGGGTTCATTGTGGATCTGGAAAAATGCACATCTTCAACAAAAGTATCGACAGCAGTGACAATATCATGTGTGGGCTGTCGAAAGACTGCCGCATCATCGCCAACACCTTTAATAAGTGAAGGTTGTTTATAGGTGTGTTGTTTTATCGCGTCAATAAATGCAAACTCATCCATTTTACCACCAAATTCATCTGTCATTATATTTTATAATAGCAAAAACCAATTAAAAAGGAAATTTGACGGCATCCTATCGTTGTATTGCGTTGTTCATTTTGAAAATCAATTTTTCACTGAAATACAACAATGACCGTTTTCACAGTAAAGAAAACGGTCATTCAATATTATATATTTTAATGATAAAACTTATGTTTCATACAGAGATTTATTAGCTTAAAATGGCGGTCCGGACGGGACTCGAACCCGCGACCTCCTGCGTGACAGGCAGGCATTCTAACCAGCTGAACTACCGGACCTTTTAGTTGAACTTTATAACACTACTGCCTCTCAACTAACACAGAAGTATATTTGGGAAAGCTAGTTGAAGTATTTTGATTGCATTTTACAGCACTACTGATTTTCAATTAGCATCGATGATTATTCGACGCAGTGAATTGAATAATTTGGTTGCGGGGGCAAGATTCGAACTTGCGACCTTCGGGTTATGAGCCCGACGAGCTACCAGACTGCTCCACCCCGCGATGTAAAAAAGCATGCTATTAGACACAAGAATTATTATAGGCATTTTTAGTGAAAAATGCAAGGATTTTTTTAATGAAAGACATATAAAATTGGCTTTGTATCATACTTTCACAGGACAAGCCACATCCAGCTTCAGCGTCCAGCGCGACTTCCCTCACCTCCGTACGATAAGGCAACATCGATTCACTTTCGCTCCCAAAGAGTTTTCTTTATCTTCTGCGGTTCAGTCCAGTCCGTACATCGCTAACCGGGCGCTTACGCTTTTGCTTTATACCCTGAAAACTAAATAAGAGCGCCATTCAATGTCAAGTAAGTTAGTTAAGTCCTCGATCGATTAGTATCCGTCAGCTCCACGTGTCACCACGCTTCCACCTCGGACCTATCTACCTCATCGTCTCTGAGGGATCTTACTCACTTGACGTGATGGGAAGTTTCATCTTGAGGGGGGCTTCATGCTTAGATGCTTTCAGCACTTATCCTGACCACACGTAGCTACCCAGCTGTGCTCCTGGCGGAACAACTGGTACACCAGCGGTGTGTCCATCCCGGTCCTCTCGTACTAAGGACAGCTCCTCTCAGACTTCCAATGCCCACGACGGATAGGGACCGAACTGTCTCACGACGTTCTGAACCCAGCTCGCGTACCGCTTTAATGGGCGAACAGCCCAACCCTTGGGACCGACTACAGCCCCAGGATGCGATGAGCCGACATCGAGGTGCCAAACCTCCCCGTCGATGTGAACTCTTGGGGGAGATAAGCCTGTTATCCCCGGGGTAGCTTTTATCCGTTGAGCGATGGCCCTTCCATGCGGAACCACCGGATCACTAAGCCCGACTTTCGTCCCTGCTCGACTTGTGAGTCTCGCAGTCAAGCTCCCTTCTGCCTTTGCACTCTGCGAATGATTTCCAACCATTCTGAGGGAACCTTTGGGCGCCTCCGTTACCTTTTGGGAGGCGACCGCCCCAGTCAAACTGCCCACCTGACACTGTCTCCGGACCGGCTAACGGTCCTGGGTTAGAATGTCCGTACAGCCAGGGTGGTATCCCACGGATGCCTCCACGTAAGCTGGCGCTCACGTTTCCACGGCTCCCACCTATCCTGTACAAGCTGTACCAACATTCAATATCAGGCTACAGTAAAGCTCCACGGGGTCTTTCCGTCCTGTCGCGGGTAATGCGCATCTTCACGCATAGTATAATTTCACCGGGTCTCTCGTTGAGACAGTGCCCAAGTCGTTGCACCTTTCGTGCGGGTCGGAACTTACCCGACAAGGAATTTCGCTACCTTAGGACCGTTATAGTTACGGCCGCCGTTTACTGGGGCTTCGGTTCGCCGCTTCGCGCCCGAAGGCGCTAACGCTTCCCCTTAACCTTCCAGCACCGGGCAGGTGTCAGCCCCTATACTTCGCCTTTCGGCTTCGCAGAGACCTGTGTTTTTGCTAAACAGTCGCTTGGGCCTATTCACTGCGGCTCAGACTCGGTCTGAGCACCCCTTCTCCCGAGGTTACGGGGTCATTTTGCCGAGTTCCTTAACGAGAGTTCTCCCGATCACCTTAGGATTCTCTCCTTGCCTGCCTGTGTCGGTTTGCGGTACGGGCACCTGTGAACTCACTAGAGGCTTTTCTTGGCAGTGTGGAATCAGGAACTTCGGTACTCATTTTCCCTCCCCGTCACAGCTCAGAAATCATCGGACGGATTTGCCTGTCCGACTTCCTCACTGCTTGGGCGCACCTATCCGACAGTGCGCTTTCCTTATCCTGCTGCGTCCCCCCATCGTTCAAACGCTCACGAGGTGGTACAGGAATATCTGCCTGTTGGCCATCGCCTACGCCTTTCGGCCTCGGCTTAGGTCCCGACTAACCCTGAGCGGACGAGCCTTCCTCAGGAAACCTTAGGCTTTCGGTGAAAGAGATTCTCACTCTTTTCTCGCTACTTATACCGGCATTCTCACTTCCAAACGCTCCACCAGTCCTCACGGTCTGACTTCGCTGCATTTGGAACGCTCTCCTACCATTGTTCGTCAGAACAATCCGCAGCTTCGGTGATACGTTTAGCCCCGGTACATTTTCGGCGCAGAGTCACTCGACCAGTGAGCTATTACGCACTCTTTAAATGATGGCTGCTTCTAAGCCAACATACTGGTTGTCTGGGCAACTCCACATCCTTTTCCACTTAACGTATACTTAGGGACCTTAGCTGGCGGTCTGGGCTGTTTCCCTTTCGACTATGAACCTTATCACCCATAGTCTGACTCCCAAGGCTTGCATCTCTGGCATTCGGAGTTTGACTGAATTCGGTAACCCGGTGAGGGCCCCTAGTCCAATCAGTGCTCTACCTCCAGCACGCATACCTTGAGGCTAGCCCTAAAGCTATTTCGGAGAGAACCAGCTATCTCCGTGTTCGATTGGCATTTCACCCCTACCCACACCTCATCCCCGCATTTTTCAGCATACGTGGGTTCGGGCCTCCAGTCAGTGTTACCTGACCTTCACCCTGGACATGGGTAGATCACACGGTTTCGGGTCTGCGACCATATACTCTTAACGCCCTCTTCAGACTCGCTTTCGCTGCGGCTCCGTGTCTGCCACTTAACCTTGCATATGATCGCAACTCGCCGGTCCATTCTACAAAAGGTACGCCGTCACCCATTAACGGGCTCCGACTACTTGTAGGCACACGGTTTCAGGTTCTCTTTCACTCCCCTTCCGGGGTGCTTTTCACCTTTCCCTCACGGTACTGGTTCACTATCGGTCACCAGGGAGTATTTAGCCTTGGGAGATGGTCCTCCCGGATTCCGACGGAATTCCTCGTGTTCCGCCGTACTCAGGATCCACTCCGGAGGAAACCTCTTTTCGACTACAGGGCTCTTACCTTCTGTGGCTGATCATTCCAGATCGATTCGTCTAAGACGTTTCTTGATAACTCCAATGGAGTGTCCTCCAACCCCGGAAAGCTCAGCTTTCCGGTTTGGGCTGCTTCCGTTTCGCTCGCCGCTACTCGGGAAATCGCATTTGCTTTCTTTTCCACCGGGTACTGAGATGTTTCAGTTCCCCGGGTCTGCCGCTTGTGCCCTATTGATTCAGACACAGGCGCTGCCCCATTACGGACAGCGGGTTGCCCCATTCGGAAATCCCCGGATCTCAGTCTACTTACGACTCCCCGGGGCATATCGGTGTTAGTCCCGTCCTTCTTCGGCTCCTGGTGCCAAGGCATTCACCGTGCGCCCTTCTTCACTTAACTAATTCATGCGTCCATCTGATGAACGCGTCTCGCTTATCGCATTGAATGTCTTTGCTCTTATTTAGTTTTCAAGGTACAACTGAGAGATTTGCTCCCTCAAAACTGAACCAAACAACCCAGTATGTTCCGTATAATCCAGCTCCGGCGCCTATCAAATTGATAAACAGGCGCCTACGCTTTCTCATAATCCTTAGAAAGGAGGTGATCCAGCCGCACCTTCCGATACGGCTACCTTGTTACGACTTCACCCCAATCATTGGCCCCACCTTCGGCGGCTGGCTCCCTAAGGTTACCTCACCGACTTCGGGTGTTGCCAACTCTCGTGGTGTGACGGGCGGTGTGTACAAGGCCCGGGAACGTATTCACCGCGGCATTCTGATCCGCGATTACTAGCGATTCCGGCTTCATACAGGCGAGTTGCAGCCTGCAATCCGAACTGGGAATGGTTTTATGGGATTTGCTTCACCTCACGGCTTCGCTGCCCTTTGTTCCATCCATTGTAGCACGTGTGTAGCCCAGGTCATAAGGGGCATGATGATTTGACGTCATCCCCGCCTTCCTCCGGTTTGTCACCGGCAGTCACCTTAGAGTGCCCAACTGAATGCTGGCAACTAAGATCAAGGGTTGCGCTCGTTACGGGACTTAACCCAACATCTCACGACACGAGCTGACGACAACCATGCACCACCTGTCACTCTGTCCCCGAAGGGAACACGGTATCTCTACCGCCATCAGAGGATGTCAAGACCTGGTAAGGTTCTTCGCGTTGCTTCGAATTAAACCACATGCTCCACCGCTTGTGCGGGCCCCCGTCAATTCTTTTGAGTTTCAGCCTTGCGGCCGTAATCCCCAGGCGGAGTGCTTAATGCGTTAACTTCAGCACAAAGGGGTGGAAACCCCCTAACACCTAGCACTCAACGTTTACGGCATGGACTACCAGGGTATCTAATCCTGTTCGCTACCCATGCTTTCGCACCTCAGCGTCAGTTACAGACCAGAGAGTCGCCTTCGCCACTGGTGTTCCTCCACATCTCTACGCATTTCACCGCTACACGTGGAATTCCACTCTCCTCTTCTGCACTCAAGTCCTCCAGTTTCCAATGACCGCCCGCGGTTGAGCCGCGGGATTTCACATCAGACTTAAAAGACCGCCTGCGTGCGCTTTACGCCCAATAATTCCGGACAACGCTTGCCCCCTACGTATTACCGCGGCTGCTGGCACGTAGTTAGCCGGGGCTTTCTGGTCAGGTACCGTCAAGGCGCTGCCCTCTTCGAGCAGCACGTGTTCTTCCCTGACAACAGAGCTTTACGATCCGAAAACCTTCATCACTCACGCGGCGTTGCACCGTCAGACTTTCGTCCATTGCGGATGATTCCCTACTGCTGCCTCCCGTAGGAGTCTGGGCCGTGTCTCAGTCCCAGTGTGGCCGATCACCCTCTCAGGTCGGCTACGCATCGTCGCCTTGGTAAGCTTTGACCTTACCAACTAACTAATGCGCCGCGGGCCCATCTGTAAGTGACAGCTAAAAGCCGCCTTTCAACACGGCGCCATGCGATGCTGTGTATTATCCGGTATTAGCCCCGGTTTCCCGGAGTTATCCCAGTCTTACAGGCAGGTTGCCCACGTGTTACTCACCCGTCCGCCGCTCGTTCCACAGGCGCTCGCCCCGAAGGGCGATTACCTGCTTCCCGCGCTCGACTTGCATGTATTAGGCACGCCGCCAGCGTTCGTCCTGAGCCAAGATCAAACTCTCCAATAAAGTTTGTTAGGAGATTGACACCGATCAATCTCTTTCATGGCTTTGCTTCAAAAATTGATACAGGGTTTCATTGGTCTTCTGCCAAAACCAAGTTCCGGCTTCCGACCTCTTACCTCTGACATCTTTGTCATACTGGTTGTTTTGTTCAGTTTTCAAGGAGCAAAATGGGCCTGGGTGGACTCGAACCACCGACCTCACGCTTATCAGGCGTGCGCTCTGACCGACTGAGCTACAGGCCCGCAAATGGAGCGGGTGATGGGAATCGAACCCACGACATCAGCTTGGAAGGCTGAGGTTTTACCACTAAACTACACCCGCAAAGATTACGTTAATAGCTTTATAAATTTTCGATGGTCGGGAAGACAGGATTTGAACCTGCGACCCCATGGTCCCAAACCATGTGCTCTGCCAAGCTGAGCTACTTCCCGTTAATATGGCGCGCCCGAGAGGAGTCGAACCCCTAACCTTCTGATCCGTAGTCAGACGCTCTATCCAATTGAGCTACGGGCGCTTTAAAGCGACATCTTTCAATATATCAGGAAAATGATGATTTGTCAACAATTTTTATGCGGCCGAGAGGACTTGAACCTCCACGGGATAAACTCCCACTAGGCCCTCAACCTAGCGCGTCTGCCATTCCGCCACGACCGCGTATTTAAGCAAAATAAAATGCCGTGAGTCCCACAGCAATATAAGTGATAAAAATGCGGATGGAGGGAGTCGAACCCCCACGTCGTAAGACACTAGATCCTGGGTCTAGCGCGTCTGCCAATTCCGCCACATCCGCAACGAGTGGTGAGCCATGGAGGATTCGAACCTCCGACCCTCTGATTAAAAGTCAGATGCTCTGCCAGCTGAGCTAATGGCTCATGTTCAGTTATAAGGAGTTTTGCCTAAATATATGGATACTCTTTTTCAAGTTATCTTGCACAGAAAATGGCTGGGCTAGCTGGATTCGAACCAGCGAATCACGGGATCAAAACCCGATGCCTTACCGCTTGGCTATAGCCCAACGAATGGCGGTCCGGACGGGACTCGAACCCGCGACCTCCTGCGTGACAGGCAGGCATTCTAACCAGCTGAACTACCGGACCCAACCGTTTTAGTTGAAAAAGCAAGGAATGACCCGTACGGGACTCGAACCCGTGTTACCGCCGTGAAAGGGCGGTGTCTTAACCGCTTGACCAACGGGCCATGAAATGGCGGAGAAGGAGGGATTTGAACCCTCGCGCCGTTCACACGACCTACACCCTTAGCAGGGGCGCCTCTTCAGCCACTTGAGTACTTCTCCAGATAATGGCTCCACAGGCAGGACTCGAACCTGCGACGGATCGGTTAACAGCCGATTGCTCTACCACTGAGCTACTGTGGAATATTCCGAAATGAACAACTTAAAAGTACGCTTTTTAAAGGAAGTATAAGCCAACATGCTTGTCCTAAACCACATCAGTCTGGTGATGCGCACTCTTTAAATCACATCACATCATTAAAGTGCAGTTTAACTGCGACGAAAAATATAATACAACAGATAAGCATCAATGTCAACATCATTCACGAAAGTTTTTTGAGAGCTGTTGCATCAAAATTTCTGTCTGTATATCCTCATTTATTAAGGCTTACTTAATTTAACATGCGAGATAGCTTTCGTCAACATCTCTGACAGCCATTTATTAAACAAATCATTTTCAGCCTTTTTTATTGTCTCTAACCAATTCCCCTCTGCATTTTCCACAGCGGTATTTGGCCAGGTTCACTCTGCGGACACGCCGGTATACATGGCCGCAATTTTTGCATATGTAAATATGCTTGAAGCGCTTTTCAGCTGATGGCAGCGGTGAACAATGCCTGGGCGACCCGGTCGCCTTTAGAAGGTTTTTGAAATCCCTGTCACCATGTCTGAACCCTTTTCCTTCTACATGAAGGTGATAATGACACAGCTCATGCTTAATAATACCAATAAGCTCCTCATCGTCAAACTCAGATGTATATTTAGGATTCATTTCGATCGTTCGTTTAGCGGGAATATACCGTCCGCCGGTTGTTCTGAGCCGGTGATTATAAATTGCATTATCATAAAAAGGTTTGCCGAAAAACCTCATTGATATCTCATGCACAATTTCATTTAGATCTTTTTCATCTAGCAGACTCATGAATATCATCCTCACAGGCTAATCAATAATATTCTACCACAGCCTTAGCAGATATTAAATGACCGTTTTGCTGAACCGCTTATTTACAATAATTTTAAATAAAGATTGATTTTTGATAGATTTGTATTATAATAGATTATGTACAAAATGATTCTATAAGGAGAGGTGTTCAGGTAGTGAGTAACGAAAAGAAAAGAATGACTACTGCCTCTGGTGCTCCTGTAGGTGATAATCAGAATTCTATCACGGCAGGCGAAAGAGGTCCAACTTTAATTCAAGACGTTCACTTTTTAGAAAAAATGGCTCATTTTGACAGAGAACGTATTCCTGAACGTGTTGTTCATGCTAAGGGCTCAGGCGCATTCGGGTATTTCGAAGTAACAAACGATGAGATTTCCAAATATACAAAGGCTGACTTCCTCAGTGAAAAAGGAAAGCGCACAGAAATGTTTGCCCGTTTTTCAACGGTTGCCGGCGAACTGGGTGCTGCTGATACTGAACGAGATCCGCGCGGTTTCGCTTTGAAATTCTACACTGATGAAGGAAACTACGACCTGGTTGGCAATAACACACCTGTTTTCTTTGTCCGCGATGCCATGAAGTTCCCTGATTTTATCCATACACAAAAGCGCAATCCGCGTACAGGGTTGAAAGACAAAGATGCGGTCTGGGATTTCTGGTCATTATCACCGGAGTCACTCCATCAGATCACATATTTGCATGGTGACCGCGGGATTCCTGCAACTTACCGTCACATGAATGGGTATGGAAGCCATACCTATAAATGGGTGAATGATCAAGGTGAAGCGTTCTGGATAACATACAGCTTCATTAGTGATCAGGGTGTTAAAGGCCTTGATCCTGACGTGGCCGAAAAGCTTGCCGGTGAACAACCGGATTATCATCGGGAGGATTTATACAACGCCATTGAGAATGGTGACTATCCTTCCTGGACACTATACGTTCAAATCATTCCTTACGAGGATTATAAAACGTATAAATGGGATATTTTTGATATTACCAAAACAGTATCCAAAAAAGATTATCCACGTATCGAAGTTGGAAAAATGGTATTGAATCGCAACCCTGAGAATCACTTTGCTGATGTGGAACAGTCTGCGCTTTCACCAGCTAACTTGGTACCCGGAATTGAAACATCACCGGATAAAATGCTGCAAGGCCGTCTATTCAGTTATTCCGATACGCAACGTTACCGTTTGGGCGTCAATCACCAACAGATTCCGGTTAACCGTCCAAAAGTAGAAGTCAACCATTATCAGCGTGATGGTTATATGGCTGTTAACGGCAATGGCGGTGGAAAGCCGGTTTATGAACCAAACAGTGTGGATGGACCAGTTGAAGATTCGGCATCAAAAGTAAGTCCATTTGAAGTTGAAGGTGTTGCAGACAGCGTAGCCTATGACAGTCAAGATCATTATACACAGCCAGGTGATCTTTATCGTCTGATGAGTGAAGATGAAAAATCCCGTCTTGTGAAAAACTTCGCTGATCATATGCGTCAGGTTACACGTGATGACATTAAACTGCGTCAAATCGAGCATTTCTATAAAGCTGATCCTGAATGGGGAGAGCGGGTTGCCGAAGAATTAGGCTTATCCGTTCCAGCAAGTGTTAAATAATCGAATATAATAAAAAAGCTGATGATCTTGAATGATCATCAGCTTTTTTTGCTTTCAACCATCGAAAGGGCAATACGTCCTTTGTCAATATCGACATTTTCCACCCATACAGTGACGACATCACCGACCGAGGAGATATCCATTGGGTGTTTGACAAATTGATTGGACATTTTGGAGATATGAACCAGTCCATCCTGTTTCACGCCAATATCAACAAATACGCCGAAATCAACAACATTGCGGACAGTTCCCTGCATTTCCATGCCGGGCTGTAAATCTTGCATCGATAAAACATTTTGTTTCAGCAGCGGTTTTGGTAGATCGTCACGCGGATCACGTTCAGGCCGGCTCAATGCTGCAATAATATCTCTCAGAGTCGGCTCACCAATGTCCAATTCATCCGCCATATCTTTCACATTCACTGTCTCCAGTTTTTCACGAAGTTGATCGCTTCCGACATCTCCCATATCACATCCAACCACTTTCAACAGCTGTTCGACTTGATCATAGTTTTCAGGGTGGATCGGAGTCCGGTCAAGCGGATTTTCACCCTCGACAACGCGCAAAAAGCCAATTCCCTGCTCATAGGTTTTATCGCCCAGGCGCGGAATTTTCTTAAGCTGCTTCCGGTTGATGAACTTTCCATCTTCATTCCGTTTTGTAACGATATTATTGGCAACTGTTTTGCTTAAACCGGCAACATACTGCAATAATGAAGGTGAGGCCGTGTTGACATTGACCCCGACCTGGTTAACAGCGGTTTCCACCACAAAGGTCAGGGATTCGTTCAGTGCCTTCTGGCTGACATCATGCTGGTACTGACCGACACCGATCGATTTCGGGTCAATTTTGACAAGTTCAGCCAATGGATCCTGCACCCTTCTGGCAATCGATGCAGCACTTCGCTCCTCTACCTGTAGATCCGGGAACTCCTCCCGGGCCAGCTTGGATGCAGAATACACACTCGCTCCAGCTTCGTTGACAATAATATATGGAACATCCAAGGAATGCTTTCCGATCACATCGGAAATGAATTGTTCGGTCTCCCTTGAAGCTGTCCCATTTCCGATAGCAATAAGCTCCACACTGAATTGATTGATAAACTCCAGAACAATTCGCTCGGAACCAGCTGTATCTTTCTTTGGTGGTGTCGGATACATAACATCCACTTTGTGTACTTTGCCTGTTTCGTCAACGACAGCCAGTTTGCATCCTGTCCGGTATGCCGGATCCACACCAAGCACCATTTTTCCTTTTAACGGCGGTTGGAGCAACAGGTTTTTTAGATTCCTGGAAAACACTTCAATCGACTGCTCTTCTGCTTTTTCCGTTAAGCTGCTTCGGATTTCCCGTTCCACAGCTGGCTGGATCAGCCGCTTGAAACTGTCTTCGATTGCTTCCTTAAGTATGCCTGCCGTTTCTTGATTTGCCTTATTTGTAACGACTTTACGGTGCAAATACGCCAGTATCCGCTCGGTCGGCGGCTCAACCGAAACTTTCAGCACATCCTCTTTTTCGCCACGGTTTAAAGCTAAAATACGATGCGAGACCATTGAACGAACAGCTTCATCATATGCATAGTACATTTCATAGATACCTTTTTCGTCTTTGTCGGTGTCTTTACCTTCTGCATGCACCATGCCTCGCTTAAATGTCTCCCCGCGAATGTAATCACGATATTCCGGATCGTCTGAAATCCATTCAGCAATAATATCATTAACACCCATAAGTACATCTTCAATTGTATTCAATTCATGTTCCTCTGATAAGAAATCTTTTGCTACTCCATAAACATCGCTCGTCTCTTGCTCCCACACACGTATTGCCAAAGGTTCCAGCCCTTTTTCCTTCGCTTTTGCAGCCCTGGTTCGGCGCTTCTGTTTGTATGGCCTGTATAAATCCTCCACTCGCTGCAATTGTGTGGCCACTGTGATCGCTTGCTGCAGTTCTTCGGAGAGCTTTCCCTGTTCATCGATCAGACGGATGACTTCTTCTTTTCGCTCAGCCAGATTCACAGCATATTGCCACTTATCCTGAATCAGTTTGATCTGAACCTCGTCCAATCCGCCTGTTGCTTCTTTCCGGTAACGTGCAATGAATGGTACTGTGTTGCCTTCATCCATTAAGGCAATTACTTTTTTCACCGTAGCAGGCTTCACGTCTGTTTCATTTGCTACCCATTGTTCCAGTTCAGTTGTCACATTCGTTCCTCCTCGTTCAGCTGACAATCCTTTATGTAACATCTTCATTCTATTAGAAAACTTGGCTTTTCGCCAAGCGTTTATGGCGAAAGCCTAAGTTGCACTTATACAGTAAGAAAGTAGTAACTGTCCAAAAAGCCCGCAAAAGAAAAAAAGACCGGCCGATTCCAAGCCGATCTTAGCCTTGATAATTTATCGCGATTAATGTTGTATCATCTGTTCTTGTTACACTATCTGTATAATCGGCAAACATCTGAACAACCTGATACACATCTTTGTTCAATAAAAACCACTGTGATAAATCCTTATCAGTGACGCCATCAGAAAATAAAATAAATCGCGCTGCATGCTCAAGTCCGTCCGTCACAACCTTAAATGGTCTGTGATAACCGGCCAGATAACCGGTATTTGGAATGTTACGCTTCTTCCGTCCATTCTCATTAATGGCTAAAACACCGATATTTCCAATCGACGAAAATGTATATTGATGCGCCCGGAAGTCGATTCTCAAAATACCAATGACTGCTCCGCGCTTTCCTGACAGTTTCTGATTGCATTCTTTGATCAGCTGCTCAACAGTTGCATCAATGTTATCCTTTATAACACCGATCACAACCTCAGAAGACTCTTTTGCTAATTCGCCGCTGCCCAATCCATCCGCAAGAGCACAAATATATTCATTTTCAGTTTCTGTGTAGAAATAGCTGTCACCGCAATAATACCGATTCTTTTTTGCCTTCTGGAAGACAGCTGTTTCTACTTTATTGTGTTCCCTCAATCGAGAATCTCCGTACTTTCATTCTGGAGTGCCTCGCGGAGTTTTCGAAGTGAACGGCGCTGCAATCTTGAAACATGCATCTGCGAAATCCCGAGCCTTTCCCCAGTTTCTTTTTGGCTCATGTGTTCAAAATAAGTGCAACGCAAAATTTCCTGTTCGCGCTCGGACAGGACAGGAAGTATTTTTTCCAGCAGCATCCGCTGATCGACATTGTCATATCCGCTGTCACTGTTGCCGACCAAATCCAAAATGGCGACAGTGCTGCCTTCAGAATCGGCTTCAATTTTTCTGTCGACGGACAGCGCTTTATAGCTTTTACCCATCTCCATCGTTTCAAGTATTTCCTCTTCAGAGACATTTAAATAATCCGCAATTTCCGGAACGGTCGGCGAATCCTGGTTTTCCGTCGTCAGCTCGTCCGCAGCTTTCCTGATTTTTGGACCTAATTCCTTAATCCGCCGCGGTACATGGACACTCCAAGTCTTATCACGGATGAACCGTTTAATTTCACCAATAATCGTCGGTATGGCGAATGACTCAAATGATTTGCCAAATGATGTATCATACCGTCTTACAGCAGCAATCAGACCAATCATGCCCACTTGGGTCAGGTCTTCATGTATACTGCTGTTTTTTGAATACTTTCTGGCGATGGATTCAACCAGATCCGAGTAAGCCAGTACAATCGTTTCCTGAAGTGCCTCATTTTCCGGGTCTTTCTGGAGGTCTTCGATGCATTGATAAATTTCGTCCTGATTCTTATTGGGTTGTTGAGATTTGGTCGTCATCAAGACCCACCTCTGCTTTATGAAGGTACTTCGTCATTAGAACGACAACACCATGATTGTTATTAATTTCTACTTTATCCATTAATGCATCAATCAGGAAAAGGCCAAAGCCGCCCTCGGACAAATTTTCGACAGACTCTGTACCCTCGTAAGGTCCGATCCCCTCCTTTATTTCACTGAGATCAAAACTGTCTCCGTGATCGGATACCATAACCTCCAGTCGGTCATCATACACACCAAACCCGATTGTTACTTCGCCGTTGTCCTCTTGATAATAGGCGTGATCGACAACATTTGTAATCGCCTCGGAAATAGCTACCTTCAAATCCTCAATTGCTTCATATGCAAAACCCTGCCGGTTCGCAATCCCGGAAACGCTGAGCCGTACAACACCAACATACTCTGCTTGGGCAGGTACTTTCATTTCCACAAAATCAAATTTTTCCATTATTCATTTCCACCTCGAATTGCAGTATCAATCGTGATTAATTCATCAAGGCCTGTGATCCGGAATAATCGTAAAACGCGATCCTGCAAATCAACCAAACGCATATCACTGTCGTTTTCATTCGTTGACTTTAACGCACTGATAAATATCCCCAGGCCCGTACTGTCCATATAGTGTACATCTTCCATATTAATTTCTGTCTGATGCCCTTCTTTTTTTGTCAGCGGCAATAAATTTTCTTTCAGCTTCGGCGCGGTATAGGCATCAATTTCACCTGAAAGTTTTACAACAGATTTCTCGTTCCCTTCTGCAACATCAATGTTCAAATTCATCTATATCCTCCTATACAGCGCTTTTCCGCCGTGTGATTTTCTATACGTATTATTGTCCAATTCCCAAAATAAATAACGGTTAAACCTCTTTTCGCAAAACAATCAGTGTAAAGTCATCACGTAACTGAAAGTTCTGCATCCGTTCAAAATGTTTATACACTTTATTTACCATTTCCTGGGCCGGTAAATCGGCGTATTGTTTAATGACTCCCAATACTTCATCTGTTTCTATAAAACGGTCGCCTTGTCTGCATTCCGTCACACCGTCCGTCAGCAAGATGACCATATCACCTTTATCAATCGTGCGCTCATATTCCCGATAATCAGTATCAGGGGTTACACCAAGTACCAGTCCCTTTGCTTTTATTTCCTCAAATGTTTTCGTTGCGGCATCGTAATGAAAACCAGGCTCATGGCCGGCAGACGCATACCACAATTTATTTTCATACGGAAGAAATTGCGCATAAAACATGGTAATAAACATACTGGAGTCGACGTTTCGTTCAACGACCCGATTTAAGTTTTTCAATATTGTTTTAGGGCTCATAGTTGCTTCAGGAAGGCTGTCCATGGAGTATTTAATCATTGACATGCATAATGCTGCGGGTATCCCCTTACCAATGACATCAGCCACAGCTATTCCCAGTGAATCATCTTCGCCCTTAAGAAAATGGTAATAATCACCGCTCATTTGGTGTGCCGGGACACTGACAACACCTATATCCAAACCGTCGACTTCAGGTTTCGTCGTTGTCAGAAGGGTATCCTGCATGTTTGCCGCTACGGCAATTTCTGATTTCAGCTCCGATTGTTCCTCCCTTAAGGAACGGTATTCCTGGTGAGCAATTCCGTAAGAAATCATCACTTCCAGCAAGAAATTCATGGAATCCTGAAAATGATCCGGTGAATCCGGGTATAACTCTGCCATTGCCCGGATATGAAGGTTAATAATCTCTTCAGGCGGAACATTGTCTTTTATAAACGCTTTGCTGAGTTGTTCAGCACCGTAGAGTGATTGTTCATCTCGTATTTGAATGTAGTGTTTTAGTAGATTGCGGTAATTGTGGATCTCTGTATTCAGCGTTTCCATTCAACTCGCCCCCTAAAGATAAACAGCAAAAGAAGTGAGCGCCAACATACGTTCCCCCATTTTGCTGACAATTTCTTTTCTATTTTATCCTGCCTTCACGAGCAGTAGAACCCCCCTTCTTTAAAAACGTCAGGAAAAAGATAAGGTGAGCGGGGGAAAACTGCCCGTCAATGTCCGATTCTGTTTATCTTAGCCATTTTATCACCCTGATTTCAGTCCCTTTCTCTTCTTCTGATTGAATATCAAATTGATCAACCAGACGTTTCACACCCGGGAGTCCTGCTCCAAGACCACCGGATGTGGAATACCCATCCTCCATCACCCGGCTAATATTTTGTATTCCGGGACCGGTATCGAGCGATATGACACATATTCCCTTACGGTCCGTTTCATCCGTAATCTCAAAACATATCTTCCCGCTGTCTGCATATAAATATATATTACGGGCAAGCTCTGATATAGCAGTGGCAAGACGGGCCTGGTCCACTGTGCCAAACCCGATTTCACGCGCCCGGTCTCTTCCAAGCTGACGCGCTTTAACAATATCCCACTCTTGTTTAATGTCTACACAAAATTTGGGAGCCATACTTAGTCCCCCAATTCCTGGTGTAATTTAATCAGTCCTTGTTCCAAGTTTAATGCAGTTGGCACATCCTTCAAATGTACACCCAGGTCAATCAGTGTGACGGCAACTGCGGGCTGAATTCCGGTCAAAACAACTTTAGCCCCCATCAGGTCTGACATTGTTACGACATCACCCAAAACTTTTGCAATAAAAGAATCAATGATCTCCACCGAGGTCAAGTCAATAACAACGCCTGTTGAGCCTGTTTGATGTATTTTGCCCAACAGGTCCTCCTGAAACTGTATAGCCGTGTTATCATCAATCTCTGTCTGAATCGAAATAAGCAAATAATCGTGAAGTTTTAAAATAGGTATCCGCATGTTATCACTCCCTGCCAAGTGATTCAATCATTTGTTCAATCGAAGTGTCCTTCTCTTCCGTACTGATAATTTTACGGTCGGTCAGTTCAAGAGCTTTGATAAATCCTTTTCTCAACGAGCTTTTGGTCGGGAATTTACTCAAATCAATGCCAAGATTAACGATTGTCTGGGCTATTTCAGGGCGTATACCTACGAGGATACACGTTGACCCTACAAGACGGACCGCTTCAGCTGCCTGGATAATATGATGGGCAACCATCGTGTCTACAACCGGGACACCGGTTATATCAATTAAAACAACCTCAGAATTATGGTTCATAACGCCTTCGAGCAGATTTTCCATAATTAATTTGGCACGTTCCGTATCAATTGTTCCCACCAATGGCATAACAGTGATATTGTCCATCACCGGAATAAGCGGGGCGGATAACTCCTGAAGTGCCACGCGCTGCAGGGACAGGATGTTTTCCCAGTTCCCCGAGAACTCATTGACCAGCTGTCTGATCAGCGGTTCAATCCATTCATCGACACTCTGCAGCAGGTCGGAAATATAACTGGTATCAATTTGGTCAGATTGCTGCAGAATAAAGTCAATGCTTACCCGTCTGAACACCTGCAGGCCATCCGTTATGTAACTCACTTTCCATCCAAGGTTTATCAGCTTCTCGGAAAACTCCTTCAGCCGCTTTGTGTCGCCTTCATCTTTAATACTGCTGAAAATTATATTAACAAATTCTCGGTTAGTGCTTTCCAACAATTCGTCAGATACACTATCGGAGTAATTAAAACCATTCAGCATCTCAATCTCATCGATCCATTTCTGAATGATAACATCGCTGTTATCCAATAGAATCTTTCCGAACTTACTATCCATATTATCCTCCCACTATTTATCCACGAACCATAAACAGTTTTTCGAAAATTATATTCTACTCTCCCATGCTAATTTTTTATTTTACCACAAAATAAGTCAAAAATCGATGAAGTGAAACTTCATTTAGTTTACACAAAAAAGCATCCCTTCCTTCGATTAGAAAAAAGGGACACCCTATTGATCATACATTTCTTTTAGTCCAAGACTGATTTCCAATGCTTTATCAATCTTTTCCATCATATGCTTATCCAGCTTTGTGATTTTATCGGTCAACCGCTGCTTATCCAACGTTCTGATCTGTTCCAGCAATATAACCGAGTTACGGTCAAATCCGTACCGTTTCGCGTTTATCTCCACATGTGTCGGGAGCTTGGCCTTCTGAATCTGAGCAGTGATAGCAGCAACAATAACCGTTGGGCTGAAGCGGTTACCGATATCATTTTGCAGAATCAGTACCGGGCGTATCCCGCCTTGTTCTGACCCCACAACAGGGGATAAGTCGGCGAAATAAACTTCGCCTCTCTGAACGATCAAGTGCCTTACACCCCGATCACTGTGCGCTGCAAGTTGTTTTTCTCAGCTTCTTCTTCGGCCTGAAAAGCTTCTGAAGCGATTGTCAGATTAATATTAGCCATCTCCATATACCCTTGCTGCATCGATTCACGAAAATACTGGACATGCTCCTCTTTTTTATGCTCCAGATAATTTCTCGTTGCTTGACAGATGAAATCACTTAAATCACTATTTTCATACTTCATTAGTCCATCCACCTCGTTTAGCAGGTTCTGTGGTAATCTTACTGAAATTTCCTGTGAGCCCTCTGACAAAACCATACACCTCCGAAACTTGTAAGACGATCCTTATTGAATTCTTTTTCAATAATATCATTGTATTGAATGGTTTGCAAAGGCTTCTCGGAATTATTTTTTGGAGTACCTGTTTTCTTACAGGCATATTTTACCTGATTACAAGCTAGTATATACTGCTGAATTATCCTGTACACATGAAACGTGCTGAATCGGCTCCTGTTATTATCATATTGTTTCAGAACGCTATTATGCCCGCAAATTTTGACAGGGCTGTTTATTAAAATGCTGTTTGATATCGCTTGACGCTTTCAGCGGGCAACGCTTCAATCCGTTTTATAAATCCTTGGAACACGTTCAGATATCATGCACGGTATTTCATAATTGATTGTCTCTAATTTTTCTGCGATTTCATCGGTTTCAATTTCGTCATTACCCTGTTTTCCTATTAATGTTACCTTTGTTCCGACAGGATATGCCTTATCAAGTTTTATCATCGACTGATCCATCGTTATACGACCGACAATCGGCATTCTTTTTCCATCCACCAGAACGTCCATTCCCTGTAGTTTTCGGATCCAGCCATCAGCATAACCAATCGGTATCGTACCGATGTATTCTTCTTCTGTCGTTGTATAAGTGGCACCGTAGCTGATGGACTCGCCCGGGTCCATTTTTTTTACATGAACAAGCCTGCTGTGCAAGGAAAAGGCCGGCTCCAGATCAACCTCATATTCATCTTTTAGGACATCTGAGGGGTACAAACCATACATCGATATGCCAAACCGTATATAATGATACATCCGTTCAGGGAAGCGTATCGAGGCGGCACTATTGCCGATGTGAACTGTCACGGGTTCCTGCCAGATGGATTCAAACGTACTAAGAAATTGCTTGAATCGGGTGTGCTGCATTTCAAAATAATCAAACCCAGCAGCATCAGCCGTGGCAAAATGTGTGTAAACGCCGGTCAATTGAACCCTTGAGCAGCTGCGAATTTCTTCGGTAACATCCTTCAATTCCTCTTCTGTCCGCAAACCTACTCGCCCCATGCCAGTGTCCCATTTCATATGTACTTTCACCGGGGACGGAAGTGACAGTCTGTTCACATCACGAATCCATTCTTTTTGAAAACATGTTAGCGTAATGTCATGGTTTACTGCAGTCGGGACGTCCTCAGGCAACACCCTTCCGAATACCAAAATCGGTACTGTCATATTGGCTTCACGCAATATCAACGCTTCTTCCAGCAATGCTACCGCAAGCATCTTCGCACCCGACGACAGTGCTTTTTTAGCAACTTCCACTGCACCATGGCCGTATGCATCGGCCTTAACTACCGCTATAATCCCACAGCGACCTGGCAGTCTGTTTCGCATTTCATTAATGTTGTGGCTAATCGCTTCAAGGTCCACTTCAGCCCATGTACTCCGAAACATTTGATTACTCACAGAAATCCCCTCTTTATCATTTACTCTATATTTTACCGAAAAAAAGAAAAAATAAAAAGCAGACCCCCTCTCTACCAGAGTCTGCTTGCTACGTTTCAATTACTTCACTTCTTTACCTTTGACGGATTTTGCCACTTCGATTAATTGTTCCCTGGTTAATTCTTCACTCGCCAGGACAAAATTCTTTCCGTTACTGAACCATTCAATGGTGTTATCGGACAGGGCGCCTATGGCATGGCCCAAATTCACGATTTGCCCCTCTACCATCTTAGGAGCAGACATGGTTGGCATAACATTCTGTTTTTCCTGAACCAATGTGAAATTCTTCTCACCGGAGAAAGTCATGATAACCCGCTCACCATTTTCCGTTTCAACCTGTGACTCCTCAACGAGTTCAGATCCTGCCATGTTCCGCGGGTAAACAACACTGAATGTATCCGTATTGCCATCAGCGGAAGCTGTTTCTTCACCAGATTCCTCTGTCATGTATTTCTCCCTCGCGAAATCATCGTCTTCAAAAGTGGGGTCTGTATCAAATTCAGAGAAATTGACCTGTACCAGAGTATTTCGATCTTTATCAAGCACTTCTACCATTTCTGGCGTGTAGGAATTTTTATCAAAGTAAACTTTCTGGAATGGCAGGTTGTTGTTACTTTGGTAGTTTGTTTTGGTTTCAAAAATATAATAATCCTCGCTTACTTCGAACTCCGCTTCACTGTCTTTCAGAATATCGTTTACAAGTGATTGATAAAGGTACGGCTGGCTACCATTTTCCGGCCACTCTTTCTGAAACTTGAAGCTTTTATTCAATGCCGGTGACAGAACAAAAACCCCGTCTTCGTTTTTCAAAATGATCTGGCTTCCCTTATCATCCTGATCATTGTTAAGCTCCACGCGATACATATCTTTTTTCTTATGCCAGATATCTATATTATACTTCTGGTCCTCCTGTCCAGTGTTCATTGTCATTTCGGCCTTTGCTTTATACCCGTTCATGGATTCCAGGTTGGACTCCAATTTGTTCACAACATCCTCCTGGGATTGTTCACCACACGCAGATAAAGCAAAGATTAGGCCAAAGACAATCACAACCCAAATTCCAAACTTTTTTTTCATGGACATGTCTCCCTTGTCGCATTCAAACATTTTGCGGGCTGTTTATCCGACGAAGGGAAGGCTTGTTGTCACGGTAATGTCAGAAACGTACGATAGACATCTGTAATGCCTCTAATGACATCGGAAGCCATCAGATCATAGGCTGAATGTGACTCTTCAGTAAGCAGTTCAGCAGCCTTTCCATGTACGAAACAGGCATTGCATAACGCATCAGAAACAGTCTGGGGCTGCATGATCATTGCCAGCATGATTCCTGAAAGCACATCACCGCTTCCGCCTTTAGCCAGCCCCTGGTTCCCAGCTGTGCTGACTGTCTGCATGCCTTCAGGCGTTGTGATGATGGTAGACATCCCTTTGAGTACGACGTAAACCTGATATTTTTCAGCAAACATTTTTGTATAGGCAAACGGTGTCTTCAGCAGTTCCGGGACTGAAGTATCCAAGAGCATCGCCATCTCCCCCGGGTGCGGTGTCAGGACAACAGGACCTGATCGATCTTTAAGTCTTTCCAGCAGCGGTTTCAAATGGTGCAGACCGTCTGCATCCACAATCAGCGGGCACTGTGTTTCAACTGCCTGCTCCGTCAATTCACCGGCTTCTTCATGACGCCCCATTCCCATACCGAGAACGGTTGCATCAAAATGGTCAAAAGGGATGGCCGTCTGACCGTTCAAAAAGCCCCCTGTGTCCTCCAGCGTCAGGTATGTTGCTTCCATACAATGTGATGCAACTACCGGTATCACATTTTTAGGTGTAGCAACTGTCATCAGACCGGCGCCTGTTCGTAGTGCTGCATTAGACGTCATCGCAATCGAACCGGGCATTTCCGCACTGCCGCCGATGACCAGTCCGCGACCGTGGTTGCCTTTATGGGCGTTACATTTACGCTCCGGCATCGTCGCCTGAAAATCTTCAGGCATCCAGATCCTCCGTTGCACCTGATTTGCTGGCATGTGCTTTGGAAGCCCGATTGAAACCGCCGACCACTCCCCGTAATAAGCGGACGTGGATTCCAGAAATACACTCATCTTCGGGTATTCGGCGACGACTGTTTCATCGGCTTGTACCGCTTGAAAGTCCTCCATCCCTTCATCAGCCGGCAGTCCAGATGGAATATCTGCCGAAATGATATACGCAGCCAACTCATTCATAATGGGGACAATTTCATCGAGCGGCTCACGGAGCATTCCCTTTGTGCCAATCCCCAGTATGGCATCAATAATCACATCTGCTTCTTTCAAAATCACTTCGATTTCGGAAGGCTGACGGGTAACACGGACATTCCCTCCGCACCTGATGAATAAATTTTTGTGCAAAAGCGCATCACCGGTAACTTTCTCATTCGGCACAACCTGCACAACGACTGCTTCATAACCTTTATTCAACAGTGTTCTGGCAATCACGAACCCATAACCGCCATTGCTTCCGCTCCCGGCCAAAATTCGGATACGGTCCGTTTTGCCGATGCGCGTTTCAATCCTGTCTGCCATGGCCCTTCCTGCATTTTCCATTAACATTCTGCCATCAATACCTATGTCATGAATAGCCCCATGATCCATATCGTACATTTCTTCTGCGGTGACAATATACACGCAATTCCCTCCTGCCCGCACTAGAATATATGAGACAACCTTTTCAATTATGCAGAATCACCCGGCGAGTGTTTTCAGTCCTTTTCCTCGATAACAACCTCCGCTACTGCATAGTCCCTGCTGTGCGTAATGGATATAAAAATGTTCCAGTTTTCGTAGCCGGCAACATTCATCACCGGCGCACCATATGTATTCGCTGTCACTTCGATATTCTTGAAACTCAGTTTACCAATACCGCGGCCTGCCGCTTTTGAGAAAGCCTCCTTGGCAGCAAATCTGCCGGCAAGGTATTCAATCTGTCTCCGGTTATTTTTCAACGCATCAAAATCTATTTTTTCTGATTGTGTTAAAATCCTGCCGGCAAATCGGCTATTTCGCTGTATACTGTGCTGTATCCGATCTAATTCAATCAAATCAATTCCTATACCCTTTATCATAAAAATCGCTTTCCTCTCTGCGGAAAATTGTATATCATTATACTAAAATCGCGTATTCTAGTAAGATTAAAATGGTCATACTATAGAATGCAATACTATCATTATATTACCCTGCAGCACCCATTCATAAAACCAAAGCTTAAATGGTTAAATGAAAAGAGAGCATTTTCCGGTAAGGGAGAGAGGAATATTTATGTTCATACGGAACGAACGCAGTATTAAGGAATTTATGCAATTATATCCGGTTGTCGCCTGGCTGATCATTATTCAGCTCGTCCTTTGGCTTCTGACCGGATTTTTGCACACCCCGCTTGGCAACTTGATCAGGGATTGGGGAATGGGTATCAACTTTGCTATTAGCCAGGGACAATATTGGCGGTTGATTACATCGATTTTCCTCCATGCCGGCCTCATGCATGTTCTGTTTAATTCATTTGCTCTTGTTCTATTTGGCCCCGCTCTGGAGCAGATGCTTGGCAAAGTAAAGTTCATCACCGCTTACCTAGGTGCAGGTCTAATCGGCAACCTGGCTACGTTTCTGCTCGGCCCTGCACTTTACTCGCATGTTGGTGCATCGGGAGCGATTTACGGTCTGTTTGGCATTTACGCCTTCATGGTCGCTTTCCGCAAGCATTTGATTGATCCATCAAGTTCCCAGATCATCACAATTATTTTGGTGATTGGTCTGATCATGACATTTGTACGCTCAGGCATCAATATATATGCCCATGTGTTCGGCTTTATCGGCGGTTTTGCGCTCGCACCGCTTATATTGAATAATGTCCGTCCGTATTCACCATGGCTGAGACGGCAATACGTTGACGACGGATCTGTTCAGTTTGACCCAAACCGCTGGCAAAAAAAGAAGCGGAACAAAAAGATTTTCAAAAACGGCCTCTGGATTTTCCTCGGAATCCTCGTCGTACTCGGACTTTTCAGCAGAATATTTTAGAAAATGAACTGACAATCAGTGAACGCTTCCAGCAGCTGATTGTCAGTTGAACAATTAATTTCTCCGCGAATACCAATCTGATAATTCATCAACATGAGATTCCTCAAGGTCCTTGATGGTAAAGTGTGTACCTGTTCCCATTCTCCCAACTATAGAAAGCGTCATGCTGGCCAGATTCTGTAATCGCTGCACTTTATGCTGTTTTTTCTCAAAGGCCTGGACCCGCTTATGATATAGCATGATCGTATTCCTGCTGAACACCCGATGGCGGATTGTCAACCTTTGACCCTGTACGTTAAAACCGCCATCCTTATGCCGGAGCCTGCCCAGGAAGACACCGGCAATCAGCAGTAATACCGGCGCCCAGACAAACGATGGAAAGAAAATAGCCACTGTTGCAACAATCAACACAAACAACACAGAAGACCGCATAATATAAAATTTCCGCGACCGCTTCGGTAATGGTGTCAGCTCATGCAGCCCGGCATAATCAGGCAAAAAGGTTTCCAGAAATGCCTCCACTTCATCCCGCTTCATAATCGGGAAAAGAATTGATGAAAAGTCTTCCCCTTTATTCGCGGAACCACCAGCTATTTCCGCAAACACTGTGACATAGCCGAGCGGCTGTCTGATGATGCTTTCTTGAATACCAACAGCCTGGATTCGTTTTAACGGTATCGTCGATTGCTTTTTTTCCAGGAGACCGCGTGTGATAAACAGCTCATTTTCATTTTTTGTGATGGTAAACTTGCCGTATTTAATCATCGTTCCGGCAATTCCCAGCAGCCAGAATAATAATAAGGCAAAAAAAGCCATTACAATTAAAATAATGATCCCCAACCCGATAACCCATTCCAGTGTCTCATCGAAAAATGACTCCGGAATAAATTGCTCAAGTTCGGAAAAACCGGCTGCTCCCAATGCCAAAATAACACCGATACTACCCGATGTAGTTCCCGCAATAAATAACCGTTTAAAGCTGATTGTTGAAGATGGATTTGTCTTTTCCGCCCACTCACCAGTTTCCTCATGGGGATCATCAGCAGCTTGTTGGTGTGTACCTGATGTTTTCAACTCAGCCCTTATAGCTTCCCCTTCTTCCAACTTAACCGCACTTAGTGAAGCTTCAGCGCTCATGCCGGATCCTGCTGTTTCAATTTGCACCTTTGTCAGTTTAAAAATCCGGTGAATAATGCCTGATGTCAGATCGATTGATTGGATGCGATTTTTGGATATGTAGCGCTTCTTGCGGATAAAAACCCCATATTCGATACGCAGTTCATCATCTTCTATCCGGTAAGTGTAGCGATACCAGGTAAGTACGCTGGCCCCAATAAAGATGACCACTAAACCTGCTAAAATCAGGACAAAATATAATAGTGACTCATCCCTGAATGTAATAAAGCCAAGGATAATGGCAAATAAAAATTCCCTTACTGTTCTAATCAAATTAAAAATAATAGCTGCCGGATGTAATCGTTTCGCTTCAAACATCGTCTTCATCCACCCTTGCCAGTGCCGAAATTCTGTCCCTCAGTTCCGATGCATCTTCTTCCAGCAGAGCAGGAATTTCGTGGGTAGTGGCAGCAGTGGAAATTTCCACACTTGCCAAATTGTATTTTTTTAGAATCGGTCCCTGTTTTGTATCAACATGCTGTACACGGATCATGGGTACAAGCGTGCGCGAAACAATTAATATCCCATGCTGAATATAAATCTCCTGCTCGAACACTTCATAGCGCCATCTTCTCCAACGTACCTTTGGCAGCACAAACACAAATAAAACAGTCGTTATCATACTGATTAGAGCTGCTCCGGCGCCATACCAATAAGAAAATTCAAATATAAATGCCAATACGAAGAGCGCAATCGTTACTAGCCAGATCACCCCTTCAGCGAGTGCAGCCGAAATTTTCCATGCTTTGATGGCATCGGGTGCAATCCGGTTAACCGGTGGCTGTCGCATAATCGTCACTTCCCCCTAATACAGTAAATTAGCTCCATTATCCTATACGAATTTATATTATCAAAGTTTCGATATTTTTAATAGATAATAACTGTCCGGGTTTAAGGATCTCCCTTGTAGAAATTGCAAACAAAAAAAATAAAAAGACCCGGAATACCGACCGAGCCTTTTGCTGTCCTTTTAATTATTCGGTTTGCGGCTGCGGTGCTTCTGGTAGTTCCCTTTTCGATTTCGCCCGCCTTGGTTGCGGCCCCCTTGCTTGCGTCCGCCTTGTCCGCGTTTTCCATAAAATTTCTTGTTCTGTGTTCTACCTTTATTGTTCTTGCCGCCGCGCTGCGCTTTTTTCACGCTGATCGGCTGAACGGATGAAATATTGACAGGAGCATTGCGTCGCTCTTTCGTCATCATTTTAAGGGCAGCAGCCACAACCGTTATCGAGTCATGATCCTGAAGCAGCTCACTGGCGGTTTCCTGATAATCCTGCAGATCCTGCTGGTCAATCTTTTTCCGCAGTTTGTCTGCTGCCGCCTGCTGTTGACCGCGCTTCGCTTCCTGATAAGTCGGAGGCGCCATACGCTTCATTTTACTTTTCGTTACTTTTTCGATTACATTCAAATGGGCGATTTCCCGCGGTGTAATAAATGACACGGCCTCTCCTGTACGACCTGCCCTGCCGGTACGTCCAATCCGGTGCACATAGCTTTCCGGGTCCTGCGGGATATCAAAGTTATAAACGTGGGTTACACCGGAAATATCCAGTCCCCGTGCCGCTACATCCGTGGCTACAAGTACATCGACCCGATTATTTTTAAATTTATTCAAAACGGACATCCGCTTTCCCTGTGTCAGATCCCCATGAATCCCTTCTGCGCGGAACCCGCGTGCCTGAAGCCCGTCGGTGATTTCATCCACACGTTTTTTCGTCCGGCTGAAGACGATGGCGAGTTTAGGTGCATAGAAGTCCAGATGGTTGGTTAAGGTATCGAATTTCTGTTTCTCAGGAACTTCAATAAAATACTGATCGATGTTTTCAACCGTCATCTCTTTAGCTTTCACTTTGACTTCTTTGGGACTTTTCATCAGGTTCGTTGCAATATCACGGATCTCTTTTGGCATGGTTGCAGAAAACAGCAATGTCTGCCGCTCTTCCGGGATGTTTTTCAGGATATCGCGGATATCGTCAATGAAGCCCATGTTCAGCATTTCATCTGCTTCGTCCAAAACAGCTGTCCGAATATTTTCCGTCCGGATTGTTTTGCGGCGCATATGATCAAGCAGTCTTCCGGGTGTCGCGACGACGATGTGCGGTCCATCTTTCAAAGCACGTATCTGGCGTTCCATATGCTGGCCGCCGTATACTGACATAGAGCGTACACCTTTGATTTTGCCGAGTCTGTTCAATTCTTCAGCAACCTGAATTGCCAATTCCCTTGTCGGGGCAACGACCAATCCTTGAATCTTACGTTGCTGCGGATCGATTTTTTCAATCATCGGGATACCGAATGCGGCAGTCTTTCCAGTCCCTGTCTGTGCTTGTCCAATTGCGTCATAACCTTCTATGGCAAGCGGAATCGTTTCCGCCTGAATTGGTGTTGCTTCTTCAAAGCCCATTTTTTGTAATGCTTTCATAATGGCCTGTGAAATATTTAATTCCTTGAATGTTGTCACTTTATAAATCTTCTCCTTTTTCATTTCAATATATCAGTTAACGTATGATAGCTGTAAAAAGAGGCTTTTCCCAGTAATGGAAAAAGGCCTCATCCGTGAACTCTCATCCAAAATAACAGTCATTTTATATTAACACAGTCACTAAGGTAATATCCACTACTTCCTATAATGATTTTTTTATTGGTGCATGATAAAATACATAGAGGCACTTTAACCAGAAGAGGGGTTGCAGGCCCGCTGGTTCGGTCTTTACTGGCAGTTTAATCACTCGCATGGATCTGCTGCTAGTTACATGCGGAAAAGGTTCAATAAACGAAGACGTCAACAAAGGAGGTTATATATGCGGTTCCCTCCGATTAATCCATATATTCCGGTGGTTATCGGTGTCATCTCTGTTTCAACCTCAGCAGTGCTGGTTAAACTGGCGGATCAGGCACCCTCGGCTATTATTGCAAATTATCGCCTGGTGCTGGCAGTACTGATCATGGCACCGTACATCTTGCTGAAAAACCGGGACGAATTTCAATTCATCCAAAAAAGGGACTGGCTGTTCTCAGCATTGGCCGGTATTTTTCTTGCATTTCATTTTATTGTCTGGTTCGAATCCCTGAATTATACATCTGTGGCAAGTTCTGTCGTTCTCGTAACACTACAGCCGATATTTGCATTTTTGGGAACATATTTCTTTTTCAAGGAACGGTTTTCATATGGCGCCATCATCAGTATGATCATTGCACTTCTCGGAAGTGTGATTATCAGCTGGGGGGACTTCCAAATCAGTGGCATCGCTTTGTTCGGCGATATGCTTGCACTAATGGGAGCGGTTTTGATAACAGCGTACTTTTTGATGGGGCAACAGGTCAGAAAACGGCTGTCGCTCATGACCTACACGTTCGTTGTATATGGCATCAGCTCACTAACACTCATATTATATAACCTGATTGCTGGCAATTCCTTTTTCGGATATTCCGCCGATCATTGGTTCATTTTCTTAGCATTAGCGATTTTCCCGACTTTCTTAGGGCACACATTATTTAATTGGGCATTAAAGTGGCTGAGCACGGCAACCATCTCAATGGGAATCGTGTTTGAACCGGTCGGCGCATCCATCCTGGCCTTTTTCATACTGGGCGAGACAATTACATGGTCACAATGGCTCGGCGGCTCAATCGTCCTGTTCGGGTTGTTCCTATTTATCATGAGCACGACAAAGAAGCGAAAAGTCACAATATCGCAGCGGAATTGACTGAAAAAGCATTTTCACTCTTAATTTCGGCGATTTCATCTAATGTTGTCAATTTGCTTTTTACTGCTATTAAAACTGATATAATGAGTACACGACACAATTGGATTGGGTGAAGAGATGCGTATACAATTAATGACCGACGGCGGATCGGACATCCCAAAACGTTTGAATGAGACGCTTGATATAAGGGTTGTACCACTTTATTTGCGTTTCCGGGATGAGGAATATAAAGCCGGCGTGACGATGAATCTGGAAGCATTCTATCAGAAAATGGCCGAAACAGATGAACTGCCACAATCATCGGCACCAAGCCCGAATGATTTTTATGAGGCATACAAACAAATCAGTCCCGATACGCCAATCATTATGCTAAGTATCTCAAAAGGCTTGAGTATCACATATGAAAATGCGGTACTAGCTAAAAATATGCTGCTTGAAGAAGAACCGGACAGACAAATCGAAGTTATCAACTCCAAAACCGCTTCTTGCGGTCTTTCACTGCTACTCCATGAAGCCAAAACAAAAATAGACGAAAATTATACGTCTGAACAACTCGTTAATCATTTATATGAGCGGATTGAGCAGACGAATACGCTGTTTGTTCTGAAAACGCTGGACAACCTGATTCTCGGCGGGCGTCTTGACCGCGTAAAGGGGACAATTGCCAAAACATTGAACATTAAACCGCTGATGCGCGGAAGTGATGAGGGCACCATCGAAGTTACAGAAAAAGTGCGCGGCGATAAAAAATCGATCAGACGGTTTGTTGAACAAATCGATGAATATACCAAAAACGTCGAGGACAAGATTATTACCATGACCCATTGCAACGCTGAAGACCGTGCCAGGAAAGTACTTGCAGACATCCAGGAAAGATACCCTTTCAAGGATGCCTACCTAACAGACATGGGGCCATTGATTGCCACGTATGCAGGAGAAGGCGGCCTGGTTATTTCGTTTTTTAAAAATTAAATCAGTATCGGAGACTGGAGGCAGAAAAAGAGGAGGATGCTCATGAAGTAACTGCACCCTCCTCTTTTCCTCTGGTTAGAAAGTCATAAACCATCTTATTTAGTGTAATGTTGTCATCACCCAGACAAATCAGATGCCTTGAGCGTTCAAAAAAGACGACCTCTTTCTGTTCCGATGTAATTTCCTTATCCAGGTAATAGCCCGTTTTATACGGCACCATCATGTCCTGCTGACCGTGGGCGATCAGGACAGGTGATGTGACTTTGCTTAGATACCGTCGGGTAAACCGGATGAGTTTAAGGAATTCAATATTCGCCTTAAACGGCACCGTTCCCCATTTGCGTTTATAATGTAAATAAAGATTGTTCTGCTTTAGTTTCCCCTTAAACCCGTCAGCGACCACACCTTTAACATCCCGTATAATTTGCCGAAACGATAAATATTTTCCTGATGGCGCGAGGAGGACCAGCTTATCAATGTTATGCTTGGACGCCAGATAAGCCGCTATCATACCGCCCATCGAAAATCCAATCAAATATATCGTGTCCGTTTTCTCGTTTAGCTGCTTGAGTGACTCCTCGGCCGCCGTCAGCCATTTCTCATGTGACACATTATCCAATGCCAGTTCGCTGCCGTGCCCCGGGAGTGTGGGCACTTTAATATGCCAGTCTGTATATTCTCTCAGGTAATCTGCCAGTGGTCCGACTTCATACGGGCTTCCCGTATATCCGTGAATGATAAGACATCCAGTCATGAGAATTCTCCTTAAGATTCGGTATATCTTCATTTTTCCTAAACTGCAATTATTAATTCACACCAAAATAATCCGAAGATGCTGGCATCCCGGACGGTTGTTAAGAATTATCAAATCGGTTAATAATATGACTCGCTTGCTTAATAACAGGTGACATCTGCTGGACTGTGTCTGCTACTTGTCCTGCCGTTGAAAGTATTTTATCAAGGTCGAGTTCACCGTTATGATCCTGAAAATAATACAAGGGATTACTTGACTTAGGCTGATGGGGAGATATTGCTTCTCCATAAGGATTAGCCATCCAATTAGCGGGCTGTTTCGGTTTGGCATACACGTCAAATGCTGTTGGATAATATTGTGCGTTTTCACTGATTGGATTAACTGTATGAGGGTTAAAATTTGCTTGACTGCTGTAGTAGGGCTGCTGATAAGGATAGGGTCTTCTTCGCATAACACACACCTCTTTTAATGGTCTTTCGTTATTATATGAAAAACACCTTAAAATGTGTGATATGCCCCATCCTTGCCTCAGCTAACGCTTAAATGACGTATACGAGTGATATTGATCGGACATACCCAGAACATGTTTAATTTTATTGAACTGTGCACCCAGTACAACTTTTTCATCCACAAATGTTGCAGGCGTACCGAATATCCCCTCTTCCTGAAGGTCACCCAGGTATTCCTTATGCTCGGTTACATTTCGCTCTTTATAATCAATCTTCCATTGATTTAGTTGATTCAGCAGCTTCTCACACTGTGAACTATTTTCACTGGTGTAAACAATCACTTCTTGTTCGTTCACTTAGGATCCCCCTCATTCTATATGGACATGAAATATCCGGTTTTTGATGTATACCCGCTTTGTAACAAATTAAACATACTTATTACAAAATCATGACATAAAAAGCCTTCTTTCACATTTTTGCCGTTATTAAAAAAGAAGCAAACCCTGGATAACAAAAGGTTTACTTCTTAAAAGCTATTCACTAAGCAGAGGTCCCCCGCCTCTATATTACAATTATAATCCACTTTCATCGTTGCCTGCTATGATTGATATCACATTTCAGGCTATTTTTTTATCATCGGGATATGCTTCGGCAAAATTGTTATGTCGTCCGGAGTGGCCGTATCAACTTCCCCGTCCATATCAACTGCTTTTTCTTCAGGGGCTGATACCTTTATCGACGTTGCTTGAAAATGGGTGAGTTCTGTTAGCTGTTGTGAATTGATATCCGGTTTGTTCATTGCCAGTAATTCCCTGAATGAGGCAAGTGTGGAGTTTTTGATGACGAGCACATCCAACTTGCCGTCATTAAGGGTAACTGTCGGCAAAGGCAGTTCCTGTGTGCCGATAAACCTTCCATTCAATATGAGAATCAAAACACCTTCGCCTTCATACTGTTCATGATCAGTTTCAATTTTATACGAAAAGGGCACCGCCTGATTAACCGTGCGCAATGTACTCATAAAATAACTCAGGACACCTAAGTTCTTCTTTTGTTCTGCATCAATATTTAATGATGCTTCCGAAACAAGTCCGATACCCCAAAAGTTCAGAAAATATTTGTTCAACGATTTACCGACATCGACATCCACAACTTCTCCTGTTGTAATTGCCTGTGCTGCCTGGTAGAGGTTTTGCGGTATGTTTAAAGATCTGCTGAAATCATTACATGTACCTCCGGGCAAAACGGCAATCGCCGGCCGGTGATCCAAAGGTGCAATGCTGTTTACACATTCATGAAGTGTACCGTCTCCTCCGAGAATTATCATGATATCCACTTTGGCAGCATATCCCCTAAAGACGCCTTTCGCTTCTTCAATTGATTCCGTCTGGATAACAGTCAGATTCTTGATCGCCTTTGCAAGAACCGGGAGCACCTGTGATAATTTTTGTTCGATATTTTCATTACCGGCAGTTCCATTATAAATAAATAGCCCTTTTTCGTATTTCAATTTGACTCCCCTTCCAAAGCCTGAGAGGCTAATCTAAGCTGATCTGATCGTATTAATTATCGTCTCTGTCATCGTCATCATGATCATCGACGTCGTCACCTTCATGGTCATCATGATCATCATCGTCGTTACCATCAATTTCCATCACCATAATGTTACCAGTATAGGCGTTAACTTCGATTTCAGCCTCTTTCTTTTTAGACTTCATTTTGATTTCATAATATAATTGGCCGTCATCTTCATCGAGTTCCAGTTCAGTAATCGTACCTGAGAATGCACCTTTTGCAATTTTTTCTGCTTCGGCTGTGTCAATAACCGCCGATTCTTGTGACGTGTTATTACTGGTTTCAGCTTTGTTGCTATCTTGGCTTTGGCTTAATTTCATCCGGGTATCGTCCTGGCCGGAATCCTTTTTGTCATCACCGTCGTCATCCCGTGATTTTGCAGCGTTGTCCTGAGCATTGCCCGCCTTGACGGACTTTTTCTCATTGTTAGTGGTTTTGTTTTGATCTTTATCAGTTTTAGCAGCCAATTTCTTATCCAGTTCTAAAACCTCACCCGTGTTGCCATCCAGTTTAATCTCATATTCGTTGCTGCCATCGTGTATTTCTGCTTCATATACTGTCCGGTTGCCTTCTTTTTCCCGTTCCAGTTCGGTAACTTCACCCGGATACTGCGCTTTGATTAAATCCTCAATTTCCTGCCGGTCCATTTTCGGTGATGCTTCTGATGCACTTGACTGAAGCATTCCAAGTCCCAGCGCGGAAATGCCTAGTATTACAGCTAATACAATCCCTATTTTCTTTTTCATGTATTAAGGCCTCCTCATTTTTGTTTTCTGACTATATCATATCCACGGCAAATGAAAAGACACTGTGCAACAGATTAGAAAATAATGAGAAAACCATTAGCCTTTTTGAGAATCTGGGAGCTGCAATTTAAATGTCGATCCTCCCGCTGTACTTGAAACTGTGAGTGTGCCATCATGTGCCTCTGTTATGGCTCTGGCAATGGATAATCCCAAACCGGTGCCTCCTGTTTCCCTGTTTCTCGATTTATCAATCCGGTAAAAGCGGTCGAATATTTTTTCCTGCTCCGCTTCAGGGATTCCCGGTCCATTGTCCTGGACATTCACTTTAATACACTGTGTATCTTGCCTTACAGATATTTTAACTGCACCCCGACTATATTTGACGGCATTATCCATTAAAATATAGACAACTTGCTGCAGCTGATCATAGCTCCCGTTGACTTGAAGGATATCGGCAGTGGTACTGAATGAAATGTCTCTGTCATAGGCCCCTTTAAACGTCTCTGCTGTTGACCGGCACAATTCAACGATATCGAACGGTTCATATACTTCCCGGTCCTTATTTTTGGCCAGCAGCAGCATCTGTTCCACAAGCTTTTGCATTCGATCGGCCTGCGATTCAATGGCTTCTGTGGATTCCTGCAATAATTCCGAATTATCCGCACCACGGCGTTTCATAAACTGGGAATAGCTTTTGACAATTGAAATCGGCGTTTTCAGTTCGTGGGAAGCGTCTGAAACAAACATCTCCTGCTTCTCAAAGTTCTCCCGCAAATGATCAATCATCCGGTTAAACGTGACTTTCATTTCATACAATTCATCTTTTGACTGATCGGTCTCACTGATCTTCTTCCAGTTTCCGTATGTGGTATTTTCCTTCATGGCTGCAGTCAGTTCCTGGACCGGTCTTGTAATGAACCGGGATAAAAAGAAACCCGCTATAATAGTTGGAATAAGCATAATCAGCGAGGCGACAACAAGAACATAAAACAACGTTTCCATTGTGGATGAGTGTCCCGTCAGATGTTTATACACTTGTATAGTAACAACATTGCCATTCTCCCAGATAATTGGTTTGGCAACCGTCGCAAAATCAGGCTGGTCATTCATTTGAATAATGGACCTTGTTTCCGATGTTACATAGTTCGACGGTAATGCGGTATAATCGGCCTTCATCATTTGTGCAACATAAGAGCCGTCCTCCCTGATAACCCGGATCAACCCTTCTGGCGGCAAGAAAGCTTCAAGCATGTCGCTTGTCGACGTATTCGGATTATTATTGAGTGTCTCAACCATTTCATTCGTTTGTGTGCTCAAATCCTCAAGTTCTCTGTCCAGCGATATTGTATGAAATAAGTAATAAATTGACGTATTAACCAGCAAAATCAATACAAGCATAAATAAACTGGAAAACAGTCGGATCTTCACGGAAAGTTTCATCAAGTATATTCCTTTATCGTATAACCGACACCACGTACAGTTTGAATATACGGGGGATCAAATGGTTTATCGACTTTCTGGCGCAAATAGCGGACGTAAACGTCGACCACGTTGGTGTCCCCGAAATAATCAAAGCCCCATACATGTTCAATCAGTTGGTCTCTCGTCAACACGACATTTTTATTTTTCAGCAGATAGACTAAGAGATCAAACTCCCTGGGGGTAAGATCTATAGGCTGTTTAGACCGGCGTACTTCACGGGCATCAACATCCACTGCAAGGTCACCGATACTCAATTCTTCGTGCTGTGGCGCTTCGGCTTTACGGGGCTGGCGGAGCTGCGCTCTGATTCGCGCCAGCAGCTCCTCAATTTGAAAGGGCTTTGTAATATAATCATTAGCCCCCTGATCAAGGCCGTTCACTTTATCATAAACCTCATCCCGTGCTGTCAGTAAAATGATGGGGGTGGATTCATCAAACCGTCGCACACGGCGCAGCACCTCCATCCCGCTCAATTCCGGCAGCATGATGTCTAATAGTACAAGATCCCATTCCTGTTCTGTCAAAAGCTCCAAAGCGCTTTTCCCATTATAGGTTGCGGTCGTCCGGTAGTTTTCATAGTCCAGCTCGAGCTGAAGCACCCGGCTTAGTTTTTCTTCATCCTCGACAATTAATATCTTCGGTTTCTCCATATCGATTCACCCGCTTACATTAGCTCTTTTAGTTACTATATCAAATATTGCCTAAAAAGTGGATGACTGAGGTCGGTCGTTTTTCATTGAAAAAATGAGAATCCAGACTAATGAAAATGTGAACTTCGGGATATACAACCTGAAACAAGTCTAAATGCTTTCTAAAAGAGCCTTTTTGAAATACGATGGCGGCAGGAGGGAAACATATGCTTGCTATTGATCATATTGTCGTTGCTGCCAGAGATCCGGAAAAGGCAGCAAAAGATTTCGGAAAGAAACATGATATTACCGTTACAGAAGGCGGCCGGCACGCTAACTGGGGAACTTACAACTTCCTTGCTTATTTCCGTAACGAGTGCTACATCGAATGGATTGGCATTTTTGATGAAACAACCGCTGCCAGATCTGAAAACCCGTTAATCCATTTGCTTTCCCGGGAGCTTGCGGAGGGGCATGAAGGGCCAATCCAGCTTGCATTCAGAACAGAACAAATGGATAAGGATGTTAAAAACCTGCAGAACCTCAATGTCCCATATACCGGTCCTATACCTGGTAGCCGCAAACGCCCGAATGGAAGTCTTTTGGAATGGCGAATGCTCTTTGCGGAGGCAGAACGGCAGGTTTTGCCCTTTCATATTGAATGGGGAAAAGTGAAAAATACATCGCAGGATCCTAAACAAATAAATGACAAAGCTATCAGTGCAGTCTCTGTATCCGCGACAGACATAGACACGTTCGCTTCCATTTATCAATTGCATTTTGAAAATCAGACAGCCCAGCTCAAAAACGCGGAATTGAAAATTTCTGATGAATTGCGATTCTCGATTGAATAATTTTTATTAATAGGGGGATTAGGTCAAATCATGTGGATAATGGTGTAACTCGTGCAGGAATCGGTCTAACTCGTGCGAGAGCATCACAGACTCGTGCAATAAACTACCTATCCCATGCAAAAACCTCACCAAACCGGGTGCCATTAATTGCCCCACTCCATATCACGCCCGCAGACCGGCATTCACCCTCAACGTCAATGAGGGAAATGCTGGCTTTTTTCTATTGACATTCAAACCATCGTTTGAATATAATACAATCAAATATTCATTTGAATGAGGTGTGATTCATGGGCCAGGACGTTTGTGATGTAACCTGTATTAATGAGGAAAAAGTCGACCGTGTCAAACAGGAACTTAATGGCCAGCCGATTGATAAGGTTATTGGATTATATAAACTTTTGGCAGACAGAAACAGACTCCAAATAGCGTCTGCACTATTAGTGGAAAAAGAACTCTGCGTCTGCGATCTTGCCAATATTATCGGAGCGACAATCGCCACGACATCCCATCATTTACGGAAACTGAGTAAAGCCGGAATTGCCACATTCCGCAAAGAGGGAAAGCTTGCCTACTACTCATTGTCTGATGAACATATGAAACAAGTTATCACACGAGGCTTCCTTCATGGAGAGGAGGAACAATCTCATGCCGTCTGAACAGCAAACCTACCGCCTTAATGGCATATCATGCGCCAACTGTGCGCAGACATTTGAAAACAATGTAAAAGAAATTAATGGCGTACAGGATGCAAACGTTCATTTTACCACGTCAAAAATTGATGTCGTCGGAAAAGCATCCATTTCCGATATCGAAAAGGCTGGATCCTTTGAAAATATTAAAGTTATCAGAGAGAATACTGAGCCTGAAAAGGAACCATTCTTGATACGATATGATAAAGTACTGCTCGCATCTTTACTGGTTGTTTTCGGTTTCATCGCCAATATCATGTTTGGCAATGCACACTATCTGCCGAACGTAATCTACGGTCTGTCAGCAGTTGTGGGCGGTTTAAGCCTGTTTAAAGCCGGCCTGATCAACCTGACCAAACTCCGCTTTGATATGAAAACTTTGATGACAATTGCGGTCATTGGGGCTGCCATCATCGGCGAATGGCGTGAAGCCGCTGTTGTCGTTATTTTATTTGCCATCAGCGAAGCCCTGGAATCATATTCGATGGACAAAGCGCGCTCATCGATCCGTTCATTGATGAAAATATCACCGAATACAGCCCGGATCAGACGCAACGGCAATGAACAAACAGTAGCTATTGAAGACATAGCTATTGGTGACACCATTCTCGTCAGGCCGGGTGAGCGGATCGCAATGGATGGCACAATCATTGATGGATATTCTTCTATCAATCAGGCATCGATCACCGGTGAATCGATGCCGGCAGAGAAGACACATGGTGATAACGTTTTTGCAGGTACCATTAATCAGGACGGTTTTCTTGAAATCGAAGTGACGAAAAAAGCGAAAGATACCACCATTGCGAAAATCATCCATATGGTTGAAGAAGCGCAGGAAGAACGGGCACCGGCTCAAGCATTCATCGATAAGTTTGCTGCCTATTACACACCTGCCATTATCGCTATTGCTGCATCGGTCGCTGTTATCCCGCCATTGTTTGGCGGTCTATGGAGTACCTGGGTCTACCAGGGGCTTGCCGTTCTCGTTGTCGGCTGTCCGTGTGCACTTGTTGTGTCAACGCCAGTCGCCATCGTGACCGCAATCGGCAATGCGGCTCGTAACGGGGTTCTGATCAAAGGTGGTATTCACCTGGAACAAATTGGAACGATCAAGAAAATCGCATTTGATAAAACAGGCACCCTGACACAGGGAACACCACAAGTTACGGACATTCACTTTTTCTCCGATGAACACAGTAAAGCACTCAGCTGCCTGAAAGGGCTTGAAGCTAGATCGAACCACCCGCTGGCAAAAGCGACTATGACTTACATGAATGATGAGCAGCAGGATATAACAGCGGCTGATGTCCAATCATTTACTGCACTCCACGGCAAAGGCATTCAGGGCGAAATCAATGGCGAGACGGTTTTCGCCGGTTCACCGGATTTCTTTAAAAACGTGCCGAACGAGGTCAGAAGCTACCAGAAAGCAGGTAAAACCGTTATGTTATGCGGTACGGATGATGAGCTGCTGATGGCTGTTGCCCTTCGTGATGAACCGCGGACCGAAAGTAAATCAGTCATTCAGAAATTGCATAATCTCGGAATCAAACAGACGTACATGCTGACAGGTGATCATGCACAGACAGCCAGCGCATTAAAATACGACTTAAAGCTGACCGATGTTAAATCAGGTTTGCTGCCCGAAGACAAACTGAACTTCGTCAAAGGACAGGAAAATGGCAATATCGCCATGATTGGTGATGGTATTAATGACACACCGGCACTGGCAGCATCCAAGGTGGGAATTGCAATGGGCTCTGCCGGGACAGACAGTGCATTGGAAACAGCTGATGTTGCCTTAATGGGCGACGATCTGAATAAACTGCCGTACACTGTTAAATTGAGCCGCAAAGCACTCGGCGTCATCAAACAAAATATCAGCTTTGCAATCGGTATTAAAATCCTTGCTCTCTTGCTCGTTATTCCTGGTTGGCTGACACTATGGATCGCCATCTTTGCCGATATGGGAGCGACGCTGCTTGTCACTTTGAATGCATTAAGACTGTTAAAGATAAGCTGACACTCGTTTGAATGATCAGCTTATTTTGTTCCGAGTGCACACACCGTATCATTTGGCTTTGTTGGTTTTAGAAAAAACTCAACATCTCTAAAACCGGCATGCGTCAACAGTGCAGACATCTGCCCACCGATCAGCTCACTCGTTTCATCCGATGTCCCTTTTTCATGCGGTCTGATCGTTAGAGCTATTTTTCCGCCACCATTCATTTGCCGGCGGATATGGCTAAGCGTGCCAACCGGATCCTCCCAGAACGTTATATTATTAATGACAAGCACTTTATCAATTTTCTGCGGCAGAGCGGGCATGCTCTCCGCCGTTCCTTCTATCAGCCGAATCTGGCCTTTGATCAAACGTTTGTTTAATCGCCTTAGTGCCTGATAAACCATCACATTAGACGGATCTACTCCGGTGATTGACAGGTTATTCCCCTGCTTCAACACATATTTCATCGCTTTCCCTGAGCCGAACCCAATCTCAAGCACATGGTCATCATTCTGGATATCTAAAAAATCAATCGTCCACTTGTTAATCGATTTGTTTTCCTTCGACATGAACCAGCCAACCAATTGACCTGTTCTGCCATGTGGCTCGGCGAACTGTGAAAATAACTTTTCCATTTATACCGACTCCTTATGGGATCCATATTTCCCTTAAAGCATAAAAATAATCACCCTCGTATCAAGGGTGATTAAATGCTACTATGCCAATTGCTGATGTAAAAACTCACTGACCGATTCCGGTGTTTTCGTATCAGCACTATGCTGATGGGCAAGCTTTTCACCATCTTTAAAAATCAAGATGCTCGGAATACCCATCACTTCATACTTCTGCGCTATACCTTCAACTTCGTCACTATTGATCTCATACCAATCATAGTTATTGAATTCATCCATGACATCACCTATGAACATATCCATGCGCTTGCAGTCCGGGCACCAATCTGCAAAAAACTTTACAATCACCGGCGCATCTGACTGGATGATATCGTTAAATTGTTCTTCTGTATCAATATGTTTCATTTCGAAAACCCCCCTTTAATTCTATCTACATTGTACCTATTTTATTTCTGTGTGTCTTTTAGTTTGTTTACTCCGCGTATTCAAACCTTCCAAGCAAATAAGCTGCAGCCAGTCCCGCTGCGAACGTGACAATGCTTGAGAGCACCATTAAGGCTTCCGCCGGCCAGCCCGGGAACACGACAAAAACCGAGCCGATCACCATGCCGATAATAACGGCAAATGTCCCGGTATAATAGTTATTTAAAAAGAAATTAACGATTTTGCTCATGAAAGCAATACCAATCACGATCCCCGCGCCTGTGACAGCAATAATATCAAACTGCAAATGACTGACTGCGCTAATGATCGTCGTATACAAACCCATAATCAAAAGCATAAACGAACCGCTAATACCAGGCAAGACCAACGCACTGCTAGCGATAATCCCACCAAAAAACAGCAATACATATTTGGAAGCCGTCACATTTTCAATAACGCCCCCCTCACTGGCCTGAAAAATAGCCAACGATCCTACAAGCGCAGCACCTACTATTAATATCAAAATGTGTTTAGCCTGAAACTTATTTTTTGCATCAGCTTTATGGAACAAATAGGGCAGTACACCTAAAATCAGCCCCAAAAAGAAAAATTTCGTCGGTCCCGGATAATTCTTAAATAGCCAATCAATCACATTACTCAGTAAAAATATAGCCGTTAAGATTCCAATGGCTAGCGGAACCAGAAAACCCAATTGCTTTTTCCAGTGCTTACTCATAAGCCCATTGATAGCTGCAATCAACCGCTCATAGATTCCAAGCAGAACAGCGATTGTTCCCCCGCTCACGCCAGGGATGACGTCGCTCGCCCCCATCACCAGGCCACGATAAATATTTTTCCATTCCATTATTACAAATCTCCCTTGTCCAGCACTCTAATAAAATCATAAGCTAATCATATCAAAATATGCTTGTAAATTACATGAAAATTTTATGTCCTGATTGCTGGCGGCTTGTAGCAAGAACCGATCAACAGGTTGGTAATTTTGCTCTCGCTAATGGCTGAGCAGCTATTCCTCGATAAACTCAAGCTCCGGCAACCACCGCGACATATGCTTCTTAATCTCCTGGTAATGTCCCTTAGCATTAGTAAACTCGTCATCGGTCAATTGATACATCGGGACAACTTCAAAATTTGCCCAGTTCTCGTAATTCACAAACGTCGGCAAAAACTTTGGCTCTTTCACCTTAACCGTTGTCTCGCCATTCTCCATGGCTTTCTCTATTGAAAACCGGAAAATGCCTCCGATCCGGCGGTAAAACTCATCCTGTCCGGAGAGAAAATTACCGAGCGAATAGGCAACAAGCGTCTTGTGGCCGTTTTTTCCTTCAACCCAGTCAATCGGCTGCAGCACATGCGGATGATGACCTAATATGACATCTACTCCTTCATTCGCAGCAAACTGAGCAAGGTCTTTCTGTTCTGCAGTCGGCATTCGCTCATATTGAGTGCCATAATGCAGGCTTAATATGACCGCGTCCGCCTGCTGCTTAGCCTCGCCAATCCGCTTGGACATGACTTCTTTGTCAATCAAATTCACCAAGTGATCTTTCCCATTGGGTATAGGAATACCGTTTGTGCCATAGGTATAAGCCAGAAAAGCCACCGAAATACCTTCGTCTGTCTCGTAAACACGCATCTTATTGCTGTCACCCTCACTTTTATAAGCACCCGTATACATCATATCAATCTTTTCCCAATGTTCGATGGCATTCTTGATCGCTTCTTCCCCGCGGTCCATTGTATGATTGTTAGCAAGGGAAACAACATCAACTCCGACTTTGTTTAAGGCAGTACCGACTGCATAAGGACTGTTAAACGCCGGGTAGGTCGACAGTCCTAAGTCTTCACCGCCAATCATCGTTTCCTGATTGGCAAACGTTATGGTCGAATCATTTAAATATGGCTTAACCTGCTCAAGCATCGGCATGAAGTTAAATCCGCCATCGTCTGTCCGCGCATCTTCATACACTCTGCTGTGAATCAGCATATCGCCAATGGCAGAAATAGTTATTTCCTTGTGTCCCGTATCAGGCTTTTGCGTTTTTATTGCCTGGACTCGGTCTGATGCTTCATGGTAATTGGCAACCTTTGGTGTCTCTTGTTCCTCACCGGTACACGCAGATAACAGCACACAGATTATCAGCAACAGAACAATCCAGTTTAATTGACCCTGTTTCATTCACCTTGCTCCTTAGTCATTTTGCCCTAATCATAACATGATGTCAGACCAAAAACGACACTGAACGAGGTTGCGCGTTTCATCCTTCCTCTACCCCACTGACCAAAAAAATTTAAAAAATGATGATCCAAATGACTATTTTCTGCGTTAGCTTTGTAAAAGCGAGGTGAATCATAATGACAGATGTAACACAAATCTTAAGTGACATTCTAAATGGCAGTGCTAATGATTCTGCCAATGTTGACCTGAACATCAGCGACTTACTTTAAGAAACGACCATAAGTAGAGGGAAAATAATGATGCAGTCAACATCAATGTAGAAATAGCCAATCTTATATAAGTTTAAAAATTATTAGTTATCCAATGTTTAATAATTTATTAAACGAGGTAATGTATTATAGATACGATAAAACATCGTATTAAAAATCAGATTGGTCCAATCCTTCACTTAACAAGCTAGCTAATTAGAAAGAGAGGTGAATCATGATGGATGCAACCCAAATTCTAAGCGACATCTTGAACGGCAGTGCCAATGATTCTGCCAACCTTGATGTGGACGTAAGCGACATCCTTTAATGACCTCAGCTGAAATCAAGAATGGCATAAACAGTCGGATGCAAAAGGGAGGTGACATCATGTTAGACGTAACGCAAATTTTAAGCGATGTTCTCAATGACAGCGCAAATGATTCAGGTAATGCAGATGTAGATGTAAGCGACATTCTAAACGACAGCGCAAATGATTCAGGTAATCTTGATGTAGATGTAAGTGATTTACTATAAGTATCTATAAAAGCCGTTATACTGGCTTTCAATAGAAATTGTACAAGCAGTCGGGGATATTTTATAGATCCCCGACCTTTTTCATGCCTAGTGTGCCAAGCGGTCTACATCTTTTCCAAAGGCAGCCATGCCCCAAGAGAAATACTCAAGCTGTTCTTTCGATTTCAATTGCTAAACCTCTTACATATAAAAATCAAGGAATAAAGGTGATTATTGATGCTTAAGCTGTTCCAGCTCTTAAAACCGTATCGTAAGTCAATTGCTGTTATGCTGATCCTTCTCTTTCTGCAATCCTTATCCCAATTGTTTCTGCCAACACTCATGGCTGCGATTGTAGATACCGGAATAGTAAATGAAGACATCGCTTATATTATCCAGATTGGTGCCCTCATGCTATTCGTAACAGCTATGATCGGCGTTTTCTCCATCTGGGGCAGTTTATTTGCAGCGAAAGTCACAGCAGGCTTTAGCAGGGATGTACGCGAAAAGGTCTTTACCCGTGTGGAAAACTTTTCGCTAAAGGAATTTGACCAACTCGGTACCTCTTCGCTGATTACAAGAACGACCAATGATGTGATGCAGGTTCAACAGGTGCTGACCATGCTGCTTAGAACGATGATTACGGCGCCTATGTTATTTATTGGTGCCTTTTTCATAGCACTATGGATGAACCCCACGCTTTCCTTAGTTATTTTTGCACCGTTGCCGCTCATCATTATTTCCATATTTGTGATTGCAAAAAAGGCTATCCCACTCTTTAAAAGTCTAAAAGAAAAAACAGATCACTTAAATCTTATCTTAAGGGAAGGGTTGACGGGTGTAGGCACAGTCCGGGCATTTAATCGAACAGAACATGAGGGGCGCCGGTTTAATGAGGCAAATCTTGACTTTTCCGAAACAGCCACCACAGTCAACCGGATGATAGCCATTTTAACACCAGTCATGACAATCATTCTTAACTTTACCATTATTGCTTTGATATGGATAGGCGCCTTCAGAATAGAGGCAGGATCTCTTCAGGTCGGTGAATTAATGGCATTCATTCAGTATGCGATGCAGATTATGTTTTCTTTAATCATGGCCTCTGTCATGTTTGTTGCTATCCCCCGTGCTTCTGTTTCTGCGAAGAGAATTAACGAGATACTTGATACCGATACAAGTGTAAAAGATCCAGAATATCCTGTGGAAGCCGGGGAACATAGGGGAGAAATTGAATTCAGGGATATATCATTCAGCTATCCGCAAGCAGAGAAGTCTGTGCTTTCCGCTGTTTCATTCCAGGTAAACCCTGGGGAGATCACAGCTATTATTGGCGGAACTGGTGCAGGGAAATCAACACTTGCCAGTCTGCTTCTGCGTTTTTATGACATTCATCACGGCAGCATTCTCCTTGATGGTATAGATATACGAAATATTTCCCAGCAAAAGCTCCGTGAAAAGATAGGATTTGTCTCTCAGCAGGCGCATCTGTTCAGGGGGACGATCGCGGATAATATCCGGTATGGCAATGAAACGGCAACGAAGGAAGACTTGTATCATGCCGCAGCAGTTTCAGAGGCCCGGTTTATTTCCCAGCTGGAGAATGGCTTTGATACAACCGTCTCCCGGTTTGGGACGAATCTCTCAGGAGGACAGCGGCAGCGGATTGCCATAGCCCGTGCCCTTCTGAGAAACCCTGAAGTCTATATCTTTGATGATAGTTTCTCTGCGCTTGACGCAAAAACAACAGCAACACTGTTCTCCTCACTCAGAAAGGAAACCGGTGATTCCAGTGTATTAATGGTTACCCAACGTGCCACCATTGCAGAACAGGCGGATAAAATTATTGTCCTTGATGAAGGAATGATTGCGGGTGCAGGCAGCCATGAGGAACTGAAAGAAACCTGCGGGGTTTATCAGGAAATTGTATCCTCACAAGATTTTGAGGAGGAAGTTTCATGAACAAAAAAAGTGTCATAACACAGTCTATTAAACATACAAAGAAACGGAATCCGAACAGTTCATCCAAAAACCACAAGATTTCAAGTATACCTTAAAGCGTCTGGCCAGCTATTTGGGTGAACATAAATGGAAAATCGTACTCGTTGCGATTTCTGCTGTGGCAAGCACCTTATTCACTATACTCAGCCCCACCATTCTCGGTATTGCAATCACGGAATTGTTCCAGGGCGTGCGTGGGGAAGGGATTGACTTTTTCCTTGTGTTGAAGATCCTCCTTGTACTTGCGGCATTATATTTGTTAAGCAGCTGTTTCATCTATGTACAGGAGTATGTGATGGCAGGGATTTCGCAAAAGGTTGTGTATACGCTAAGGAAAGAAATCAATAGAAAACTCTCCCTGCTGCCACTTCATTTTTTTGATAAAGCAAAACATGGCGATGTACTAAGCCGGGCTGTCAATGACCTGGAAAAGGTGAGCAGTACACTGCGGCAAAGCCTTACACAAATAATCACATCCACGATTACGATGATTGGTGTCACCATTATGATGCTGCTCATCAGTCCGCTTCTAACCATTATTGTCCTTTTGACATTGCCGCTAAGTATTCTTGTCACTAAAAAAGTTGTCTCAATGTCCCAGAAATTTTTCAAAGGACGGCAACAATCGCTCGGGGTGTTAAATACACATGTAGAAGAAATGTACACAGGCCACGAAACAATGAAGGCCTTTGGACGGGAACAGCAGTCTATTGGTCATTTTCAAGCTGTAAACAGCCAACTCTATCATTCAGGATGGAAGGCTCAATTTATCTCAAGCATCATTATGCCCATCTTACGTTTCATCAATAATATCATCTACGTGCTCATTTGTGTTCTTGGAAGTATTCTTGTTATGTTAAGATCAATGACCATTGGCGAAGTGCAGGCTTTTATTCTTTATATTAGATTGTTCTCCCAGCCGATTACACGGGTAGCGAATGTATCAAATATTATTCAATCAACGGTTGCAGCTGCTGAGCGTGTGTTTGAAATCCTTGATGAACCCGAAGAGGAAGCATCTGATGATAAACAGGTTTTACCTAATCCGAAAGGCCATGTCCGTTTTGAACACGTTACTTTTGGATATCAGCAGGATAAGCCCGTTATGGAAGATGTCCATTTTGATGTAAAACCGGGGCAAACTGCTGCTATCGTCGGCCCTACCGGCGCAGGCAAGACCACCATCATTAATCTTTTGATGCGTTTTTATGAAGCAGACAGCGGTCGGATCACAATCGACGGCATACCCATTAGAGATTTAAACCGCGATCATTTGCGCAGTATGTTCGGCCTTGTGCTGCAGGATACCTGGCTCTTTCATGGAACGATAAAAGAAAATATTGCTTATGGAAGGGAAGATGCAACAGAAGAGGAAATCATCCAGGCAGCTGAGGCTGCCTATGCAGACCGGTTTATCCGAACGTTATCCCACGGCTATGATAGCTTGTTGAATGAATCGACATCCAATATTTCACAGGGGCAAAAGCAACTTCTGACGATTGCCCGGGCAGTTATATCCGACCCGGCAATCCTGATCCTTGATGAAGCAACAAGCAATGTGGATGCACGAACGGAAATTCATATACAGCGTGCCTTAAATCGCCTGATGAAAGGAAGAACAAGTTTCATTATTGCGCACAGACTCTCCACGATCCAGCAGGCTGATACCATTCTCGTGATGGATCAGGGACAGGTAATTGAGCAGGGAAGTCATGAAGCATTACTTGCAAAAGGCGGGTTTTATGCAGAACTTTATCACAATCAATTCGCAGTGAAAGCAAATGATAAACAGAAATCGCCGGTAAGTTAAAGAAATAATTTTCTGGCCTTTCTGGGATCCTTCAAAGACAGAAAAACGGGGCAAGGGGTATTAATTAGCAAAAGAACGCACCAGACTGAGTACCCCGATTTCATTCACCTTGCTCATTCGTTATTTTGCCTTAATCATAAGATCACACCAGGCACAAAAGACACTTAACGAAGCTGCGTCTCAACCCTTAACTTTAGTCAAATTCAAGAGTAGCGTAACTTTAAAATTGATAACATCTTTCAATTTGTAACAAACAAAGAGGCGGTCCCATTCAAGGAACCGCCTCTTCTTTCACGTTATTATTCTTTTAATTCTGTATAAACAACAAGCCGATCAATGTGACCACCTCTTGACTCATCAAACGGGCCGGTACAGGTAACCAAATTCAACATTCTCCTGGAAGTATAACCAAAGATATCTTTCACCGGCGCATCGTCCATAGGAAAAACCTGTTTATCGACGACTTCGAACACTAATTTATCACCTTTGTCATTGAGGACCTCCACCTCATCACCTTTTTGCAGGTCTTCCAGGTCAAAGAATACACCAGGACCTGTTTTGTCATCCACGTGACCGGCAATAACAGCGCTCCCCCGTTCACCTGGTTTTGCTCCCTGCTCATACCAGCCGGTGATCCGAAAATCTTCGGGAACAGCCATTTCCCCGTTCTCCATCAGACCAACGCCTTCAACAACCGAATCTACACCGATACTGTCAATTTGAATGGTCTCAGGCTTAATCCCGTATTCTGGATCTGTTATGATCGGTGATGACGTTGTTTGAATATGGTCATCACCCTGATTACTGTTATGATCCGTCTGTTTTGCTGAATCATCTACTTCCTCAGTGGCTTCTCCCTGATCGTTTACACGCTCTTTATCCGGCTGACCGGAGGAGCCTGTGCTCTGTGTCTGTCCGCAGCTGACCATTAACATCAGCAGCAATATGCTAAGAAATTTCCACATCACACAGCCTCCTCTCGGGTAAGAAACTACTTATCATGGTTTGCCGTGGTATATTTACGGATTGCTATTAGTGCCGCCAGTGCAAATACACTTGTACCCAGAATCCATGCCCACATCATATTACTGTTTTGTTCAGCCATCGTTCCCATACCGGTATCAGGCATTTCAGAAGGCATATCGCTTGCGAACATAGCCGCATTGTCCGCTACGATTCCGGATGAAATTAATTTAGCAGCTCCATACATATGGCCATAAGCATCCCGTGTCTGGTTAAACGCTTCATCATATGATCCATTGGCATAGCTATCAAACGCTCCGATTAGCTGATTGACATGTGCCTGTAACCCCTCAGCCATGGCAGATGCTTCCACATTGCCGCCGGTTGCTTCTTCAATGAACGCTGAAAAATCCTCTTTATACATTTGAAGGTTATCCAGTGCTTCTTGCTTGGCTTCTTCATCTTCTTCAGCAGTTGCGTTTACGTAATCGACAAAATAACCGATATGCTCTGACCACATGTTGTTAAACGCCTGGCCAGCTTCATCACCGTACACAGATGCAATGGCTGAACTCAAATCCTCCGTGTTACTGCTTAATGCATTAGTTGATGCTTCAAAATCCGGCGCACCTTCAATCCCATTCTGCATGGCAATGGCTGCAATGCCGGCATGCTCTGATAAAAGCTTACCTAACTTTGTCCGCAGATCTCCCGCAGGTGTCACGGCCATGGTGTTATTAAACTGATCCGGCATTTGATCAACGACAGCTGATGACAATCCCTTTGCTACCATATGCATGTGTCCAATTGCTTCACGCTCATGATTATACGCTTGCTCATAATCCTCGGCCACATAGCTGTCGAAAGCGCCAATTAATTGATCCACATGCATTTGCAGGCTGTCCGCCAGTGATCCGGCTTCCAAACGTTCCTCAGTAGCGGTTTCAAGAAATTGGGAAAAGTCTTCACGATATTGTGATAACTCATCCAATGCAGCCTGTTTCGCTTCTTCGTCCCCTTCAGCTGTTGCATTCACATAATCAACGAAATAGCCGATATGTGCACTCCACATGTCTTTAAACGATTGACCTGCTTTGTCGCCATAAACCGATGCGATTGCTTCCGATAAATCCGCTGTGTTTGACTCCAATGCAGCAACAGATGCCTCGAAATCCTCTGATCCATCCGCTCCGTTGCGCATTGCTTCAATGGCAAGGAATGCGTGTTCACTCAGCAAATGTCCCAAATCAGCTCTCAGATCAACCGCTGCTGTATCAACAGAAGGGTTACTGTCTGATGTTTCTGCACTCACCGGTCCTCCCGTTGCTGAGAATATGAGCGCCGCACTTAATGGTGCTGCAACTAATGCTCTTTTCCAATTCATCCTTGACTCCACTCCTTTAAAAGATTTGTCTTTCTTGTTTTCTACTAGGCTAACGAAGCAGAGTTGCAATCGGATCACTTATTGCCCTGAAAAGTTAGAAAAAAACCGGAATGCACTGCCATGAGCGCATTCCGGTTTTTCCTCTTTTTTATAGTGATGAGCTTAGAAGTATATCTCCCTGGGGTGTCTGACTGTTTGCATCGGGTTCTTTGGTAATGGCGATTGTGTCAAAGTTTTGTTCTCCCTCATAATCCATAACATAGGAGACACCGCCGTCACCGTCTTCATTCGGAACAAACGTGCCGGCGCGGTATGGCTGTTCACCCTCTAGCACCCACACTTGATAGGTTTCCTCACCTTCGAGTTCCTCTAATCCATTCGCCTGAACGACCAGATTTGTTTGATCATTTTGGCTGATCATCATCGCAGTAGCTTGAGCGTTAACCCCTTCAGATGGCTGTAATGTCCTCATTGTTTCGAGTGTATCGAGGGAAACGCCTCCTTCAGGTTCAGGCGCTGGTTCGGTTGTCTGCTCATTATTTGTAATATAAATGACTGCCGCCCCGTTTCCAACTAAGGAAAGCGTCAATACTGCCGCCATTAACGGTTTATACCATCCTCTGCGCTTTTTAGCCGGCTCATTCCGGCTCTCCGGAACAGGAACAACATTTTCTTCTTCATGTACATCATCCGCCTTTTCCCCAATGACATTTGACAACACACGTTCTTTCATGCCGCTTGGCGGATCAACAGGCTCACTGCTGTATGGCAGAACTTCGGTCAATTGCTCAAGTTCGGCCAATTCCATCCGGCAATCTTCACATTCCAGTAAATGCGCCTCAAATTCCGCTTTCTGTTCATCCGTCAGCTGGTCATTAAAATAATCAAGCAGACGATCACAATGATTAGCCGTCATCCCGAACCCCCCTTTCGTTCTTTGATGCCAATATTTCTTTTAAATGCTTTAAAGCCAGCCTCACTCTTCCTTTAACAGTCCCTAATGGTATATGGCATGTTTTGGCTATGTTGGTCTGTGACATCCTTTTGAAATAAAATAATTCGATGATTTCCTGCTGTTCTTCCGTTAATTGTCTGACAGCTCCCCGAATCTCTTCACCACGTTCCTGCCACTCCACCGTTTCTTCCGGTGTCGGTTCCTGTGCATGAAGGGCGTCCCGTTCCTCCAGTTCATAAGCCGGCTCTTTCTTTTTTCGCAATAAATCAATACATGCATTTCGTGTGACCGTTAATAACCACGAAGAAAACTTACCTTTTTCTTCATCGAAATGTCTCTGTCTTGACCAGATCTTTGTGAAAACATCCTGGACAGCTTCTTCTGCAAGAAATTTATTATTGGTCATACGATACGAAAAAGAGAATAACAATTTTTCATAGCGATCATATAACTGTTCCAGTGCGTCCTCATCTTTATTCTGGACACGATAAAACAGTTCTGCATCTTGTTCCCGCATAACATACTCCTTCTCAGCTCTAAGACGTATTTTCATTAGGATACCACAGTGTTTCTTAAAAGGAAAAAAGTATATACAGTAAACGATTTTAAACATAATTTGGATCACTATGTTTAACACTGCTATCTCGTCGGGAAGACCCTAGTAGACTCTATTAATAGAAAGGACGTCTTCTATGCGAAAAACACAATATCAGCCAACAAAGGGCAGACAGCTGTCAGACGCTCAGGAAGTACATTTTACTAAAGAATTTAAGCAGGCAGACATTGCCGGCGGATTTCGGAGACCAAAAGTCCGAGACGCCAAACGTGATAATCCCGAATTAAAAGAATAATAAAATAGATTATTACCAAAAGCACCCTGTCCAAAGCAAATGGGCAGGGTACTTTTTATATCGGCTTCTTTATATTAATGGTATTGTAAATCCTTCCCTACTATATAAAGATTATATTTATATGAAACTTTTTAGGTCTATTTTCGTAATAACTAAGGGTTATCGCCATCCAGCTTTTTCGGGTAAACACGTGTTTCACGAATGTTTCAAAGGGAAGGTGCCGGGGATAACTGTATTGATATATATGGGGGTTTATCTATGACAAAAACAGCCATGGAATTAATCGATGTCAAAAAGACAATTGGCAACAAAGACATTATTAGAGGATTATCATTCGAGATTCGTAAAGGAGAAGTATTCGGATTCATCGGTCCCAATGGTGCCGGTAAAACGACAACCATCCGCATGATGGTCGGATTGATGGGTCTATCAGGCGGTGATGTGCGGATACTGGGCAACAGCATCAATTCGGACTATAAATCCGCCATCCGGGAAGTCGGCGCAATTGTTGAAAATCCGGAAATGTACCCGTTCATGACCGGGAAACAGAATTTAATGCATTACGCCCGCATGATGCCCAGGGTCACTAAAGAGCGTATCCAGGAGGTTATTGAGCTTGTCGGGCTGGAAAAGCCGATTAAAGAAAAGGCGGGAAAGTATTCTTTAGGCATGCGACAGCGACTGGGAATTGCTCAGGCTCTGCTCCATAAACCATCTGTACTTATTCTTGACGAACCTACCAATGGTCTGGACCCTGCTGGCATTCGCGAAATCCGCCGCTACATACGAAAATTGGCAGAAGAAGAAAATGTCGCAGTTATCATTTCCAGTCATTTGCTTTCTGAAATTGAGCAAATGTGTGACCGTATCGGTCTGATTAAAAATGGCGAAATGATTGCGATTCAGGATGTAAATGCAGCTACCGCTGAGACAACAGATGTTGGAATCGAAATGGAAGCAGCGCCAGTAAATCAGGCAGCTGAAATACTGCATAACGAACATGGTATCAATGCAACAGTCGTCAACGACCGGTTATCACTGCACGTGGAACGCGAAACCATACCAAAGATCGTCCAGACACTCGTCAATTACGATATACAGATATACCAGGTGGTCACGACGAAATCAACACTAGAGGATAAATTCTTTGATTTGATTGGAGAGAATACGATTGGGTAATTTTTTTCAGCTGCTGGTTAATGAACAACTTAAATTATACATACGCAAATCAACCTGGATCATGTACATTCTTATAGCTCTGCTGGTTCTGGGGCTGGCTTTTATCAACCATAACGCTATGGAAAATTCACGGACATATGAGGCATCTCAAGACGACAACTGGCGACAGACATTGCAAGATGAAAATGCTGAAATGCAGAAAGAAATGGAACAGAAAGAGATGATGCAGGGAGCATATACAGGCCAAATTGAGAAGAATAATTATTATCTTGAAAACGACATCCAGCCGCGCAGTTACGATACATGGCAGTTTGTCATGGAAAATAAATTTCTGCTTTCGCTGGTAAGCCTTTTGACGATTATCATTGCTGCAGGGATCGTCGCAAATGAATTCAAGTGGGGAACGATTAAACTATTACTGATCCGGCCAATTACCCGGACCAAAATTTTGGCTTCCAAATATGTATCCGTGTTATTGTTTGCGTTACTTACCCTCCTGTTTGTATTGATTTTTTCGTGGATTGTTGGAGCGTTATTTTTCGGGGTCAACGGATTGAATCCGCATATCGTACTCAATCAAAGTGATGGCTATGCATATGTTTCCATTATTGGAGAAATTATTGAAGGCTACGGACTGCAGCTTATCACGCTGGTCATGATGGCAACATTCGCCTTTATGATTTCGACAATCTTCCGGCAGAGCGCTCTTGCTATCGGTCTCGCCATTTTCCTTATGCTTTCCGGTAATGCAATTGTCGGCTTTTTCTCACATTACGACTGGGCAAAATACATCCTGTTTGCCAACACAAACATGAATCAATATATTAATGGGTCACCAATGTTTGACGGTATGAGCTTAGGATTCTCCATTGCAGTTCTGGCGGTTTATTACGTCGTTTTCCTTGTAATCTCATGGGTGTTTTTCACCAAACGGGATATAGCCGGACACTAAAATATTCCACCAGCATATAATTGGAAAATATATTATAATTGAATAAGACGATATACCTGAATATCCGAGGTGTGTATCTATGAAGCGGTATTTAACTTCCATATTCTTCATCATCAGCGGTGTTGTGCTGATTATTGGCATGGGCGTGGACCTATACTGGAGCGGGATTGCTTCATGGGGGATAGCATTTGTCTGTTTAATTTTTGCCGTATACTTCACTAAATATATACCAAACGATAAAAATGACAAACAATAATCAGCGGGGTGTCTTTCCCCCGCTGATTATTAGTTGAACGAACAATCATTTAAAATGATGTTTTTCCTTCAATGATTCCGGGGCGGCTTTCACCATCAGCTGTAAAATGAAAGTTGCAACCGTTATATCGTCAACTATCCCGAATATATAAAGAAAATCCGGAATCAGGTCAAACGGGAGTGCAATATAGCCAATGATCAGCCCAACATATAGGAATTTTGTTATTCCTTTTACCTGCGTTGATCTGAAGAAATCCACTATAAACGGAATTGATTTATGGAATTTGAATAAGAAGCCAAGCCGTTTTAAAAACCTTACCATATATTGATACCTGCCTCTATCAAAATGCTGATACACATACAGTTATTATGATCACCTGCATCAAAAGAAGACTTCCCGTTACACTATAGAGGGGAAGCCTTCAATCTAACAGTCTGAGGATCCAGAAAATACTAACCCTTCAGACGCCTGGCAAAATCGACGAACTTGAATTTATCCGGGCGATGCCGGGATTCGGTATATTGGAATAAGCTTGTATCGTCTAAAAATACCATACTCTTAATAACAACGATATTTGAATAGCCTTCAAGATCCAACAATGTCCGGTCCTCCCGGGTGGGCTCCTCCACTGTAAATTCCTTTCTGGCAAAACTAATGTTCAGCTTCAATTCATTTTCCAGATAGTTGTAAATAGAATCCTCGCATATCTCTTTCGTTAACGCTGGAACAAAATCCATATTAAAAAAGTCTTTATCCAGGATCACGTTTTCTCCGGAAAATTCTCTGACCCGGCTGACTTTCCACACCTGTTCATGAAGATTGACTTTAAGCTTTGAAGTTAATTTTTGACTTGCCTCAACGATTGCCAGTTCATGAAGAATTGTCTTTGCCTGCAGCTCTAGTTTATCTGCCAATTCCTTAAAACTGACAATCCCGGAAACCGGAAAGTCAAACTTATTCACATCAATGATAACAGATCCTTTGCCGCGGACTTTTTGAATATAACCGTTCTGAGCCAATAAGTTCAGAGCCTTCCGGATGGTTTCACGAGACGTCGCAAACATCTCTGACAGCTCATATTCCGAAGGCAGCATGGAAGATTCAGCCCAGCGGCCCACCTCGATTTTTTCCACAAGATCCTGATAAATTGTCAGATACTTTTTCTGCATCGCCAAACCTCATTACGTTATATGATACACGACCGATTCGTATGGTCTTAATACAAGCTGATCAAACGTTTGATCAGTATCCGGATAGTTGGATATGAGCAACTGAACACCGTTTGTCTGACCAATATCAATTGGAGCCGCTGCTTCTTCTTCATAAAAATTGCTGACAACGAGCAATTTTTCATTATTCCAGTTGCGTGTGTAGGCAAAAATGCGCGCATCATCTTCAAGCAGCAACTGGTAATCCCCATAGGTAATAATATCATATTGTTTGCGCAGGGACACAAGCTTTTGATAATGGGTCAGGATTGATTCCGGATCCTGCAGGGCGTTCACCGCATTTATCGTTTCATAATTATTGGCCAATGGGATCCAGGGTTCAGCAGCGGAGAACCCGGCATTTTCCCCAGCCGTCCATTGCATTGGTGTTCGGGCGTTATCACGGGATTTTTCCTTGAGAATGGCCATAATATCCGCTTCGCTTTTCCCGTTCTCACGCATTTTATTATACGCATTGAGTGATTCGATGTCCCGATAATCGTCTATCCGATCAAACCCGGGATTTGTCATTCCGAATTCTTCGCCCTGATAAATATACGGCGTGCCTTTCATCATGTGCAGAACAGTTGCAAGCATTTTAGCCGATTCCGTATGATATTTTCCATCGTCACCGAACCTGGAGACGGCTCTCGGCTGATCATGATTACACCAGAACAGCGCATTCCATCCGCCGCCTTCATGCATTCCTTCCTGCCACCTGGAAAGGATCTGTTTTAATTCCAGGAAGTCGAATGGTGCATTTGTCCATTTTTCGCCGTTCAGATAATCCACTTTCAAGTGATGAAACTGGAACGTCATATCAAGCTCCTGCCGTTCAGGCTGTGTATAGAGCACACAATTTTCCAATCTTGTTGATGACATTTCACCGACAGTCATCATATCATACGGTGAAAAAACCGACTGGTTCATTTCGTGCAAGTATTCGTGGATACGGGGGCCATCCGTATAAAATTTGCGCCCGTCCCCTGAATCATCATTAGGAAACTGCTGGTTTTTCGATATCAGATTGATGACATCCAGGCGAAAACCATCAATTCCTTTTTTCGCCCAAAAACGCATCATCCCATATAATTTACCGCGAAGTTCTTTATTTTCCCAGTTCAGATCCGCCTGTGTCACATCGAACAGGTGAAGATAATACTGACCAGTTTCTTCATCATATTGCCATGCCGGTCCGCCGAACTTGGATTGCCAGTTATTCGGAGGACCGCCGTCATCAGCCGGATCTTTCCAGATATAAAAATCACGATAAGGGTTGTCTTTGGATGCTGATGCCTGGCTGAACCACTCATGTTCCGTTGACGTATGGTTAATTACCAGATCCATTATCAGCTTCATGCCACGTTTATGCGTTTCTTCAAGCAGCTTTTCAAAATCATCCATCGTACCATAGGCAGGCTCGATGTCATAATAATTGCTGATATCGTAGCCGTTATCATTTTGCGGTGATTGATAAACGGGAGTCAGCCAAATCACATCAACCCCAATCTGTTGAATGTAATCCAGCTTCTGAATAATGCCCTGTATATCCCCCATACCATTCCCTGTTGAGTCGTTAAAACTTTTGGGATATATCTGATAGACGACAGTTTTTTGCCACCATGCTTCATTCATTGCCAACACCTCTCGTTGAATTATTTATCAAGTTTGCGAAAAGCCATTAAATACGTGATCACAAATGGCACAACAATGACGATTGCTATACCGATTCCAAAGGCAAGCCAGCCCTCTGGTATAATGGAGAGTATGCCGGGGACACCGCCGATACCAACTGAAGATGCCCGCACGTTCTCCATGGTAATGTAGGCGCCAGCAATGGACGAACCAATCACTGCAGCAATGAATGGGAATTTATACCTTAAGTTTACACCAAACATAGCCGGTTCCGTTATTCCTAGATAAGCCGAGAGCCCTGACGTTCCCGATAAACCTTTTAATTTCTCATCTTTTGCAGCAACCATCATTGCAAATGCGGCCGAACCTTGTGCAATGTTTGATAATGCGAGAATCGGCCACAGGAATGTCGAACCTGTACTTCCTATAAGCTGCAGATCCACTGCAAGGAATGTATGGTGCATACCGGTGATAACGAGCGGTCCATAAATTGCTCCGTAAACCAGTCCGCCCAAAATGGCGAATTGATCAAACAGTGCAACAAGACCATCTGTAATCCACGTTCCAATTGTGAAGGTGATCGGACCAATAATAATAAATGTCAAAAATCCGGCCAATAGAAGTGCAACTGGTGCCACGACCAGCAGCTGCAGTGAATCCATTACACGTTTTTTCAGGAACAATTCAATTTTTGCCATAATCCATGACGCGAATAATACAGGGAGCACTTGCCCCTGATAACCTATCTTGTCAATTTCCCAGCCGAACAGATTCCAAGTCGGGATTTCCCCCTCTTTCAATGCGTCACCGTATGACCAGGCATTCAATAAGTCCGGGTGAACCATAATCAGGCCAAGCACAACACCCAGCAGCTCATTTCCGCCAAACCTCTTCACCGCAGACCAACCAATTAACGCCGGTAAAAATGTGAAAGCAGTATTGGCGATGACATTAATCATATCGGCAACACCGGCCCACTGCTGATGCACTTCGATAACCGACTGCTCATCGTAGAAAATACCCGGATTTGCGAGTATGTTATTAATACCCATCAAAAGACCGGCTGTTACGATAGCGGGCAGTATCGGAATGAAGATATCCGCGAGCACCTTGATCCCGCGCTGAAGCCAATTTTGCTTTTTACCAATGGCCGCTTTGACATCCTCTTTGGTAGCTTCACCTATACCTGTTTCGTTGACCATTGCTGCATATACTTTATCAACAGTTCCCTGTCCAATGACAACCTGAAATTGTCCGTTTGCCAAAAATGAGCCCTTGACAATATCCATATTTTCCAGTCTGTTATCATCAACTTGATCCTGATCGTTTAATGCAAAACGCAGCCTTGTCACGCAATGGGTTGCAACACTGATATTATCCTCACCGCCCAATGCAGCAACAATATCCTTTGCTTCGTTTCGGTATTCTCCTGCTGATACAGCCGGTGTATCTGGTTCCTGCTCACCTTTCATGGACGCTTTAAGCAGTACGGATGAACCAGCTTCAACGGTATTGTCGCCCGTCTTCTCTAGGGTTTCCACTTCGTTTCCATTGGTGATGATAACCGGTGTTACAGCACCTTGTGCCTTTTCTAGAACAAGGTTTTTATCAAATGTAATCAGTGTATCCCCGGCTTTTACATAATCACCCTGGCCGACGGAAGCCTCAAATCCCTCACCGTCCATATTGACTGTATCGAGACCAATATGGATAAGGATTTCAATTCCCGAGTCACCCTGTATTCCGACAGCGTGCTTTGTCGGAAATAGTTGCACCACCTCACCGTTTATCGGTGCCACAACTTTTCCTTCACTCGGTTCAACTGCCAGCCCATCACCCATCATTTTTTGTGAAAATGTCGGATCGGGCACTTCCTTCAATTGCCTAACTTCACCGCTGACCGGTGAATAGATGATTATTTCTTCAGTTGACACAGGATTTACCTCCCTGATATGACATAAAAATTACAACTTGTCTATACAAATTCAATATTTAGTATAACTTGTATAGCCATGTTATGCAAGGGCTTACACATTTTGATGTTCTGCTTCTTGAATCAGCGGCATGGAAAGCCAATAAAAAACTGCTTTGCAAATCGATGCAAAGCAGTTTTTACCTTTAAAATAATTTTCACTGGATATACAGTGTCAGCAGGATTACCGCGTCTGTCAGTATTAATTAGAGAGTCATTTCTGAAGCTATTGCTGTTCTTCTGGTGATAATTCTCTTGTTCTGCTAATATTTTGCCTCTTCTGTTGATATTCGCTTTCTTCTGTCGATATTTTCTGCCTTCTGTTGATACCCGCTCTCTTCTGTCGATACTTTCTGCCTTCTGTTGATACCCGCTCTCTTCTGTCGATATTTTCTGCCTTCTGTTGATACCCGCTCTCTTCTGTCGATATTTTCTGCCTTCTGTTGATATCCACGCTCATCTGACGATATCCGGGCAACAATCGCAGCAAAAAAACCCGGCAACAGCATTAACTGCCATTGCCGGTTCCTTTTATCAGCCTAATTTTGCTTTTTTAGCTGCTTTTTCACGTTCACTATGGTTTAATATCTTTTTACGAAGCCGGACTGTTTCCGGAGTCACTTCGCAATATTCATCATTGTTCAAGTATTGAATCGCTTCTTCAAGGGACATATCACGTGTTTTTCTGATGGTTGCTGTCTGGTCTTTAGTTGAAGACCGGACGTTTGTCAGGTGTTTTTCTTTGGTGATATTGACAGTTAAATCATTTTCACGGCTGTGCTCTCCAACAATCATACCGGCATAAACCTCGGTTCCCGGCTCCACAAAAATCATCCCCCGGTCTTCAAGCTGCATAATGCCGTAAGTCGATGCTTTTCCGTTTTCCAGAGAAACAAGCACACCCTCACGTCTTCCGCCAACTTGACCTTTTGTAAGCGGCTCATATGAATCAAAGGTATGGTTCAGGATGCCATAGCCCCGTGTCAATGACATGAACTCTGTTGCATAACCAATCATACCGCGTGAAGGTACTTTAAATTCAATACGTACCTGGCCATTCCCCTGGTTGACCATATCGATCATTTCACCTTTGCGTTCGCCAAGTGATTCCATGACCGGGCCAGTATAATCTTCCGGAACATCGATTTGCACATGTTCAACCGGTTCACATTTAACACCATCAATTTCTTTAATGATAACTTGCGGCTTGGATAATTGCAATTCAAAGCCTTCACGCCGCATGTTTTCAATTAAAATTGAAAGATGCAGTTCACCGCGTCCTGAAACGGTCCAGGCATCAGGTGAATCGGTTGGCTCGACACGCAGACTGACGTCAGTTTCGAGCTGTTTCATTAAACGCTCTTCAATCTGTCTTGATGTGATATAGCTGCCTTCACGTCCGGCAAAAGGACTGTTATTTGTCAAAAAGGTCATCTGCAGTGTTGGCTCGTCAATGCGGAGCCATGGCAGCCCTTCAGGGTGATCTTGCGGGCAGATTGTTTCGCCTACATTAATATCATCCATACCGGCAATTGCCACGATATCACCGGCTTTTGCCTCCTGGATTTCAACGCGTTTCAGACCGATAAATCCAAATAATTTACTGATGCGGAACGATTTTTGCGAGCCGTCTTTTTTTAGAACAACAACCTGCTGTCCGACACTGATTCGGCCGCGAACAACACGTCCGACACCAATTCGGCCCAAATAATCATTATAATCCAAAAGGGTGATCTGGAACTGCAATGGGTCATCTGATGTGTCCGGCGGTGCAGGAATGTGATCCAATATCGTTGTGAACACCGGATCCATTGTTTCCGTCTGTTCATCAGGCTCCTCGCCTGAAGTTCCGTTCAATGCGGAGGCATAGATGACCGGAAATTCGAGCTGTTCATCATCTGCACCCAGCTCAATAAATAAATCCAGAACTTCATCAATCACGGCATTCGGACGAGCATTGGGACGGTCGATTTTATTTAACACAACAATCGGTGTCAGCTTCTGGTCCAGCGCTTTTTTCAATACAAATCGTGTTTGCGGCATACAGCCCTCATAAGCATCAACTACAAGCAGAACACCGTCGACCATTTTCATGATACGCTCCACTTCACCGCCAAAGTCGGCGTGGCCCGGTGTATCGAGAATATTAATTGCAGTGTCATTATATTTAATTGCCGTGTTTTTCGACAAAATTGTTATTCCGCGTTCACGCTCAATATCGTTCGTGTCCATGGCGCGGTCATCCACCTGTTCATTTTCCCGGAATGTACCCGAATACTTCAGCATTTGATCAACAAGTGTTGTCTTGCCATGGTCAACATGGGCGATAATTGCTATGTTGCGGATATCTTCTCTTAATTGCATAAACGTACGCTCCTCTATTCGTTAAGGATGGCTCAAACCATACAATTGTAACATAGAAGTTCACTCTTGAAAAACAATCATAAACTTAGCGCCGCCAAGCGTGGAATCTCTCACCATAATCTTCCCGCCTGATTGCTCGACAATCGCCCGGGCGATGGCCAGTCCCAGCCCGGTCTCACCAGTCTTACCTTTTACGAACCGATGGAATATATGCGGAATAAGATCCTCTGATACACCATCCCCATCATCTTCAATCATAATCGTCTTATTTTCCACGGTGATCGCCACACGTGATTTGGCATGTCTGACAGCATTGACGGTAATATTTAATAAGGCACGCAGCAGCTTGTCCTGATCGGCGAAAAAGACACTATTCTTATCCACGGTATGGTTCAGCTCGAGTCCCTTTTCGCGGACCAGCGGGAATGCCCGGTCCAGCACCTGGCTAACCAGCTCGGAAGCATCAATCCGCTCGGACTGGTATTCCGTCTGTTCACTATCCAGTTTGGCAAGCAAAATCATTTCGTTAATAATTGTTTTTAGACGATTAACTTCTGTAACCATCATCTCCAGACCTTTTTCCTTATCTTCCTCCCCAAAAACATTATCACGAATTCCCTCCGCATAGCCTTGGATCGTCATGAGCGGTGTTTTTAGTTCATGACTGGCATTCTGGAAAAACGCCTGCTGTGATTTCATATACCGGTTAAGCTCTGTCGCCATATCATATACACTTTGTTCAACCTCTTTAATTTCACCCGTTGCCTTCACGCGTTCTATTTGATCAAATTGCCGTTTTTCAATTTTTTTCAGTTGTTTTTTTAATTTAGTCAACGGCGTCACCAATTTATTTGTCAGCAGATAACTTATTGGAACTGCTGCCAGAATTCCAATGAAGAAGACGAGCATCATCCGTCTGAAGAAATCCTGCTGCACTGACTGCAGATCAGTTAACGGCGTCAGCAAAACCAGTTCCAGCTCAGTCTGTTCCGGATAAATCAAAATTCGTGAGGTGACAAATTTACTGTCCCCCGCTTCCCATAAATCCTCTTGAGTTTCCGCAAAATAATTATTGGCTGAAAATCCTCTGACATACTGCTGCGGCATCGTTGACATCAACACCTGATCCCGGCTGCGATCATACAGAAACAGCTGAAGGTTCTGATCCTGCAAAAAGCCGCCAAAATCCTGAATGCCTCCCTGTGACTGGTATTGTTCATTCAACACATCAACAAGCAATTCACCCTTTTGTTGCAATTCCGTTTTTTCAGTGTTTATGAGCATTCCAAGAATCATCGAATAAATGACATACCCCGTTACAGCCAGAATCACCAGCAAAAGGGAAATAAATGCTATATTTAATTGGGATTGAAGTTTCATCGTTATTCCTCTTCATCGCGCAGCCGATATCCATATCCCCATACTGTCTCCAGTGGAATATCGGTCAATTTTTTACGAAGCCGTTTAACAAGATCGTCAACAGCACGGTCACTGCCAAAATAGTCTTCGCCCCAGATTTTGATGAGAAGTTCCTCCCGGGAAAATGCTCTGTTAATATTTTTGGCTAGCAGCAGGAGCATATCAAACTCCTTTGTTGTGATATCTTCTTCCTCCCCGTGCCAAAAAATTCGCCGGTCATTTTCATGAATTAATAGTTCACCTGCTTTAATTTTGTGCTGAGGTGAGTGATCATCATGTGTTGTCGGCTGACTACGCTTGAGCACACGCTTAACACGGGCTATGAGCTCCCTGGGGCTGAATGGTTTGGTTAAGTAGTCATCTCCGCCCAATTCGAGTCCAACAATCTTGTCCACTTCATCGTCTTTTGCGGAAATAATAATAATCGGTACATCACTTTCCTGCCGAATTTTTTTACAAAATTCATAACCATCCATTCCAGGCAGCATAATATCCAGTACCCACATATTCGGCGGCTGTGTCTCCCAAAGCTCCCATGCCTTTTCAGCAGATTCCATAACGGTTATATCAAAGCCTTCTTTTTTTAAATACGCCGAGACAATATTTTGGATATTCGTATCATCTTCCACGACACCAATATGATTGGTCATAAATGTTTCCTCCATCAATTGATTTATATGATTGGCTGAGCTTAGAAACGGGAATACCATGACTGAAATTACACATTTTTGCCATATTCTTACCAAAATAGTACCAAATGTTATGGCTATAATGAAACTTGTAATCATCATAACGCAAAGAGGTGAGATATTCATGCATTACAATAATAACTATCGTGATAATGAAAATATGAACGATGATAACCGAGAGTATTTCGAGCAAGAAACGGCAGAGAGTACAGAACCGGAAACGAACAGTGGTATTGCTCAAACAGCCCGGCAGAATACAAAAACGAGCAAGACCGGGAAACCAAAGCGAAAAAAATCCGGCAATTTACTGAGCGGGCTCGCCGGCGGATTGATATCAGCTATTATCGTCGTCCTGTTATTTACAACGAATATTATACCAAACATTGACAACAATACCAGCTCTGATGATGGATCGAGCGAAAATAACCAATCATCCGAAACGCCTGAAGTAACAGAAACGATTGCTTCAGACAGTGCTAATGTCGCTTCAACCATGGATGAGGCATCCAAGGCAGTAGTCGGCGTCACCCGAATGAACCAGCAGAGCATCTGGGAACAAAGCGAGAAATCCGGAACAGGATCAGGTATTATTTATAAAAAAGAGAACGGCAGCGCCTATGTGGTTACAAACCACCATGTCGTCGATGGCGCTCAAGAAGTCCAAGTAGTTCTTAATGATAAAGAACATATCAATGCAGAAGTGATGGGAACGGATGAGCTGAGTGATCTTGCTGTCCTGAAAGTTGATGGCTCTAAAGTAGATACCGTCGCCAATCTTGGGTCTTCCAGCGATTTAAAAGTCGGTGAATCAGTCATTGCGATTGGAAACCCACTTGGAATGGAATTTGCTAATACGCTGACGAAAGGAATTGTCAGCGGTCTGGACCGTTCCGTCAGTATGGATACTAACGGTGATAGACAGCCCGACTGGGTAACAGAAGTCATTCAGACCGACGCAGCCATTAACCCCGGAAATAGCGGCGGTGCGCTAGTCAACTCCGACGGTAAAGTCATTGGCATCAACTCGATGAAAATCGCCCAGACTGCCGTTGAAGGCATTGGATTTGCCATTCCGATCGACACGGCGCTGCCAATCATGAAGCAGCTTGAAAATGATGAATCAGTCGCCCGTCCATACATCGGCATCAGTACAGCATCCGTTAACCAGGTTCCGCAACAATATCGTGATCAGGTGCAGCTTCCTGAAGATGTAGAAGGCGGTATGGTTGTTGCACAGGTTGAAACAGGATCACCTGCAGACAATGCGAACCTGCAGCAGTTTGATGTGATAACGAAGATTAATGGCAATGAGATCGCCTCACTGGTAGATTTGCGTGAGTATCTATATAAAGAAGCAGAAATCGGCGAATCAGTCGAACTTGAAATTTATCGGGACGGCGAAAAACAGACCGTATCCCTTGAACTGGTAGAGCGCGAATCCCAACAGTAAATTATGCTGCTTCTCAGCAGGGTCTCGCCCCATAGATTGTTAATGAACTTACTGGCAGCTGTGCCCCCTGCTTAAAAACCTTGAAGTAAGGAGCTTGTTGCCGGTTAGAGATTGAGCAGAAATAACTCCCCCCCTGCAAAAAACCTGCTATTATTAGTAGCAGGTTTTTTGTCTGGTTTAGGCCGAATATAACGGGTAATAGAAGCGATACTCTTTCAGATTTTAACAAAAGCCATTATACTTTAATTAAGAAATTGAAAAGGAAGTGATGTTATGCAGTGTCCTTCGTGCGGTCAGTATTCGGAGGAAGGTAAATTCTGCACCAATTGCGGTGCCCAGCTGGTTTCGGAACAAGAAGATACTGAGGAAACCATTCCACATCAGGAAGACAGTAACGTTATAGTGAATAATGATTCTGAACAAGACAGTGAAACGTCAGATTCCTCTAATGAATTCACAGAAAAATTAAAAAGCGATGCCATCAATTTTGGACACTTTTTTATCACGCTCATGAAAAATCCAAGTGAAGCAAAAAAGGCAAATCACTCAGACACGATCTCAGGCATTATAACTATTCTGATATTTTCTTTATTGTTGTCGGTGAGCTATCATTTTGTACTCACTGCCATCCCTGCAGGTTTTTTTAGCAATGTTTCACTGTTTGACAGTTTTGTCTTGCCATTAATCACCTTTATATTACTGCAGATCCTAATCGCAGGGCTGACATTTGCCGGCGCGAAACTGGCTGTTCAGGCTGTCACCTTCCGTGGCATTATAGCCAAATACGGTGCTTATTTAATTCCGTTCCTGCTTTTATATGCCGCTGGCCTGATTTTTTCATTCATCGGACTGTCAGCACTCGCTGGGATCCTTATCCCGGTAAGTATTCTGGGATTATTATTATTAGCTCCTACATTCATCTTACTGGAACAGCCATCAGAAGGGTTTGACCGAGTTTATGTACTGTTGGGCCTATACATAATCGTCATCATGGCATTTGCCTTTTTCTCACAGGCGTTCCTGAGTTCAATTCTTGGGAGCATGATGGATACGATGTTTGGCGGGTATTAAAGCGGCATGTTAATGAGAGGCTTGGACAAAGTATTTAAGGCTAGAAACCTTAGCTTATCGCCAAGGTTTCTAGCCTTTATGAGGGAAGAGTTTTAGCCAAAAAAGAAATCAAAAATGTTGCTTCCGGATGAGCTCTTCTTATTGTAGAATTCCGAGTACCCGCAGTTTTTGCACGAAACAACGGTAAATTGATTACTTTGCACATCAAACATTTTGGATAGGCCTGTCCCGGTCATGGATACATCTTTCTGCTCTGCGTCTGTGCTGCCACATTTAATACATCCGCGGTTCTCTTCCATTTATATCATCTCCTTATGATGCTATACGAACACGGAGATCATATGGTTTCACACCCTGAACAGATCAAACTATTCCTCGTATTTATTATGATTTGGTGTAACACCAGTGAAATTCCCGTCCTGGTCAGCTGCCAGAAAGCTTTCCTCATCCGTGACACTCCCGACATTCTCATCACTGTTCGGATACATTTCATCATAATCGTCACGATCGCCGTAAAAATCCGACGCTGTTTCCGACGTACCGTAGCGGCTGACTTCCTGCCATGCATCTTCTGCGTCGTAACCCGTTTGTTCCTCCACGGTTATTTCATCGGGGTTGATATTTGGACTGAAAACACCTTCCTCAACTGGCCGGTCATCCTTAGCATGATTATCCAGATCTTCAGCGTGTTCAAAACAGCGGTCGGCCGTTGGAATAGCCTCCAGCCGCTCAAACGGTATATCTCTCCCGCACTCGCTACAGATGCCATAGGTGCCATCCGCAATTGCATGCAGAGCTGCATTGATATCCTGCAGTTCATTTTCCGCATGTTCATTCAGCGCGATATCCTTTTCGCGCTCAAACATTTCGGTTCCCGTGTCACCGGGATGATTATCATAATTGGATAATTCATCCATTGATTGTTTTGTCATTTCAAGCGAGGTTCCAAAGTGATCCTGCACCTGACTGATTAGCGTATTTTGCCGCTCCAGCAGCATGTTTTTGCATTGTTTAAGCTGATCATTTGTAATCATAGCGTCAGCCTCCATTTTATAAAATGAATCGCTAACCATACTATGTGTCGATATAAGTGAATGATACTTTAATTTCGCTTCCATATCATGTCAACATGTCGAATACCATCGTCTAGGTAGGGTTCGGAAACTTGCCGGAACCCGAGCTCTGAATAAAAATACTTTAAATGTTCTTGAGCTTCAATTTTAATTATTGACTCATCCCATTGATGGGAAACAAGCTCAACGGCTTTTTGCATCATCTCACTGGCATAACCGCGACCTCGATAACTTTCTGCGACCGCAACCCTGCCAATGGATGGCTCTTCAAAAATGGTATTCCTGGGTAAAATCCGGACATTACTGACTATTTCATTATTGTCCTTTAAAAAGTAATGAATACCCTGCTGGTCATAGTCATCGAGTTCTGGGTATGCACATTCCTGTTCCACGACAAAAATATCAACCCGTAGTTTCAAAATTGCGTATAGATCTTCATTCGTCAGTTCCTGAAATGACTTTATGTACCAATCCATCAGTTGTCTGCTCCCTTATGGTTACTATCATTATCCTTTCTCTGTTCATTACCGATTTGCTCCCTGACCACAAACGCCAGGTCATTATTGCCGAATAGCTGAAGGACGTTTAGCACCGTCTGATCGGGTATGTCTTCCGATTCCTGCTTGGGGACCGTTAATTCAAGCGCATCTCTCAAAGCCTGATTATGCAACTGCCCGGGATACGCACGCTCATATAACGCTTCCGGATCAAGACTGTTATTGATGCACCACTGTGCGTAAACGAGGATCATCATTTTTTCATCCTTTTGATAGCTTTCAATTACCTTTTGTTCAAATTCACTTTTATCCATATTTTTCTCACACCTTTCGCATCATAAAGACCCACATGAATGTCAGCGCCTGCTGGAGGTCAAGTGCCAGTCCTTTATAATGACGTTCATGAACGCCTTTTTTATATATACCAAACCCATCTTCATACATTAAGTCATTTTCCTGAGCAAGCTGCTGGAATTCCCACGGCATGACCGTATTACATATGGCGTTTTCGCCATGAAGCCTGGGATAGCTATTCATCCGCGGTCCCGCTGTCGGTCCGAGGATTCCGGCAACAAACAAACCGTCTTTTTTCAGAACGCGGCCAAGTTCATTCAGTGCTTTTACAGGGGTTTCAGTCCATTCAAGGACATTGATCGCCATTATCGCGTCCTGGCTTTTATCGTCAATCGGCAGGCGGGTGATATCGCCCTGCCGAAAAGAAATCGCTGCTTGTTCCGTTTTTTCGCTGGCACGCCTGATCATCTCACCGGAAATATCCACACCTGTCACATGATAGCCTAACTTGTGCAATTTATACGATCCATATCCGTCACCGCACCCGACGTCTAGAATCTTGCTGTCTTGTTCCAGCTGCCTTTGGATAAACGGCACGATATCTTTTCTGCTGCCGGAGTCCCACATTTCCATGCTCCGCGCACTCCAGAATTCCGCACGATCATCCCATTGCTTTTCTGCTTCGTGATGCCAGTCGAACTCTTTTGGCATGCAACATCCCTCCTAAACAAAAAAAGGTTTACCTCACAAATGAGATAAACCTTTTTAGATCATAATCAATTAAACGGCTGTAACGTTAGCAGCCTGTGGTCCGCGGTTGCCTTCAACGATTTCGAATTCAACGTTTTGACCATCTTCAAGCGTTTTGAAACCTTCAGCATTGATTGCTGAGAAGTGAACGAATACATCGTCTCCCTCTTCGCGCTCAATGAAACCGAAGCCTTTTTCAGCGTTGAACCATTTTACTGTACCAGTCATCATATTAAACGACCTCCTTATACAAATATGTGCAAAGTAATTGAACCATAAATACTTTTACACCACTTGTTAAAGAGATCGTAAAGTATTACTAATTTCAATTTCATTTGCTTAATCCTTACTTTACTCCTTTTTGGAGCAAAACGCAAGTGGTTGAGGAAATAAATTTATTTTAAATTATCCCGATGAATCGCCAACCCTGGCAATACAAATAAAAACATGATAAAATATTCTTCTGCAAGATTATAATAAGTTATCCACTGCATTTGTATCTTGCAAATATAAATGGTAGGTGGTATCGAAATGGAAAATCAACAGGAATATCAGGTGCTGCTTTATTATAAATTCGTTCCGATCGATGACCCGGTGTTGTTTTCAGAAAAGCACCTTGAATTCTGCCAGGAGCTTGGGCTCAAGGGACGGATTCTTATAGCACATGAAGGACTGAACGGGACAGTTTCCGGTACAGTCGAACAGACCGAAAAATATATGAAGGCCATGCATCAGGATCCGCGCTTTGCTAATATGACCTTCAAAATTGATAACCACGACCGACATGCTTTCAAAAAAATGCACGTGCGGCACCGTCCGGAAATTGTTAGCTTGAAGCTAACTGAGGACGAAGATATCAACCCAATGGAAAACACAGCAAAGTTCCTCTCGCCGAAAGAATTTTATGAGGCGATGCAGGATGAGGAAACGGTTATCCTGGATGCCCGTAATGATTATGAATATGATCTCGGACACTTTCGTGGTGCGATCCGGCCGGATATTGAGGCTTTTCGCGAGCTGCCTGACTGGATCCGCGAAAATAAAGATCAGCTGAAGGATAAAAAAGTACTGACCTATTGCACTGGTGGCATCCGCTGTGAAAAATTTTCCGGCTGGCTGATGGATGAAGGTATTGGAGACGTTGGTCAGCTTGATGGCGGGATCGTTACGTACGGGAAAGACCCGGAAGTACAAGGTGAACTCTGGGATGGCAAATGTTACGTCTTCGATCAGCGCATCTCAGTTCCAATCAATCAAAAAGAACACGTCGTTGTTGGACGAGATTATTTTGATGGAAAACCTTGTGAGCGTTATGTGAACTGTGCTAACCCGTCATGTAACAAACAAATCATCTGCTCGGAAGAAAACGAGCATAAATATATGCGCGGCTGCACGCATGAATGCCGGGTCAGCCGTGACAACCTGTATGTCCGGGAACACAACTTATCCCAGGAAGAAATCGACCGCAAACTTGCGATTATTGAAGAAGAAAATCAAGCAAAACAGGAAGCTTAATGAATATATAGAAAGGAATCGGCAACATTCAGCCGGTTCTTTTTTGTTGTTTTGAATATAGCGTCCTGTTTCTCTGTGGCCTTATGAACTCTAGCAGATACTTCAGTATTACGGACTGCTGCTACATCCCCGATCACTAAAAAGTTCCATTATTGTTGATTCAATTTTTTGACAATAATTGGGTAATGTTGTTATTCTTTATTAGAAAGCTTGGCTTATCGCCAAGCTTTAATGGTTGAAAGCCTAAGTTGCACTTATGCAGTAAGAAAGTATTTATACTTTCTTAACTGCCAAAAAAGGAGGGCGATTTCAATTAGTGTTTATGATTTCTCCGCAAAAACGATAGATGGAGAAGAAAAATCGCTGAATGAATATAAGGGAAATGTGCTATTAATTGTCAATACAGCCAGTGAATGCGGGTTCACACCGCAATTTGACGGTCTGGAAAAGCTTTATGATACATATAAAGATAAGGGACTGACGATACTTGGATTCCCATGTAACCAGTTCAACAGTCAAGATCCAGGTTCAGACGGCGAAATAGCTACCTTTTGCAGAAGAAATTACGGGGTGTCTTTCCCAATGTTCAGCAAGATTGATGTTAAAGGAGAAAATGCGCATCCTTTATTTGTTTATTTAACCGAACAAGCAAAAGGCGTTGTAACCAGACAGATAAAATGGAACTTCACCAAATTCCTGGTTGATCGAAACGGGAATGTCATCAACCGCTACGCACCACAGACAAAACCAGAAAGTGTTGAGCAGGATATTGAAAAGGTGCTGCAAACCTGACAGAGCTGTCCCGCCATTTGACGGGGCGGCTCGTTTGTTGTTTTCGGGCTGATGTTTTCACTTTCGGGAACAAAAAATCGGGCGGCTGTCAGCAGCGCCAGACTTTTTGTTTTAATATGCTCGTGCCCAATATACCATCTCTTTAGCCTCTCTGCCGCAGCAAACGCAGGAATCCGAAACCGTCTCCTGTTCAAACGGTATACACCGGGATGTGGCAGATGTTTCTTCTTTAATTTTCTCTTCGCATGCTTCATCACCGCACCACATGGCCTTGATAAACCCTGGTGTTTCATCCAATGCCTGTTTGAACTGGTCCATATCCACGGCAGTTGTCGTTGTTTCTTCAAGGTGTGCCAGAGCTCCGTCATACAAGTTCTGTTGCACTTCTTCAAGCAGAGCGGGGAGCCGTTCCTCCAGTTCAGCCAGTGGCAAAAATTCTTTATTGCCGGTGTCGCGACGGACAAGCACCACTTGCTCATTTTCAATATCTTTAGGGCCCATTTCAATCCGGACAGGGACCCCTTTCATCTCATATTCATTGAATTTCCAACCGGGTTTTTTATCACTACCGTCAATATCAACTCGGACAAGATTCTGCAGGCGGTCACGCAGATCATACGCCTTATCCAAAACGCCTTCTTTATGCTGGGCGACCGGAACGATCATTGCCTGTGTCGGCGCAATCCGAGGCGGGATCACCAAACCGCGATTATCACCGTGTACCATGATCAATGCCCCCATAATCCGAGTGGACATGCCCCATGAGGTCTGATGGACCGGTTTTTGCTCACCATTCTCATCCAGATAAAGAATATCAAATGCCTCCGCAAAGCCTGTTCCCAAGTAATGCGATGTACCCGATTGCAATGCTTTGCCATCGTGCATCAGACTTTCAATCGTTAGGGTGTAATGAGCTCCGGCAAATTTTTCGCTCTCAGTCTTTTTCCCACGCAAGACCGGAATTGCCAAGTAATTTTCACAAACATCGGCATAGATTTCCAGCATCTGATTTGTCTCCGCTTCAGCATCTTCACGTGTTGCATGAGATGTGTGCCCCTCCTGCCACAAAAATTCCAGCGAACGCAGGAATGGCCGGGTTGTTTTTTCCCAGCGGACAACGTTACTCCACTGGTTATACAGCTTTGGCAAATCACGGTAGGAATGAATGTTTTTCGAATAATACTCACCGAACAGGACCTCAGATGTCGGCCGGACACAGATCCGCTCCGTCAGCTCTTCCTCCCCGCCATGGGTCACCCAGGCAACTTCGGGCGCAAAGCCTTCAATGTGGTCCTTTTCCTTTTGCAGCATACTTTCCGGGATGAACAATGGGAAGTACACATTCGAATGGCCTGTTTCCTTAAACTGCTTGTCCAGTTCATCACGGATATTTTCCCAGATGGCAAAACCATATGGCTTGATAATCATCGTTCCGCGGACAGTTCCGTAATCAACCAATTCCGCCTGTTTGACCACGTCCGTGTACCATTGCGCGAAATCGTCCTCCATGGCAGTGATTTTTTCAACGTATTGCTTGTTTTTACCCAAATTAAAACACTCCTTATAAAATATATGGAAGAACTTTCCTTATTAAAAAATCCTCCGTCCTGAAAAGGGACCGAGGTCTGTGGTGGTACCACCCTTGTTTGCAGCCGTTCGAACAGACTGCACACTTGATATCATAACGGTGTAAAACCGCGCACATTTTCCGGCAAAAACCTTCCGGCGGCGAACTCAGAGGCAGGTTCAAGTTTCTGTCTTTGGAAATTCCCACCAGCCATTTCCTCTCTGTCAAAGACGGCCAAACTATACTAATCCTCATCAGCGTTTCATCTATTGTATTTTTAAATATAAATGGATGAGCGGTTAAAGTCAAGCCCGAGCCGTAAACTCAGTCCGGAGACCGATGAAAATAACAGCTGCTGCCCGATTTGCATTCTTATATAAAGTCGAATGATTATTTACAGCTGACCCAGATCAATCATCCAACTGCTTTTCATACTTGGAAAACTGAATGTCCATTGCTTCGGCAAAACCGGAAAAGCTGAATCCCGCATTCTCATAAAATTGATTTAACCCGGGATTGTCCGCTACACAATCCAAGCGGAGCACATCACTTTCGGTTTTACTATTTTCCTGTATCCATGATAGAAGCCTTCTCCCAATCTGCTGATGGCGATAGTTTTTATCAATGGCCAGCCTGTGCAGATAAAGGGCATCATCACCACGATCTCCCCACAGACTGGCATCAAGTTCATTTTGGCTCTGTGAAAGGTTAAATGTTGCAACGGGATGATCGTCTCTGTCCGTCACCAGATAAGTCGTCCCCGCCTCAATCGCTTCTTTTACTTCTGATACTGCCTCATCTGTCAGATAAAAGTCCCACTGATGAATACCTTTATCATTCAGCCAGCCGGCTGCATCCTGTAATGTCCGGACAACCGTATCTGCATCATCTGCTGCAGTCTTTCTGACTCTATAATCATCAAATGTATCCTTTTTGAATATATCGGCCATTTCGCATCCCCCTTTGTTCGATTCATGAAATTTATCAGTCGGAAAAGCCAGCACCGAAATCGCCCTGGCTTTTCCTCAGCAGTTATACTAATTTTGCTCCAAGTGTCTCTTTAAAATGACCGAGCGCCCACTCATGTCCTGCTGCGTTAAAACTGGCAACCGCATCCTGATGCACAACAATGCTGAATCCTTTGTTATAGGCATCGACAGCGGTATGCAGCACGCAAATATCGGTGCAGACGCCAACAAGATGGATTTCGTCAATACCACGTTCACGCAGTTTAATTTCCAGATCAGTACCGGCAAAAGCACTGTAGCGTGTTTTATCAAAGTAATGGACACTGCTCTTATCCTTATTTTCCGCATAGACCGATGCTAACGAACCATACAGTTCCTGGCCTTGTGTTCCAATGATATTGTGCGGCGGAAAAAGCGCTGTTTCCGGGTGAAAGTTGTCCCCCGTTTCATGGGCATCAATCGCAAAAACGACAAAGTCATCTGCAGCGATAAAATCCTTAGTGATGGATACGATATTATCCTCGATAGCCTGTCCCGGTTTGCCGCATGTCAGTTTCCCTTCATCTGCTACAAAATCAACCGTATAATCCACATTGATCAGCGCTCGTTTCCCCATTCATCCCACTCCTCTTTGAATATCTACTCAATTAGAGCTTTTCTACTTTAATCTTATGCGCTTCACCTTTCATGCGCTCTGCCGCGTGATACGTTGGACCAACCATATCGGTATAGGTAAAACCATATTCAATTGCCGTTGTGACGAAGCTTTTTGACAGACGAACCGCTTCCAGCATCGAATACCCTTTTGTCATATAGGAAGTGATCGCTGCCGAATACGTACAGCCTGCTCCGCTTGTATTTTCTGTGTCGACCCGTGGTGCTTCAAATGCCGTCAGTGTTTCGCCGTCGTACAAAACGTCTACCGCTTCGCCTTTCAATCTGCCGCCTTTTACCAAAACGTATTGCGGTCCAAGTTCATGCAGGTCAACTGCTGCCTTTTTCATATCTTCTACCGTTTTCACGTCACGTCCATTCAATAGATACGATGCTTCAGGCACATTCGGTGTAATCACATCAGCCAGTGGAACCAGCCGCTTCCTCAGTACATCGATCGCATCGTCCGCAAGCAGCTTCGAATCAAGTTTTCCGACCATGACCGGATCAACTACCACCGTTTTCTTATCTGAGCCGGCAATCAGATCCGCAGCTTTTTCAATAATCTCCTTGGAAAATAGCATGCCAGTTTTGAGTGCGTCAGCGCCAACCTGTTTCATCGCTGTGGCAAATTGTGCTTCTATTGCTTCTATCGTCTGCAGGTGCACATTTTTATCTGTTTCAGGATGACGGGCAACGATCGCTGTCACCACACTCATTCCGTAAACATCCAATTCCTGAAATGTTTTCAGATCCGCCTGGATACCAGCGCTTCCCCCTGCTGCAGATCCGGCAATTGTAATAGCACGTGATGGTAGATTCATACTGCAAAATCCTTTCTGCTGTTAAAATAAGATAACGATAAGAAACCACATAACCATCGCCAATTGAATGACGACTTTTGCTAACGCTCCGCCAAGGAATCCGATTAATGATCCAATGGACGCGCGGACAGCCTCCTGAATTGTTCTTTCCTGCATCAACTCAATCAGAAATACTGTGACAAACGGAATAATCAGGATGCCGAATGGCGGTATGATAAATGATCCGATAATAACAGCAATAGCAGCGCCGCGCTCGCCCCATTTACTGCCGCCGTATTTTTTCACAAAATAGCTATTGGCAATGACATCCGATACAATCAGTATAATAGTCAATACAGCCATAGCAATCCAGAAAAACCAGGTCAGTTCATCCGCATTTATCACAAAATGATAAAGCAGGAAACCAACCCAAAGCACCAGCGGAGATGGAATAATCGGAAAAATAACACCTGCAAAACTTGCGATAAAGAGTGCAATAATAATAATCCAAACGATAATGTCTAGCATCGCTGTCCTCCACTTCTATGTCTCTTTTCGAAACATACTTGATATCGTTGTCTCTTCCTTATTAAGGATACGTTTATAATTCTCCATATGTTTCATAATACTCATAACCGATAATAGCACAACAACCATTGTTGGTTCGATTCCAAAGGACAGATAAGTCGTTACCAGAAAGGAGACATACATGAAAAGAACGCCGACGACAAGATAATCAGTTGCCAATGTGAATAAAAGCAGAATGGCAATTCCGATGACCGCTATCTTCCAGTCAATAGCAAGCAGTACACCAATCAATGATGCCGTTCCTTTACCACCGCTGAATTTCATAGTGACCGGGTGATTATGCCCAACAATAATAAATAATGCATTGATGTACACCAATAAAGTTTGTGCCGCTCCAGTTATACCCTGACCTTCTAATAAGTATAACACCATCAATATCGATAATGTTGCTTTAAAAATATCAATAAGTGCAACAAGAATGCCGTACTTCCACCCCAGTAATATCGTTGTGTTAGAAGCTCCGGAGTTTTTCACGCCAGTATTTTTAATATCCATTTTTTTATATTTCCCGACTACCTGTGAGCCATGAATGCAGCCAGACAGATAACCAATCAGACTGACAATCAGTACAGTCACCATAAAACCCCTCCCATGAGTTAATCTTATATTTAGAAATCAGGAACTTCAAGACAATTATTTTCCGAAATCATGCCCCTCTTTACCGATTTCGTTCGATTATAGTTATAGAGAGGTGTTATTTTTTTAACTGGTCAGTAATCCAGGATGTTATAATGATAACGAAATCTATTCGCAAGGAGCCCGTAAATTTTGAAACGAAACCGCAAAGATATCACAGCATGGATCATCATTATTTTATTTCTGGTGATGCTATTTTTCCTATATAATCAATTAAAAACAGACCGCTATGTTGATCAGGGAAACGAGGCACCTCTTCCGGAAAGCCTTGACCCGGTTGTCACTGAGAAAACAGAAAAACTTGTTGATCAGGCTGCTGAAAAAAATATCGATGTTGTCATTACTGAAACGGTCAGGAGCCATGAAGAGCAGGACGCATTATATGAACAGGGGCGATCAAAAAAGGGTAGCATTGTAACTTATGCCGAGGGCGGCGAATCCTATCACAACTATGGACTTGCAGTTGATTATGCTTTGCGCAATCATAACGGCAAAATTATTTGGAACACAAGTTACGATGGCAATAACAATGGTGAATCAGATTGGTTTGAAGTGGCCGATATCGCCAAAGAACTTGGATTCGAGTGGGGTGGTGACTGGAGCAATTTCAAAGATTATCCGCACCTGCAAATGGATTTTGGGCTGAGCATTGACCAATTGAAACGGGGGCTCCGCCCAAAGCATGAGAACTCTGATCAATGAGGCAATATCCTGTACTAATCATTAAAATCGATTTATAATTCATTTATACTGAATTAAAGTAATCTAAATTCAGTGTAAATATGATTAAACTAAGGAGACTTGACTTAGCTATGGAATTAAAAGGTATACACCACGTATCAGCCATAACAGCAAATGCAGCCAATAACTATCGATTCTATACAGACGTTTTGGGGATGCGATTAGTGAAAAAAACAATTAACCAGGACGATCCATCGGTTTATCATCTGTTTTACGCAGATGAGATCGGTAACCCCGGCACCGATTTAACATTTTTTGAAATTCCACGTGCAGGTAACACCTATCCGGGTAAAAGCAGCATTTCCGCAACGTCCCTTAGAGTCCCAAATGATGATGCACTGAAGTACTGGGAAAAGCGGCTGACTGAACATGATGTTGACCACGATGGAATAACAGAACAGGGCGAACGCCGAGTCATCCATTTTCGTGATCCCGAAAACCAGCGATTGACACTCATTTCCGATGAAACGAACTCAGGGGTTAAAGGGGGAAAGGTGTGGGAACACAGTTCTGTTCCTGCTGACAAAGGCATTATCGGCCTTGGACCGGTAAAATTAACAGTCGAGGATCCTGCTCCAACGGTTAAAGTATTGACAGAAGTTTTAACATTTCGGGAAATAAGCAGTTACCCATCACCTGTTAATGGACAAGATGATATTCGTATCTTTTCAACGGGGAAAGGCGGCACAGGTGCAGAAATACATCTTGAAGTTCGCAATGATCTGGCGAAAGAGCGGCCCGGTCGGGGAAGTGTTCATCATGTAGCATTCCGGGTTGAGAATGAAGATGAATTGGCAAAATGGAAAGACCGGATCGTTGCCGAACGCATCCCTAATTCCGGGTTAGTGGACCGCTTCTATTTCAAATCACTCTATTTCAGAGAGCCAAACGGCATTCTGTTCGAACTGGCAACAGACGGACCTGGATTTGCAACTGATGAAGATACCGACCATCTGGGCGAATCGTTGGCATTGCCGCCATTGTTTGAAGGTCAGCGTGAAGAAATTGAAGCTAATTTAAACCCGCTCGATACAACAAGGTCGCGCTAATTGGCGCGGCCTTTCAATACATCCCGCATATAACGGGCAGCAATCTATTAATCAAGAATCCACCAAGTAAAATGAATTCCTCCTTAAGTCCATAGTTGACATTAACCATTTCTACTTAGTCTCATTCAACTTTGAAAACCCATTAAACATGACATATTTCCTGCTACTGGCTCATATATTATGACATTCGTTTATTCGTCCTTTTATCGACCAAATGATGACTTAATTTTCAGTTATTTCAATGAATTGTGAGCATATAAAAGTAATATAACCCATTTTTAAGCATATTATAGTATATATAAGATGCATAGGCTCTTTTAATTAAATTTGGGGGTATATTTTAAATTATCAAAAAATATCGCATTTGAATAGATTATATAATCCTTATACTATTATAGTATGACTGTTTTCAAGCCCTTCCCCCTATCTCCAACTGTTCATTATCTAGTCAAAAAGTAGCACATACTGTCAATGTTACTGAGATATTGAACACTAATACTTAACGCCTTACCCCCATATAGGCAGACAATTTTATACAGAGAATCAAAAGTAAACGGGCTTATCGTCATGGTCGACGTTACCCGATTTTACTTAAAAAACTACGGGAGGTCATTTAGGAGATGAAAAAACTATTACTAGCTTCAATCTTCGGTATTTTCGTCCTTTTGCTTGCGGCTTGCGGCGGCGGATCTGAGGATGCCAGCGGCGGTGGCAGCGGAAATGGCGGAAGCGAAGGTGAGTCAAGCGGCGATTCAGCGCTTAAGAGAATTAAAGAGTCAGGAACCGTTCAGATTGGATATGCGGACGAAAAGCCATATGGCTATAATGAAGACGGCGAAATAAAAGGTGCTTCACCGGATATTACGGCGGCGGTATTTGCAGAAATGGGCGTGGACAATGTTGAAGGCCAAATACTCAATTACGACCAGTTGATTCCTGGTTTAAACGCAGGTAAATTTGATGTTATTACATCAGGTATGGCGATTAATCCTGGCCGCTGTGAAAACGCAGACTTTGGTGAACCGGAAATGACATATGGGGAAGGTTTGATTGTTCAAAAAGGTAACCCTAAAAACCTGCACAGCTATTCGGATATTGCTGAGACAGGTGCCTCCGTATCTATCATGTCTGGTGCAACCGAAATTGCATATGTAAAACAAATGGGGGTAGAAGAAAGTCAAATCCAGGAAGCTTCAGACATACCGGCAACTTTTTCGGCAGTTGAATCAGGCCGTGCTGATGCTACAACTGGCACTGAAATGACCGTTAAAATGGCACTGGAGTCTGCCGGCAACGATAGCCTTGAATTTGTGGATGATTTTGAACAGCCGGATATCGAAGGTGTTCCAAGCTATGGTGCTGCTGCTTTCCACCCGGATAATGACGAGCTGCGTAAAGCATATAATGAAGAACTGCAAAAGCTGATTGACGATGGAACAGTGGCTGAAATTCTGGAAGAGAACGGCTTTGATCCTGAGAACAACGCACCACCGGAAGATATCTCGACCGAAGAAATCTGCAGTGGTGAAAAATATTAAGCCAGACATAAGAACATCTTAAATATCCATGCAATGACTCCATAGGGTCCGGGCTCCCTCACCCAGGGGGTCTGACCCTATTATTTTTGAATACAACCGTATCTGAAGGAGTGATGATTATTAATGCAATAGCTGAGATATTTCCTACCCTGATGAAAGGAATTGGCATAACGATTCAAGTTTTGATTGGTTCCATTATTCTTGGTTATTTAATGGCATTTATTGCTGGTTTTTGCCGTTTATCCAAAAATCCGGTCATTAAAATAATAACCACATTTTATGTGGAAGTGTTCCGTGGTACATCTTTGATTGTACAACTCTTTTGGCTTTTTTACGCACTACCGATATTATTTGGAATTGATTTGGGCAGTGATTATCTCGCGGGTGTCCTTGCGATTGCTCTGAACTATGGTGCATACATGTCAGAAGTTGTACGCGGATCGATTCTCTCTGTTGCAAAAGGGCAAACAGAAGCTGCAACGGCTCTCAATATGTCAAGTTTCCAACGCATGCGCCTTGTCATTTTTCCGCAAGCTGTCCGCATGATGTTGCCTGAGTTTGGCAACTATCTCATACAAATGCTTAAAGCAACATCACTTGTTTCGTTGATTGGCATGACCGACATTTTATATTACGGTGATATATTGCGGAGCAGTAATCTGTCACAGGCACCAACTGTCTATTTCTTGGTACTCGTATTCTATTTCATAATGGCACTGCCACTTATCTGGCTGACCAGAAAAATGGAAGCAGCATCAAAGAAAGGAGTGGCTAGCTAATGAATAGTGGAAATTGGCAATGGGATACATTTTTTGAAGCCTTCCCGGTTGTTGTGGAAGGTCTTGGGATTACATTAGGGCTGACGATTGCCACTTATGTATTCGCACTAATATTTGGGTTTGTCTGGACACTCCTGAATGCTATCCGGATAAAACCAATAAAGTGGCTGTTCAGATGGATAATGGAATTTATCCGGTCGACACCACCTCTTGTACAGTTATTTTTTATTTTCTATGCCTGGCCGATGGTTCCAGTCGTCGGTTTTGCCCTGGATCCATTCACAAGTGCTATTCTTGGTCTTGGGGTGCATTTCAGTACGTATATTGGTGAAGTGTACCGCTCCGGAATTGAAGCGGTCGATAAAGGTCAATGGGAAGCAGCCCGTGCACTTAATTTCTCGACCGGACAAAAATGGACTAAAATCATATTACCGCAAGCTGTTCCACCAACCATACCAATGCTTGGAAACTATTTGATTATTATGTTCAAAGAAATTCCATTGGCATCAACGATTGGGGTTGCGGGAATATTGAATCTGGCAAACTCTTACGGCTCTGCAAACTTCAGATATTTGGAACCATTGACAATAGTCGCCTTGCTGTTCCTTGTACTAAGTTATCCATCCGCTATACTGATCAACAAACTGGAACGCAGAATGAACCGACGCTTTGATAAAAAAGAACAGACCGGCAGTAAACCACTTAAAGAAGAAAAGGAAGGAGCTGCATCGTAATGACAGAACCGATTGTACAATATCAGGATGTGCACAAATCGTTTGGCGATACAGAGGTATTGACAGGGATTGACCTTGATATAAAGCCCGCAGAAAAAGTGGCTGTCATCGGCCCGAGTGGGTCAGGGAAAACAACCATCATCCGCATGCTGATGACGCTAGAAGAACCGACGTCAGGTGATATCATTGTTGACGGAAAAAATCTATGGCATATGGAGAAAAATGGCGGGCTTGTTCCTGCCGACGAAAAACATTTAAGACAGGTACGCGGGGATATTGGAATGGTCTTTCAGCACTTCAACCTATTCCCGCACATGACGATTCTTGATAATTGTATGTCAGCACCGATACATGTGCAAAAAGTGGATAAGAAAGAAGCAAAGCAGCGTTCTATTGAAATGCTGGAAAAAGTGGGACTAGGCGATAAACTTGATAATTACCCAAGCCAGCTATCAGGTGGGCAGAAGCAGCGTGTTGCGATGGCCCGTGCACTGGTAATGCGTCCAAAAGTTATGCTGTTTGACGAGGTAACATCCGCACTTGACCCTGAATTGGTCGGAGAAGTGCTGGAGGTTATTCGGGGCATAGCACAAGAAGGCGAAATGGCAATGGTACTGGTCACCCACGAAATGGAATTCGCCCGGGACATTGCTGACCGTGTCCTGTTTCTTGATAACGGTGTAATTGCTGAACAAGGTCCACCGGCAGACGTATTGGAAAACTCTACGAATGAGCGTCTTCAAACCTTCCTGCACCGTTTCAGATCTTAATATAAGCTAGAAAACTTTTCTCGTAACGAGGGTCAGTTCCAGTAGGGAAAATGCAAAACCAAGGAAAAGACACACTAACCGGTATCCTTTTCAACTGTAAATTAGCAATATAAATAGCACTAAAAACGCTCAGATCTATTCTGAGCGTTTTACGTAAAAAAATAATAGCGTTACCATCAAATGTTTCACTTCGAAATATTTCTTACCCCCGTTTATATTTGGAAAAAATTCATAAATACCATTTTAATGCGTTCGTATATAAGATTTTTTCCGTAGCCTGTTCGTCAAATAATTGTTGAATCAATTCGATATCAGCATACTCAAATGGTCTTTTTGCTCTTGTTGATGGCAAATCTGTACCAAACATAAGTGAATCAGGATTTGCCTCATATATGGATTTCAGAGCATTTTCAACATTCAACTCTATACGCCCAAAACCGGTTGCTTTTACACGAACACCTTTATCAACTAATTTTAACAAATACGTTAATCCTTCTTCTGATAGCCCTAAATGGTCAATTGAAACAGCAGGTAGTTTTTCAATTGTCGGTGCAATTTCGGGTAAATCTTTTGAATCAATATAAAGTTCGCTGTGCCACCCAACCAAATCGTAAACTCTCCTTGCAAAGTAGTCGAGTTTTGATAACTTTTCTGAACCACCTCGTTTGATATTAAAGCGTAGTGCTCTCACTCCATTGTTATGTAAGTTCACGATTTCATCATCCGTCACAGTAGATGGCAATTGCGTAACACCGCAAAATGTTGGCCCCATTTGTTTAAGTGCTTTCAATAAGTAATCTTGGTCAAAACCTTGGAAAGAACCAGATACAATTGCTCCGCCTTGTATATTTAAATCGGTAGTTTCAATTTGGTAATCTGATACTTCATAGATCGGTGGTGTATATCCTTGGTTTTTTATAATTGGAAAATCAAAATCAATAATATGAAAATGTCCATCAAAAATTTTCACCCATAACCCCCCATTTCTAAGCTTTCCTCTTTACATTTCAATATGATTTCACAAGGATGAATACCGTTAAACGGCCCTTATATTCAGTTTAAGCGCTAATACCTATTCCTGATTAGCACCCGAGGATTGATGACTGATCTAAGATGACAACTAGTGTTTTCAAATGTATCACTATACTTAGAAAATGTACATAAAAAGTTTCAAATAATGTATTAATTTCAACATATAATGATGCTAGAAAGAAGGTTACAAGGGGGTACTGAAATGAAAAAAACAATCGATTACTTAAAAGAGGATCTCTATAAAGCAAAGGAAGAACTCCAAAACTTAGAAAAGCGGGGCCACACCATAACAGAATGGATAGATCACCAGAAAAACATTGAGAAATGTAAAAAGCGACTTCAAAACTTTACGCAGAAACGAAACTTTTTGTGAACCTCCCTGGGTGATTTTTATTATGGTCCGAAAATAAGTTTCCGGTTATCACATGCAAAAAGCGCAAAAAAGTATCCCGGGGGATCTTTTCAAGGTTCATGACCAGAAACTGGATGGAAATGACCGTTTCACTCGTTGTCTGAAGGCATGCTGAAATAAGGCCAAGCCCATATGAACGCTTGCCTTCCATCGCATTTCGTTCTACTGCGTCCTGATATTCAGTAGCCGATTCCTCTGTTTATCTTTTGACGGTCGGCCCAGCTTAGGACCACTCAGCCGGATACCGCATTCCTTGCAGTATTGTCGGTTTTCCCTTGTTCGGTAAATCTGATCGGCCAGGGTTGCTTCCAGCTAAACGCCATAGCGTCTTTTATAGGTCTCAGCGGACTCATGAAGGTGAGCAGCTTCATGATAGGCATCCCATGACAGCTTGTCCAGCGTGGCAAAGCCATTCATCATGCTTACCGAGATTTTGGCTCCAAATTCAACATTGGCATCGGTTTTGCCACTTACAATCGGACGTACATGAGGCTGATGGATACTAACTATGCGATGATCGATCTGATGCTTTTTATGTTCATACATGTGCCGCCGCTGACGGTTTAGCTCCTGTATCACCAGTAATTCCCGATATTGTTGCTTGTCAATGGCTTTACGAACCTTTTTGCGTCTTGGATTCTTTTGCTTGGAAACAGCCAGATAATCCTTGCGGGCTTTCTTTTCGATAGGTGCGCAGTTTCCGCTGATTCCCTTTCAAAGGTTCATGCAGGGTATCAATCATGCCTTACGCCTTCTCATTTAAATACATTCGGGACAAGGGATCATCCCCTTTGTCCCGCTCAATCTGCACAGTTATATATACTCCTGGCTTGCTGCGTTAGTTTTTTAGTATTAATGTCTGGCCTTCGATTGAATAGATTCGATCAGCCACACGATTAATAAATGTCCTATCATGTGAAACAAGCAGAATCGTCCCTTCATATCCATTCAAAAAACTTTCCAATGCTTCAATACAAAAAACATCCAAAAAATTGGTCGGTTCATCCAGGACGAGCACATTGTATCTTCCTAAAAACAACTGACAAAGTATTAAACGAATAGCTTCTCCGCCACTTAAATCACAGACATTCTTTTTAATATCATTCCCTGTGAAATTCATAGCGTTAAGTACACCCCGAACCTTACTTTCTTTATAATCGCTCCGACTCTTCATGTAGTCAAGTACCGTTTCATCTTTTTCAAATTGATAATCCATTTGTTCATAGGATCCAATAACAGCTTTGGGCGAAATGGTAATCCCCTTACCACGCTGTAATATGTGATGAAGCAGGGTTGTTTTCCCTGAACCATTTTTGCCTGTAATGGCAATGGTTTCACCCAAAGGGAATTGAAAACTTGATTCTTTGAGCAGGTTTTTATTACCTGCTCTCAGGGCTAGACGATCGGCCATAATCGGAAACTTATTATGCAATTTCAGCGTGTTTGACTGGTGAAAGCGAATCATTTGCTCTTCTTTTGGAGCCTCTGCTTCTTCTAATTGCTCCACCCTCTGTTCTATTGCTTTTGCTGCCCTTTGTACCGATTTTTGACTAGAACCTTTCTCTTTTGTCGCAAACATCGTATTCGGTTTTGCTTTAGCTTCTTTTTTGGACATCTGCCCACTTGCCTGATTAATTTTATCAGCCTTCTTCATCTTTTTCTCGGCTGCTTTCATCAGACGTGATTTTTCTTTCACATACTTTTCATACGCTTCTTGTTGCTGCCTTTTCTCCAGTTTCTTTTGTTCCACGTAATCCGAATAGTTCCCTGTATATTCCGTTACGCATCCATCTTCCACTTCCCATATTTTCGTCACCAACCGATCCATTACATACCGGTCATGACTGACAAGTATGAGTGCACCATAATAATACGTCAGTTCATCTATAAAAAATTTTATCCCTTCTTCGTCTAAATGCGTTGTTGGCTCGTCAATTAACAAGCCCTCATGGTAGGTGGAAAATATCTGGGCTAACTTCATCCTTGTTAGTTCGCCGCCACTAAAATGTTCAATGTTTGTTTGCGGAATCGTCAACTTCCCCATTAATTCATAATCGATTTCGCTATCTGCTGGTAATGTTAATTGATCAAAATACGCAAAATCAGCAAAGCGTTTGACATGACCTTTCCCAGGCTTAATCTGGCCATTTATCAATTTAAGAAGGGTGCTCTTCCCTGCCCCGTTCTTCCCAACAATTCCAATACGGTCAAACTGATGCACAGCAAGCCGTGGGATATTTAATACCACTCGGTCTAAAAAAGAAAGTTCTATATTTTCGAATTCTAAACAAATCTTTTCCATGATCCCTCGCTTCCAATTAATTAAAAAATCACAAGCATCTGCCTGTGATTAAGAGTGAAGGGATAGAAGCCATCCTTGAATCTTATTCAATCGAATCATTACTCATATATATTAACCTGCTTTCTATTTCTTCTTTATTCGAGAATTTAGCCCTTATATACGATATTGGCACTATTCCTTATTCAGGTTAAGTGCCGTTTGTGGCATAATTTGCACCTACATCCGGATAAGAAATTCAAAAATAGCAGTTTACTTTTCGATATTCTTTAACTCTGTATATGCCTTCTGAAAATTCTTGTATGCCTCTTCTCCATAAGTATATATATGAGCCTAATGGATAACAGAAAAGCCCTGAGATGACCCCATGGCTTCTCTATTCATTTATTCACCCGTTTCAGCAAAACGCTTAACTCTGTCTCCGATTTCATCTCGTACATGTTGGAAAAAAGCCCATTTTTCTTCATCAGTTCCTTCAGCTTTTGCAGGATCATCAAAGCCCCAATGTTCCCGTTTTACATGAGAGGGTGTCATAGGGCAACGTTCTTCTGCGTCAGCACATAAAGTCACTGCCATCGTAGCATTATTCAAATATTCCGGATCAATTTTTTCTGACTTTTGGCCAGAAATATCAATTCCTACTTCCTTCATGGCTTTGACGGCATTGGGATTCAAGCCGTGTGCTTCAATCCCCGCACTTCTGACTTCCCATTCGCCTCCCAGATATTTTTTAGCCCAGCCTTCTGCCATTTGGCTTCGGCATGAATTCCCTGTACAGAGGAAATAGATTGTTTTTTTGGACATATTAATTCTCCTTTTATTGGATAATTACACCTATTATTTTTCGTTTAAAAGCGATTATATAATCAATAACGTTAGATACAAGCCAAATAAGGTAATAAATAAAATAGGTATGGTTAAAGCGATCCCGATTTTAAAATAGGTTCCCCAGGAAATCTTGACCCCTTTTTGGGAAAGGACGTGCAGCCACACCAGAGTCGCCAGTGACCCGATAGGTGTTATCTTCGGTCCTAAGTCCGAACCAACCACATTGGCATAGACGAGTGCTTCCCGTATCGTTCCGGAAGTATTTGTTTCAGCAATAGCTAAAGCATCGATCATGACGGTTGGCATATTGTTCATGATGGATGACAGAAAAGCAGCGATAAAGCCCATTGCCATGGTAGCTGCAAGTAGACCTTGTTCAGCAGCAGCCTGGATAACACCTGCTAATGAATCTGTAAGGCCTGCATTTCCCAATCCGTATACCACCACATACATCCCTAAGGAGAAAAACACAATATCCCATGGTGCTCCTTTGACAACTGCTTTTGTATCCACCGCTTTGCTGTTTCGTGCCATCATCAGGAAGAAGATAGCTATAACCCCCGCCACGATAGAAACAGGAAGTTGGATGAACTCACTTGCAAAATAGCCGATCACCAATAATCCGAGCACATACCATGATAGCTGAAACATCTTCATGTCTTTGATGGCATCTCCAGGTTCACTTAATTTGGAAACCTCGTATGATCTGGGGATGCTTTTTCTGAAATAAATCAATAGGACAATGATGGTTGCCGTTAGTGCAAAAAGGTTCGGAATAATCATCCGGGATGCATATTCGACAAATCCGATGCCAAAGAAATCGGCCGATACAATATTAACCAGGTTACTTACCACAAAAGGCAAGGAAGTCGTATCGGCGATAAACCCACTGGCCATAATGAAAGGAAAGATCATCTTCTCTTTAAAATTCAGGTTTCTTACCATTGCAAGCACAATCGGTGTCAATATCAGCGCTGCCCCATCATTGGCGAAAAATGCCGCTACAATCGCACCTAAAATACTAATATAGACAAACATCTTGATTCCATTACCGCTTGCAATTCTAGCCATATGCAGTGCAGCCCATTCAAACAGGCCGATTTCATCCAATATGAGTGAAATAAGTATAATAGCGACAAATGCAAGGGTTGCATTCCACACAATTTCTGTTACTTCCCAAACATCGCTGAACCCGACTACACCTGCCAATAAAGCAACGATAGCGCCGCCAATGGCAGACCAACCGATATTCAGCCCTTTAGGCTGCCAAATAACCAAAATAAGTGTTACTAAAAAAATTAAAATGGCTAGTATAAGCGTCGATGACAAGTGTTACCCCTCCAATTAACAACAAGTGATCCGAGCACCACTTTCTTCCAATTGATTTAATTTTTCATCTTGCTCAGGCAACGGTTCAAGGAACAGTTGAACAAATGGATAATATTCATGCGTTTTATTAATGGAATAAAATATCCACTGTCCCTTTCTTTCTTCCTTCACCAGCCCAACATCCCTCAATTTTCGCAGGTGCTGGCTGATGGACGGCTGGCTTGCCTTGAAAATCTCCACAAACTCACAGACACAGCAATCATGTTTATCAAGTATTTTTACCATGGTTAAACGTGTTTTGTCTCCCAACAATTTTAAAATCAGCGCAGCTTTATCCATTTCAATTGCAGTTTTAAGCATACATACACCACCTCCCTCATTTTCGACTCAGTATATAATTAAATACTTATATGTACTTAATTAATAACGGCTACCCCTTTCCAATACTAGGTTTGTCCAATATTAACCATTTCCTAAACAATACGTCAATCCTAAATTCATCTTCATCAACATCGGCAACTACATTACCATCCTGTTTGTTGATAAGCTGCCTGACAATATGCAGGCCTAATCCAAGCTGCCCGCCAGTTCGACTCATATCCATTCTGAAAGTTCGATCAAAAATCCGATAGAGTTCTGTGCGATCAATATCATTAACATCATTGACTGTTCTTAACCGGATATATTCCTCTTCTTCAATCAAGCTAATAGTTACATAGCTTTTGGCATACCATAACGCATTTTGAATAATGTTTGTCACAATTCGATTTGTTGCCTTCTTGTCAGCAAAAATTGGAGACACGGCAGTTTCATCCACATGAATCCTTAACTGGCTTTTCTCAAAATCATTGTAGAACATTAGCATAGCATCTACGATAATTTGATCTAAAAACTGCTGCTCCATGATCAGTTGCTTGTCTGATGAGTCAATTTGTGAGAACTCATAGAATAAATCGACCATCATGGTGAGATTGTCAATTTTCTTTTGAATAATAGTTAAAAACTCCCTCTTTTCTTCTTCAGATAAAGAGGGATCATGTAGCAATTCCGAAAATCCTTTCATTGATGTTAAAGGCGTTCTCAAATCATGAGAGATATTTGTTATTTCTTGCTTTAGTTGTTTTTCTCTCTTTTGCGTGTGCTGTTGATCTTGCTTGAATAAATGAATGAGCTGGTTGATTTTCATGACAAATCGGATCAGGCTTCTACTATGCGTATTTGTGCGAACCAATTCATTGGTACCGAAATTTTCTATGATTTCCTCTAATTGTTTCGTCATCCTTCTAATATCCCAATGAAAAAGCAGAAGCATCCCGGTGCTAACAATTAGTAGAAAAACCAAAATAATGATAATCAACCAGCTACTCACTTTCATTCATCCTTTCTTCATCAATCGATATTCTGTTTGGCGAATCCTTTCACCCCTATTAGTAAAGAAATCACTGAAATCATGATACCAGTAACCCAATGACGATAATCGAATTGTACAGAATAATTAACAAAGCTCATTAAGTTTTCGTTTAATAGTGTACTTGGCGTATAATCGAACAACATATATAACAGATCACCAGAAAAAATAAAAATGAATAGGAACATGATAATGATATAGACTTCACTGACCTTAAGCATTTTCAGAACATGAATCATAAAAAATCCACTAAGCACAATCGGCACCATGTTTGAACTAGCTATCAAGAAATTGCTGACTGATTGTTCTTCACTAGCCAAAAGGGTTTCCCCCAATGCAATGGTTAAGAGCAGACCAATTACACATAGCAACAGAAAGTAACTTAAAGTTAGGATTAGCTTTGACCAAAAGATCGTGTACCGAGAGATACCAAAGGATACAGATTGTTTGATTAGAGACGTTTCCTTCCCAGTGAGAGCCGAATTAAAAAGTAATCCTACAATCATTATTAGTAACGCACCACTAATAACGTTCGAATATAAAAACATACTAGTTGCATAAGGGAAGTTCGGGTCCAGATATTGAGAATAGTACAAGACAACTGCTGCTGCGACAATTAACAATAAACAAATCACGCTCGTAATATAAAGACCTTTTTTACGGAGTAAACGATAATGTTCGCTTTTCATATAATTAATCATTTTTCAACCCCCTCCACTAATCCTAAGAAGTACTCCTCTAAATTCAGTGCTTCCATACGAAATTCCATCACTAACACACCATTATCGATGAAGAGGCGATTGATTTCGCCGCCTTCTTCTACATGATTTTGGATGGTGATTATTTGATTAGGAAGGATTTTATACTGAATATCAGCATATGCTTGCTCTAACAATCGTGCTGCTTTCGCTGCATCATCAACTTTAAGACGAATTTGTTTCTTGCTTTTATCATCTAAAGCCTCTTTACTTAAATCATCGACGATCACACCATTCTTGATAAATACAAAACGTGTTGCCAGCAATTGCAGTTCAGTTAAAATATGACTTGAAACTAAAATCGTTATTTGTTTTTCCTGGTTAAGCTTCAATAATAACTTACGAATCTCCATAATTCCTTCAGCATCCAACCCATTGATTGGCTCATCCAGCACTAAACAATCTGGACTACTTAGTAGGCAAAGGGCTATACCTAATCGTTGCTTCATTCCCATGGAATACTCTTTAAACCGTTTCTTCTTTTGATTTGTTAAATTAACAATTTGCAAAACCTCATAGATGCGTTCCTTCTCAGCAATGCCTCGTTGAATTCTAAAATACTCTAGATTTTGGGTTGCAGTAAAATCCGGGAAAAACTCAGGTGTCTCTATCATGAAGCCCATTCTCTTTTTGGCTTGAGCTGTTTCCTTATCTGATTTTCCAAATAATTGAATGTCTCCTGCAGTTGGAAATAATTGTCCCGAAAGCATTTTAAATATCGTTGATTTGCCAGCACCATTTTTACCAATTAATGCGCAAATTTCTCCTTTCCTTAATGAGAAATCAAGAGGTTTGATAACTACTTCTTTCTTAAAGGTTTTCTTCAAATGATACGTTTGAATAATGGTATCCATCTTGTTGACTCCTTCGCTAAATTTATTGATACATTTAGCTTAGCTTAGATGTCTTTAATATCCCCTAAACAAAACATAAAGAAATCATAAAGAAATTAAACCAACATGAAGCCGATTCCCCAAATTGTCTTTATATACTCATCAGAAGTGATCTCGGCAATTTTTTTACGAAGATTTGAGACATGAACACTAATGGTATTGTCGTCGCCTAAGTAAGTCCCTTTCCAGATTCTTTCATAAATCTCCCTTTTGGAAAAAGCACGCTCAGGATGGCTCACAAATAAGGATAGAATATCAAATTCTGCATTCGTTAATTGCAGGTCATGTTTTTCTAAAGATACAGTTAGTTTTTCTGCGTTGATTTTCAGTCCACGCCATACCTTCACCGCCGTTTGTATTGGGTGAGCACTTGATTTTCGTAATTGAACTTCAACTCTAGCCACAACCTCTTCTTGATTAAATGGCTTGGTTATATAATCGTCTGCCCCCATTTTCAATACATGTACTTTATCTTCTATATCAATCTTGGCTGAAATCACAATAATTGGAATCTCGCTTTTTTCCCTGACCTGTTTTATTAATTCTTCCCCACTTAAACCTGGTAACATCAAGTCCAATAATATTAAATCGTATGTATTATTTTGTAGCTGCAGGAGCCCTTCTGTACCAGAATAAGCGACAATCGAATCCATGCCTAATTTTGTTAAGATCACGCTCAGTAACTTACTAATTTCTTGATCATCTTCAATAATTAAAATTCTTTTAACTTTACTCATTTTATCACCCGTCTTTGAAAAACATTTTCGTTCTGTATTAATTTCTATTGATTAAAACTAATTATAGCTTATTTTGTTCGAGCAAGTACGGTGGGAATCATTTTGAGAATGGAAAAAATAACTGGTATTTTACGTTATATAGAATGAACCCGTTTTAAAAAAAGCTTATCAAAACGGGTTCATTCTATGTGAGGTATTATATATTTTTTTAAAAAGTTTGATCATTTTATACTGTTGATCTTTAACAATCGCGCCCGATCGTATTGAAGAAGATTGACAACAGTCAAATCTCCTTTATTTTTGATGACTATCTTTAATAAAGAAACCCCTAAATAGGGGGCAATTTGTAATATTATCGCTTTTTCTTCCAATAAACATTTTCTCTCTTATGTTTAATACCATCAATCCAAACAACGCCTTCTTCTTCACTAACTTCAAATACTAACATGACTTGATATAGACCAAGTCTTACCCAGTAGCCTTTTAAAATCCCATTGGGTATTTGTTTAGCAGTCAAAATGGGCATATATGATAGACGTTCAAAAGTATCTAGATAAATGCGTTCTTTAACTTCTGGGGGATATGCAAGTATATTACTCAATTCATCAACGGCAGTTTGTGACCAATAGACATTATAAGTTTTGTTCACTTTCAAACTCCCTAATTTTACTCTGAAGATATTTTAGTCCCTGCTCTTGATTGTAAATACGTCCATTTGTACGATCTTCTTGACTTTTCTGTACTTGGCGGATGAGTTCCTTATCCCTGGTAAATAGGTCTAAATCAAATTGATCAATGGCTTCTCTTTCCCGTTTCATGTTTAGATAACCAATAAAATCATATACTTCTGCTGCATCTTCTTCGTGAATATTGTCAATTAGCTGTTTTAGCTCTTCACGATTAACACTCATTTTAAACACCGCCTTGTATTTAATAACACCATTATATCATGTGAATGCATTATTTATATAATTCCTTCTAATGTCAAAATCTCCTCCCTTTTCCTCTGCTTAAACTGAATTACTTATAACTTCAACATAATAGTCCAATCCTGCACATTATACGATAATCGCGCCAGTTACTTTAATAAAGGCTATTTACCCTTTTCTCCTAAATAATCCTCATAAGCCTTTTGAGCTTTATCTTCTTTGGATGTTATATTTGAAACCCTTTTATCAGCTCACCTATTTTTTTATAGAATTTAGACCTTCGTCAATTTAGCACTATGTCACTATTGGCACTAATTCTGATGTTAGCCTAATAATTGGACACAGAGAACAGAGATTTTTATACTGAAACTATTAATTCTTAGGAGTGTCCAAGATGAGCGGGAAACGATACGATAAAGAGTTTAAAATGTATGCTGTAAAGATGGTGACGGAAGATGGCAGAAAGGTGGCAGAAGTAGCACGAGAACTGGATATAGTCCATCAAACATTGCATAAATGGGTGGCTAAATATGAAGAAGAACAAGAAGATGCCTTTGTAGGGAGCGGGAACCTTCCTGCCAAAGATAAAGTAGAGTATGAAAAGGATAAGCGTATTCGTGACTTGGAAGAGGAGAATGCCATACTAAAAAAGGCTATGGGCATCTTCGCAAAAAGCCGGAAGTAATTTATGACTTCATCGAAAAACACCGACACGAATTCCGTGTGGCGAAGATGTGCGAGGTATTAGGTGTTTGGAAAAGTGGCTATTACGATTGGAGGGTTCGATCCAAGAGTAACCAGGAAAAGCGAAAAGAAAAGCTCACAGCACAGGTGAAGCGAGTATATATAGAGTCCTATAGAAGATACGGCAGCCCAAAAATCACAGAAATATTAAAACAGGAAGGCTGGGACGTATCACAAAAGACTGTGACCCGTATTATGAAGGAGAATGGCTTACGTTCGAAAACAGTGAAGAAATATAAAGCAACGACAAATTCAAAGCATTCTTATCCTGTTTATCCTAATTTATTGAATCAGAATTTCCACGTAGACCACCCAGGAGAAGTTTGGGTTAGTGATATCACTTATGTATGGACCAATGAAGGGTGGTTGTATTTAGCCACTGTCATGGATTTATTTTCAAGAAGAATCATCGGTTGGGAAATGAGCAGGCGAATGACAAAGGCTTTAACGATGACAGCTTTACAAAGAGCGATTCGTCAACAGGAACCACAGGAGGGACTGATTCATCATTCTGACCGTGGCAGTCAATATGCAGCCCATGACTACCAGGCCATTCTACGAAACTATAAGATCACGACAAGTATGAGCAGAAAAGGCAACTGTTATGACAATGCTTCTATCGAATCTTTTCATAGTGTCATGAAGAAAGAGCTTATATTTCATCAAAGATATCAGACACGTGCACAAGCAAAGCAAAGTATATTTGCCTACATCATGACTTTCTATAATTATAAACGTGTTCATTCGTCTATAGGATATTTGTCACCGATAGCTTATGAGAAAAAGTATGCGCAACGAATGGCTGGAACGAACGGAGTGGAATTTCTGTTACCTTAAAAGTAATGATGGGGAGAATTTGTTTCTCTGCAGCGAAGGCTACAGGAGTAGCCTGATAAATACTTAACAGGAATTCCAAATTTTAAGTGTCCAATTTCTTGACATAGGTCCATTCTTATTAAAGATTAACGCCCCGTTTGCGCAAGATCGATGGCACAAATATTGGCTGTCTCTATAGTGTGCTTCCTACCATGTATCTCCACCCGTAGGAGGTGGCCACTGATTCAGAAAGCGTCTGATAATCACAACTTGCCCGGAATGATAACTATTATGGGAAATTAACGAAAGAAGATGCTCCACCTGACCATTTGAAACGCCATCCTCGTTTTCTGCAAATCGCACAGCTTCATTTAAACCATCTGTAAATTTGTGTACAGCCAATTCCCAATCCTTTTTGGCAGGTGGTTTCACCTCTGTTAGCCATGTCTCTGAAGCATGTTTTGGCGGTATTGTCTCTTCTCCCTTTAAAAGACGTAAAATATATTCTTGCCAGTAGATCATATGATTTAGAATTTGCCAAATTGAATGCTGGTTAAGAACCACCTCACCTGCTTGCTCTATGCCTAATCCATCGAAAATCGTCAATGTGTTAACGTGAGCATTTTCTCCGTATAATCCTTTGGTTAAATGGCTCATAACTTAGTCACCTCTATGTAAAAACTACTGAAACATTCCATCATTATTAGTTTACTCATTTGCTTGTTAACGTTGGGTAACCGAATGAACCATTCTTCAAGCGTACCTTTGCGTAGAGGCAATCATCTCTGAGGTCGCCAGCTGGATCGATGAAATTGTTTATAAGGATTGCTTCCAAGTGGTATCCACAGCGCTCCGCAACCCTACAACTGGCACTATTTCTAGTGTCACAACGTATTTCGATGCGATTGGCTTGAAGATTCTTAAAAGCAAATTGAGTAACTCCGTCCACAGCTTCACTCATAAATCCCTGTCTAGCAGCAGATTGCCTAATCCAATAACCAATCTCAAAGCGGCGCACTTGCCAATCTGCCCTTACCAGACTGCAAGTACCTTTGAACTCTCCAGAAAGTTTATCTAGTATGTAAAAAGTGAAGGTGTCGCGCAATAAAAAATTCGCTCGATGTTTACGAGCATTTGCTTCAGTCTCTTCGGTTTCTGGAATATGGTCAGCCCATTTCATCCACTCATGAAGAAATTCAAAAGACTCTCTTATCGCCTCATTAACCATTGCTCCATCACCATTCTGAGGTGCCCGCAATAAAAGTCGTTCGGTTTCAAACTGTTCCGGTATATCAAGAAGAATTGGATCCATGACCATACCCCCGTAAATGCTAAATCTCCCCATCTTTTCTCAACACTTAAATTAATAACAATTATGTCAAATTCCCATCGTTTGCACAATGAGTTATTCCACGATATGGCTCTGCAATGGCAAATTGGGCGCCTTCTTTTATTCAGTATAAGCGCCCGTTAGTTGAAAGATGGAATCAAATCATATTGATCTGTTCCTGAATTCAAATATAGCTGTCAGTACAAAATTCAGACCCTTAATGAACCAATAAATACCGACTAACTAAGAGCAAAACGTTTTTTATGTTTTTAGAATTCTTTTCTATTATATATAAACACGGCAATGAAATAAGAAAGAATATATATGATAATACCAAGTATTATATATACTAACGAAATGTATAAAGATGGATCTATAGATAGTGTAAATTGGTTTAATAAATACCTAACCCCAAAATGCACAAAGAGCCCTACAAATCCACCTCCAAGTACAATAGCGTCAGATTTTTCTGCCCCAAAAATATAGAGAAGTGGATAGATCATCGCGCCAGCAAAGAGAACTATGAAAAACCCAATAGATACAGTATTAAATATGCCATCAACCGGTGTATCTGAAAATAGATCATATGCATAAATAACGCCATACGATAGAAACGCTCCGATAATTACAACTGAAAAATAAAAAATATAATGACTTTGCACAATGTTTTTTCGACTAACCGGTAAAGTAAGTACATACTTGTCATAACCAGACTTGCTTTCAGTTTTTATAACTTCAAGTGAAGGCAACGTCATTAACAAGATAATTAACAAAGCAGCTATACCGCTTACCATAGCACCTGCAAAATATAAAATTACACCAGATACCAATATTGCAAGTCCTATGTACGCAAGAATACTTCGATAAACGAGGTAATAGTTTGTCAATAATAGACCTTTCATTTATTTTTCACCCCTCGTTAAAAAGACACTAAGTTCTTCCATTGAGATGCTTTTAGAATTAAGTCCATTCGGCAATTCCTTTTTATCTGATACAAGTACACTGAAATAAGTGCCATAGTCCCTTTTCGCAACAACTATTTCTTTGTTTAGTAAGGTTAGTTGTTCTTCATTAACATCTACAATTGTATAACTTGCAAAAACCTTATCCTTTTCTTCATTTAATAAAATTTCACCATCTTTTATTATGACAATATGGCTAGCTATTTTCTCAACATCACTCATAATATGAGATGAAAGTAATACACCACCGTTATTCTTTCTCACAAACCTTTTTAACTCATCCAACACTTGTTCTCTTGATGAGGGATCAAGTCCTCCTGTCGCTTCATCCAGAAGTAATAGTTGTGCATTATGCGACAACGCAACGGCTACAGACAGTTTCATTGACATCCCACGTGAGAATTTATTGACTTTTTTGTCTGTAGGTAAAGAGAAAGAATTAACTAATCGATAAAAATCATCTTGTTTCCAAGAGTCAAACATTTTTATAAAAACTTTATTTAGTTGTTTGATTGTAAGGTGGGCTGGTAAATTCATAGCATCAAATACGACACCAACCTCCTCCTTAATCTTGGCATTTTTATGTATATTTTCTTCACCAAATATTTTAGCCGTACCGCCATCTTTAGAAATTAATCCTAATACTGATTTAAATGTTGTTGATTTACCTGACCCGTTGTCACCAATGAACCCAACAATCGATCCAGGAGGAACGTTGAATGTAACGTTTTTTAAGACAAGGCTGTTACCAAATGATTTACTAATATTTTCAAGCTCTAAAAGGTTTGTCATTATTCCACTCCTATAGAGATACCTTATTCCACAATATGGCCGATTCTAATGGACGCCTTCTTCCACGAAAGCGCCCGATTGGGGTGAATGAGCCAGCAATGACCACTATACTAAATAAGATCTTGGTAGTTTTGTGCTCCAAATAGGACACGCATGACAACAACTTGCCTTTCTTCTTCTCTGACTAGATAAAAGGCAATGTAATTCTCGATGACGAGCTTACGGTAACCTTTATTTTTTAAAATTTCATCCGTTACAAAACTACAGGAAAAAGGGAATTCTTTTAGCCTCATGACATTCGTCTCTATCCTCTTCAAAAGGTTGTCGGCTGCACCTTCATTATCAAGTTCATTAGAGATGTAGCTATAAATCTCATCCAAATCTTCAAATGCTTTCGGTGCAATCTTAATTGTATATTTATTTTCTTTCATATTTTTTCTTTAGATCCTTAAAGACCTTTTCCCCATCTAAAAGTTCATCTCCGTTTTTTATTTGGCCTTCCGCTTGAGCTAACTTTTCGTATAACTCCAGCTTAGCTAAAGAATTCTCATAGGCTTCCATGCTCATGACAACCATATCCCCATAACCATTTTTTGTGATGAATAATGGTTCCTTTATTTGGTGACACAGTTCAGAGATTTCCGTTGTATTTCTTAATTCTTTTATCGGGCGGATTTCAGGCATAACATCATCTCCTTATTTCATTATTATGCCTTAATTATATCATTATTATGTCCCTTCATCAATTAAATTTCGTTTCCCACAAACCTAATTTCATTAAGATCGCCGCAAATATCACCCTTTAGAAAAATCCAATGTAGGATATTTGTTTAAGACGCTTATTCCACAATATGGCCCTATTGTTGAAGAATGTAATTAAAAGGCTACGTTTGTATACGTTCGATAATTCTTACAGTTAGTTTAACATAAAATGGTGTTAAGCTTTGATGGAATTTACATCCCCCGAAAAAAACCTGGTCCTATAAACAAAAGGCTCAACACCAATATCTAAGATTGAGACCGTTAAACGGTCCCTTGCATATAAGCTAGGTTGCACTCAACTAAAATTCGGTTTTCATACACTGTCCGATTCCGTGAAGTAATGTGACGTTGTAAAGCTTTGATTTTATTGTGCCGTCCTTTGATAACGGCATTTGTAAATCGTAACCAGTGATAGTTGAGTACTTCTATGTTCATTGTAAAATGACACACTTCTTCACATGAACATCTGATGTGTTACCCAATTTATTGATATAGTGAAAAACACCTGTAACACCTAGCTATTGTGGGTTTTGTTGTCTATTTTCACTGTAGGAAGGTTAAAAGTGCTTTTTATTTATCCGAGTCTATCACCACATTTAACCTTAGCTCTCAACAGTAAACTTTAGTGAGAGCCAAACAATTTAACAATGACTTCACACACAATTTTATAACTATAAAAAAGGGATACTAAATCATTTGCGATTTGTATCCCTAAACATTATATTATTTTAAATTTCCTCCCCCAAAAATGAAAAAGCAGCAGAAACGGTACTGCAACTATGCTTCCGCTGCTTTTTTATGTTGATCTGAGAGAAACCAACTGCCTATTAATAGCCGAATTTGCTCAACTCACAATCAATGAGGAAACCACTGCCCCGCTAATTAAAGTTTCATTTTACCCAGCGGGGTCTTCTCCTATAATTTTCACTTCGCGTTCGAGGCTTACACCGAATTTCGATTTGACAGTATCCTGGATGAAATGGATTAAGTTGATATATTCCGTCGCTGATGCGCCATCCAGATTAATAATAAAACCGGCGTGCTTTAATGATACCTGCGCCCCGCCGATCTGCTTTCCCTGCAGCTCACTGTCCTGAATTAGCTTGCCTGCAAAGTAACCCGGCGGACGTTTAAATACGCTTCCGCATGAAGGGTATTCGAGCGGTTGTTTGGATTCACGTTTGAATGTCAAATCATCCATCACGGCTTTAATGTCATCATATTCGCTCATTTCCATTGAAAACCTTGCTTCCAGCACAATGTATCCCTTATCAGGTATATTACTTGAGCGGTATTCCAAATCAAGATCATCTGCTGATAAATGAAGCAGATTGCCTGTTGCATCAACAACAACAGCACTTTCCAGAACATCTTTAATTTCACCGCCGTACGCACCGGCATTCATGAACAGAGCCCCTCCGACCGATCCAGGAATTCCACATGCAAATTCAAGTCCTGTTAATGCGTGGGCCAAAGCTTTCTGCGAGGCGGTAATGATTCTGGCTCCGCTTTGTGCCACCAGTTTGGTGCCCACCACATCTATTTTGGTCAGACGCCCTAAGTTTAAGACGATACCGCGGATTCCACCGTCCTTTACAATTAGATTGGACCCGTTTCCAAGCAGCGTGAAGGGGATATTTTCTTTTATCGAAAGTTTTACGATTTTCTGTACCTCTTCATATGTTTCAGGTGTTACATAATAATCAGCTTTTCCGCCAAGACGTGTATACGTATGATTATTCAAATATTCATCTGCCAGCACATTTTCCGGTGATGTTATTAGTTTCAATTGCTCATACGTATGTTGATCTTTTACCACTAACATCAATCCTTTGTTATTCTATCTGTCTGTTCATTCTCTGAGTTTAAAAAGGAATAAACCATTCTATCAACTCGGACATCTTCATGCAACTCGCTATGGCCTAATGTATTATCATGAATCATTTCATACGTTAGTTGTGCTTCAGGCACAATATTCTTTATTGCGCCGACACTTTGCGGCACTGCAACGGAATCACCTGTGCTGCCAATACTCAGCACTCTTAATTGTTCCGATATAACATCTTTATTCAGACGGAGTCTTTTAAGTGCTTCTGAATCGGGTTTCAGGTTTTCAGCAGCAGGATCATGATGGATACGAAAATAATCTTCGTTATAAACCCCATCAAAAGGAGTACCGATCGCAACAAGTTTATTAACCTTTGGGTACATCCGTTTATTCTGGTATGTCTGAGTATAATCCATCGTAACAAGACCGCCCATTGAATGACCAACCAGATTAACTATGTTGAACTGAAATGTTTCTTTCATATGTGCCAGCACTTTTGCAAGCCATGCCGATGTATTCTGGATGCTGGCTCGATTATTATCGAAAATAACGTGCACAAATATCGGATCGGTTACGTCTCCGGTTTCCTTCCCATACACGTTCACATCCAGATTGCCTGCCGGTGAGATTCTGTAAACCAATGCCCGCTGGCCCCATCCGTACTTATTTTCAAATCGTTTCAGCATATTTCCAAAAGAATTTTTTGTTCCTTTATAACCGTGCACAAATACGGTTGCATTTTTTATCTGTTCCTCTGACTTTGTCTCACCTGGAGCATAGAACCAACTAAAAACACCGATAATTAATGAAAATATTACGATTATGCTGATAACATGTTTCTTTTGCATAGATATCTTACCCCACTGAAGCTATTGCTTATTTTGCAGTGTTTTTTGCTTAAGAATAAACCAAGTAAAATAGGCACCAATTCCGGCCAGTAACAATTTAATGGACAAAAGCGGCACGACAAAAAGAATCGTGTAGCTCATCGCCAGCCATAATAAGGAAACACCTATCACTTTAGCTTTTAGAGGGATCCCCTTGCCATCCCGGTAATTTTGAATGTAGGATCCGAAATACTTATTCGTAATCAGCCAGTTGTATAATTTTTCCGAACTTCTGACATAACAGGCGGCAGCCAGCAATAATAAAGGTGTAGTCGGTAAAAGCGGGAGAATTATTCCCAGCACGCCCAGCCCCAATGAAATTGACCCGGCTATAATTAACAATATCTTCTTTACCTGCTTCATTTTAAACACCAGCTGTGAAGTTTAATTAGTAGACAATCATACCTTTATTTATTATAGCATTTAGCGGCCTGTTATGCCTTAACGTTTATGGAATTTGTTTGACATTTTATTGTATACCTGCCTCCTTCCCTTAATTAAGAAAGCACCACTTGTATAGCTTAGAATACAGCATTTTAAAAAATCTGTTTTTTACGGTTGACATTTGCTTCATAGCTGTCTAGTATATTAATTAACTTAACTTTATTTAAATAAAGTGATAAAGTGATAAAGCAGATAAGTGAATGGAGTTTTTATATGCAACCGTATTTAGCAGGTAATGGACATAACCTGCGCCAGACTGATTATCAGCTTCAAAGCAGTCTGGTAGCAACAATAAAGAGACGTTTCCGTACTTATGGCTACCTGGAAACAGGAACGAGCACATTCCAGGATTATGATATGTACTCCTCCATGGTTGGGACTGTCCGCAAACATAATATGATTAAAACGATTGACCCGTCAGGTGACGTGCTTGTTTTACGCCCTGATATGACTATACCCATTGCACGGCGAATGGCAAACGAAAAGGCATCTTACCGGAGACTCTTCTATGTGCAGGATGTATTCCGGCAGCTTAAGGATGAAAGCAACCCTAAGGAATTCACCCAGGCCGGCGTCGAATGCTTTGGTGAAGACACGCCTGAAAACGATGCCGAGACGATTGCTTTGGCAGTTCATGTGCTGCAGGATTTGGAGTTTGACCAATTCAAAGTCGAGATTGGCCATGCTGGTTTTTTCAAAGACTTGATTGATGAATTGCCTTTATCCCCAGAGGAATTGGAAAAACTGCAGGAACTGATTCAGTCAAAAAACCTGGTCGAAATTCGCCCGTTTTTAAATAACCTTTCCGTGGAAGAGTCAATCGTCAAAGCTATTGAAACAATCCCATTGTTATATGGCAAGCCGCGGGACGTCATTGAAAGAGCGGCAGCAATTACGCTGAACAGCAAGATGGAACGAACAGTCGCGTACTTACAGCAGGTTTATACGCTGCTGAAAGCTTATGGCATCGAAAATTGTGTTGTTTTTGACCTTGGTCTGATTAATCACATGGACTATTATTCAGGGGTTATTTTCCAGGGATATATCACCGGGTACAGCAAGCCTGTACTGATGGGCGGCAGATATAATGATCTGGCTGAGCAATTCGGCGCCGAGATCCCTGCAATCGGATTTGGCTGTATTATCGATCATCTGCTAAATGCGAAGAAAGAAGCGGGTCAGACGGCACAGACAGAGGAAACTGTTGATCTGGTTATCTATTATGACCAAAACAGAAGTTCTGATGCCCTGCCCTATGCCAACCAGCTCCGGAATCAAGGCTATCAGGTGCTGACACAAACAGCCGATAGCACTGGAAATACTCCGGCAAAGTTCATTATTTGGCTTACAGACGAAGAGTCGCTGCTTATCCACCGGCAAAAGCAAACGGCCTTTCAGAATATCGGTGAATTGGAAGATCTGCTGCAAACAGAAATGAGGGAAAACTGAGTGGACACGATTACATTAGCATTGGCAAAAGGACGGACAGCAGAAGATTCTATTAAACTGCTGGAAAAGACGGGTATTTATTTCGATGATTTTAGCAATAAATCCAGAAAACTGGTTTTCTATGATAATACCGGCCGGGTCAAACTAATTTTTGTGAAAGCCGTCGACGTTCCAACCTATGTGGAAAATGGAGCGGCGGATATGGGCATCGTCGGCAAAGACAACATAATGGAAGCCGAGGCGGACATTTATGAAATACTCGATCTTAGACTGGGGCAGTGCAAGTTTGCCGTCGCCGGTTTTAATGACGACCAGCCCACCAGCGGAAATATCTTGACAGTAGCCTCTAAATATCCGGCTGTTGCTAAAACCCATTTCCTAAAAAAAGGCGTACCGGTCGAAACAATTAAATTGAATGGATCAGTTGAACTTGCGCCAATTATTGGTTTAGCCGATGTCATTGTAGACATTGTGGAGACGGGAAACACCATCAAAGAAAACGGTCTGACAATCCTTGAAGAGCTCGATTCGATCAGCACCAGATTAATCGTCAACAAGGCAAGTTTTACCACCAAGTCCGAAAGTGTACATGCATTTATCAATACTTTACAAACTGGTTTGGAGTGACGCGGAATGAAGGTTACAACAGGCGGTGAATTCCTACAGGAGCTGCGAAACCCGACTGAACAAACTGACAACAGCAAGCTTGATGCATCGGTACTCGATATTATCTCTAGGGTGAAGCAAACAGGAGACAACGCATTACTGGAACTGACCGAAAAGTTTGACGGTGTCAGGCTTGATGCGATTTCTGTTACGAAAGCGGAATTTGCAGAGGCACAGGAAGCAGTCAGCAAGGAATTTAAAGCAGCCATTCAAACAGCCCGTAAAAATATCACCGCATTCCATGCCAATCAACAGGAACAGTCGTGGTTTATGAACCAGTCTAACGGCATTACACTCGGCCAAAAAGTGACACCCATCGAACGGGTTGGTGTTTACATACCGGGCGGGAAAGCTGCTTATCCTTCTTCTGTTCTAATGAATGTTATTCCCGCTAAACTGGCCGGTGTGAAAGAGATTGTTATGACCACACCGCCGGACAGCGACGGAAAAATCAGTCCGTATGTGCTTGCGGCGGCTAAAGAAGCCGGTGTTGATGAGGTCTATAAAGTCGGAGGCGCCCAGGCAATCGCAGCACTTGCTTATGGCACCGAAACGATCAAGAGAGTCTTTAAAATTGTCGGTCCCGGAAATGCTTACGTTGCCCGTGCCAAAAAATGGGTGTTCGGTGATGTCGCAATTGATATGATTGCCGGTCCAAGTGAAATCTGCATCATCGCAGACGAAACAGCACAGCCCAGATTCGTGGCAGCCGATCTGCTGTCCCAGGCTGAACATGATGAACAGGCCCGTCCTTTGCTCATCACGACAAGCGGGCAGATAGCTGAAACCGTAAAGAATGAACTATCCCGCCAGGCCGAGCGATTGGAGCGCAAGGCCGTCATTCAGCAGTCGCTCGCACAAAATGGCCACATTATTTTGACCAAAACACTTGATGAAGCGTTCGGTGTCGCCAACCAGATAGCACCGGAACACTTGCAACTGATGATTGCTCAGCCATTTGAAAATCTGGGAAACATCACAAACGCTGGCGCGATTTTTCTCGGTGATTATTCACCCGAACCGCTTGGCGACTATGCGGCGGGACCGAACCATACGCTGCCGACCAGTGGCACAGCGGCATTCTCCTCACCGCTTGGAGTCTATGATTTTGTTAAAAGATCAAGCATTATCCAATATTCGAATGCAGCCCTTAACGGGATTTCAAAAGATATTAGAACCATTGCCGACGCGGAGGGGCTCACAGCTCATGCCAATTCAATTCAAATCAGAAAGGGTGATAACGATGCGTAACACTACAATCAATCGGGAAACAGCTGAAACGGCCATATCGGCAGAACTTGATCTGGACGGTAAAGGGACATCACAAGTTAAGACGGGCATTGGCTTCTTCGACCATATGCTGACGTTGATGACCAAACATGGATTATTTGATCTGACACTTAACTGTGACGGCGACCTGGAAGTTGATCAGCATCATTCCGTAGAAGATACAGGCATTGTTCTGGGGCAGGCATTCAAGGAAGCACTTGGAGATAAAAAAGGCATCACACGTTATGCGACGAGCACCACACCGATGGATGAGGCGCTCTCGTTTATTTCTGTCGATATCAGCGGACGTCCCTATCTTGTTTACCATGTCGATGGACTGAAAGATAAAGTTGGTACGTTTGACACAGAGCTTGTCGAAGAATTCTTTCGGGCGTTCGTCAGCCATGCCGGCATTACACTGCATGTCAATCTGGTATATGGATCAAACAGCCATCACATCATCGAATCGATTTTTAAAGGGTTCGGCCGGGCGCTTGATCAGGCGGTGTCCCTGAGTGATAGAATCGACGGCATCCCATCGACAAAAGGAACGCTTTAATAAAAACACGGTTCTGCCATCGAGGATTGGCCGCACAAACTAGCGGACTTCTCGCGCGATTTGGTGGACTTCTCGCGCGATTTGGTGGACTTCTCGCGCGATTTGGTGGACTTCTCGCGCGATTTGGTGGACTTCTCGCGCGATTTGGTGTTTTGCACCTTCGTGTACTCGGTGCAAAACAGCCTAAGCTGGAAGATTTAAATATTATTTTAACGCAGCAATGAAAAGGAGGCATCACATGATTGCCATAATCGACTACGGTGCAGGCAACATTAAAAGTTTACAATTTGCTCTGACAAAAGCCGGTCTTGAATCACAACTGACAAACAATCAGGACACTATAAGGCAGAGTGACGGAATTATTCTCCCGGGAGTCGGGGCGTTCCATGATGCCATGACTGCTTTACACGCATTGGGGCTCACCAGCATCCTTCAGGAAGAAGCTGCCGATGGAAAACCGATCCTTGGCATCTGTCTTGGGATGCAGCTTTTGTATGATACAAGCTATGAGGATGGGAAATGGGACGGGCTCAGACTGCTTCATGGTGAAGCCGGACGGATTAATGATGCGGTGAAAGTGCCGCATATGGGCTGGAACACATTGACTTATCACAACAGAAGTCTCCTGCTTAAAGGAATCCCAGAAAATTCCTATGTCTATTTTGTTCATTCCTATGCAATCAAGTCATATAACCCGTATGAGCTTATCAGCAGTACTGACTATGGCGGCAAAGTCCCGGCAATCGTACAGAAGGATAATCTGATCGGAATGCAATTCCACCCTGAAAAAAGCGGTGGCACCGGATTACAGTTATTACAAAACTTTGGAGCGATGCTATGATGATTCTTTTTCCTGCAATTGATATCAGAAATGGCAAGTGCGTCCGTCTTATTCAGGGCGACTATAATAAAGAAAAAATATACAACGACTCCCCTGTTGATCAAGCCCGGCAGTGGGAAAGAAACCAGGCTGAATACCTGCATATCGTCGATTTAGATGGTGCAAAAGATGGTGCCTCCGCCAATATTGAAACGATCCGAAAAATTGCAGAAGCCACGACTATTCCCGTTCAGGTCGGCGGTGGCATTCGTTCCATGAATACGATCCGTCAATACCTGTCAGCAGGCGTGGATCGGGTCATTGTTGGCACAGCTGCTATTCATGATAAAGCGTTTCTTAAAGAAGCACTCAGTACATATGGCGACCAAATAGCTGTATCCATTGATGCCCGAAATGGCCGCGTTGCCACTGATGGCTGGACGGAAACGAGTAACGTAACAGCAAAAGAACTAATAAAAGAACTTGAAGCAATTGGCGTAGCGACCATCATTTATACCGATATTTTAAAAGATGGCATGCTGAAAGGTCCCAATTTTGAGGAACTGGAAGCCATCAACAAGCTCACCACCATTAACGTCATCGCCTCCGGGGGTGTTTCGTCCAAAGAAGACATCAATCAACTGAAAAACATGAACCTGTACGGTGCCATTATCGGCAAAGCTCTGTATGATGGCACACTATCGTTTCAAACATTACGGGAGGAACTATAATGCTCGCAAAACGAATTATTCCATGTATGGACGTTGATAAAGGACGGGTTGTAAAGGGACGTAAATTCCAGAACATCCGCGACGTAGCCAATCCGGTTGAACTGGCTAAACGCTATAATGAAGCTGGTGCGGATGAACTCGTTTTTTATGATATTACCGCGTCCCTCGAAGAACGGCCGATATTTTTAGATATCGTCGAGCAGGTAGCGGCAGAAATTGCGATTCCGTTCACAGTCGGAGGCGGAATTCGGAGCATCGAGGATATCCATCAGACATTAAGAGCCGGAGCGGACAAAGTTTCAATCAACAGTGCTGCGGTGAAAAATCCTGAACTCATAAAAGAAGCAGCCTTAAAATTTGGCAGTCAATGTATTGTGCTCTCAATCGATGCCGAACAGACCGAGCCACTAGAATGGACTATTTTTACCAGGGGCGGCAGAAATAATACAGGACTCGATGCAATTGATTGGGCAAAACGGGGAGAGCGACTAGGCGCCGGTGAAATCGTCGTGAATGCCATCGATACAGACGGTGACAAAAACGGCTACAACCTTGAGCTGACAAAAGCTGTTGCCGACAATGTCAATATTCCAGTGGTGGCAAGCGGCGGCGCCGGATCCGACCTACACATTGCTGAGGTGCTGACAAAGGCAAATGCTGATGCGGCGCTGGCAGCTTCCGTCTTTCACTATAGCAACATAGAAATTCCTGAACTAAAGAACTATCTGGATCAAAACGGCATTACTGTCAGGAGGTAATTTTATGTACGACGAACAGCTGAACAAACTGACATTTGACCAGCAAGGTCTGATTCCGGCAATTATTCAGGACGCTGAAACCGCCGAAGTGCTGACACTTGCTTATATGAACAAGGAGTCACTGAACAGAACACTGGAAACCGGTGAGACGTGGTTCTACAGCCGGAAACGCCAGGAACTCTGGCATAAGGGGGCGACTTCAGGCAACAAGCAGCATGTCAAAACTATTCGCTACGACTGTGATGCTGATACCCTTCTGGTGTTGGTTGAGCCGCTCGGGCCTGTCTGTCATACCGGAGAAAAGTCATGCTTTTATAGTACGCTGCAGAAAATTGAAAGCCCTGATCAAATGGGATTAAACGAACTAGCAGCTCTCATCAGACAGCGGCGGAAGGAGGCAAACGAAGGGTCCTATACCACCTACCTATTCGAAGAGGGCATTGATAAAATCCTGAAAAAAGTCGGTGAAGAAACAAGCGAGGTTATCATCGGCGCCAAAAATAACGATCACAGTGAAATGACATGGGAAATCGCGGATTTAACCTACCATACACTTGTCCTGATGGATTTGATGGGGGTTTCCATTTCAGATATTAAACAGGAATTGGCCAAACGTCATGCCGTAAAGGAAGGAAGTACCAATGAATAAATTCTGGAGCGAAGCCGTCAAACGGACAGAACCATATGTCCCGGGAGAACAGCTGGACGATCCAAGTATTATTAAGCTGAACACCAATGAAAATCCGTATGGCCCTTCACCACATGTAGCCGAAGCGATACAATCCGAACTCACGCGAAAATTACACTTATACCCGGCACCGGATGCTGATGAATTACGCGTTGAATTAGGCCGTTATTTCAAACTTGATAAGGATTACATTTTTGCCGGAAACGGGTCGGATGAAGTGCTCGCATTTTCCTTTATGGCTTTTTTTGAACAGAACGCGAAAATCCGCTTCCCGGCCGTTACCTACAGCTTTTATCCTGTTTACGCCAAGCTTTTTAATGTGCCATATGAAGAAATACCTTTAAATCGTGATTTCACGCTGTCAGCCGAAGATTTTTTCGGATCTGAAGGCGGAATCATCATTGCCAATCCCAATGCACCGACAGGATTATATTTGGATACTGAAACCATTGAGGAAATAGTGATCAACAATCCGGAACGTGTCGTAATCATCGATGAAGCCTATATTGATTTTGCTCCCGCTTCAGCCGTTTCTTTAGTTCAGAAATATCCCAATCTGCTTGTTGTCAGAACCATGTCAAAATCGCGATCGCTGGCCGGCTTGCGGGTTGGGTTTGCAATTGGTGACCCAGGACTGATCGAAGCACTGAACAGGATTAAGGATTCATTCAATTCCTATACGATTGACCGTCTTGCCATCGCAGGGGCAGCGGCAGCTATCAGGGATGAAGGGCACCTCCAGGAAACCAGACATAAAATCATCAGCACAAGAGAATGGCTGATTTCCGAATTGAAAAAGCGTGGATTTCATGTCCTCCCGTCACAGGCTAATTTTATTTTTGTTACCCATTATAAGGCTTCAGCTGAATCACTCTATCAGCGTTTAAAAGAGTCAGGATTTTTGGTGCGTCATTTTCAAAAACCGGCAATCGAAAATTATCTTCGTATCACCATTGGATCCAATGAGCAGATGGAAAACTTTTTGAAAGCATTGGATTACATTTTACAGCCATCAGCCGGTTCCGCTATTCAGAACTAAAAATGTATATTAGACGCAAAAAACCAGGTTCAATATGGAACCTGGTTTTTTTAGGAGCCTTATATGTTTATCGTAACATCTGCTTTTTCACGAAGCTGATCAATAATCTTTTGTTGTGCTTCCATCTCTTTTTGTCTTTGAACCTGGGTTTTCAAATCTGATTTCATTTCCTCATAAGAAGGGATGTCTCCCCCGCCATTCCCATTACCGTTGCCATTTTGGCTCATTTGCTCTCTTTGAGATTTAAACTGATCATAAGCCTGCTTCAGCTCTTTTTCCGTAGGCTCGGTACTACCTGACTCTTCAGAAATCAGCTTATCCACTTTTACCTGGGTTTCAACCTGTGACATGATTTCGTCTTCTTTCATGCCTTGTTCTTTCAACGCAGATAAAAATTCATCTTTTGATCCAAGCTGATTTTGTTTCGCTAATTCATTCAAGGTTTCATCAACTTCTTTTTGAGAAGCTTCATAATCACGGTTGTTTACTTCCTGTATGAGAAGTTCGGAGCCCACCATACCTTCTGCCGTCTGTTTTTTCAATTTATCCTGATCAAGCTTCTGGCCGCTCATCTGGGATTGCATAGCCATTCGCTGAAATTGTCCTTTGTAAGTACTTTCAAACTCCTTCTTTGTGATTTCTTCTCCATTTACTTTTGCAACAACATCAGGTACGCCTTCCAGGTCAGGTTGAGGCATCTCCTGCTGTCCAGAGGCTTGTTCACCTTGACCGTTATTATTCCCTTCATTATTTCCAGAGCCGCCATCGCTGCCGCCACAAGCTGCAAGTACAGCAGCCAAACTTAACGTCATCATGACCATTACAAACTTCTTCATAAATGGTTTCCCTCATTTCCTTTCATGGTTATTTCATTCAAACATATTATATGGTGAAACAGCAAGTCTTATTATACGGATTATTTCATGTGAACCCCGTGACAGTGGGATTTATGGGGTTCGTTAACATTTAGATTACAATTGAGCCGGCTTTTCACTTAATTTTGCCGTAAAAAACGGCATCTTCAGCTGGAATATCCTTAGAGGTTTGAAAAGTATAATATGTAATTTTAGCGGGAAAGTATTTCGGCGTTAAAGCTCCAATTATTGAAAAGCTAACACATTCACAAAAAGATTGTGTTAACTTTTCTAATCTTGCAATTAACTAGCTATAAGATCCAACTAATTGGGGTTTCATTTTATAACAGAAGAAAAATACAGGTTGACTGAGGTTATAATTCTGGTATACTTATAACTAATTGATAATGAATCTCATTCTTAATTAGAGTCACTTCAAAGTAATAACAATTATTATTTAAATTAAATTCGGGAATCATAACACAGACCTGCATGACACATCAGGTAGGGAACTTTTATAAAGAAAAGCATTTTATAAATATACGATACTTAATTATAGCACTTGTTCAGTGACACCTGATTTCATAGGTGTTTTTGATATTTCACTATTAGACATATTGAGCTTAGCTGAAGACCAAAAACAACTATTGCTTGTAAGTAGAATACCGCAACTAAATAGTATATTAATTGCTGTAATGAGCATGAGTATCGTTGGTCTCATGATGTAGCAGTTAAGCAGGATTAAATTTGTTTCACCCACCACTGCTGGTACGATGGGTTCAGCGAAACTTGGCATTCTTATTAATGATAGTCATTTACAGTTACGAACTAGGAGTAATCAAACAAGTTATGAGGGTTTAAGAATGAGACTATGGATATTAATAATTGTAACTATGGTTCTATCAGTAATATCGCTATTTATAGGTTCGATAGATATTACCTTAAGTGAGTTGCTAGATTTAGATTCAGATGAGCTGCAAATCTTTTTAATAAGTCGAGTGCCCCGGTTGTTGGCAATTATAATGGCAGGCGCAGGAATGAGTATAGCTGGACTAATTATGCAGAGTTTGAGTCGAAATAAATTTGTATCTCCAACAACAGCTGGAACATTAGATGCCGCTAAACTGGGGATCATGATATCTATGCTGTTTATTACAAATGTCACATACACACAGCAAGTTATCTTCAGTTTCGTGTTCTCTTTAGCAGGTACATTCCTTTTTATGCAAATTCTAGACCGCATTAAATTTAAAGATGCTATATTTGTCCCTCTAATTGGGATTATGTATGGGAATATTCTAGGCTCGATTACTGTATTTTTCGGTTATGAAGCTGATATTCTCCAAAATCTTCAATCTTGGTTTATGGGCAGCTTCACATTAATTATTGCTGGTCGTTATGAGCTATTGTATGTAAGTATTCCAGCTGTGTTACTCGCTTATATTTACGCAAATAAATTTACTGTTGCTGGTATGGGAGAGGATTTTGCGAAGAACTTAGGGATGAGTTATAAGGTAGTCCTTAATTTAGGTCTTATTCTTGTCGCAGTTATTTCTACATCTGTCGTATTAACTGTCGGTGTTATTCCGTTTTTAGGTCTTATTGTACCTAACATCGTATCTATTTTTAAGGGGGATAACATTCGTAAAACAATACCTCTTACAATGGTAGTTGGGATTGCATTTTTATTAATTTGCGACATAATCGGTCGTATCATCGTACATCCGTATGAGATACCAGTTAACATTACAGTGGCAGTAATTGGCAGTGCAATCTTCTTAATTTTGTTATTTAGGGGGAGAGCATATGCAAAGAAATAGTAAGAGGTTGATTTTTTTAGCAGTACTAGCAATTATTTGTGCTTTATTATATGCATTTTATGATATAAAGGGTGGTTTTGATTACGCCTTTCCAAGACGCGTTATTCGAATAGCGGCCATGATGGTTACAGGAGTAGCTATTTCTTATGCAACAGTTGCGTTCCAGACCATTACACAAAACCGTATATTAACCCCTTCCATTATGGGGATTGACTCGATGTATGAAGTCGTGCAGACACTCATTTTCTTCTTGGCAGGATCTACATCGATTTGGGTAGTAAATAACTATTTAAATTTTGGTGCAGCACTTATTGCAATGGTTTTATTTGCGCTTCTTTTATATCGGTTCCTATTCAGAACAAATAAATATCCAATCTATTTATTACTGCTAATTGGTATAATTTTAGGAACGCTTCTCGGGAGTTTGGTAACTTTTCTCCAGGTTTTAATTGATCCTGTAAAATATATGAGCTTACAAACATTCTTATTTGCAAGTTTTATGGATGTTAAAGCTGAAGTTTTGTATATTGCGATTGCCATATTATTCGCTGCATTTATTTACGGCCATCGTATTATGGATCAGCTAAATGTTATGTCGCTTGGTCGTGAAAATGCTATCAATCTTGGTATTAATTATGACCGTATGTTAATGAATATTTTAATTTTAGCTTCGGTGTTGATTGCTACGTCAACAGCGTTAGTTGGTCCGATTACGTTCCTAGGTTTATTGGTAGCAAACTTGTCCTATCAATATTTGGTTACATATAAGCACTCAATCCTAATTTTAGGTGCAAGTCTTATAAGTATTATTGCGTTAGTAGGGGGACAATTTATTGTTGAACATATATTTGAATTGCGTACGACTTTGAGTGTTATTATCAATTTCATTGGTGGTATTTACTTCATTTACTTATTATTAAAGGAAAGTAGGGCGGTAAAATGATTGAGATCAAAGGATTGACGAAGCGATTTGGTAAAAAGAGCGTTGTGGATAAAGTTTCCGTAAACATTAAGCCTAGGACGATAACATCATTTATCGGTCCGAATGGAGCTGGAAAATCTACATTATTGTCAATGGTGAGTCGGTTTTTGGATTCTGATACCGGTGAAGTATTACTTGACCAAGAAAACGTGAAAAAGTGGAAGTCGAATGAGTTTGCAAAACGTGTTTCAATTTTAAAACAGTCCAACTTTTTAAATGTACGTTTAACTGTACGAGAATTAATTTCATTTGGCCGTTATCCGTATTCTAAAGGTCGCTTGACAGCAGAAGATGAAGAGTTTGTAGATCAGGCTATTGATTATATGAACTTACACGATATGGAGGATCAGTTGATTGATGAGTTATCTGGTGGACAGAAACAGCGTGCATTTATCGCGATGGTAATTGCTCAGGATACAGAATATATATTACTTGATGAGCCTTTAAACAACTTGGACATGAAACATTCTGTGCAAATTATGAAAACGCTACGTAAGCTTGTGAACGAGCTTGGTAAAACGGTTGTTATTGTGCTACATGACATTAATTTTGCATCTGTATATTCAGATCGTATTGCCGCGTTAAAAGACGGAAAATTAGTGAAAAATGGTCCGACACAAGAAATTATTAATTCCAAAACCCTTCGTGAAATTTATGAAATGGATATACCAGTTCAGGAACAGAACGACGGTTGTCGTATTTGTGTATATTTTAATTCTTACGCAAATTAGTCGAAAATTTGCACATATTAATAGATGATAGTAACATTAAACACATTTTCATTTTTAAGCCTAACAGCCCGTATAAACGTAGACTCCTTCGTTAGGTACGGGCTTGTATAATAACAGCACAGTATGAAAAACAGCTTTTATTAGTGTTATACAACAGTAAAAATAATTAAGAATTTTGTACAATTTTTTAAAAATCCGTATAAGATGTTGACGAAAACGATTAATAATTCTATAATGATCACAACCTTAATTGATAACGATTATCATTATTAATTAAATGACTAAAATAATACTAGGAGGAATAAAATATTATGAACAATAGGAAATTACTTGGCCTTGCTTTTGCAATGCTAATGCTCTTTCTCCTTCTTGCAGCTTGTGGTTCTAATGAATCCACTAGTGAAGAAGGAAATACAGATTCTTCTGGTGAAGGAACAACTGAAGAGGCAACAGAAGAAGCTGGTTCTACATATCCAATGACAGTTTCTTCAACTCTTTCTTCAAGGGAAAGCAGGGATGGAAGTCAAACTTACAATTTTGAAGATGTAACTTTTGAGTCCGAGCCAGAAAATATTGTTGTATTTGATTATGGTTTCTTAGATACACTGGATGCACTTGGTGTTGAAGGGATTGTTGGGGTTCCTAAGGGATCTACCTTACCAGATCACCTTGAAGATTACAATTCAGATAAGTATACAAATATCGGTACATTAAAAGAACCATTACTTGAAGATATTGCAGCATTAGAGCCAGATGTAATCTTTATCTCTGGTCGTCAAGCTGCATTCTATGATCAATTAAAAGAAATTACTCCTAATGTAGTATTCGTGGGTACTGATCAAGAACAATATTGGGAATCATTTAAGTCTTCTGTAGATATAGCAGCGAAAATGTTTGGTAAACAAGAGGAAGCTAAAGAATATATGGCTAATTTAAATTCTAAAGTCGAAGAAATCAATAACCTTGCTGGAAATTATGACTCAAGCTTAGTAACGTTGTACAATAAAGGTCAATTATCTGGATATTCAACCCCATCTCGTTTTGGGTACATTTATGACGTATACGGATTCCAGCCAGTGACAAAAGATATCGAATCTTCAAGCCATGGTTCTAACTTTGGATATGAAGCAGTTTTGGAATTCAATCCAAAAGTACTATTTGTAATCGACCGTACTGCAGCCATTAGTGGTGATTCAAATATTGAATCTGACATGGAAAATGACATTATTAAACAAACTACTGCTTATCAAAATGATCAAATTGTTTACTTAGACGGTCAACTATGGTACTTAGGTGGCGCCGGTTTACAATCTGAGCTTGCAAAAATGGAAGAAATATTAGCTGAATTGGAATAAGATAAATCTGATTGAATTATAATCCCTATAATAAAAAAGGCAGCCCCTGCATAAGTGCAACTTAGGCTTTCGCCATTAAGGCTTGGCGATAAGCCAAGTTTTCTAACGAGTGGCAGCACATACATCTTCAGGGTGAAAATCCGAATGCGCCGCGCATCCGGTAAGCATTAGCTGACAAATAGTGCGTTAACTGTGAAGTAGTGTGCCAAGAATTTGAAGGCAAACATTTAGAAAGGGGGAATAAGAATGTTTTTTAAAAAAACCTTTGAAAAAAGTCTTTTCAAAGGTTTCGGTATGGTTCGTACTATTCATCGTCCTCTACTGTTTCACAACCCTCATCCGTACAATATGTGGTTTTGGACTTTTTTGGATTCAACGATTCCAGTACAGGCTCTTCTTTTTCCTCTGCCCATACTTTTTCAAGTACCTCGCTGAAGACTTCCTGTGGCTGAGCGCCGGATACAGCATATTTGTCGTTAAAAACAAAAAACGGCACACCCTGAACACCCAACTGCCTTGCCTGTTCTTCATCAGCGCGGACATGGATGGCATAATCATCCACTTTCAGTATTGCTGTCACGTCGTCCTCATTCAGACCAACTTCACCGGCAAGTTTGATCAGTGTTGCGTGATCGCTAATTAGTTCCGAATCCGTGAAATACGCTTTCAAAAGCCGCTCAGTCATTTCTTTCCCTTTGCCTTTTTCGTCAGCGTATTTTGCCACTCGGTGCGCGTCAAATGTGTTCGTATGCTGCATTGTATCAAAATTATATCTCAATCCGACTTCAGCGGCCTGCTCTCCCAGGCTTTCATTCATGTTCTTTGCCTGTTCAAAAGACATCCCCTTTTTAGCGGACAGATATTCATGTATGTTCTGACCGGGGTTCACTTCAGCCTCCGGGTCCAATTCATAGCTTTTATAGCCTACTTCTACATCTTCAAGATGCTCAAATTGCTCCAGGGCAGATTCCAATCTGCGTTTACCTATATAACAAAACGGACACACGAAATCTGACCATACTTCTATTTTCATCCAAACACCTCGTTTCTGGGTTATAGCCCGCATGTAACTGGCAGTAAGATCCCCACTTCAAGACGATGAGGTCAAATCAAAGAGAATAAGCGCGGGTCCAATTGCCAGTAAATGCCCGATTCGGTTCAACTAACATTCAGTGGAGAAAGGTCACCCCACTGAATGAAGTTTCACTTTATTGTAGCACAGCACAAAGCTCTACAGTAAATGTTGCGCTTGAACGTCTTATTAGAGGCGCTGATTTAATAGTAAACTGTTTTATAACTGACCTCCGGGACGGTCTAATGTGTTTGCCCGTCGTCTTCAATATAGCGGCCATAATCCGGTTTGGCTGTTTGATCAAACGTTTGAACAAGCTCGTGCAATCCTTCCGTTAAGTCCTCGCCCTGCATTACTGTTCCGTGACCGGGAATGACCATGTCGGGATTAAGGGCTGCCAGTTTTTCCACTGATTTCTTCGCTGCCTCCCAGTCCGTCGTTAAATAACGCGGTGGTCCATTCACTTCATTGGTTTGCATCAGAACATTGTAAAACGAATCCTGCCTTACCGTTATAAACGCATCACCGGAAAGAAGCAGCGCATCACTTTCCCGGTAAAAGGACACATGACCTGGGGTATGACCTGGGGTATGAACCCATTCCCAGTTCTCAAGCCCGGGTATTGTATTATCATCCGGAAGCGGCTTAACCGCATCACCTAAATTAATCGGTTCATTCGGATACATGCCGGATATTTTAGCCAGCATACCGCCTTCAACACCCGGGTCCGGCTCAGGGTAGCTTTTCTCTCCGGTTAGATATGGCATCTCCAGCTTATGGGCATAAACCGGAACATCCCATTCCTTTACCAATTCGACTAAGCCTCCGACATGATCAAAATGCCCATGGGTCAGAATAATCGCGGACGGTTTGCTGTTCTCGCCAAAGCGCTCTGTCACAACCGATTTGATTTCATCTGCCGATCCCGGCAGCCCGGCGTCTACAAGTATCCATTCTTCTCTGTCCGGGTAACCGAGAAAAGCAATATTCGCAATCTGATCGGTGTAATAATACACATCATTGATAACTTCCTCTCCTGATCGGCTTGTAATGGATGTCATCGGGATGAATTTGTTGTCTCGGGGTTCATGAATTTCTTCGTCCATAAAAAAAACCTCCTTTTTGAGTTAGTATCTGGAGGTTTTTGAATTATAATCATCACTTTTGTAAAGCACCAATGCAAAAATTTCGGACTAGGATCCGGTGTTGTCATTCCCATAATCCAGTTTTTAATACGATTGCCGGTCCTGAATCGCCCCATCCTGCTTGTGAACAGTTAGGTATGTTCCTTTATTTCGGGCTATCTCGCGGGCACGTTTGACCGCATCGTCTTTATTTTCATAAACATGACTTGGGCGTTCTGCTTCGCTTGACCGGACGGCCCAGCCATTCTCGTGCAATATGACATGCTCACCTTCTTCTAGACGTTCGGGATTATCATCGTATTTTTTCCCTTCTTCAGAACGTTGGGTCGGGCTGCCGCTGTCTTTATACTGATAAAGTTCATCCTTGCTCGCGTTTTGTGCCCATTCTCTTGCCTGTTCCATTGCAATGGGAATCGCCCGGCCTTCATCATAACCTTCATCAACCATTGAATTAGCAATATCAATCGCTTTTTTCCTGGTTGTATAATTCAAATTTTTCATTGAGGATGGGTAATCGTTCATTGTCCAGGTCATCTCGCATACCTCCTTTTTTGTATGTTACCCGTATCATATGTTGCCAAACATGAACAAAGCTGCTTACCCCTTCAGGTAACCAGCTTCTGCCATCAATCCTCAAGCAATGATTTGCCCATGATGGAAACACGTTTTGTATTTTTCAATTCATCAAGTGTTCTGGCGCCAACCCCGAACATCGTCATTTTAAGTTCCAGTTCAATTTGATCCATTGTCTCAATGACGGCTTTATCCGATTCCGTTGCCGCCTCCAGCAGCTTCCTCGCAAAGCCGATCACGTCTGCACCGATTGTCAGTGCTTTTGCGGCATCCATACCGGTTTTCATGCCGCCACTGGATACTATCGGTACATCCTCCAGCTCACTTCTTACTGAGACAATGCATTCTTTTGTCGGAATGCCCCAATTATTAAACGCCTCTGCTGCGGCTTTTTTCAGCGGATCATTCGAACGGAGTTTTTCTACCTGACTCCAGGATGTTCCGCCAGCACCAGCGACATCAATATAGGAAACGCCTGCATCGTACAATTTTTTCGCAATGGTACCGTCAATACCAAAGCCGACCTCTTTTGCACCGACCGGAACGCTGACATTTGAGCAGACTTTTTCAATCTTCGACAGTAGATTTCCAAAGTTCAAATCCCCGCCGTCCTGGACAGCCTCCTGAAGGGGGTTGAAATGCAGCACAATCGAGTCAGCCCCCGTCAGATCAACAATCTGCTGACATTCCTCTGCACCATAGCCATAATTCAGCTGCACTGCGCCAATGTTAGCAATTAAAGGCACACTCGGTGCATATTTTCGAATTAAAAATGATTCCTGATGCGCGTCACTTTCCAGAAGAGCCCTTGTTGAACCGAGAGCAACGGCCCAGCCTTTCTCTTCCGCCGCTTTGGCAAGATTCTGATTGATTTTCGCCGCAAGTTCCGAACCCCCGGTCATCGAACTGACAAGAAACGGGGCGTTTAACGGCTTGTCCAGAAAACGAGTGCCTGTCTCAATATCAGCAAAGTTTATTTCCGGTAATGCATTATGGATAAACGATATCCCTTCAAGCCCTGTTGATTTGTTTACACCTTCTACATTATCAGTTAAACAAAGCCGGATATGCTCCGTTTTCCGTTTATTAATTCCTTCTTCCATCACGATTCATCCTAACTTAAGTGTCATCATCTTTATCATACCAATAATCGATTGGAAAACAAAATGGCAACAACTGTTGCTGGAACAATTACAGATTAACTGATATACTAATTTCCAATATCTAACCCCTCGGGAGGACGATCAATGATAAAGGAAGCAAAACGTTTTGCCGAAAAAGCACATGAAGGCCAGATACGCAAAAGTCCTGACGACCCTTATATTATCCACCCCATACGTGTTGCCGAGCGGCTGGAGAAGGCCGGATTCAGTGATGAACTGATATGCGCCGGCTATTTGCACGACGTTGTGGAAGACACGCCTTATGAAATAGAGGATATTGAGGAGATATTTGGTATCGAGGTGGCGAAGTTGGTATCTGCCCACACAGAAGATAAATCCAAAACATGGACAGAACGCAAACAGCACACGATTGACACCGTGAAATTCGCCTCAAAAAACGTGAAATATCTGATCCTCGCTGATAAATTGGATAACCTGTTATCGATGGAACAAGAGTATGAGCTCCAGGGTGATGCACTGTGGGAAAACTTCAATGCAGGCTATGAACAGCAAAAATGGTATAACGAGTCGATTGCTAGGAATATGAATACCGGGCTGGCTGAATATGAGGTGCCAGACTATTTCAGGGAGTTTGACGAAGCGGTGAAGCGGATGTTTGGCTGATATTATGCTCTTGCGGATGCTTAAAGTTAATCTATAGACCGACAGATTTTGATTATCCATCGATAAGACTCGGACGCAGATTTGTCAGCATCCGAGTTCTCCTTTTAATACTTATTCATTTCATCTGGGTCTGGCCCGTTGCGTTTACCCTGATCCAATTCACCAATTTTTCGCATGTCCTCTTCGCTCAGTTCAAAATCAAACGCATTAAAGTTCTCTTCAATCCGCGACGGTGTGACTGACTTCGGAATTACAATAACGTCAGACTGCAAGTGCCAGCGAAGAATGACTTGTGCCGGTGTTTTGTCGTGTTTTTCGGCAATTCTCTGAATAACATCATTTTGCAATATGTCTTTTCCATTCATCAATGGACTCCAGGCTTCCACATAAATATTATGTTCTTGGCAGAATTCCTTAACTTCTTTTTGCTGGAGATACGGGTGGCACTCAACCTGATTCACTGCAGGCACGACATCACACTCATCCAGCAGACGCTGCAAATGATCGACATTGAAGTTGCAGACGCCAATCGCCTTCACACGTCCGTCATGATACAATTTTTCCATCGCTTTATACGTTTTCACATAATTATCCACTTCAGGCATTGGCCAATGGATCAAATACAAATCAACATAATCAAGGCCCAGCTTTTCCATACTTTCATCAAATGCCTTAAGTGTGTTTTCGTAGCCCTGGTCACGATTCCAGACTTTTGTTGTGATGAATAGCTCCTCACGGGAGACCCCGCTGTCTGCAATAGCTTTCCCGACACCATTTTCATTTCCATATAGTGTTGCCGTATCTATCGAACGATAGCCAGCTTCAAGCGCCTTCGAAACAGCCGGTGTCGCTTCCTCATCCGGCACCTGCCAGACACCAAAGCCGAGCTGTGGCATTTCCAGTCCATTATTCAGTGTTACATAATTCATATAACAGCATCCTTTCTTGCCATGATGGATTCTTAGTTTATCATATCCCCATAAAGGTGAAAAATTATTGATACATTAGCCGTTTGTCCCTTGCAAATGAATAATTCCCTTCATACCTCATCAATTCACCACCAGGAAGCCCCATTAGCTTATATAAGTGATGATAGTTTAATTTGTGTGTTATTCCCCCGATAAAAGAAAGACTCAAAAGCCTTTTGGTACTACAATGGGTGTATGTTACTATTTAATTCATTCACAAGATACTGAATACAATCATTTTCCTTAAACTTTTCATCTTCCGCGAGATAAACAGTGAAATCCTCTGCTTCCTCATTTGTCATGGTAAGCTCATAGCTATTTAAGTTCAAGAAGGTTTCGAAAACGGTGAGAGCTGTTCGTTTATTTCCGTTATGGAAAATATGCCCCCCTCTGGCAATTGAATGATAATAACAACAGGCTTTTTCTTCTATAGAAGGGTACTGCTCTTCACCAAATAATACTGTTTTTGGTCTTTCCAGCATTGCTTCAAACTTATCTGGATACTTAATTCCAGCTTGGTCCAAATCATGATACATTTCCATGACTGTATAGTGAATGATGAATATTTCCTCTCCTGTTAAATAAGTCATTCCCCCATGAATACCACCTTTTATCTATCTTTTAAATTACGGAGTGCTTTATCATACTTTGTGATCGCCCTGTTCATTGCTCCTAATACTTCCGGACGAATACCTTCAGGAAGACGATTTGCTTTTGTTATGGTTAACCCCTCTTTTTTTTCATCATATATGATCTCTATTTCATCGCCTTTATTCATTTTTAGTTTATTTGCTAGGTCTTTCGGAATGTTCACAGATAGACTGTTCCCTACTTGACTAACACGTCTTCTATAACGTTTTTCTTCCATCATTTCCACGCTCATTTCCATCACAATCTCCTTTCTATAACATTGACAGAAAGGGAAAATTTAAACCCCATTTGTCAATATAATTATGATTGTATATACAATTATAACACCTATTCCCATAAAAAAGTAGTCACGAAACGCTAAAAATAGGCTTTTTCAAAGCGGGACAAGGGAGCCCACACCCTGTCCCATCAAACATCTTCGGCCCATTTTTTCACTCTAAACGGTGCAATGAATAACACGATAATTAATACGAGTCCAAGATAACCAATAAATGGATACAAGGATGAAACGAGATCGGTGAACCCTACAAAACTCGTTGCATAGCCGACAACCACCGTAATGGTGAAAAAGAGTTTGAATGTTTTCGTCCCCGGTTCTGTAAAACGCGCGCCGAAAGAGTAGAACATGCTGATGGCTGTATTAAAAATCATGGCGAATAAGACCAGAGACATCAGTACACCTAAAAATGGCGAAATGTCATTTACAATTCCAAGTGTCGGTAATTCCAGGCTGCCAACCTCTTCAATTTTAGCGAAGATGGCTAGATGACTTAAAAGAATGATGAGGCCCAGGCCAATACCGCCGGCAAGACCGCCCCAGGCCGCTGTCTTTCGGTCTGTTTCGGCAGCTCCTGTAACAATTGCCATAGATGCACCTACAGCTGTATTAAACGAAACATAATTGATAGCTGAAATAAACCAATTTGGCAGGCTTGTCGGATGTCCCCTTGCAATACTATCCAGGTTTAGATATGAGTCATCCATTGTCAGGAAACTATAAATGGAAACGATCACAACAAAAATAATAAGGAATGGCGTGATTCCGCTGATGATGTTCACAACACGATCAACTCGCAGCATGCCGGTTACAATAACTAGAATAGATATCAGCGTTGTCCCGGCAATAATCGGAATCCCGAACTGTTGATTTAAATTGGAACCGGCTCCGGCAATCATAACAACACCAACACCGAATAACGTAAAAATAAGTATGTAATCAATAATCAAGCCCAGGAAACGGCCGCTGACACCATAAATAACCTCTTTATGTGACGGCTGCTTTGCGCGGCTGCCCAACCAAACGAGCATCATTCCGACATATGCGAATAAAGCAGTTGTTACAACAGCCCCAACAATGCCCCATAAACCGAAACTGGTAAAGTACTGTAAGATCTCTTGTCCGGACGCGAGGCCTGCCCCGACAATGATTCCGATAAAAGCGCTTCCAATCTTCAGGATTTTTTTCATTTTCATTTGTATTGTTTCTCCTCCTTCTTCGATGCCTATACAATTAAATGTAACAGATAATAGTTTATATCATTTTGAGTTTCAGCAAAAATATAATGTATTCGGTTTATTAATTTATACAACCCTTATAACGACAAAGGCAAATGCCCCGTACCTCACTGGAGCATTTGCCTTTGTCCGAAAGAATGGAAAAAGATGTCACACATTCTTTCCCAAGAAACATTTCTTGGTATGGTCGTTAACCATTCCGGTTGCCTGCATAAATGCATAGCAGATGGTCGGTCCGACGAATTTGAACCCACGTTTTTTCAGATCCTTACTCATTTGCTCTGATTCTTTTGTTGTTGCAGGGACTTCTGCATGCTCATCCCAATCATTTACGATTGGCTCCCCGCCAACAAACTGCCAAATATAACGGTCAAAGCTTCCGAATTCCCTCTGAATTTTTAAAAAGGCCATGGCATTGGTGATCACTGATTCAATTTTACGTCTGTTCCGGATGATGCCTTCATTCTGGATCAGTTCATGAACCTTGTCACTGTCATAACAGGCCACTTTCTCCGGATCAAAGTGATCAAAAGCCTCCCGGTAGTTTTCCCTTCGTTTCAAGATCGTTATCCAGCTCAGTCCAGCCTGTGCTCCCTCAAGAGAGAGCATTTCAAATAAAGACTGATCGTCGTGGGTCGGTCTTCCCCACTCGTCATCATGATAAACAATATAGATAGGGTCATCTGTCACCCATTCACAGCGTGTTCTATCCATCATCATTCTTCCTTTGTTTCCACTTCATTTTCATCATAGGAAATCCAATCACTGAAGCTTCCAGGGTACAGCTTCACATTTTCGAACCCTGCTGATTTTAGGGCCAGGACATTCGGACATGCTGAAACACCTGAACCACATGACACGATGATCACGTCATCTTTGGATAATGAATCAAAATTTTTCTCGAGTTCCGCGGCGCTTTTCCACTTGCCGTTTTTATCAAAAACATTCTTCCAAAAGAAATTCTTTGCACCGGGAATGTGACCAGCCTTTATATAAAGTGGTTCGGTTTTGCCAAGATAGCGATCCCTTGAGCGTGAGTCAATCAACGTTGCCGACTGATGCCCCAGTTTTTCCGTTACTTCTTCGATATGTGCGACATCATTTTCACGAAACACCGGTTTGAATTCCTTCGCTTTAAGCGCCGGCACTTCTGTTGTTACCTCATGCCCGGCTTTCACCCATTGTTCAAAACCGCCGTCGAGCAGATGGACATCTTCATGACCCATATATTGCAGAAGCCACCAGAGACGTGCAGCGAACATATCATTTTGCTGATCATAAATAACGACCGTTGTCTCATGATCAATTCCGATGTTACCTATTTTGGCAGTAAACATTTCCATATCGGGCAATGGATGACTGCCTCCATGCTTAGCTGCCTTATCAGATAAATCCTTATTTAAATCGAGGTAAACCGCTTGCGGTATATGGCCTTGCAAATAGGCTTTTCTGCCCGCATCCGCGTCTGTTAATTCAAAGCGCGTATCCACTACAACTATATTTTCCGGATCGTTTTCAAGTCGCTGTTCAAGCCATTTATCACTTACAACAACAGACATTCTACAACCTCCCAGTTTTAAGTGTTGCCCTCATCTATTTGCGTTCATTGTGTTCACTATTATTTTAACCGATGGAAAAGCCAATGAACAGCACGAATTATTCTTCATTTTCAGATGATAGAAGTGGTAAAATAAATGGACAAGGAGATGGATATATTATGAAAAAAGAGTTAATCGAACGTTTCACACGCTACGTTAAAATCAATACCCAATCAGATGAAGCCAATGAAGCAACACCGTCAACATCGGGACAGCTGGAATTGGCCAATTTGCTTATTGAAGAGTTACGGGAAATCGGCATGGCTGATGTCTCAATTGATGATAATGGCTATGTCATGGCCACACTACCTGCCAATACCGAAAAAGACCTCCCGACAATTGGCTTTCTTGCCCATGTTGATACAGCGACTGATTTCACCGGGAAAAACGTAAAACCGCAAATCGTTGATAATTTCGATGGCAAGGATCTCACATTGCATGAAGAAAAAAGTGTTGTCCTATCCGCCAATGACTTTCCTGAACTGCCGGATTATAAAGGTCATACACTCATCACAACTGACGGTACCACCTTGCTTGGCGCCGACGACAAAGCCGGCATCACGGAAATCATGTCTGCAATGGCTTACTTAATTAACCATCCCGAAATCAAACATGGCAAAATCCGCGTTGCTTTTACCCCTGATGAAGAAATCGGCCGCGGCCCGCATAAATTTGATGTCGGTCGGTTTGCTGCTAAATACGCTTATACCATGGATGGCGGACCGCTGGGTGAATTGCAGTATGAAAGCTTTAATGCGGCTGCTGCCAAAATCACATTTCATGGCAAAAATGTGCATCCCGGCACAGCCAAAAATAAAATGGCCAACGCAGGGAAAATGGCTGCTGAATTTATCAGTAAAGTACCGGAGCAGGAGGCGCCTGAACATACGGAAAAATATGAAGGATTCTATCATTTGCTCGATGTGAACGGCGATGTGGAACAAACGGTGATATCCTATATCATCCGGGACTTTGACAGAGATAACTTTGAAGCACGGAAAGAAACGATGCGCCAATACACCGATGAAATTAATGCCAAATACGGCGAAGGTTCTGCAGACATTGAGATGAAGGACCAATATTACAACATGCGTGAGAAGATTGAGCCTGTTAAACACATAGTGGATATCGCTTATGAAGCAATGGAAAACATTGATATCACGCCGCTTGTAAAACCAGTCCGCGGCGGTACAGACGGCTCACAGCTTTCATACATGGGACTGCCGACGCCGAACATCTTCACAGGCGGCGAGAACTATCACGGAAAATTTGAATACATTTCCGTCGATAACATGGAAAAAGCAACAGACGTCATTATTGAGATTTGCAAGTTGGTTGAACAAAAGAACAATAATGAAGAAGGGTAGAACATAACGAAAACAAACAACTATAAAAACGATAATTCATTACTTTAGCGGAGGAAATATACGTAGACTCCTGCGGGAGGAAAGGCATAGGTGAGACCCCGCAATGTGTAGCATGAGGAGGCTCACCAGCCGCCCTAAGGTGCGCGAAGTATATTTCCGAAGCAGGTTATATCACTAACCATAATTTTTCGTAGTTCGGATTTTTCTTTTATAGAAACTCTTTTGTCCCAGCTTCCTTGCCATTGCTCCCACCCTTCATCACAATTAATCAAACGTTTGATTAATTACCACAGCTTCTCCAGTATCCCCGATTTGTCATGGATCGTCACAAGTAAGGGTGATATGATAGCATAATGAAGAGCAAAACGAATGACAGGGGAGAATTTGATGTTAAAGAAAAGTCTTACAGCTACTTTAGCGCTATTTGCCGTAATGCTTCTGATTACGGGATGCAACAGCGGGACTACAGCGGACAAGCAAACCGCTGAGCCTGTACCAAAGGATGAAACAGACAACCAGGAAAAGACAGAGCCGGCTAATAAGCAGATTCAATTACCGCAGGAACACCTGCAAAAACACGAAAACAATGATTCTGTGAAAATGCTGCAAGAAGTGCTAAATCAAGTCGGCTATAATATAGACCTAACCGGAACATATGATGAGATGACAACATGGGCTATAACAGATTATCAAATCCAGCAGGAGAACTTGTCCGTCACTGGTATTTATGATGATACAACAAAAGATTCGCTTAAGAACTCATTGGAAAACGGTGCTTCGCTTAAGTCTGGTGAAGGGATTGGAAAAAACAGCAGTGATGCTGCCGCTATTAATAACCCGCACGAAATCTTGGCGCTTGTCAATAAAGATAATGCGCTGCCGGAGGGGTTTGAGCCTATCAATCTCGTTGTGCCGGATGTCCAATTTCCATTCGAGGACTTTTTACCGAAGAAGCAAATGCGCCAGGTTGCCGCAACAGCCATGGAAGACATGTTTGCAGCGGCGGATGAGGCAGGACTTGAACTGTATGCCCAGTCCGGTTACCGCTCCTATGACAGACAGGACGCAATTTTTGCCGCCAATGTCCAGCAACATGGTGAAGAGGCCGCCAATAACTTCAGTGCAAGGCCCGGTGAAAGTGAGCATCAGACCGGCTTGACGATGGATGTCACCAGTCCGGATGTTAATTTTAAATTAACCGTTGAGTTCGGCGAAACCGATGAAGGCAAATGGCTTAAGGAACATGCCGCTGAATATGGATTTATCATCCGCTATCCAAAAGGTAAAGAAGATACCACCCAATATCAATATGAGCCGTGGCATTTGAGATATATCGGTGAAAAAGCTGCAACTGAAATCATGGAGAAGGGAATAACATTAGAAGAGTATTTAGGCGAAGCGTCTTAAACTGCTTAACTTTCAATATGTATACAAATTATACCGCTGATGCCTGGCTTACGGCATCAGCTTTTTACTCCCAAACATCTAAAAAGGCTTCAGAATCATCAATGCAATCACGATCAAAAAGATGACATTTTCAATCCGTTCATAGAAAAAGAGTTTTTTGGATAACACATCGTATTCTTTTGGTATATCATTCCCCTGGTGTTCCTTCAGCAATGCTTTAATCGGTTTTGACCTTGGTGACAGAATAATTGGACCAAAAGCAAGTGCAATCAGGAATAATACCAGACTCAATACATACCATCCCTCACTGAATAAAGAGGTGTTCAGCACACCCATCCAGAGACCAGTTATCAAAAGCAATGTTCCCCCGACCATCACAAAAATATGCAGCCGGTTCCTGATAACGTATGCATGCCTCAACTCAGTCATCGTATCAGCCTTCGTTACAATAAAAATCATGATAAACCCCGGTCCCAGACCAAGGATTGCTGAAAATACATGTATAAAAACGAGAAATTCATAAAACGTCATTGATTATCCCACCAATTCGTATCATGTACCTCCATCATACACGATTTACCATAGTGGAAAATTGTAAGTTTCAGCACATTTCCAGCATACTTTTTGACGAAATTGTGTCGAGATGCTCAGCCTGCATACCGTTTCAAAACCGTATCAACTGAACGTCCATATGATTCGCCGAACATATTCAAATGAGCGAGTAAATAATACAGCTGATACAGCGGCTTTATATCTCCATAATCCGGTGACAAAGGAAATCGTTCCTGGTAAGCCCGGTAAAAGTCACTGGAATAACCGCCAAACACCTCAGTGAATGCTATTTCAAAGTGACGATCACCATAAAGGAACGACGGATCAATAACATATGGTTCACCGCCCGGACCGGTCAGCCAATTGCCGCCCCAAAGATCACCGTGCAGATAGGAAGGCGCCGCATCATCAGGAATCCAGTTACCTAGGTTTTCGAGTAACGTCTCCATACGCTTACGCCGCTTGCCGATCATCCGTCCCCTGTCGATTCCCAGCTGCATCTGCACAGACAGCCTACGATCCCGATAATAGTCCAGCCAGCTCGAAAACAGCCCATTTGTCTGCGGGAGCGATCCAATAAATGTATCATGATCAAAACCATGCTTCTCTCCATGTGTCTGATGCATCTTCGCAATTCGATCACCCAATTTCCAATCGGTATCCGCTGCAGGCGCTCCTTCAATCCATTCCATCACAAGGAAGGCACGGCTGCTTTCATCTGAATAAGTAAACACTTCCGGTACGGCAATCGAATTTGTTTCCCTGATCAGCGCCAGCCCTTTTGCTTCAAGTTCAAAGAAGCGCTCCGGTGCATCCGGATGATATTTGATGAAATATGTTCGGTTATAAGTACCTACAACATAGCTTTCATTGATCGAGCCGCCTGCCGCACGCTTAGCCATCTTTATATTGGAATGATCACCGGCCTGATGCAAGGCTTTTTCGATTAGTTCATGCATCAAATTCTCCTTTCTGATACAGCCAAATTCTCGTACACAAAACATCTACCCATCATATCACGTCATTATCTTAACTGTTGAAGTTCCCGCTCTATCGTACTGATTTCATTTAAAATATTCTCCTGCTCCTCTTCACTTTCCACAGCTGCATAGGATTCTCCTGCCCCTCTTTTAACGGCATGTGAATTATATCCATCTGGCGCTCTGCTTTCGGCTTCTTTAATTCTTCATAAATATTTTTTGCTTTGCCAAGATCAGCATCAACGGCATCTTCGGATGAGGCGCAGTAATACACCGTATCAATCCCTGCAAAATACATTGCTGTGAGACACATCGGGCACGGCTCACCACTGGCATACATGGTGTAATTTTTCAGTTCATGTGAATGCATCATCTTCTGTGCCTTCCGCATTGCCTGAATTTCCGCATGTGCAGTAACATCAAATCGTTGGTGCAGTTCGTTGATACCCTCGGCAACTTGTTTGTCATTCTTCACAAGAACGGCACCAAAGGGTTCCCCGCCATCGCGGACGTTTTCGGCAGCCAGTTCTACTGCCCGTTCCATAAATTGATCCATCGAATGGTTCTCCCCTTCTTGTTCTTTTGTCCAAAGTATAACAGACCTGCTCAGCATATGACGTTTCATAAGCTTGTTAAACATTAAGTCGTTTTGCTTTTTTGTTCCTGATCAGCTACAATCATAATTGAAAACAATTATCAATTATGCATGTATATTTGGAGTATATGAACAGAGGAGGACAACCTATGGTACTGACAAAGAGGTCAACAGCCCTGCAGCAGGTCATCCGCGAGCGACGTTCTGTTAAAAAGCATTATAATGATAAACCGGTAGCCGAGGCAACCGTAAAGAGACTGCTGGAGGATGCTGTATGGGCGCCCACTCATGGCGTACGACAGCCCTGGCGTTTTATTTTCATCGGACCTGATCAGGCCGAAACCTTTGCCGGAAAAGTGGCTGCCACCTACCCCGAAGAACGACAGCAAAACCGCTTTGAGTATCTTCGTGAACCAACCGCTTTTCTCGTTGTTGTAATGGATGAACCTGAGAGTCAAAAACAATGGGATGAAAATTTTGGAGCGACCGCCTGCATGATTCAAAACTTTTGGCTGCTTGCCTGGGAGCAGCAGCTCGGTGTCGTCTGGAAAACCAATTCACATATTTATAATCAAGAAGTCAAAGACATTCTGAATGTCGGCGAAAACGAAAAAATCGTCGGGTTCCTGCATCTTGGTTATTTTGATGAGAAGCCTGCCAAAAAGGATCGCACATCAGCAGCGGATAAATTCACAACGTTTCAAGGTTAAACATAAAAAAGAGGCTTTGCCCTAAGTGGCGCAGCCTCTTTTTCTATAGACATTTCCTATCTTGTGTTGATAGACAAGCTTTTCCCGTCGATGTTTTATTTCTTCTGCTGATGTTCCCGGTCTTCTGCCAATACTTAAGCACTAGTCTTAGCACGCCACAACATTTCAGTAGTTATTCCTCATCCCATACAGCGCTTTTCAATGTGCTGTTTTTCTGATGACGGTCAATAGCCAGCTCAATTAGCTGCTCGATCAGCTCCGGGTAAGGGACACCACTGATTTCCCACAGTTTCGGGTACATGCTGATGCGGGTGAAGCCGGGCAGTGTATTAACCTCGTTCACATAAACCTGCCCATCTTCAGTCAGGAAGAAATCGACGCGGGCCAGCCCTTCACATTCAAGCGTCTTGAAGGCTTTCACAGCTGTGTTTTGCAGCAGCTCAACTTCTGTTTCCGACAACTTGGCAGGCATCTCCAGCTCTGCACCGGTTTCATCGATATATTTGGATTCATACGAATAAAATTCAGTTTGCGGTAAAATCTCGCCCGGGACTGACGACTTGGGATCCTCATTGCCCAGAACAGCACACTCAATTTCCCGGCCTTTAAGCGTTTCTTCAATCACTACTTTCTGGTCGTACTGAAACGCCTGCTCAATTGCTTTATCAAAATCGGCTTGTGTTGACACTTTGCTCACGCCGACAGATGATCCCTGATTGGCCGGCTTGATGAACATCGGCTCGCCGACCTCCTCTTTTACCGAGGAAAAATCAATCTGATCCCGCTCGGCACGTGAAAATGCCACTCCCTTGGCGACATTAATGCCAGCCGCCTTCAGCAATCGCTTGGCGATATCTTTATCCATACAGATGGCCGATCCCAAGACACTTGTTCCAACAAACGGCAGGTTAGCAATCCGCATCATTCCCTGCAGACTGCCATCCTCACCGAGCGTTCCATGGACAATCGGAAATACCGCATCCAGCTGGTCAAGCACATCTGCATCTGTCGCTCTTATCAGCTGATGATCTGTTTTACCCGGCACAATGGCAACAGATTCATTCGATTTATTTAATTGAATTAATTTCGGATTCTCTTCATTAATCAGATAGGAGGATTTATCATTGATATGCCATTCCCCCTGTTTATCAATTCCGATCAAGACAACCTCATATTTATTTTTATCAATCGCATCGACGATATTTTTAGCTGATTGCAATGACACCTCATGCTCAGCCGATTTTCCGCCAAAAATAATTCCAACTTTTCTCTTTGGCATGTTCAGAACTCCCTCTCTTAATGTGTGTTTAAAAAGGAGGATAACAAGGACCGAGAAGTTCAAGGCGGCGCAGTCTCGAGCAGCGGAATGTATGCATTTAGATACATGAGCTGCGGAGAAACAAGCCAACGCAGAAATTCGATGTGTCATTGTTACCGGACTTTTTGAACTCCCTCTTTTTATGAAAATATGAAAATGTATATATCTAAAATAGCACATTATAGCATGTTTGAAACACCATTATTTAATTATTTTTCAAAAACCACTTGACACCAGCAGAAATCTCCACTATGATGGATAACAATAAATTAATTCGAACAAAGCAAAGACGAAGAGTAGTAATCTATTTGTTGCACTTAAGAGAGCCGGTGGCGGGTGTGAACCGGTGTGTACGTTGGATGAATGGACTTCCGAGCTTCCAGACCGAACCAATTTTGCAGTAGGCTTTGGCGACCAGGTCTCATCGTTACACGAGACACTATTGAGCAAAAATGCTCGATATGGCCAAAGTGAGCTGTTTTTCAGTTAATAAAGGTGGCACCACGGGTTCCTCGTCCTTTTCGGATGGGGAACCTTTTTGTATTTTAGTAAAAACAGTGGTCTTCTCGCACGAGTTGGTGGTCTTCTCGCACGAGTTGGTGGTCTTCTCGCACGAGTTGGTGGTCTTCTCGCACGAGTTGGTGGTCTTCTCGCACGAGTTGGTGGTCTTCTCGCACGAGTTGGTTTTGCACCTTCGTAAACTCGGTGCAAAACCAACTTGACTCTAAAAACTGCAAACATTAAATCAACGAGTAAGAGGAGTAAGCTTTCTTGAAGCGTCCAAGAGAGCCGGTGGTGGTGGAATACCGGCACGTGAATAATTGCTGAATGGACTTACGAGAGGTTTCCTGAAATCTTAGTATGGAAACACGGGGCTCCGCCGTTATACGGATAGGATATCGGAAGGATGAAATTCCCGTATCCAAACAAAGATGGAGATTTTGTTTATATCTCCAAAAGAGGTGGCACCGCGGTCGCAATCGTCCTCTGCATTCACATTCTATATGTGTTTGCAGAGGATTTTTTTATTTAAAAGCTCTTGTTATGGAGATTGCTGTTTTATTTATTTGAAGAAGCAGGAGACGGCGACTCCAGCGGGAAAAGCGACGAGCACACCCCGCCTGGAGCGGATTCAGAATCAATACCATAATTAACAGGACCCATTTTATTACCAGGAAAGGAGTTGTGCAAAAATGGCAGAGTCAAAAACACTTCCTTATAAGTATATCAAGCTGAATGCCGATACATTGACGCCAATTGGCATATACGAAAACCTTTACGGCAGGAAAAAGTTTTTATTGGAAAGCTCAATTCAGCACAAGGAAAAAGGCAAATATTCCTTCATCGGAGCCGATCCTTATCAGGAATTTAAAGGCAGTAACAATGCAACCACCATTCTGAATCATATAAGGGAAACTTCCGAAAATCGAAGTGAACCTGTACTGACCGCTTTCCAAAAAGAATTTCCGAAAATGGATGCCGAGCTTCCCTTTCCATTTTTCGGCGGCGCAGTCGGTTACATCGGCTATGACGCCATCCGAAGCTATGAAAATATTGGTGATGAACTGCGTGACGACATTGAGATGCCGGACGTCCATCTGATGCTTTACCAAAACATGATCGTCTATGACCATAGCAACCAATCAGTGTTCCTTGTGGTGACAAATTTGGATCAGCAGCCTGAACACGTTTTGGATGACCGTCTGGCATTCTTAAAAAAAGCTTTGATTCCTTTCCCGACAGCAGATGTATCGACTGGTAAAGAGGTAGTGTTTGAGCCTGAAATGGATAAACAGCATTTTATGCACAACGTGGAAATCGCCAAAGACCACATCAAAAATGGTGATATCTATCAGGTCGTGTTATCACAGCGGATGAAAGCTGCCATGCAAGGTGATCCATTTACATTTTACCGGAAACTGAGAAAGGTTAATCCATCACCGTACATGTTCTATATCAATTTTGATGATTACGTTGTGCTCGGGGCATCACCGGAAAGCCTGATTGAAACAAGCGGCCGGGATATCATGACAAATCCGATCGCAGGAACTCGCCCGCGCGGCAGCACTACAGATGGCGATGGAGCACTGCGGAATGAACTGCTGACTGATGAAAAGGAAATATCAGAACATCGGATGCTGGTTGACTTGAGCCGGAATGACCTTGGGCGTGTTTGTGAAATCGACAGCGTTTCTGTACCAACTTATATGAAAGTGGAAAACTATCAGCATGTTATGCACATGGTATCAGAAGTTCACGGCAAACTCGCAGAAGGCTTCACCAGTATTGATGCCCTCATCGCCTGTCTGCCTGCTGGAACTGTCTCGGGCGCACCCAAAATCCGTGCCATGCAAATCATCAACGACTTGGAAAAAGTAAAACGAGGTGCTTATGCCGGTGGTGTCGGATACATCAGTTTTAATGACAATTTAAACATAGCGCTTGCGATTCGGTCACTCATTGTAAAGGAGAACTTTGCCTACTTGCAGGCAGGTGCAGGCATTGTTTATGATTCAGATCCGGAAACCGAGTACAACGAAACATTGCATAAAGCCAGATCATTGATGGAGGTGACCAGGTATGATATTACTCATTGATAATTACGATTCGTTTACTTTCAACATCTATCAGTACGTGGCCAGTGAAGGTATTGAGGTGAAAGTTGTTCGAAATGACCAGATTACTATCGCACGTATTTCCGAAATGACGCCGGAAGCGATCATTCTGTCCCCCGGGCCCGGAGCACCCAGTCAGGCTGGCATCTGTCCGGAAATCGTGAAAGCTTTTCACAGGAATATTCCTATTCTTGGTATCTGTCTGGGGCATCAGGTTATCGCGGAAACATTAGGGGGACGCATCTCTCAGGGAGGCACCGTCAAGCATGGCAAAACGTCATTGATTACACACAATGGCAACGGGCTTTTCAGTTATCTCCCGCAACCGCTTGAAGTGATGCGCTATCATTCACTGGTGATTGACCGGCGTACATTGCCGGGTGAGCTTAAAATCACTGCCACATCGCTGGAGGACAACGAAATTATGGCCATTAAACACCGGCAGCGCCCGGTCTATGGCATTCAATTTCACCCCGAATCCATAGGCACTGTGACCGGAAAGAAAATGATTCGAAACTTTTTAAAGGAAATCAGAAAGGAGTCTTATCATGAAATTCTATCTTGAAAAGCTGTTGAATCAGGAAAGTCTTACTTTAGAGGAAATGAAGGATGCTGCCACAACGTCATTTGATGAGCACATCAGCGAAAGCGAACTCGCATCATTCCTGACCGCTTTAAAAACGAAAGGCGAAACGCCCGAAGAAATCGCCGGACTTGCTGATGTTATCCGAGCACAATCCAGTCAAACAATAGATACATTAACGGATGTGATGGATAACTGCGGTACTGGAGGGGACGGCTCACACAGTTTTAACATCAGCACAACTGCCGCGTTTGTGCTTGCAGGCGCCGGTGTTAAAGTCGCCAAGCACGGGAATCGCAGTGTTTCCAGCAAGACAGGAAGTGCGGATGTGCTGGAGCATTTAGGCATCTCGTTATCTTTTTCAAAAAAACACGTGGAGGAAATGATTCAGGAAAATAATATCGCCTTTCTTTATGCCCCCCATGTACTTCCGGGTATGAAGCGGTTCATGACCGTCCGGAAAAACTTAGGCATCCCAACGATCTTTAATCTGATTGGCCCGCTGACAAACCCGGTCAATCTTGACACACAGCTATTGGGATCATATCGCCGGGATATGCTGCCAGTACTTGCTGAAACATTGTATCAGCTCGAGCGAAAGCGTGCATTGGTCATCAATGGCCCGGATTATATGGATGAAGCGTCACTTGCCGGCGACAACCATATCTCCCTGCTGGAAGAGGGAAAAGTCACGTCATTTACCCTGCATCCCTCCGACATTAACTTACCGGTATATGACAACGACGAAATCCGAGGCGGTGACGCCAAAGAGAATGCCACTATTTTGCTGAACGTCTTAAAGGGCAAGAAGGGGCCTTATTACGATACCGCTCTGCTGAATGCCGGTCTTGGCTTATTTGCCAATGGGGCAGCAGCGTCGATTGAAGATGGCGTCTTAAAGGCCGAAGAAAGCATTCAAAGCGGTGCAGCCATGGAAAAGCTGCAGCGTTTGATCGATTACAGTAGCAAAATCACAAGTGAGGCGATATAACATGACTATTTTAGATAAAATTGTCCGGCAAAAACAAATTGAAGTTGAACAACTGAAGAAGCGGCCAATCCCTGACTCTCCGGTGACCGCCGATCAAGTGACATCCATTGCCCAGACTTTTCAAAATACGGATCACATGAACATTATCGCCGAAATCAAACGGGCCTCCCCGTCCAAAGGATCAATTGACCTCGATGTTGATCCGGTCAAGCAGGCAAAATTATATGCATCAAACGGCACCGGAGCTATATCGGTCCTGACTGATGAAACATTCTTCAAAGGATCAATGGATGACCTGCGTGCCGTTCGTGAAGCGGTCGACATTCCGCTTCTGTGTAAAGATTTTTTCATCGATAAGGTGCAAATTGATCATGCCAAGGCTGCGGGGGCTTCCATCATTCTGTTGATTGTCGCAGCCGTGACGCCGTCTAAATTGCAGGAACTTTATACCTATGCCAAAGAAAACGGGCTTGATGTGCTTTGTGAAGTGCACGATGAAGATGAAATGAAAACGGCTATTGAATTAGGGCCTGACGTTATTGGGATTAACAACCGGAATTTAAAATCGTTTGACGTTGATTTAAATACCACCGCCCGGCTGGCATCCATGGTAACGAACCCTGACACCATTCTGATCAGCGAAAGCGGCGTTAAAACGCGTGAGGATGTCCTTGAAGCTGCGTACAACGGTGCTGGGGCCATCCTTATCGGTGAAACATTGATGCGTACTGATGACGTGCCAGGAACAATCAGCGATTTAAAAGTACCATTACCGAAAGGGGAACAGACCAATGTACGTTAAAATCTGCGGCATGACTACTGTTGAAGCAGCAAAGGAGGCTGCCTACGCCGGCGCGGATTTCATCGGTTTTGTCTTCGCACCAAGCAAACGTCAATTGACACCGGAAAAAGCAGCTGCAATCAGTAAAGAGATGCCGTCATCAGTCAAAAAAGTCGGTGTATTTGTCAATGAAACTAAGAATGCGATTATAGAGACTGCCGAAACAGCGGGCCTGGATGTCATTCAGCTGCATGGGGATGAGTCAGCGTCATTTGCCGAATCACTCCCCTTCCCTGTGATTAAGGCTTTCCGGATGGGGAAACATGACACATCTGAAATAAGATCATATCCGTGCCACTACTATCTGATCGACAGCCCTAAAGGGCCCAACCGAGGTGGCAATGGAACAACCTTTGACTGGACCCGGCTGGCAGATGCCGGTCTTGACCCGCGAAAAACGATCCTCGCCGGCGGGCTTAACCCCGTAAATGTGCAATCAGCCATTTCAATCGCCAAACCGGCTGGGGTAGACGTATCAAGCGGTGTTGAGACTGACGGTGCCAAAGACTTGAAAAAAATCAATCAATTTATTAATAACGCCAAAATGAAAGGATGACTGCTATGACCACATATACATTTCCGAATGCAACAGGAAGATACGGCAACTTCGGCGGACGATTTGTCCCCGAATTATTGATGCCAGCACTGCTTGAACTTGAGGCAGCTTACGACACAGCCATGAAGGATCCTTCTTTCAAAGCGGAACTTGATTATTATTTAAAGGACTATGTCGGCCGGGAAACGCCGCTTTTTCACGCCAGAAATCTATCCAAAAAACTGGGTGGGCCTTCCATATATTTGAAGCGCGAAGATCTGAATCACACGGGGGCCCATAAAATCAATAATACGGTCGGTCAGGCTTTGCTGACTCTGCGGATGGGCAAAAAGAAAGTCGTTGCTGAAACGGGTGCGGGGCAGCATGGTGTGGCCACCGCAACAGTCTGTGCACTCCTAGGACTGGAATGTGTTGTTTTTATGGGTGAAGAAGATATCCAACGGCAAAAACTGAACGTGTTCCGGATGGAGCTGCTCGGTGCAAAAGTTGAAAGTGTGTCACAGGGCAGCGGTACATTGAAAGATGCAGTTAATGAAGCATTGCGTTATTGGGTAAGCCATGTGGAAGATACACATTATATCATCGGCTCTGTTGTCGGACCTCATCCATTCCCAAAAATGGTGCGTGATTTTCAATCTGTTATTGGAAATGAAACGAAGCGGCAGCACCAGAAAGAAACCGGGCAACTGCCGGATGCGGTTGTCGCCTGTGTCGGCGGCGGCAGCAACGCAATGGGCATGTTTTATCCGTTTGTTGAGGATCAAGACGTCAAAATTTATGGTGTGGAAGCTGGCGGAACCGGCATCAAAACGCAAAAACATGCCGCAACATTAACAGCTGGAAGTGTTGGTATTTTGCATGGCACGATGACCCATCTGCTGCAGGATGAGAATGGTCAGATTGAAGAGGCCAATTCCATTTCAGCAGGCCTCGATTATCCTGGGGTCGGCCCTGAACACAGCCATCTTCATAGTACCGAGCGCGTTACCTACACATCTATCACGGACCGGGAGGCTATTGATGCCTTTAAACTTCTATCACAGACAGAAGGGATTATTCCAGCATTAGAAAGTGCTCATGCTGTCGCCTTTGCTGGGAAGCTGGCAAAGGAAATGGATGAATCAGAGTCACTGGTTATTTGCTTATCCGGTCGCGGTGACAAAGATGTTGAATCAGTTAAAGAAGTATTGGGAGGGAATGTTGATGAGTAATCAATTTTTGGATAAAGCGCTGGAAGACAAACGTTCAGCAGGCGAAAACATTGTCGTCCCATACATTATGGCCGGTGATGGCGGGCTTAATATCCTCGAAGAACGCCTCAGCTTTCTTGAAGAATGCGGAGCGGCGGCTGTTGAATTGGGCATCCCCTTTTCCGACCCGACCGCAGACGGTCCTACCATTCAGGATGCGGGGCAGCGGTCACTGAAGAACGGTACGACATTGCAAGGCGTTCTGGAAAAATTGGAGACATTTAAGGAGAGACGGTCGATTCCGGTTATTCTGATGACGTATATAAACCCTATTTTCACATATGGGATCGAACGCTTTGCCAAAGATTGTGCAAACGCCGGAGCTAATGGTGTGATCATTCCAGACCTGCCATTGGAAGAGGAAGGCTTCATCACTGAATACCTTGAGCACTATTCAATTTCGAATATTCGGCTTGCCGCCATGACAAGCCCCGATGAGCGGCTCACTGAAATTGCCCGGCGTACGGAAGGTTTCCTCTATGCTGTTTCTGTAACTGGAACAACTGGTGCCCGTGCGTCACATGGAGACAATGTCGGAACGTATTTGCAGAATCTGAAGCAAATGACGGATACACCCGTGCTGGCAGGGTTTGGTGTTTCAACCCCCGAACAGGCACATGACCTGGCCGCCAGCTGTGACGGTGTGGTAATTGGCAGCAGAATTGTGGATTGGTTTCATAATGGACGGACAGAGGATATCAAACAGCTGATTCAAAAAAGCATTTAAACTCGGCTGTCGCTTGCCGGGCATTTTCGGCAAGCGGCAGTTGCTATTTCCCCTGCTTTTTTCTCGCTTTTTCATATTCTTCCTTCGTGATCTCACCTTTTTCATATCGCTTTTTCATAATTTCCAATGAACTTTGCCGCCAGTTGCTTTTACCCGAATTGAACCTATATAGGATGATGATAATCATAACCAAAACAACAATGCCCAAACCTAGCCTGATATAACCTTCCACTGTGATGAGATCACCTCCACTGTTAATCTTCCCTATGCTTCCAAATTTAAGCACAGAAAAAATTCCAGGCAAATCCATTGCATAAATAAAAAATTTATATTATTATCTTTAATGGACTTAAAAGTTGCATGTCCCTTGCTGGTGTAGCTCAGTTGGTGGAGCGGTTCACTCGTAATGAACAGGTCGGAGGTTCAAGTCCTCTCACCAGCACCATTCAATCATATGGAGGAGTACCCAAGCCCGGCTGAAGGGGACGCACTCGAAATGCGTTAGGGGTTAACGCCCGCGTGGGTTCGAATCCCACCTCCTCCGTTTCATAACATTTAATGCAAAACTGTCGCTCCACTGGCGGCAGTTTAATTTTTTATAAATACGGGATAAACAGAATCAATATACTGTCTGGTATAGCAGCGCAGTGCAGCTAACTGCGCTTTTTTTATTGTCTGAATTCTTCCTCCACCCTTTCAAATACGATGGATATCTGTCCCTCATATACCTATCATAGGATAATAGTCTATCGGTGATTCATAATCCCTAAAAATCATAGACAACAATACAATCAAAAATCGTCATAAGCCATAACATACACTAAAGCTTAAAGAAAGCAGGTGAAATAACTATGGACAACAAGTCACCGAATCACAACGCAATCCCCGAAAAGGTTGCAAAAGTTATGGTTGATGAAATTTTTCGGAAAAACAATGTAAAACCTGAAGAAATCAAAAATAATATATCGAACGACCAAAAACAAATGCTGAAAGAAATGGTTGAGGATCTAAGAGAACAAGTCAATCAATTTAACAAAGGCGATAAAGACACGAAGAAAACAGATGAATAGCAGTCTATTAAAGAAAACACCTATTTCGTAGGTGTTTTCTTTAATTTTGCCTAAAAACGATAATCTAGTGAATGTGTACAATCTGATTAGTAGGAATATCCATAGAGTAGTATTAACTAAAGAAAGGAGTGTAAATATGAACTCAGATAAGAGACACGGTATCATGAATTCCTATGGCAAGAGTAAATACTTTTACCTTAGGGATAAGCGCAAACACCGTTATCACCACTGCTGTCAGGATTGCGGATCCAATGATTGTTCATTTGAGTCCAACAAATGCGACAGCTGCAGAGAAGTATATAAGCAGCAAGATCAAAAAGAAAAATGTAAACATGAACGTCACCACCGCTGCCAGGGCTGTGGATCCAATGACTGTTCCTATGAATCAAGCCAATGCGACAGCTGCAAAGACGCATATAAGCAACAAGATCAAAAAGAAGAATGTAAACATGAACGTCACCACCGCTGCCAGAGCTGTGGATCCAACGATTGTTCCTATGAATCAAGCCAATGCAAAAAGTGCAAGGATAAACACACGCATCATAAACACCATAACCAGCATGACCGCTTTGAAATGGTGGAGGTCGATTCCGATGCACTTGTGTCACAGGATGCAAGTCAATATTCCTTTATGGATCAGGAATCAGCAGAAATGATTTGGGTGAAGGAGTCCTGTAATATTACGGTTGATTCAAGAGACACCCAGATCGGGCTTTCACTTCAGGCTAGTTTACAGCTAGCTATCTCCCTGGTAGTTAACATTGCCATAGCTGATTCAGCAAGAAGTGAAGCCATATCACAGGATCTTATGCAGTCTTTTAACTCCGACCAAATCAATAGACAAAAAATCTTCATCTATAATACTAAAGACGCCAATGTGACAACGAGAGACACAGACCTTGCCGTTAACATTCAGGTTCTGCTGCAATTGCTGCTATTGCTGGTTGTAATGATTGACATTTTATAAAAATAATGAAAGGAGCGTAAAACTATGGGTCATATGACAAAAACGAAATGGCGTGCACTTGACCATTGTGATGAAACACGTGACCAAAATGATGCAGAAGTGATGCAAGACGCGGATCAGGCTTTCTCCAATAAGCAAATTTCAGATGAATGGATTATCATTAAGGACTCCCAGGATATTGATGTCACAACGACCGACAGGCAGGCCGCTGTCTCCTTACAGCTTGGTATTGAAGCAGCGATTGCAGCCGTTATTAATATTTCTATTGGTGACGGAACACAATCAGACAGTGTATCCCAAAGCATCAAACAAATGGTCAATACAAGACAAGGGAACCATCAGAAAACAATTGTTGAACAATCAAGGGATGTTGAAATCACCACAAGGGACACAGATGTAGCTGTGAACATCCAATTGTTATTCCAGATTCTCGCTGCTATTGTTGTCAGCCTGGATATATTGTAATGGTCTGAAGAAACCCCGGGGATGGGGAGTTAGCAAGTGAAGCGGAGACAATACTCTCCCTTCTCCCCGGAACTCTGTATTTTAAGTCCTGTTTGGTTTTCTATCAGAATAGGGCAAGAGCACAAAATATCGATAACGAAAGGAATGAATGAAATGGTTAACCTGACAAACCGTCAACGGGGCCTGCTGCGTCTGGCCAACCAGTTATCCCAAAACTTAAATAATGATAATACGGATAACGGTTTGAATTTTTCTGTTGATTTACCAGGTTTTGACTTCGATGCCGGATTCAATGTGGATCTTGGTACAGATGATGAAACAGTTACACCCGTTGATCCTTCACCTTCCACTCCTGAAACGCTAAGGGATGTATTGCTTGAATTACAGAATGAACAAGTGGAAGTAACTACCCCTTTTGGCCCAGTAACAGGCACTGTCATTTCGGTACAGAATGACTACGTGGTACTTGTTGAAGCCGATGGATCTCAAGTTCTCGTCCCTATTGAGAGCATTGAATTAGTCAGTGAATTATAAAGGAGGGATTCACATGTTTCAAGATACGTTTGCGGCTGAACTGGCCACACGGATTGGCTCAAGGATTGAAATAATGACCGATAACAGTATGATAGAGGGCATTCTCTCCTCTGTCACCGCAAATTTAGTTCTTGTTGTCGAGATTGCCGGTGGCTATGGGGAAAACACCACACAATTCCTGTCAATAGATGCTATCAGCTTTGTCCGTTTTCCTGCTGCAGCTGCTTAGATTAAAAGTTTGATAAGTCCCTGGCTCATTAAAAGCCGGGGACTTTTCTTTTAAACAAAGAAGAAATTTGGAGAACAATGGATGGGAAATCCCCACTATTTTTTTAATTTAGTGACTTTAAGAAAGCATTCCAATTGTCAAGGTTTTGCTTAGTAATACTTTTCTTATGCTCCCTGACATTGTATACGGTGAAATCCTGATACTGAAACCGGTAATGGTCTATTAACCGATTTAATACACTGACATCTTCATAAAGCCTGCCATCTGCAAAATCAATAACCGGAAAGCCGCCTCGCCTTTTTAACGAAGAAGTACGATAGACACGCGGCCCGAGCGGAAAACGATATGCTAAAAGGTTTTTCCTCCCCTTAATGGGTCTGCCTTTGGCAATTCCTTTAAACATGACATCCTCCTCCAATTGCTTCCATTTTCTTAGATTACCGTACAACACCGCTACATCATCCGGGAGCTTAGTGAGATGTTTTTTTATGACAGAGACAGCATCAGGATCAAGCCAGTCATCAGCATCAAGCTCCAAAATAAAGTCAGACGTAACGTGCGGCAATAATGCGTTTAAAGCCCTTGCCTTTCCCCCATTCTCTTTGCTGAACAGCTGTACACTTGCGTTACCGCAATACCGCTCTAATCGTTGGCGCGAATCATCGGTCGAACCATCATCCATGATCAGTAACTGCTCTGTCTGTTCATTTTGCAGCAGACAACTGCTAACAGCCGTTTGAACATATCTCTCCATGTTATAATTAGACATGATGATCGACAGGCTGGGATGATCGGTATTCGATTTTTCCAATTGGTATTTTTCGATAAGCTTTTGTCTCTCGGATATATTCCTGGATCTATTGTTTCTGGTCTGTTTAACTAAACCTTCTTTAAACCTTTTCGTGGAACCTTCCATCCGTGAAAGCCAGGCAGGGAAAAGTGCTTCTTTGAACGGCAGCTCTGAAGTAGTGAGCAAACATTGCTGTTTTAGAAATGACGTGCGAACGAGTAAAGGCAGCCGAATTGTAATATCCCGATTATGTTTAAAGGTACCCAAAACAGACTGATTTCCGGCAAGCTGCAGGGAATGAGGTGGCATGTTAGTTGAAAGATAACCATTGCTGCTCAGCAGTAATACATAAGTGGTATCAAGCGTACTAATAGTATCTTGCAATATATCCTCTTCTTTCTTATCCTCGATCTTCAAGAATCGAACCTTTTCAGACCAATTTACATCAGGCACTCGTCTAATAGTGCTTTCCCCTTGTTGAAAAACAATTACCGCTCTCAGTCTGGACCGAATAGAATTTAACGACATAAACGCTTTATACAATGCTGTTTGATCAGAATAATGGATAAGGAAGACTGTTATATCGCTCAACAAAGCCCCTCCGATCGCTCAAATTTGTCTAAAAAGCCTACAACGCCCCTGTACATGATATGATTCTGAATAAACTCATGTGCATATAAGAAAATTTTCGATTACCTGATATTTGTACGATATCTCTTGTTGTGAACTAACAGTTATCTGTCCAATATATTATAAGAATGTGCAAATCTCTTAGTGGATGTGCCGATTCGAATTGCTATGCTATACATACTATATTGTAATCGATACAAGTCTTGTTGAGAGTCCACACCCCATGAATTTAACCCTTGGAAAGCCGGCTGATCACCGGCTTTCTTCTTAGTTGCAATTTTTATCTTTATTTTGAAATTCAGAAGGGCAACGTATAGTTACTCCACCCATGTTCAAATCTCCGTGTGTAGGAAAAGACTATCTCCGTATGACACATTTGGACTCAAAGCAACTGCCTTTTTTGCCTTAACTTAAACATATATCATATACAATCTCCTATTTTTCTTCATAAACTGAGATATAACCTAATTGAATTAAATGATGTCAGTAATCAAACAGGTGCAAACGGGCCAATTCGGGAACCTATTTGAGAAGAATTTCTGTCATCCAAGTTATTAGAAGTGTTCGAATACCTACTATCCTTATGATTTAAACAATAGGCATTATCGCTAGAAGGAGTTGTTTAAATGTGTTTCAAAATAAGACAATATTGATTACCGGAGGGACGGGTTCCTGGGGACATGAACTAGTAAAAAAGCTGCTGCCATTTCAACCAAAGGAAATAAGAATCTTTTCACGTAATGAATTTGCTCAGGTGAAAATGAAAAGGGCATTCTTGGATGATTCTTATATAAAATTTGTGATCGGTGATGTAAGAGATTTTGAAGCTGTGAACGAAGCGGCAATGAATGTCGATTATATATTCCATCTTTCAGCGCTCAAACATGTTCCAATATGTGAAGATCAGCCGTCGGAAGCGTTAAAAACCAACGTATATGGCACGGAGAATATTATCAAAGCAAGTTTAAATCAAAATGTTAAAAAAGTCATTGATGTTTCAACAGATAAAGCTGTGGAACCGATCAATTTTTATGGGCTTACGAAAGCGATTGGTGAAAAATTAATCATTCAGGCCAATCAATTAAGCAATCATACACGTTTTGTCTGTATTCGTGGCGGCAATGTTATTGGAACAAACGGCAGTGTTATCCCGTTTTTTAAAGAACAAATGACTAGCCATCATACAGTTCCGCTTACATCTAAGGAAATGACGCGTTTCTTCCTGACCGTTTCTCAAGCTATTGATTTACTGTTATACGCATCTGAACAAGCGATCGGCGGCGAAATATTTGTCATGAAAATGAAAGCATGCCGGATTGTCGATTTAGTTGAAGTCCTGGAAAGACACTTTGCTACAAAAGATGTTGCTATAAATGAGTTTGGGATTCGTCCAGGAGAGAAGCTCCATGAAGTACTCGTATCAAATGCTGAATCACGGAACACTTATAAATTTGATGAAAATTACTATGTCATTTTACCTGAAGATATTTCAGAGAAGGTAAGGAAAAGATATGAACATTTGCCAAAGGTCACTTTTAATCGGTATCAATCCAATGATGAGTTAATGTCATTCAGCGAAATTGAGCAAATTCTTATGAACGCAAACTTTATCACATCCTCTCAGGCCCTTTTTAAAGGTGGTGCTCAGTGAAAGTGATCCAAAATATGCCGTCATATTATCCGAACAAGCATCCCTTACCACGCTAAATGTGGTAAGGGATGTTTGTTCAACAGTCGCTACTGACATATGCTCTCTATCTGCTGGACTAATTGCCTTGCCCGATGAACAGTTGAATGGTTACTATGAACGAAACGATACCCCTCTTCTATAATCTGTTCCCGCTCTTTAGTATTTTTCAGATAATAATCAGCCCTTTCTGAAAAGTTTTCCTCGTTTATATCTACAAAATGCTTGCCTGGTATCAAGCCAATCTCTTTAAGTTCCGGCAAAGAAGGAGCCATTAATAATGTGCGGCATGCGGGGACTTCAAAATATTTGAATGTTACAACCTGCCGTACAGAACCACATGCAAAAAACAGCTTCGCCTGATTTATGGATCTGGCATAGTTTTCCCCTATTAACGATTCTCTTACTTGTTCCTTTGTAAAGTCTCGCCATCCCGGATGAGGACGGTTAACAAATTCCGGATCACCTTTATAATGCTGTAAAATTTTCTCTCTTAATGGATAGATGTGTGGAAGAGAAGCTTCTCCCAGCAACATTAAGTCGATCGTTTTTTCAACATCGTAGTCTTTAAAGAGGGCAGTATTGGCAAACTGAGGGAGAAAGAATACCTGATCATGCTTTTGACGCGGATAGTAATTATAAAAGTTATGCCGGCATATAACAAAGAATGTCCTGATACGATTATTCATAATATACCTTCTGCGCTGCCCGACAAACCGGTGAGCATCATTTACCATCAGCCCTACAGGTATGCTGATATCGGATAAACCAGCCACGACAGGACCGAACGTTTTACCAACATCATTTATGATTAAAATGAAATCCGGTCTTTCAGGAACCCTTCGTAATATTTGATTGATATGGCCGGATTTTCGATAGACTGTCAGATTCGTCACCTTTGCTAACTCTTTCTCCAAAACGTGATAATTATTATTTGTGAAGTGAGATGTGTCAGCCGCAATCAGCAATAATTTTAGCATCGGTTAGTCACACCTTTCCAAAATAATAAGCACCTTCTATGATCGGAAGGCGCTTATAATGAGTTCTTTATTTATACCCTAACCTTGATAAGGTCGTATCAAATGCTTGATTGATTTGCTGCTGCTGTTCGTTGCTTAAAACAGATTTCCAATTATTCGCTTTGCCTTCTCGCACAAATGGCATATTTTGATTGACTAACGGTGAAGGGCCGTTTAAATGCGTCTGCTGTTTTTGTTCCAATGTTTTCATATTATCGAAAGAGGCCCAATTGACTGCTTCGTTAATTTCTTGTTCTGATCTATCCAGGTTTAAAAAGCTTATAATCCTCTTTGCTTCTTTAGATGTGTTTTCAAGCAGCTCCTCGTATTTAACAAGCAGAAAGCCATTTTTGACCTTTTCCTGATTGTCAAGCCAGCTTTCTATACTCGCATCCCACATTCCGGGCCCAACATCACCTTCCATAAACGCCTCGAAAAATTTATCAAAATCACGGCTTTCACCGTAATATTTCCGGAAATGATGGTAATAGGAAATGACTACATCCCTGGGATCCCTAACTAAGTAAATGACTTTGGGATATGATGGATCGTAACGATCATGACTCCATACAAGATGCGGATTTGGCAAGTTTTCGATTGGTTCACTTGACACGTTTTGAATCATCTCCCCTTTAGTGGCCCAGTCCATTTTTTTCCGGTACAATAACATAGCGACAAGAAATAGTAAAAAATTGTTCCCTGATTTAGGATAGGCTACAAGACAAATATCGTCTTCCTGACATGTATATATCCTATTTGCTGACACGGTTATCATCCTTTCTTTTAATCGTTCTCGTCTTGTTGGACTTTCAAGAAAAAAGTATCCGGGTTATTCGGATCAAAAAGTTCATTGGCCCAAAACAAAACAATCATCTCACCATCCGATACATTTTCAATTGAATGGGTATAACCTGGAGGGATGTCTACAATCTCAATGTTTTGATCTGAGACTGCATAAGTGTTCAGTTGATCGGAATCGATCTTTCTTAATTTAATATTTGCTGCGCCTTTAATGACACAAAATTTTTCGACTTTCGTATGGTGATAGTGATTCCCTCTTATAACACCCTCCCGTGAGGTTGACATAAATATTTGACCAGCCTCGTGTGATTTGATTAACTCAACTAGACTTCCCCTTTCATCTTGATGTACCGGCAATTCATATGAAAAATTATTCTCGTCTAAATAAGATAGATAGGTCGTGTACAAATACTTGGTTAATTTGTCGGACAAATCAGGTATGATCAGCGTTTTTCGCATGTCCTTTATCTCGTAAAGCTTTTGAGTCAGTCCCCCTACCGTTGTATGGAAAGTTTGATTGATATAAAAATAAAATTCTTCTTTCGTCTTGGTGTTTGCCAGACAATCAGTGAAACTGTCTACTACATCGTCAATATACACGAGTTCAAGCGGTTTGTTCGCGTCATGAATGTCAATGTCCCGGCCATATGCCAATTCATGGCAAAAAGTCGCGACAACCGAATTATAATGCGGCCTGCACCACTTTCCAAAAACCCCTGGCAGTCTGTAAATGCAGACGTCTGCACCAGTCTCGTTGCTATAATTTTTCAGCACTTCTTCGGCCTCTCTTTTACTTAAACCATAAGGTATATCAAGTTCTGCTTGAGTGGAGGATGATAAAACGATCTTCGGGTTCTTATGATGCTCTTTTAAATAATTGACAATCAATTCAGTAAGGCCTCTATTGACCCTTGCAAATTCCTCATTATTTTGGGGTCTGTTCACCCCTGCCAGATGATAGATAATATCTGCATCGTTTAAATGTTCATACAACAGCGACAGGTCATCCCCATGATGATATTGTTTGAGGCGGACTTCCTTTTCTCTATGCAGTCTATCGATAAGATTCTTACCGATAAACCCGCCTGCACCGGTTATCAATACGTTAATCATTTAGTAATCCCTCCATTTCTGTACGTCATGTGTTTATCAGATTGATATAGCAGGTCAATCGTTCAACACTGTTGAAGACTTTTCTACATATTATGGAGTACTTCTGGATACGTGCAAAAACAGGGCATAGGCCAAGGCCAGTAATCGGAAAGGAGAAAGTCTGGTATGCAGGATTTATATGTTCATACAAAAGAATGGATAGACAAAAACACAAAAATAGAAGATATACAAGATGTTTATAAGGAATTCTATACAAACGAATCAGTAACGTATACGCTTCCCAAAGGAGATCCGCCGCAATGGGTTGATTGGGTGTATCCGCCACAGTTCGGGGAGAGTCACAAATTTTACAAGTCTTATGTTTCAAAGATTCAAGATGGAAGCATATGGATGTGCGATAAAGGAGAAGGCATGGTGTACGCACTGACACCTGATTACAAGTGTTTGCATGACATGGTCTTTCATTTATATTGGAGATATTTTAATAAGACTGCGTTTGATCAAATACCTCCTGCCTCCCCTTATTATGGCACATTAGGTGTTTTAGCATGGGCTGGGCATTCCAATTACTGGCATTGGCTGCATGATACATTAGGGCGGTATCATTTGCTTCAGCTCAGCGGTTTTAAGATCGATAAATATGTGCTCCCGCCCCTGACATTACCATTCCAACGGGAAACAGTTGAAATGCTCGGCATCCCTGAGGATAAGATCTTACAACTTACTCCGGGAAAACACGTGAAAGCTGAAAACTTAATTTTGCCATCCATACCATTTAATGCAGGAACCTCTGTGAAGTGGACAGTTGATTTTCTCCGGAACACCTTATTGAAGGAAGGCCGCCATACAAGCTCAAATGGCTATGACCGCATCTATATCAGCCGGGAAGATGCTTCTTGGCGAAAAGTTGCCAATGAGCCCAAACTCATGAAACTTTTGACCAAAAAGGGGTTTAAAAAAATTGTGCTGAGTTCCTTAACTGTGCAGCAGCAAATTGATATATTTTCTTCAGCCAACGTAATCATAAGCCCGAATGGTGCAGGATTAGCAAATATTATGTTCTGTCAGCCGGGAACGAAAATCATTCAATTATTCACCTCAACATCAGACGAATTCGTAAAAATTGGACAGTATTTAGGTTTGGATTATTATCTTCTGAAATGCAGGAATGCGAATCCCGGTTCCAGAACACATGAAGTCATCAAAAACCTTATGGTTGATGTAAAAAAACTATCAAAGATTTTGGAGGACGAAGGGATAGAATGAAAATACACTTGTAGCGCCTCGCTATTGTGGATTTGATTTATACTTTCACTTTAAGAGGGTTACAAGTGCTTTTTCATTTATCTGGTTTTTTTGCCATAAGTACTTTTTAAATGGCAGCCTTAGATTTTAATCAAGAGCCAACCTGAATATCAAATATATGCAATGATTCATTTTGGTCAACAGGCTTCTCAATCGTCAGCTTCCCATTGTATAATGTTTCGCCTGACGTTGTATCAATAATCGTTATATTTTGACCTATTTTCTTTCCGGGACTTGCCGTAAGCAGGTACATTTTATCATTTGTTACATGTAGCAGCGGTCGTGTATTCCGCTGCATATCACCATTACTGGTGTCCTGTGAGGGCAGGTCTATTTCAGCTGTCATTTCATCTGTTTCAATATTATACTGCACAATTTGATTTCCGGTATTGAAATAAAGATGTTCCTTGTCAGAAAGGAGTGCATCCCCAGATAACTTTTCCGGGGTCTCCAATTGCTGCTTGTCTCCCGTTTCCAGGTTATATACAATATATTCTTGCACATCCTGACCGCCCGGGCTGTCTTTACTGAAAATGATATATTCACTTGGTGCTGTCTGATCTGATTCAGGCTCAATCATAAGGTGACTCCCAGCATTTTCTCCATTGTCACCGGTAATTGCAATTCTTTTATCTCCGGTTATTTCCTGATTCGTCATATCGAAATGATACATATAGAGTGCATTCTCGCCATCTTTGGAATAATTGCGCGTAACTACCTTCAATGTATCGTCTGCCATTTGTACATCTTCAACGAAAACTTGTGCATACATTGCCCTGTTTGGTACTGACACTGTGAATGATGTTATTTCACCATTTTCCTTATTCAGAACGGCAATATCAAATTCCATATCACCACTGTCTGAACCGCGTACTGACTGATTAATCACTTCAGCAGAGGCCAGCGTATCCTCTGTTTCCAGGTAGGAAGTGTTGCTCCCGGATTTTCCGCGCATAAAGCTGCGGTATTCCTCCTGCAGTCGCTTGACCTCATTGCTGTACATTCCTTGAATACGCTCAAAAAATGACTGATTTCTGATATATTCAGAACCATCAGGCGTCACGTTAATAGCTACATTCATGCCAGTTCCAGTATTATAACTGCCATTTAGAATGACTGGTTCGATCAGTTCCTCATTGCCGCTTATCTTTTCAATCTTGATTTCCGAATAACTGACCGCTGCTATTGCTGACTGTATATAGAACGTTCCTATGGTCAGAACGACAATTGTGACAATTGCGATTAATCTCCAATACCGTTTCATTTTTATGTCTCCTTTCACACCGTTACTTTTTTCTTCAATAGGTAGTTGCCAACACCAATGGACATAGCTGTCACAACGATTCCCAGCGCCACTTCAAGACCAAGTATTTCAAGTGGATATAAATACTCACGGTTCAAGAAAATCATCGATAGAACAGGCAGGGCAAAAATAATGACTGAAATCGCAATGTATCCAATGCCCGCGATTATTCCTTTCCACTTGAAACTGCGCTCGAATAGAATCGCCGTAAACAGAATCGATACCGCCATAAATCCGGCACCATAATACAGGATAAATTCGGTAAACGTCTGTGGAATGATCATGGATAAGTAATCCCAGTTGATAATCTGGCCTACTGTCATATCCGATCTGAAATCCACCGGTACCATCCACTTAAAAACACTATTTTCCAACGGCAGGATGATGAGCTGAACGGAAACAAGCCCAAGTACCATTAATACAATTGATGCCGCTTTTGCCAGGTAAACATTCAACCGTGCAGTTGGTAGCATCAGCAACCGATAGATGAATGTATTCTTCCCAAGCCAGTCACGATACCAGATCATAAAAATGTAGAAGATCAACGCTGCAGCACAGATCGCAATCGGCCCCATAAACCATAAGCTCCGAGTAAAATCCATGAACGACATGGCACCATTTTGTTCAACGAACTGTGCCATTGGTATCCTGTCTTCATTGATCGCCTCATTAGCTTTTGCCATGTACTCATTGGCTTTCACAATCACACCAGCAACCTGCACGATGATTGTCAGCGCAGCCAGTGTCAGATAGACTTTCATAAACCGACTTAATTCAAAGTTCACTAATTTAACGAAACGATTCATGGCTGATACACCTCCCGCATCACATCTACAACTGACTTGCCTTCCTCTTCCCTGACTTCCTCGCTGTTAAATTGTTTTAAAACTTTCCCGTCATCAAGCAGTACCACTTTATCAATCAAATGTTCAATATCACCGATTTCATGGGTCGTAATAATCACGCCGCGATCTTCAACCAGGTGACTCGTGAACACCTCAGCAATCTGTTCTCGGCTGAAAATATCAATCCCGGAAAATGGCTCATCCATCAGTAAATAGTCAACGTCCAATGCCAAGCCAAGGAGCAGGTTCACTTTGGCTCTGTTTCCTTTTGATAAATCATTGATTTTTTCGTCTTCCTGCAGTTTGAAGAAATCGAGCAATTCCGTTGCGCGCTCCTGGTTCCAGCTGTCATAAAAATCCGCCATGAACTGCATTGATTCAGCTATCGTCATATTCGGCTGCATAATGATCGCATCCGGAATGAATGTGATTTTTTCATAGCTATGTTTATGGATCGTTTCACCATTTATAAGTATTTGACCTTCGTTTAGCGGTGTTAGATTCATGATCGCATTCAGGATCGTGGTCTTGCCGACACCGTTTATGCCGATAATACAGGTAATCTCACCCTGTTCCGCTGTGAATGATACGCCTTTAAGCACTTTTTTGCGCCCAAATTTTTTCGTTATATCATTTACCTCAATCATCTTGAACCTCCTCACCATCATTCTTGTATTTTTCTTTAACAAGTTCCAGAACTTCTTCAACCGGAACATCAATCGAACGGATCGAATGCACAAAGGAATCCACCGCTTCCTCTATCAACTCTCCCCTCACAGACTTCAAAATCGCTTCATCTTTCGTAATTCTGCTCGGCAAATTCCGCTCCGTGTATATCAAACCCGCTTCCTCCATTTCTTTATAAGCCCGCTGTGCGGTATTTGGATTGATTTTCAGCCTGCCTGCCAGCTCCCGCCTTGACGGAATTTCCTGGCCAGGCTCAAATACGCCGGTAGCAATCCGTTCCTTAAAATGCCGGATAACCTGCATATAGACTGGATCCCGTTTATTAAAATTCACATTCATAACCACAGCTCCCATTTCTTCAGATGAACGCAAGTGTATTAATCAGTTAATACACTATGATTGAAAAATATGTATTAAGTGCGTAATACACTCTGCACTGTATTATATATTTAATACAGTAAGGAGTCAATAACCAATTTGATTTCAACTGTGGAATACCGTAAAAAGAAATTCCCTTGTTTGTATGATAAAATAGAATGCATGAGTTTACTGAAAGGATGATTAACATGGCTAATGCCGTTAAACTGACATCTCTCTCCTCCAAAGGCGGATGCGGATGCAAAATTGGTCCGGCCGATCTTGAAAATGTTCTCCGTTCACTCCCGCAAACTGTTCCGAACCCGAATTTGCTTGTCGGACTCGATACTAGCGACGATGCAGGTGTCTATAAATTAACCGATGAGCTTGCCCTTGTGCAGACAACCGACTTTTTCACACCAATTGTCGATGACCCATATGCATTCGGTCAGGTGGCTGCCGCCAATGCCATCAGTGACGTGTATGCCATGGGGGGAACACCGATTACAGCTTTGAATATCGTGGCGTTCCCCATCTCCACACTGGATGAAAGCATTCTCGCAGAAATTCTACGCGGAGCCGGTGATAAACTGGAAGAGGCCGAAGTTTCGCTTGTCGGCGGCCACTCGATTGATGACCAGGAACCAAAATTCGGATTGGCTGTAACGGGAACCGTGCATCCCGATAACGTTCTGGCAAATACTGGTGCAAAGCCTGGGAACAAGCTGATTTTGACCAAGCCGATTGGTGTCGGTATTATGAGCAGTTCCCTGAAAAGGGATTTGCTGAACCAGGAGGAAATTGACCGGGTTACTCAGGTGATGACAACGTTGAACAAAACAGCTTCCGAGACGATGAAAGGTTATAATGTGAACGCCAGTACAGATGTGACCGGATTCGGACTGCTCGGTCATGCCTCAGAAATAGCAGCTGGCAGCAATGTGGAAGTGCGGATTGATTCCAAATCAGTTCCTGTACTGCCGCGGATAAAGGAACTTGCTGTTTCCGGTGTTATACCAGGCGGGACGAAAAATAACTTTAATCACATAAAAGACATTGTATCGTTTTCCGATGACCTCGATCAGCTGGATAAGTATATACTGTGCGATGCGGTTACTTCGGGAGGACTGCTCATCTCAGCAGACAGCAGTGATGCCGAAGCCCTTCTTGCTGATTTACAGCAAAAAGGCGTCGACGCACACATCATAGGTAATATTACAGATGGCAATAATGGTCATATCACAGTCGATTAGTCAGGAAGTGATGACAGTATGTTTCGTGACATAAATTTAGAAGAATTGCTTAAAAAACAGCATAACGAAAATCACACCATCATTGATGTCCGTTCACCAAAAGAATATAAAGAAACAACCATACCGGGCAGTATTAACATCCCGGTGTTTACAGACGAGGAACGCGCAGAAGTTGGCACGATCTATACCCAAGTTGGCAAGGAAGCTGCCAAAGAACGCGGAATGGAGATCATGTCGGCAAAAATGCCTGATTTCATCGCCAAATTCCGGCAGATTGACACACCCAAGACCGTCTTCTGCTGGCGCGGCGGCATGCGCAGCAAAACAGCCGCAACGTTGACAGACTTGATGGGTATTGATGTCAACCGGCTACAAGGCGGCGTTCGGGCATACCGGCAATGGGTGGTTAGTGAACTGGAAAAAGCAGACTTCCCGCCCGATATTGTGGTCTTGAACGGCAATACCGGAACAGGCAAAACAAAGCTTCTTCATCAGCTTGCTGATAAAGGCTATCCCGTCATCGATCTGGAAAGAATGGCGGGGCACAGAGGATCTATTTTTGGCCATATCGGGCTTGAACCCAATATCCAAAAAGAATTTGAATCACAGCTTGTTCAAGTGATACACAAATTCCGGGAAGCACCGTTTGTTTTAATGGAAGGTGAAAGCAAACGAATTGGCAAAGTCACCATGCCTGAATTTTTGTTTGCTAAAAAAGAGCAAAGCACACAGTTGTTCATCGATCTGCCAATGGAGCAGCGCGTCCGGAATATTTTAGATGATTACCAGCCCTGGAACCACCCGGAAAAATTTATCGAGGCATTTGACCGCATCAAAAAGCGAATCCATACACCCGTTGCCAAGCGGATTGATGAGGACTTAAAGGGAGAAAATTACCATCAGGCGATCCGGCTGTTGCTTGAATACTACTATGACCCAAGGTATGAGCATATGTTCGAAAAGCACCCGGAAGATAAAACGAAGATCCTTAAGGCCGCCGAGATGGAAGATGCCCTTTCTCAAATTGAGCATGAACTTGCTGAAATGTACGCGCAAAAGACAAAATCTGTGTAATACGTGGAATGAAATATGGCGTTCATCTTCTGTTCATATGCATGTCATACACTTAAGGTGGATGTTAAATCATCATAGTTTTTTATTTTAACTACAAGGAGAGTTGATATTGGAAAAATACAGTAAGATTTTGCTCAGATTCTCCGCCCTTTTCGCAGTACTCGGCGCTTTTATCGGGTCACACATGGCAGGTGCCGGCAGCCTGGCCTTCAAGACCGTACACGCCCACATTCTTGTTGTCGGCTGGCTGACATTATTCGCCTGGGCCGTTTATTACAAAATTTTCACCCCGGCCAGAACCATCATCGCCACCCTTCATGTCTGGACGGCCATTATCGGTGCAATCGGGCTGACCGCCGGCATGTGGCTCTATTACGTACGTCCATTTGCCTTGGCTGACGGCCTTGTGACCGTATTCTTTATTGTCGGCGGATCGATTTTGCTGCTGAGTTTTGTGTTGTTCGGTCTGCTGACGTTTATGAAGACAGAAGATGAGGTGTAGTAATAAGTTGTATTTGTGTACATTTGAGTCGATTTGATTGTGAATTCGAGCCAATCTGTGACAACTTCAGCAGCATCAAAAACGGAGGGCATAATATTGAAAAAATGGTGCCGCATATCAGACTTGAAAATTGTAAAAAAGAAGTGAAATACTACCAGAAGGTGTTTGGCGGTGAAATCAACAATACCCAGCTGGCTGAAGACGGAGACGTACAGATGCAATTGCAGGATACCTTTTGAGGTGCGAAACATGCCATCGTGAAAGATAATGTGGGAGCTGAACTATACGAAGCAATAAGCCAGGCTGTTGGCCTTTTAAAATTTGTTGATCGTAAACACCTTTTGAACTTTTATATTGCTATAACGAAAGAATCCATTTTTGAACAATTTTTTCTAAATGGATTCTTTTGCAACCTCTCCGATACGATAGCCAGTCTCAAACAAGGCATTTTCTAATGCCAGCACACCTCGTCAATCTCATAGTCTTCCGAGGAATCTGCTTCCCCTGTCAGACAAGAAAAAGCAGCTCTGATAGGCGACCGCACTGCCAATCGCCCAGATTTCTTGACCGCAGACTGGGTCTCTCCTCAGCTCCGAAATCTATTGATCATTCGTGGATGATCTGGACACTGAGGAATTAATGCGTCGTAAATGAGTCTTTCGACCAATGCGAATAAACGGTCGAATAAGAAGCTCAAGACTTCCTATAAGAAATAACCATGTTCCAGCATCTTTAGTGACCTCCCAGAAGAAGAAAATACTTCCAACTATAAACCAAACGGCAATAAGAATATCGTTCAGGTTGTAGTAGAGTTCATAACGTTTTTTAATAGCAATTTCATGATCTCCAATATCAATATCAATTTCCGATTTAGTGTTTTGTGTCCCTTTTTCTTGATTATTCATTTCCTATCACCTTTAATTCTCATTCTATAAAAATTTTATCATAAAATATAAATCGTCTAAAACGTCCTTACCTGACAAAACAGGGAACCGACCTCAATCCCATTATTAACTAGCCCACTTCATGAGGAAAAATTGTTCCATGAACGCGCCTGATAATGGAACAGTCTTTTCTAATATTAGCTGATATTGCAGAAGAAATCCTTTGTATAATTTTGTAACAAAAAACAACTTACATAAAAAATCTATAAAACGTTTTTCCAATCACATACCCCAAGAAAGCAAGAACAATGCCTGAGCCATAGGGTATTATGATATAAAAGGCAAATGATTTCTTCTGCTTTTGATGCAGCTTTATTGCTTCAAATTTGAAGGTTGAAAACGTTGTAAATGCTCCCATAAAACCAGTTCCAAATAATAAAGCAATTTCTTCTGACTTTAAGCCCGTGATTACACCCAAAAGCAAAGCTCCCAATAAGTTTACCGTGAGGGTGCCAATTGGAATTGAATATTCAGATTTGTTTAAAGCATTACTAATCGAAAAACGAGCAATAGCTCCGGCAAAACCACCTATACCAACTAAAAATATGTATATAAATGTCACGCCTTGTAGACATTCTTTCTTCCTTTAAATCCTAACCGACTCATTAACAAACCACCTACAATACTTACAACCACATATACAATTCCTAATAATAAATACCCATTTTTAAACATCGTAACGGTTTCTACACTTAAAGTTGAAAAGGTTGTAAATGAACCAACAAAACCCGTTCCTATTGCACTTTCCGCCATTGGCGAAATAGAAATTCTTTTAAATAAAGCTGTTGTCAGCCAAGCTAACAAAAAGCTTCCTGACAAATTGACAATTAACGTTGTATAAGGAAAAATGTTATGTGTGAAGGTAATTCCAATTAAGTATCTTAAAATAGACCCCAAAGCTCCAGCAATACCAATCCATAAATAAAGCATAATTACCTCCTCTAAATATTTAAAATTTCCCCATTTGAAAATAAACAGACTCCTGCAAGTAAAAATACCAGCAGGAGTCATTAGCCAATGGCGGTTAATGGTGAACCCCATCACCTTTAATACTGTTATATTTCTTTAAGTATACACTCTAGCTTTATAAAAAGAAAGAATGTCTTATTCCAGAATCTAGCCCTTATATTCGGCTTACCGCCCTATTGTTTAGAATTGAAAAATAGAACGCCAATTTAGCTTTCTTCGGCACGTTTAAAGAATTGCTATTTCAAAGGCCCGTGATTCATTTGGGTGAGCTGTTCATTAACTTCAAATATTTTAGCATTGACATCCTCAATGCCAAACTTATTTAATCTTTTTGTATGTTTATTAAGATAATTTTCCGCATCATCCTTTGTCTCGAACACATATATTCCACCAGCTTCTTTCGTTTGTTTATTCTCTGTCCAAATCTTCCACCTAAAACCTTTTTCTTCATTGATACCTTTCGCTAAATCAGAAAATTCATTGGACATCTCATGGCCAAATGGCCCCGGGTGGCTAAAATCCATCTGTAATAAATATGCCATTTCCATTCTCCTTTTCACTTACTTTAATAATACTATAACAAATTTTTTATCATTTAAAGTTGAGCATCGCTTTTTATTCAAGAATGGTGCCCTATTTCCAGATGGTGCAATGTATATGTGCTTACAATCGAATCATATTTATTCCCCGTAATCTCACGTGGCGGGTCATTTGAAATATCCCACTCTATCAAATTCGCATTAGGCGTTTTAGATTGTGCCCCCACCAGTCTAATAATGTTTCCATGCATCTTCGTAAATTTGAATTAAGTGCGGATCGATTAATGTATTGGGCTTCAACTCAATAGGGTCACCATTGTCATCAGTAATTTGTTTATCTTCATCTTTCCCAAAAGCTGTCAAAGTGGGAATCATATCATCCGTTAAAAAATTCGTTTGAGCATCTATGTCCACTTCATTCAGGTTTATGGCACCACGGCTTGCCATAACAAATCCCCAATTGCCAAAGCTTGGCACATCGACATGCAAATTTTTAGTATGCAATCCTGTGGATGCAATGGTCTCGGATATCGTCCAATAAACTTCTGTTGCAAAGACCGGACTCGTTGCCTGGACCATTGTTGTACCACCGGGCACTAAATGATTCCGAACCAATGAGTAAAATTCCCTTGTATAAAGCTTGTTTAGGCTTTCATTATTTGGATCAGGCAAATCAACAATGATGACATCAAACCATTCATTTGCACTTTCCAAAAACTCAAAAGCGTCACGGTTTATGACATCCACTTTTTCATGTTTCAGAGAACCTTCATTTAACTCCAGTAAATGTTTATTTGAATTAGCCAATTTCACAACCGCCGGATCCAGCTCAACAACAGTAATATCTTTTACTTCCTCATATTTGAGGACTTCTTTGGCAGCAATGCCGTCACCACCGCCTAATATCAATATATTTTCGGGATTTTCCGCAGAAGCCATCGTTGGATGGACAAGCACTTCATGATAGCGATGCTCATCTATTGTGCTAAATTGCAACGATCCATTCAAATAGAGCCGCACATCTTCTCCACCCCGTGTTAATGTAATTCTTTGATATTTGCTTTCTTCCATATGTATAATTGGATCTTTGTAAAGTTTCTGTTCAAAGCTGAATGCCATTGCTTCCCCGAAAAGTACCCCTGCAATTAACAAAAATCCGATACATAGTCCAATAACAGCATGTACCGCAAAGTGGCGGATTTCTTTACGGAACAACCACAGAACAAGTAGTGCTACCGTTAAATTTATACACCCGACCAGAAATGCTGATTTGACCATGCCGAACTGGGGACGCAATAAAAAGACAAATAATAAGCCTCCAATTAACCCCCCTGCGTAATCGGAAAATAAAACACGTGCTGTACTTTTATTTAATGTGACACCAATCTCATTCGCTTTCCGAATAAGAACCGGCAATTCTATCCCTGTTAATCCGCCAACTAATAGTGTAATAAAATATAAATAAAATGCATCTGTTCCAGCTGGCGCAAAGGCGGTGATTCCAAACATTGTAAAACTTGAAAATCCCCCAACGATGGCTACACCGAATTCAATCCATACAAAGGTGATAATTAAATGCTTCATCACCTTTTCACTTAAACTGGCACCAATTCCCATACCGGTCAGGAACAGAGAAATCGTCAACGTATATTGTTTCACTCCATCCCCCAGTATGTATGACCCTAATGCGCCAAATAATACCTCGAATATAATTCCGCAGATCGATACAATTCCCGATGACCAATAAATTATTTTGCTTTTTCTTACTGCTGTCTCATTCAATTCTGATTCACTCCATGATAAAAACCTGGTCGAATAATAACAGGCGGCCAAGCAAATGCCTGGCCGCGCTTTTTAAATTTTACGTAATGGACGCACCGATTACAAACGCCAATCCAATCGATACACCCATAGACATAATGCCAACTGCAATATTATTTTTCAACAACTGTTCTTCGACTGAAAAATTCCTTGTAAACAAATCAAAGAGCCAATATGCGATCATTTGTAAAACAACACCGACTACTCCCCAAATGATTGTTTCATAAATGATATCACTATTGTAAATTGCAAACGCTAATATGATACAGATTCCGATTATTTTTCCGACGATGGATAATGCAACCGATTGATTGCCATTTTTCACTTCTTCCATGTCCTTATATTTTCGGGTCATATTCTCGAAGATAAACAAACCAATTAAAATAATGACCACAGAAATTGCAAAATAGGCTAGTGTAGCTATATATGGTCCCATGTTATCACACTCCTTTTATTTACCTGCTCCAGGGCCGCCTCCTCTGAATGTAGTGTTTCCACGTCCGGGTGTGCCTCCCATACCTGTATATCCGCCTGATTGCCGACTGCCCCAATTATCTGCTCCCAGCATACTCTCTAATAACCTGATAGAAAAATATGTACTTAAAAAATTTGGTGAATAATTTCGTCTCACAAACTCATCATCTGCAACTTCTATCATGACTACATCCTGATCCTCATCACTTTCCCGCAGTGTAATAAAATGATCAGGGTAGATTAATATTTGCTGGTTATCCTCTATGTCACTAACTTTCTCCGGCTCTATTGCCTCCATAAAGACAGAAGCAAGCTCCTCAAGTTCAAATTGCTGTGTAGCATAAATTTCAGCGTCATTCGTCTCACCATTAACCGTATCCATTAAAGGAAAATTGGCCTCGATGATATCATCGATTTCATTGTTTGCAGTTTGATTGATAGCAGCTATAATCTCCTCTTTTTGAGTTTCTTGCGGAATATCATCAGCCGTAATGACTATTCCCTGTTGCCCCCCTCTGGATGAACATGCAGTTAACAGTATGATGAGAGATAAAAGTCCGATACATATACTCCATTTTTTTAACAAATCAATCCCCCCTTCTTAGAAAAACCCGGCTTATCGCAACCTTCTTTATGGCAACAGCTAAAGTTTTTCCTGTAAGGTCAACCATTGGCTTATGAGAAGCTTTATAGCAAAAGCCTCAGCCTGCTTATGCTGCCGGAAAATACGCAAACAAAACAAGGAGCAGCTTTTTAGGAGAGATGCTGCCCCTGTGCTGCGTGCCTTTATTTTTTTCCCATTTTGTCTTTTAATGCAGCTAATTCATCGTCAACGTTATTTTTTTTATTCAATTCTTCAAACTCGTCATCCAATGTTCGGCTCTCCTTTGACATATCTTCACTTGTTTCTGCTTCTGCTTCAAATTGCATAACTTTTTCTTCCATCCGTTCAAACCCTTGCTTGGATTCATCATTGCCTATAGAGGACATCGTACGATTCATTTTTGTCCGTGTTTTTGCAGATTCGGCACGTGCTTTTAATGAATCCTTTTTAAGCTCCATTTCCTGATACTCTTTTTTCATTTCATCCAATTTGGACCGAAGAACTTCAGAGTCATTTTTAGCCCTTTCCCATGACTCATTTAAAGTAGCTGCAGTCGCTTCATGATCACTTTTGTCCTGCAGTGCACGGCGCGCTAAATCCTCATTACCTGCTTCGATTGCCTGTTCAGCTTGTTTCTGTCTTTTTTCCACCATCGAATCGGCGTCAGTTGCTTTGCGCTTAAGTTTTTTTTCATTGGCAATTTGCTTTGCAACAGCTGTTTCCACCTCACGAATATCCTCGGCCATATCGCGCATAAATTGATCCAGCATTTTCACCGGGTCCTCTGCTTTGTCCAGCATTGCATTTAACTCCGAACTTACAACTGTTGACATCCGTTTAAAAAATTTAAACATCTATATTCCTCCTCGAATGATATAAAATGCAGTAGGGGTAAACGTTTCATTTTGAATCATTGTTACAAGCATTTAGATGGATCCTGCCATAATTTTAATTTCATATGCCTCAACCGGATACCCGTGGCTTGCTTCAACTTCGGTTTCCCATGCTTCTAAACTGATATAATTCTGCTCATCAGTATCAGCATAATCAGCATAGTCAATTTCTGAGCCATGTAAATTCGAGCTTCTGCCTTCACCAATTACCCTGGCCGTACCTGATTCCTGCAAATAATAGGTTTTGTCTTCATAGGTCACTTCTTTAGGGTATGGCTTTGACACGGCTAATTGAATTTTATTGTAAATACCAAGCTCCAGTTCATCATCCATTTCAGCCGATAACCAAACTGTATCATGCCCTTCCAGTAACTGATACCCATACCATTCATAATTTCCATCCCGGTATGTGATTTTCCCTACGACCTCATAGTCCCTGAGATCATAGGTCAAGATGTCTCCTATTTGTATTGATAATACCGTTCTTTCCTTAGGCGCAGGTTTCTCCTCTTTATTTTTTGAAAAGATTTTAGAAAACAGGCCCATACGATCACCCCCGCAAGTTCAAATTCTATCTTCTGCATGTATTACGTATTTGTTTCATAAAGGTTTCAAAAAAACAATTATAAATGGGAGAAAAGTTTCAGACGGGAAATTCACAAACCCTAATTCCACGTCTTACACCTTAACAGAATTGCAAATGAGAGGAAAACAGTTTATACTTTCGATATGTGATTTGTTCAAGTATTAAGGGGAATTTTTACCAATGGAAATTATGGGAAGACAATTAATTGCAGAACTGTGGGATTGTAATATTGATACATTAAACGATATCGAATTAATCGAGCGTATATTTGTGGATGCTGCATTGAAGGCCGGTGCAGAAATTCGCGAGGTTGCCTTTCATCGTTTTGCACCACATGGCGTGAGTGGAGTTGTTATTATTTCTGAATCACATTTAACCATCCACAGCTTTCCGGAACAGGCCTATGCAAGTATCGATATATATACATGCGGTGATAAGATGGATCCCAATGTCGCTGCAGAATACATTGCCCGGTCATTAGAGTCAAAAATCAGTGAGAAAATGGAAATTCCCCGTGGCAGGGGACCTGTCAGTGTACAGCAATTTCAAAAGCTATAATAAATTGGAGTTGATATCCCGGGCGTCAACTCTTTTTTAATTGTCAAATCAATTACGGGCATTTAAAAATTTTTTGTTCTATAATCATTCTGTAAAAACCGATTAAATCCTAGTCTACCTACGATAATTCTTTTAAAGAGTTTCATTTATTAAATCTGGCCCTTATAAGTAAGACGAACGCAGCTCTTATTCAATGACTGCACCCTCCTATGACTATTTATTGCCGCTTCAAAATTTCCTTGTGATATATGATAATCAATCCATTGACGAGCATCTTCACTATAAGCGACAGGGTCCCGAAATAGTTATAGGTTAGAGACTGTTCAACTATCAATTCAGCGTTTTCCCCTAACAAATCGTTTTCTGACCTCATGGCAACATCAAACATCTTCTTCTCCTTTTCAGAAGGCGATTCTTCTTGGTCATGACATATTTCATCCTAGAATTCTTCATGTAACACTTGATTTACTTTATTAAAATGGATGGTAACCACCGGTATCAGTTCTGTGGCCGCCATTGCCGTAATCTTACGTGTCTTTTTTTGAACGACCCATCCTATCCTCCACGTAGTGATCTTATTAACTTCACAGCACCTCAATGTGATAGAAAATTTGAACCATTGACAATACTTTTATCGATGTTACGCCATTTTGAAATGGATTTACAAATTATTGATGTCGGCTGGCCGGCCGCTTCAGCTATTTCCTATGGGACCGTACTAGGAAGTCTGGCTATTCCGATCAGCATCGGTGTCAACATCCTCCTTTTAACCTTCGGGCTTACCAAAACCGTAAATGTTGATATTTGGAACTATTGGCATATGGCTTTTACCGGGTCACTTGTCTATGCCATTACCAATGATTTTACCCTTGGGATATTAACAATCGGTGTTCATGCCATGGTTGTATTGTTAGCGGGAGATCTATTAGCCGATGATGTGGAATCGTATTTCGGTTATCAGAAAATGACTTTTCCACACGCGGCTTCTGCACCATCCTATTTTTTAGCAAAACCGATGAATGCATTATTTGACCGTATTCCCAAATTTAATCAAATCCAGTCCAATCCGGAAACCATTCAGCGGCGATTTGGTTTGTTCGGGGATTCCACCGTGCTGGGCGCGCTTCTTGGGCTCCTGATAGGTCTGTTGGCAGGCTACGGTATTCAGGAAACATTGCAATTGGCTGTTCAAACAGCAGCTGTCATGCTGTTAATGCCGAAAATGGTTGCCTTATTAATGGAAGGACTGACCCCTATTTCGGAAGCTGCCAGCAACCGCATCAAAAAAAGATTTCCGGATCGTGACCTGTACATCGGTATGGACAGTGCACTGACGATTGGGCATCCTGCTGTTCTATCCGCTTCCTTATTGATGGTGCCGATTACGCTGGCCATGGCTGTTATCCTGCCGGGAAATCATGTCCTGCCATTCGGCGACTTAGCCTCTCTCCCGTTTTTATTTTGTTTAATGGTACCTGTCTATCGGGGCAATATCATTCGTACAGTGATCACAGCAACGATTTATATCGGTGCCGGATTATACATTGCGACCTGGATCGCCCCATTATTTACGGAAATGGCTATTAATGCAGATTTTGATACAGAAACCAACACCATTATTTCCTCGCTGATTGATGGTGTCGTTTGGACAACATTTATATTCACCGGATCCGGACAATGGCTGGGCTGGTTTGGTATTGGCTTGATTGGAATCATGGCCTTTGCCGCACTTCTATATATTCATAAATGGAAACATAAGGAGAATAATCAATGAAAAAAATACTCGTTATTTGCGGTACAGGAATTGCAACATCCACCGTTGTTATCGAAAAGTTAAAAGAATGGCTCGATAAAGAACAGCTGAACGAACACGTGACATTACATCAAGCAAATGTTCAAGATGCTATTAATAAAGCGAATGAATATGACCTCATGATCTCCACCACGATTGTTCCCGAAAGTTTACAGGAAAAAGCGATTGATGGTGTTCCATTACTAGCAGGAACAGGCGAAGAAGACGTTTATGAAAAGATTAAGCACCGAATGAAATAATTCAAATGATATAACGACCGTTTATCCCGCATATAACCGGCAGATGGATTCTTCACTTACCACTGCCCCGCGCACTTTCTGCCAAAATGCTGCGTAGCATTCCTCATGGTCTGGCTCCTGGCTTACTATCGGATAGTTCCAATTCGATTCCGGTAATAATTACCCTCCCTCATCAATATGAACCCTGTGTTCGTGAGCGTAATGCGCTATCTTTTCTGTCTCTTTATTCTGCTTCCGCATCAAATCATCATGCGATTGCGAATCATGTAGTTAAAGTACGTCGCCATCATTTCTTTATCAGGTCCGTAATTCTCGTACGCATTCTACATGGCGACCAAACAAAATTCCTGATCCTGTATATTCAATCAATGAATGTAATAATGAATCCGCCGCTCATTCTGCCCCCAGTGTTAATTGAAAATAAAGTCCTTTACTTTTTTCAACAAAAGCGCCGGTTAATGGAATGAGCATTTGTTCTTCATAAATATACATTTTCAATTATAATTAGTCTGTTAGTGATTTTTTTGCGGAGGAGTACAAAGAATGATAACAGCTTTCATTACATATTTTTTATTAGGTTTAGTAATATCTGTAACTCCTGGAGCAATGACTGTACAAATGGTTAATCAGGCATTGAGAAAAGGGTTTTTAAGTGGATGGTTTGTGGGATTGGGTGGTATGACAATAGACTTAGCATTAATTATATTAGTTTACTTTGGATTTTCTCATGTCTTAGCCCATCCAATGGTTGAACTTATTATGTGGTTCATCGGAAGTATATTTTTATTAATTATTGGGATTGACAGCTTAAAAGAATCGAAAAATAAAGTTGATTTTAGTGAAGCTACCCCCAAAAAATCATTGGCAAAAGCTTATACTTCGGGCTTCTTAATGGCAGTTTCTCCGGGTAATATCGTATTTTGGATTGGTATATTTAGTCCATTATTGGTATTTTCTATAAATGGGGAGAACCAAGCACAGTTTATAATAGTAGCACTAGGGATTTTACTTGGGATATTAGTCCACGATATAGGGTTAATGAGTATCATTCATTTTTCAAGAAGATTTTTAAACCAGACGGTATTAAAATGGGCTGCGATTGTGGCAGCAATTATTTTATTTGGATTTAGTGCCTATTTTGGCTATGAATTAATAACTCAACTTATAACGTATGTGTAACTAATTATTAAATCGGGGTGCAAATCCTTACTTAGGAAATGCGCCCTTTTTAAGTAACAAATTAAATTATGCCAGTTCCGAATAAAATTCCTATAGTCATACCTACACCAGCAACAAGAATCAGATTTTGGTTTGATAAGGAAAATTCTCTCGACTTCATTTCTTTGAAGCTATTTTGTTGCATAAATCCATCTCTCTAACTAAACTCTAACATACATTTCTACGCAATTTGGCCCTGTTAAACAATATCAGGCACAGATTGATGAGATTATGAAAGCACCTTTAGCATAAAATGGAAATTCCAAAATTCCTATTCAAATATCTGGTTCACATATCGAAAAAAGGACGCCTCCTTATTACGATAACGCTCCCATTTAGTGAAGAAAGGGGTTATAACTAACCCTGGAATGTATAAGGTGATGAAGATTTTAATAAACCTTCTACTCCATCGGGATGATAAGGCATTAAGTTATTTGCTGTTTGGAAGTCCGTCCATTTTATTTCTGATATTTCCCCTGTATCTTGTATTGAGGGTTTTCCTTCAATTGCCTCTGCTTTAAATGTTATAAATAGTGCGTGATGACCATTTTCTTTGAAAAAGGCCTCGTTAACTGAAACAATTTCTCCAACTTTTATCGTTAACCCTGTTTCCTCTGCAACTTCACGGATAACTGCCTGCTCTAGTGTTTCACCTTGTTCAACTGCTCCACCAGGAAGAGACCAGGTACCACCTTGATTATTAACCACAAGAACTTCGTTTCCTTTACAAATCAATGCGTAAGCAACATCTACTCTTATCATATTCCTGCCTCCCTGAACGTTTTAAAGCAATACATTTATTAGACAAAATGGACTGATAATGCAGATTTTGACGCTTTTTTATTCCGCGAAAGCGCCCGATTCTAGATTTTTCTACGTAACATGTATAATTACTTTATTTGTTAAGACAATACTATTGTAAATTATAAAAGGGTGGTGAGTCGTCATGGGAGTACTTTCTAGTTCCCCAACACATATGGATCAATGTATTGATGAATGCTTAAAATGTGCTCGTGCTTGTGAAGAATGTACTACAGCATGTTTGCAGGAACCGGATGTTCAAGCACGTATAATGTGTATCCAACATTTAAATGATTGTTCAGATATGTGTTTTCAGGCTGCAGCATACATGGCTAGGAATAGCCTAAGCGCAGCAGAATTTTGCAAACTCTGTGCTACTCATTGTGATGCGTGTGCAACAGAATGCGAAAAATTCAAGGATACTCACTGTCAGGAATGTGCAGTTATTTGTCGTTCTTGTGCGAATGCATGCAGACAGATGACCGCTTAGGAATTAATGATAAAGTTCTCACCATGGTCAGAACTTTATCATTGATTTTATTTCACTGGTGAAAGTTCGCTTTCTATTACCCATTTATGATTTGTTACTTCTTTACCAGTTTCCGTATCCGTGTAGCTCACCATATATACTGTTGTTTGTTCAGCCGAATCAATCGTAGCTGTAGCACCATTCATGCTATCCATATGATCTGCGTTCAAGGTAACTTCAGTACCTGTTTCTATAGGAGCATCTCCCGGTTTTTCAACAAGAAGTTCCTCATGTATGATCCATTTATGATTATTCACTGGTTCGCCACCGTTTGTTGGTGTATAAGAAACCTCATACGCAGTGGTATCAAATGCACCCGTAATGGTTGCTGTAGCACCATCCATACCTCCCATATGTTGCGCATTTATCATTGCTTCACTACCAACTGGATACGTAGAATTTTCGGCTTCCTGTAAACCAGCAGAAACTTTCCCAGAACTTGAATGATTTATCCCTGAGTGATCCATTCCTTCCATGGAATCAGACTCTCCTTCATTCATATCCATCTGTTCTTGAGATTCATTCCCTGTATTGGCATCATCATTTGGAGTAGCTTCTTCATTTTCGCCACAAGCTGCTAAAACTAATGTTGTAATTAATGCAAGCAACCCGAGTGTTATTTTCTTTTTTTTCACAAATCCCTTCCTCCTACTGAAGAATTTTAAGACTTTAAATTAAAATATACCCCTATACCGTATTAATGTCAATGCTGAACTAATTTTTCTATCCCCTAGTCGAATATCCCTTATTCCATTAAATGGCCCTTCGTATGGGATAGACGCAAGACTTATTCCGGAATGGCACCCTATAATGGACCCAAGATTTTAGACACGAAAAAAGGAGATGTTAAGGTAGGTATATGAAACGCAAAAGATATACACCAGAATTCAAATCACAAATCGTGTTGGAAATCTTGAAGGAAGAAAAACCAATGAGCCAAATTGCTTCGGAAAACGGAATCCATGTGAACCAACTTCATAAGTGGAAAACACAATTCCTGCAAGAAATGCCGAAGCTCTTTAACAAGCAGAATGAGGACCAGGAAAAAATGAAAGCCGACTATGAAGAAAAGCTTGAAAATCTCTATGCAGAAGTCGGAAAGTTAACCACGCAATTGTCGTGGATCAAAAAAAAATCTGGCATATACCACGACTAGACGGGAACGGATGGAGATGGTGGACTGGGTAGATCCGGAACTGCCTATCTCCCAGCAGGCTAAACTACTCGGAATCAATCGTTCAAGCCTTTACTATAAGCCTGTTCAACCGTCACCGGAAGAGGTTGCCATGAAACATTGGATTGATGAGATTTATACCAAATATCCGTATTTTGGTTCACGCAGGATTGCTGAAATACTAAAGAAAAAAGGAGTGAATATCAACCGTAAAAGAGTGCGGCGTCACATGCGTGAAATGGGTATACAAGCCATTTATCCGGGTCCTAATTTGAGTAAACGCAATCTACAGCACCGTATTTATCCATATCTGCTGAAAGGAGTGAATATTACTCGGCCCAACCAGGTTTGGAGCATTGATATTACATACATTCGCTTGCATAATAGCTGGATGTATCTAACGGCCATTATCGACTGGTATTCCCGTTACATTATCAGTTGGGAACTGGATCAGACGTTGGCAATTGACTTTGTCCTGGATGCCGTACAACACGCATTCACGCACGGTACACCTGAAATATTTAACAGTGATCAAGGCAGTCATTTTACCAGCCCAAAATACATTAATCTTTTAAAAGAGCATCCATCCGTACAAATTAGTATGGACTCAAGGGGGCGGGCATTGGATAATATCATGATTGAACGCTTTTGGAGAAGCCTTAAGTACGAAGAAGTCTATTTAAAGGACTATGGGTCACCAAGAGCGGCAAGAAGCAATATAAGGGATTATATGAACCTTTATAATCATGAACGGCCTCATCAATCATTAGATTATCAAACACCGGCATCTATTTATTTCGGGTAGCCCGTACCGTTATCCTTTCCATCTTGGGCAATTATCTTTCCTGTGCCAGAACCTGTCAAGGGAAAATACGCCCTTGACAGAACCTGACACAAGAAAGAGCTAGTTAGTAAGATGGGAAAGGGAAAACAATGATAACTCACCCCCCACCTTATTTTTATAAAATATGTGTCTTGACAATGGGGTCCACCTTACCCTTTAACGGAAAATAACTCATAACTCAACAATACTAATCCACAATAATAAAAAGTCAACTCCTGTTAGAAAGTTAAATTCAATTTTTTAAAAATTATTATAACAAATAAAGGGCTCGATCCCTTCGAAATAGAATACATATAATGGATTCTTAAGAAAAGGCATTGTGAAAACAGTAGCTGAAGAAGACTGGGATATTATGATGGCCAAAATTTCTCCGAATCATAAGTATCTGGTTTATGCATTTAACAACATTGGAAAAATTGAGATGAACGTTCTAGAAACCAAACTGGAAATCACGTGGAAATCCCCGGTCTTCCAGATGGGCAGATTAGTGGTGTAACCATTTCTGAAAGCGAGAACCAACTGGCGTTTCTATTAAACAGTTCCAATGCATCTGCGAACCTGTACATTTATGATTTTAACGGAGATAAGCTACAATGTTTAACTGATACGCTTAGTCCGGAAATTGACCAAAATGACCTCGTGGAAGCAAACATTATACATTATGAATCGTTTAATAGGCTTTCCATTCCGGCAATCTATTATGAACCGATCACAGCCAGCGAAACAAAGGTGCCTGCACTTGTGTGGGTACACGGGGGGCCTGGCGGACAATCAATGGTCGATTACAATCCAATCTTCTATATGGTTCTTGCTGCATTAGCATTTAAACCCAATGCGTTTAAAGTTGGTGTGGACGTGTTCGGTGTTTCCAACTGGGAGCGGACATTAAAAGAAATCCCAGCCTGGTGGGAATCAATCCTTTCTTTGAACATCTTACTGCAGTATCCGACTTCTTCAGATATCCAAAACGTTTCTCACCAGGTGTTAGCCATGGAAATGCGTCAATTTGGACCTAAACGTTCCCATGCATGGTTTTTGGATAAAGCATCTCAATTAAAAGATGCCGCAGAACGTAATCCCTTTCAATATCCTGTCAATCAGGGTCAGTTTATTAGCTTGCGGCTGTATATACAGATGCTTTTTCAATACCAAGAGCATCTATCCAAGCTACAAAAAGATGTAACATGTTTTTTTGAACTTTTTTACCTTTAAATGTTGACAGTTATTAGCTGGTATTATAGATACCCCACCTTACATCGTGCTAACCCACTTACAAATAGGGTAAAAACAAAACAAATAAAAGTAAATAAGCAAGTTGAACATAAGGTCTAGGAAACTTGTATAACTCCAGATTAGGGTGCATAAGATTAAAAAAGTGAATACAAAATAAAATAATACCACTTGTAGGTGCGATCCTGCTTTTAGTTATTACTAAGAACTAGTAAGACGGTTAAACACAGGTAGCTATCGTGCTATGATTACAAAGTTGTTAATACTCAAAGGAGTGAATCTTAAATGAAAAAAACTACTATGTTAACAATCTTAGGCTGTCTAATGTTGCTGGTGGGAACGTTCATTGTTGTTAATCATTTTAATAATGTAAATGCAAAGGAAGAAAGTGAAACCATAGTGCAGCGTATTCACAGTTTTACTGAACAACTTAATAAAACCTTACATCAAGAAGAAGGAGCTCGCATCACTACATACGAAAGAAAAAGTCCAAAAAATAATGACATCATAATTACTATTGAAATTCCTACCAGTAAACATAATGATAAGCAGACTAATGATAACATCAGAAATATTGTTGAGCGTTTAGCAACAGAATATGAGCTTGATTCAATTTCGATTAAAACCAAAATTAAAGCCACAAGATAATGGACAAGTTAATCAAGTGGGTGTAGCCAATATATGCAAAACGGGCGCAAGCGTTAATCCATTCTTGCCCTATTGTGGAACCGTCAAAACTTGAAATTATGACATGGTAACGACTTCCCGCGTCCACATTTCTCTCCAGACTACAGCTCTTTAAATGATTACTGTAAAGTTATGGCATATACTTTTACAGGACAACTGCACGCTTCTTATTCTGTTCTCGTTCCCTTTATCTTTTTGAATTTCAACTATTCCAGTAATCAAGGTAGATATACCTAATACCAACATCAAGTAAGGCATAAACTCAAAATTTTGAGTTATTAGCATAAAGCTTGCTAATACTACAATAACTATTGATAAAATAACTCTTAATATCTTCAAAATATTCTTCTCCCCCATATTCTTGTCCTATTCGGAAGGATGCACTTATTCGATTAGCGCGCCCGATCGTATTGCGGCAGATCATTTTAACTACATTTTCCTCGTAAACGATCATTATTGGGTGAGAAAATACAGTTGATATCCTAGAAAGATGGCTACTCCACAAATAATCACTGCTGAAATTTTATTTACAACAATACACGCTTCCGTAAATCCAATTAATTCAGAGGTTGCAGAATACCTTATGGAATTGATTCCAATAGCCCCTACCGTATCAAGTACAGCATGAGGATTCAAAAGCGAACAAATATAGCAAACCCATAGCACTCTTAAACTAGCTCATATTTAAAATTCCTTGCTTTTTCTTATAGTATCTTCTCTTTTGTCCCTTTCAAGATGATAGCCAATGCCTCCATTATATCAAGGGTAAAGGCTCCGCCCTTCGCTTACGCTCAGCCCTTGATTCCATTCCGGAATTGGCTGACTTTAGGGCAGGGACAAAACGAAGAAAAAATGGGAAGGTGTTAAACCCGAATGTCTTTAATTCCCGTCTTGCCAACTTCTTGCAGCTCATAAAATTCCATTGGTGTCAGGTCTAGAATACTGGAATGAATGCGTCGATTATTATAAAAGTCCATAAATTCCATGATAGCTTGATAGGCTTCTCCATAAGTCTTTAACTCACGATCTGAGAGACAATCATCTTCCATAATGCGATGAAAGGACTCAATATGGGCGTTCATATTTGGCGTTTTAGGCGGAATCCGTTCATGTTCCATCTCCTGATCCTCACAGAAGGCCTCAAACTCATGCGAGATAAACTGTGGACCGTTGTCCGTTCGCATCACAGGCTTATCCTGCTGGTCAAATAGCTGCCTTTTTGACAGGGCACTGTTAAGAATCTGTACGACATTTTTGGCTGTGCATTCAAGCCCAACATGGTAGTCAATAATGGACCTGTCACAGATATCAATAATCGAACAGATGAAGAGAAACCGATCCTCGCCTTGAATATAGCCATATTTGATATCAGCCTCCCAAAGTTGGTCAGAAGCTGTTATGGTGCGATTGCGCGCTAATTTCCTTATTCGTTTTTCTTTTCTGTGGGCGCAGGATATCCAGTTCCTTACACAGGCGGTACACTTTCTTTTTATTGATTTGCAGCTTATAAGCACGACGGAGCATTTTGGTCAATTTCCGATAGTCGAAATTATGGTATTCGCCGGCGATAAGCTCTAATAAAAACGCTTTAATTTGGTCGTCAGGAACTTTATGCCCGTCCTGATGGGTCGAGTATCCTGGTGCTGGGCGTCCCTCACTTACTTGCTTTTCTTCCACCCTGTAGTATTTTCGATGATAGTAGGTGGAACGCGGTATGCCAATAACTTTTAAGATAATCGTCACCGTATAGCCTTTTTGGATCCATTTCTCGGCTACTTCAAGTTTTTCAGTAAGTGAGGGTTCTGCTTTTTCACAAGATCCCGTAATACGGCAATTTCAAGGTCTTTTTCACCTAATAGCTGCTTTAAGTGATCATTTTCACTGGAAAGCTCTTTGGTGTCGATATCAGGCACGGATGCGACATCTGTGTTACCAAATTTCCCGTTTTTATATTCACGGACCCAGCGTCCCACCATATTCGCATTTAAGTCATAACGACGGGCAACCACAGAAGGTTTTTCCGTATCCATGGCTTCCTTTACAGCCTGCATTTTGAATTCTTCTGAGTATCTTGTTCGTCTCATGAGGCTTCCTCCTTGGTATATAAGAATTATAGTAGTTAACATTCTTATTGTCCAAGTCCATTTAGGGGCTTATGAGCATGTACAACCGCACACGCTCTTCAAAATCAATTAAATTATCTGTTTCCTTTATTATCGTGTATAAACTTGATATAATATCTTTCATGAGATGGTCTCTTTCTAAATGTATTTGCCGTCGTAAGCATACATTTATGATAGAGTGCCTTCTCATTTTTTTGCCAGAATTTAGCCTCGAATACCCCCGAGAATAATTTTACACATATTTGTTGACAGCTATTGGCTGGTATTGCTTAAGATTAATTGATTGATAAAAATCAGCATACGTTTCCCTTGTTTTGTTACCCACCTTGGTCTTGTAACCTCTATTTCTTCCGTATTGGAACCCAATTCCGATAAGTTCCGCAGCGCCATAGCCATTCTAACGGTCCATAATTGAAAAATCTAAGCCATAGTGATGAAACAATGATTTGTACTGCCACTACAATTGAACAAACAATCATCGCTACCTTATATGAAACGATTGTATCTACGGGAATAAACGCTAGAAAGCTAAACAATATAATCGACTGACCAATATAATTTGTCAATGCCATTCGTCCAAATGAATGTAAAGGGGACGACCATTTCCCTGCTACAGGTTCTAGCAAAACGAGAATGCTAATGTAGAAAATAGAGAAAACGGGTGCAAAAACCATGGACAAATCTATAAAATCATAAAAAGCACGATTTGCTTCTACTTGCATTTCGGTTATATCATAGTCAAATCCTTCCATATATGTCAATAATCCGGCATCAGGCGCCTTCTGCCACAGGAAAACTGTGATAGCACTCGTTGCAATAAATGAAAAAATAGCGACGCCCAACCATTTCTTTTTGTTCTCCCACAAAGTTTCAAATACACGATATTGCCCGAACGCCAGACCAAGCATCATAAGGGGCAGTGGTAAAAGCGTCTTTGCTCCAATAAAACTTCCGACAATAATGCCTGCTATTCCTAAGATAAGGTTAATCTGTTTAGGAGCCTTGTAAAACAATAAAACAATCATTCCGAAAATCGCGTAAAACAACAGTACTTCACCGGGATTAATTAAATGGTGCAGTATACCAGCTGCAAGTAAGATCAGCATGCGCCGAATAAAAAGGACATATGGATGATTGGTTTTTCCCTGTGCCCGTGATAAAAAAATCCAAAATCCTAATCCGAACAGGAAGGAAAATATTGCATAAAAACGCCCTTCAACAAAGATATACAGGAAACGCTGAATCCAGATATCTCCTTGTGTACCAGATAAATTAACGCTGTCCCAAAGAGCCAGCACATTAACAAACGGAAGTCCAATCAGGGCAAATCCTCGAATTAAATCAAGGACATTTATTCGATGCGTAGTCATTGTTGGTTTCATTCTCATCCACCTTAATCACTTTATTTTGTTACAAATACGCTATAATAACAGTGTATTAACCGAATAATACACATCTGTCATGTATTATACGGTTAATACACTAAAAAATCAACACTATATACTGCAACCACTAAGCCTTATTAGAAAAAAGCGCCCGATAATTGAATTGGGCTATAATTGAATTAGGCTATATTTCTTTTTCATTTTTCTTCCACATATTGAAATTATAAATTAGCTGGACTAAACCAGCTATAATCAGTAATAATCCAACAAGTACGTTTACTACCATACTCCAGTCAGTATATACGTAAATAAAAATGAGTAACAAAATATTTATAGGGGTAAATATAATAGTTCTAATCATTTTTCTTCTATAAGATAGTTTAAAGTAATTTATTTTAAAGCCTCTATCCACTTTATCCTTTCCTTTAAAAATGATGGATAAAATAATAACAACAAATAATGTAATAAGCACGGGAATAACGAAATCTGACATTCTCAACCCCCTCAACAATATGGATCTATTCAGAAGAGCGCACTTATTCGATTCGCGCCCTATTGATGAACATTTAGTAACTTAATTCCATTTGGTTTTATGTTGGTTGGCCCATTCCGGACACAATAACAATTAAACCTATAAAAAAACCACTCCCCAGGGTAATTAGTAGAGCCACTGAAGGAACTACCTTATTTTCCGTTTTCTTGAAAAAACCAATAAGCGATAAGATGAAAGCCATAATCATAATGGTTATGATTAAAGGCATTGTGATAATGCCTTCCCAGTTTATGCTATAAAGTAAAGCAAAGAAAAACAGTACAGGGATTACACTTAACAACAGTGCGCAATAACTTATCCAGCTGATTTTTTTAATTGTCTTAGCCATTTCTTATCCCCCTAAATCTTTAGCAAATAAATTCAATTATCTGGTCCTTTACCGCAGAATTGCACACCAAGTCTTATTCCGGAATGGCGCCCGATCGTATTATATGGTCAGCCGGTCATTGAACTGGTTGACCTATTTTTTATAGGTTTCATATGCTTGAGGAAGTCGGGGGAGGACGCTGGCGCCCGTGGGACTCGATCCCGTCCGCAATACTGTCCACCCCTTCCTTGTAGAAACATGTTTGAGGCTGGTTGGGACATGATCCCGTATAACAAGCGAAGCTATGAAACTACAAGGGATGTGAGGGGCGCACCGACGAATCTATCAAAGGAGTTGTGATTACCTATGAATCCTGTCATCGGCCTGGATGTCGCCAAAGGGGAAAGCCAGGTCCAAGCTTTTTTAAAAAGGAAAAAACCATATAAAAAAAGCTTTAAATTTGAACACCATCTACAAGGACTTCACGCTTTTTATCAGTTTTATCAGGAAGTGGAACAGGTTTCCGGACAACCTCCGGCTGTCATCTTTGAATCCACCGGGCACTATCATGAACCTGTGCTTCAATTTCTTGAAGATCAAGCTATAACTTATTATGTTATCAATCCGGTCATTTCCTATGAGGCTCGAAAAACAAGCCTGCGTAAGGTGAAAACGGACAAAATCGATGCCTTCCATCTGGGGGAGTTGTATTACAAAGAAGATCTGGAAGTGTTTCAGAGGAAAAACGAACAATACCTGAATCTGCGGCAATTAACCAGACAACACAGCGCTTTAACGGACAGCTACGTTGAAATCAAACTTCAGTTTCAGGCTGCTGTGGATCATACTTTCCCGGAATATCATAGCGTTTTTAGTGATCTTTGTGGCAAATTGTCCCTGAACACCTTACTGCATTATCCGACTTCTGCGGCTATTCAAGAAGTCTCTCAACAGACGTTGGCTATGGAGATGCATCAATTCGGAGCGAAGCGTTCCTACGCATGGTTTCTGGACAAAGCAGCCCAACTGAAAGCCGCGGCGGATCGTAATCCCTTTCAACATCCTGTTTGTCATGGTCACGTTGTCAGTATACAAATGTATATCCAGATGCTTTTTCAATACCAGGAGCACCTATCCCAATTACAAAAAGAAATAGATGCCCTGGCTAAGACCTTTGAAGACTATGACTTGGTCCAATCAGTTCCTGGTATCGGAGAAAAGATTGGGGCAACAATCATCTCCGAAATCGGGGGAATCAATCTGTTTGAACGCCCTAAGCAACTGGCTGCCTATGCAGGACTAGATCCAAGTGTTTTTGAGTCAGGCAAATATAAAGCATCCATTAACCGCATCACGAAAAGAGGATCATCAAGATTACGTCAAGCCCTTTATTCAGCTGTGCAATGCGGTCTGGCCAAAAACCGGAACAAAAAACTTATAGGTTTTTATGATCGCAAAAGAAACGAGGGCAAGCCACACAAGGTCGCTGTCATTGCCTGTGCCAACAAACTTGTTCACTGGATCCATGCCATGTTAAAACGTCAGGAAGTCTTTGTAGATCAATCATAAGGGAGTTATTCCAATTCACAATATTCAAAAACCTTATCGGTTCAACGGTAAGGCTTTTTGGTATGTCTAATTTTAGTATAACATGTATTTTCGAACTTTTTTAGTCCTAAGTGTTGACAGCTATTGGCTGGTATTGCGGTATAGTCAAGGTTCTTTTACCAACAAAGCATGATTAAGTGCCTCTTGAAATATCTCATGCCATTCGTGATGATAATTAGAAGCTTTATTAGGATCTATAAAAATTCTTTGAGTGGACTCATACTCGCTTGAAAATTGATGTAAATGGTCAACATCCATACGATAATATGCCTGGTATCCTACCTTGGGATAAGGACTATTTTCGGTCCAATTTGGATTTTCGTTATGATCGACTTCGATACATCCAAGAAAATTGCATTTGCCTTCAACGTACCCTTCTTCCATGGCTTCACGTTTAAAACATTCCTCTGGAGATTCATATAATTCAATATGACCTCCCGGAATGTCCCATCCACGGTGCTTAAGGTCAACCAATAACAACTCGTTTTTATAAAAGCAAAATCCATGAGCGCTTGTAATTAAATTATATGGTGGCATTTCGCTTTCCAGCTTCCATGTCAATTTAACTTTGTCGTTTCCCCAATTCACATAAATTGTCATCATACCCCCAAAATTCGTCGTAGGTTCTTCTTTTTTTATTCAATGGCCCAACTTCAACACACAATTGTTCGGCAACTGCGCCCGTTCGTGGCACAGTCACTACCATTTTATCATAAATAAAAATATATAGTTTTTTAAATGTAAATTAATTTACAAAATGATTAAAATGTGATATATAAAAAATAATTAGCATTCACCTCTTTTGAGTGCCAAAAACTTTCTTTAAAGGAGTGATTTGGATGGTTGCAATAGTTCTTGATAGAACAAATCCGTCACCTGTTAGGGAGAGTTCAAACTGTATGTTAATTCGTTATAAAAAATGCTACAGAAAAATTGCGATGGGTCTTCTTTCATTCACGTTGAATAAAAGAGATATCAAATCATTACAAGAAATTGTTGACCAATATGAGAATAACCCTAATTGGCATCTTTATCTTTGGAAACAGTCAAATAATATTATTGGAGCAATTGGTTTTAAAATTAAAAGTGACGTAAACGTGATTATCCAACACGTTTCAGTTAATCCTTCCTATAGAAGTGACGAAATTGGTTACAAAATGATTCATGAAATAATCAAACAATATGGTCATAAATATGACATTCTCCCAAATAATCGAAATCAAAATTTTTTTCAATTGATGTGTTAATCGGTAAATAGTCTAAAACTAATAATAACCAAAGAAAAGCCTCGCGAAATTGACCGTGAGGCTTTTCTTGTACAACATTATTCAATTTCAATTTTACGTGAATTATCCTTCACTGCTTGTTCATCTTTACCCACAGTGATTCTCAGCAATCCATCTTCTAGCTTCGCCTTTACATCATCGGTCTTGGCATTTGCCAAAAAGAGTGAACGCTGCATTGAATCGTAACGTCTTTCTTGATGAATATAGTTGTTATCTTCATCTTTCGTATCAACATTTTCTTCCCGGTTCACCGAGATAGTTAAACGACCTTCATCATTTAACGTGACATCAATATCATTTTTCTTTATCCCTGGAAGTTCAGCATCTACTAAATATTCATTATCTGTTTCCTGAATATCTACCTTGAACGGATCTGTAACAAGGTTTCTTCTGGCCAATGGAAAATCTTTAAAAGCATCATCAAAAAAGTCGTCAATCATGTTAAAAGGGTTTGTTGGTGTCACATTTGATACATTTCGATTTTTTCTATTGAAAGGTATTAAACTTGACATCATGACTCACTCCTTTTCAAATAAATATTGACATTAGCACTTCATTTCAATACTAACGGAGGTGAATTTCATATTACAAAAAGAGATAAACTTTCAATTAAAATGCTTGCTAAGCCCTATCCAAGGGCACCCTTCCCCTCAACCAAAATCCGTTTGAAAAGTCTTCCATCATACTAAAAGGAATAAATTTAATCAGAATAAATCAACTCCTTTCTTAATATTTTCTCTGACTTAGCACTAGAACCATCCGAGTGCTAAGTTCTATTTTTTATATACCACATTTTAATATATTTATAAACATAATTATTGGAGTTACATTTTTATTAAATAATTTTTTATATCTTTTTACTTTTCGATGACGTAAAATAGTTTGTGTAAATTCTTTGAGACAAAAAAAGAGGTAGGGTACCCTCGGAATTGGCTATAAATAGAGAGAGGAGAAACCCTACCATGACTCAAAGTATAACGAATGATGGCTTTATGAATCAACTGGATAGTCTTGTACGTGATTTTGTCAAAGACCAGCTCGAAACGATTTTGGTAGAGGAAAGGGAACAGTTTTTCAACGAAGAACATCCTGAATTGAAGCAAGTAAAAAATGGTTACTACAAACGAACGCTTGATACCAAGCACGGCCATATTGATGATCTTGCTGTGCCCCGCGACCGCCATGGTGAATTTCAAACGGAATTGTTCTCACCTTACCAACGCCGTGATCAATGGGTTGGCGAAACGGTAACGAGAATGTATCAGAAAGGTGTCAGCACGCGTGAAATCGGGCAAATGATTGAGCACATGCTGGGCTCTGCTTATTCGGCAACAACGGTTAGTAACATCACAGACGTTACACTCGAAAATATCGAAACATGGCAGCAGCGCCCACTAAAGAAACGTTATTCAATCCTTTATCTTGACGGGACTTACCTGAAGCTGCGCCGCGATGATGTCGCCAATGAAGTCGTGTACTTGGTCATCGGTGTGTCTGAAGACGGTTACCGCGAGATTCTCGGTTTCTATGTCGGTGGCCAGGAAAGCTCACTCGGCTGGAAAGAAATTCTCCGCGATCTTTACAATCGGGGTGTTGAGGAAGTGTTGCTTGGTGTTTTTGATGGCCTGCCCGGACTTGAAGCAGCGATGAAAGAAATTTATCCAAAGGCTGACGTCCAGCGCTGTGTGGTACATAAAGTTCGTAATGCCATCAACGCCGTTCGTAAAAAGGATCAAACAGCTGTAGCCGAGGATTTAAAGGCTATTTATGAGGCCAGCACGAGTGAAGAAGCCATGAGTCAATTTAAAACTTTTCAAGAGAACTGGCAAGGCAAGCATCCAAAAGTCGTCAAATCATGGGAAGAGGACTTAAATGTGCTTCTGACATTCTTGAAATATCCCTCATCAATCCAGCGCATGATTTATACCACGAATATCATTGAGCGGACGATGAAGGAAATCAAGAAGCGTACAAAAAACGATGAACAGCCTTCCCAGTGAAAAGGCAGCAGAAAAGGTGGTATACCTTCAATCAACCGAATATAACCAAAGATGGTCAGAGCGGAAGCTCAGAGGCTTCGCAAGTGCTTATCAAGCGTTACAGGAAATGTTTGAAACGAGATACGGCAAGCACAGCGGATCACAAACGATCGAATTTTCAGATATTATCCCGGGTACCCGGGATAATATCTGAAAATACCAACACCACCTATTCTGAGGAGTATCCTATTTATTTACACAAACTTCTTGACGGTACCTACTTTTCAGACCAGCGAGTTAATGAATTGTAAATTTTCACTATGTGTTTATTCAAAAAAATCGGGTAAATAAAATGAACCAATTCTTATATTTATTGGAGGTGAGGTAATTGTCACGATTAACTATTGGACTTATTCCTTGTCCCGATACGCCAGAAAAATTAGCTAAAAGTTTCAAAAATAAATTACCTGAATTCTTATCTGCAAAGGTTTCAGATCAAGTCAAATGGTCTGTTGAAGTTACAACAGACCCTCTTATTGGCTCAGCTGAAGACACGCAAGAACTGATGGAGGAAACTGAGTCTATAAAAAAGCAAAAAAACTGGGATTTTGCCATATGTTTAACAGACCTCCCATTGTTTGATGATAAGGATTTGGTCGTGGCAGATGGTGATTATAATCGGCAAGTCGGGCAAATATCGATTCCAGCATTTGGATCTTTTCCTTTAACCGCACGCATAAGGAAAGTATTGCTACAAGTTGTAAAAGAGTTACACAGCCATCAATCGAATAATAGTATGAAAAAAACTGCTGTTACCGCAAAAGAAGGCATGTCTGATCGTGAAAAAGGCGCTGTATCCAGACAATTTTTGTTTTCACTGATTCGTCGTGAACATTCAACCCCTATGGGTAAAAAAATGGATCTGCATCTTGTTATTCGCCCACGTTTTCAGGCTAAACTGCGTGTTTTAGCGGGAATGACCTATGCAAATCGCCCATGGGGCATTATTCCATCATTTAAGCCTGTCGTTGCAGTGGCTTTTGCTACAGGGGCTTATGGCCTTATTTTCCCTACTTTATGGAAGTTAAGTGGAGCATTTGAACTTTTTCGCTTTTTGGGCTTAATGGTTGGTGCAATCTTCAGTATCGTGGTATGGATTATCATCTCGCATAATCTGTGGGAAAAGCCAGCTATAAATAATGATAAAGCTGTCAGAAAATTATATAACCGAACAACAGTAGCTACTTTAACAGTAGCAGTATTATGTTACTATATTACGCTTTTTGTATTATTCCTGCTGACAGTCCTTTTGTTTGTTCCGCCGGATTTATTTCAATCATTAGGTGATTTAAACGAATCTGTTAGCTTCTGGAATTATACAAAATTGGCCTGGTTGGCCACTTCCATAGCAACTTTTGCGGGATCAATTGGTGTCGGCCTTGAAAACGAAGAAATGGTACGAAACATTATGTATGGATACCGACAAAGCCAACGTTCCAAATACTATCGGGGTCAGCAAGATGAAGAAAGAAACGAAACCAAAGATGGTTAAAATAAGATACTCAATCTTGGACATAAAAAATAAGCCCCCGACACTTGATGTAAAAGGCTAAAGTAAATTAAATTATCAAGCTGCATCCTGGAACATCCTGTTGAATAAGCAATCTAAAAATTGGTTAATTGTACAGCTCCATGGATTTTGGATACCGCAATATTCAGTCTACAGAATACAAAAAATACGCAATATTGATAAAAAAAGTTAACAGTTGAAGAAATAGCGGTCTTGCCAACATAATGACAAAAAAACAACGCTAATCCATTTTCTTACAAAAATGACCTAAAAATAGCGTAGATGGATTCTACGATAAAATACTGCCCTAAGTGGGAGAATCATAGCTTCTAAAAGGGGTTTAATGAGGTGAGATTTTTGCGTAGAATTATAAAATTACCCCTTAACGAGCCTATAATAAGGATTCATATGGAAGAAAGTGGCTTAGCGCGGGTTAGATGTCAAAATGTCGGTAGGACCCCCTTATGTACAATACGCGCGCTGATACGGAAAGGCACCCGTTAAAGGAATAAAGTTGGTAATACCCAAGCCTGTGACCCCCCTGATGCAAAAGCTAAAACTGATTAGCCAGCTTTTTTATCATCATGATGTGCTGCAATAAGAATCCCACAACCAAACCCGGAATGACGCTTAATATTGGAAGCCAAATTGGACCGAGCAATATGCTGAATAAAGTTAGTTTAGATGAATAGATCGTTCCTACAGTCACAAAATAGGCTGAAAATACAAATGGTAAAAAGGAATATGGCTTTTTTCCGCCACCTGCATCTTTAAAGGCATCCCACATGGCAAAAAAGTATAAACAAGGATAGAACATGTGCCACTGATAATCTGCATATTGAATCGCTTTTTCTATCTCCCCATGAAAACTTAGAAGGATGACCTCGTTAAAGTTTCCCTGTACGTTGACCAAAAACACTAAGAAAATTAGTACAATCCCTTTGATGTATTTTTTATTTAATAATTGGCCAAAACCAGGTAATGCGATGCTCCACAGCAATTTATCCATTCATAAGACCTAACCCTTATCTCTTGCAATTTGATTTCGATCCGGTGCTTGGGGCGGTTTTTCCAACCATCGATTTTTAATCATAAGATTAGCACCATCTTCGGCGTATTTCGCAATTTCAGCTGTAAGACGAGTGTACGTTGCAATCAAGTCAGTCCTTTGACTGGATCCAATTGCCGCCCCATATTGACCAATCCCGGCTGTGTTCATTGTTGTAATATGGAACATCATAAGTTTGTCCGAAAACGGAGATTCGGTTGAATCCGTTGGTTGAGCATCCCATACTGACGGTGTTGAAAGATGGTCATTGTGCATAATTTTATTGAAAATATTCACGTGTTTTTCTGATATATCCCGTCCTCGTACCAAATACTTTCGAACTTCTGGCGATTGGGCTACCTGACTAAATCCCATAATCAGCGCTGCACCCACCCTATTCCTTTCAATATTGTAATATAAATTCGTAATTTCAATGGCATTTAACGGGCGTTTGTCACTAAACCATCCCCCACTCAAATAATGTTGGTCGTTAATGTATTCGACCCTTTCAGGTTTGGGAATATAGGGGGCTCTTGAAAAAATCCCTTTTGTTAATTTTACTTGCGTGGCTTGATCCAGTAAGTCTGCAGATGTGCTTAAGTTTTGTTTAAAATATTGCACAATATCAGAACGTGCGGCATTAGATAAAGCCATCGTATAGGTAGTCATACCTAATTTCCCTAAGTTTTGGATATACAAGAGGAAAAAATCATCGGTGTATAATCTTGGTGCGTTTAAATTCACATCCTGGGTTGAAAATCCATCGGGTACAGCAATTTGCTCATTGGTAAACAGGTTTTCGATAAATTGGACGTGTTGCTGGGATAAACTTAAAGCAAACTCCAATACAGAGCGTATGTCTTCATCTTCAACCTGGCTCAATGTATAACTAATAGTCTGTACAGCCATTGAATCGCTTAAATAATTACTCCAAAGACTTGCGATTTCAGCCGAGGTCAATTCAGGATTAGGCTGTGTATTCATAAGATATTCCTCCAAGGTTTTATAAATATCTTTAACCTTACCCTGCAAAATATTCATAACCCTTTTTGGTATTTTTGCTCATTGAATCAACAAGTAAGCCCCCGTGGTCAAGCGGGGGCTTACTTTGACAACCTTTTTCAATTTAATTTTCTGCCACGTCATTTCCTTGTTTTTGTATATTTTTTCTGCTTTGATTAATCTTTTTATACAGGGCCATCACCCTTTCATCTGGATGTTCTTCAAACGGACTAACATAAAATGATTCTTCTAGCCGTGACATCAAAACACCAAGCATTTGATTTTTACGTTTTGGAGGCAAATGTGACTTCATAAGAGCCTCGTATTGTTCTTGTATCACTTGTAAAATCATGTTATATCACCCCCATTTATTAAGGGAGCCCCCTACATTAAGTAATGTAGAGTTCAAGGGGTAACAGGCGTTTTGTGACCTATTCGATTTCTACCCTATGCGTGTTATCGTTATTCGCCTGTTCTTCTTTGGTCACATTAATTTTGAGCAAACCATCTTCCAACCTTGCACTGACGCCATCTGGTTTGGCGTTTTCCAAATAAAGAGAACGTTGCATAGCCTTAGAACGACGTTCCCTGTGAATATAATTACCATCTTCGTCTTTGCTCTCAACATCCTCGTTTCGATTTACAGCAATAGAAAGCCTACCGTCGTCGCTTAAATTGACATTAATGTCTTCTTTTTTTACCCCTGGAAGTTCAGCCTCAACCAGGTATTCGTTGTCGGTTTCCCTTACATCAACCTTGAATGGGTCTGTAGTCAAGTTTCTTCTAAGGGACGGGAAATCACTAAAGGCTTCATCAAAGAAGTCATCAATCATGTTGAAAGGATTCCTTGGGCTTGCACTAACCACATTACGATTTTTTCGGTTGAAAGGAATCAATCCAGCCATTATTAATCACTCCTTTTATAAAATTTTAATTGTTGTACTCATTCAGTTAATGAGTGGTGATTTTTGTTTTAAATCATTGGGTTTCTATTCGTAAACCACGGGTCATGAAAGAAGTCGCCAACCATGTTGATAAAATTCCCCGGCCCGTCCCTACTGAGACCTCGAACCCTTTTGTTGAAAGGAATCAATCTAGTCATCATTAACCACTCCTTTATGATGTGTTGTTAGCACTCGGTAAATATGAGTGCTAACTTCTATTCTTTATATACCACGTTTTTATATGTTTGTAAACATGTTTTGCACAAAAAATTTTATGTTCTAGTCTTCCACAATCTGGCCCTATAATGGAACAATTCCTTTTTAATTTACCGTAGTAAACCCTTTGGCCAATGCAAAGTCCCAAGGGGTAAAACTTTGGAATATGAATATAACTTCCTCAACGGAGTTGAAGACAAACCGTTATTCCAGGACACAGGGAAAATCGAACAATCTTGCGGCTTCCCTTTCTTCCATAATTCTCCTATCAGCCTGTACTTTCCAGCCATGCATTAAGAGTTCCCCCTCAAAAGGTGAAATAAGATATATGTTCCGGAAAAAACAAATCTTAGCTTATGTATAAGGAGCGGCGCTTCTTTATTAAAAAAGCGCCGCTCCCTTTTTAATTTATATCAGCTCATTATCTTATTCGATTTTCTAACGAATTACTCAATAAACACTGGCACATGTTCCAGCCGCTGGTTCATAATAACAATGATTTTTATATTGGCCGGAAAAAGGCTGACCGTACCATGTTGGAGGACATGGACCATATGGATTGAAATACCAAAGAGCATATTTCGCTGGGTGTTGCCTCCAATATTTCAAATTCTTTCTTGCTAATCTTTTTTCAGTAGACCTTGCTCTTTGATAAAATACATTGCCTTTTTGGACAGCCTCAAACGAATAATTTCCTCCTTGTACCTGAAAAATGACGTCTCGAATAGTTCTTACATTTGTAAAATCTAAACAATCCGCTTTAGCACGGTTAACAATTACATTTCCGACATACAACATTCCTTGCTTTCCTTCACCTACAGCCTCCGCTCTCATCATCCTTGCCATCAAGTTAACGTCTGCTTCTGTGTATCTTACGAATGGCATTTTTTCTTCACCCCAAAATATTGTATGAAAAAAAGCCTGCTTTGATGTCATTAAAGAGAGTTTTGTTTTAAGCTACATGAAGTTTATTTTATTTTTGCTCCAATTTCCTAAAATAATCCACCAAACCAAGGGCACACACCTGCATATCCAGATTAAGCAGGATGTAGACATCATGATCGGTCCGCAAACCTTTTATCGATAAATCGCCTTTGACCTGCTCCAGCATGCGTGATGGTAGCACATCATACGCTTTTCCTTCCGACATGGCTTCTTCACCAATTCCAACAAAAATATCGAGCCACTCCGATACCTGATCTAGCGCTTGATTAACATTCTCCGTCATGCCGAAATGCCCGTAATAAATCCTCTTCAGATTCATGTTTCGAATACGATCGATAGACGCATGCATCGCATTTGGATCAAAATGGTTTGGGGAGGTTGACGGTAAAAAGAAATCAATGCCTTCATCAATCAGCTGCTTATACCGGATGCCAACCGTATCACCTGTAAACAAGCCATTGGTAACAGGGTCATAAATACTGAAGTGATGTCTGGCATGGCCGGGTGTATCGAGAAATTCTAAGGTGCACTTCTCGCCAATTGTCAGTGTGGCTCCTTCGCCTTTTTCAATCAGACGGTCTTCAGGCACTGGCACGATCGGATCAAATAAGTCGGTGAAACTGTCGCCATATACCCCTCTGGCTCCTGCAGCTAGCTTTTTGGGATTTACTAAATGTCTGGCCCCTTTTGGATGTACAACGACGGTCGCATTCGGACACTCCTTTAGCAGTAGCCCGGCCCCGCCTGCATGATCGAGGTGAACATGTGTGACGATGATGTATTGAACATCTTCAAGGGAGAAACTAAGATTATCGAGTCCCTTTTTGATATATTTCACCGACGGACTCGGTCCTGTTTCGATGAGTGTAAGCGCATCCTCATTAATGACATATGTACCTGTACGCTCGGATACGCCCAAATCAAAACCATCGATTAAATGAATGCGTTCGTCCAATTGAATCGGTTGTTTATCCTCCATTTCCAATCCCCCATTCGTCTTTACTTCATAAACTCATTTTCCTTTAAAAAGTCGATGATTCCTTCCATCAATCCGTCTGCCAATGGAAGTTCAGGATCGCTGTAAGTCGCTTTATTTCCTTCTTCATCTGCTGGTGCCTCTTTCAGCACATGATTCATTTTTTCTAGAATCAATTTATTAGCGTTCGGCTGAGCCTCATAAAGTAGTTCCGCTTCATTCGCCGGAACCTGCAAATCACGGCCGCCGCCGGCAATCAACACCGGCACTTCGAGTTCAGTGATCTCCTCGGCCGGATCATACTGCATCCAGGAAGCTATGAATCCCTGAACAGATGGGCGGAAGGCGCCTTGCAGTTCCTGGCTTACATTCTCGATTCTTTCTCCCTGCTTTAGCTTTTCCAGAATACTCATCGCTTCCTGCAGCAAATTTCCGGACAATTGGCTCTCCAGCTGATCATAGAGCACCTGGTCAATCGAACGTCCTGCCCCAGCAAGTGAAATAAAGACATCAGCCTGACCTTTCTGTGCCGCCAGCATACCTACCAGTGAGCCCTGACTGTGCCCGATGATTCCGACCTTTGAAAAATCGTCTTCCTGTGCCAGCGAATCTGTCCACTTGACCGCGTCATCCACGAATTGATCAAACCTGAGCTCATTTTCAGGGATGGCTGCCTCCAAGTTTTTCCCGGCGCCCCGCTTATCATAACGCACACTCGCAACACCATATTCGGCCAAGCTTTCAGCCAGCATCTTAAGGCTGTTATTGTCTCCCTGAACGCCGTTTGAATTACCATTGCGGTCAGTCGGACCTGAACCGGGAATGATCAGCATAACCGGAAAAGGCCCTTTCCCATCAGGCTTCTCCACTTCACCATAAAGCGTTCCTTCATTTGTTTCGACACTTAAAAAATTCTTATCGTTTTCATCTACAGGTCCGCCTTTTGTCAGACTAAAGGGAAACGTCTGCCCATGCTGGCTAAAGTTGCCTTCGATCACATCTTTCTTCAACTCGCCATCAAATGAAATCTGCTGCCCCTGTAGTTCCATGAAAAAAGCGATATCATTTCCATCAACAGTTACCGCGGAAAGCGGATAATCCTTGATGCCCTGGACAGGGATACTGATCGTTCCCGACCACTCGTTATCTTTAGTTAGTTTAACAATGATATCAAGCTGCTGATTAGGAACATCAATTGCCCCTGTCCATTTGCCGTTCACAGTTGCATCCTCCTTACTTTCTTCAACGCCATCACTGCATCCGGCAGCCACCGTCAGCATAAAGAAAGACAAACAAAACATATACGCGGATTTTCTCACAGGAATCCCCTCTCTATCTGCCAGTACTACGTTGATGATCAGCAGAAGGTTTCACGGCATTGACGTTTAAAATATCAGTCCCACAAGCCATGGGGCTGCATATAACGTCATGAACTGGACGCCATAATTGACACCCTTTCGATGCATAAAACCTGCCACCAGCCCGATCACCAGAACTCCGGCAATGTTCAGAACTCCTGCATCCATGTATGCGAGCATCATGACAAGTCCGAAAAATAAACCAAGCATTGCTTCATGCGGAATATATTTGAACACAAACGCACATATCGGCTGCGCATATTTAATGGTTATAAAGAAGGTCAGACCAATTGCAATCACAGCTCCGATAACTGTCGCCATCACAAAATCGTTCATCGACAGGATATGGTGCAGATTATGTTCATATGTGTAGACCGGCGGCGCATTAAATAAAGCATGTCCGGGCCCCAGAGCTGTCGGGGAAAGAGGATAGCCTATCGCAATCAACGGGACCAGTGTACCTGAAAGGTATGCTGCGTTCGTCAGCCCGTCCATACTGGAGATCGCACGGGCTGCTCGCTTGACTGGATCCTTGATGCGGCTGGTGATCATTTCTCCAAGAAAGATGGTCATGCCGACAGGACTCATAAAGAAAGTCAGCACCCCAAGCACCGAACTGACAGCACTTGAGATTGTTTCATTCTTATTCAAAATTTTGAACGGATTCGGAAAGCCTTTTTCTGCTTTTGTTCGTCTCATTTCAATCGTTTTTGTACCATAACGCGGCAGGTTTCTCCTGACCCGTCCATTCAGTAATTCGAATAATTTTAATATCACCGGTCCAATCGTAATACCGAGAAAAAATGATGTGAAGACGGTCGTATCTTCAGGTACAATATCCAGTTCCCAATATAGATTCCGCAGCCCCTGGATAACGAATGCAAATGGAACAATCGACAATACCGCAAACCAGCGATTTTTCGTCATCAATGCCAGGAAAATCGCTCCAAAGAAAAATATCTGACTTGAATACTGCTCGATAACGTCGGCTAGCGGTACCAGTGCGGTCGCCAGCAGCAAACTCAATGGGACGGAAATGATCGTCCCAATCACAGAACCCGAGGCCATTTTGCGAATACTCACATCCGGTTTCCCGTATTTTTTCAGAACCATTGCATGCTCAACCATTGGCGCGGACATGACACCGCCCGGGATACCGGCAACTGCCACCGGAATGGAATCGGTCAATTTTTTCGCTACAATGGCCGCAATAAAAAATGTCAAAACAAGAATCGGCTCAAGACCGGAAATAACAAGCACAAGCGTAACCGGTGCAAGAACGGCGGTTTCATCCGTACCGGGTGCAATACCGATGATTGTATATAATGCAGCACCAAGCAATGCTATAGCAGCCATCTGTCCAATTAAAACAACATCCATAAATGCCTACTCCTCATCTGTATAACTGAAATTTCGTTTTGGCTTAATGACAATCGTACTGGTAATAAAGCCTAACACTGCTCCTATAAGCCCGTATATGAGCGGCTGCTGACCTTCAGGGGCAATCAGATATCCGCCAAGTGACGTCACACTGCAGATAGCGAGGCTTATGACCAGATCCTTAATATGAACAAGGTCCTCCCATACTTCAATGTTCTCTTTATCTTCTGCAGACATTGTCTAACAACTCCTTCATCTCAAGCCTTGACAAAAACCATGTGTCAAAGCGCTGAAGTGAAAATATCCTTCATGACATTAAATTATACCTATTCAACATTGTTTAAGAAAGTTGTTTATTTAAATTTTTGCTGCAACAATTGGTTCAGAGGTATTAACAGAGGACACCGTATCAGAATCCCCTCTTTTAACTACAATCGAAACAAGTGTGAAAAAAGGGGCAAATCCAGAGAAAAAATATATATTTTTTATTTTCATGCCACTTTTTAGGATTTCTTTTCGATTATAAAGGTGAGGGAAGGTTTTAGAAGATGAGCCCCTTGATTTCATATGTAGTTGCTTGAAATTTCGAGGTTGTCGCGCGAAATTCCAGGGTCGTTGCGCGATTTCACGCTGTGTTCGCGCGAAATTCTGTGATTGTCGCGCGAAACACATACGGCTAGCTACACGTAAAAAATGGCAATAGGCAAAGTAGCTATATGACACATAATCATTCCCTTTTATCCCAAAATAAAAAGGAATACTTTTAGGAGGTTATGTAGATGCTTAACCAGCAGCAAAATTTTACGGACACGACACAACTGCCACCGCAACAGCATTATGGCGGTCATGATATGTTTGACGGACATGAAGCTTTATCAGCGCTGACCGGCGCACTGGATCAATGTGTGCTTTATGAACAGTACATCCAGGATCCGGAATTGCAAACGATGTCACAAAAACACCGGGCTTTTTGCAGCCAGCTTTATAATACAATTGTGGACACTTTCCAATCCGGACAGGATCCGGCTGTTGATACCCAGTCCTACAAGATGGATCAGAACAATAACGTTATGTATGGTATGCAGCCTCCGTCACAGCCGTCCGCTCCCATCCAATCGGTCAGCGAAATCAATGACGAGAAAGTATCCGGCTTCATGATGAGTTCGCTGAAATCAGCGGCAACAGCATTTACGAATGCTTCACTGGAAATGACCAACCCCGTTATGCGGCGTGTGTTGGCAGACAGTGTCCCGAACTTAATTGAAATGGCCTATGAAGTATTCCTTTATCAAAACAAGAATCAATATTATCAAGTGCCTCAGCTTCAGCAGCAGGATATGCAGGCATTCCAGCAAAGCTACGCCCCGACCCAGGGCACAATGCCGCATTAATCTAAGGCTGCCAAGGCTAAATAAAGAAGGAATCGGCAAATGAGCCGATTCCTTCTTTTCACTCTGTACCGCATGGTTAATCCAGCAGCCGATTATTTTCGTCAACGGACATGACGCGTGCCGATCTTGTAATGTCCTCAATATCGCGTGTTCCGTCGCCATGACATACACTGCATTGGTATTGCCAGCCTTCGTCATCGGAAAGCATGCCTGTTCCTTCACAAGCTTTGCATGTATTTTCGCGTGCCATGGTTTACCCTCCTATCTGTTGCCGATCTTTTGCCCAATTAATAATGCCGCCTTTCAGCATAATCTCAATTTGCCGTTCAGAAAGGCCGTGTTGTACATTGATTTGTTCATTCTTATCTTTTACATCGATTGAAAATTCATTCCCCTGCTGGATTTTATTCCGCAAATCGGACAGCACCAAAACGTCACCGGAGGACAGTAAATCATAATCCGCTTCGTTGACGAATGTTAGCGGCAACACCCCAAAATTCACAAGGTTCTGCCAGTGAATGCGCGCGAAATCTTTCACAAGCGCAACACGCAGTCCCAAAAAGCGTGGTGCCAGGGCTGCATGTTCACGACTGGAACCCTGGCCATAGTTATAGCCTCCAACAATCGCATGACCGCCGTCGTCAACGGTTGCCTTTCCACGTTTATAGTACGTATCGTCGATGATCTCGAACGTAAACTTGCTGATTTCCGGCAGGTTGCTTCGGTATGGAAGAACCCGGGCGCCGCCGGCCAAAATTTCATCGGTCGATATATTATCGTCCATTTTCAAGAGGATCGGCAATTCCAGACGGTCAGGCATTTCATCCATCTTAGGGATGGAAGCGATATTCGGACCCTTCTTTAATTCAACATCTTTCGCCTGCTCATACGGAAGCGGTTCATCAAGCAGATCCATGTTCGCTGTTGCGTGCTTCGGCTCCTTTATTTTTGGATAGTCTGCTTCAAGCGAGCGCGGATCGGTTATCTGCCCTGTCAATGCAGATGCAGCCGCCGTCTCCGGGCTGCACAGAAACACACTGTCCTCTCGTGTCCCGGAGCGTCCGGGGAAATTTCGTGGCGTTGTGCGCAGACTATTCCTGCCTGTTGCAGGAGCCTGTCCCATGCCAATGCACCCATTGCATCCCGCCTGATGCATCCGTGCACCGGCCTGCAGCAGACTGGCAATGTGACTTTCTTGTACTAAGTCTGTCAGCATCTGCCTCGATGTCGGGTTAATATCAAATGATACGCCATCGGCAATATTCATACCGTTTACAATTTCTGCTGCAATAGCAAAATCACGGTATCCAGGGTTGGCGGAAGATCCGACATACGATTGATAAATTGGTGTACCGGCCAATTCCCTGACAGCGACAACATTGCCCGGGCTCGATGGCTTGGCAATCAGCGGTTCGAGTTCCGAGAGATCGACTTCTTCCAAAATGTCATATGCTGCCCCTTTATCTGCTGTTAGCTCAATCCAGTCGTCTTCACGGTCCTGTGCCTTCAGAAAGCGTTTGACTTCTTTATCGGATGGAAAAACAGTACCTGTTGCACCAAGTTCGGCTCCCATATTGGCAATCACGTGACGATCCATTGCACTTAAATTTTCTACACCCGGACCAAAATACTCAATGACTGATCCAACACCGCCTTTAACGTCATGTCTGCGCAGAAGCTCGAGAATTACGTCTTTTGCGCTGACCCAATCCGGGAGCTTTCCGGTCAGCTTGACACCCCAGACTTTCGGCATTTTGACATAGAAGGGTTCACCGGCAATGGCCATCGCAACATCGATCCCGCCTGCCCCCATCGCGAGCATTCCCATACAGCCGTTTGCGCATGTATGGCTGTCAGATCCGAGTAAGGTTTTACCCGGCTTAGCCAATCGCTGCATATGTACGGGATGACTCACACCATTTCCAGGTCTGGAGAAATACAGTCCGAAGCGTTCAGTTGCACTTTGCAGAAACAAGTGGTCATCAGGGTTTTTGCTGTCTTCCTGAATCAGATTGTGGTCGACATATTGCGCTGATACTTCGGTTTTCGCCTGGTCAAGCTCCATTGCTTCAAGTTCCAGCATGACCAATGTCCCGGTCGCATCCTGAGTAAGTGTCTGATCGATTTTCAACCCAATCTCCTCACCCGATGTCATTTCTCCGGTAACTAGATGGTCTTTAATCAGTTTCTGGGTAATATTAAGTGGCATCAAATTCCTCCTAACAAAAACATCTGCATTATTTTATACATAGGTATACTTTTGTAGTATATGGAAAAAGCTCTATAATTATTTGCAAAGCGTGTGAATCTTTTCAGGATTTTCCACGTATTACTCTGTAATAGCTAATAAGGGGATGGAAAACGTGAATAACCACGAAATTGATTACGAACTCCACGGGGATGACATGCAATTTGTTGAAGTTGAGCGCGACCCGCAAGAAACGGTGATTGCTGAAGCAGGCAGTCTCATGAATTATATAATCTGTTCGGCGGTGACAGAAGCTGATGAAGCGAAACTTCATTCATTGGGGATGCTTTTTCCCCCGCTGAATGTTAGTTGAACAGAATTAGGCATTTAGGGGCATTTGGCTACCGTTGTGTGGCGGATTACTGTCCTTTACATGTAGGATAATATCGCAGTTTTTTGCACATACTATCCGCGAAGCCATTTTAATTGAGGTGGATAATATGGGCAGAGACGAGCACCACACGAGCCGCAGAGGAAGAGCCCGTTTGGCGCAGACGCCGAAATATGCAATAACGGAAAGCAAGGATGTTGAGTTTTCCGAAGAATTTGGTGACCACCATGACAAAATAGCTCAGATCAGAAGACGAGCAGCTCAAAAACGTGTGAAAAACAAGAATTCCTGAGAAGAAGTGCCCCTCCCCTTGGGGCACTTTTCAAATTTAAACTGTGGTTTTGCGAGGATGCTGTTCATCATATACAATAAACATATTAATACTTAACAAGGAAGTGGCAGTATGGGGCAAAAGAATGTCGACGACTATTTAACGGAAGGAATATATGGCACCCGGCAAACGAAACGATCTGAGCGGAAAAAATACCTGGGGACAATCAGGGAACGTATTGTCATCGTCCTTACGAAAGGGCAGGTCATGTCAGATAAAGGACTAGCACACCTCGATCAGGCAATGAAGTCAAACAAAGGTGCTAAACTGCTCATGAACGGCGATGTTTCACACAAGTTTCTGAAGGAAGAAAAAGCACTAGCTAACAAGTACAATATTCCTTACACTGAGGTTACCAATGAAGAGGTCGATACCGATATCGGCGCAGTCCTTGCGTATGATTATGCAATTGAAAAAGAACATATTTTTATTGATGATCACGCGGATGAAAAAACGATTAAAGACACCGAAGCAGATGAATCCTTTCTTGGAAAAATCAAACGCTGGCTTTCATAGACCGCGTTTTTTGGATTGCTGAACACCTTTCAACCATCACTTATTATAATGGGTGATGGTTTTTATTTTTACACTGAATGAGGAATTTAACCTCCTGTATAAGTTTTTACAGTTCTAGAATAATAAGGACTGGAGGTGTCTGTTATGACCCAGCAATACCTTTGTCCCAATTGCAAAACGAATCGTTCACGGTTTAATATTATCGAGCAAGTGGCAAAACCGGTGAAATTGGACCCGCAGACTGGCGAACTTTTAAATGATTATACAGACGGCCAACCGGAGATATTTCATATGACTTACAGCGGTCCAGAGTATAAAATTCAATGCGGTTCATGCGGGCTGGTGGAAGATGAGCTAACATTTGTGAAGTTTGCTGAACATGACCGGCATAACCGGCAGTAGTTTCCACATACGGCATATCGCTATGACACAATGTAACAAATGCGCTTCGGTAAATATCCAAACCGGAGCGTTTTTATAATTACATACAAGATACACTTTGACAGTATTGCATCTAAACCATTTGTCGTATTTCCCTGGCTTGTAACAAAATGAAATTCGTGTGACCAAAACTAAAAGCATGACACCTTTTGATTTTGCGTTATTTCAACAATGAATTATTGACATTATCCTTAATGATGATTTCGCCTGGTGACATGGCATTTCCCTGTGTGTAATCCCTTTTATTTTAAAGTTGCGCCCTGCATGGTAGCGTGATATAGTTTAGATGAGGTTCATTGCTGAAATTAAAGGAGGTGATAATATTGGAAACGATTTTACAGCAGTTAGTGAATGGAATCAAAGATATCAAGATTAACATGGTGACTAAAGATGACATCTCCGAAATGGTCTCCAAAGACGATATATCCGGCATGGCTACTAAAGATGACATCTCCGGTATGGCGACCAAAGACGATATATCCAGCATGGCTACTAAAGATGACATCTCCGAAATGGTCTCCAAAGACGATATATCCAGCATGGCTACTAAAGATGACATCTCCAGTATGGCGACCAAAGACGATATATCCAGCATGGCTACTAAAGATGACATCCAACGTCTTGAAGAAGATATCCAACGTCTCGATAATAAAATAGATGGCAATGCAGAACGAATTGATCGTAATTACAGCCAGATTAATCGAAACTTCAATCAGGTTGCAGTGAATTCAGAAAAACTGCAGATGTTATCTGAAAGCAGTCATAGGCAGGATAAATCGATGGAAACCCTTGCTTTACGCTCCATTGAGCATGAAACAAAGCTAAGAGATTTATAGCAGGTGCTACGGGAATCCGCCCCATATATTAGGTACTCCGCATACTGACTCCAGACATTCCAACACTTTTCCAAACAAATGTAACACTTAATTGTATCGTGCTGACATACATCTTACATAACTTTCACACAAACCCTGACAATAAAAGATCACAAAACCCCTGGGGCCTATGCAACGACGATTATTTTCCTTCACGAATTACTGTTACTTTATCACTGAACTCCCGATCACAATGATATCCATTCTGACTCTTATTTCCAATGTTCACCTTCACAGGACAGAATGGCAGTAACCCTTTACACACAGAAAACGGTTTCATATAATGGGAACGAGTGCAGTCTAAAGGAGGAGCATGAATTTGAGTGAGATAAAAGAAGGCACCCTGTTATGGGAACCGGGTGAAAAACGTAAGCAGCAATCAAAAATCTATGATTATATGAATTGGCTAAACGAACACAAAAACCTGCAATTCGATGACTATCATTCGCTCTGGAAATGGTCTGTCGATGAATTGGAAGATTTCTGGACGTCAATCTGGGAATACTTTAATATCCAGGCGAAAGATCCTTATGAAACGATCCTTACATCACATCAGATGCCTGGAGCCAAGTGGTTTCCGGAAGCAACCATCAACTATACCGAACATATTTTCAGAAACCGGGATGATGATAAGCCGGCTATTATCCAGTCCTCAGAATTACGCGATACACAAGAAATAACATGGCAAAAGCTGTACCAGGACACTTCTGCCATGCAAAAAACCCTTAAAAATCTTGGTGTTGCAAAGGGCGACCGTGTGGTGGCTTATGTTGCCAATATCTATGAAACTATTGTCGCTTTCCTGGCAACTGCCAGCCTTGGCGCCATCTGGTCGAGTGCCTCACCGGATTTTGGTACACAAAGTGTGATCGACCGGTTTAAACAGATTGAACCGAAAGTGATGGTGACCGTAGACGGCTACCGTTACGGCGGGAAAGATTTTGACCGGATTGATGTTGTGGAAAATATCCAGTCCGAGCTGCCGACACTGGAAGCGACCATAACTATACCATATTTGAACGAGCAGCCTGATACCATCCGGCTGAAGAACGTCACATTGTGGGATGATGCGATTGCCGAGACAGGAACCCTGACCTTTGAGCATGTTAACTTCAATGACCCGCTCTGGGTATTATTTTCCTCCGGTACCACCGGCAAACCAAAGCCGATTGTGCAGAGCCAGGGCGGTATTTTACTCGAACACCTGAAAGCATTGACATTCCACGCAGATCTTGGAGTAAACGACCGCTTCTTTTGGTTTACAACGACCGGTTGGATGATGTGGAATTTCCTTGTCGGCGGACTGCTGACCGGCAGTTCAATTATTTTATACGACGGTAACCCAGCCTACCCGGATAAACGCATGCTGTGGAAGTTTGCCCAGGATACGAAGATGACGGTCTTCGGCACCAGTGCAAGCTATATTACCGCCAGCATGAAGGATGAAGACCTGAAGCCTGGTGAGGAATTCAACTTGAGCCACCTGGAGAGCATCAGCTCAACCGGGTCTCCTCTGCCGCCAGAAGGATTCCAATGGTGCTACAACAATGTGAAGGAAGATTTGTGGATTGCTTCGGCAAGCGGCGGAACCGATGTCTGCACAGCGTTTATTCTTGGTGCGCCAATTTTGCCTGTGCACGCAGGGGAACTCCAGTGCCGCGGTCTTGGTGCTAAAATAGAAAGCTTTGACGACGATGCCAACCCGCAATTTGAAAAGGTCGGTGAACTTGTTCTGACCGATCCATTCCCGTCTATGCCGATTTATTTCTGGAATGATCCGGACGGCAGCCGTCTTCATGACAGCTACTTCGATGTATTCCCCGGCATTTGGCGGCATGGGGATTATTTGAAAATCACCAACCGGCATACATGCGTGATTTATGGCCGGTCAGATGCCACCATCAATCGCGGGGGAATCCGTATCGGTACAAGTGAAATCTATCGTGCAGTGGACCATGTCAGCGAAGTGAGTGACAGTCTGATTGTTGATATTCCCAAAGGCGACGGTGAATCCTATACACCGCTGTTTGTCCTGATGAAAGAAGGCAAAGTACTGACGGAAGATGTGAAGAAAACAATCAAAAATCAGATTCGGACTCACTGCTCACCGCGCCATGTCCCCAGCGGTATATATGAAGCACCAGACCTGCCAAAAACGTTGAACGGTAAGAAGTTGGAAATACCCATTAAGAAAATATTAATGGGCAAGCCTGTTAATGAAGTAGTCAATCAAGGGTCACTTAGCAATCAGGACTCACTCGATTACTTTGTCCGATTCGCTGAAGAACAGGCCAATGCTAATATCTAAAAATAAGAGGATGCCAAGTTTCGGCATCCTTTTTCTATAAACAGTGATTTCAGCAAACCAACTACCTTGACACTTCTTTAAAAATGGACCAAATAGACATTAAAAATAAAATAATAAGCAGCACAGCAGAGACCATGGCGATAGAGGTTGTGACAATTGATTTGTGATTAATAATCATATAGAAATTAACAAACAGCAGTGCTGCAATAATAAACGGGAATACATATAAGCCAAGTTTTCCATTGCTCTTCTTCTGGACATTCAATTCCATGCCGTCTCACCTCTCACTAAAGGGGTATCAAAAATTTGGGCGTATATAAAGAAATATTACGAGTGAGATAATAATAAAATAGGCGTTCACCCTTGGTTTTGCTTATACCCAATTTACGGCTAAGATACACATCCACGAGAAGGCATATTCATTCATATTCAGAGATACATGGGGGTTATACCGGCAGACTTAAGCGAAAAATCAATAATATGTTTCAGGGCGTTTTAATATGGGCGACTAAAACATGGGCGCGTAACCGTGAATATGTTCCTGATAAAACATGGACCCTGGAAGCTAAGCCTGGACGAGGCATTGCAATTACCGAGCAAATTTTATCTTACAGGGCTTGCCCAAATTAAACTTATGATATCTGTCCAATAACTATTCTTATAGTCAATTTGGAGGCTGGAATCTTCAACGATCTTCATGATGTTTCGGTCACAATGGCACCCGGCAGCTTTTTTGAATAACGGGTCAGCCACCTTTTGCGCATACGATAAGACGGAATTTGAGCTGATGCCGTGTTCCATTAACAGAATGGTGCCTTTCTTTCTGCACCAGTTGTTAAATTGATTCAACAGCCCTGTTGGATTAGGATAGCCGCACATCGTCAGCGTGGAAACAATGCAGTCAAAAGAATCCGATTCAAAAGCCAGATCCTCAACATCCATTTGAAGCAGCTCAGCATTAATTTGATAATCAGAAGCGGTTTGTCTGGCGTTTTTAATCATTTCCGGGCTGAAATCAACCCCTGTAACATGGATATTTTCTCTGTCATAATACGGGAAGTTTGCACCGATGCCGACGCCGACTTCCAGGATGTTTCCATAAGCATTTGCCAAAAGCGGTCTTCTCCAGCGATCCAAGAGACGATTATTGCAGACATTTTTATACATTTTGACGTGTTTATCATATTTTCTAATCAGCTTTTCTTTTTCCATTCCTTCACATCCATTCCACAACAACATCCAGCCGTCCCATAGCATGAAAGTTCCAATAAAGCACTCTTTTAGGATTGATCCATCTACCATTCACGACGCAAAATGCCAAAAATAAGCATATCTTCAGACTTGCCATCACGGGCCAAATACTCCCGATGGCCGCCTTCATGTTTAAATCCGCACTTTTCATAAGGTGCAATCGCCCGCTTATTGTTCTCAAATACTAACAGCTGAATACGATGGAGATTCAGTTCCCCGAATGCGAATGCCAGGGCCAGCCTAAGAATCTCTGTCCACATCCTTTATTCCAGTTCGCCTTGTCGCCAATTCCCAGTGACTGCCAGGCATCTCCCTTTTCGTTACATTTTAAGCGAGTCGCCCTTCAGTATATGCTCTGTCCAATTATACAGATTACAATCCCAGCCGCCTTCGCATTTTATCAGGGAGGTTAATGACGTATTCTTCAAGGATTCATCCATATTCGAATCAGGAATAAGTGCGTTCAGCACAACCTTAATGAATGCACCATGACTGACAATCAACACATTCTGATCCATATGTTTCTCACTGATTTCATCAATCAAAGCATCCCCTCTGGAAATAATACTGTCATATGATTCGAATTGCATATCCAGCTCTCGCCAACCCGGTCCCCATCGTTGCACTCTCTCTTCCTCTGTCGTTCCTTCAGCGAGACCGCAATTTCTTTCACGGAGCCGGGAATCCAGATACAATTGTGTTCCAAGTTTAGCATTCAGAATTTCTGCAGTCTGCTTTGCCCGTAATAGATCGCTGGAATATACGACATCCCATTCACCGAATTCAAGCCGTTCTGCCAGAAGACGAGCCTGTCCCAGACCCTCTTCATCCAGCGGGATATCGGAGGTCCCTTGTGCTCTTCCTTCCTTGTTCCACTGTGTAACACCATGGCGGACAAATCCGATTTTGGTCATAATCCGTTCTCTCCCTTTAGTTTTTTAGCATCTAAAACCATATTAACACACTGTTGCCAGCAAAATTACAAGACGATTGGGTGCTACAATTTTCCCTTCCACGAATTTAGCTTGGAGCCTCACTAACTGAATCGTTCTGCGTTCCCAGACTTACAAGTACATAAGCAAAGAACGACACCACCACTGGCAGCACGACCGAATGTAACCCGAATGGCTGCGGAAAGAATGTGTCTGATAAAACATATAACCCAATACCGGTCACCATGGAGGCAAGTGCGCCATATTTATTCCCTTTTCTCCAATAAAGTCCCATTACAATCGGCCAGATAAATGCCGCTTCAAGACCTCCAAAGGCAAACAGGTTCAGCCAGATGATCAAATCAGGCGGATTGAGTGCCATCAGGAACACAATAACCCCGAGCGTAGCTGTCACACCGATACTCAATCGTTTGACCCGCTGGTGAGAAGCATTTGGTTCCATATAATTTAAGTAAACATCTTTGACAACGGATGAACTCACCAAGAGCAGCAATGAATCGACCGTCGACATGATAGCTGCCATTGGTGCCGCCAGTACGATGCCCGCCAGCCAGTTAGGCATAACCTCGAGTGCAATCAGCGGCATAACTTTATCACCGACTTCAATGCTGGGCAAAATCGGCCGGGCAAACACACCAATCAGATGCATGTTCAACATGATGACACCAACAACGATCGTACCAATAATGATGGCACGATGCATGGAACGGGAATCTCTGTATGACATGGCCCTGACCGTAATCTGCGGCAAGGCCACAACACCAACGCCGACAAGTATCCAGAATGATGATACGAAGGCTGGTGAAAGCGTCCCCTCAGCACCATACGGCGTAATCAAATTCGGATTTTCCGCATTCAGATCCGAAATGATATTGGAAATACCACCGCCTGCGATAATCGTAGCAATCAGCAATATGAGAGTACCGATGAACATAATCGTCCCCTGGATGGCATCCGTCAGCGCTACCGCCCTGAAGCCTCCGATTACTACATAAATCAGTACTAATAATGCAAAAATAAACAAAGCTGTTGTATACGGTATCCCGACAAGTGACTCTATCAGCCGGGCACCGCCTATCCACTGGGCCGCCATCGCTGAAAATAAAAAGATGATAATGCTGAATGCGGAGATCAGGACCACCCATTTAGATTGGTACCGCTCTTTTAAAAAATCAACCATTGTCAGCGCTTTATATTTACGTGTCATAATCGCAAATTTTTTACCAAGGACCATCAGCACAAAATAGCCGGTCGACACTTGGGTCATCGCTAGGAGAACCCACCCGAGCCCCTCGGTATAAGCTGTCCCGGGACCGCCGATAAAACTGCTGGCACTGCCGTATGTAGCGGTCATTGTCATCGCCAGAACAAAACCGCCGAGACTTCTGCCTCCCAGGAAATAATCCTGCAAAAACGTATTTGAGAATTTTATATATTTACCTGCCCATATACCTACACCGAATATGATTAACAACAAACCAATTAACGGAAGTAATGCTTGCCAATTCATTTCCCATCTCCTTCTTCATCGAACGGAACTTCTACAAACCATTTCTTGACGACAATTGTCACAAGAACCGCCATGACAACGAATCCCAGTACACAGCTGTAAAAAAACCATGCCGGCAGCCCGAAAACATATGTATATTCGGATGGATCCTTACCTCCAAGTCCATAGGCAAAGGCAAACCACCAGATAAAGTTGAAAATGACCAGCCCTACCCCAATTAATGCTTCACGGTTGGCAACTTTATAACGCGGATCGTTATCAGATCTATTTTCGTGTTTCATGGAACTCAAGCCTCCCACGCATAAAATACAATTTTTGACTTTCCTTTTTAATATAACGGAAATGGGTTAGGTTGTAAATATTTGAAATATTCTTGATGGTAGGAATTTGAGAACTAAAATAGGGAAAGCTGACATAAATCAGCCTTGCACGATCATCCCGCGCAAAGCTTTATTCATGAGCTTTCTCCTAAACACAATTAAAAGGAGCAGCGCGAAAGCTGCTCCTTTTATCCCATCTTATTCGACTGTTTCATGGGCTGCCGGTGCCGGGGCTTTTCGTGCCAGACACATGATGCCAGCAATCAAATAGAATACACCGCCGAATATCATTCCTCCAAAGGTAATAAGAGTGCTCAGCACTGCCGTCACAATCAAAATGATTCCTGCAGCTTTCGGTTTTTTATTGCCTTTCATGAACACAATGCAAACTATACCTAAGATCACACTGATGAGCGTAAGAATGATAAGAAACCAGCCGCTTCCCTGAAACATTTCAGTAACAGCTTCCATATCACCCGAGGCTACTTCAGGCTGTTGCTGACTGATTTCCTCTGAGGCCTGGTTCCAAATGGCCTCATTATTAAAAAGCCATACCATAAATCCGCCGACGACAGTAAAAAAGCCATAAATGAGTGCGCCAATAACAGTTAACACAATCTCGCCTGTTCTGCTCATGCAAGCTCCTCCCCCTATTTCATCTTCATTATCTTATGCGGAACGTAAATTAAATTATTCTGCGTTCGCATGTTCCATCAATTGTATCATAAAATCATCCAGTTTTTCCTCAATCAGATAGTTTGTCAAACCTGTTTCTTGACGGATCTTATTTGATGTGAAAGTGGAATACCCTATGTAAAAGAGATTATGTCTTAAGTTTTTAGTGGCTAAGCAAGGGGTATATGATGATTACTATTAGAAAAGAGGATTAGAATGAATCAAACTAAATTTTGGACAATCGCTCGTGACAGTTTCTGGTTTCTCCCCATCGTATATGGGTTGTGTTCGATGATTGCAGCAGGTGTCATAACGGCAGTGGATGTTTGGCTAGTCCCTAAAGTATCCGGCAGCATACCGAACATCCTACTTACTGGTCAAAGTATAGCGAAGCAGCTTTATGCCGCTTTAATTACAGCGATGCTGACGATGACAACAATAAGTTTTTCAACAATTATGGTGATGCTGACAACATATTCATCCCAGTTCTCACCCCGAGCACTACAGGACTTTATGCAGAGCAAAATTACACAACATGTGTTAGGTGTTTACACGTTTGGCTTTATTTTTGTACTGATTAATTTATGGCTATTAACAGAAACAAACCAAAAAGACTTGCTTAGCCCTTTTTTCACCGTTATTACTACAGTTATTTCGCTTGGATTTTTTATTTTATTTATCCATTTTTCAGCACGGTGGGCGCAAGTGAACTTCCTGATTGGCGTCATACGTAGCAAAACATCGAAATTAATTAGAGAAACTTTTGCAGAAAGAACGTATGGAGAACACCAGCATTGGAACCATTCGCAAATTGAAACCATTAGAGAAAATGATAGACAGTCGATTCACGCCATGCGTTCTGGCTACATTCAACAAGTCAATTATAACTATCTGATTAACTGGGCCAATGACAATAATATGGTGTTAGAAGCAACTTTTCAGGTTGGTGATTATGTCCCTAAAGGAATGCCGGTTTTTTACTTTTGGGCATTAGGGGACAGAAAGGATAATTTAGCCGAACACGACTATTTTCTATTAATCGGCGATGAACGTACCGATCTTCAGGATATTGCATTTTCAATTGAGAAGTTAGTTGAGATTGCTGTGAAGGCACTATCAACAAGTATGAATGATCCGAATACTGCGATTAATTGTATTCACCGCATTGGTGGTTTGCTTTCAGAATTAGCCGGCAATTACCGTCCTGTCACGTATTTTTCCGATAATAATGGTGATTTGCGATTAATCATGGAACAAAAGTATTTTCGGGATTACTTATTTAAAAGTTTTTACCAAATTAAGCATTACGGGAAAGATGACATATCAGTTGTATATAGCATTGTAGACACATTATATAAGGTTGCTATCGTTAGTGAAGCGTCGATTCAAAAAGAAGTATGGGATTTTACTAAATATATTTTGGAAGCCGTAGATACAGCGAAACTCCCGTCAATGGACTATCAATATCTTAAAGATATAACAGAAAAGTTTGCTCGTCTTTGTGGAGAAGAATTAAACTGGTAATAATCAGAAGGCTGAAACAAGTGAACATTTATATTAGGATTGTCGGGAAAATTAAATAATCTGGATGACAAATGCCAATCCTTTTGTTACACTCAAGTTGCATAATGCAATACATTAAAACTACTAGGGGTGCCCAAGAAACGCGGGCTGAGAGGAAAGGCGTCTGAGCTTTCCGACTCTTACGGACCTGATCTGGCTAATACCAGCGTAGGGAAGTAGTCTGACGGCAGTGTGATATCAGCTATTCCAAGCCAGGTCCAGTCTATGGATCTGGCTTTTTTAATTTGCCTTCTGCCCCTAATGAGAGGAGGACCTGAGTTTGAACCGGACACGTTTACTGACAACAATGGCAGTCTTTGTGGCGATTGGTACCCTAGGCGCACAGATCCTATGGTTCCCGGCAGGCGTTGCCAAGGCCTATCCGATCCAGCATGCGGTCAATGTCATGGCAGCGGTTACGCTGGGTCCGGGGCCGGCAGTTATCATCGCCTTTATGATCGGGCTGCTCCGCAATATGCTTGGTCTGGGGACACTGCTGGCTTTTCCGGGCGGCATGATCGGTGCTTTTCTGGCTGGTTATCTGTATCGCCTGACTGCCACAAAAGGGATGGCTGCACTTGGTGAAGCAATTGGCACCGGGATTTTTGGTTCATTGTTTGTCGTGCCATTTGCCCGTATCTTATTGGGCAGTTCAGCTGGCGCATTCTTCTTTATGCCATCATTTCTCGTCAGCAGTATATCAGGTGCATTAATCGGCTGGTTTGTCGTTTCAAAAGTGAAACAGGAAAATTTGATAAAGAATCACGTATAAAGTCTGTTCAAAAAGGAGATTTTCTCATGACATTCACACAGATGTTACGGAAAGAAAACGATGATCTTTTCCAGGCCATTATGAATCACCCATTTGTCGATGGTATTGGAAAAGGAGATGTTCCGGATGAGGCCATCGCACATTATATAAAAGCTGACTTTGAGTATCTAAACGCATTTATGCGGATTTATGGAACGGCTATTTCCAAATCTGCAAAACGTGAAGACATGCAATTTTTTAATAACCAGATCCAATTCGTTTTAAACAGTGAAGTCCATCCGCATCACAACTTCTGTGATCATATTGGCGTTGGCTATGATGAGCTTCAGGGGTATCCGCTCCCGCCGACCGCGGATCATTATGTAAAACACATGATGTATCACACAAACATGGGCGGCTTGGGTGAGGCTATCAGTGCCGTTCTGCCTTGCCCATGGACTTATTTGGAAATCGGCCGGGAATTAAAGACACAATACGACCCGCCAGCAGACCACCCATTTTACCAATGGATCAATTTCTATGCAGAGAAAGGGAACAAAACCGAAGAAATGTGCGACCGCCTGGACAGAATCGCTGAAAATGCCTCACAGGAAGAACGGGGGCACATGATAGAAGCATTCCGCAAAAGCTGTATGTTGGAGCTGGCTTTCTGGGAGATGGCTTACACGTGTGAAGAATGGTCTACCGGAAAGAAGGTGAGCAGTCCATGACACATATTCCAGCAACATTAACAATTGCCGGCACCGATCCGAGCGGCGGCGCCGGCATCCAGGCTGACTTGAAGACATTTCAGGAATTAAAGGCGTATGGTATGTCAGTTATCACATCTGTGGTTGCTCAAAATACCACCGGCGTTCAGGATGTGCAGCATATGCCAGTTCCCGTCATTAAGCAGCAGCTGGATTCGGTTATTTGCGATATACCTTTCCAGGCGTTCAAAACTGGTATGCTGGCCGACATGGCTATCATGGATGCTGTGTCGGAAAAGATTTCCGAGTTGGATGCTCCTTATATTATGGACCCGGTTATGGTGACCACGAGCGGACACACATTAATTGCGGAAAACTCCCGCGACTATTTACGCAAGAACTTGCTTCCATTATCTGCGCTGGTAACACCGAATATTCCGGAGGCAGAAGTCATTATCGGCGAAGAAATAAAAACAACTAAAGAGATGCAGCAGGCTGCTAAGCGGATAGTGGAGGAATTCGGTTCAAAAGCTGCCTTAGTCAAAGGCGGTCATATGCAAGGTCAAGCAGTCGACTTTTTGTTTGATGGGGAAACAATGCATACCTTCCAGGCAGAGCGTATCGATACGACCAATACGCATGGCACAGGCTGTACCTATTCTGCAGCCATCACTGCCTATGTAAGCCATGGCTATCAAATGCCGGAAGCTGTTCAAAAGGCAAAAGACTTTGTAACGGCTGCCATCCGTCATTCATTTTCGATCGGAAAGGGAAGCGGCCCGACCAATCAGTGGGCACATCGAATAGAAAGGGTGAAGTAAATGAATCATTCGATTATTCAAGAAGCGCGTGAGGCAACACCGCTTATCCATCATCTGACAAATCAGGTGGTCATGAATTTTTCGGCAAACGGTTTGTTATCGTTTGGTGCCGCACCTGTGATGGCTAAAGCTGAAGAAGAAGTACCTGATATGGTATCCAATTCAGATGGCGTTCTCCTCAATATCGGGACGCTCACTGCTGTTGAACTGCAGGCGATGATCCGGGCGGGTGTTGCTGCCAACGAAAATGGGATTCCTGTCGTCCTTGACCCTGTAGGTGTTGCCGCAACGCCATTCCGAACTAAAGCTGTCAAAAGCATTCTGGAACAAGTGAAGCCGACCGTGATTAAAGGAAACCCAGGCGAACTCGCTCATCTGGCTGAAATTCCCTGGGAAACGAAAGGCGTTGAATCAGTTGGTGAAGGTAATGCCGATGAGGTTGCGAGAAAGGTAGCTGAAACATATCAGTCTGCTGCTGTTGTCACCGGTAAAACAGATATAATTTACACTGCTGACCAGGTTTTGCAAAATCAGACTGGTCACCCGATTTTAGGTAAAATAACCGGCGCAGGCTGCCTGCTCGGGTCAATTTTAACAGCATGCCTGACAACGGGGAGAGACATCGGGCAGCAAGCATTGACCGTTGCTGAATTTTACGGGCTCGCCGCAGAACATGCCGCCAGACAAACCGGTGTCAATGGTTCGGGGACGTTTCTCCCCCATTTCATCGACGCACTGTCGCTCGACCCTGCCGAACTGGAAAGGACGTAGCCTATGAATTTAAGAAAATACTTTATCATGGGAAGCCAGAACTGTAACCGGAAACCAGAGGTTATCCTCGAAGAAGCAGCAGAAGCAGGCATTACCGCTTTTCAGTTCCGGGAAAAAGGTAAAGGTTCGTTAACCGGTCAGCAAAAACTGGTATTGGGTCGCAGAATCCGTGACATTTGCTCCCAGCATAACATCATGTTTTTCGTAAACGATGATATTGATCTAGTTGAACCGCTGGACGCTGACGGCATCCATGTTGGACAGGATGACTTACAGCTTGATAAAGTACGGGAGATGTTTCCCGATAGAATCATTGGTCTGTCAGTATCCAATCAAATCGAGGCCGACAATAGCCCCATCCAGCTGGCTGATTACCTCGGTGCCGGGTCAGTCTTTGCCACGTCATCAAAGGACGATGCTGAACAAGCTGTCGGGCTTGAATGGATCAGATCCTTAAAGCAACAGCATCCCGGTACGCCGATCGTCGGGATTGGCGGGATCACCGAGAAGAATGCATCCTCCGTCATTGATGCCGGTGCTGATGGGGTTGCAGTTATTTCAGCGATTACGAAGGCAGATAATATCGGCGAAGCTGTCAAAAATCTTTGAGTAACCGATAACCAAAAAGAGGTCACACCTTTATAAATGCTGTGACCTCTTTTTGTATTATATTCGCAGGCGATACTATCCTTTGTTCCGATCCGCATACACAGCCATGGCATCACGCATGAATACGGACAGTCCATCACCATACTTGTCGATGTTTTTCGTAAAACGTTCGTCGTCGACATACATTTGCCCGAGCCCTTTGAAGGCATCCAGTGAATAATTGCCAATCTTATTCAAGTAGTCATACCAAACTTTGATGGCTTCCTGTGCTTCATCTGAATCGGGTGATTTATGACGGATTGCAGCAAGGTCACGATAAATTCGGTCAAATTCTTTGCCCATTGCTTCTTTTTCTTCATTTGACATCTTATCGATTTTAGCATTTGACTCATCAACCGCTTTATCGCCCCAGCGTTCGCGGGCTTCCTGTTCGTATGGGTTTTTGCTGAAATCAAATCCCTCAAACTTCTCCTGATCATTCATTGGAGTCCCTCCTTTCACATGCTGGATTGTCTTATCAATTGTCGCAATCATATTGTCCAGACGGGATCGCTCTTCCAGCAGCATCCTGCGCTGAATCTCAAGCGCCTCTTCCCTGTCAAACGAAGGACTGTTGATAATCTCCTTTATTTTCTTCAAGGGGAAGCCAAGCTTTTTGAAAAATAATATCTGCTGCAATGTTTCGAGATTCTTTTCCGAATAGATCCGATAGCCTGAATCAGTAGTATCGGGTTTAAGCAGTCCGATATCATCGTAATGATGCAGTGTGCGCACACTGATGCCAACTAATTCGGCAACTCCTTTTACTTTCATCGCTGCAGCCTCCCTTCAACTGTCACTTTAAAGTATAACGTAACGTTAGAGTCAATGGGAAATGGCCAAATAATTAAAGACTGAATCAAATCGTATATTTTCCTTTAAACCAATTTATACGCCCATACAAAAATAGACGAATCCCCATAGGCTAAAGAGAAGGACGATTAAGGAGGAAATTGAATATGAATCATAACCAGCCACCATATGGCGATCCGAGAATATTTAATCTGCCATGGTTTCAAGGTGACGGTCCCGGGCCAGGGCCTCCATTTGGCGGTACGCCCGGGCAATCGGGAGGCGCCCCTCCATTCGGTGGACCACCTGGACAGACAGGCGGAGGGCCACCTACAGGATTTCCAGGAGGACAGCAGCAAGTCAGTGCTCCAACTTCACCGCCTCCATCATTCACACCGCAACAGCCGCAGACACAGCAGGCTCAAGGTAACTTCGGGGTCTTTGCAGTCGATCCAGGTGCAATCCAGCGATGCCTATTTCAATTCACATATATCTGGTTGAGGTGGGATTCATTCTGGTTTTTCCCAGTATTTGTCGGCAGACAGTCAATTGCAGGCTTCAGATGGCAGCGAAACAGATGGGTCTACTACGGTGTCGACCTGGATAACGTTCAGTCATTCCAGTGCTATTAGCAAGTTTTTTCTCAGCCCTCTTATGCTGAATAGTTCCGTATACATCACGCAAAGGAGGGATATTATTTATCAATTAACACTGCTCTATTTGGCTTGTGTCCTAGCGGGGTTTGCACTGGCTAATATACCGGCATCGTCGATCATTACAGGAGGATTGGCTTCGTTTTTGAATGTGATAGGTGGTCTGGTCATTATCATATTCTCGGGAGCCATCTTATATCTTGGCTTCAAATCATTGCTGAACAAATGATTTAAGAGACCGTCCGGGGGCGGTCTCTTACTTTTACCTGTCTTTATGAATGACACGACTGTTACATATAAAAAATGACAACTTGGTAAAAATGTAAAGTGGCAAAGCCACCATTCGAATTGAATGGTGGCTTTGCCCCTAGTCACTCTTAATATCTTCAACAATTGTTTCAACTTCATCTCTGGAAATCTTTTCGCGGCCCTCTTTCAATGCTTTCAAGGTTCGTTTAGCCAAGGCGAGCGGAATCCGGCAAAACAGCTTAATCGTCCGGGTGTTGATATCTTGCATGTATTCATCTGCCTTTGCCAGATTCTTTTCGGTATATCTGAACAAGTCATCGCGCGTCCATCCATCCGGAACAAAGCTGACGCCACGTTCTTTATCCTCATCCTGGTTCCGCAGAATATTGACAGTCTGCAGACCTCGGCCGTAACCTATGGCAAGATCCCGGTCCGTCCTGGTCCCGTCATACCATTCCCAAATATCAGACAGCATGACGCCGACAAGCCCGGCAACGTAATAGGTGTAATCATCAAGATCGTCTTTATCCTTGATATTCCACCCCTTTTCCGCCCAATCAGCCATTCCTGCAGCCATCATACTTGTCGTCGCTTTTACATTATCAACAATCCCGTCCGGGCAAAGCAGGAGCCAATCATCCAGTCGCAATGTGACTTCAGGAAGCTGCGTTTCATACGGCTGCACCAATTCACGGTAGGCCTCACCGTCAAAATGATCGCGCCTCAATAGGTCACTCGTTGTTCGGAGCAGGTGTTGTTTTGTTTCGGTATCCAGCGCTTCATGATCCTCCATCTCATCAACAGCACGCATACATAAATAGGCTGATCCAACCGTTTGGTTCAGCGGTGATTTCAGCAGTGTAATCGGTATGTAAAATGTCCGGCTTGTCTGTTTCAATATGTTATTCGCATCTTTTTGCAGCTTTTTCGGTTCACTCAACAGTGACGCCTCCCCTTAATACTATTTTCATTATACCAAAAATCAGTGGTAAAGCGAAACTCCAATCAGTGGACAAAAAAAGAGCACCCGGAAGTGCCCCACTCTATTTCTTATGATCAATTTTAATGGGTCTGCCTTTTCGAGGCCGCTCCCACATCAGTCCCTGTTCCAGTGCCATTTTCTTCGCAATTTGCGGAGCGTTCCACAACGGCGGCAACAGCAAAAACGAAACCGGAACAGCCGTTATAACAATCGAATTTTGAATAGCGGTAATACTACCTTCTCCAATAGTCAAAATCATCATCGTCGTTCCACCAAATATTAGCGCCCAGAAGACTCGCAGCCACCGGGCAGGATGATCATTGCCGGTTAATGTCACGGCTACCGTATAAGACATCGTATCGGTCGTCGTTGCCACGAAAACAACGGATATCATGAGAAAGGCGACTGCCATGGCCGTACCCATTGGCAGCTGATCCATAATCGCCATGACAGCAGCGGGCATTCCCGCTTCGTTCAATGCTCCGGATACAGCTCCAGGATTCTCCATTTCAAAGAATACGCCTGTTCCGCCTATAACGGAAAACCAGAAATTTGTCACAAGCGGTGCCACAATCGATACCGCGATAATCAATTCTCGGATCGTTCTGCCGCGGGAGATGCGGCTGATAAAAATGATCAGCATCGGCCCATAGCCGATAAACCACCCCCAGAAAAAGATGGTCCACGCGCCAAGCCACGCATTGTCACCGCGGTAAAAATTCATTGCAAAGAAATTTTGCAGATGAAAACCTGTTCCACCGATAAATGCATCAATGATGAACAATGTAGGACCAATCAAAAGCATAATAAATCCCAGCAAAAACGTCATGCTCACATTGACACGGCTCAACAGAAGGATACCCCGATCAACCCCGGTTGCCGCCGAAATCGCCGCGATGACAACCAGAACGACAACGACCAGAATGCTTACCGACACCGTATTCGGAATACCAAATAAATGATTCAGCCCATAAGCTATTTGTAGCCCCAGAAATCCTAGCGGCCCCAGTGTTCCAGCGGCTGTAGCAATGATGGAAAAAATATCAGCCGCAGAACCCAGAACACTTTTATGAAAGATTTTCTCCCCGAAAACCGGATACAACAACGCTCTTGGCCGCATCGGGAAACCCTTACTATAATGTACATACATCATCACGATGGTTGAAAGCGTGCCCAGGATGGCCCAGGCCAAAAATCCCCAATGCATAAAAGCCTGTGCAAACGCAACCGGTACACTATTAGCTTCCTCACCACCAAATAGTGGGGGTTTTGTCATATAGTGATACATCGGCTCAGAGGCTGCCCAGAACACACCTCCACTTGCCAGAAGGGTTACGAGAATCATCGCAACCCAGCGATAATAACTGTATTTTGGTTTATCCATCTTACCCAATTTGACGTTTCCATATCTTGAAAATGCCAAAAATATACCAATTGCAAAATTTCCAAATAACAATACTTGCCAATACGCTCCAAACAGATCGGCCGAATAATTGAATAAGGTTGTAATCCATTCCCCAACCATGGTACTGTCAATGAACGATAGAACAATAAATACAATCAAAAAACCGCCGCTGACGGCAAAAACGGTCCAGTCCGTTTTAACGTTCTCTTCTCCCTGCAAAATTTGCCTCCCATATACAGGAGCAAGTGTCTATAATATGTGACGTCATACAGACCGTTGGATGGAAAATGATTATCCTTTTCCCGAACCATTTGTTAACTCTATCTCTCTAAAAACCACCGGCTTGCTCATGTTATTTTCAAACATAGTGTTTAATTATAGTTTCGATTAAATAAAACGTCAATAATAAAATGGCTGCCGGGTATCTGATATTGTTTTTCTTCTGCTGATATTCCCCTTCTTCTGTTGATAATGTCACTCTATCTGCTGATATCTCGACCCTTCTGCTGATAGTACTAATCTTCTGCCGATAATTCTTCTCTTCAGTTGATATTTTCTTTCATCTGCTGATACCGCCTTTTCAGTGGTCTCCCCATCCAATATTTGCTAAAATTACAGTATATAAGACGGAGGCGATTATAATGAAAGTTTACGTTGACGCGGATGCCTGTCCGGTAAAAAAAACAATCATAACCATAGCCCAGGATTTTAACGTACCGGTTGTGCTTGTAAAAAGTTTTTCGCATTTTTCGCATGATGACGAACAGCCCGGTGTCGAAATAATTTATGTAGACGCAGGTGCGGAAGCTGCAGATTACCGGATTATGCAACTGGCACAACAAGGCGATATTATCATTACGCAGGATTATGGTCTCGCTTCACTAGGACTTTCCAAAGGTTGCACTGTGCTGCATCATAAGGGGTTTGCATATACAGACGATAACATCGATCATCTGCTGCAAACCCGCTATGTAAATGCTATGGCACGCAAAAGCGGCAAACGAACAAAAGGGTCAAAAGCGTTTACCACTGAAGATGAAGCAAAATTCAGTGACCTGTTTCGAAAAACACTTTTTAAATCATGATATTTTCTACGCTAAAACCCCTTTGAAACGGCATCCGTCTCAAAGGGAGCTTATTACAATTTTCGGATTCTAAAATTATTCTGCAGTACCGGCCAATTTTGCGGGAATGGTGTCCCCAGTGACCAATAGCTCACACCTCTCAAACCATATTCTTTTACCGTGTCGTATTTCGCCTGAACACTGCGGGCATCCTCATACCAGACTTCGTGTTCCTGACCGGTTTCATCCACATATCGGAAAAATGGCGACTGATACGTCTCATCATACTGAATGGATACACCATATTCGGCTGCCAGCTGTACTGCTTCTTTTGGGCTTACCGTCGTTGCAAAGGTGCCCTCCACCCACGGAATTTCCCAGTCACGTCCATATAAAGGTGCCCCCATCACGATTTTATCCCGTGGAATTACAGTTACAGCAAAATCCAGCACATCCCTTACCTTATTTATCGGTGCAATTGCCCATGGCTCACCGCCGGCCCACCCCCATTCGTACGTCATCAATATGACGAAGTCGACAATTTCGCCATGCGCCTGATAATCGTGGGCTTCATACAACAGCCCCTGCTGATCGGCAGTTTCCTTCGGCGCAAGAGCTGTCGTAACCAGAAACCCTTCAGGATGCAGCCTCGCTACGACACGCCGCAGGAAATTGTTATAGTTCTCACGGTCTTCGGGATAAACATATTCAAAATCAAAATTGACGCCTGCATACCCTTTTGACCGCATGAGGGTCAGCATATTACTGATTAGTTCCTCCTGTGCTTCAGGATTACGCAACACAGCCGCAGCCAAATCCGAATTGAACTCACTTTGGGCAAAATTCGTTACAACCAATAACGGTGCAACATTATTGGCTTGGGCAGCTTCTAGCACCGGCTGATCAGGCAATTCGGTGAGTGTGCCATCATCACGGATGCTGTACATGAACGGGGAAAGATATGTTAAATATCTGCCTAAGCGCATCACCTCGGGAGCACCCTGTTCATCCACCCGTGTTATATAAGCATTCACTTCTGTAACAGGCTTTGCTGCAACAGGAATTCTTAACGTTTGGCCCGGGAATATTAACCCGGACTGTCCGATATCATTGACCGCAATAATTTGTTCAGCACTAACATCATACTGTTGGGCAATACCCCAAATAAATTCACCGGCTTGAACAGTGTGTATAAAATAAGGATTGATCAGCATCTGCCCGATAAAAATCAGCGATGGATCAGTAATATTATTCGCGACCGCCAGTTCCTGGGCCGTCACCCCAAACATCTGTGCAATCTGCCACAATGTATCACCGGACTGAACAACATAGTCACGTCCGGGCTCCGGAATCACCAGCGACTGTCCGACCACCAGCACATCCGGGTTACCCAATTCATTCAACAAAACGATCTGATTAATATCCGCACCATATTGTTGTGCTATTTGCCATATTGAATCGCCGCTTCTCACGACATGAATTTGCATAGTTCTTCCCCCAATTCATATGCTCTACATACCATCCTATTCATTAGGTGATTGTCCTAGTAACAACTTGGGAGATGTAAAGTATGATTATTTTAACACAGTTAAAAACGCCCGTTGAAAGGACGTCCTTCACTGTTTCTATTTGCTTGTCACTTCTCTTATCATAAATCTGCTTTTCGGTAAAGTCGGGATTCGAACCATACTATAATTCAAGTTTTGCTGTGACATTTTATAATCAATCTGTTTTGTCAGAAATTCCAGGCTGACTTTCATGACCTCGATTGTCACCCATTCACCTGCACAACGATGGCCCATATCATGATCACCGCCGCCCTGTGGGATAAAATTAAATGGGCTTTCTTTCCAGTCCTTAAAACGTTCCGGTCTGAACACTTCAGGATCAATCCATAAATTAGGATCATGGTTCGTCCCATAAACATCAAGCAGGACAAGCGTTCCTTTCTTAAAATGATGGCCTCCCCACTTAAAGTTATACCGGACTCTCGCTCCTAAAAATGGCCCAAATGGATAATAACGGCGAACTTCCTGAACGAACATTCGGCTGTCCTCATCATCACCTGTCCGAAGCTTTGCCTTTGTTTCCGGAAAGTCATGCATGGCCAGCGCCCCAAATGTCACATATCGTCCAATGGCTGTAATGGGTCTTAGGATATTCAGCAATTCCACTGCTGCAGTCTGTAAATCCAGCAGTTTGCCATTCAAATCACGGTGCCAGGCGATTTCATATAAGGGTGTGCCTTCACGAGGATGCCGTTTCCCGCTCCGTACCTGCTGGATAAGGTTCCTTGTCCATTTTTCGGATCGATTGCGAGCCATTCTGCCTTTCCAGTGCCTTGGTCCAACTGCTCCAAAAGCATCTATCATAGCTGCCATGTCACAGGCCCGCTGATTCAATTCACTGGCAAATAACGGCACGTCAGCCCACTCACAGGCAATACGGAACATCAGTACTTCTGATTCATGAAACAATGACATTTTCCGCTTCTTCTGCCAGTTATCGACTGCAATCTGCCATTGTTTTCTAGTGGTCTCTCTCAGTTCACTAAGACGCTCAGGCGTCATTAGCGACATAAACAGTTCTTTACGATGCTTATGTACCGCACCATCCAGCCCCTGCACACCACCTTTTCCAAACAGGGATTCTTTGATCCGGTTTGGCGCAGCTCCTTTTCGTTTAAATTTTTCTTCATTATAAAAAACTTCTGCGGCCTCTTCACCGCCCATACAGACCACCTTTTGTCCGAGTAGCCTGGACCGGAAAATATCTGACTGAAATTTCCAGCGCCTCTTGGGAATGTAATCAAAGCCTTCCAAAAGCAATTTATGTGTATTATCCAAGCCTTGTTCATGTGGAATTGCCATTAGCCGACCCCTTTCTTTGTGATATCTGATATTCGTTCTTTTTCCCTCGTCCCCAAAATTTATTCTCAGTGATTGCTATATCCGTCTGTTCATTGAACCCAAACGTAGCGGTGTATAGCCAAAGCTGTTATGATTGAATGAATTATTAAGTTAGAGAAGGTGAACAAATGTTTGAGAAAGTGATCATTAATGATATGGAAATTAATGCGTCTAACGTTCAGGTGGAATCAATCACGAAGAATGATGAGGCACGGACTAAATTAAGTTTTGACTTCAAAGTGACGCACGAAGCTTATCACGATGTTACGACTTTACTGTATGAGAACGATTTTGTTGTAAAGGTACCTGAAGAAAAACTCAAATTCCCCGCTGTCATCAGTAACTATTCGACTTCAATAACCAATTTATATGAGCCAGGGGCTGTAGGAGACTTTAAACTTGAACTGACCGAGATTTAGAAGGAGGACCATTGTATATAGCAATATCCCTCAGCAAACACAAAAACAGCAGAGACTCTTACAAGCAAAAGTCCCTGCCATTTGCATTCTGTTTATTTTGCTTTAGGAATTGTAGTCGCCCCGACATCATCAACCTGTAATAACGCTACGTTATGACCAGGCATCAGGCTACCGAGGTGGTTTGCGATTCTGTGGCCGCTACCTTTGGGGGAAAACGAAATCATCGTCGGCCCCGAACCGCTGATGACCGTCCCGTAAGCACCGGCTTTTTTGGCCTCACGTCTGATAGCCTCATAACCCGGAATCAGCTCGGCGCGATATGGTTCATGAAACAGATCACGTTCCATTATTTTGCCTGCCAGTTCAATGTTACCGGAGGCAAGGGCGGCAATCTGTACATTGCTGAGGGCGCTTGCCGAGGCAGCAGTCTCTCTACTATACGTTTCCGGCAAAACTTTTCGGGCTGCTTCGGTCATCAATCCCTCCTCAGGAATATAGACAATGATTTCCGCCTCAGGCAATGGCAACTGGACCCAGTCAATTCCGCCAGCAGCCACTGTCGATATGACAAATCCCCCCATTAAAGTCGGGGCAATGTTGTCAGGATGCCCTTCGATTTCAGTAGCAAGCTCAAGTTTCTGCTCCGGGGTTAGATCCAGCTCGCACACCCTGTCTGCCATTTCAATACCGGCAACAATTGCAGACGCACTGCTGCCAAGCCCGCGCGCCAACGGGATGTCACTATGGACGGCCATCTTGCATGGAGGCAGTTCTTCATTCCACTGCGCTGCAATGTCTTGGGCAATCTGCACAATAAAATGATCCTCCGTGTTTGTGAGTTCCGGCAGATGCGGTGAGAGCTGCTCAATTTCCCATTTATCAGAAAGTGAAATATCGAGCTTGAGATATAAGCCCAGAGCCAATCCCATCGAATCAAAACCCGGCCCGATATTCGCTGAGCTTGCCGGGACACGTACCCTGAACGACCTCATGCTTCCACCAGCTTTTCAATATAATCCGTGACTGTTTTTTCATCATTTGGCAATGTGACAGGGTCCTGATCGATCTGGTCGATGGCGGTCTGCGGATCCTTCAGTCCATTACCAGTCAAAACAGCTGCAACCTTTGACCCTTCAGTAATTGTGTTTTGTTTTCGCTGTTGAATAATACCTGCAATCGAAGCACAGGATCCCGGCTCAGCAAAAACGCCTTCTTGGGTCGCCAGAAGCTTTTGTGCATGGGCAATTTCCGTATCGGTGACCGAACCAATTTTACCGCCGGATTCATCCCGTGCCTGTACAGCCAGTTTCCAGCTTGCAGGATTGCCGATGCGAATGGCAGTGGCAATCGTTTCGGGGTTCTGGACCACTTCATTGCCGACAATCGCAGCAGCTCCTTCTGCTTCAAAACCGAACATCTGTGGAAGGCCTGTCTGTTTCATCTCATGATACTCTTTGAATCCTTTCCAGTAAGCACTGATATTACCTGCATTGCCAACCGGAATAGCCAGAATATCAGGGGCAGAACCGAGCACATCACAAACTTCAAATGCCGCTGTTTTTTGCCCTTCAAGCCGATATGGGTTAACAGAGTTGACGAGTGTAACAGGTGCCGTCTCACTTATCTTTCGCACTATTTTCAGGGCATCATCAAAATTGCCGTCAATTTCCACGATATCCGCTCCGTACATAACAGCTTGGGCTAGTTTTCCAAGTGCAATTTTGCCTTTTGGAATAACAATGATTGCCCTGATGCCTGCTCTGGCTGCATAGGCTGCAGCTGAAGCGGATGTATTGCCGGTTGAAGCGCAAATAACGGCGTTGCTACCTTCCTCAATCGCCTTGGCAACTGCCAGCGCCATGCCGCGGTCTTTGAACGATCCTGTTGGATTAGCGCCTTCCACCTTTCCATATAGCTCAATGCCCAATTGCTCAGACAACGTTGAGAAATGGATGAGTGATGTATTGCCCTCCTGAAGCGATATTTCCGGGGTCCTGTCTGTAACAGGCAAATTAGATTGATAATGTCTGATCAAACCTTGCCACGTCATGCGTCAGCATCTCCTTCTACTTTATAAAAGCTTTTAGTCTCAAGCACTTCATCAAGTTTGCTGAGTGCATCCAAAGCCTGGTGCATCTTTTCCAGTGATGACCGATGTGTTATCACGACAATTTCTGCCGCGTCAGCTTCTTTTAGCGGGTTTTGCAGTATCTGTTTAAAGCTGATATCAAACTCATTGAATAAAGACGATATCCTGGAAAATACACCTGCTTCATCTTTCGCATGGAAACGAGCATAGTATTGGCCAAAACGCTGATCTTCAGTTTTCAATTCCTTTTTAAAGCGTGGCTCGACGAATTGACTGCCCGTCACGCCACGGTGCATATTCTTAATGACGGTGACAACATCCGATATGACCGCTGCGGCAGTCGGCATGCTTCCTGCACCGGCCCCGTAGAACATAGCTTCTCCGACCGCTTCACCGTACACATAAACAGCATTATATTCATTTTTGACATCTGCCAGCGGATGTTCTTTGGAAATAAGCGCTGGCTGAACATTCACTTCCACCTGCTTGCCGTCAAATTTGGCAAAACCGATCAGCTTCATGTTAAATCCGAGGCTATCGCCATATTGCAGGTCATCTAACTCAATTCCGTTTATGCCGGTTACTTCGACATCATCAAGGTCAATATGGGTCGAGAAAGCAAGCCTGCCGAGAATGGCCATTTTTCTAGCAGCATCAAGCCCTTCCACATCTGCCGCCGGATCAGCTTCAGCAAAGCCGAGTTCCTGTGCCTCCTTCAACGCGTCTTCGTAACTGACACCTTCATTGTGCATTTTTGTTAATATGTAGTTCGTTGTTCCGTTCACGATCCCCATTAATTGTTCGATGTGATCGGAAGCGAACCCATCCGTAATCCCCCTTAAAATGGGAATCCCGCCGGCAACGCTTGCCTCATAATAGAAGTCGCATTTATTTTTCCCCGCGGAGTCATGCAATTCCGCACCGTAAAGAGCAACAAGATCCTTATTGGCTGTGACGACATGCTTTTTAGCTTCAAACGCCTTTAATATTGATTCACGGGCTTCTTCAATCCCCCCCATTACTTCAACGATGACATCAATTTCGGGATCATTTAAGACATCATCGGGATTTGTTGTGAGCAATGTTCCATTCGTCTTAGCGTTCACATCGCGTACTTTGTTTGGATTTCGTACCAATGCGCTTTTAACATGAACACTGCATCCTAGCTGGTGGGCGAGTTTTGCTTGATGCTGCTCGATAAGACTGATAACACCTGACCCCACGACTCCTACACCTAAAAGTCCGACTGATACACTATCTTCCATAGCATCACCCCATATTCTGTTTAATGTGATATTTTATACATTTAAACACGAATAGCGACGGATGGCAACAGCGAATTTTTGAACAAATCCGATTCACCTTTCTTTTCAGAATGTTAGATTGAGCCAAATCGAGCCTTACGGACCACTCACCACCCATGTATAAGGCTGGATAAGGCGATTCGGTTGACATATTTTTAACAAAACGCTTATAATTAGTTTGAATTAAAATTAAATAAATTTTAACTAAATATGCTGGAGCGAAATTGAAATGAAAGAAAATTTATCACTAAAAGCGTTTGTTGTCCTGATGAAAGCTTCAAAATCAGTAACTGAATACGTCAAAAAAGACATAAGCCGGTATGATATGAAAACGAATGACTTTGCTGTGCTGGAAGCTTTATATCATAAGGGTAACCTGACTGTGAAGCAGATTTCCGAGGCAGTACTGATTAACGCTGGTTCCATGACGTATGTGATTGATAAGCTGGAATCCAAAGGACTGCTCGAACGTAAGCCATGCAAGGATGACCGGCGTGCTGTATACATTCATATTACGGATAAAGGGAAGAAACTGATGGATGACATTTTCCCGAAGCACCAGGAAGCGATTGAGGATTTACTTCAGGATCTTAGTGTCGAAGAAAAGAAAACCGTTATCGATATCCTGAAAAGAATTGGTAAATCCTAGAGACCCGGTGAAAAAACTTAGAAGTTCACAACAACGTCATCAAGGTTAAAAGCGTAACTGGTGGAAACTGAAATTATAGATTCAAAATCAATGAAACACGTAAGGAGACTTATCATGAAACATATCTTTCAAAAAGGAAATGATCAGACAAAGCCAACTCTGTTGTTACTTCACGGAACAGGGGGCACTGAGCAGGATCTGCTGCCGCTTGCCGGTGAAATCGATGAAGATGCCAACGTGCTTAGTGTCCGGGGAAACGTAACGGAAGGCGGAATGCCGCGCTTTTTCAAACGGCTGGCAGAAGGTGTATTCGATGAAGAAGATCTGATTGCTCGGACGAAGGAACTGTATGATTTTCTTGATGAGGCAGCAGAGGAACACGGCTTTGACCGTAATAATATAGTCGCAGTCGGCTATTCCAACGGCGCCAATATTGCAGGAAGCCTGCTATTCCATTATCAGGATTCCTTAAAAGCCGCTATCCTGCACCACCCGATGGTACCGAGACGCGGAATTGAATTGCCTAACCTCTCCGGGAAAAATGTCTTTATCGGTGCTGGCACCAATGATCCGATATGTTCAGCCGAGGAATCAGAGGATCTCAAATCCTTGCTGAAAAATGCAGGGGCCAATGTAGATCTTCATTGGGAAAACATGGGTCATCAATTATCAATGGGCGAAGTGAAAGCAGCCGCTGAATGGTATAACACTCTCTAAGCACGACCAGATGGGCTGTAACTTGGGCTTTTTCAAACACCATATTCCCCAGATTAAAAAGTCGTTCGGAAATGTTCCGAACGCTTTTTTAATCTGCCAGCAGCAGATGAATTTCATTTCCAGATGGATCGTTTACGATGTAAGCATTATTTTCCTGCTGAATGCTTACGCCGGCACGCTCCAGGTTGTTGACTTTTTCTTCCCTGCTCTCATTATCAGGGAAAATAAGCGAGTACCAGTTGAGACCGGCACTATTGTCAGACGGTACCGGGGCATTTTCCCCGTTCCAAATATTCAGGCCGATGTGATGATGATAGCCCCCGGTTGACGTGAATAATGCGCCGGGATAGTTAGTCACAACCTGGAAGCCAAGACCATCGGCATAAAATTTTTCGGTACTTTTAAGATTCGCCACATGCAGATGAATATGCCCCATAACTGTTTCTTCAGGTAATCCTTTCCACTCCTGATCACTTTCTGCAAGCAAACTGTCAGCATCCAATGGTTCAGTCGACATGGTGACCTGCCCGTTGGACCAGCTCCATTCACTGGATGGACGATCATGATACACTTCAATTCCATTTCCGTCAGGGTCATTCAAATACAATGCCTCACTTACTAAATGATCGGATGCTCCAAGACGCGCACCTGCCTTGGCGATGTGTCTCAGGAAGCTAGAAAGATCAGCTCGCGACGGCAGCAGGATAGCAAAATGAAATAACCCGCTTGTCCTTTCTTCTTTCGGCAAGGGGGCTGCCGGCTGTACCAATGTCAACAGAGGTGTTTTTCCATCGGCTGTTAAGACAGCTTTCCGGTCAGTTTGTTCTAGAATATTAAATCCAATGACATGCTGATAAAACGACAATGCCTGGTCCAGATCTGTTACATTTATATTCACTTCACCAACATATGTCGTTCGCTTTTCAAAAAATTTCTTTTCCAATATAGTCAACTCTTCCTCTTTAAGTTATTTTTTTAAATTAAGTTACTTTATGTAAGTATTATACCGCTTTTTGACACTGTTGACAAGATTCTATTTTAAAACCTACCCATATTTTTGTATACTAAAGACAAAAGGGGTGTTACTTATGATTGTAAGAGAACGCCAAAATCAGTACGTTATGATTGAACAGGATCATCATGCGCGGATTTCCGGTCAATTGGCAGCCAACCTGAAAGATTCGTTTTTTATAGAGGAGACATGGAAGCAATCCGTCCTATACGCCATTGAAAACCATGACTACGCATGGAAGATGATGGACAAACAGCCATTCTGGAATGACCAAAAACAAGAACCATATATGTTTACTGATATTCCTAATTCCGCTAAAACCGTTTTTTACAAACACGGGGTTGATGAAGTAGAAAAATATGATTTATATGCCGCCTTGTTATGCAGCGAGCATTATGCACGTTTCCTAATTGATGATCCGAAAGAAGAATCCCAGTTGTTTGTCCAGAATGAACGGAAGCGTCAGCAGCAGATCATTGGATCCCTTGAAAATTATGATAATGAAATATTTGATGTCCATTATGGGTTATTGCAGTTCTTAGACAGTCTATCATTATATATTTGTCTGAACGAACCAGGAACGTCTAAAGAAAACGAGCATCCGTTATTCAAAGAGGGGATTCCTGTGCCACAGATGCTTACTTTTTTTCATACAAATAAAGTAGGTATTTACTGGAAAGATGACGAAACAGTCGAAATGGACGTTTTCCCGTTTGGAAGTCCTATCGATATAACCATTCGTCAGAAAGTTATACCGAAAAATGACATCTTAGAAAAAGGGCTGATTAAAAGCTATGAGCAGGTCGACGAAAAAACAGTATCAATTCAATTGCTATAAGACGTTTTCAGACCTATGAAAGCCGCATCTTAATGAAGACCACGGCTTTTTTGATATTTATTGGGGTCGCGTGAATGCACCCCCTAATAATCCAATGGCTGTGTTGTCAACAAACGCATCCGATACGCATTCATTGCCGTTTCCCCTAACGTATCGAGCAAATTATGGTTTGCATAGGCCCCGACAATGGCGCCAAACCCTGGTACAAGCTGCAGCATTTTAATTAAATCAATATAATCCCGGTACTCTTGCTGAAACACCCGCCAATCCATATCGGCGAGTTTTTCCTTTTCTGATTCCCAATGTTCAAGTATATAAAAGGTTTCCTTCCTTCTGGCCTCGCTGGAGAAGGCAAGCTGAAATACATGGAGGATAAACAGCCGCTCCTCATATTGCCGTGTATCATAGCCATAAATTGCTGCTGTCTCAAACAGAAACTTCATTTTTATCGATAAAAGCATGGGGAAATCGGCAAGACCCAGCAAAAAACCACCTGCACCTGTCCCAGCACCTTCAACCACAGCCGTTTTACGGTAAGATGTGAGCTTTTCCTTCAGCAGTTGATCCTTTTCACTAAGGCTAAGACCTGCTGATTGTTGCTTTTTTGTGGTGATATTAGACCCGACCAAGGTTGCTTTCACCATATTTTTAATACTTTCCGTTATAATCCGATGGGCTCTCTCAGGAATCATTCCATTTAATTTTGTCTGGGTCTTCTTAGAGATTTGTGTAAAAAGACCTGATTTTTTTAGTACCTCTCGCCGCCATCTTGTCAGTTCCTCATAAACCTTTTGTTCATAAGCATTCATTTAGATACCCTCTTTTCTCCTAATTATATATACGTTGATCCTGAAAAAAAGATTCAGAGATAGTTTCACTTGTGTAATAACGGCAAATGCATTAGGGGTTGGTTTTCACATTTGTTAAAGACAAGCGCCAGGAAGTGGATTAATTTAGTTGTTATTGGACAAAATGAATAACGTAAATACATAAACATGATGGAGGATGATATAAATGGCTGAAGACCATAATCGGAAACATCAGACAAACAATGAGAATGACGACACGCTGACTAACAGACAGGGGCACCCTGTCACGAACAATCAAAACATCCGTACGATAAACAATCGGGGCCCTGCCACACTGGAAAACTATGATTTCATTGAAAAAATCAGTCATTTTGATCGGGAGAAAGTGCCTGAACGTATCGTCCATGCCCGTGGTGCCGGCGCCCACGGTTACTTTGAGACGTATGGAATGGCGGGTGATGAGCCTGTTTCCAAATATACACGGGCAAAGGTTTTTCAGGAAAAAGGCAAACAGACACCTGTATTTGTCCGTTTTTCCACAGTCGTCCATGGTACGCATTCGCCGGAAACACTCAGAGATCCGCGCGGGTTCGCCGTTAAGTTTTACACGGAGGACGGTAACTGGGATTTAGTCGGAAACAATATCAAAATCTTTTTCATCCGTGATGCGATGAAGTTTCCAGATATGATTCATGCCTTCAGACCTGACCCGATAACCAATATTCAAGACAGCCAGCGCTTCTTTGATTTCTGCTCGAATTCACCGGAGTCCTTTCATATGGTGACATTTATGTATTCCCCATGGGGCATCCCGGCAAATTACCGGATGATGCAGGGGTCTGGTGTCAACACGTATAAGTGGGTTAACGACGATGGTGAAGCAGTGCTTGTCAAATACCACTGGGAACCGAAAGAAGGCATTAAAAATTTGACGGTCAAGGAAGCAAACGAAATCCAGGGCGAAAACTTCAATCACGCCACACAGGATCTGTACGACGCAATTGAACGCGGCGATTACCCGGAGTGGGAACTGTATGTACAGATCATGAATGATGGCGAGCATCCTGAGCTGGACTTTGATCCGCTTGACGACACAAAAATATGGCCGGAGGATCAATTTCCATGGCTGCCGGTCGGACGAATGGTATTGAACAAAAACCCGGAGGATTATTTTACGGAAGTCGAGCAATCCGCATTCGGTACCGGGGTGCTTGTTGACGGGCTTGACTTTTCGGATGACAAAATGCTCCAGGGACGAACGTTCTCCTATTCCGATACCCAGCGTTACCGGGTGGGCGCCAATTATCTGCAAGTTCCAATCAACGCGGCCCAAAAACGTGTTGCAACCAATCAGGAAGGCGGGACCATGCGTTATGAGCCTGAACGCTCTTCCAAAAAGAACCCGCATATCAATTATGAGCCATCATCGTTAGGGAACTATAAGGAAGCGGAGCAAGTCGGCAAGGAGTACACTCCGAAAGTCGAAGGGAATCTTGTCAGGGAATCAATTGAGCGCAACGATAATACCAAACAGGCCGGTGATACTTTCCGCTGGTTTGATGATTGGGAAAAAGATGAATTGATTTCGAACCTCATCGGCGATCTTTCTGAATGTACCCAGGTAATACAAGATAAAATGATGGCCCTTGCCGAAGAAGCAGACGAGGAATACGGACGGCGGCTGCGTGAAGGGCTGGAAGAAGCAGCCAAAAAGATGAAGGATAACAACAGTTCAAGCAAGAATCCACTCGGCAACAAGGATGCAGAAAAAGCACCAGATAAGGCCGTTGAAAAAGGAAAAGACGCTGATCCATATTAAAATAAAGACACCAGCGCTGTTTAGTGTTTATGCTTTCTTAACAGCAAGTAAGAACCCCTTTATGCCTTAAATGCATAAGGGGTTTGGGCGCCGCTTAGCATTCTCTTCTGTCAGGTCCTGCATGCAAATTATTGGATCGGCTCATGTTGTCACAAAATCGGCTCAAATAGCCAGAAATCGGCTCATGTTGTCACAAATTCTGCTCAAGTTCACAAATTTCCCGCTCAAATTGTTACAATTAGCTTTCATTGTGAACAAAGGTGAAAGCGCTCGTTTAGCGACGTCGAACTACCCTCAGCCCCCACTTAGCAATGGTGGGGGCTTTATACTGCTATCAATGAGTATCTCGCTTGCGATAGCCAAACATGCCTGCAATCGTGAGCCCAATTGCCACGTTTTCCAGTATTGGCGAAAGACTGCTTACCCATCAGGATTCACCTCCATCCCCCTCGTAATGCCGCATAAATAAGTCTTCCAATGTCGGTGGAGCACTTTCAAGCTTGGCGACCCCGAACTGGCTAATATGCCGTATAACGTCATCCAGATTCTCGGTGTCGACTTGCAAGGACAGCATATGTTCTTTTCGTTCAACATTATGAATGCCTGTCATCTCATCCAAAGCGGTGATCGGCTGTTTTGTTTCCACTTTCAGATTGGTTCGTGTTAAATGACGCAATTCATCCATGGACCCTGACTCAATAATTTTTCCATCCCGGATAATGCCTACACAGTCACAGAGCCGCTCCACTTCTGATAAGATATGACTTGAGAGCAGAATGCTTTTTCCTTCAACTTTTGCTTTCATCACACACTCCTGAAACGTGCGCTCCATTAAGGGATCAAGTCCGGATGTCGGCTCATCAAGAATATACAGATCAACATCGGAAACAAATGCCGCAATCAGTGAAACCTTTTGCCGATTTCCCTTTGAGTAGGTCCTGCACTTTTTTGATGGGTCAAAACTGAACTTTTGTATTAATTCCTCACGCTTTTGTTTGTTCACTGAACCGCCGCGCAGCTTCATGAATAGATCAATAACCTCGCCGCCGGTCAAATTCGGCCACAAATTCACATCACCCGGGACATAGGCAATCCGCTTATGGATATCCACTGCATCCTTCCAGACATCTTTACCAAATATGGATGCATGCCCACTTGTTGCCTTCAGCATGCCAAGCAAAACGCGAATGGTCGTTGACTTCCCTGCTCCATTGGGACCGATAAAACCGTAAACTTCCCCTTCCTTAACGTCAATATTAATCTCATCCACCGCTTTGAAATGTCCAAACATTTTTGTGAGATTTTCCGTTTTTAAAAGTGTCATTTGCCCACTCCCCCTTATATCATCGTTATTCAAATACCATCCTTTTAGACCGCATTGGCCGATTTCATCGCAACGGTAAGCCATTATGGTCAATATATTTATGATTAACTCTACTTTCGATAGGGTATAATGTCAAAAGTCGCAGGAAAGGAGACCTGAGTTGCTTCTTCTATATACCATTCTTTTTGTGATAGCTGCAGCAGTTTCTCTTTAACTGCTATTAAGCTCGCAACCAGCCTATCCGGTCTTTACCGTCTTTTACATCCTTGGATAAGTGAGGTTTCAATCAATGGGGCATAAAGAAAAATCGGGACCCGCCTCTCTGCGCATCCCGATTTTTGATGTGTTTTATTCTATTCTTCCTGGTTATCCGATGATCCGGCATTCTCATCAGGCGGCTGGGAGCCATCAGGGTTACCAGAGGAATCAGCATTACCTGCACCATCAGATGACTGGATTTCATCCAATTTGCTTTCCAATTCGCTCATGATATCTGCAGCTTCTTGCCAATTGCCTTCAGACAAGGCTTGCTGATATGAGTCAAACAGATCGGAAAACTCCTGTAATTGCTGCTCTGCTTCCATAATTGGATCTGACGGATCCTGCTGTTCACCTTGTTCATTCTCCTGGCCTTCCCCATCTTCCTGCTGTCCGTCACCCTGACTATCAGAGTCAACAATATTCAGTATCTCCTGAAGTGCTTTGTCAAAGTTTGCTTCCATCACAATATGATCACCATAAGCCACAACTACCCGTTTTACTTCCGGCAGTGATGTCTCATTATTGGACTCGATGTAAATCGGCTCGACGTAAATAATCGTATCTTCAATCGGTATAGCCAGCAAGTTGCCCCTTATGACTTCTGACCCGCCCTGGGACCACAAGTTTAATTCCTGGGATATCTCACTATCCTGATTAATCCGGTTTTCAATTTGCTGTGGTCCGTAAATATTTCGCTGTTTAGGGAACTCGTAGACAAACATCTCACCATAATTTTCCCCGTCGTTTCGTACACCCATCCAGGCAATCATGTTTTGCCTGTTTTTCGGTGTATATGGAATCATCTGGATAAATTCTTCCTCTTCCTGATTCGGCAATTTCATCGTGGTATAATAAGGTTCCATTTCAATGTCCTCATTAAAATAACGCTCTGTCGGAAATTGCCATGTGTCTTCACGATTGTAAAATACCTGTAAATCAGACATGTGATATGTGCCATACTTCTTAGCCTGAATCTTAAACAGCTCTGTCGGGTAACGGAAATGATTACGAATATCTTCAGGCACCTCTTCCGTAATCAAATCAGGGAATATGTTCTGGAATGTTTGCAATAACGGATCTTCCGGATTGGCAGCATAAAAATTCACTTCACCCGAATAGGCATCGACGGTTACCTTTACAGAGTTTCGGATATAATTCTTTTCACCCTCAAAAGGCTCGGAGTACGGATAATTTTCAGCATTCAGATAAGCATCAATCATCCAGACCATACTACCGTCTTCTCGCACAACTAAATAAGGATCCTCATCATAATTGAAAAACGGTGCGATTCGATTTACACGATCCATGATATTCCTCGTGGCAAGCAGTTGGCTGTCTTCTGTTATCTGGTCAGATACAAGCATTCTGAAATTGCCTTCACTCAGCGCAAATAACAGACGGTTTATGCCGCTCAGCTGAATCCCTTTATCGGCTTCGTATTCTGTATTGACATTTTCATCACCTGACGGGTAATCAAATTCCTCCACCGCGCTATTGGTAATAACATTCGGTGAATTTTCCTCACCGAAGTATACTTGCGGCCGGCTGATATCCATGACCCCTTCAGGCGGAATATCCTTGAGCATATATTCCGGCTGGCCTTGTGCTGTCACTTTATTGACATGGCTCATCGTAACCCCGTATCCATGTGTATACCTTAAGTTATGGTTAACCCACGTTTTCGCCTGGTCAGGCAAATCGGACGTATCCAATTCTCTTGCCCCCAGAAATACCTGCTCGTATTCACCGTCGATTTGATAACGGTCAACATCGACGTCATTGAATTCATAATACGTGCGGAATGTCTGGACCTGATTGTAGACATCAAGCAGTGGACGGACATCATTCATGCGGACATTATCAATTGTTCCTGAGTTCCGTTCCACCATTTCCGCATCCAGTGAATTATTTCCCGGGTGCTCTTGCACGTTAATGTTATTTAAATTATATGCTGCTTTGGTAAAATTTAAATTATCGTCCAAGTATGGTTCTTCCATGGCAAATTCATTCGGGGAAACCACAAAATTCTGCACCGCCAAAGAAGCCCCTTGGCCGACGATAACCAATCCGATATAGATGGCAATTGGGGTCAGCATTGTCTGAATGTTGCCCCTAACAAGCTTTATGATCATCCAGATTGTCATAATGACTGCCACAGCAGCCAGAATGTATGCCTTCGGAATATTGATGACATCATCCGTATAACTTAAGCCATTTACAACACTTTCCTGAAACAAATTAACCTGTGTTGACGATAGTGTGCCAAACGGCTGCAAAAGATGATAGCCTGTTAATAGCAGCCCGATAAAGCCAAGCGTAGACCCCAGGTGCAATTGGGCAGGCCGGCTTTTTCTATACATGTGAAAAACTGAATAAGCACCGATTTCCACCAGGAAGAAAAAGATACTTAGGCCCATCAGGACATAAACAATTAAATTAAGCACTGGCAAGACATATATGTAAAAGGAAATATCCAGACCAAAATACGGATCAGCCTGCCCAAATGACGCATAGTTAAGAAACTTCAGCGCACGTTCCCAGCCGACACCTTGTACAATACTGCTTCCAAACAGCCCGACAACCGCCGAAATGCCAAGCATAAGCAGCATCATAACTTTTCCTTTTCTCATAACCGGTGGTAACTGACCTGAATCAAAATATTTCAGGTACGACCGGCGAATCCAATAAACCGTAAAAAATGTGCTGAGCGTAAACAAAACAAAGCCAGTTACGCCTAGCAGCACTTTACTTGTTAATATGGTCGTAAAAACACCTGAAAAATTAAGTGAATCCATCCAGATGTAATCCGTAATCAGCTGCAGTGCAAATAAACCTGCAATTACTACCAGAATAATTGCAAGTATCAGGTATCCAATCCAATTATATTTTTTATTCCACGTTATGTTACGCCGATTGGAACCATTTGACCCTCCATCGAAGACATCCAATTTTTTCTCCCCCTAATAATCGCTAGAATATCACATATCACTGTAATGATGATTCTTCAATAAAAAAATGCTTCATTTATCATGATACATGACTTATATAAGAAATGAAAATGATTATTACTCTACTGTACGATTAATAAAGGGGAGAAGTTTCAAAAGCTTTAAGAATAAATTTTACCGGTCACGATGATTTTCTTTTTCATCAGTCAATGTCTCCTTCTCAAATTCCTCTGCAAATTCAGTCTGCAGCTGGCCAGTCGCGGGCGATGCTTCTCTTTCTTCAAACTTTTCTTCTTCAAGGTTCTCAGTCATATATGTGTGAATGAACGGTTCGCAGCACGTAATGAAAAATGCTCCCATAACTGAAGTTGTAACTATCGGGATACTCGCTTCGATTAAAAGCCCTCCCAGCGCCCAAAGTGACAGAAACGCCAAAGGGAAGTCCGCAATCGAAGCTGTAATATTGCCAAATCTGCGAAGCACAAACAAATCGCCGATGAGGAAGGATATCCCAGTCGTCAGTATACTGATCCAAAATAAATTCACGACATCTGCATTATAAAAAATGCCAAAAAGCGAGAATACGGTAATACCGATTGCAATCGCTTTAATGCCCAATGTTTTTAAATAAACCATAACTTCATACCCATCCTTTCCAATGCTGGTTAGTTATAGTTTGGCTGAAAAGAATGGGATTATACATGGTGCCGGGCTTTCAGGATACAGCGGACATCACCGGGGGTAAACTTTGGACGGTTGCTGCATTTCGATGAAGTTTTGGATTTTATGCTGAAGTTTTTGCTCTCGAGCTGAAGTTCTTGATTTCGAGTTGAAGTTTCCGCCCTCGGGCTGAAGTTTTGAACTACCGGCTGAAGTTTCCGCTCTCGAGCTTATAGTCCTTCCTCCAAAAAAATAAACTGCTGCAAAGGAAGAATGCAGCAGCCTGCCTACATCGTTTTTTGCAGTGCCTGGTTTATCGAATTCGTCGTAATCTTTGAATGGGAGGTGTGCCAAAGCACTTCTTTGTTTTGAACTAGAAAAATTTGCGGTGATTCATGCTTGACACCCGTTTCTTCAGCTATCTGGTTGGATATGTCCCTGTTCTCGATCACTTTGACCATATAAACATCCAAATCATCGCCTGCGGATTCGAGAAACGTCTGATATTGTTCAAACGCACCAGCACTAATCGGACAAGTCGTGCTATGCTTAAAAAACAGAGCCGGTTTTTCCATTGAGTGTTCCCATGCCCGTTCCAATTCCTCTTTTGACTGCAATTCATTTAATTCTGCCATCTACAATCTCCCCTTAATTTATTTATTCCGAACACGCTTGGCCACATAATGAGTGGTATACATTTCTTCAATAGACGGATTTCCGGTTTTGGAAAAGTGTAAATGTTTTTTTCGGGCCTTTACCCCAGGATTTATAAACTGTTTTCGAAGGTTTAAGTTCTTGTTCTTTCGCAAACTTCTTCAGCGTTTTCAAGATGTAATTCATCTTTCCCAGCCCTCCTACCGTAACCCGCTCAAGGTAAGGAATTCTTTTCAGACGCCAATTCTTCACTTGCTTTGGGCTCAGACGATCCATTCTTACTAAAAGATCCACTGGACTGATATACCCCTTTTCCTTAAGGAGTTCGGTCGCATGCCAGCGAGCCATTTTCTCTATTTTTTGACGGCTCATTAATATCCTCCCATTTATTCAATGTATCCAAGTCCATGATCCTCACAAAATTCAATTGCTACTTGTTTGTAGCGTTCATCTCGATAGGCGTACCAATCTTTCTCCAGATCCAGGTCGATAATCATATCTTTAAACCGTCTGAAGGCCCCTTTTCCGCGAATGGCATGCAGCAGTTTGTCCTGTGCATTGGAGTCCTTGATAGAAAAGCAAAAATCCTCTATCATTCCGTATTCGTCGATGTCAAATTGTGACGGGATTGGCAAGTACTTCTCCATATCATATTCCACAAAGTCGATTGCCAATTCCATCTGCTCCTGCTGCCAATCTGGTAAATGGTCGTATGGTTCATCATCTTCTGCCATCCTGACAAGGTTCTCCATGATATAAACGACTTCACCGGTTTCCTTATTGATTAATTGAAAATGCTCATCCATTTGTTGCATGCTCATTTCGTCCGCGAGTTCTGATATTTTTAATTTATTGCCCATTAATCATCACCCTTTATTAACCTTCCAACACTTTAACATGAACCGTTCGTGTCCTTGGTCCATCAAACTCACAGAAATAGACGCTCTGCCATGTACCGAGAATCGGACGACCTTCAGAGATAATCAACGTTTCACTGGCTCCAACAACCGAGGACTTCATATGTCCATCAGAATTGCCTTCCATATGGATATATTCCGGTTTGTTCGGAAATGTCTTATCCAGTCCAAGCTTAAGATCAGTTTTAACATCCGGGTCAGCATTTTCATTGATGGTAATGGCCCCGGTTGTGTGCGGGCAGTATACGACCATAATGCCATTCTGCACCCCACTCTCAGACAACGCCTTTTCCAAGTAGTGGTCCAAATTGGTGAATGACTGCTTCTCATGTGTTGAGATCGTAAATGTATGCAATGTTTTCCCCACTGTTATCAGCTCCTTTTACAATAGCCAGGCCAAAGATTCCATGGGTATTCTTTAGGTGGTAAGGATTCACTTTTCGTCATATCCTTTTTTGTCGGATGTTCAAACGCCAGCCCATGTGACCATAGTGCGATTTGCTGACCCGGTTTATTAACCTTTTGGCCGTATTTCTGGTCACCGTAAATGGGGCAGCCGATATTCGCCAGCTGAACACGAATCTGATGCGGTCTTCCTGTATGGAGGTTGACCGATAGCAAACTCAAACCATCGTTTTCCCCAATCACCTCATAATCCAGCACTGCTCTTTTCGCCTTTTTAGTTTTTGAGGAAACCACATGGACTTTATTTTCACCATGATCCTTCAGCAAAAAGTCCTCCAGTCTCTCGTGAATTTGGGAAGGTCGTCCCCGAACTACAGCTAGATATATTTTCTCAAACGCTCCCCTACGTATTGCATCTGATAAGCGTGATGCCGCTTTCGATGTTTTGGCAAGCACCATTACGCCGCCTACCGGACGATCGAGCCGGTGGACGAGTGCCAAATAGACATTGCCAGGTTTCTGGTATCGGATTTTGATATCTTCTTTCAGCATAGTCAGCAAATCTTTATCCCTTGTGCTGTCTCCTTGTACGGGTATATTTACTGGCTTTGCAACCACAAGAAGATGGTTGTCTTCGTATAAAATTTGAATATCCACCCGTCACACGTCCCCTTCGTCATTTAGTTATAGCATAACATATCTGAGCCCCTACTCTCAGGTAGATTGACTGCCCTCTGCCGCTAATATTATTCATCCAACTCAACTGTAATTGTGAACTATAGCGAATCTATTATGAACTGTAGCATTTAACAATAAAAAACGGGAAATGCATCTCCTATACATTTCCCATTACATCTATGATTAGTTAGTCACTGCTTCGACACTCTCCCGGACTTGTTTAAGTGCACCGCTCCATGCAATCACCTGATCCAGCATTTTATTGGCATTATCTGCATGATACTCGGCAGGTTTGAACACACTGAAGTTTTCAAAGTCAGTCATCAATGAAAATGTAACGGCTGTCTGTACATCTGCAACTTGCAGCTCACCAAAAATCAGACGCAGATTTTCGTGTGCACGCGCACCACCCAGACTGCCATAGCCGACAAGCCCTGCTGCTTTATCAGCAACTTCTGGTTTCAAGTAATCCAATGCGTTTTTAAGAGCACCGCCTATAGCATGATTGTATTCGGGCGCTACAATGATATAGCCATCAAAAGAAGCCATTTTTTCCGACCAGGCTTTAATAGCACTTTGAGCTTCCTGCTTCTGTGCTTCAGGAATCGGCGCTCCCATTAATGGCAGCTGATAATCAGCCAGATCCACGATTTCATATGTAACATCATCGTTACGCTTCACCGCAAAATCATGAACCCAATTAGTAACAGCTTCCGCATTGCGCCCCTCACGAACACTGCCTAGTATAATTCCTATGTTTAACATTTGTATTCCCCCTGTGAAATGATGTATTGAACATGCGTATCGTATCATCATTTATGGCGGGATTCAATTTATTTGATTATATTTGGTAATAAACTTATTAAAAGTAATTATATATTGTCAAGTTTTAATGCCGAAACGTTCTATATCATGGCACAATCCTTTACTCTCCCCCGCTAAAACGGAAAAGCCGAATCCTTCTCCCTTTGGATTTCGCTGAAAACGTTAACGCCATGGATAAGGTCGTCCGCCAGCTGGTTCAGCCTGAATATTGCATCATCATTCACAATTTTTTTCTGGTAGTAACTTTTTTCTTCCACAAAGACATATTTTGGTATAATAACAGCTTTCATATATGAAAGGATAGGCTTCAGCTGATGTTCCGGCACTAAATAATGCTTGGAAGAACCGGCTGTTGCTACAATGCCTACAACTTTGTCTCGGAAGGCCTCGTTTGGAAGTAGATCAAACAAGTTTTTCAATGTTCCCGGAATCGATGCCTGAAAAATCGGTGTTCCAATAATATAGGCATCTGCTGACATTATTGTTTCCAATGCCGTTTTGGTATCACCGCTGTAATCACGATAATCCCTGCCATCACTGAAAACAAGCTCATAATCGCCTAAATCAACCAATTTCGTTTCAATTTCCTGATGTTCAATAGTTATATGATCTAAAATCTGCTGCACGGCAACCCGTGTTTTCGAGCCGACAACAGATCCGGCTATACCAACTATTTTCAAATTAAATGCCCCCTAAACCTTCTGCGTATAAGTGAACAAAATATTTCATTTTCCTCAAATCTATTTTACACAAAAAAATCAAATAATACAGCTAATTAAACTGGGGGACACTTTTTAATATTTATACCAAAAAGGAATTAACATCTGACAGCTATAAAGAATAATTATTTTAGCCGCACTTAACATTGGAAATATGGCTTTTTTAAATCTCATCATTCTTCAGGCATCGCAATGGTAATACGGTTTCGCTCCTCCCCGTCTGCACTGATTTGCCAATAGCTATATTCGGGGTCGGCTCCGGCAAAATTTTTATTGATCGTTACGATCAGCTTATCCTGTTTATGAAAAAAGACCGGACTTGAGACATGTTCATGAAAGGACGTAATTTGTTCTGCCTGTCTGGTATCCAAATCCATCCGAAACCCTTCGTATACAAATGTGCCATTTTCGTCTGTCGCAGCGACGTCCGAAAAAACAGCATGCTCCCCGTCCGGTGATAATGTTGGTGATGAAATAATCGGTTCCTTGGAAGCAAAGTCACCCGCTGGTACAATAGTCTCCTCCTTGCCATTTTTAAGTGAACGCAAAACGAGCTGATCGCGATTTCCGTATGTTTTATACATGAGCCGATCGCCGTCCGATGACAACTCCAGCGATGACATGCTATAGGCTTTTTTGGACGTTAGCTGTTCGATTTCTTTTGTTTTTAAATCCATACGGAACATATCAAAATCATGCGGCCGCTCGGACGTAATTGGTGAATAATTTTTATAGACCCCGGCTTTCAAAAAGTACAGTAATTCACCATCAGGCGAAAATGCCGCCTCTGTTATATAGTCACGTGTATTCATCAAGATTTCAACCGTTTGATCCGTCCGGTCCACTATACGCAATTGACTATAGCGCCGCTTTTGCTCCTTCTCTCCTTCCTCCCATTGTTCGACAAAAACAATCTTATCGCCATCCGGGGAAAATTTAGGATTAATATATGATTTGCCTTCATCCGGTTTTGCCAGAAGTTCAGCTTCCCCTCCACTGACAGGGACGGTATACAGTGCAGCATCATCTCCATGAAAATAAGAAAAAACAAGTTCGCTGTCATCAGGAGAGATGTCAGTTGATTGGCCGAATCCAGAAAAACCCTCAGGTGCGCCGGCAAATGACCCTGCCCCCCTTAGGATAAAAAATAAAAGAACAATTCCGGTAATAAAGCTGAAATTTTTCATTTTTAGTGACATCTTAGAAACCTCCCTAAAGCAAACCAAGGATAGTATAAGGCAATGCAATCGATAACACAGAAAAGCCAAGACCTGTTGCTATAGAAATAAGCGGCTTTTTAGAAATATACCCCATCTGAAATTTATAGGTAATCAACCAAATAATAATGGGAACCAACGTCAATATGACGTCAGCCTTCACTTCGGAAAAAGCCAGCAGCGCCCACAGGAAGAATAGACTCACACCAGCAACAACCAGGCCAAAGAGCAAATTGACAATATGACTTAACAGCACAAGTCCGCACTTTTGCTGCTTTGTTTCCGTAGGGCCGCTCGAATAATAGGAATTTCGAATAACCGCAACAAGGCCTATTCCAATCAGAATCAGCAAATAAATACTGAAAAAAACTGCCTGCCACTGGGGTCTCAGTTCCATTATCGTAATATTAATTCCATTCCATAAAACATTGATAAGCAGCATGACATTGACCAGATAAAAATAGCGGCCAACAAACGAAATATTGATAGCAGCCAGAGTAACCGTTCCACCTGTCAAAAGCTGGATAGCCAACCAGCCTGGAATCCGATCATGGAGCAAATATGCGGAGGCTAAATAAAAGAAAACGCCAAATAAAATCGTTCCCAGCCCAATTCCATATAACAACCCTCGCTGATACGGATACATCGCTTCCTGCATCTCATGACCGATGTTATTGAAATCGCCAAACTCCTTTAATGCACGCTCTTCAGCCTTTTTTTCCGTTAAGCCATCATCGATGTATTGCTGTTTTGTTTCCTCCAAATGACTGACAAGCTCTTCCCGTAATTCCTCACGTTCTTCATTTGGACTTTGCAATTGTTCGAGGACTTTTTCAACATGATCTGCAATCTTTGTCATGACAGATCTCCGGATGTTTTGGTAATGAGATTATGAACACTATTCCATTCATCCAGTTTTCTTGTTAATTGAGCATGGCCTTCATCAGTAATCTGATAATACTTTCTGCGGCCACGATCTGTTTCATGCCAATACGAACGCAACCATCTCTTTTTCTCCATGCGCTTAAGCGCTGGATAGAGTGTCCCTTCCCCCATGTTATAAAGCTGTTCACTTTTTTCCTTCAGCACTTTCACCATTTCATAACCATACATATCGTTTCCATTAAGCAAATTGAGCAATAATATGTCAATACTGCCTTTCATAATTTCACGGTCCATATTTACTCTCACCTCTTTGCATTATTGTAATACGATGTGCATCGTATAACAAGGGTTAGCATAAAAAGTTAGCGCCTGCAGAAATTAATGTTTGAGGTGAACAACATGAAAAAACAGAACAAAAAAACATTTAAACAGCGGACACAGGCAAATATGGATGGTGAATTAAGCGTACAGAGTGGACTTGAGGCCAATCATCCATTCAAAGAGGAGGATAACTATGCTGGAGATTCGGTAGATGAACATAAAGAACTTGAAGCAGCTAATGAGGTACTTGCAGAAAAGGAAATAGAACAAATAAATAAAAATTCCTGAGGGAGCAAGCCGTATTTTGATATTAGGAAATGCGGCTTTTTGAGTTGAAAACGTGTATCATTAAACAGTATCAGCCATTTTTTGATATAATGAATACAATAAGGGGGTGCGCCCATGTACATCATCGTTGAAGATAAAATTAAGGAATCAATCGAGAATGGTGATTTTGACAACTTGCCGGGCAAAGGCAAAAAACTGAACATACGAGATGAACTGCCGGGTCTGTCATCGGAACTGAATCAGGCGTATAAAATTTTAAAGAATGCCGGTTTTGTTCCTCAAGATGATGGGAAAAAGAAAGGAAGAGAAATCACGGATAATGACCTAATGACGTATGCAACTGGTGAAGAACATAAGAACGAGGCAAAGAAAGGTGGACAATTCGATGACCTTGTTGAAAAACGAAAGCTGCATCACAACCCGAAATTCCCTTTTTACCGTAAAAAGATATTCAAAAAGCTTTCCCGGAAGAACTGGTAATGACTGCTAAGGAAGGTCGATGCCAGTTCTTTTTTTGATAAAACGGTAATAGAAAGCTAATCCAGCCGTTGATGACACATCTCCAACAACGGACAACCCTCACATATCGGCGTCTTCTTACAGTGGCTCTTCGCATGTTCCACCAGCAGTGCATGAAATTCATTAAACAGCTCTAAGTCTCCCGCCATTGTCCCCTCCACTTCATTCCGAAACGCATCGTACGTTTTTGGCATATTAAACCCGATTCGGTAAAAGATCCTTCTAGCATAGTTATCAACCACAAATATTGGCTTATCAAATGCATAAAGCAACATGACATCAGCGGTTTCACGGCCAACACCATTAATGTTGAGAAGTTCATTCCGCAGCCGCTGCCTATCGATCTGTTTAATCACACCAATATCACAATGATACGTTTTAAACCATTTCAAAAAAGCATTGATCCGTTTGGCCTTAACGTTAAAAAAACCACTGGGCCGAATCATTTCTGCCATTTCACCGGTCGCCAGTTTTTCCATGAGTTCAGGAGCCAGGTATGGCTTGATATTCGCTAAAGCCTTTTCTGCGTTGTGCCAGCTCGTATTTTGGACAAGAATGGCGCCAATCATCATTTCAAATGACGTATCTGCCGGCCACCATTTTTGCGGACCATAGTACTTAAACAGTCTGCTATAAATTCGCTGATAGCTGATTTCCATTATATCTGCCCCATTTTCCAGCTTAACAAAAACCCGACAACCATTTATACTTATGGAAACGCTATTTTATACAAATCATACAGGAGGCTCAAACAATGACTGTCATCAACAATGAGATTGTTCAAAAGCTTAAGACTGCCCATCGGACAAAAGAGCCGATTAATTTTATACGAAACCATTATAACCTGAATGAACCAACTGCCTACTCCGTCCAGGATCAATTCATAAAGGAAAAGTGTGACCAGACAGATGAGAACCTCAGCGGCTATAAGATCAGCATGACAAGCCCCGATACCCAAGCGTTTGCCAATACAGATGAGCCGGCATATGGCACATACACTGAGGGAAATCTAATGCGATCACAAGAATCCATTTCAATGGCGTCTTTATTCGATCCGCTTATTGAGCCGGAATTAATTTTCATTCTGACTGACGACCTGCCAATGAGAGCATCCGAAGAAGAAATCATATCAAAAAGCAGGATTGCAGCAGGCATTGAAGTGCCCGATTCCCGTTATACAGACTGGTTTCCCAATTTTTCACTGGAAGATCTTCTGTGCGATAACGCCGCTGCAGGGCTTGCCGTCATATCAGAGACCGTTAAAGCGCCATCATTGGATAGCCTGGCAGACATCGATATGGAGCTGTTCCACCATGGTGAAAAAATCAGCAAAGGAAATTCTTCCAATGTGCTCGGTAACCCGGTGTCCGCAGTTACATGGCTTTCAAAAAAACTGTCAGCTCACGACAAAACCCTGAAGAAAGGCATGATCATATCATCAGGGACATTCATCTTGCCATTACGTGTTGAGGAAGGAACATACAAGGCAACCTATACCAGCATCGGGGAGGTTAGTGTAGCCTTTACCCCTTAATCTGTGACAGATACAAAATCCCCGCCTCTAGGCCTTAATAGGCCAGGAAGCGGGGATTTTTACTATGAGTTATTTCCATTATTATTTTCATTGTTATCGTTATTGTTATTTGCATTGTTTTTCTTATTAGACTTTCCGTACTGGTAGTCGTTGGGATCAACAGGTTCCCATTTTTTATTAGGCTCATGGAAACGCAGCAGATCGCCATGCAACACTTCATCATTCAGACTCAGCTCATAACTTACCTGCTCTTTGCGTTCCTTCATCTTCTCCGTCGGTTCTTCAATGACTTCGCCTGTCTTATTATCATAGAACTGTCCATCGACATAGCTGTAGTCCTTCGTCATGAAACTGCCATTCCGGAACGGCACAAAGCCTTTATGCTCTTTGGAAAACATGTCTGTACCGAACTGAATATAATCTTTGGCGTTGATTCCCAACAGATGCAACATCGTCGGCATGACGTCTACCTGTCCGGAAAACTTGTGATTGGTGCCCTGGCCTTCCATGCCCGGCACACGAATCAGATAAGGCACTCGCTGCAGGTTCGCGTTTTTCAGTGGTGTTATCTCCTCACCCGTGATTTCACTCATCGCCTTATTATGGTTCTCCGAAATACCATAATGGTCACCATAAATCATAATGACTGAGTCCTCATACAATCCTTTTTCCTTCAAATCCTTGAAGAACTGTTTCAGCGCCTCATCCAGGTAACGGGCTGTCTGGAAGTAGCGATCCACGGTGCCGTCACCGGTATTAGCCGGCTCAATTGACTCTTCTCCTTCGTCCAATACAAACGAATAATGGTGTGTCAATGTCATCATGTGCGCATAGAATGGGCCATCCTCTTTGGCAAGGTCTTTAAGCATAGGCATCGACTGCTTAAAGAACGGTTTATCTTTCAATCCATAGTTGATGACTTTATCCTCACTCATATCGTAATAGGCGTCATCATAAAACCGGTCTATACCAAATTGCTTATATACATTATCCCGATTCCAGAATGATCCTTCATCACCATGGAATACAGCACTAGTATAGTTCTGCCTCTGGCCAAGTATGGCCGGCAGTGCCTGATACGTATTCGTGCCTTTCGTGACGAATGCAGCCCCCTGAGGCGTGCCGTACAATGAATTATCCATCAGCAGTTCAGCATCAGCTGTTTTGCCTTGTCCAGTCTGGTGGAAGAAGTTATCGAAGTACGTAAAATTCTTGCTCCCATCATGCACAAGTGAGTTCAGGAACGGCGTCACTTCTTCTCCATTCAATTTATAATCAATCAAAAATGACTGAAAAGACTCCAAATGAATTTTGATAATGTTTTTGCCTTTTGCCTTTCCAAAATACTTATCGTTTGGCTCGGCGTATTTTTTGTCGGTATAACTTTCCACTTCCATTATATCTTCACTTGAAGCCATCGAGCGCTTGGCATTAACTTCAACAGCCTGCACGGTGTTCAGCGCGGCAAAATTAGGCAAACCGAGATATTTAACAATATAGTTATTGTCAAAAACGCGCTCCAGCAGCTGCGGGCGGTCAATATGCGCCAAACCTAGATTAATAGCGAGCGCAAGCACACCAGCGGCCATCACAGTGGCAGGTTTTTTGAAATTGAAGCGTGCCGGGGACCAGTCTGCTTTCCGCTTGAAGTACAGAACACCCAGGATAACGAGATCCAGAGCATACAGCAAATCATGCCATTCAGCCAGCCCCAGGAAACTTTTTCCGATACTACCGGCATTTTCCGTCTGCATCAACGTCTGAATGGTAATAAAGCTGTTAAATTCACGATAGAAGACAATGTTGGCGTACATAAACAAAGTTAAAAGAGAATCAATAATCAACAGTGTAATGCCGAATCGTTTCCCTTTGAAAAGTAACGCAAACCCGAGTATAATCAAGCCTGAACTCAAAGGATTGATGAACAGCAAGAATTGCTGCATCAGATTATTGACCCCTAAATCAAATTCTGTAATATATATAATATACGTCTTCATCCAAAACAAGATTAATGCAAGCAGAAAAAATCCCATCTTAGTAGATTTTAAGTTTGTTAGTTTTTTCACTTTCTCTCACTCCAAATATTTTTGCAGAGTAATATTGATTATTAAGATTCACATGGCTACTTACTATAACATCTTTCTTTTACTTCAGCAATATGTTTCACTAAAAAATTTCATTCTATTTTTCTTTAATTATATAGTTTACATCCATTTTACTATTTTGTTAAGTCCTAAATTATTGGAAATTTAAACTAAGGTCTTTTACACTAAATTTCAGTTTCCTTGTGTGATCAATAAATAAACCATCCTGAAATGAAAGGAGATGGTAGCATGAATAGACATATTGTATTTTTCGATGCTGAGTGCCCATTATGCCGTACAGTGAAAGCTGTGCTGAGAAAGTTGGACTGGAACAATGCGATTTACTGGCATCCCGTCCAGGAGGTGAGTGAGCCAGTGAAAGAGCGGGCAAATAACTATAAAAACATGTATGACGAAATTTATATGTATACGAAAAATAAACAAATGCTGACAGGATTTAACACAGTACGCAAGATTCTTTTTTTATTACCTGCCACCATCCCATTAGCTTTGTTACTCTATCTGCCGTTTGCCAAAAGCATTGGAGACCCGGCATACAGGTTTGTATCCACACGCCGCTATAAGTGGTTTGGACGTGTGCCTTACAACAACCAGTGATTTAAGTTAGGAGGTGTTTACCATTTACCAACAAGAACAGGAGCCTATACTACATAACCCGACAGGAAAAAAACGCCTCGGACTTGCATTGCTCTTGGGTCTGCTTGCCATTATGGGACCGCTGAACATTGATATGTATTTACCAAGCTTTCCCGGAATTGCCGATGACTTAGGAACAAGCCCCTCACTTGTACAAATCAGCCTGACAGCTTGTTTGCTGGGACTTGCCATTGGTCAGGTGATTATCGGACCAATCAGTGATGCCCGCGGGAGAAAGAAGCCTTTATTAATATCTTTGTTGCTATTTGTCGTATCATCACTTCTTTGTGCAATGGCACCGAATATCACTGTCCTGATTGCAGCAAGATTTTTACAGGGGGTCACTGCTTCAGCAGGTGTTGTTCTTTCCCGTGCTGTTGTACGTGACGTGTTTAGTGGTAGGGAGCTCACAAAATTCTTCTCGCTTTTAATGGTCATAAATGCAGTTGCACCGATGATTGCCCCAATGTCAGGCGGAGCAATCCTGCTGTTGCCCTTTGCAAGCTGGCATTCGATTTTTTTATTCCTAAGTATACTGGGAATCCTGATTTTTTTGGTTGTTGCTATGAAACTTAAGGAAACATTACCACCCTGGAAGCGGATGCCAAGTTCAATTGGAGATTCTGTTCGCACCATGGGAGGCTTGCTGAAGGACCGTTCGTTTATTGGCTATGCAGTAATCGTGGGGTTTGTTCATGGCGGGAGTTTTGCCTATGTATCAGGTACACCATTTATTTATCAGGAGATATACGGGGTCTCACCTCAAGTCTTCAGTATATTATTTGGTATGAATGGACTGGCCATTATTACGGGAAGTTTCATCATTGGACGTTTTGGCGGCATTATCCATGAAAGGAAATTGCTGAAAGCAGCGGTCATGATTGCGGTAAGTGCAACATCACTACTGCTGATCATGACCATTATTGAAGGCCCATTAGCCATTATTGTGATACTGATTTTTATTTATATGACCACCATGGGAATGACCATAACAAGCACTTTTACTCTTGGAATGGCGCAACAGGGGCACCGTGCGGGCAGTGCTAGTGCTGTCCTGGGTATGCTGCCGCTATTGCTAGGGTCGCTATTCTCCCCTCTCGCCGGCATTAATGAAGCATCAGCCGTGCCGATGGGGATCATATTATTCAGCACTTCCCTGATCGGTTGTATTGCCTTTTTTAAACTGACAAAATGAACCTGCGGAAATGATGATAAAACACACACAAAGGCTGGGACACAAGGTGTCTACGTATATCTTCTTCACTAAAGTAGTGTCTTGTTCATCTTTAATATTGGACATCTAGTTATGTCCCAGCCCTTAAGTCATATTCAACGCGCCATTAAGTGGCAGTTCGATTTGAAAATGTGTTCCTCTTGATGAGCTTCCGGCAACCCGAATATCTCCCAAATGCTCGATAATCGTCTTTTTTACGAAAGGCAGACCCATGCCCATTCCACTTTCGCCAAATGAAATGAACGGGTCAAAGACACTTTCCCAATTCTCTGGGCTTATTCCTTCTCCGGTATCCTTAAAATGAATCAGGATCATTTCATTATCAAGCTCGGTGGAAATTGTAATTTTCCTATTCTCCCTTTCTTCCGGCATTGCTTCTATACTGTTCTTAATCAGGTTAATGAAAACCTGCTCTAAATTTGTTCTGTTTACATAGACGGTCAGCTGTTTGTAAAGATTCACAAACTCTATCTCCACATCATGTTCCTCACGCATACTTGAAGAGAAATCAATAGCATGCCCTATAATGGATTCCAAATCCTCCTTTTTCATCATTTGCTCAGCAGATTTCATATATACTTTATAGTTATTCACCAGGTCCCCAAGGTGAGCAGAGGATTTCTGGATCATTTCAAGCGATCCTTGCTCCTGTTCTGTCATTGTCTCGCTTTTGTTCAGGGATTTCGAAAAACCTCTGATGATTTCATTGGTGTTTTTCACCTCATGAATTAAACTGCCGGCTAAATTTCCTGTATAATCGAGTTTTTTCTGCCTTTCCATCAATTGATAGTAGTTTTCCTTCATGCTTGTATTCAATTTGATAAACTCATGGACAATGGCTGCTGAGAAAATAACAACGCCAATACTGCTTGAGATTGCTCCTGTTTCGGATGAGAAATTCAAATATCCGGGAACAATTAGCCAAATAATGGAATGAAGGCAAAAGCTCTTTAAAAATGTTTTGAAGCTTTGATTGACAATTTTTTGAGCTACAACAGAGACAATCAGTAAAAAGACTATAAAACTGCTCATATGTACGATATATAGCCATGCTAACGGCCCATATTCAGGAAAATAATGACTGAATGTTAAAGTTGATCTGTGTAAGCTTAATCCCTTAATCCCTAAATCTGTCCAGTTAATAATATAAATGATTCCACTCCAGACACTAATAAAAACGAGTACCTTTTTATTAAAGATTTTCAGGAATACTTTCGTAGGCCCACTGATTGTCTTTAGCATTGCCGGCCGGTCTTTTAGAAAAATGTATGTTATATAAAACATAACAATAATCGAGAATGTCGGCCCGGCCCGAAGCAGCTTGAAAAGAAATAGAATAACATCTTCAGAGAGAACATCACCAAAGTAAAGTATCCCTACATCAAATTGCCAAATGGTGATTAAAACCATATATATAGATAGCACGGATGATAATTTTGACTCTTTATAAATGGCTCTGATACTCAGTCCCAAAACCAAAGGGATCAAGCCTATGGTACAGATCAGCAACCCGGTAATCATAGCAATTCACTCCTTACCACCGCAAATCGCTGTTATGTATGTTTTTTCACGTAGGCACATGCGTTGTTTCCACCATATCCATGGTTGGTAATAGCAACCTCTTCAACATTTTCAAATCTTGACTCTGTCACAATATTCATAGTTTCATAGCCTTCTGTTGTTGTTCGTATGGTTGGCGGTATAAATCCGTGCTGGACACTCAAAAGAGACGAAATGACCTGTAAAATTCCGATTGCTCCAAACGGATTGCCATACATACTTTTAATGGATGTATACGGCGTTTCGTGGTTGAACAGCAGTTCCGAACATTTCTCTTCAATCCGATCATTTACTTGTATTCCCAGTGCCTGACTGTTGATATAATTCGGCTGACGTCCCTCTGTAACTTCTTTTAAGGCATTGATCATTTGCTCTCCGGTTTCATCAAGTGAATAAATGTAGATGCCATCATTATTCGACACAACATCAACAATTTCGCCTTTAATATCTGCTGATCGATTAACTGCATCATCTTCTCTTTCCAGTATAATCGCGCCTGCCGCCTCTGCCATTGCAAACCCTTTACTTCCTTCCTGAAACGGAATAGCCCCTTCTTCAAGCGACTGATCGAGTGGAAGAACTCTCGTTTTTGCAAACGAATAAGTCGTTATTTTACTGATAGGACTGTCAGTTCCTCCAACAACAGCTACATCAATTTTGCCGCTATTCAAATAAAGCATCGCCTCTTCAATCGCCTCCAGGCTAGCCGTACAGCCAGTAGAAATCGTTTTTGTAATGCCCTTAAGCCCAATGGCATGAGTAATTGAAGATGTTATACTGTGGTAATTGGCATAATGAGCAAACGTAATAGGTATTTTTCTATAATCCTCGTCATTCACAAATTGTATTCCGTCCCGGAGGATTTTCTCCCCAGTTGAACCCAGAGATAGCCCGAAAAAAACGCCAACTTTTTTACCTTCCATATCTAGATCAGCTGATTGAAGGGCTTCCTTCGCTGCAGAGATCCCCATTTTTGCCACTTTCGGAAGACGCCTCATCTTCTTATCCGCTTCCAATTCCTCAAGTCCTTCATTAACTGAACCTATTATATTGGATTCCCCCTTTGGCCCCTCTTGGTCCACAACGTCAAGCGAGCACATGCCATCTTTTAAATTGGATAGATACTGCTCGACATTTGTTGTCTTCGGGGCCAGAAGCCCATAGCCGGTACAAACTATATTCATGTAGCTTTTCCACCTTAATTTAGATAAATTTAACTACACAATACACTATATCAAAATTATTCCTTTTAACCTATTGCTAATCATATTTTCCCCTGAAGTTTCAATATAAAGAAAATACGAATTACGGGGAACTGGGGGTTTCTTTATTTGAACGTGAACGCAGAAACATCAAATTAACGGAAATAGGCAAGGTATTTTCAACGCATACCAAAATTGCAATGAAAGCCATTGATAATAGAAAAAGGCCGTTGTTTTTTATTTAAGCCTGGTGAACAGTTCCTTAAACTCCATGTCGGTCAACTTTTGGGCCTAGAAGGGTAGCTGCCATACCAATTATTCCATAAAGGATAAAAGACGGAGCATAACCCCATGCCCCAATAAACAACCCAGCAAGTGATGAACCGATGACCTGCCCCACTGCCAGAAGTAAAAAGGGCACGCCAATACCTAATGAGGCATTCGTAATAAATACACGGATTCCCCAAACAAGGAGAACTCCGGTTAAAAATATATAGGAGCTCCCGAAAATACCAGCCGCTAAGTAAGACATGAATAGACTTTCTGGTGAAAAGGACAAAATAATGGGTGCTGAAGCAATTGACAAACTCCCTAATTTATAAGCATAAGACAGCCCTCCCTTTTCAATTAGAGAACCAGAAAAACCGCCTAGTACACCAAATAATCCAATCATGATCCAAAATCCAGAAAGCTGCCAATCACTGTAATCACCAGCCACTCCAATAAAAGATCTGGAAAATGTCCAAAAAGCTGCTGTGGAAATTCCAAGGATAACAGACGCCACACTCAAAGGGATTGATCCTTTTACGCCTCGTATGGAGAGATGCCCTTTTTCAAATCTCAACCTTGGTCTAGCCCCGACTTTTGGGATCGCCCTAAAATTCCATATCAATATCAGCAATGTCAGAATAGCATAAATAAAATACGTTAGCCTCCAATTGGGTGATAACAGAATTGCTCCTGCTCCAGAAAGAGCTATACCAAAACTGGTTCCCGAGTTAATCCATGTATTCGCTTCTCCTTGTTTACCCTCTTTAATCCATAGCGATATAGCAGCGCCATAAGGTGGAGATACCAAACCTGTGCTTCCTCCGGCAAATAACACGCCTAACGCAAGCACCCATGCATTTGGAGTCATCGACATCAACAGTAACCCAGCAAAAGCTGACATCCCAGCTGAGATAATCATTCTTCTAGGCCCTTCTCTTGTCGTAATGACAGTAGATAATATGATCGTGAAGCAATAAGCCAAATAAAATAACGAAGATATCAGCCCAGACACAAACTCGGACATTTCAAGTGAATTACGCATATCGGGGAGAAGCAGTCCAAAACTGAATCTTGCTAAGCCATAGGTAACAGCAATCATAGTCGCCCCTGGTAAAACTAACCTTAAGAATCTCACGGTATCCCTCCTCCACAAATTATATAGAACGACCTTTCTAATAAGTAGGTAAAAAAATTACGATGTATGTTGGACAAGTGTCCTCGCCATCGCAATAGAATGTTCCGTAGCCTTCTCTGCACCAATCAGTGTCGTCATGGAAGTCGTTCCTTCAAGAATTAATGTAAATTGAGTAGCTAAATCCCGTTCGTTATCCACACCTTTCCTTTGAGCCAGTTGCTGAAAATATTTAAGCAAATTGGATTTGTGTCCTCTTGCAATATTTTCAATCTCATTATCCGTTCCCGTGTAATCTTCTATCGCTCTTAAAAACATATCTCCTTTATAGGATTGTTCTTTTAACCAACGACCGTGAGCTTCAACAGCAAGAATGAAAGGTGAATCTGAATCCATTTCCACATGTGAATCCAAATAGGACCAATAGCGTTCTTCCCGCTGCCTAAGTACTTCTTCGACCAAATTGTCCTTGGACGGAAAATGATTATACAGCGTCATTGTGGCTACATTAGCTTCATTGATGATTTGTTTTAATCCGACGCCACGGAATCCATGTTCATAAAATAACCGTTCAGCTACTTCAAGCAGCGTTTCTTTTTTTACAGATCGACTCATATCATTCACTTCTCCCTAATTGGATAGAACGACCTTTCTAATTTAGATGATACCAATTACTTAATATTATCGTCAACCATTTTTTCAAATGCCGGTAACGATTTTATCAGAGGAAATGAATCATGTGTTAGTATGAATAAGAAGGGTAAACTAAATCCAGAGGTGATAAATATGGACCAAGACCAAGCCAAATCATTTTTAAAAGATATCATTCAAATTAAAAGTGTCAATCCTCCAGGAAATGAGACAGCGGTCGCTAATAAATTAAAAGCTCTTTTCGATGAACATGACATAGAAACCGAACTTGTTGAATACGATGATAACCGTGCCAATTTAATTGCTCGTTTAAAAGGTGAAGAAGATGGGTCCGTCCTCGGATTAACCGGACACATGGATGTTGTCCCTACTGGAGAAGTCAAATGGGAGCATGATCCTTTTGGGGCCGAAGAAGAAAATGGAAAAATTTATGGACGTGGAACATGTGACATGAAAAGTGGCCTTGTTGCCTGCGCATTAGCTATGGTTTCGCTAAAAGAAGAAGGGCTTCCGAAGAAAGGTGAAGTTACCCTTTTAGCAACGGTCGGCGAGGAAGCAGGAGCTGTTGGCGCCCGTCAACTGACAGAAAAGGGCTATGCCGAACCGTTAGATGCTCTGATTGTCGCCGAACCAACACAAAATCACATCAAGATTGCTCACAAAGGAGCATTATGGCCACAGATTGTCACATACGGAAAAACCGCCCATGGTTCAATGCCGGATATGGGAACAAATGCAGTGGCTCATATGAATGAAGTTATTCATCGGATGTCAGGAAAAGAATTTGAATTGCAATACGAGGAAGATGACCTGTTGGGTGGATCTACATACAGCATTAACGTCATCAAAGGTGGTTCCAATACGAACGTTGTACCCGACCAATGTTTTACAAATATCGATATACGGACCGTTCCTTCCCAGGATCACAAACAAATTATCAAGCAAATTAAACAGGTGATAACATCTGCGGAAGAAAAATACCCTGATCTAACAGCGGACATCCGCTTATTGAATGACCAAACCCCTATGAAGACCCCGGCTGATGATCCTTTTGTTAAGCTGGTTCAGGACACTGTTAAACCTTTAGGTATCCCAACAACACTGGGAGGGATGACTGGCTATACGGACAGTTCACAATTCACACACGCAAACGAGGTATTCCCCGTTATTGTATTGGGACCCGGCGATACATCGGTCGCCCATCAGCCGGATGAGTATGTTGAAGTTGATAAATACTTGACCAGTATTACGCTCTATAAGGAAATTGGAAAGAAATTTCTGGCGTAATTCCTTAACAGTGGGGGGAATAACAGCCCCCCAGAAAACTCTTCAAAGACTTCTCTAAAGCAATTTTTCCATAGGGAAAATCCCATCGAATTAAAGATCCATTTTTGATGGTTTCTCAATCCAACCCTTAGACATCATGAGCATAGTGCCTTCTCGTGTATACTCGAATACATCCTTTGCATGAACCGCTGTTTGCATAATCAAATCATTACGCCATAAGAAGGTGCCACTAAAACCTTGACCTTTACAAGCAAGTCTACCAGATGGGGGCAACAATCCATTATTACTGTGGTAGAACCAAAATTTTATACTTGGTTATCTTTTGGACATAGGAAAGGTAAGAAACATCGCTGAATTCCGGACACCTAATAGTATGGTGAAATCATTAAGTAAACCAATACGCCAGTAAAACTTACATACAGCCAGAGTGGCATTGTCCAACGTGCGATTTTCCGATGTTTTTCTACTTCCATATTCAAGCCTCTTCCAAGTGTGATCAGCGCAAGCGGCACAATCAATGCAGCCAGAACAATGTGTGTGATGAGTATAAAATAGTAAATGTACATCAGAGCGCCATCTCCACCATAGCTTGTAGACTCAGCCATAGAGTGGTACGTCAAATAGGAGATGAAGAATAAAAAGGTTGTAACGAATGCTGCAATAATAAACCTGCGGTGCAGTTTAATGTTTTTCTTTTTAATCATTATTAAGGCAATTAACAAAAAGACAAAGGTAAAGCTATTCAGGATAGCATTCAGCATTGGCAATACTGTTAACTTAATGCCTCCTATAGTGCCGTCTGGGCTGGTTGGCAATAAATACGTTCCCAAAATAACGCCTACGATCAATATGGATAAAAACCAAATCAACGGATTATAATTGCGCTGTTTAGCATTGTTAATGTCATTACTCATACGTTTTTCCACTCCAATATAAAATGCCTTTCAATAAGCATAAAAAAATTAATCGTAAACAGCAATACAAAAGGAATCCGTTTCCTTTAAAAATAGGAAATGTCATCCTTTTGACAGAAAACAGCCAAATAACTGTCATACCATGTAGGTATTTTCTTTTGGACATAAAAACTCCCTTTAGGCAATAAATATATATAATTATATATATTAAGAGCATTCTCGCCAGAGAATGCTCTTATTTTTATGGTCCAAAACGATCCTATGTATAAAAGGATTGTTCTTAACCAAACATGCCACACCGTTCGACGCCCATGCCAATGCCATGGTCACCACAAAATTGTATACTAATATTTTTTCGATAGCCGCGGCCTATCATAACAATAGCAAATTGATAATTGATACTCTGCCTCTGATAATTTATTATAGAATATAACATATACTAAGGAGGAGATTGTAATTTCTGAAAAACCATTATACGAACGCCTCGGTGGAATCTATAATATTTCAGCTGTCGTTGATCATTTCGCTAAAGCATTGGCAGAAGATCCGGTTGCAGGAAAAAACTCTTCCAATTCCTTTCTCAAAGATTGGTATGCAAATAGAAACTGGAGAGAACCAGGTTTTATAGTTTTGACAACCCTATGGGTTTGCGAAAAGGCTGGAGGTCCTTATAAGTACATCAGCACTGTCCCTAATGGCGATAGTCTTGATCTGGAACCAACTCATTACGATATGAAGCTAACTGAGGAAGAATTTGATGCAGCGGGTAAAGTATTGGCTAACACACTCGATCATTTGTCGGGTAAAGAACTGGCGCGGTGTCTTATTGAGATCCGTCTCCAGCTCCTCCCCATAAGAACTGCTCGTGAGGTTTTCCCTCAAGCAGCTCACCCCGTAATCTTCGTCAAAAGGGTTATGAGACCTATCGAATAGTAGACACTTTCATCGGTATCTTTCGGCATTTCCAAGCGGGCGGACTTTCCAGTCCCAATATAGTCCCAGTATGCCATAGAGGTACCCATTACTCCATCTCTGCCATCCGATGCTACGCTTTTTCCTTCGTTTTCTTCTTGTAAGCAGGGTTCTAATTTTCATCTCTGTGTAGTCACGTATTTCACTGAATGCACGACTCGAGTTTCCAACACGGAAGTAGTTGACCCATCCGGTAAGAATTCGATTGATTTGCTTGACGATATCCTCGGCCGGTTTTGCTCCTCCTTTTTGGATGACTTCTCGAATTTTTGCTTTCAGTATCGTACGCGCTTTCTTTCTTGGTGTCATCATGATGAAATGCCCTGTTCTTTTTCGGTTTGGGACTCGTCTTAGGTCAAAACCTAGAAAAGCAAATGATTCTCCTTTAAGGACATTGACCATCCGAGTTTTCTCCAAGTTAAGTTCCACTCCCAAAGGTTCGAGATTTTCCCAGAGCCGCTGAAGGGCTAAATCTGCCCATCCCCGTTTGCTGGAGTGACCGCTCACGGTAATCACTATATCATCGGCAAACCGATGATAGTTTACCGCCTCATAGTTGCCTTCCGCTGTTTTAAGCCGGATTGCATCAAAAGCCCAGTCAACCTCATTCAGATAGATATTTGCAGCTAGTGGAGAAAATGGCCCCCCTTGCGGTACGCCGATTTTTCCTGCTGCTTTTATCACCTGTTTTGTAAGATGCATGACTTGTGGGTCTTGAATGCGTTCCGCAATTTTCCCCAACAATATGTGATGTCTTATCGTATCGAAATACCGAGATAGGTCAACATCAATGACTGTTGTCATACGACGCAGTAAACTTCGCCGTACTTCTGCCAGTGCTTGATGCGGTGAGCGCCTTGGACGGAAGCCGTACGAGTTCGGGCAGAAATCTGCCTCAAAGATGGCTTCCATGATGAGTTTCAACGCCCCCTGTACGACACGGTCTCGAATAGTTGGAATTTGCAGTGTTCGCATCTTCCCGTTTGCCTTTGGGATGTCTACTTTTCGATTCGCTTGCGGTTGGTAGTTTCCTTCTTGGAGTTCTTTCTGAATGTTTTCCAAAAACGGTTGAACACCTTCATGCTCCACATCATCAAAGCTCTGTCCGTCAATGCCTGGGGCACCGCCGTTTTTCTTTGCTTGTAAGTAAGCTTCATGAAGGGTAGTTCGTTTGGTTATGTGGATAAATAATCCCCAAAAACGATGCGTAGGTTCAGCCTTCGCCTTTTGATAAATTCGCTGCCTTAGTTCCTGTAAGTTGATGGGTGTTTTTGTCATGGCACCCTTACCTCCTTCGGTCACACGAATTGTTTACAGGTTCGGATTCTTCCCTCCTCGCGTGTTTTGCTGCACGCGTATCTTCAGTACTACAATCCGTTCCGCCACCCTGACACCTGCTAGTCCCATTTCCCATTCACGGTTATAAGGACAGCCTCCTCGATGAGATTTCTTCACCGGGTGTCGAGGGCTTCTCCAGTTTCCACATCATCTTTCCCTTCATGTCGCCGCTGATACCCCGCCGGTGGGAACTACTGTTTCAGACTCTTTTCAGTCAGTTCCTGCTGCTTTCGCACGTTATCGACCGTCTCAGCCACCGGATTTGCGTGTAACGAGGCTACATCTGCGTTCACTGTGCGTTACAACCTGAAGTTTTGCCGCATTCCTTTAGAATGTTTGTCAGAGGGCTTCACCGGTTCACTTTCGTTCCGCGGTGTCTCTCAGGCTACGGGATTGGAGTCTTTTCTCCCGGTCGGACTTTCACCGACTAGATGTTGTGTCCTTCTGGACACGCCGATGTGCCAGCGAACGAAAAAAATGAAGTTCTTGATGCCTTCACGGCTCACAAGGACGAGGTCATCAGTGGAACAATCAAATAGTAAAATAATCGTTAAGTTTTATAAATAGGGACTGCTTAAGAAAGATCTTATTAGTCCCTATTTTTAATTTGGGTGCCAGTCATTCCCCGAATTATCACCTTTACAGAAGAGAGCTACATAAGTTGGACACCAATCACTTCCCGAATTTTATCAAATATTGAGTATTGCGGACAGTTTTTATCAGGCTTGCAGTTATTTTTCCACTACTTGCACAAGGATTTAACAAAATTTTCCTTGCAATAACTTTTATTTATACTGTTAAACGGCCCAACTGGTGAATAAATTTATTCCGCAACTGCGCCCGGTTGCGGTATAGTCAGATCAAGGTTTTTAAACCAAACGTATCCGTTTACTGAACAATGACTTTTATACTGTCTCATTTTTTCTGCAAACTGAATAATTGGATCCAACACCAGTTATTTTAATATTTAAAGACTTACTTTATTGGGTAAGGTTAATTGGGTAGCAGAACAGAGCCCTCCATTAATCTTCTTGCGTTGCGACTCATAACAACTTTTTTTACAGTCCAGCCGGTATCCTCCTTTGAAGCTTCGGCACCCACAATTAAAGTACCTGATGGGTGACCAAAGCGAAGCTCAGACCTAACGTCACCTAAAATCCTGCTGACAATAGTTCCCGGTATCGAAGCTGCGGCCGCAATTGCTACTGCACCTGTACCGGTCATGGCGTGATGCAGTTTGCCCATTGAAAGAATCCGTGCCAAAATATCAATATTTTCTCCCTTTACATCTTTTCCAGCAGAAGTGGTATAACTCGTTGTTTCTCCAAAAAACGCAATTTTAGGTGTATGCTGACGCTTCTTAGCACCTTTTAAGCTTTTCTCCAGACCCATAATGACTGCACTATAAGAACGTATTGACTCAAAACGCTCCAGCAGGTCAGGATTACTGTTTATATCTTCCTGCAGTTCCGTTCCTATAAGCCCCAACGATGATGCTGCCACAAAGACAGCAGGGTTCCCGGCATTAATTAAAGTCGCCTCCACCTCACCTATACCTGGGACATGCATGATATCTGTTGGATTCCCTGTAGGAAACACACCGCCATCAGCACCGGGGTCAAGAAATTCCAATTTTATTTCTGCTGCTGGAAACGTTACCCCATCAAGCTCGAAATCCCCTAGCTCCTGTACTTTCTCATTCTTTATTGGAACATGAGCTATGATTTTTTTGCCGATATTCTCCTGCCAGATATTAACTGTAGCCATTCCGTTCTTTGGAGCTTCTACCAGTCCTTTATGTATTGCAAATGGACCAACGGCCGAAGTAAGGTTCCCACAGTTGCCACTCCAATCTATCAGGGGTTGCCCAATGGCTACCTGTCCGAATAAATAGTCCACATCACATCCCGGACGTTCACTTTTGTTTAAAATCACCACCTTACTAGTACTTGACGTTGCACCTCCCATTCCATCGATCTGCTGCCCATAGGGATCTGGACTTCCTAGGATACGCAATAATACCTTATCCCGTATTGCTGGATCAGAAGGTAAATCATCTTGCAGAAAAAAGACTCCCTTGCTTGTTCCACCCCGCATATAATCTGCCGGAACCTTTATTTGTTCTCCCCAATTGCCCATGTTCTTAGTTACCTCCTTCAACAAATCTGCTCCTTCACTTAATAACAATTATTTCTAATATCTGATTTTTTTACAAGGAGTTATTCAACAAAATGGCCCGACAATGGCAAATTGGACGCTATCCATTATTCCGGAAGTGTTAGCAATAGGTAAGCCTTTGAGATTATCTCCAGCTTTTCCCCTGCAGTTTTATCAGGAAGTGGAACAAGTTTCCGGACAACCTCCGGCTGTCATCTTTGAATCCACTGGGCACTATCATGAGCCTGTGCTTCAATTTCTTGAGGATCAGGCTATAACTTATTATGTTATCAATCCAGTCATTTCTTATGAAGCTCGAAAAACAAGCCTGCGTAAGGTGAAAACGGACAAAATCGATGCCTTCCATCTGGGGGAGTTGTATTACAAAGAAGATCTGGAAGTGTTTCAGAGGAAAACCGAACAATACTTGAATCTGCGGCAATTAACCAGACAACACAGCGCTTTAACGAACAGCTATGTTGAAATCAAACTTCAGTTTCAGGCTGCTCTGGATCAGATTTTCCCGGAGTATCATAACGTTTTTAGTGATCTTTGCGGCAAGTTGTCCTTGAACACCTTACTGCATTATCCGACTTCTGCGGATATTCAAGAAGTCTCTCAACAGACGTTGGCTATGGAGATGCATCAATTCGGAGCGAAGCGTTCCTACGCATGGTTTCTGGACAAAGCAGCCCAACTGAAAGCCGCGGCGGATCGTAATCCCTTTCAACATCCTGTTTGTCATGGTCACGTTGTCAGTATACAAATGTATATCCAGATGCTTTTTCAATACCAGGAGCACCTATCCCAATTACAAAAAGAAATAGATGCCCTGGCTAAGACCTTTGAAGACTATGACTTGGTCCAATCGGTTCCTGGTATCGGAGAAAAGATTGGGGCAACAATCATCTCCGAAATCGGGGGAATCAATCTGTTTGAACGCCCTAAGCAACTGGCTGCCTATGCAGGACTAGATCCAAGTGTTTTTGAGTCAGGCAAATATAAAGCATCCATTAACCGCATCACGAAAAGAGGATCATCAAGATTACGTCAAGCCCTTTATTCAGCTGTGCAATGCGGTCTGGCCAAAAACCGGAACAAAAAACTTATAGGTTTTTATGATCGCAAAAGAAACGAGGGCAAGCCACACAAGGTCGCTGTCATTGCCTGTGCCAACAAACTTGTTCACTGGATCCATGCCATGTTAAAACGTCAAGAAGTCTTTGTAGATCAATCATAAGATGCATTTAAATTGCTAATGTTTTGAAACCTTATCGATTCAACGGTAAGGCTATTTAGTATGCCTATTTTTAGTGTAACATGTTTTTTTAAACTTGTTTACCTTTAATTGTTGACAGCTATTGGCTGGTATTACAGAACAATTTTATGTACGTTCTGTTAGTGCCTTTACCCTTTGAATCGTTTCCACACCCCTGTTTATTCAATTCGTTGATAAAATCCGCATTTATGTAAATAATAAACCTATAATAACATACTCTTAAGGAGGTTACATGATGAACGAAGGGAACATTCACCTGACGTCATCAGAAATTGGCTCGCTTTGGACTGGCTATATGAATGATAGTATGTCGAAGCAAGTGCTGGGTTTTATGCTGAAGCACATTCAAGATGCAGATATAAAACCCGTTGTGCAGTATGCCCATGATATGTCGTCTAACCATTTGGATACATTAGTGCCTATTTTTGAAAATGAACAATTCACTATTCCAAATGGGTTTACAGAACAAGACGTCAACATGAACGCACCGTGGCTTTTTTCAGACATACTTTGTTTAATGTATGTGAATCATATGGCCAAGGCCGGCATGTTAATATACAGCGGTTTTGTTTCTATGAGTTATCGGGATGATGTATGTAACTATTTTATGCAGGCGTTAAATGAAACCAGTAACCTTTATAAACAATCACTCGAAACGGGTCTTTCCAAAGGATTAATTGCCAGACACCCGTATATTGAAGTTCCCAAAGAAACAGACTATATTGACAGTAAAAAATATTTAAGCGGCCTAAACCCTTTCAGTGATAAACGGCCATTAAATGCTGTTGAGATTTCCCATTTGTATCAGAATATCCTAACAAATTCAATAGGAATGCACTTATGCATTGCATTTGCACAAACGTCGCCATCTAAAGATGTACAGGATTACATGCTTCGTGGAAGGAACATTTCGAAAAAGCATATAAAAGTTTTTACAGACACACTTTTGAAAGATGATGTCGAATCTGCACAGACTAATGTAAGTGTAAGTGGCTCCACAACTCAAACTTTTTCAGATAAATTAATGATGTTTCACATGAATTTGCTTATATCTGCAGGAATGGGCAATTATTCTACCGCAGCATCTGCCAGTCAACGAAGTGATTTGATGATTAACTATGAACGGTTATCATTTGAGATTTCTCGGTTCGCCAAAAGTGGAGCTGATATCATGATTAACCATAATTGGCTGGAACAACCACCTGGTGTAAAGGATCCTAAAAAATTAGCTAAGAAAAAACAAAAAGGGTGATTTTAAAACGATCATCTTTTTCGTTTATTCCACAATATGGCTCTAAAATGTAAATCCGGGCGCAATTTTATTCCGTTCTTGCGCCTCGTTTGCTTAACACTATCTTTGGGTCCTTAACAAAAAAGAGTGCTTATTTATGCACTCCCTAGTTACTATTCCTGTTTTTTAAAATGTAAATTTCTTTCTCCATTTTATTTACCTTGTCAACAATAAAATCCATTTCATTAATTCTCGATTCATTAGTCAATTCAAACTGTCCACCAATGCCTTCTAATTTTGCTTCAATGGTATCAAATCGATTATGCATTTCTGATTTTAGGGAATGAATATCAGACTTCACGCCTTTCAATTCAGTATTCATTTCCGTAAGTAAATCAAGCATTTGCTTATCCACTCTTTATCACCTCTATGATAATTATAATAGATGTGAATTAAATAATCACTACTTTTTTTACCTATTTGTTCTGCAAAGGCGCCCTATTGTTTAATTGTTTTTGTGACTCTGCTTAATGGACTTAAATACTTGTACCCAACTAGGAACTATCAACAAAATTGTTAAAATACAAGCCAATCCTGTAATTAGCATTTCTGATAATACTGACTTCTCAGGAAAAATATATACATCGAGGATTAATAAAGACAAAAGCATTATGAAACAAATGACAAAACTACGGCTTATACTATTTAGCCTTAAATTATCTGTCTGCATAAAAAAACACCCTTTTCGTCCTTTTTAGTCTCTAATTAAGCAGCAATATGGCCCTAGAAAGCTACAGTGACACATTTTTCATTTCGTGAAAGTGCCCGTTTTATTAGTAATGTGGTTCATTTTTTCTCAAATCACTATCCACAATAAAAAATACAATAAGAGCTACTCCCGCAAAAAATGAATTTAATGTATTTGAAATTAATCCGTACTCAGATAGTGTTATTATGCTTAGAAGTATAACAGTTAAAATAATTCTTTGTCTCAAAAATTCCCCTTTGAAATACTTTGACATACATACTCCCCTTTGTATGCTTGTTCAATAGGATGGCCCTTCGTATTAAAGCAATATCGGTCGCAGCTTTAATCCAGATTTGCGCCCTATAACGGAATAATGAGGGACTAAAATAATTTTTGCTTTATTCGGCCATTTATATTTTCCTGCTGCTACACCTTCAACCTAATGCTTTTATTTAATACCCCATTGCACCTTGAAACCCCCTGATGATAAATGATGCCCCCTAATGACAATGTAATATGTTCCTTCGGTTCCCGCTTTAACCATCATTTTTTCCCCGCGAGATTTCATAGGCACTTTCTCACCACTTTCGTTTTCCACGGAATATCCTCTTCCCCCGTCACTTTCGAATTCAATATCAAACAAAAGACTTTTGCCTTTTTCAAGTTGAACAGGTATCTCATGGATACCGTCAAAATATGAAAAGGATACCCGAAAACTCGTTTTTGTTTGTTCTGCTTCCCAGTTTTGCTTTTCAGTAAAATTTATGGTCAATAAAATGGCAACACAGATTGGAATTGCCAGTGCAAATAACCATGCCCATTCCAGTCTATTGATAAAAAGTTTCATACCAACATAAAACAATATGGCTGCAAGCGCCCCAATTGGGCCTGCTATCAGTACATATACTAAAGAATCTTTGTATAACACAAAAAATATGGCACATCCAGCTAACATATAAAAAAGTATTGTATAACGCTTCATCGATGGCACAACTTTTAAGAGGCCATCAATTAGGACTGAGCAAATGACTCCATATCCATAGAAGAAAAGCCAAAGTATTGGTGATGAAGCAGTTTCAACAAAATCAAACATATTAAATGATATAACCACTAATAAATAAAGAGCAAATATGGATACTGAAAACCCAGCTCCGATTAATTTTAAATAAATGTAAAATAATGCTTGTTTTATCGAACCGTGCAAACTATATCCCCTCACCTACATTCTTTCACAAATCATTTCTGATTTTAGCATAATATCATAAAGTGTTACATCACAATCTGCCCCTTTGAAGCAATAGCAGTCGCAGCCTTTATTCCAGAATGGCGCCCGTTCGTATTATATGGTCAGCCGGTCATTGAACTGGTTGACCTATTTTTTATAGGTTTCATATGCTTGAGGAAGTCGGGGGAGGACGCTGGCGCCCGTGGGACTCGATCCCGTCCGCAATACTGTCCACCCCTTCCTTGTAGAAACATGTTTGAGGCTGGTTGGGACATGATCCCGTATAACAAGCGAAGCTATGAAACTACAAGGGATGTGAGGGGCGCACCGACGAATCTATCAAAGGAGTTGTGATTACCTATGAATCCTGTCATCGGCCTGGATGTCGCCAAAGGGGAAAGCCAGGTCCAAGCTTTTTTAAAAAGGAAAAAACCATATAAAAAAAGCTTTAAATTTGAACACCATCTACAAGGACTTCACGCTTTTTATCAGTTTTATCAGGAAGTGGAACAGGTTTCCGGACAACCTCCGGCTGTCATCTTTGAATCCACCGGGCACTATCATGAACCTGTGCTTCAATTTCTTGAAGATCAAGCTATAACTTATTATGTTATCAATCCGGTCATTTCCTATGAGGCTCGAAAAACAAGCCTGCGTAAGGTGAAAACGGACAAAATCGATGCCTTCCATCTGGGGGAGTTGTATTACAAAGAAGATCTGGAAGTGTTTCAGAGGAAAAACGAACAATACCTGAATCTGCGGCAATTAACCAGACAACACAGCGCTTTAACGGACAGCTACGTTGAAATCAAACTTCAGTTTCAGGCTGCTGTGGATCATACTTTCCCGGAATATCATAGCGTTTTTAGTGATCTTTGTGGCAAATTGTCCCTGAACACCTTACTGCATTATCCGACTTCTGCGGCTATTCAAGAAGTCTCTCAACAGACGTTGGCTATGGAGATGCATCAATTCGGAGCGAAGCGTTCCTACGCATGGTTTCTGGACAAAGCAGCCCAACTGAAAGCCGCGGCGGATCGTAATCCCTTTCAACATCCTGTTTGTCATGGTCACGTTGTCAGTATACAAATGTATATCCAGATGCTTTTTCAATACCAGGAGCACCTATCCCAATTACAAAAAGAAATAGATGCCCTGGCTAAGACCTTTGAAGACTATGACTTGGTCCAATCAGTTCCTGGTATCGGAGAAAAGATTGGGGCAACAATCATCTCCGAAATCGGGGGAATCAATCTGTTTGAACGCCCTAAGCAACTGGCTGCCTATGCAGGACTAGATCCAAGTGTTTTTGAGTCAGGCAAATATAAAGCATCCATTAACCGCATCACGAAAAGAGGATCATCAAGATTACGTCAAGCCCTTTATTCAGCTGTGCAATGCGGTCTGGCCAAAAACCGGAACAAAAAACTTATAGGTTTTTATGATCGCAAAAGAAACGAGGGCAAGCCACACAAGGTCGCTGTCATTGCCTGTGCCAACAAACTTGTTCACTGGATCCATGCCATGTTAAAACGTCAGGAAGTCTTTGTAGATCAATCATAAGGGAGTTATTCCAATTCACAATATTCAAAAACCTTATCGGTTCAACGGTAAGGCTTTTTGGTATGTCTAATTTTAGTATAACATGTATTTTCGAACTTTTTTAGTCCTAAGTGTTGACAGCTATTGGCTGGTATTGCTTAAGAGTGTCATAGGGATTACCGATGTTCCCGGCAATACCTTTTAAGTTAATAAGGCACCGAATTTGATTGGTTGATGATTTGAGGTATTTCTCCTAAATCATCAACTATAAAATCAGATTTTACATTATCCCATTGATGGTCTCTTTTCCAAATGGTTCTCATTCCAACACTCTGAGCGGCTCTCACATCTTTTACAGGATGGTCTCCTATGAAAACACTTTCTTTGGCAGACACATCAAGCTTTTCTAATGCTGTTTTAAAAATCTTGGGTGCAGGCTTTTTTACACCTTCCCACTCAGATATAAGAATGGTATCGGTATATTTATCAATACCTAAAGCCTTAATATTGTCCATTTGAAACTGTCCTTTTCCATTCGTAATTATCCCGATTAGGATGTTATTTCTTTTTAATTCTCCTAACATACTAATAAGATTTGAGAATGGCACACAATTCTCTTTAAAGTAGGTAAGGTAATCCCGAAGTAAGTCCTCCCATGTGATCTCTTCAATACCGAACTCATTAATTAACTGGTGATACACTTTATCTTTCCAAACATATCCGCGATTATCGAGTTCAATAAACCTTTGTATGTATTTTTCTTTAGGGATTTGAGGTAACCATTCATTTAATCGCTCATACTGTTTATCTATAAATATTTTCAATGACTCATCCCGATTTAATAAAGTACCGTCTAAATCAAATAAAACTGCCTTAAGAATGATAATTCCTCCCTAAAGTTATGAATTTCATAAATAACAGCTTCCACAACATAGTTATATACAGCAAAGACACGCTAATCTTTACTACGGAAGCGCCCTTTTTACGGAATAGTTATCCAGTATTGCTGATGATTAATAGTCTACTCTTTATTATTTTTCTTCAATTCTTCACGTATTCTTTTTAGTTCTTCAGTCTGTTCAAGTATGTTATTGTTAACTTTCCGTATTGCATCAAATACAAGAAAGATACCAATTAAAATTAAAATTAAAAACAAAAAATCCATTGTTTACCAGCCCTCTTTACATTAATGCTCTTTTCAAGAAATGCGCCCGTTCGTAACAATGAAACCGATTCAATCTCACGGATCCAATTACTTTCTTCCTTTTAATTCTTCAATTTCTTTTTCAAGGTTATTAACTTTTTGCCGAAGTTCATTTTTGGGCTCTGTAGCTTTTTTTCCTAATACAATAACTGAACCAACTACAGTGACTATACCTCCAACAATGGCTGCTCCGAAGATCACTAAGAAATCAAAAATATAAATCACTCCTGAATCCATTCACATTTATTAACGTTCATTAAATATCTCGTTTATTCAAGGATTGCGCCCTATTGTTGCAGAATCACAGTTAAAATACTGCTATTAGTACCGAATCTTACCAGCAATCCACCGCTTTATAAAATCTTCTATTGATGATGCAATCATGTTACGACTATCATCTTCGTGATCCCATACAAATATAGAATCTGTATGAATTATGCCATTAAAAATTGGATAACCAAATAAATCACCAGTTCCGGAGTCAGAAAAAAATAATAAATGATTGAAAGGCATAAATATATCCTTGTACTCGTCAAAGTTTCTTAAAAACAAGTTTTCTTTTATTATCCGGGAAGTTGGCCAAATTAATGGATAATTTTCATACTCACTTTTATTAAAAACACCATTAGTTTCTCTATATAATTCTAATAATTTTTTTGGTAATTCAACATTAAGATTTTCTTTAATATATGCAATCTCAGGCTCAGTTGCGGGGGCTTCGAAATAACAATCCTTTGAAATAGAACTAATAAAATCTTTCCACAACATTTTTATCTCCCTTCAAATTCCATCGGTTACGTAATTTTATTAGTTAACTATTTCAACATTTTTCATCAAATTCCTTCTTACTTAACAAAAATTCCCCTTACAAAAAGGACGCCAGTCCAGTTCTGGAAACGCGCCCATTTCTGGAAGATTCCTTTAATCATAAAACTCCATATGTGGTTTTTCCTGCTTATAATAATCTAACCTATCCTGCAAAGTACCAGTATGAAATTCAAATTTATGGCCATCAGGATCAGTGAAATAAACAGATTTTTTATCTTTTTCATTCCTAGGACGGCTAGTTAGGATGTTTACTTCCAATTCTTCTAATTTGTTATATATACTATCAAATTCGACCTCTTCAACCGAAAATGCTACATGAGTGTATGATTGACTAATTTCATTTCGAGGAATATCCTTCTCCAAATTGAGAGCCAACCACATACCATTCAGATCAAAATAGGCAGTGCTTCTACCTTTAACCAGTAATTTAGCATCAAACACATCTTGATAAAACTTTATTGATTTTTTCAAATCAGAAACAGAAAACAAAAAGTGATTAAGCCCTTTCACAAACAAGTACATCACCTCGAATAATTATTAAATAATCTGACCCTTATGAACGGACGCTAAGTCTTCAAGAAGTGCGCCCGTTGATTGAATAAGCATTAAAAGTTTATTTCAAGAAGCTGTTTAATATCATTAAATAGTTCTTTATGCTTTTCAATGGTAATCCTGGGCTTTTGCAAAGAATTAAAATCCTTATAAGGAAATATAAAGGTTCCATCACTTAACACGGTAAAAGAGTATGGTACCCTTTTACTAGTTTCCAGTTTTTCACCCTTAGAAAAATTAAATGAGTAATTATTCTGTGATTTCAATTGATCAGTGATGTTTTCACTATTTGTCTCTTTTACTTTGAGTCCTTCAACCATTGTTAATACTTGTTTTATTTTTTGCTTATCCTTTATCACTTTTGTCATTTCTTCAGAACTTGTATTATCCTCAACTTTTTGAATGAATAGCTGGCCTGACACGCTTTTATCTTTAATATTAACAACTTCTTCATTTTCAGAGCAGGAACTTAGTAAAAATAAAACAACTATTAGAATTAAAACAAAATATCTTTTGATAATATCCCCTCGTTCCTTTGAACTGGAATGCTAAGCTAATAGCAGTGCACTTGCAATTACAATACAATACTGGTACAAATATTCACAAATAACTTAAAAGCGTTATTCCGTCATCAGCCTTTTTGGCGCAATTCCTTATTAGGGAAAAGCGCCCGTTTGCTTAAGATTCACCAAAGTGGTTCTTCTTCGTTAGACAGCTCTACAAAAAAGGGATTGATTATAAAAACTAACGGAAGCAAAGCTAAAAGTGCAAATATGGAAACATAGGAAGGACCGAAGAAAAGATTAGCAAGCATTATTAAAGCCCCTATTATAAAAGGAATTATAGTACTTCTTTTTCTCATACGGGCAGTAAGATATTGTTTTTCTCCACAATAAGGACACGTCATTCCACCACCTAATGTAAAAGAACGTTTAAAAGTTTGCTTCCAACTCCATTTTTTATGGCATTTCTGACAAGAAGGCATCTTAATCACTCCTTTTTAAGTAAACCTTACGCAGTCTAGCCCTTATGCACAATACAGGCGCAGATCCTTATTCCGGAAGCGCGCCCGTTTGCGGCATAATCTAATCAAGGCTTATAGGTTAAGATAACATGTGATGCTAGTTCTATTCTGTATAAGGTGGACCCCATTGTCAAGACACATATTTTATAAAAATAAGGTGGGGGGTGAGTTATCATTGTTTTCCCTTTCCCATCTTACTAACTAGCTCTTTCTTGTGTCAGGTTCTGTCAAGGGCGTATTTTCCCTTGACAGGTTCTGGCACAGGAAAGATAATTGCCCAAGATGGAAAGGATAACGGTACGGGCTACCCGAAATAAATAGATGCCGGTGTTTGATAATCTAATGATTGATGAGGCCGTTCATGATTATAAAGGTTCATATAATCCCTTATATTGCTTCTTGCCGCTCTTGGTGACCCATAGTCCTTTAAATAGACTTCTTCGTACTTAAGGCTTCTCCAAAAGCGTTCAATCATGATATTATCCAATGCCCGCCCCCTTGAGTCCATACTAATTTGTACGGATGGATGCTCTTTTAAAAGATTAATGTATTTTGGGCTGGTAAAATGACTGCCTTGATCACTGTTAAATATTTCAGGTGTACCGTGCGTGAATGCGTGTTGTACGGCATCCAGGACAAAGTCAATTGCCAACGTCTGATCCAGTTCCCAACTGATAATGTAACGGGAATACCAGTCGATAATGGCCGTTAGATACATCCAGCTATTATGCAAGCGAATGTATGTAATATCAATGCTCCAAACCTGGTTGGGCCGAGTAATATTCACTCCTTTCAGCAGATATGGATAAATACGGTGCTGTAGATTGCGTTTACTCAAATTAGGACCCGGATAAATGGCTTGTATACCCATTTCACGCATGTGACGCCGCACTCTTTTACGGTTGATATTCACTCCTTTTTTCTTTAGTATTTCAGCAATCCTGCGTGAACCAAAATACGGATATTTGGTATAAATCTCATCAATCCAATGTTTCATGGCAACCTCTTCCGGTGACGGTTGAACAGGCTTATAGTAAAGGCTTGAACGATTGATTCCGAGTAGTTTAGCCTGCTGGGAGATAGGCAGTTCCGGATCTACCCAGTCCACCATCTCCATCCGTTCCCGTCTAGTCGTGGTATATGCCAGATTTTTTTTTGATCCACGACAATTGCGTGGTTAACTTTCCGACTTCTGCATAGAGATTTTCAAGCTTTTCTTCATAGTCGGCTTTCATTTTTTCCTGGTCCTCATTCTGCTTGTTAAAGAGCTTCGGCATTTCTTGCAGGAATTGTGTTTTCCACTTATGAAGTTGGTTCACATGGATTCCGTTTTCCGAAGCAATTTGGCTCATTGGTTTTTCTTCCTTCAAGATTTCCAACACGATTTGTGATTTGAATTCTGGTGTATATCTTTTGCGTTTCATATACCTACCTTAACATCTCCTTTTTTCGTGTCTAAAATCTTGGGTCCATTATAGTAAGAACATATTATTGAATAGTTAATTTGCTGCCACTAAAAATATTGTAAAGAAAAGTGCATAAGATCCCATTAAACTAAGAGATATTTTAGCTAACTTAGTTTTAATCGAAAGTGCAGGTATAATCCCAACCTTAAGCATATTCGCTATTAAAACAACAATTGCTAAGAAAAAAGACAGCATTGCTATAAGTAACGAAACTTGCTCTAACATAACATTAACCCCCCTTAATGATGTCAATTTCAAAATGACAAAAACATTTGTTAAACTAATTAGCAATAATACTTGGCTCATACGAAATCCCAAAACTTTCTTTTTATTTAACTCCATTATCCAAGCGTCTGCTATGCCTAATAATAAGTCGAAGACCACTTTGAATGACCAATCCGTCTGTTTTAAGACTTCAATCATTTCATTGCCATATCGCCCTCTCCAACTTTTAGGATACATATAGATAAACCACTTCATATTAAACCGAGCCTTTTCAAACCAAGTGTAGTTACTTTTTGAATTTCTTTAATTTGGTTAGTTAAATATACATGCCCTTCCTCTGTTAACTTGTAAGGCTTTTTACGGTCTTGTGATTCAAGAGCACTTATATATCCTGCCTTCTCTAAACGTGAAATTGCTCCATATAAAGTTCCTGGACCTAACTTAATATCATAATTTTTTTCAATGTCCTCCATAATGGCATAGCCGTGACGATTTTCTTCTGCAAGGCTTATCAAAATTAACAATGAAGGTTCTGTGAATTTGTTTTTTCCAACCACGTTGTCACTCCTTTGTGATTATTATTACGTTTTATGATATATCGTATAACGTAATAATAAGGTATATTTCAAAAAAAGTCAATAAAAAAAGCCATAATATTATGGCGAAGTTAAAGGGGACGCACTTGTTCCAGAAGTGCGCCCGATTCATGAACAATCAAAATTAAAGATGTATTCCTTTATTCAAATTGCCACAACATTCATTCTTGATTATTCTCCATTTGTTTTAAATATAAATAAAGACCATAATCTGTCGGAACAGAAGCATAACCCATCTGTCTTAACATAGCAGTAATATTACCACGATGATATGTTCCATGATTTACAACATGGGGCACTTGCTCAAACACACTTGTTTCCATCAAATCACCATTCGGATTTTCAATAACAAGAGGTTTATCTATGTTTTCCATGTTACTTAGGAACAATTTGTATCGTTCTGACAGTTTAAGAAACATCGTTTCCATTTCTTCTATTTCCTTTGACACTGTTTCCTCTTTTAATTGCTCTTGTAGCATCAATGAATCATTCATACTTTTACCAGAAAAAACTTCTAGCCATCCAAGATCAGAAAGATAAACATGGGCTAATACATGAGATACCGATGAAAACACACTTTGAACTTCTTGACGATAAACATGGTTGGGAAGCTCCTTTAATCGGTTGAAAATTTGTCTATTTGCCCATTCATTATAGTCATAAATCTGTAATTCAAGCTGTGCCATTTAAAACCTCTTCCTTTCATGTTTGATATAGCAGCTTAATTATACACTACCCTCTTGGTTTTTAAACTCTGTTCTTATTCCGCGAATGCGCCCGATTCTTGAAGAAAGGTCAAGAGTAATTTAGATTGCCTGTCAATTCATTTTGTGTGAGATTCCGGCCTCTAACCCATTCCTTAAAATCAATTTCCAGGATATCCCCATTAGGAATTGCAGTTAAAATCTTGTGTTCCTCAAATAGGTATGCAAAAGTATGTAGTGTCCCGAAAAATTCACTATATGCTTCATTATACAATGGTGTTGCTGCATCCCTAAACGTGTTAAAAGTCCGTTGGGCACTTTTGTTCCTTAAATTACTTCGAGATAGATAGTTTAATCGTTCCTGAGTACCCTCTATATGTTCTCGATTTAATCGGCTCATTTCTTCCCTTTGAAAATGATTTGTACAAAATAAGATATTTTCATCTTTCCTTACCTTGATATCAAATGGAGATTCTTCAACCACAACTGTATTACCTTCAGAATCGCCAATCGAAAAATTATAACTCCAAGAATGAGGTAATTGTTTAATCATATTGACAGCTTCTTCTGTATTCTTACATGTATCAAGTAGTATCCTTATTACACTTCCCGCAGTGAGTCCATTCTGTGTTTCTTTACTATTAACAAAATGCAAAGCAACAGCAAGCCCTTTTTCATTAACTCCTTCTGTGCGCCCCATTACATGTAAACTGTGCCCGACACTTGCGTACCCTTCATTTGGTTGAACAAGGACAAGACGAGCATCATAGACCTCAGGCGAGAAATCATAGTTTCTGACAAGCATTTTACTGTCCACAATAGAGGAACAACCCATACCTTGGATTTCAGGAGTTCCATAACCACCAAATAGTGCAGCCTTTTTAAATGGGATATCCATTGCATCAGCTATCCCATGCAATTCTTCAATTAAATGAGGAGCATGTAAGGAATATATATTGTTTAATCCAGCTAAGTCTATTTCATCTTCATTTACAATTTTTGAGAACATTTCAATCAATGATTTATTCATATGCTTACCTTGGAAATAACCAATATTGTAAGAGGTCCCTCGATATTGCTCGATAGAAATTTTAAAAGGTATCATCCTTATCCTCGCTTTCTTAATGTCTTATTCAACATAATGCCCCTTTTCCGCAGGATCAGACGCCGTTACTTATTCCTGATAAGCGCCCGATTGTTTTAAAATGTGCTAACTTCTTTTAAAAGTCTGTAAATGGAAAAACAGAGAAAGGTCAATCCTACCGCAAACAATATCCCGCCTATAAGGATATTAGATATAACGAACGTATTCTGGATATCAGTAAATTGAGCTGAGTCCATACTACCTCCCACAGAGCGTAAATATGAATTTGCCGCATCTATCCCATCGTTAACGCTACTTTTCAGTTTTAAATAGCCCACTAAAGTTAGGACTATTGTTACAACGAAGAACCCATACTGCTTAACAAATCTCATCGTCAACCTCCGTTCACTCTTCCGCAAAATTGCCCTGGAAGCCAATAGTTGGCACATTCTTTATTCTGTGAAAGCGCCCTATTGCTTAAGATTGATGATATTTACAAAGGCATCAAAATTGTTTACATGTTATTCAGTGAAGTTAGCCAGATTCTCTAGTGTGGATCTTAAACCTGTGTCGTGGTCCCCTTTTCGTATTCCTTCAGGTACGTTTTCACAAACGATAGTGACCTTTGTGCCTTCTGGAATGGCTTCTAAGAGCCATTTCTGTGTCATCTCGCCCGAGAACGCCGGGTCCTCGGAATCAAATTCTACTGATTGCACAATTCGCTTGTCCGGAACCAACTCCACAAATTTCCCTTGAGCTACATCAGTGTTTTCTGAAGTTTTCCCAGGGTTTGATTGATCTATTTCGTACGTGAGAGTCACTCTATAAGTTCCACCTTCGTGGGGTTCAAACATATCAATATGACCCGACATTCCTTTTGGCGGAAGCCAAGAAACCAATGCTTCAGGGTTTAAGAATGACTGATAAATGGTTTGCGGTGATGTCATTATCACTCTTGAGGCAGAATCCGTTCTCTTGTTATTTGGTGCACTCGCCATGAGAGAATCCTCCTTATTGACGTTCTAGAATCAATTTTTTTAAGTTTATCACATATAAATGCGAAAAATTCTTCTCGATTGCTCAAAAACCCTTCTATTGTTCAATTTGATTCCCCATATATGGTACAGGCGCCAATTCCGGATTTGCGCCCGATTCATGAACAATCAAAATTAAAGATTCATTCTTGATTATTCTCCATTTGTTTTAAATATAAATAAAGGCCATAATCTGTCGGAACAGAAGCATAACCCATCTGTCTTAACATAGCAGTAATATTGCCACGATGATATGTTCCATGATTCACAACATGGGGCACTTGCTCAAATACACTTGTTTCCATCAAATCACCATTCGGATTTTCAATCACAAGAGATTTATCTATGTTTTCCATTTTACTTAGGAATAACTTGTATCGTTCTGAAAGTTTAAGAAACATCGTTTCCATTTCTTCTATTTTCTTTGACACTGTTTCCTCTTTTAACTGCTCTTGTAGCATCAATGAATCATTCATACTTTTACCGGAAAAAACTTCTATCCACCCAAGATCAGAAAGATAAACATGGGCTAAAATATGAGATACCGATGAAAACACACTTTGCACTTCTCGACGATAAACATCCTTGGGAAGCTCCCTTAATCGGTTGAAAATTTGTCTATTTGCCCATTCATTATAGTCATACATCTGCAATTCAAGCTGTGCCATTTAAAGCTTCTTCCTTTCATGTTTGATATAGTAGCTTAATTATACACTACCCCTTTGGCTTTTGGACTCTGTTCTTATTCCGTGAAAGCGCCCGATCGTATTGCTTAAGGTAACTATTCCAAATTATTTTGTTTATTTTTTTCTGCATAATGATTCCAACTATGGTAGACAATCCAAAACACAATAATTACTAAAAATGAATAATACGTGTAATACTAGGGAGAAAGGCAAAAAGTACTAATTAAAAATGGCGGCATAAGTATCCAATAGCGCTTGTTTTTAAAATCATTAAGCACAATACTTCACTCCACAACCTAGCCCATAAATCAAGAAACAGCGCACTTTTTATTCGGTTCTCGCGCCCTTCGTATAGCGGAAGACCACAGATATACAAGTTTAATTCTTCTTGGATTTTGATATTACTTGTGATTAACCGAGTAGGCGTAGCCATTAGTGACTACGTCTCTCACAGCTCCACACATGCGGGTCTACGCATGTGGCTCCTCCCATGGCGTCTCTTTTAGAGATAAAGGTCATTAAACAGATGATCTGTTTACTCCCTTTACGTCATTGCTTTCGTATCTTCCTTTGTTCTGTTTCTCCTCTTAATATGCGATTGACACAGGGCTGATAGCTTTTTGCGATCCCTGTTTCCTCCCACAAGCGATGGACGGTATACGTTTGTCCCACCCTGGCATCAGTCGATTCCTGACTTCTATCCAGCATCTGTCCACTTCCACAGACATCCGAAAGTCTACTTGCATTGATCTTCATGGGTCACGCCCTTCGCACGGAACCCTGCCTTTTGGGTCAGGGATTCCCAACTGTAACGCTGTACAGTTTCACTCATGTGCTGTTGAAAAACTTTTAGGATACCTTTTTCAAAATGGCTTCCACATTTTTATTAATCGATTGGAAATTGGGTACTCGCTTTTTTTCATTCGACAGCTGATAATTTTCTTTCAAATCAGTGATGCGTTCCACACTTTCGTCTATCCTGTCCTCGCTTATTTCTCCATTTTCAACAGCCTCTTTCAATTTATCAAAAACAGTGGAAATCAAATCCGGGTTATGTCCAACAAGCAATGAGTCTGCACCCGCTTTCACCGCTTGGACTGCTGCTTGTGCGACATGATAATGATCTGTTATTGCCTCCATCGTCAAGTCGTCGGTCATGACGACGCCATCAAAATTAAAATCCTCCCGCAAAATACCCGTTATCACTTCTTTTGACATGGATGCCGGATCATTTGCGTCGATTTTTGGCAACAAGATATGTGCAACCATGCTGACGTCCGCACCTTCTGAGATGGCTCTTTTGAAAGGTATAAGTTCTAATTTGGACAGCTCCTTGTAGCTTTTATCAACCTTTGGGAGTTGCAAATGAGAATCTTTGCTCGTATCCCCGTGCCCAGGAAAATGTTTTATAACTGAAATAATCCCTTCACTCTGAACTCCTTTCATTGTCTGGATGCCCATCCTGGCGACAATATCGGGGTCGTCACCAAATGAACGATCTCCGATAACAGAATTATCTGGATTGCTGTTAACGTCGAGGACAGGCGCGAAGTCCAAATTGAAACCGAGTGCCTTCATCTGCTCACCGAGGATGGTACCGACATTGAAGGATACATTCTTGTCGCTCAGTTCTCCAATCGAACGGCTCGACGGCAGGCTTTTCACTCCATCAGGCATTCGTGTCACACGGCCGCCTTCTTCATCAACACCCAAAAATAATGGATAAGAATTGTCAGCATTCGCAGCTTTCATCCCTTTTAAAAAGTTGACAGTTTGCGTCTTACTGTTGATGTTATTGGCATATAAAATGATACCTCCAACATGGTACTTTTGGATGATGTCTTTTGTTTCAGTGGTCATTTCCGTTCCATCGACCCCGCTGAATATCATTTGTCCAATTTTTTCATCAAGGCTCATATCATCGTTGCCTGTATCACTGGGATTATCACCTTTCTCATCAGTTACACCACTCCCGCTAATTTCTTTTGATAATGAAATATGATCTACATTAGGGTTATCTGAATCATCGGCAGGTTTCGGCAACACCCATTTCAAGACATAATTGTTGGAAAGTTCATAGACAAGAATGATTTGATTGTAATCTTCGTTTTGGTAGTAACGCGTATCATCGGACTTTTTATTTGATTTAATTGTATCAAAATCGAACGACTTGAATTGACCCTGTGATGAACGCATATCAGACACAATACCCTCTGTAATACCGACATCAATGTCATGTGACGGATAGTTCAAAAAACGACCAACATCCGTATCCGTGGTCTTTTCCGGTTCCCCCAAAGTTTCTTGCACCGCATCGGTGGTCGTTTCACCGACAACGATATTGCTTTCCGGGATTTTTCCTTGTTTGGCTAAGTTGAATATGTTGTCCAAAGCTTCTTCCGGCTCCTGGATCTCTACATTTTCATGACCCGATGATGGATTCTTTGGTTGTTGGTCTGCTTGTTTACCATTTGTATTATCAGCCAATGAACGAATGAAAAAGAAAGCCGCCCCAAGAGCGATGATAGCAATAAGGGTTATAATGGTGATGCGCTTAATCATAATAATTCCTCCGCGAATAGTCATTCCATAATTCGGTTGCAGTGTTATTTTCCATTTACATCTCACTCCCCAAAGTGAATAATAATATTTTAACATATAAGATCCACCTAAAAATCCTATCCTTCCTTTATTCCACGATCTGCGCCCTCATCTTTGTAATCGATACCTTTTCCTATTCCATGACATACTTGCCCACACCATTCTCCACTTTCACAGAAAAACACTTCAAGATTGTGTCAAACTACTTTTAAATTTTAGCTTGACATTTTATAGACTACAACTGTAGTATTACACTACAGTTGTAGTCATAGAGTTAATAAGGAGGTATAAAATGCTTACAAATAACGGTTGGTAAACGAAGAAAACAAATATGAGCAATTCAATCTAATAGAGAGAAGGTACCAATATGAGAAAAACGAGCCCATCCAAAATCGGTATGCACCTGTTTACACTGTCCATAACGTTGCTGTTACTAACAATACTTACCGCGTGCGGAAATGCAGGTAATAAGACCGATACATCATCCGACAAGGAGAATGAATCAAAGCAAACGATCAATAAGGATGAAAAGTTTGTACAGCTTGAAAATGAGTTTGATGCCCAAATCAGTGTCTATGCAATGGATACAGGGACGAAACAAACCATCGAATACCGACCGAATGAACGTTTTGCCTATTCATCCACCTTCAAACCTTTGGCTGCAGCAATCTTGCTTAAGCAAAACAACATAGAAAATCTTGAAAAAGTCGTTACATACACCAATGATGATTTGGTTACTTATTCTCCGGTTACTGAAAAACATGTGGATGCCGGATTGACGCTGTTGGAAATAAGTGAAGCGGCCATCCGGAAAAGTGACAACACTGCGGGGAATCTTCTACTTGAGGCGATTGGGGGTCCTGATAAATTTGAGCATGCCTTACGTGACATTGGCGATGACGTTACCCAGCCTGAACGATACGAAACCGAATTGAATGAATTCACACCGGGGAACAAGCGTGATACAAGCACACCGAGAGCTATGGCCACCAATCTGAAGAAGGTCGCCCTTGGTGACTTTCTGCCAGGTGATAAACGTGAATTGCTTATCGACTGGATGACAGGCAATGAATCAGGAGATCCATTAATACGTGCAGGCGCACCTGAAAAGTGGACAGTTGTTGATAAAAGCGGAGCCGGAACCTACGGAACAAGAAATGACATTGCCGTTGTATGGCCACCGAACAAAGAACCAATCGTCATTGCAATTATGTCCCGGCACGATACAGAGAATGCCGAATATGATGATGCACTGATTGCAAAGGCTGCCGAAATCACACTGAACGCTTTTAAATAAGAAAATCCGGGACACACATGCCAGTCAGGGACGGCATGTGTGACCCTTCTTTTTTTGCATTTCTTTCCATAACAATAAAATGGACTTGAGTGGTAAAATAGAGGCGCTTTGTGTAAATACCTTCGCGATTAAGGAGATAAAGAAATGTCTGTCCTCCATCTGGCTGTTAGTATGTTCATATCTTCTATCATGATCATCGCTATCATGCTGATCCGAAAGATTTTTAAGAACCAATTGTCATCCAAATGGAAATATAATCTCTGGTTCCTGTTACTAATCGCTTTACTATTACCTTATATTCCAACCCAATTATTAAACTTCGGAGATAAGTTCACGTGGAACGGGAACCAAAACAGTAATCCGTTACCATCTGTGACTACAACCGAAAACCCTAGATCATGGGAAAATGGAAATTGGATGCACGATTTTTCAACATCCGTTAACCGGATTGATTTGACATTTTTGAATCACGTTTTAACCATCACATGGATTGTAGGCATGCTCGTGATGATTGCTCTCTCCATTCACGCATGGATAAAACTGCGACAAATTAAAAAGTCCATAATCCTGCTAACGAATAGCAGGGTTCTATCATTATTCAAACAGTGCAAACAACTGTTGAATGTATCACGACCACTGGTATTGGGAGAATCGCCATTGATCAAATCACCATTGACGTTCGGGATATTTAAAACCTATATAGTCTTGCCGAGTCATGCTGAAGCGTGGCTGTCCATGGATGAAATAAAATACATTTTGCTGCATGAATTACATCACTATAAATATAAAGACATTGCCATAAATTATCTGATCGTCTTATTCCAGATTTTATACTGGTTTAATCCACTGATCTGGATGGCGTTCAGGGAAATGCGGTTGGACCGAGAAATCGCGTGTGACAGTGCTGTCCTAAATACATTGGATCAATACCAGCATGCAGCATACGGAAACACGATTATTATGTTTGCGGATAAATCCTATCTTCCAAGGCATTTCTCAATGGTTAACCAAATCGCTAGTTCAAAAAAACAATTAAAAAAACGGATTGAACGTATTGCAGCCTTTAGATCTGAAACAAAGCTACTAAAACTGAAAAGCATCCTGGTTTTTATACTTCTTGTCGGAATTGTCGTGAGTCAGATACCAATTGTTTCTGCAATGCCTTATGGTGATGATAGGATTGATTTCGACAATAAGCAGACAATGTATGAGGATTTAAGCGCATTTTTCAGTGGATATGAAGGTAGTTTTGTACTGTACGATTTGCAGGAGGAACAATACAATATCTATAATAAAGACAAAAGCACATTACGGGTTTCGCCAAATTCCACGTACAAAATTTACAGTGCACTATTTGCATTAGAGTCCGAAGTCATCGCACGAAATGACAACTCCATGAAGTGGAATGGGAACTCGTATCCTTATCAAAGCTGGAACCAGAATCAAAATTTACTTACTGCAATGGAAAATTCCGTAACTTGGTACTTCCAGCAACTGGACAAAAAGGTACAAATGAAAAACATTGAATCTTACCTTGATAAAATACAGTACGGCAATCAGAATCTGTCGGGTGGAACCGAAGACTATTGGCTTGAATCTTCCTTAAAAATTTCACCGATTGAGCAGGTGCAGACACTCAAAGACTTTTATACAAACCAATTTGGATTTGATGGTAAGAACATTCAATTCATAAAAGATGCCATCAAACTGGAGACGAAAGACAGTGCAACACTCTATGGCAAAACCGGCACAGGAACGGTCAACGGGAAAAATGTGAATGGCTGGTTCATTGGATATGTAGAAACAGAAAACAATACGTATTTTTTCGCAACTAATATTGAAAGCGACCATCATGGCAGTGGCAGTATAGCTGCTGAAATTACGAAATCCATTTTGTACGATAAAGGCATCTATTTAAAAGGTAAAGGCAGGGAATAACGTGACGAATAAAATACCCACTATTTCAGAGTCGGAATGGGAAGTCTTAAAAGTTCTCTGGGAAAAGGCGCCGCAAACAGCAAATGATATCATTTCATCCTTGCAAGCACAGACGAACTGGAAGCCGAAAACCGTACGTACACTGTTGGATCGGCTCACTAAAAAAGAAGTTGTCGGCGTCCATAAAAATCAGAGAGTTTATACATTCTACCCGTTTTATTCCCAAGACGAGTGCCAACGTGCCAAAACAGACTCCTTTGTAAAACGATTCTATGACGGCACCTTGAAATCGATGCTCGTTCAATTCATTCAGGATGAAGACCTGTCTGAAGAGGATATTAAAGAACTAAGATCCATATTGGATAAGAAGCAGGATAAAAAATAAGACTGCCCCCTCTTTAAAAGTTGAAAGCATCCTTTGACTACACCTATGGGATTAGTCCAAAAAGTTTCATTCAACAATTGACCCTTATATATATGACACGGGCGTCAATCTTTTATTCAAGAATGGCGCCCGATCGTCTTGTTTAATTAATTACAATATCCTGATCCAAATCCAATAAATCACGATGATTCAATTCATTTTTAAGCAAATCAATAAAATCCTCATCTAAACCTTCCTGCCTTGCCTTTTCATAAGCCTCTGAAAGGACATAATTACACAATAGTTTTAGGGACATATTTTAATCACTCACCATTTCTATTATTGTCACAATCTACACTATTTTGATGTGCCATCCATTGAACAAAAGTTTCTTCCTTTTTGGATAGTGTGCGTCAAAGTTGACGTTCAAAGTATTCTACGAGTTGATTATACAATTTATTGTCATTCATAAATCCCCCTCCTCTTGGGGATTAAGATGAAGCTAAAGCATCTACAAATATTTTCTTACTTTTGACACAACAAATCAACACTCTGGCTCTTATAAGAAACACGGGCGCTGCTCTAATTCAATTACAGTGCCCGATTGAGGAATAAGTAAATTATTTGAAATACCATTGATAAGCATTCGTGTACAGAATTTTTTCAGCAGCTTGTTCGTCAAATAGTTGCTGTATCAATTCAATATCTCCATACTCAAAAGGTCTTTTCGCTCTTGTAGATGGTAAATCTGTTCCAAACATAAGGGCATCTGGGTTAACATCATAAATTGATTTTAAGACATTCTGGATATTAAATTGCACACGACCAAAACCAGTGGCTTTAACTCTAATCCCTTTATCCACTAATCTTAATAAATGTGGTAACCCTTCTTCAGATAGTCCTAAGTGGTCAATCGATATGGCAGGTAATCTTTCAATCGTTGACGCAATTTCGGGCAACTCTTTTGCATCAATATAAAGTTCACTGTGCCACCCAGCCAGATCATAAACTCTTCTTGCAAAGTAGTCGAGTTTTGATAAAGCTTCTGATCCACCTCGTTTGATATTAAATCGTAATGCCCTTACCCCTTTGTTGTGTAAGTTCAAGACTTCATCATCTGTCACAGTAAACGGCAATTGCGTAACACCGCAAAATGTTGAACCCATTTGTTTAAGTGCCTTCAACAAGTAATCTTGATCAAATCCTTGGAAAGAGCCAGATACAATCGCTCCACCCTGCACATTCAAATCAGCAGTTTCCTTTTGATAATCTGACGCAACATAGCTCGGTGGTATATATCCTTGGTTTTCTATAATTGGAAAGTCAAAATCAATAATATGGAAATGCGAATCAAAAATTTTCACGCTCAAATCCCCATTTCATTATATAAATTTAAAAGTTTTCTTATTGCACAAAATGGCCCTTATATGCAATTTTGGCGCCAATCCTTATTAAAGATTAGCGCCCGTTTGAGGAATAGTTGCAATCAAGTATTTATTACTTTTGAGTGGTTTTTGATCGGTCAGGAACTCCCCATTTAACAATCAATCCGGTATATGTGAGTCCCCCGCCAAATCCATACAGGATAACCGTATCATCATAATGTAATTTATCTTCTTTTATTCCGAGGTCGAGTGCTAATGGTATCGATGCCGATGAAGTATTTCCCATATTTTCAACACTGTATAATGTGTTGTCCATACTAATATGTGATTTTTCACCAATAGATTCAATCATTCTTAAATTTGCGCTATGAGGTACAAACCAATCAATGTCTTCTGTTTTTAAATTTGCTCTTTCTAACAATGTCTGGAGACCAATTGGAACCATTCGTACCGCCCACTTATATACTTCGCGCCCATTCTGAACCATATTTCCATTCCCAAGCAAATCCATACCATTCATTTGCTTTGACAATCCAGTACGATAAAGATGGATCCCACCTTCCCCATTCGTCCCTAAAACAGAAGATATAAAACTGGGGTTTTGTTCATCATATTCAACTAATACCGCGCCAGCCCCATCGCCGAACAGAACACATGACGAACGATCAGTGTAATCCGTAACTTTCGATAACGTCTCTCCCCCAATTACCAATATTTTTTTGTGAAGTCCGGAGGTAATTAAACCATTGGCTACGTGTAACCCATATGTAAACCCAGCACATGTCGCATTCAAATCAAATGCACCAGTACTTTTCAAGTTAAAATGTTCTTGAACTTGACAAGCTACACTTGGAAATGCGTAATCTGCTGTAGAGGTGGAAACAATAATTAAATCAACATCGTCAAGATTCTTATTATAATCTTGTACTATTTTTTCCACCGCCTTAATACATAAATCGGATGTAAATTCATTTTCCTCTGTTATGCGACGTTCTTTCATACCTGTTCTCTGAGTGATCCACTCATCATTTGTGTCAACAATTTTTTCTAAATCAGCATTAGATAATATACGTTTCGGTACATAACTTCCAACGGCTGTAATGCGAGCTTTTGATTGAGTCATTCATTTCACTCCTTACCTTATTCTTATTCCACTTTAACACATGATATTATTACCTGGTACTAAAAATGTACCCTTAAGAAGGACGCCTTCTATTCGAGAAGCGCGCCCTTTAGCTGAAGAATACTTTTATCTTAATACCATTCATCGTAAATTTCTTTTAGAAAACCTTCCGTAATGGTTATTGTTGTTGTTTAACATAAAAGTCAGTCATATAACAATAAAGTTGGTAGCCTTAAAATATTACTGAAATTGATTACCTATCTTCCGCAACGGGCGACGCGACAAGTTCTGCTATAAACACTTTGAGGCACGAAATGCTGGGAACTTTCAAATGAATTCCAACTTTACAACGGAGGGTGAAAATGACGGAACCACGTTTCCCGAATTCATCTCGTCAACAATCCTGAGTGCATCTATTTTTGAGGTATGAAGCCAGTTGATTCGGCAGAACGAAGGCTTGAAGCCTCTCTTCGAGAGAAGGTATGTCGACGGATATCTTGAACGGCTGAAGAACTGGATGGGGCATCTACCAGAATAACAGTAAAATATACAGTTTGTGAGTATAATGGCGTTATGAAAGGTTTTTAAAAAGTCCGTAACCATTATTATTGGAATCAATCTTATGAAAAGCCACCTTTTTGTAGGTGGCAAAGGCTTTAAATCTGTTAATCAACACCAGGGAACCATCCAGGGGTGTGGATAATCGCTTTCCAAAGAGGATTCGGTACGACCAGCCGATCTTGACCATTTGTATCTAAAATCGTCTCAATATCGGAAGCCTTTCCTTGTTCGATTTTGCCTACCCAGTCGGGATCTATAATAAGTTCGCGTCCTAAAGCTAGCAAAGGTACATCGCTTTGGATTGCGGATCGGGCATCCTCGGCTGAGTAGATGGAGCCTACTCCGACAACAGGGACTTTGTTCCCTACACGATCTTGGATGATGTCTAAGCGTGAACGTGTATCTTCCAAGCCTCGTCTAGGACGGGACCAAAAATTCATTAGTGAAACATGAATGTAATCCAGTTCCTGATCGGCTAAAACATCGACGAATTCCAACGTGTCCGCCATTGTAATACCTGGAGTTTGGGGTTCTTCAGGAGAAAGCCGGTGCCCCACGATGAATGGATCTTTTGCGTGGTCACCCACGGTTTTCTGGATCTCATTGATGACAGCCAGTGGAAAGTTCATTCGTTTTTTCAGGCTTCCACCCCAGTGGTCGTCACGATGATTTGAATGAGGAGAAAAGAACTGATGGATCAGGTATCCATTCGCTCCATGGATTTCAACCCCGTCGAATCCGGCTTGAATGGCTCGACGGGCGCCCTCCCCATACGCATGAATGATTTCCTTGATTTCGCCATCCTCTAATGCACGGGGAACCGGTTCGTTCTCTCCTGCCGGAACTGCACTAGCACTGACAATGTCCCCATTTGGGACTAAATCCGGTGGACACAACCGTCCGCCATGATAAATTTGCAAGACCGCTTTGGCGCCTTGATCTTGAATCGTTGTCGCCAACCTTCTTAATCCCGGGATCATATCATCATTGTGCACGCCAATTTCGCCGGAGAAGCCTTTGCCGCCTGCTGTCACATTGGCACAGGCTGTGACGACCATGCTGACCCCTTTTGAACGACGTTTATAATATTTCACTTCATCATCAGAAACCGTTCCGTCCGAATTTGAGGACCAGTTGGTCATGGGGGCCATGATCACACGATTCTTCAATCGGGTACCATTCGGAAAAGAAAAGGATTCAAATAATGGCTGGTATTTTTCATTCAACGTTTTTGCCTCCCCTTTATAACTTCAACCTTAAAAAAGATTATTTTACAAAAATTTCCTATAATAAAAACAACCTATCGCATATCATATAAATACTTTCATTACTCGCAAATTCCTTAGATATTCCTTAGTGCCTCTTCAATCGGAACATCGCCTGAGAGAATTTCAAACACCCGATGGGATGTATTTTCTGTATCTAGTGAAGTGACAGCAACCTGCGCTACATCAGCACGCGGAATGCCATTGGAACGGTCTTCGATATGTTCCGCCGCGGTAATGGTCCCATTGGCAGGTTCGTTTAATAACCTTCCGGGACGGAGAATGGTATAATTCAAATGGCTGGATTGCAGGTTTTTGTCCGCATCGCCTTTTGCTTTGAAATAATATTTCATGGACTCCGGACCATTATCAGGGGTATCAGCATTCATTGAACTGACCATGATAAAACGCTTTACATGATTATTTTCTGCCTCGTTCACCGCCTTCATAGCACCTTGGCGATCCACCAATTCCGTTTTTTCAGGACCGGTATGGCCACCGGAACCAGCGGTAAAAATCACCGCATCGCAACCGTCAAAAGCATAAGAAAAATCCTGTTCTAAATCGGCAACAACAACCTCCGCCCCTAAATGTTCTAGTTCATTCGCCTGATTTTCGTTGCGAATCATCGCCTTTGCTTGATGTTCGCTCTTGTCCAGGACAGATAAAATATGTTGTCCAATTTGTCCATATGCACCGATCACTAATACTTTCATATCAACAGCTCCTCATCTACTAATTTCACAGCTTTAACTGATGGTTATTTTTCATCCCCAATATTTAAATTTATCTTCTCTAGTAGGATTAAACAATCGAATCAATTCCATTAAGCAGTCTCTTATACGCTATCAATACCGAATTCATCAAGTATGGATTCGATATTGAACTTTTATTCTATTTTACCACGCTAGCCCTTAATCAAAATAAGACCATAATCGCGTCTTTCGTGTTGGACAGATACCCATTGTACTGTTGTGAATTCGTCAAGAATCCAGTCCCTATTAAATCGACCAAGACCTGATTCTTTTTCCCCGCCAAACGGGACGTGGGACTCGTCATTAACGGTGATCATTGACATGAACCATACCGATATGAAGTCTTCTAGCGATGTTTACCCCATGTTCTAAGGAATCAGAATGGAAGGCTCCGCCTAAGCCATACGGTGAATCGTTGGCGATGTCACTCCTTTGCCATGAAAAAAATCGTTAGTAAAATCTGTGCACTTTCCTTACCTTACCCCACTCGGAGGACAATTTTTCCTTTGGCATGATGTGTTTCACTTAATCGGTGGGCTTCTTGAATCTCCTCAAGTTTCATAACTGTCCCTACATTTGCGCGGATCTTTCCTTGTTCAATCATTTCCCCGATCTTGGCAAGCTGTTCACCATCAGGTTCAAGGAAAACATAGCCCGCTTTCACCTTTTTCGTTTGGGATAATTCCTGATCAGGCTGATCAGCAATAGAAACCAGAACACCTTCTTCTTTTAAAACATCATAACTTTGCGTCTGGATGTCACCGCCAAGCGTATCAAACACAATGTCCATATCGGCAAGAACATGTGTGAAATCTTCGTTGCGGTAATCAATAACTTTGTCTGCCCCCAGCGATTTAACAAATTCAACATTTTTCGTGCTGCATGTCGTTGCCACCCAGGCACCCAAGGATTTTGCTAGTTGAATGGCAAAACTTCCAACTCCTCCTGATCCAGCGTGAATTAACACTTTGTCACCTTGTTTGATGTCAGCAAAGTCATCAAGACATTGCCACGATGTTAATCCAACAAGCGGAATTGATGCAGCTTCTTCAAAAGATTGATTTTCCGGTTTTTTTGCAACAAGGTTTTCATCAACAGCTACATATTCCGCATAAGTTCCATTACGGGTTATATCCGGCCGGGTAAATACCTTGTCTCCGACCCTGAATTTCGTCACTTTTTTTCCTATCTCTTTTATTGTTCCTGCGGCATCCAAACCGAGAGTAAGCGGAAAGTTATAATCCAGCATTCCTTTCAGATACCCCTCACGTATTTTCCAATCAACGGGGTTTACGGACGTAGCTGCTATCTCAATCAAGACGTCATTGTCTTTCAATTTTGGTTCGTCTACCTCCGTATACTTTAACTCATCGATGCTGCCGTAATTTTCAATAATAACTGCTTTCAATTTGGGTCCTCCTTCATCATGTATTTCCTTATTTCTAATTCGTTATTCCTCATCGACTTTTATAAGTTGCTTGCCAAGATTTTCACCTTTAAACAACCCGAGAAAAGCTTCTGGTACGTTCTCAAATCCTTCCACAATATTTTCTTCATATTTCAGTTTCCCCTCGGCTAACCAGCTTGAAAGATCCCGGATACCTTCACTGAAACGGTCAGCATAGTCACCAATGATAAAGCCTTTGATCAATCCACGGCTCTTAATGAGTTTTGTCTGAATTCTTGGACCTAAATCACCGTCCGTCCGGTTATAAGACGAAATTGCACCGCAAAGAGGGATGCGTGCAAATTCATTTAATAGATTTATCGCTGCGTCAGAAATTGGTCCGCCGACATTGTCAAAATATATATCTATTCCATTTGGGCAGGCTTTCTCAAGCGCCTTTTCCATATTTGGAGAGGTTTTATAGTTAATCGTTTCGTCAAAGCCAAGTTCCTGCTTTAAGTAGGTTGTCTTTTCATCGGAACCAGCAATTCCGACAACTCGAGCTCCTTTAATTTTGGCAATCTGTCCAACGATCATACCAACCGCTCCTGCTGCACCGGATACAACAACTGTTTCCCCTTCTTTTGGCTGACCAATATCAAGCAGACCAAAATAAGCAGTCAAGCCAGTTAAGCCAAGGACACTCAGGTATGCGGTCAGAGGAGCGATTGTTTCATCAATTTTACGTACCTTAGATTCTTGAATAACGTTATATCGCTGCCATCCGAGCGTCCCGACTACTTTATCACCGACGCTTAACTGATCTGAATCAGACAAAACGACCTCTCCAATAATTCCGCCACAGATCATCTCATTTAATTCGAAAGGTTTCACATACGATTTTGCATCATCCATCCTGCCTCTCATATACGGATCAACAGATAAATAGATTGTTTTAACAAGAACCTCTCCTTCTTCCGGTTGTGGTACAGGACTGTCTTGAAATGTAAAATTCTCTTTTGTTGGCAGCCCTTTTGGGCGCTTTGCCAATAGAATCTGACTATTTTTCAATTTTTCTTTTAATGTCATTATCTTTCCACCCCTTTAGCCTTCAAGTCGACTGCAATATTATCCCTGGTTGCTTTGGAGTATGGACAGATTTGATGGGCGGATTCAACAAGTTGTTCAGCTACTTCTTGTTCAACTCCCGGAATTGTAACATCCAATGCAACAGTAAGAGCAAAACCTCCATCGGTATCTTTTCCTATTGATACTTGCGCTTTCACCTCTGTTTCGTCAATTTTAATTCGTTGCTTTCTGGCAGCCAGATTCAACGCACTGTCAAAGCAGGCCGCATACCCAGCGGAAAATAATTATTCCGGATTGGTCCCTTCTCCCCCTGCACCGCCAAGTGATTTAGGCATTACTAATGGCATATCAATTATCTTATCATCTGAAATCACACGTCCATTACGTCCACCTCTGACAGTGGATGAAGCAGTATATAAAGCATTCAAGTTTATCACCCCAATTTAATTTTGTGCAATTTAATTGCGCGATACTTATTAAACCATAAAAATTTCTTCTCGTCAAAAAACCAGTTTGACATTTTATGAACTTCCATATAGTTTAAAATAGAGAAGGACTGAAAGGATGATAATTAATGGAGAAAGATGAAGCAATAAAATTAAACAACCAACTGTGTTTTTCTATCTATTCATTATCAAGGGAAATAAATAAATTGTATCGTCCGTTTTTGGAAGAACTCAATTTAACGTATACACAGTATCTTGTCATGCTTGTTTTGTGGGAAAAAGAATCCTGTACAATGAAGGAGTTGGGAGACAGTCTTTTTCTCGATTCCGGAACACTTTCCCCAGTGCTCAAGCGCCTTACAGAAAGAGCGTTAACATACCGAAAACGAGATCCCGATGATGAAAGACGTGTATTAATTTCCTTAACTGAAGAAGGAAAACAATTAAAGGAAACGGCAGCGGAGATTCCCGGTAAGCTTATTAAAAAGAGTGGTCTCACTGAAGAGGAATTTTCGAGAACCCTTTTCGACTTCACAAATTTATTACAGCATATTCAGCAAGCGAATACAGAGTAAATCATGTGCCTCAGCAAAAAGGAAAGAAAAGGTAACAGGCCCCTCTTTCCTTTTTACAGTTTAAATGCCTTTCTCTTACTAGAATATTCTTGTATCCGGGATGGCTGATGCTCCTGAAAAAAATCCAAAATCAACCATAAAAAAGGTGACAACCTCACCTCCATAAATTAAACTACATTTTTCTTCCTCAGCTGTGCCTTTGTAACTCCTTTTTACAAATCTCCCCCATCTCCCTCGATCCCTTATCCCACTTGACCTCAACCCTTGTTTCATCCATAGAAATCCCGTCTTTCATCCCTTACATGAAGGAGATTTAACTCTTATTTTTACTATTTATTTTAAGAAATTTAATACAAATAACCAGACAGTTTAGTCAAAAAAATAATAGTTTGTCGCTCTTGGTTTCTTCTTTTCAACAGTCGAATATTGGGATGAACACTACAATGATTGGTCAAAGGATAGAATTGACCACGTCAAGACATTCGTTCAATTACGCAAAGGTTTTCAAAAAACGTGGGTTCGTAAATTGTGACACGTGATTCGCAAAATGAATAAATTCCCCCACAATGCAAATAATAAACCTATCCCTAACAAAAGAGGTGAGTCACCCATGGAACGTTTAATGTTAAAAGGCCTGTTGGCCGCGTGTGTCGGAATTTTACCCTTCATATTCAAAAAGGGACCTTTACCAATTTTAATCATTGCCTTCCTTTTTAAGGCCTTTGTAGCAAGCTTAGTCGATACTTACGTGGTGGAATCCAAACGAATTAGGTATCCCGTTCGCTTTCTGTCCAAACACTTCAAACTGAACATCCTCTATGATTATTTGATGTACCCGATCATTGGCGTCATCTATACCCGAATGACTTACACTTCCAACCCGGTGATGATCTTGTTAAAGACACTCGTCTTCAGCATCCCGATGACAATCGGACAATGGTTTTTGGAAAAAACAACAAAACTGTTCAAATATCATCATTGGAACCTTGGTCATTCATTCGCCACCCTCACAGGCACACTCTTGTTTGAGAGAAGTTTTATCGGACTTGTTAAAAAGGTGACCAAAGGTGGTCAAAGGGATACAGATTCTTGAGGTTTCGTCTCCTTGACTGACCGCGACTATTAGTTTGAGGATACTCCGTAAAAGAAATCAATAAAGTAGAACGGTCCTCTTTATTACAACTATGATTAAGGAAAATCACACAACCCTCCGTAAAAGAAGATTGTATGGTGTGTTTTTTATCACGAAGCAAGATACTGTATCGCCTGGCTACTGACAATTAACCATGTGACCAAAATACCATTGGCAAAAGACCCGACAAAGATTAAGCGTTTTTCTCAACGCCTTGAAAAAGGGGATTAAGAAGGTAAATGGTCTGTATCAAAATGTCTTGAGGATTTTCGCCATTTTTCAAAACACCTTTTGAAAGACTCTTTTGGAACCCAACCCATACAAGGGGTACAGCCTTATTCTGCCATTTCGGAGGACTTGCAAAAACATCCTTATTGAATATTTGTTTCATCTGAGAATATTTTCTGGAATTTTTGTGGGAGAATAGATTTTAAAAGCTGTTTATTAGGTGTAGTACCAGCAATCTTCCCCAGTTTTGTATGATATAGACGAGGGGGAAAGGATGTGCTTGTTTGATAATATACTTAAATGATGAAAACACCCGATTAACAATGCACACTTACCCAACCTGCAACCTTTGATAAGACAAAAAGCACCTACAAAAATAAAGGTGCTTTTGATTGTATTTATTCTTTCTGTCTATTTAAGAAATAGTTAAAGTGTTTGACACAGAAATCAATGTGACAATGATAGCGTAAATTATGCCTCCAAGGTAAGGGTTCATGCTGACCCGAAAGATTTTCCTTGAGATTATTGCAGCAACAGGCAAAATAACCAGAAAACTTATTAACCATATACCAACAATAGCTGATACATTTTCAAAGAATACATGTCCTGTAACAAAAAACGTGATGTACTGGATCGCGAATACAATTGCCACACCTATTGTGTTAAATAAAGCAAGTAATGCAGTATTAACCCATTCTTTTTTGCTATTTCTGTAGTAATTAAAACTATTCACTACTACTGAATTAGCTACAAAGAATATTAAGAAGAACGGAAGGTATTTTAAGGCTATAATGATTTTATCTGGCGTAAACGTTCGAACTGCAATAAACCATATTCTAAAGTCGGTATTAAAAAAATAGTCGCTGACAAATACTAAACCAAAGGAAGCAGCGCTGACACATACGGCTAAAAGCACCGTCTTACCCAACAATTTAGGACGAATGGATACACCAAGTTCTTTTAGAGAAGCCTTTTGCTCATTTGGTGTGAATTTTCGCGCCAAGACCATTAACAGAATCGCAAACACTCCATTTACCGCTGCCCAAATGCCAACATAGAACGTATATGGCTGTGGAAAGAAATCCGGTCGGACGGTTACACTCCAGTTATACAAGGCAAGGTAAGAAACCCCTGAAAATATGGCACTGACCACGAGTCCACCCCAAAACCATCCTTTTTCTCTTCTGGTTCTCATCACAGTCGGAGCCGGTTTTTGTGAGGCACGAAGGTCCGAAAAAGGTTGGGTGAACAGTAAGAGTTTTGTCAAACTTACGATGAACACTCCAAAACCAATGAGACCCAGAAAATTAAAAAACTCTTTGTATTGCCATGTTTGGTTAGTAGCCGGGATAGGTTCCGGAGCTCCTAACGTTTCATCGAAAAAATTAACAGTTACCTTTGCCACATGAGCAGAAAAGTGATTCCACGGGTGTGTTTGAGTTGGATTATAAATAACCCGTGTAGTTGTCTTTCCGTTAATCTCTTTTTTATACATTTCATAACTGGAACGTTCGGAATTGAAGTTTTCAGGACTTTTTCCGAAACGCAAAAACGATTGCGCAGCCTCCGTGTGTATAAACTCTCTTGGGGGAGTAACCGTTCCATCAGGTTTTTGGGATCGAAAAAAGAATTCATCATATTTGGCAGCTACGATTCCAACATCTCTGGCTCCATATAAATTGAAATATTCTTTTGTTTTTGGATTTTTATAAATAGCATCATTACCAACCAATAATACGGAAGAAATCAATGGATTATCCTTTTTATTATCTACCATAATCGACCAGTTGGCAGCTCTGGCACCATTTGAGTGGCCAGTCACTCCAATTCTCGATTTATCCACGTAAGGAAGACGAGCCATCAGTTCGACAGCATCATACATTCCAGTACCACGGTCATCCCATTCAGATGGTTTAACAGCTTCGGAATCCCCATGCCCGTACATATCTATGGACATGACAACATAGCCTCTTCTGGAAAGCTCGACAAAATTTAAATCCTGCATTTCCTTATTATTATACCAACCATGACTTGTAACAATCCCCGGTGCCTGATTCTCATCTGATACACCATCTGGCACAAAAAGTAACGCACTCAATAGATGACCGGATGGAGTCTCCCATTGTAATTCCTTAACTTCCACGTCACCACCGGAAGTTTGAACAAACGAAGCTCCAACCATACTAACCAAACATAATATGACAGATAGTATCACAAACAGTTTTGCTCTTTTCTTTACTTTCTCCATAATCTCCCTCTTTTCTTGATATTATTATTTTTAAACCTGAAAATAATAATAGACCAATCTAACGGCGCAAACACTATAACGGTTGGTTAAAAGCCCCCTTTTAATAACATGATGTCATTCAAACAAATGTGTAAAATGACAAAAACCCATACAACAATAGAACTTTCCTGAAGAAAGTACTATTACAGTATGGGTCTCCATGTCTCCACCATAATTTTAACTTGTGACACAATTATAAACATCTATGTAACCGCTATCAAGATGTTTTAAATAGGATCTGTCGGGTAAAGAACTGGCGCGGTGTCTTATTGAGATCCGTCTCCAGCTCCTCCCCATAAGAACTGCTCGTGAGGTTTTCCCTCAAGCAGCTCACCCCGTAATCTTCGTCAAAAGGGTTATGAGACCTATCGAATAGTAGACACTTTCATCGGTATCTTTCGGCATTTCCAAGCGGGCGGACTTTCCAGTCCCAATATAGTCCCAGTATGCCATAGAGGTACCCATTACTCCATCTCTGCCATCCGATGCTACGCTTTTTCCTTCGTTTTCTTCTTGTAAGCAGGGTTCTAATTTTCATCTCTGTGTAGTCACGTATTTCACTGAATGCACGACTCGAGTTTCCAACACGGAAGTAGTTGACCCATCCGGTAAGAATTCGATTGATTTGCTTGACGATATCCTCGGCCGGTTTTGCTCCTCCTTTTTGGATGACTTCTCGAATTTTTGCTTTCAGTATCGTACGCGCTTTCTTTCTTGGTGTCATCATGATGAAATGCCCTGTTCTTTTTCGGTTTGGGACTCGTCTTAGGTCAAAACCTAGAAAAGCAAATGATTCTCCTTTAAGGACATTGACCATCCGAGTTTTCTCCAAGTTAAGTTCCACTCCCAAAGGTTCGAGATTTTCCCAGAGCCGCTGAAGGGCTAAATCTGCCCATCCCCGTTTGCTGGAGTGACCGCTCACGGTAATCACTATATCATCGGCAAACCGATGATAGTTTACCGCCTCATAGTTGCCTTCCGCTGTTTTAAGCCGGATTGCATCAAAAGCCCAGTCAACCTCATTCAGATAGATATTTGCAGCTAGTGGAGAAAATGGCCCCCCTTGCGGTACGCCGATTTTTCCTGCTGCTTTTATCACCTGTTTTGTAAGATGCATGACTTGTGGGTCTTGAATGCGTTCCGCAATTTTCCCCAACAATATGTGATGTCTTATCGTATCGAAATACCGAGATAGGTCAACATCAATGACTGTTGTCATACGACGCAGTAAACTTCGCCGTACTTCTGCCAGTGCTTGATGCGGTGAGCGCCTTGGACGGAAGCCGTACGAGTTCGGGCAGAAATCTGCCTCAAAGATGGCTTCCATGATGAGTTTCAACGCCCCCTGTACGACACGGTCTCGAATAGTTGGAATTTGCAGTGTTCGCATCTTCCCGTTTGCCTTTGGGATGTCTACTTTTCGATTCGCTTGCGGTTGGTAGTTTCCTTCTTGGAGTTCTTTCTGAATGTTTTCCAAAAACGGTTGAACACCTTCATGCTCCACATCATCAAAGCTCTGTCCGTCAATGCCTGGGGCACCGCCGTTTTTCTTTGCTTGTAAGTAAGCTTCATGAAGGGTAGTTCGTTTGGTTATGTGGATAAATAATCCCCAAAAACGATGCGTAGGTTCAGCCTTCGCCTTTTGATAAATTCGCTGCCTTAGTTCCTGTAAGTTGATGGGTGTTTTTGTCATGGCACCCTTACCTCCTTCGGTCACACGAATTGTTTACAGGTTCGGATTCTTCCCTCCTCGCGTGTTTTGCTGCACGCGTATCTTCAGTACTACAATCCGTTCCGCCACCCTGACACCTGCTAGTCCCATTTCCCATTCACGGTTATAAGGACAGCCTCCTCGATGAGATTTCTTCACCGGGTGTCGAGGGCTTCTCCAGTTTCCACATCATCTTTCCCTTCATGTCGCCGCTGATACCCCGCCGGTGGGAACTACTGTTTCAGACTCTTTTCAGTCAGTTCCTGCTGCTTTCGCACGTTATCGACCGTCTCAGCCACCGGATTTGCGTGTAACGAGGCTACATCTGCGTTCACTGTGCGTTACAACCTGAAGTTTTGCCGCATTCCTTTAGAATGTTTGTCAGAGGGCTTCACCGGTTCACTTTCGTTCCGCGGTGTCTCTCAGGCTACGGGATTGGAGTCTTTTCTCCCGGTCGGACTTTCACCGACTAGATGTTGTGTCCTTCTGGACACGCCAATTTGCCAGCGAAGCGTATAGAGATCATGAATGTGTTCTTTCCCTATATCCGTGGCCGGTATATAGGTGATGAACATATTGGGGTATGTCTGAGACAAAATCTACATTCACCATTCCAAATTACGGATATAATCGTTATAAATTTAGTGGTTCACCTTTTATGTTGCACCTTAACGGACATTAAGAATCAGAATTAAGGGGGGAGTATGTACGATAATATCTGTTATCGGACGTCTAAAAAACATTGTTTAATCAATGTTTTACTTTTTATACCAATTCAAATGTTGATGTTACACATATATCGGAGTAAAGCCCATAAGCTATGAATACATTTTCATAATAACCGATCCAAAGTAAATAAAGCTCATAGCAAAAACCACAGTCAGAAATGCAGTTAATCTTTTAGGTAAATTTCCGTAAAAGTAGATTAAAACCAAACCTATAATTAAGTGAAAGACCAGAAACAATGTAACATTCATTTTATTCATTCCTTAAATACACTTAGTTTGGAATTTACAAACTCCCTTATTTCACTGACATATTTTTTCCCAACTACATATCTCTTTACTACAGCAAAGAGTTCCTATTTACTGAAAATCGTTATACATTATGTTGGCAGTAGATTTTTAACACTGGCAATTGTTTGCTGTATAAATCCAATTTCAGTAGTCCTACCCTATAGCTGAGTAAGAACAGCAAAAAGAACTTAATTGACAGTCAGCTATTCAACTCTTGCGCCCGTTCGTATTGCCTAACTATGATTAAAAACTCCTGTTGTAAACAAAAATTGGCATTTTGGAATCACCCACGAGGAAAATACCTAATAAAAAGCATTCCTGTATATAAAGAAATTTGAGGTTATATGGGCGTAGAATCAATTATACAAAAATAGAGCCCTCTTGGTACGATAGAGAGTGTCATTGCAATGACCTCGAAATTAGATACCAAGGAGGACTCCTACAATGGATTTTACACAAAATAATCGCTTAGAGCAAATCACAGACGAGACACTCATTATCGGAATCGACGTGGCAAAACACAAACATGTCGCACGTGCAATTGATGATCGTGGACGCGACTTGGCCAAACGATTGGTGTTTGAGAGTGGCCTAACAGGTTTTAAAGAATTGCTGGATTGGACGCAAAACCTTTCGGAGGAAACGAATCGTCCCGACCTTATTTTTGGAATGGAGCCAACCGGGCATTATTGGCTGAATCTGGCTTACTATTTAACGGCCCAGGAATTACACGCTGTGGTTGTTAATCCAACCAAAGTCAACCGCACAAAAGAGTTGGATGATGACTCGCCAACAAAAAATGATACAAAAGATGCGAAAGTCATTGCACAGGTCGTGCGGGCGGGACGATATCATGATCCCATTTTGCCTGAAGGCATTTATGCCGAATTGCGTGAAGGCATGAAGCTTCATGACATGATGCAGAAAGATTTATCATCGATCAAAGCACAAGTACAAAATGCGCTGGATCGTTATTTCCCAGAGTTTACAAGCGTTTTTAAGGATTGGACCAAGAAAACACCGATCCATTTCTTGAAAAAAGGTTATCTGCCAGCAGATATCGCATCATGTTCGGAAGAGGAATTAATGGTGGAAGTAAAAGTGGCGGCAAAGCGTGGCGTTGGAATCAAGCGTGTTCGAGCACTTAAGCATGCGGCTGAAACGAGTGTAGGTCTCACCGTTGGCTTGGCCATGGCGCGCCAGGAAATCAGTTATTTAATCGATCAGTATTTGGCCATAGAGGAACGTATCGAGGCCCATGAAGCACGATTGGAAGAACTTGTTCGCCAGGTTCCCGGGGCCAGTCAAATGATCGCGATAAAAGGGATTGGCGTCATGACCGTTGCCGGTTTTTTCGCTGAAGTAGGTGATTTATCCAATTATAAAGATCCACGCCAAATCATTAAATTAGCGGGATATAATCTTCAGTTGAACCAGTCGGGAATTTTTAAGGGTCAAACAACGATTACGAAACGTGGCCGCCGTCGCTTGAGATCCATACTATACCTGGCTGCGCGTCCTTTATCGGCTAATAACGAAGGTTTCAAACAGCTGCATCATTATTATAAAAATCGAGCAAACAATCCGCTGACAGGTAAGGAATCGTTTGTAGCACTTGGTCGGAAACTCATCAAGATCTTTTATGTCATGGGGACTCGCAACTGTGTATTCGATGGCAAGCGCATGATGAGGGATATTCCCCAATTGAAATCCCTGCAGGAAGCAGCTTGATTAGACAGGTTACAGAAATGAACGGATTGCCGGTCTAAAACGTGTTAATACTGATCAATGCTCGAGTGATGATGTCTATTGGGATGGCTTGTAAACAGGCTATGCCCCCGGCAAAACCAAATAATGAATGATATACAGGAAATGCGGAAGTTATACGAAAAGAAAATACGCTGTCTATTTGTCTAGATTCTATTACATCTGAAGCACGGATTAGCCGGTCGATATTTACTCCGTTAGGGCATAGACCCACTTAAAAAGCATTTCCGGCATCCACACATGGTAAGGTTGAACACAGGAATTTACGCGCATGACGCCGAGAGAAATGGGAGGATCCACCGCCATGTTCAATGTGGAGATCCAAAGGTGCGATCATACGGTACATTATTCTTAGTTTTCTGAAATATGGTTACTAAGCTTGTTTGGATTAATTATGTTATTCCATAATTTTCCAAAATGAGCGTATATTACCCAACCTTATCAGATGGCTTCATCAAATGTGGTAGGAAAAACTAGAAAAACAGCAATATTTTAAGAAAACCGAAATAAATAGAGGGAAGGAAAAGGATGTACATAATAATATAAAACATTTTGATTAGGAGGTCTAACATGGCTGACATACCTTTATCATCTACAGAATTAGGAAATCTGTGGCAAGCCTATCAAGAAAAATCAATGGCGTTACATGTTATGAACCGTTTTTTTACAAGTTCCGACGATAAGGAAATCCAAGATGTTCTCCAATCTGCCCTTGATATTGAAACGAAAAATATAAACACTATTAAACATTTTTCAGAATGAAGGGGTTCCAATTCCTGTTGCCTTTAGGGAAAAAGATACTGACAAACATGCCCCGCATTTGTTTGATGATAATTTTTATTTGATGACTGTACGCCTTTTTGCCAAGATTTTGATTGGCCTTTATGCTTTGCACTCTGGTATGTCTTATCGCGAGGATATCTACAACTTATATCACGACTTTACATCGGATAGTCAAACGATTTATAACAAGCACACAGTGTCTATTAAAGAAAGGTGTTGTAGCACGTCCTCCCAGCGTTCCCATGCCTAACGACATTGAATTCGTCCAAGACACAAGTTATAGCAGTGGCTTGAATCCCTTTGGGAAAAAACGTGTACTTAATACAGTTGAAATTGGCTTAGTGTATCAGGCACTAGAAGTAAACATTACAGGAACACAATTGATGACGGGCTTTGCACAGGTTGCTGAAAACCCTGATGTCAAATAATATTTTCAACGCGGAAAAGAACTTGCGGAAAAGCAAGTGTCAATAATGAATGATCTTTTACTGGAAAGTGATACACAAGCGCGCCTTCCACATGGTCAGGAATTGTAACCAATTCAACCATTTCACCGTTTTCCGACAAAATTATGATGTATATGACACATTTGCTATCGATATTCGGTTTGGGAGGTAACTCAGTAGGCGCAGCCTTTAGCTTTCGAAATGACCTACTTTTAAAAATGGGAACAATTATGACCAACACGTTTGATTTTGCCAAAGACGGAGGGAAAATAATGATAAAACACGGTTGGATGGAAGAACCCCCTCAAGCAACGGACAGAACAAAATTATCAAAAGGACAGGGCAAATAATCTAGGCGTGATGCTTAATCCATACTTAAATGGAGGAAAAAAGCAATGTAAAAAATCTATGATAACTTAGGACAAGATAATATGAATCAAAATAATAAGTATGAAAAACTCTTTTGGAGCATCGCATTACCAGGTATCGGTCAAATTTTAAACCGTAAGCTTTTTAAAGGCTTTCTTTTTATTGGATTGGAATTTTTGATTAATGTTCAATCAAATTTTAATAAAATAATTATCTTAAGTTTCCACGGTAATATCGAAGAAGCTATGTACCAAACAGAATATGGATGGTTGATGTTTTATCCTTGTTTATACTTTTTTGCAATATGGGATGCTTTCAAAGATGCTGGTGGAGGAAAAGAACCTTATTCTTTTTTGCCATTTGTTTTTTCGGCCTATTTTGTGACTGTAGGTACGATCTATTCACCAAAACTAATGCTATTTGGGGTATTGTTGGGGCCCATCTGGCTTTCAATGCTAAGCGTACTCCCGGGTTTATTTGTGGGATTTTTGTTAAAAAGGATACTTACAAAAAGGCTGCCCCCATGATCAGCCTTTTCCTTAGTCAAATGTATTTCTAATCAACATAACCGCATACTTTTGAAAGCAATACACTATAAATATGTGATAAAAAAGTATCTTCCCCCTTATTCAACAAAATGGCCCTATTGTAGAATTGTCATAACACGGCTTGTCAACATAATTTATCAAACTCTTTTATAAATTATCAAGCTTTATTTCAAAGCCACACCTTGTTGTATATCATAATGTTATTTTTACCATAAAACCCCCTTTGGGCAATGTCTATCCAAAGGGGGGGAGACAAAATTTGCAGCTTTTTAAAATATCCCGATTTTATCTCAAAGCCACAAATTACTTGTTATTTGATTTACTCCACCGTTACGCTTTTAGCCAAATTTCTTGGCTTATCAACGTCACAATCACGGTGCAATGCTGCATAGTAGGCAAGCAGCTGCATTGGCACAACACTAACTAAAGGTGCCAGAAGTTCATGCACTTGCGGAACGACAAATGCGTCGGTGTCCCGTTCCAATCCTTTCATGCTAAAGATTATATCATTGGCACCGCGTGCAACGACTTCCTGCACATTGCTGCGAATGGCGTAGTTGACGTTTTCCTGAGTCGCGAGTGCAATGACCGGTGTTCCTTCTTCAATCAATGCGATGGTTCCGTGTTTGAGCTCTCCGCCGGCAAATCCTTCCGCCTGAATATAAGAGATTTCTTTCAGTTTAAGTGCACCTTCCAGGCAGACAAAATAGTCACTGCCACGGCCAATGAAGAAAGCGTTCCGGGTTGTTCCAAGATTGTCCCGGACCAGCTCTTCAATCGTTTCTTTTTGCTCTGTCAGTACTTCCATCGCGTTCGCAGCGATAGCAAGTTCCTGCAATGGATCAAAGTCCAGTTCGAAACCTTTTGCCCGTGCTGTATCGACTGCCAGAATCGCCAATACCGCGATCTGTGCTGAGTAGGCCTTTGTCGAAGCAACAGCAATTTCCGGTCCTGCATGAAGATGCAGCGTAAAGTCTGCTTCACGAGAAAGGGTGGATCCGGGCACATTCGTAATTGTCAGCGCCGGATGTCCCATTTCTTTAATTTTAACTAATACCGAACGGCTGTCGGCAGTTTCACCGCTCTGAGAAATGAAAACAAATAACGGTTTTTCTGACAGAAGCGGCGTATTATAGGAAAATTCACTGGCCACATGCACTTCTACCGGTATTCCGGCCATTTTTTCCAGTAACCGTTTACCGGCGAGTCCTGCATGGTAGCTGGTTCCCGCTGCAATAATGTAGACACGGTCACACGTTTTCATGGCACTGCGTATATCCTGATCGAGTTTCAGACGATCATGTTCATCTTGATATTCTTGGATAATACGGCGCATGACAAATGGTTGTTCATCGATTTCTTTAAGCATAAAGTGCGGATATGTGCCCTTTTCCGTGTCGCTTACATCAATTTGCGCTGTAAACGGGCTTCGGGTCACGGCAGTACCATCCAGTTTTTGCACTTCCACAAAATTGCGGTTCACAAGTACGACTTCCCGATCAAAAATTTCCAGATACTGATCTGTTTCCTTCAATGTTGCCATGGCGTCACTGGTGACAACGTTGAAGCCGTCGCCCAGCCCAACGAGCAATGGGCTTTTATTTTTAGCCACATAAATCGTTTCCTTATCTTGCTTATCGATTAAACCAATCGCGTACGAACCTTTCAAGAGATTTATCGTTTGACGAAACGCTTCTGCTGTATCGCCGTATTTTTCAGCGTTTTTATCGACAAGCTGTACAATGACTTCGGTATCCGTCTCACTGCCAAAAGCGATGCCGTCGAGATAATCTCTTTTCAGTTCTTGATAATTTTCAATGACGCCATTATGAACCAGCACGAAGCGGCCGGATGTGCTTTGATGCGGGTGTGCATTTTCTGCACTCGGCGCGCCATGTGTTGCCCAGCGTGTATGTCCGATCCCCATCGTCGACGCAGCTGTATCATTGACACGCTGGCGCAATGCAGCGATCCGTCCTTTTACTTTGAACAAGTTAATGTCGTTATCATCCAACATCGCAATTCCTGCTGAGTCATAACCGCGATATTCCAGCTTTTCCAGTCCGTTCAGTAAAATTTCCTTTGTATTATTATATCCGATATACCCTACAATTCCACACATCGTTGTTTCCTCCTTGGTTAAAGGGGCAACAAACGACCTCTATCATTCAGGCTGTTTTCTTATAGAGTGCTGCATTTTATCATTGACTGAATTTCGAACCCGCTTCAGGCAAAGCTTCCTATCCTTTAAACAAAAAAGCAGCAATCAATGCAAAAACAGTTCTTCTCGACTATGGGGCGTTTGCTGCCCCTTTCTCGTGATTGTTACTGCTGTCATCTTGCTTTAACCTTTGTACAGCAAGTCGCCTCGCTGTTTTCGGAAAAAGCATACGACTGAGATGTACAGTCGGGGGGTATCCGCCGATCAATTCGATAACCCCCTCCTCGTCAACTATTTTCACTTCCGATCGGAAAATAGTCCAGGCGCTTATTATGCTTTAATCCCTGCTCTCCTTTCTATTTTTAAATCAACCCCATTGGCAATCGAGGCCTCCTACATTTTAACCGAGTCAGGGCGCCTTGGTCAATTACTTTTTAAAAGGGGTGTTGTTTTAAGTGTATGTCTTTTTGAAGCACAATGTGTGCCGCTAAGGTCATTAACTAGTATACTTAAAGAAAAAAGTACGAGGGAGAATTGTGATGAATATTTCAGATATTCCGCACGATATGAGATTTAAATTTGGGCCGAATTTAAGGGAAATGCCTTTAAACAAAATGGATATGCTTTATGGCATGATGTATATTCAAAAACAGCTTAACGACGAGACCCTGGACAAAGCGGAAAAAGGTAAATCTCACGGTTTGCTGGGTACTTTTTTACGCATTGTCGGTGAACTGGAAGAGAGCAAGCGGCATCTTAATCAGGCAATCGTCATTTTCCGTGAATTAGGCCGAAATCAAAGCGTGTTTGTCAATCAGCTTCGTCTGGCTAGTACATACCAATGGCATAACGATTTTGCTACATCCAATAAAATGTTTGGTGAGCTGCTCGAAACAGCTGAAAATGATCCGGATTACGCTGAGTATCAGGATTTTGCTTATCAACATCAAGGTAAAAACCTGTTTGACCAGAAGCAATACCGTGAAGCACTCGATTACTTTCATAAGGCTCTGGAACTAAGAGCAGATGATCGCAACAGTGAACTAATCAAATCCACTGAAACAGCAATAGAGACATGTCAGAAAATATTAAATAGTTAACTCTCCCTTCTGCTTCTATAATCGAAATAAACAACGAAAAAGTGGCATTCTGAAGAGAATTTCTTTCGGATGCCACTTTTTCTGTCCTGAATTCGATTATAGGAGTGAGAAGAACTTTCCGTCTGCCGGACACACATTGATACATGACTGTTCCATCACGACTTAAGACCCCGGCCGAAAGTATCACAAAGACCTTTATAATATGTACAGCTAGTTTTTTGCGATCAATATTCACACTATTAAAATCATTCCATCTCCTCATGTTATATCCAATCTATTACACTATACTAAACTTTATAAAATCTATTAGGAGGGGTTTGCTTGAAGAAAAAGTATTTTGCCAGTGTTTTCCTAACCACAGCATTCCTGCTTGGATCCGTTTCAGTCAGTGAAGCGTCTGTCATCTCGCCTTCAGATAATGCAAACATTACGTCTGACAAAGCTTGGAATGAAAATGCCAACGTCCCATTCTTTGTTAAAGAAAGGTTTGCCCAGAACCATAATAAAAACAATGCATCCAATGCTCTGGACTATTTGGCGAAAAATAAAAACAAAACAGGTATCCAAAATGTACAAGAAAACCTGGAAGCGACAGATGTACAAAAAGACGATCTGGGCATGACCCATGTCCGTTTCAATCAAGTGAAAAATGGGGTGAAAGTTGAAGGTGCCGAAGTTATCGTTCACTACAATGGAGATAACGAAATCGTTTCCACAAACGGTTCGCACAACCCTCAAATAGCAAAGCAAACAATTGCTACAACTCCTGAACTGACCAGCGAAAAAGCAATCGAGATCGCAACGTCATCTGTGAATGCACCCAATAATATGAATTACGACCCAGAATCAGAACTTGTCATTTATCCATTCAATGGTAATACTCATCTGGCTTATAAAGTCAACGTGACCTATCTTGGTGATCAGCCCGCCAATTGGTTCGTCATGGTTGATGCGAAAAACGGAAAGGTTATTGATCAATATAATACAATAGCTACCGCAGATGGCAGCTTTCATAAAGGTGTCGGAACAGGTTATTGGGGTGACCAACGCAAATTACATACAACAAGGGTTACCCAGCCGCGGGAAAGCACTTCATTTGTGTTGCAGGATGAATCCCATGAAGGTCTTGAAGGAATATACACATATGATTCCGACACAGGTGAACTTGTAACAAACCAGAGCTCATCGTGGAAGGCTGAGAACCTTCGTCCAGCCGTAGATGCCCATTATAATTCCGAGAAAGTCTATAATTATTATATGGAAGAACACGGCAGAAACTCACTCGATGACGAAGGAATGCCGATTATTTCATATGTTAATTTCGGAACTGATTTTAACAATGCCTTCTGGAATGGGCGCCACATGACGTATGGCAATGGTGACGGCTCGTACATGGTTCCTTTGTCAGCAGGTCTTGATGTGGCCGCACATGAAATGACACATGGGGTGATCACACACTCTGCCAACCTTGTTTATCGTAATCAGCCGGGGGCATTAAATGAAGCGTTTGCCGATATATTCGGTGCAATTGTTGACGAAGAGGACTGGGAAATCGGAGAAGAAATCATGGGGCCGGAAGCCGTTGCTGATGGACGTGTTTCCCTAAGAAGTCTGAGTGATCCAGGCAAATATAATGTTGATGAAGATTATGTCCCGTATGGAAATGGTGAGGGAAAATATCCATCACACATGGATGAGTACTATGATTTACCGTCAAATCTTGATAATGGCGGCGTCCACATCAACTCATCGATTATTAACCATGCAGCATATATCACTGGTCAGCAGATTGGCAAGGATAAGCTAGGGCAAATCTATTATCGTGCCCTGACAGCCTATCTGACACCAACTTCAAACTTCAGCCATGCCCGACAGGCAGTTGTCCAGTCAGCCATCGACATATATGGCGAAGAAAGCGAAGAGCATCAGGCAGCAGCTGACGGATTCGATCAGGTGGGAATTAATTAAGGAATAAGCTATAGTGAGAAGAGCCGTTCCATTTTGCATACTTAATGATTTTTATTGCAACAAAAGAGAGGTGGAGCCAAATTTGGCTTCACCTCTCTTTTCAATCCTTATGCTTTTCCAAAAAGTCCAGCATTCGTTTGTAAACATTAATTTCATTTTCTTTCTTTGAAAATCCGTGGCCTTCATCTTCCAAGACAAGGTACTCAACATCGCGATCTTCTTCCTGGAGTTTAGCAACAATATTATCGGATTCCTCTTTAACAACACGCGGATCTTTTGCACCCTGGATGACAAGCATCGGCTTTGTCATACTCTCAAGATAGGTAACGGGTGAATCCTTTTCAAAACGTTCCTTATCACGCTCAGGATCACCAAGCCATCGATCCATGATTGGCTTCCAATGCGCCGGAACTGAATTGACGAACGTGAACAAATCAGACGGGCCGAAAATATCGACACATGCTTTGAAATATTCCGGGTGGCGCCCATGCAAGAGCAAGGTCATGTAGCCGCCATAACTCCCCCCGACGAGGAACAGCTTGTCGCGGTCACTGAAACCATTTTCAAACAGCCACTCGATTCCGGCAACACAATCAAGACGTGGCCCCTCTCCCCAGTCCTGTTCAACCAGTTTGACAAAAGATGAGCCATAACCTGTGCTTCCCCGGAAATTCGGTGCAAAAATCGTATAACCCCTGTTCAGCAAACATTGAAACATCGAGCGAAACGACTTCCGTTCGGCAGCCTGTGGTCCACCGTGCGGCCAAAAGATGGTATAACCATTATCGTTCTCCGGTTTGGCTTTGAACAATAATGATTCAATCTCCATTTCGTCGAACGACTGATACGAAACCACTTCAGGTATTACCATATCATCGCTACTTAACCCGAGCACCCGGTTGTTGGTCAGCTGCTTCCAGTTCTCACCAAATTTTGATCGAAAAATATTATGTGGCGCTGTTGCACTTCTTCCCAAAATATATAGATTACCCGATTTGGTCACTTTAAGTTGTTCGATCACATCGACCGGCGCTGACAATCTGACCAGCTTCTCCGTTTCCATTTCATACCGGTAGAGTATATCGGTCACACCTTTTTCAGTAACAAGGTATAACGTGTTCTTTTCTTTGCTGAATTTCAGCTGCTCAACACTTTCATGTTCTACCGACAGCACCTTGGAAAACGTTTGATTATTGATATCAAATTTTGCAACGTAATTATATTCACTTTCAAAATCCGTTATGAAATAAACTGTGTTTGGAGCAACAAAGACTGGATCAAATGTAACATGGATTCTTTTCGGATCGGGTGTTAAATCATACGTTTCTTCTCCTTGTTTGACAAAGCCTGTGACATACGTATTAGCAAATGCGCGCAAGTACACAAAGGCTTGTTCATCATCGGACACAGCTGCCAGCTCGGTCGGTGACACCTCGCCTATATTGAGCAATGTATCCGAATCATTTTCCAAATTGCGAACACGGGCGTTCATGAATGACGGATTCTCTTCTGATGTCATATAGTAGATTCGTTCACCGTCATCACTTAAGTCAGTGAAAAAGTATTTTTCTTGTGGATCGCCTGTTACTATCGGTTTTGCCATACCGCCATTATACGGAATTGCATAGATTTGATGGTTTTCATCACCATCCCGGTCAAAGCCGGCTAACACGTAACGGCCTTTCGGATCAAACTTGATAAAACTGCACGATTCATCCTGATGAGCAAATAAATATGGATATGTATCAGGCAGATCCATTGCCCATAAATTCATATTGCCGTCTAAATTGGAACTAAAAATCAGCCGCTCTTCATTCGGACTGACATCAAAACCTGTTATAACATATGTACGGAAAAACTGTTCGACAGTCGGTTTCGGAAACGTGATCATCATATTCCCCCTTGACAAAGTGTTTGAATTATTCCATTTATATAACAATTATACCGCAAATGGTGTGGCATAAACAGGGGCGAATGTTTAAAAAGATTGTCATATGCTGCTGATGCCTGGTGATTTTTCATTTATCCTAAAGAACTGCTCCCCCTTTTCCGGAGAGCAGTTATCATAAATCATCTCATTCCTTCATGCCAAGTAGATCATCGATTACTGTTGCTACCTGATCGACGTATTTTTCACAGTCTTCCTTGGTTGGCGCTTCCACCATGACGCGGACGAGCGGTTCAGTCCCGGATGGCCGTACAAGCACACGGCCCTCCCCAGCCATTTCTTCCTCCACACGGTCGATTGCTTCCTGGATTTTTGGATTCGTTATAGCGTTGTGCTTATCAACAACTCTGACATTTTTCAGCACTTGCGGGTAAACTTCCATTTCTTCGGCAAGTTCAGACAGCGGTTTACCGGATTCTTTGACTACATTAACCAGCTGCAAGGCAGTCAGCATGCCATCGCCGGTTGTATTGTAATCAAGGAAAATAACATGGCCGGATTGTTCACCGCCAAGGTTATAGCCGCCTTTGCGCATTTCTTCCATGACATAACGGTCGCCGACTGATGTCTTATCACTGCGCATGTCGTTTTCCTCAAGCGCTTTATAGAATCCAAGATTGCTCATAACTGTAGAAACAACAGTGTTATGGCGCAGGAGGCCTTTTTGATTCATATATTTCCCGCAGATATACATAATCTGGTCACCGTCAACAATCTTTCCTTTTTCATCTATTGCGATTAGACGATCACCGTCCCCATCAAAGGCAAGACCAAGGTCGGCATCTTTTTCTTTTACAAATTCCTGTAAAGCTTCCGGATGGGTCGAGCCAACGCCATCGTTAATATTCAGGCCATCCGGCGAGGAACCGATTGACACTATGTCCGCTTCTAAATCAGCAAATAAATGTGTTGCCAGGCTTGAGGTTGAACCATGCGCACAGTCCAGTGCAATTTTAATATCTTCAAACTCATTATCAATCGTATCTTTCAGGAACGAAAGATACTTTTGGCCGCCTTCGAAATAATCGTTCATCACACCGATATTCGAGCCGATCGGACGTGGCAGGTCATCTTCGCCATCCATCAGCTTTTCAATTTCATCCTCTTCGGCATCCGACAGCTTGAAGCCATCAGGTCCAAAAAACTTAATACCATTATCCTCGACAGGATTATGCGATGCGGAAATCATCACACCTGCTTCTGCCTTCGTGGCTTTTGTCAGATAAGCTACACCCGGTGTTGAAATAACACCTAGCCGCATAACCTCGGCGCCAATCGAAAGCAATCCGGCAACAAGCGCTCCTTCCAGCATATTTCCGGAAACACGTGTGTCACGTCCCACCATAATTTTGGGCTTATTGGTGCCTTTGGTTAATGCATAGCCGCCAAACCGGCCCAGTTTAAATGCTAACTCTGATGTCAATTCTGTGTTAGCAATTCCTCTGACACCATCTGTTCCAAAATATTTTCCCATCTTGATAAACTCTCCTTTATATCCATGTAACAGCTACTGTAACTTATCCAAAAAGCTGTCCGGGATAAAGCTTTGTGAATAATCAACTTAAATGTCTATTCCAGATCCATTACGAAATCTCGACGTCAGCTTGTTCGAATTCTCCATCTACCTCGATGCCGTCGGGACTTTCGATGGTAATGGGAACCTCATGTCCCCCAGGGTCCAGCCCTTCTGCATCTATCAAAATACTAAAGTCATCTGCTGACAGATTACTCACTTCTTCCTGATTTCCTGTCACTGTTATATCCATTTCCTGGTTCTCAGGTTCTATAAATGATATGTCTTGTCCATCACCAAGATTTTCAACATTAATTGGAACTGCTTCAAATGTTCTTGTTTGTTCCAGTTCAACAGTTACTTCAACTGTTTCTGAATCAGGTACGCTTGCACCGTCCGGCAAATTAAGACCGACTTCAACCGTACCTGACTCCGTTATGTTTGACAGATCAACAGGCTCGGTCGAAACTTCTTCGATATTCTGCAACACCTCATTTGTCCCGAATACTGTTACCTCATCTGTATCCGCAGTAATGGATGCGAGTGAGTATCCGTCCGAAAGTTCTCCAGTTGTCTCCACACTGACAGGGACATTTTTATTCGGGTTATTAATTTCAACTGAAGCACTAATACTTTCAGGCTCAATCCGAACATTCAGTTCATTTCCGCTGGCGTCATAAACCTTAACCGGTGCTTCTCTGCTCTCGATTGATTCTGTTGTTTCCGCTACATCAACAAACGCTTTAACAATGGCGATATTTTCAATGACCTCCTGTGAACTTGTAACGGTAACTTGTCCAGGATCTGTCTGTGATTTCCCGATTTCATATCCATCTGGTAGCTGATCGGTGTTAAAATGGTCAACGCTAACATCAAATTCTTCTGACGCCCGCTCTTCAATTGTTACCTCAATTGTTTTTGGTTCAATATAGGCATTTAATTCATCAGGGATTCCGGTATGCTGCAGATCAACAGTATGTGTGCCAGGCTCCAGATTTTTCAGATTAACGTATATATCAAAATTCTGCTGCTGAGCTGTAGCCGTCAGTGTTCCTGTTGTCCCTTCAAGGGTGACAGTAACAGCTTCAGGCACACCACTGACAACATATTTTTCTTCATCGATGCGGATATTGACCGGTACATCCTCAACTGTCTGAGCGTCAGCACTTGTATTTGTTGAAAGCCTTGAATCATTTTGATATTGGCCTATCTCAACTTGTACAAATACATATAACGCAATTGCAAAGGCTAACGAAATGCCACGAACAAACCATGGACTTTTAAACCAATTATCCATTATCTTGCCCCCTCCGATTTCGAGACTTGGATTCAGAGGCTCTCATGGATGACGATAAATTCTCCCGAAGGTAGCTGCGCAGTCCCTCCTGATCGAGATCCCGTTTTAATTCGCCGTTTTTTGTTGCAGATATATTCCCGGTTTCCTCGGATACAACAATTGTTATCGCATCAGTAACCTCGCTTATTCCCATCGCTGCCCGGTGCCTCGTGCCCAATTCTTTGGAAATGAACGGGCTTTCTGATAAAGGGAGATAGCAGGCTGCTGCAAAAATTTCTTCATCTTTTATGATGACAGCACCATCATGGAGTGGTGTATTCGGTGTAAAAATATTTGTCAGCAATTGATGGGTCAGCTTTCCATTGATTAGGGTACCTGTCTCGGCATAATCACCCATCCCTGTTTCACGCTCAATGGAGATCAGTGCACCAATGCGGCGTTTAGCCATGTACTGACAAGATTGCGCGATCGCTTCAATCTTCTGCTCCAGTATTTCTTCCTCAGATCTTGACCCCCTTGAGAAAAGGCTACCCCGGCCAATCTGCTCCAAAGCCCTTCGCAGCTCAGGCTGGAACAGGATAATAATGACAACAAAACCCCAGTTTATGACCTGGTTTGTCAGGTATTGGATTGTATGCAGTTCTAATACAATGCTGATGCCCCAAACGAGCAGAACAACTACAATGCCTTTTAACAGTTGAATGGCTTTTGTACCTCTGATCAGCATAATGATTTTATATAAAACATACCAGACGAGAGCTATATCTACGCCGATTCTTAACAGTTCCAGAAGGTCAAACCCCCCATCAAGCATGTTCACACTTCCTTCCGCATATGTACTCTTTCTATCTTACGCCAGAACCTTTCCCATTATATCATATTTCGTATCTGCCTTTAATTATATCGTTTAAATTTAATTTAACGCGCTTTCAGGAAGGAAGAAGTGCTGGCTGCAAACATAATAAACCCGGGCATCCCGGGTTTGTTTATCTGTATAAATATTTATAAGCATTCTGTCAGCCTGCCAGGTGGATATGCCCCAGCGAAAAGATATTTTTCACCAGATCCTTCAGGCTGAACCAAAGCCATTCAAACATCTGATCCACCTGTTGCAGTTCACCGTTTACCTCTCCTGCCGAGGCCATTAAGCCTGATCCTTCAATTGTATCGCCTTCGATCAACTCACCATTGATTAGCCTGACATCCCCATCGACTGTTCCATCTATCCGTAAATCACCATTTTTGACCATCAGATCCCCTTCTACAGTGACACCCTCCGGAACGATGACAGTATCACCGCGGATTTCCAGGTTTTCCTGTTTGGACACAACTAATTCGCTATCTTGATTCCAGGTTGAAAACATGCCGCCGAACATAAAAATAAAGAAAATCGCTGCTGCTGTTAACACAGGGTGCGCTTTAAACCAGCGTGAATATTTAACGCGTTTTTTCTCAGTCGGCAAGCTTTGCATCACGTTATTTTTGAAATCTGCAGGGGCATTGATTTTCTCCGTATTTTGCACGAGTTTGATCGTACGTTCAAGTTCATGGAAATGCTTTTGGCAAGCATCACAATCTTCCAGATGTCTGCGCAGCCTCTGTTCTTCTTCGAGGGTCAAATCATGGTCTAAATATTTATGCATCAGCTCCACTGCTTCATTGCTGCAATTCATGCGATCACACTCCTTTACACATGACGAAGCTTCTTCCGTAAGGCTTCGCGACCGCGATGGATTCTGGTCTTCACCGTACCAAGCGGAATATTTAATATGTCACTGATTTCCTGCAGTGAAAACTCCTCCAAATATCTTAAAATAATAACGCTGCGATACTTTGGAGGGAGAGCAGAGATCTTCTGATTAATATAATCCTGAAGTTCCATTCCCTGCACTTCCTCCTCGGGCAGCAGGCTGTCGGTTGCCAGTTGTGAGTACATATCCAATCCATCTGTTCCCTTGATTTCGGCGTCAAGATAGTAGTCCGGTTTCCGCTTCCGGATTCGATCAATGGTCAAATTGGTCGCAATCCGGTACAGCCACGTCGAGAATTTGCGTTTGTCATCAAATGAATGAATGTTGACATAGGCACGAATGAATGTCTCCTGACTAATATCCTCAGCTTCATGCTTATTACCCAACATCCGATAACAGTGCTGATAAATCTTATTTTGATAAAAGGAAACAATATCTTCAAAAGCGGATTGGTCTCCTCGCTTTACCTGTTTTATTTTTTCTTGGGTTATCAAATTCATTTTCTGTACCTCCGCATAGCATGCGGTATTAATCGTACGGACTAATACCGCTAAAGGTTTCAAAAAAAATATGTAAAGTGAAACTTTAATCAATGGCTTATCATTTTAATAAAATGGGTAATTGTACACTATTAATTATACTAAAGTAGGAGCAGCTTTTGTGGATAATCTTTCAATATTATAAGAAAAAATTGAAGAATAACGCCAGAAATGTTGGTGCTTAGGGGACATGAAGTCCCTGGCTGTTATAGAGACTCAGGCATATACCAATTCGAAGTCTTATCACTCAGGCTTGATGAGGATCTAACTTGGATAAAAGAGTTATAAGAGGTTGTTTCAAAATTTTTGAACACACACAATAAAGAAAAATCCGAACAATGATTCAAACGTTCTCAGTTGGTTTTCGAATCATATTCGGATCTTTTCAGTATACGGCGTTTTTTATCTGAATTAGCGAAGTATTTTCCGCAGCGGTCCCTAACCTCTTTTATTTCCAATACTACTTCAATTTTTCACCAAATAGCGAACCAATCAATCCTACAGCCATAGTTGCTGTTTTATTTTTATCATCCAGGATCGGGTTCACCTCAACAAATTCCGCGGATGTCAGAATATCTGCTTCTGACAGCATTTCCATGGCTAAATGGCTTTCACGATAGGACAAACCACCAATGACAGGTGTACCGACACCAGGTGCTTCTTCCGGATCCAATCCATCCAGGTCAAGGCTGAGATGTACACCATCTGTGCGGGCTTTTAAGTAATCAATCGTTTCCGCCATTACCTGAGACATGCCCAGACGGTCAATTTCATGCATAGAGTAAACTGTAATTCCTTTTTCCTTTATCAATTCTTTTTCCCCCGGGTCAAGTGAGCGTGCCCCAACAATGACAATATTTTCGGGTTTGATTTTTGGCGTATAGTCCAAAATATTAGTGAGCTTTTTATGACCGATGCCAAGACTTACAGCCAGCGGCATCCCATGAATATTGCCTGATGGTGAAGTATCGCCTGAATTCAAATCACCATGGGCATCATACCAGATGATCCCAAGATTCTCATAATGTTTGGCGGTTCCTGCTAGAGTGCCGATCGCGATACTGTGATCACCGCCTAACACCAGCGGAAAACGATTATGACCGATCTCTTCATCGACCATGTCTGATAGTGTCAAATTGCTTTCAGATACTTGCTGCAGATTGCGCAAATTACCTCCCTGTACATTATCTTTGCTGTCCGGACGCGAAACCGGCACATCCCCTAAATCGTTAATATTATATTCAAGATTTTCTAACCTTTCCGTGACACCTGCATAGCGAATGGCACTTGGACCCATATCGACACCACGGCGGCTTTGTCCAAGATCCATCGGTACACCAATAATAGACATATTCTTTTGCATTGATAAGCCTCCTCTGCTTACCATTTTAGACAAAATATAAGCAATGACTCAACCTGACAAAAAAATGTATATATATGCATTCACGGGGTTGTGTCCAGAAAAAAAGCAGGATTATCCCAAATGGGCCAATCCTGCATTATATTTTAACCGCTCCGGCTTCAGAGCCAACGATATCCAACGGTTTGATTCCTGACTGTTCCCATGCCTTCATCAGCTCTTCAGCACTTTCACGGGATGGAAGAAATGCAATACCGCAATCACCACCGCCTGCTCCAGACGGTTTCCCGGCTCCGCCATATTCTTCTGCAAGGTCACATAATGTTTTTAATAAGGGGGTTTCGATTTCAACATTGGCATACCGGCCAACAGCAGCCAGCGCCGCCCGATTTTGCTTTGTTCCGTCTATAATGGATGAAGGATCTTCTCCGCTGATTCCGTCTAAGAAAGTATTGACCGCCCTTCCACTAGCGGCCAAAAACTGTTCGTATAAGGATACATCAGTTGTCTTGAGCCTGGTAATTCCCTGAACCAGATCATGAGTGGATGCAGGCTTACCCGTCCACCCGATACACATATACAACTCTGCCGGCAGCCTTATTGGCCGGACATGAAAGTAAGGCCAATCCTTATTCACGAGTGCGCTAATGCTGTCCCCCTCATAATAAGCTCCCCGAAGCCAGTCAGCTTGAAATGAGGCATATTGAAGAAACCCGCCATAAGAAGAAGCAGCAACATCAGCACCGGATCCGCTCCCTTGCGTTTTCACATGCGAAATGGCCGCCAGCTTGAAAACCAGCTTTTCTGACGGCTTTTCGGGTAAATATTTAGTCAAAATAGCTGCCACCACAGATGTCACAACCGCAGCACTTGATCCCAACCCATACTTTCTTCCGGATGCGTCATCCAGTTCACTGCGGATCGAAAGATGAAATGGAGCAGGATTCAAATTGTATTCTTTTAAATATGTATAGACAACGGTCATAGCCTCTTCCACAAACTTTACACGCTTGTCGCTTGTTTTGACATGGACGCCATCGACTTTATACTGCCATGTCATATTATTCAAATCAAAGGTCTCGAGTGAAAGACGGTTTTCATTGCTTTCTTTTAATGTTGCAAAAACAAAGCGATTGACTGCCATTACAACTAATTTCTGATACTTTTCGAGGACAGCAAATTCCCCCGCAACCATTAGTTTGCCAGGAACTTTTACCGTTAAAGCTGAATCAGGCAACATATTCAACCCCTATATGTAGGATATCCCTTCGCCGGGCTTGCTGACTTTCACATCATGGACGCCGGCTATATTACGGAGCGTATTGCGTACCTTTTCTTCATAATCAGGTGTATAAAGAACCTTCACATTCGGCCCCGCATCAATGGTGAAAAATGCTGGTACGCCTGCCGCCCGCAAGTCCTGTACAGCCTGTATGATTGAAACAGTCGTGCTTTGCCAGTAGCTGAAAGGGGGATTTGCAGCCAGAGTCGTCGCATGCATTCGCAGACAGTTCGCTTCTGCAATTTCGCCTACTTTTTCAACATCTTTTGCCACAATGCCGTCTTTTATGGCAGCAAGGTCGTCAGGAATGCTGTCCACCCACGACGGGTAGTAAACAGATGTGTTCACCGTACGCTTCATGCCTTCCCGGCTTAATACTTTTTTCTCAGCAGATGATAAAACGACGGCGGCCACCCTAATATCCCAATGATCGGCAGATGCTACCGGGATGGCAAACGAATCCGAGCCATCAGACAACTTGCCCTTCTCCCATTCAACAAATCCGCCATATACCGACCGGCATGCCGATCCTGAGCCCTGCCTCGTCAGAATAGAGAGCTGCTGCTGATTCACCGATAAGTCAATAGCCTTGGCAGCCGCTGCGGCTAGAGCAGCAAACCCTGATGCGGATGATGCAAAGCCGGCAGCTGTCGGAACATGATTGGCAGAATGAATTTCGGCAAAGGCGTCCGGCTCGCCTGCTGCAGCCCGGATACGGTCGAGAAATGCTGTGACGCGGTGTTTTTCAGCACCTTCAGTCAACTGACCATTCAAATAAAAACGGTCGGCACTCAGGTCGTTCTGAAATTCAACAGATGTTGTTGTATAAAAACCATCCAATGTCAGCGACAAACTATTGTTCATCGGAAGAATCAGGGATTCGTCACGTTTTCCCCAATATTTAATAAGGGCAATATTCGTATGGGCTTTAGCTGTAGCTTTCATGTTATGCCCCCTTTGCCTTTTGGAAATATGCCGAAAATCAGATTAGAAAACTTGGCTTATCGCTCAGCATAAAAAATCAGTTGCTCTTATGCAGCAAGAAAGTAATTATACATTTTGAATGCCTAATAACCCTCTTAGCGGAACCGGGCATTTTTTAAAACTCAAAGCTAATGATTTTTCTTTCTGAGCGCAAATGACCACACGGCATGTGCACCAATTTTTTTCAGCTTTTCGCACAGCTGTTTGGAATGTACCTCGTTTTGGGCCAGAGCAATGATACAGCCGCCATTGCCGGCGCCTGTCAGTTTAGCACCTAATGCGCCTTCCTGCCTAGCAAAATAAATCAATCGGTTTAATCCGGCATCACTAACACCAAGCGCCTCCAGTTCCTTCTGTGCTTCATTGAGCATTTGTCCCAGCAGATGTTTGCTGGCCGTTTCCAGTGCCGTTCTGGCCCGATGTGTGAACTCACCAAACCGTTCGAGTTTGGACTGTATCCGTTTCGGAGCTGTTCGGATCAGATTACCCACAGATTCTACCGCCAGACGGGTGTCGCCCATTCTGCCCGAGTCGGCTACAATAAAATGAAAATCGCCTTTAGGTTCAATCAGGTCAATAGGTTCTTCTTTTTTATACCAAATCGGCAGTTCAGACGTTATCGTTAATGTATCAATACCGCTTGGTTCTCCATGAGCATGTTTTTCCGAAATATCCGCAAGTCTCAGTACATCCTCCATTGCATAATTCTCATCAGCATAGGCAAATAAGGATCGGATGACGGCAATTGCCACTGATGCGCTTGACCCCAGTCCTTTTCCAGGGGGGATGGAAGATTTGATTTGGATCAGCAGGTCTTCGCATGGCATATCAAGGTGATCCAGTGTCGCTTTAATACAGGAGGTAAGTCCCTTTAAAGATTCCGGAGCGGATTCGATCGGTCCATGATAAAACGTACTGTCAATCTTTACCGAGCCCGGTACGTAATCAATAGTGGCTTCTGCACCAACCAATGGAAATGGAAGCGATATTGCAGGCTGTCCGTGTACAACTGCATGTTCCCCGATTAAAATCAACTTGCTATGAGCTACACCGCTGGCTGTTTGTACTGACGTTGTTGCTTTTTCTATACTCATTTTTTATATTCTTCCACCAATTCTTTAGCTTTTCCAACACGGATTTCCTTTTCTTCAATTAACCGCTCTGAAATCATGTCAATCATCTCCCCTGTAGCTCCTGCTGCGATGGCAACAGAACGAGAATGCAATGCCATATGCCCTTTCTGAATTCCGTCGGTTGCTAATGCCTTTAATGCTCCAAGGTTTTGCGCGAGTCCGACAGCCACAATGACTTGAGCAAGTTCCCGTGCCGAATCGACATTCAATATTTTGTGGGCCAATTTAGCAATCGGATGGACTCTGATTGAGCCGCCCACCATTCCGACTGACATCGGCAGTTCCAATTCACCAACCAGACTTCCATGCTCGTCCTTGGACCACACCGTCATGGATGTATACACACCATCACGAGCAGCATGTGCATGTGCCCCGGCCTCGACCGCACGCCAGTCATTTCCAGTTGCGATCACGACCGGATCAATCCCATTCATAATACCTTTATTATGCGTGACTGCACGGTATGGATCAGAAGCGGCAAATTCATAAGCATGAATAACCCCATCACGTACCTCTTCACCAGTGAAATCACCTGTCTTCAACAAATCCGGCGGAATAACACAGCGTGCGCGAGCAAGACAACGCTCAGGGTAATTGGAAAGAATACGTAAATACACCTTCCCATTCGTCAGACCCTCAACGACAGGAGCCAGTGATTCAGCCATTGTATTAATAATGTTAGCGCCCATTGCATCACACGTGTTGACATAGAGATGAACGATGAGCATTTGACTGTATTTTGACCCTGATTCCTCATTTAATATTCTAACTTCTAGATCTTCAGCTCCACCTCCCCTGTTCATCAGGCTGGGGTAGGCATTATTTGCAGCTTCAATCAATGATTTTTTTTGTTTTAACAAAGCCTCTTTTGCCTCATTAAAGTCCGGACAGCCGACCACCTGAATTTGCCCGGTCATAACACGGTTGGTGGCATCAGTTGTAAAACCGCCGGCATTCCTGACTATTTTGGCAATATGACTTGCAGAAGCAACGACAGATGGCTCTTCAATTGCCATTGGTATACAGTAGTCTTTCCCGTTCATTAGGAAATTCAATCCTAACCCTAACGGCAACTGAAAAGTGCCAATAACATTTTCTATCATATTATCAGCTGTATCCATTGCCAATGGTTCTTTGGAAAATAAGTATCCGGCATCTTTATCCGTTAGATTTTCCATTTTGGTCAGCAGACGCCTGCGTTCTTCAACTGTCATGTTATAAAAGCCAGGAATTCTGGAAGTTTCCATAACCGTCTCATCCTTTAATAATCATTCATATGAGAATATCATTATTTGTGATTTTACTGTTTCTATTATGTAAAAAAACAGCATAAAATGCAAATAAACAAGGCTGTTAATATCATAACAACCTTGTTTTGTTTCTCCTGGTATAATCTGTGTTATGTAATTAAGCTGATGTTCAAATATAGTCCAATGAGCCATGGAGGATTCGAACCTCCGACCCTCTGATTAAAAGTCAGATGCTCTGCCAGCTGAGCTAATGGCTCGTATAATATTATGGTACTCTTTAGAATAAACAATTTCTTAAAATAAAAAAAGACTGGGCTAGCTGGATTCGAACCAGCGAATCACGGGATCAAAACCCGATGCCTTACCGCTTGGCTATAGCCCAATAAACAATATGGTGGAGGGGGAGAGATTCGAACTCCCGAACCCTGAGGGAGCGGATTTACAGTCCGCCGCGTTTAGCCACTTCGCTACCCCTCCGTAAATATTGTAACTAACATTGCTTAATTTTATACACAAAAAAATAAATGGTGCCGGCCAGAGGAATTGAACCCCCAACCTACTGATTACAAGTCAGTTGCTCTGCCAATTGAGCTAGACCGGCATTTACGTAAAAATGAATGGTGGAGGATGCAGGGGTCGAACCTGCGACCCCCTGCTTGTAAGGCAGGTGCTCTCCCAGCTGAGCTAATCCTCCGGTGGTGACCCGTACGGGATTCGAACCCGTGTTACCGCCGTGAAAGGGCGGTGTCTTAACCACTTGACCAACGGGCCACAAATGGCGCAAAAATAACTTGAAATATGTATTGTCGTAAACCGACGAATTTTATTATATAAAGATTATGGGCTTTTGTAAAGGGGAAAACGAAATTTTTATTTTCAATTTCATCTTTCCGTCTTATAATTAAGTGAAATCTCAATCACCTGGGCAATTGGGGCTCCTCGCCCCCACTTGTTATTAGTTGCACAGATCACTGAATCAAAAAACTTGTATTCGAGGGGAAAACGATGAAAGACATCTTCTTAGAAGTGAGTGGTGAACCATTCATAGCATATGGGACAAGTCATTTAACAGCATTGCTCATCTATTTTTTGGGAGCTGCTGCTCTTCCGTTCCTTTGCAAAAAATTACATAAACACTCCATCTTTTATAATACCATACGCTGGAGTCTCTTCAGTTTGCTGGTTTTGTCCGAAGTGAGTTATCAGACGTATACTGCTTTGAATGGCATCTGGAGTCTTGGTGATCACATGTTTCTGCATCTGTGCGGTGTCGCCGGGATTACCGGCGCTATTGCTTTGATTAATCACAATAAACGGTTAATCCAGATCACATTTTTTATTGGACTTGTTCCGTCGTTTTTGGCGTTGGCAACACCCGAATTGCTTTACGATTTCCCGCATTATCGTTATTTGAAATTCTTTATTCACCATATCACGATTTCCTGGACCAGTATTTTTTTGGTGGCTTCCAATCATGTAACCATTACATTTCAATCATTGTTTAAAACTTATGGGTACTTATTAATCTATGCTGCTGTCATCGGCTTTTTGGTTAACCCGTTCCTGAATTCCAATTATTTGTATCTGTCCCACACACCGACAGCAAGCACTCCCCTGGACTTATTGGGAAGCGGTATCTGGTATTATGTGAATCTATCTATATTGGCATTTATTGTATTCCTGGTGCAATACCTGGTGTACAGGCTGATTACACGAAAAAAGTTCGAAAATAGGGATCGTCTCATGAATACGTAAATGCTGCGATCCAGACAATCACAACTACCGGCAATGACGTATAAAGGGATTGCCACATACTCATATCGTGCCTTTTAATTAAATAAAAGGCCACAAAAACCTCCATAACCGTCACAACAACAGCAATAACGATTAGAACCGGGAAAGCATCCATTATTAATTTCCTCCTGTCTCTTCACGATGAATAACATTTACAGCTGAAGCACTTAAATTATCATAATTCCCTCTAATGGCCCTGCAAGCTGTTTAAACCCCTATATTAGAAGAATGTTTAAAAAAATACAAGACTGCCGCCGTAAAACTGTATATACTACCTCTAAATAAATGAATACATTTTCAAAAAATGAATAGGAATGTAAGTGGAGCTTAGGCAATTATTGATTGAAAAGGATGGTGATACCATGGACGAAAACGAAAACAAGTCTTCAAGAGGACACGGTTATAATAAAGATCACGAAGACAACAAAGAAGAGCAGCTTGAGCAATACTATGAAAAAAATACTGGACCAGGCGAAAAAATGACCGATGATGCCGGATATAAGGTTTCTAATGACCGGTGGAGTTTACGAGCAGGAAGACGCGGTCCATTATTATTTCAGGACTTTCACTTTTACAGGAAGCAGTCACGATTCAGCCGTGAACGAATACCAGAAAAAGTGGTTCATGCCAGAGGATTTGGAGTTTATGGGGAATTTGAAACATATAAATCAATGAGGCATGTCACCAGAGCACACTTTCTGCAAGAGGCCGGTCGCAAAACTCCTGTGTTCACTCGATTTTCCAACTTCATTGGAAATAAGGGATCAAAGGATACAGCAGTCGATATACGCGGATTTGCAACTAAGTTTTATACACAAGATGGAAACTATGATAATTTAGCGCTTCAATTCCCTGTCTTTATTCTTGCAGATGCCATGAAATTTATGGACGTAACACATGCAGCTAAACCGAACCCGAAAACTCATGTACCACAAGCGACTGTTGCGCACGATAATTTTTGGGACTATGTCATCAGCAATCCGGAATCAGCACATATGGTGATGTGGCTGATGTCCATGCGAGGACGTCCAAGAAGCTGGCGTATGATGGCAGGGTGGCCAATCAATACATTCCGGTTCATTAATGAACAAGGTCAATCAACCTTTGTCCGATTTAAATGGGTACCTAAACTTGGTGTTCATTCCTTGCTGCTTGATGAAGCGAATATTATCGGCGGTGTCGATCCGGACTTCCATCGCCGCGATATCATTGAAGCGATCGAATGCGGCGCCTATCCTGAGTATGAATTAGGTGTGCAGTTGATTGATGAAGAAGATGAATACAAGTATGATTTTGACGTTCTGGACGATACAAAACTGTGGCCGGAGGAAGTCATTCCTGTTGAAATTATCGGGAAATTGACGTTGAATCGCCTCGTTGAGAATTTCTTCGCCGAAGAAGAACAGTCATCATTCGATCCTGCTACGCTTGTTCCAGGCATTGACTTCACGAGTGATCCTGTTTTACAAGGAAGGGCTTTTGCTTACAGAGATACAGATTACCACCGGCTTGGTACAGGTAATATTAATGAAATACCCGTTAATAAGCCTATCACAGAAACGAACATTAACAATCGGGACGGCTTTTCAAAATATCGAATAGATGTGGATTCTGTACACTATCATAACAATACTTTAGCCGGCAATACACCTGCAGAAACCCCACCTGAGGAAGGTGGATATGCGCATTATCCTGAAGAGGTCGACGGGCATATAACGAGAGAACGCCCAAGCGAATCGTTCTATGATTACTTTTCACAGGCACGGCTGTTTTGGAACAGCTTGTCAACTGTTGAAAAACAAGACCTTATCGACACATTTAATTATCACCTTGGATATGTTAAGAGCAAATTAACCAGGCAGCAAAATGTGGAATTTTGGGCTAATGTAGACAGGGAGATGGCTTGTATCATTGCCGATAATATTGGTGTTGAACGGCCAAAGGGATCCAATGTTCCTATGTCAAAAAGTTCTCCGGCGATTAGCCAGGCCAATACGCCGCATTATGCTGCAACACAAAAAGTTGGTGTCTTAATTGACAATGGATTTAACGGTGAAGAGGTAAGAAGAACGCTCGACACCCTGCAGCAATATGGTGTGTTTATGGACATTATCAGTGAGAAACTGGGGACAGTTACCGGATCTGATGGTACAACAATTGAAGTAAACGAGACCTTTAAAACAACTTACCCGGTATTGTATGACTCGATTTATGTCGTTGGCGGAAGAGCCGATAATGAAGCTAAATTCAGGCAAGATATTATGGAGTTCATCAATATGACCTATAAACATTATAAACCAATTGGTGTAGCAACGACTGGACAATCTTTCTTCCCAAAGTCTAACCAGAATAATCTGGCCGGTGTCGTTTTTGCCGCTAACAATCCGGATTTTGGAAAAGACTTTGCTTCCGCCATTGCCCAACAACGTTTTTGGTACAGAACGTAGAGAAAATTATTTTCAGAGGAAAAGAGGTCAATCCCCTGCTTCCTTATTCTAATCAAAAGATTGACCGTATAAAAAGGCTTTTGCTCCAAATGAGCAAAAGCCTTTTTAAGAAGAGCTCCCAAGCGGACTCGAACCGCTGACCCCCACCTTACCATGGTGGTGCTCTACCGACTGAGCTACGGAAGCAAAAAAATGGCTCCACAGGTAGGGTTCGAACCTACGACCTATCGGTTAACAGCCGATTGCTCTACCGCTGAGCTACTGTGGAATAATTTAAAATAAAAAAATATAGGAAAATGCCTGGCGGCGTCCTACTCTTGCAGGGGTTAAACCCCAACTACCATCGGCGCTGGAGAGCTTAACTTCTGTGTTCGGCATGGGAACAGGTGTGTCCTCTCCGCTATTGCTGCCAGACCTATGCATGTGTTTTTAGTCTGATTGAGACGCTATATGATTTTTACGGACAAAAATTATTATACGCATTTTTAGTGAAAAATGCAAGGATTTTTTTAATGAAAGCAATATAAAATTGGCTTTGTATTATTCTTTCACAGGACAAGCCACATCCAGCTTCAGCGCCCAGCGACTAGCGCGACTTCCCTCACCTCCGTACGATAAGGCAACATCGATTCGCTTTCGCTCCCAAAGAGTTTTCTTTATCTCCTGCGGTTCAGTTCAGTCCGTACATCGCTAACCGGGCGCTTACGCTTTTGCTTTATACCCTGAAAACTAAATAAGAGCGCCATTCAATGCCAAGTAAGTTAGTTAAGTCCTCGATCGATTAGTATCCGTCAGCTCCACGTGTCACCACGCTTCCACCTCAGACCTATCTACCTCATCGTCTCTGAGGGATCTTACTCACTTGACGTGATGGGAAGTTTCATCTTGAGGGGGGCTTCATGCTTAGATGCTTTCAGCACTTATCCTGACCACACGTAGCTACCCAGCTGTGCTCCTGGCGGAACAACTGGTACACCAGCGGTGTGTCCATCCCGGTCCTCTCGTACTAAGGACAGCTCCTCTCAGACTTCCAATGCCCACGACGGATAGGGACCGAACTGTCTCACGACGTTCTGAACCCAGCTCGCGTACCGCTTTAATGGGCGAACAGCCCAACCCTTGGGACCGACTACAGCCCCAGGATGCGATGAGCCGACATCGAGGTGCCAAACCTCCCCGTCGATGTGAACTCTTGGGGGAGATAAGCCTGTTATCCCCGGGGTAGCTTTTATCCGTTGAGCGATGGCCCTTCCATGCGGAACCACCGGATCACTAAGCCCGACTTTCGTCCCTGCTCGACTTGTGAGTCTCGCAGTCAAGCTCCCTTCTGCCTTTGCACTCTGCGAATGATTTCCAACCATTCTGAGGGAACCTTTGGGCGCCTCCGTTACCTTTTGGGAGGCGACCGCCCCAGTCAAACTGCCCACCTGACACTGTCTCCGGACCGGCTAACGGTCCTGGGTTAGAATGTCCGTACAGCCAGGGTGGTATCCCACGGATGCCTCCACGTAAGCTGGCGCTCACGTTTCCACGGCTCCCACCTATCCTGTACAAGCTGTACCAACATTCAATATCAGGCTACAGTAAAGCTCCACGGGGTCTTTCCGTCCTGTCGCGGGTAATGCGCATCTTCACGCATAGTATAATTTCACCGGGTCTCTCGTTGAGACAGTGCCCAAGTCGTTGCACCTTTCGTGCGGGTCGGAACTTACCCGACAAGGAATTTCGCTACCTTAGGACCGTTATAGTTACGGCCGCCGTTTACTGGGGCTTCGGTTCGCCGCTTCGCGCCCGAAGGCGCTAACGCTTCCCCTTAACCTTCCAGCACCGGGCAGGTGTCAGCCCCTATACTTCGCCTTTCGGCTTCGCAGAGACCTGTGTTTTTGCTAAACAGTCGCTTGGGCCTATTCACTGCGGCTCAGACTCGGTCTGAGCACCCCTTCTCCCGAGGTTACGGGGTCATTTTGCCGAGTTCCTTAACGAGAGTTCTCCCGATCACCTTAGGATTCTCTCCTTGCCTGCCTGTGTCGGTTTGCGGTACGGGCACCTGTGAACTCACTAGAGGCTTTTCTTGGCAGTGTGGAATCAGGAACTTCGGTACTCATTTTCCCTCCCCGTCACAGCTCAGAAATCATCGGACGGATTTGCCTGTCCGACTTCCTCACTGCTTGGGCGCACCTATCCGACAGTGCGCTTTCCTTATCCTGCTGCGTCCCCCCATCGTTCAAACGCTCACGAGGTGGTACAGGAATATCTGCCTGTTGGCCATCGCCTACGCCTTTCGGCCTCGGCTTAGGTCCCGACTAACCCTGAGCGGACGAGCCTTCCTCAGGAAACCTTAGGCTTTCGGTGAAAGAGATTCTCACTCTTTTCTCGCTACTTATACCGGCATTCTCACTTCCAAACGCTCCACCAGTCCTCACGGTCTGACTTCGCTGCATTTGGAACGCTCTCCTACCATTGTTCGTCAGAACAATCCGCAGCTTCGGTGATACGTTTAGCCCCGGTACATTTTCGGCGCAGAGTCACTCGACCAGTGAGCTATTACGCACTCTTTAAATGATGGCTGCTTCTAAGCCAACATACTGGTTGTCTGGGCAACTCCACATCCTTTTCCACTTAACGTATACTTAGGGACCTTAGCTGGCGGTCTGGGCTGTTTCCCTTTCGACTATGAACCTTATCACCCATAGTCTGACTCCCAAGGCTTGCATCTCTGGCATTCGGAGTTTGACTGAATTCGGTAACCCGGTGAGGGCCCCTAGTCCAATCAGTGCTCTACCTCCAGCACGCATACCTTGAGGCTAGCCCTAAAGCTATTTCGGAGAGAACCAGCTATCTCCGTGTTCGATTGGCATTTCACCCCTACCCACACCTCATCCCCGCATTTTTCAGCATACGTGGGTTCGGGCCTCCAGTCAGTGTTACCTGACCTTCACCCTGGACATGGGTAGATCACACGGTTTCGGGTCTGCGACCATATACTCTTAACGCCCTCTTCAGACTCGCTTTCGCTGCGGCTCCGTGTCTGCCACTTAACCTTGCATATGATCGCAACTCGCCGGTCCATTCTACAAAAGGTACGCCGTCACCCATTAACGGGCTCCGACTACTTGTAGGCACACGGTTTCAGGTTCTCTTTCACTCCCCTTCCGGGGTGCTTTTCACCTTTCCCTCACGGTACTGGTTCACTATCGGTCACCAGGGAGTATTTAGCCTTGGGAGATGGTCCTCCCGGATTCCGACGGAATTCCTCGTGTTCCGCCGTACTCAGGATCCACTCCGGAGGAAACCTCTTTTCGACTACAGGGCTCTTACCTTCTGTGGCTGATCATTCCAGATCGATTCGTCTAAGACGTTTCTTGATAACTCCAATGGAGTGTCCTCCAACCCCGGAAAGCTCAGCTTTCCGGTTTGGGCTGCTTCCGTTTCGCTCGCCGCTACTCGGGAAATCGCATTTGCTTTCTTTTCCACCGGGTACTGAGATGTTTCAGTTCCCCGGGTCTGCCGCTTGTGCCCTATTGATTCAGACACAGGCGCTGCCCCATTACGGACAGCGGGTTGCCCCATTCGGAAATCCCCGGATCTCAGTCTACTTACGACTCCCCGGGGCATATCGGTGTTAGTCCCGTCCTTCTTCGGCTCCTGGTGCCAAGGCATTCACCGTGCGCCCTTCTTCACTTAACTAATTCATGCGTCCATCTGATGAACGCATCTCGCTTATCGCATTGAATGTCTTTGCTCTTATTTAGTTTTCAAGGTACAACTGAGAGATTTGCTCCCTCAAAACTGAACCAAACAACCCAGTATGTTCCGTATAATCCAGCTCCGGCGCCTATCAAATTGATAAACAGGCACCTACGCTTTCTCATAATCCTTAGAAAGGAGGTGATCCAGCCGCACCTTCCGATACGGCTACCTTGTTACGACTTCACCCCAATCATTGGCCCCACCTTCGGCGGCTGGCTCCCTAAGGTTACCTCACCGACTTCGGGTGTTGCCAACTCTCGTGGTGTGACGGGCGGTGTGTACAAGGCCCGGGAACGTATTCACCGCGGCATTCTGATCCGCGATTACTAGCGATTCCGGCTTCATACAGGCGAGTTGCAGCCTGCAATCCGAACTGGGAATGGTTTTATGGGATTTGCTTCACCTCACGGCTTCGCTGCCCTTTGTTCCATCCATTGTAGCACGTGTGTAGCCCAGGTCATAAGGGGCATGATGATTTGACGTCATCCCCGCCTTCCTCCGGTTTGTCACCGGCAGTCACCTTAGAGTGCCCAACTGAATGCTGGCAACTAAGATCAAGGGTTGCGCTCGTTACGGGACTTAACCCAACATCTCACGACACGAGCTGACGACAACCATGCACCACCTGTCACTCTGTCCCCGAAGGGAACACGGTATCTCTACCGCCATCAGAGGATGTCAAGACCTGGTAAGGTTCTTCGCGTTGCTTCGAATTAAACCACATGCTCCACCGCTTGTGCGGGCCCCCGTCAATTCTTTTGAGTTTCAGCCTTGCGGCCGTAATCCCCAGGCGGAGTGCTTAATGCGTTAACTTCAGCACAAAGGGGTGGAAACCCCCTAACACCTAGCACTCAACGTTTACGGCATGGACTACCAGGGTATCTAATCCTGTTCGCTACCCATGCTTTCGCACCTCAGCGTCAGTTACAGACCAGAGAGTCGCCTTCGCCACTGGTGTTCCTCCACATCTCTACGCATTTCACCGCTACACGTGGAATTCCACTCTCCTCTTCTGCACTCAAGTCCTCCAGTTTCCAATGACCGCCCGCGGTTGAGCCGCGGGATTTCACATCAGACTTAAAAGACCGCCTGCGTGCGCTTTACGCCCAATAATTCCGGACAACGCTTGCCCCCTACGTATTACCGCGGCTGCTGGCACGTAGTTAGCCGGGGCTTTCTGGTCAGGTACCGTCAAGGCGCTGCCCTCTTCGAGCAGCACGTGTTCTTCCCTGACAACAGAGCTTTACGATCCGAAAACCTTCATCACTCACGCGGCGTTGCACCGTCAGACTTTCGTCCATTGCGGATGATTCCCTACTGCTGCCTCCCGTAGGAGTCTGGGCCGTGTCTCAGTCCCAGTGTGGCCGATCACCCTCTCAGGTCGGCTACGCATCGTCGCCTTGGTAAGCTTTGACCTTACCAACTAACTAATGCGCCGCGGGCCCATCTGTAAGTGACAGCTAAAAGCCGCCTTTCAACACGGCACCATGCGATGCTGTGTATTATCCGGTATTAGCCCCGGTTTCCCGGAGTTATCCCAGTCTTACAGGCAGGTTGCCCACGTGTTACTCACCCGTCCGCCGCTCGTTCCACAGGCGCTCGCCCCGAAGGGCGATTACCTGCTTCCCGCGCTCGACTTGCATGTATTAGGCACGCCGCCAGCGTTCGTCCTGAGCCAAGATCAAACTCTCCAATAAAGTTTGTTAAGAGATTGACACCGATCAATCTCTTTCATGGCTTTGCTTCAAAAATTGATACAGGGTTTCATTGGTCTTCTGCCAAAACCAAGTTCCGGCTTCCGACCTCTTACCTCTGACATCTTTATCATACTGGTTGTTTTGTTCAGTTTTCAAAGATCAATTTCCCTCGTCGTTTTTAGCGACGAATTATAATTTATCATGGTTTCAACAAAATGTCAATAACTTTTAAAGCATTTTTTCAGCATGAATTTGTTGCTGAAAAGTGTTTTGTTTTGCTGACAACAAAAAATAATATAGCACAATTATTTACTTCGTTCAATAGGAAAACAAAAAAATTTCAAATGAAATTATAAAATTAGTCTTCAACTGGCATTATATCCAGGTGAATCAGACATAGGTGACCCGCCACATGCTGGTTTTTACCACCCGGCATTATTGATTTCCGGTGCGCTTAGGCATGTACTTCATACAGTTCTCTTTACTTGCGATTCGACGGTATAAATTAAAAACGGTTTGATACCGATCTTTCATTGAACTTTTGACCATTTGGTCGATGCGGTGATCTTCCATATCCATTAATAGCTCTTCTAACTCCCGTTTTATTAAATATTCCATTTCTCTTTGTTCTTCATTATTAATTAAAAATCCAAGCATAGTACCACCTGACCTTCTAGTTCAGAAATAATAGCTACTTTCATATTATGGAACGGGTATTTTCCAATGTTTATGTATTATCTCGCGTGTAATGGTCAGTAAGCCGCCATATAACGGTGGCTAACTGTCCCTATATGCCGATTCTATTCGAGTAAGTAACACTCAACAGGCTAAAACACCCTTGAATGAAATTTTACTTTACCTCTGTATAATAGCTTGTTCATATTTAACATTTTCATTCATAGAATAGATTAAGGATTGCTTGAGAGGAATGATATTATGGATCATTTTTACGTGATGACGTTTAAAAAATGGAAACGCTATACAATTGTCATATTTTTGGCATTATTTGCTGCTTTGTTTCTTTGGTTTGAACGTGATGGGACATTTTCCGTTTTATCCGGAAGCGAACCCTCAGCCCTGACAAAAGGCAATGCAAATGAATCAGACATTGCATTAACGTTTAATATCAGCTGGGGGGAAGAAAAGGTTCATGATATTTTGGAAAAACTGGAGCAGCACCAGGTACAAGCCACTTTTTTTGTGAGCGGCGAGTGGGCTGAACGCCATCCTGAGATTCTGGAAAAAATAACAGAGCAAGAGCATGAACTTGGCATGCTCGGCTATCGCTATAAAAGTTACCTCGATCAGGAGTTGGACCAGGTACGGGATGACCTACTGGAAGCAAAGGAGGTATTTGGCAAACTGGGCTATGAGGATATGGATCTCTTGCGTCCGCCAAGTGGGCAATTTAACAAGGAAATTATTGAATTGGCTGAGGATCAGGGTTTTACGGTCACGCATTGGAATGTTAATCCAAATGATTGGCAAAACCCGGGCACCCAAAAAATTACGAATGCAGTTATGGAGGAGACAACAAACGGGGACATCATTTTGATGCATGCATCAGACTCTGTTAAACAAACAGCTGAAGCATTGGAGACGATATTGCCCGGACTGAAGAATAAAGGGTTCCAGTACGTCACAATTTCAGAGCTGATCAACCAGGCACATGCCAAATCGAAACTTGCAGAGTAAGGCCCAAAGACCGGAAGCTCCTGAGCTTTTCCAATGCACGCAAAAAGCCCCGATGTTCAGAGCACAATTGGGGCTTTTTTATGCCTTATTGGTGTTTGTTTTGGCGGACGGGCTTGCTTCTGTTTTACTGCCCGATTTATCACTTCCCGTTAAACGGTGCAGCATAAGCAGCTGGTACGTATTACATGCGAGCAGCGGTATAATCATAAGCCATGCATAATCCGTGCCGCTTGTACGTAGTCCCGGCACCCATTCGACTGCCGTAATGACAACCATCAGAAACAGAGCCGGAATAAATGCTCTCCGGTTCGTCTCACGCGCTTTGATTTCCGATATAATCCAGCCGTACCCGAGAATGGCAGCAGCTATCAAAATAAACCAAAATATCGAAGTCTCACCATCCAAAGCATTATATGGAAAGTAAATCAGATCAAATAAAACAAATGCAATCAGCAGCACTTGTACGGTCGGCCAAAACGTCCGAAACAGACTGAGCCCGAACCGGTTTATAAATAAATAAGCAAAAAATCCGGTTTGACTGACCACACTGAATACGAAGCCCAGCCCAAGAAAAAAGAGAACGACGCCGAGTAATTCAAACGCATTGAATGGGTTAAAATTAGTTGTATAATATGCCGGTTTGACAAAAAAACTGGTGAATAAACCTGCCACGCCGCCAATTATTAACGTTTTTAAAAACAATCCTGTCCACTTTCGGCTATTCAAAGACATTTCCTCCTAAAAATATGTTCGCACCCATCGTATATTTTAGCATGAACGCGTCCTTTTTACCTCTATATATACATATTTTTTCGCGTTTTGACACATATTAACCGTGACAGGAAGGAGGATTTGCACATGCTTCGATTCATTTTAATTTCCCTTTTCCTACTTTCCGCTGCATTCATCTCCGGTTGCGCAGGCCAAGGGGCTTCCGGTGAAGAAGCCAATTATGACACAACGAAAAAAATGGTCGTTGACATATTACAAACAGAGGACGGAAAAAAAGCCCTTCAGGAAATTATGACCGACAAACAAATGAAACAGCAGCTAATCATGGATTCTGAAGCTGTTAAAAAATCGGTGAAGGAAGTGCTTTCTTCGGATAAAGCGACTGACATGTGGAAGAAATTATTTGAAGATCCGGCGTTTGTTAAAACATTTGCCCAGTCCATGGCTGACCAACAAAAAAAGCTGATGAAGGATCTGATGAAAGACTCCGAATACCAGCAGCAAATGCTTGATCTGTTGAAGGATCCTCAAATGACCGAACAGATGACCAGTGTTTTGAAAAGCCAGGAATTCAGCAAGCACTTGGAGGACCAAATTCAACAAACACTTGAAACACCGCTGTTCCAGGAAAAAATAAGTCAAATATTGTTAAAAGCGGCTGAAGAACAAGGCAAACAACAAGGACAGGGTTCACAAAAGCAAGGCGGATCCGGCAGTGGTGGTTCTGGCGGTTCCGGCGGAGGAGGCGGCTCCGGTGGGGGCGGTGGATCCGGCGGCGGACCGTAACGCCTCATTAGCATAACCAGTGAACCCGCACAGTTTAATCACTAACCATAAAAAGAGGTGACAAATTGGAGTGAACCTCAACTGTTATTGGGATCAGCACTTCAATGCCACCTCTTTTTAACTCAAAAATATGCATGCCGCTACTTCTATTATTCCTCTACTTTAGCAACGATTTTTGACGCGATTTTATGGTATTCCTTACCTAGCGGATGATCTTCCTGGTAAACGGACGGCGCAAATTCATCCTCTTCTTCATAAGGCTGCTGCAGTGGCAGCTGTCCCATCACTTTTGTTTGCAGGACATCAGCAAGTTTCTGTCCGCCACCTTTACCGAAGACGTACTCTTTTTCACCAGTCTTTTTGCTTTTAAAATAAGCCATATTTTCAATCACACCAAGAATTTCATGCTCCGTTTTAATGGCCATCTGACCAGCACGGGCCGCAACAAATGCAGCTGAAGGGTGTGGTGTCGTCACAATCACCTCTTTGGCCGACGGAATCAATTCATGGACGTCCATGGCAATATCCCCTGTTCCCGGAGGAAGGTCAAGCAGGAGGTAGTCCAAATCGCCCCACTCAACCTCTTTGAAAAAACTGTTCAGCATTTTTCCGAGCATTGGACCCCGCCAGATAATCGGGGAATTATCTTCCACAAAGAAGCCCATAGAGATAACTTGTACACCGAAACGCTCGACCGGAATAATCTTTTCGCCGCGAACTTGCGGTCTGTTCTCAATCCCCATCATATCCGGTACACTGAACCCATAAATGTCCGCATCAATGATACCGACTTTTTTGCCCAGCCGCATCAATGATACTGCCAGGTTGACGGTTACTGTTGATTTTCCGACGCCGCCTTTGCCGCTTGAAACAGCAATGAAGCTAGGCTGCTTGCTGACACCCAGCAGTGATTTTTCCTCTTCCGCTTCAGCAGCTGGCTGGTATCTCTGAATGACTTCATCAGGCAATTGTTCAAAACGGAGCCCGACGGTTGATGCACCATTTTTCTTTAAAATTCCGACAATCTCCTGCTGCATATTCATTTGTTCTGCAGTATTTGTTTTCGCAATGCCAATTTTTACACTGACATGATTTTTCTCTTCTTTAATATTAATCCCTTTAATCCCATCAGTTTCTTCCAATGTTTTATGTAAAAACGGATCTTGAACGGGGTTCAGGAGTTCTGTTATTTCCTCTTTTGACAACACGGTTGGTCACCATCCTTTTCCTAGCATATATATACAACGAAGTTTGCAGTAATTTGCATACAACGCTAGTATAACACAAATCACTTAATTTCTAAGTAATATGAATCATTGATTTCAGGGATAGCGTTATTCCTCTTCAGGCTCCTCGGTACTATATCGGAGTATTCCTTCATAAATGCTTCCGGCCATTTTCCGCTGATATGAATCCTGTTTCAGGTGGTCGCGTTCATGTTCATTTGATAAAAAACCCATTTCAACAAGGGCACCAGGCACTTCAGCATGCTTCAGCAAATAAACATTATTGAGCGCCAGCGGCTTGCGTGTTGTATTCTCCAGATTACGGATAATCTCAGTCTGAATCATCTCGGCCAGGTGTTTGCTTTTTTCTTCTTTAGGATGGTAAAAGGTCTGTGCCCCATGCCATTTTTCAGATGACAATGCATTTAAATGAAGCGTAATAAAAAAATCCGCCTCTTTTTCATGAATGAATTCCAGCCGCTCACGGATATCTTCCGCTTTTCGCCGTGACAATCCATTGGTGTCCTCTGAGGCAAGGTCCTTATCTTCTTCTCTGGTGAGATATACAAGAGCACCGGATTGCTGCAGAAAATCACGTGCTTTTTTGGCAACCTCCAGTACAATATCCTTCTCCACCGTCTCATCTTTACCAACCGCTCCCCCGTCAACACCGCCATGCCCAGGGTCAATAACAATCGTCTTACCTGACAGCGGCAGGGACCATGTTTGCCATGTCGAGTCCACCTGTTGAATCGGAAATTGAATAAGCAGCGCCAGAACAATAAACCCCGCTCCCCACATGAATACCTTTTTAAACCGTTCCATACCCTTCGCCCCTTATCACTATGCTTTTCCTATTGTATGGGACGAGTTTATCGTTTATGATAAGATAAAGTGAAACTTCAATCAGCAGGATTGTTTTAAGCCGCTGATTATTAGTGGGCATTTACTGGCAGTCAGCTGCCGTATTTTGGCAGGTTACTGCCAGTTATATGTGGGGTAAAAGAAGGAATAAAGGGCAAACGACGTCAATAAATCGGAAGGAGAATTATTATGGATTGGGTTGGACTAGGCGTTATCATCATTGGTCTCGCAATGCTCGGGCTTGTTTTCGTGCTGATCAAACCGCTCAAAAATTTGGCCGAAGTGCTTGCAGGTGTTCAAAAAACAACGAACAAGCTCCCGGGCCAGGTAGCTGATATCATTACAAATTTAAAAACCACCTTAAGCTCAGCGAACGACACGATAAAACAGCTGAATGAACAGCTTGGCAAGCTTGTCCCGATTTTCCAGGTCATCGGAAACATTGGCAAATCCCTGCAACATCTGTTCAGTATTATGACAAAAATTAACGACGAAATGCAGCGCAAAACGGAGAACACAATGATGGAACGCTACCATCTTGAAGGAATTTATGGCGTAATGGCTTTAGGTTACGGTATTTACCAACGAAAAACGCAAGCAAATAAGTAGCTAAAACACAACTAAACGTTCAACACTCAAGACGAAGACGAATAGTTACCAGAAAATTTTGGTGTAATGTTGGGGTGGATATTAACCACCGCTTCGGATGGTTGACGCGGATATCCATTTACAATAAAAAGAAAATCCGAACTGATTCTAAATCTATTTGAGGAATTTTGAATCATCGTTCGGATTTTTCTTTGCCTTTAATAATTTTGTCTCAGCCTCTTATTTTTCATTCGTTTCTGATTTGCTGTCTGTTTTTTGACGCTTATTCATGCTGAACCTGGCCAGCGGGGTGGTTAATTTTCTGGACATTTCACCGACATCATTAACCATGTAAAACAAAGGGCTTAACGTATGCAGCTTATCATTCACTTCTGAAATCGTCACATTTGTATGGTTTAGCATTTGGCCTGTTTCCCTGAAAATATCATCCAGCTGCTGCGGCATCTGTTCAACTGTTTTTTCAATTCCACGAAGTACATTGGCCAGATTATTCAATGTCCAAGCCGCATATACAGCGATTACCAGAAAAGCTATTCCTATCAGTACGACACCAATTCCGGTCAAACTCATAAATATCCCTCATTTCTTGATTTTCGATTTGTTGGCAGTTGCAGTGAGACATGTTCACTTCACTTTTTTATACAGCTTGTATACGACATCAGCCCATTTAATTGACTCAGTTACCCTGTTTCGATTCTTAGAGGTTGTATATGACGACGCATTCTTTGCTTGCTTATTTACAAATCGGCTTCCTTCATTAATGGAAATACCCATATTTTCAAGCCCCGCAAATAAATCGTCCACCGCATTGATCTTACCACGGAGGTCATCTACTGTTTTGCCAGTCTCTTCCACCGTTTTACGCAATTCCGGTGTAATGTCATGCAATTTTTGTTCTACCTCGTTTAACGTTTCACTGAGACTTTCCATGGTGTCTGCTGCACGCTTCAATGCGAGAGAAGCATAGGTGACTACAAGCGCAAACGCCAAAGCAATGATTAATAAACCTATGTAGACTAAGTCCATAAGATATGCCCCTCCTTTACTGTGGAAATTCCGGCAAGCGCCCTTTCGGAAAAAATTGTTTAATAATGATAACTGTTTCCGCAACTGCGGTTTTTGTTTTCCCTGTTTATCTCGACAATAACCCTATAATCATATATCGTTTCCAATTCACATTATCATATTTCCTCAAATCTTGCCATTCTATGTCCTCGATCTTCAATGGTGTCATAAACACTGCACCGTCGTGAAATTGATCGTTGTCTGACTCAGCGATCCATTCGCCAGAAGACGCTCCTTCAGTAATCTCAATCATATTATCCATATGAATGCCTGTCTTTACAGGCCGTTTAACCAGCAGGCCTTCACTTGTCATTTTCCATAAATGCTTATTAAACAGCTGGCTCTTCATCACCGCCGCTGCACCTTGGGATTCATTGGTAGTTATCGTCAAACCTGCATGATAGCCGGGCAATAAGTCCTCCATGTCTGACTGGTCCGCTTCCCCTTGTTCAGCAGCTTGAGTGTCTGATGATGGCCGCTCCGCCTCCTCTGTGTCAGGTGACTCCGATGGCTGGCCGGGATCTTCTGTTTCCTGGGATGAGGCCGTATCCTTTGTGTCACGTGAGCCATCCGGTTGTCCGTTTTCTACCGTTTCTTCGGAAGGTGGTAATTTAATCTGTACGTCAGATGCTTCTGCTTGTGGCGCCTCTTCTGATTGTGACGGCTGTTCGTCTTCAAAGCTTACTTCAAACGGATACAGACTTGACCCATGAACATCAACACTTTCAGGTGAAGCGCTTACGGTGCTCAGGGTTCCATTTAAAACAGTATCATTTCCCCTGATGTCCACCTCAACAGGCATTTCCTGCTCAACTTTCATCCGCTCCGCTTCTGTTAATTCACCTTCTGCCTGCAGCTGATTATCCCAAATGGTCACCACCGGGTTATCGAGTGAATCAGAGACAGTGGTCACTTTTCCTTGATAAGGACTTTCTACAGTTATGGTTTCACCGTTTGATTCCAGTTCAGATATCTGTGCCTGTACACTCTGAAGTTCTGCTTCCTTTTGCGCAAGTTCTTTTTCCTTTTCAGCCAGATATTGCTCTTTCATGTAATTAGCATCGACCGATCTGCTAGTCATCCCCATTGTGCCTTCTACACTATCTGCCTCGTTCTCCAAATCAATTTCAGGAGGCAAATTAGCAGAATCGGCCTCCATGTTAGTCTCAGGCATTCGATTAGCAGAGTTGGTCTCCATGTCAGTTTCAGGGATTCGATAAGCTGAAATAGAGGCAATCGCCGATTCAATTGCTTGAATTTCACCAGTCAGCTTTTGCTGTTTACTTTCCAGATCAGTCATTGTTTCAAAATAACTGTCAGCCTTATACGTGAATAGATCATCACCGATTTCCACCTCAGTGCCTTCTTCAACAAGAAATTCCTGAAAACTCCCCTTTTTCTGATCAAAATAAACATTCTTCTCTTCAGCAGTCGCCAAAACGCCAGTTGTTTCGATGGTTTCGGACATATCCTGTTCAAATGTTTGCGTCCATTCCTGAATATACGTCACCCGCGGGACCCGGTCTTCATCATCAGCATACACAAGGAAACTATTAATGCCAATAAATAAGACAACAACTGTCAGAATAAGCTTTCTGCGACGACTCATGCAAACCACCCGCTTATCAAATGACTATCCAGAAAGGCCAATGCGGCAGCGCCGGCCCAGTATAAAATATGTATAAAAATCACACCCAACCAAATCCAACGTTTTTTTACCGGTGATAAATAGCTTAAAAATTTCGCTTGCAACCAGATGACCCATAGCTGAAAGAGCGAGATTGCGCCGAAGAAGAAAATTACCCACTGGGCCTCCGTGAAATATGCGGCGATGATACCAAATGACCAAGGTGAAACATACCAGTCAAGTCCCCCATAGACGGCAAGCGGTATCCATAAAACCCGTTCAATCAGCATGACAAAAAGTACGATTTGCTGCAAAAGGACGAGTTTTTTATAAGGGATATCAGTGAAGGCATAAAAAAATAACGACGGAATAAATAAAATCAATAGGGCAAAAACGACAGCAAATGCCATCCGTCCCACGACGAACCAAACTTTTCCAGCTTCATACTGAAACGTCGTCAAAGATGTCGCTTCCTCAGAAATGATGCTGGATCCTATACCGAGGAGTGCCATCCAAGCATATAAACCCGCAATGCATAGGATTAGCAGCAGACAAATTTTCCACAAATTTTTCAAAGCTTCTGCCTTTCTCAGCCGGAATAAATGGTCATCAATTGGAAAGAAGAATTTTATAAGATTAACATGATAGAGCATGAATGACATTCCTTTAGTAAATAATGGTTGTTTGCTGTATGTTATCTATTTTAACGTAGTATATGAAAATATCACACTAATTTTAATGTTTTTTGTGATAATAGGTCATATTTCCCAAGAATTTAATAAAAATCCGGGAAGAATGTTTGTCGATTCGGAATGATATTCTCCAGATGCTCTACCTGGTCCGGCTTTCCCTGGATAAGGTCCGCAGCATACAGCTCTGCCGGACGCCTATACCCCATCAGCATGGAAGTAAGCTGCTGCACACTGCAGTGAATACCTTCTCCTTGTTCGATGTTCGCCTGTATATAAGTGACATTCGTGCCAGGCGTTGTTTGTGACAGCTGATAGACACCGTCGTTTTCCGATAAAAACGCATCATTTACATGTAAAGTTACCGGTTCACCAGGGCCTTGTTTAAACGGATACGCCTTTAGGAAATTCAATACATTGACAATCCTCGCCATAAAATATGGATTGACTCTTTGCTCAAACCGGGGTTCATCGACAAGCAACGCCAGGTCGTCATTTTCCGGCACAGTCATTTCGACCGTTTCCGCCATTGAATCATGATTCGCGATGAATTGCAGGAGTAATTTTTGTGCATTAAGCGTGGCAAATGCCAGTTCATGAACCGTCACTCTGCCTTCTTTCACGTTATAAAGTATATATCCTTCTGCTTTTCCGTCTTCGTCATAAGCAACTGCTTTATGCCAATCTCCGCGTAAAACACGCTGTTTCCACCACTTTTCGTCACGGACAAGCGTTCCGTTGAATTGCTTGGCGTATTCAGTATAAACCGTATGCAATGCAGCAATATCATTCTCAATAAGGCTAACGTATCCTATAGTTTTCCAATTCCGTTTCAAGACAGTAATTGGGATGGTGTAGGTTTTTTCTGAAAATGTATGCTCCCAGCCGAATTTCCTGTAAAAAGCAAACGAAAACGGATGGAGAAAGGATAGGGGTTGTCCGTGCTTTCGCATATGGTGCAGGGCATGATGCAGTAATCCTCTTACAGCTCCCTGTCTGCGATATTCCGGCCATGTTGCCACAGAACTGATACCGCCCATTTCAACCGTTTCTCCGTTGATATAACACGATAATGGAATCAGGTGCAGTTTGGCAGCCAGCTGATTATTCTCCATCCAGCCCCAAATAATATGACGTTGTGCTTCTTCTTTTTTCTTATTCAACGCATTTTCTGTCAAATCATATTGAAACGCAAATTGCGACAGGGCAAAAATATTGTCAGCTTCTGCTGCTAAAGATAATCGTTTAATCTCTGCCACTATGTACGCCTCCTGTCAATTACTGTTATATTTTATGATACTCGAAAACGAGCCAAAATGGAATGTCTTAATCTAATGTTCTTTGAGTCAAAAATGCTGTCCTTGCAGAATCCTGTAGAAAGATGGCCTCCCCCAATCAGTGGAGAGCTTACTGCACGTGACATGCAGTATAAAAAAAGCCCCCTTCCCTGTTAAGGAAAGAGAGCTTTGATAACGTATTGTTTCGTTTTGAGAACTGTTAGTCATTGTAAAATAAGGGGATGAAACCATTTTTGTATATTACCTGTATATTACATATACTTATCTACAGGTTTTTCAAGCAATTAAAATATGATTAAACATACATTTTGCACTTTCATCTAATATATTTTTTAGATTTCCTACAAGAAAATTAAGAGCACTGGTACCGGAAACTTGTTAAGCTTATGAAGCTGCTGTTCATTAAGCTTTAATATCGCTAGATATTCATTGATAGTATCGGTTCTTATTGCATGTATAAGCGCATGTGCTTCGGGTTTTATGAGCGTCAAGTTGTCATAGCTGTCATCATGTGTTAGGTGGTACGGTTTTTTATGATGACAGTGCATATCAGTTATTTCTAATTCCTCTTCTGTTACGGAGCACCTACCATATTGCGCGACATACAAGGAAATCCTGTTATCATTAAATTCGACCGTTGCACGGTCATTTATTACAGGGTGTTCTCGTAGCCATTGAAGTGAAGCTTCGGACACAGCCTTTTGATTGTCATGAATTAGTTTTCTACCTTGTGAGGTATATTTATTAATGTATGTTTTAGGGTACATAGGCTTTCGGTGCCGTACGTAACTCACAGGAATTATGGGTCTACCGAGCAGGTATCTCATATTCTTCGAATTTGTGTATCTGACTATACCTTTATCCTTTCCGGTATATTTTCCAGTTTTAGATAGTCCAGAATTTATCAATCGGGTATTCATTGTTAAAAGCACTGGGTAGTGAATTTTCTTGAAATCCTTATTGACATGTGTGGCTATCCTATAGTAGTTGTGCATTCCTATAACTTTACTATTGTACTTGCCAATTGCTCTAATCCCGTCAGCACGTCTAGGAGCTTTCTGAATCTGTATTATTTGTGCTTTTAGTTCCTGTTTCATTCGATTAATAGCTTTGGTGCATATATGGGAATGCATAACATAGCGATTTTTGCCTTTTCTTTCTAACTTTAGTGAGAAACCTAAAAACTCGCTTTCTTCTTTACGAAGGTAAGTGATCTTGGACTTCTCCTCCGATATTGGCAAACGTAAACGTTCTTCTAACCACTGCTTACAAGCATGATATAGTTTTTCTGCTGTTTTTCTGTCTGGGCAGAAAACCTTGAAATCATCACCATATCTTACGAAATAGCATTCCTTAAGATTAGTATGTGAGCGCATTTTTCTATGGTGATTTCCCATGTGTTCAGTCCCATTGGAATTGTATTGGGTTTTTATCTCCGACATTCTTCGATTTTCCCATTGATTCGCTATCCACCAATCGAACTCATTGAGATTTACGTTAGCAAGTAATGGCGATAAAATACCGCCTTGCATCGTTCCTTTCGTCGGTGTGAATACTTTTCCATTTGGAAATTGTATCGGCGACTCCAACATTTTCCTGATAATGACTAGGACTTGTTTATCTCGTATTCCCATAGCCCAGAGCTGCCTAATTAGTTTTGAATGCCATACTTCATCGAAGAATCCTTTGATATCTATATCGACCACATATTGCATTTTGATGATATTCATCTTCTTTGCACAGTCGGCTATTGCGTGTTCCGTTGATTTATTTGGTCTGAAACCGTGACTATGTGAGTTGAATTTTGCTTCACATATTGGCTCTAAAACCTGTAAGAAACATTGTTGTGCTATTCTGTCCCATATAGACGGAATACCCAGTGGGCGTTTCTTACCGTTTGGTTTCGGTATTTCTACTCGTTTAACCTTTCTTGGTTTATAACACGCAAACCTTCTTTTCACGATGTTTAGAAATTCATCAGTGTCCAGTATCTCAATATCTTTAATTGTTTTACCATCTACACCTGTTGTTGTACTTCCGCCATTTCGTTTTATATTTCTATATGCCAAAAGAATATTGTTATCAGATGTAATGATTTTCATGAGTGATTTGAAATTTTGGTTTTCGACACTTCTTTGATAGAGTTTATCGTACACTTCTTGCATACCGTAGTATTCCGAATGTCTGAGTTTTCTATCTTTGTGTCTAATGTTGTCCATAGTTCGTCACCCCCTTAGAAGTTCCTGGTTGTGACCTTTTGGTCTTACGGGAAATCTATGGTAATGACTTAGGTTTCTTTTCTTTATAATGTTGACTTGTGACTGTTGCTCTACTTCCATTACAGAAGTTTCAAAGCTCATGTCACTGCTTTCATCAAGATTAAACTAGGTTATTAATAATTCTTAGTTCCCTAGTAACGCTTCATTGTCTGTGTAAACTCCACGTTCTTGACTTCCCACGTTCCCTTAGTTCTATCAATGCTATGGTTTAGGTGCTGACTTTTGCCCTGTACCACTTCAAGTGCCTATAACACTCCACGGAGTTTCATAAAAACAATTCTTACTCCACCGCATGATACAATAGAATAACCTTCTTATTTCAAGGCTCTACCCGACACATTTCTATGCCTTAGGCGTTTAGGACAGTACATTCGCCAGTTCGTCAGTGCTTCTGCACATTCTCACCATGCCAAGCTTTTTACGACTTCCGGCATATAATCTATGGACGATGCCTCCACCGCCCTTTCGGTTGGTGTTACCACTACTACGATAAATTTCTGCCGTCTTCACCGAGCTTCATACCACTTTCGATTACACATATCTACTTGTCGCATGTCGGAGTATTAAAGGGGCGTTTCAAGGCGTTACCCTATCATTCCACCTCTCGAACTAAGAGTTCTCCACTAAAATTTGTTAGTGTGTCTAGTCTTTTCAACTAGCAACGTGTCGCGCTGTTTTCACCTTCACGATCACAGTCAGTTGCGACAATAATGTCATCTGTTTCCTTCAATAATTGCTTCACAACATTAAACTGTTTTGTTTTATCCTTACTTATTTGAAATTGAAATGATTCAGGGAAGATTGGTAAGTTGTCTAAATGCCACTTCTTCCAAGATTCACTATAATTCTCAGGTGGAGCCAGTTCTACCAAATGACCAAAACCCCAGGTGATGTACGTTTTGCCTTGAAAGAATCGATGGTCATTCACCTCCATGTAGCCATCTTTTTGACGGACATCTTGAAATGCTTCTGCATAGTGCTTGGCCTGACTTGGTTTCTCAGCTAATACTGTAACGGTCAATATAATTCGCTTCCTTTCCGTGTAAATTGTTTTGGCTGGTTCGTTGGATTAATCTTTACAATGAACTTTTCTAATTCATATCGGTTTAACAATTTTACATCGCATGCCTTGGCTAATGTTTCAGCATGTTTCGTGAAAAAAGAGTTCGTAATCACCCACGCTTCATCTGCCTTATAAAAAAACATGGCTGCCAATACTTCACGTACGGCATCCATGCTGACTTGATGTTTATAGCCATAGCGCTTGGCCTGAATCACAATTTTATTTCTGCCTTCAAGCACCACGTCTGCCCCATAGTCACCTGATTGTTGTGTCACAACCGGTCTATATCCTAATTCTCTAAATAATACTTGCAGGTACGCTTCAAACTGATAGCCTTTCATACGGTCAATATCTCTTATGCCTGACTTTTTCATCAGGTTATATCGTTTTTTCTTCTTAATGTATTTGATAATCATTGGAAAAACACACAGAACAATCAACATAGCACTGAATAAGATTAATAGATTGTTCACCATACCACCACCTTTTTATTTATTCGTAGCCATCCATTAGTCGGTCAAATTCCTGCAGGTTTCGATCCTTTTGATAATCATGAAACGTACGGCGCATGGCACTGCTTAATTTCATAATGGAAGCATTAAATGCATAAACAGTCTGGTTTGGATTAGTAAATGACTGCTGCTGATTGAAAGATTGCCATCGATTTAATGGCTGAAATGATAAATCGTTTTGCGCTTTCGCATAGTTCCGCATCTCAGACAATACTGCATTCCCCATACGCTTCTTGAGGTCATCCAGTTTTGTTTGTTTATACCTTTCATAATCACTTCCTTCACCATACATTTCTTTCATCACGTTCACTTCATCATCCAATTGTTGATGCAGCTGTTCCATGTCATCGCCATGAAATTGCTGCAGATAAATCGTTGTTATGTCATCTATATATGGCCTTGCTTCATTAATCGATTGATAACCATATCGCCATTGTTTCTTATCCGATGGAAGGTGATTCATGGCTTCCTGAAATAATGTTTTTGTTTTGCGATAAGTGGCCAAGGAAACACCATTTTCTTTTTTATGATGGATTGTACCACGGACAAGGTCATCAATTTTATTCCGTTCATGCGTTCTATCCAGAATCATGTTGGCCACTTTGGATTTCATTTTATCGAGTGTCTTGGGTTTACGTTTGGCACGGTATTCTTCTCGCCATGTTTGATTTTCCTTATCGAATACGTCCATTTTTTCACGTGTTGGATGTGTTTCAGTTGAAGCAATATGGACATGGATGTTGTCGGTATTATAATGTAACGATGCTGTCCATACTGCTGATTTTTCCATGCCTTCTGACCGCAGCACAGTGTCCATTGTTTCACGGACAACCTTGCGCATACTTGCCTCATCGACAGAATGTGTCGTCGGGTTATAGAGGCCCTGTTTCGCCAACCATTCATTATCAAAACTAATCACATCCTGCCACATAGGTGATTCATTCTGTTGTGCTTTTTCAAATTGTTGCTTCAACGTTTTCTTGTCATTCGCATTCAATTGATCGTTATCTTTTGTGAATAAATCACCTCGTTTTGCTTCATCATCCATATAATCCATGAAGTTATGAAAGACAAAAAAATCATCCTTATCTTTGGATGACTGGTTCACATGAATATGTCGTTTGGCATCTTCACGATCGATATAATTAATGTAATCGTTAAAGGTATTGGACCCAGGTGAGACAAATTTGCTTCGTAACACAACCGCAGGACTGTTCATGCATTAAGCCTCACTTTCCTATTTCTTTTGTGCCTTTCGTTTTTCATAATCTAATTTTTTCTGACGATGTTTATGGATACGTTTTTGAATTAAGTCTTCTGCTTGCTGCATCCCGTTCGTCTTATACTTTTCAGTGGTAATCAAATCTTTAAACTCATTCATCAGGTAGTAATGGTTCATAAACTCGAGTAGAATTTTTGTGTCACGGTCAACCACATTACCGGTAACTTGAATGCTCTGTAATTTGTCTTCCATGGCTTCAAGCTTTTCATCCAATAAATCCGCGATCATGTTTTTGAAGACAACATACTTTTCATTACGTTCAGCGTCATAGTGTTCAATCGCTTCTGTAATGACGTCTGCTTGTGATGAATGGTTTTCAGCTGCAATGGTTTGTATCTTTTCGATTATATCTGGTACCAGCCGAACATGTAACCGTTGTTTCGTTGTATGCAATCTAATTCACCTCCTTCACGTTTAGGTTAAACATGTTTTCCAAATAGTCATCTGTTTCAGCAGGATCAATGTCCAATACAGTGGCTAACAACAAATGCATTTTCATGGATTGTTTTTCTAATTGGTCGAGTCGATTGTACGTCACCTCTAATGCATCACCTACGCGACTTAATGTTGAATCCAATTCTTTTTCAGCACGTTTAATGCCATTAAACTGTGCTAAATCTTCAATGTGTCTTTTTAGTAATTCATTCCGGGACACATTTTGTTCTCTTGCTACTTCTTTTAATACTTGCATAGCGCCTGCATCTAAATCACGAATTTTTAAGTCCATGTTTATCACCCTTTCCGTTATTTTGCTGCATGTTCACTCAAAAATAAGTCGTAAATGTCTTTCCTCTCTGTCAACTTCTTTCAATGCGTGCAGGTATCTCATGGGACCGCCAATATTGTTGAACAGGATAAGGGGAAAATGCCATCACATAACGTGATGGACTAGGCAGAGCCTAGTTTTTCCGTGCATGTCATTTTTTCGAGCAGAGGCGTACAATTGGCGCCCTCTATGGCGTACAGTTGGCGTACAACGCCATCCCTTAACCATCATTCTTTTTGTCGGTTTTTTTCTTATCATTGGATGACTTGGTGGAGCTATTATTGTTCTTATCTTGTTTGTTTTTGTTCACATCTTGTTGATCATTTGCCGCATTATCAGCATCCACTTTGTCATGTTCTTGTTGCTTATTGGCATCGTTATTCTGTGTTAAAGCATTGAGTTCTTCTTCACGATTTTGATATTTATCCTGGAGTTCCTTCACGGTCTTTTTCAGTTTTTCGATTTCACTTTTGGCTTCTTCGATAGCTTTATCCTTTTGTTCAATCTCACGTTTTGTGTCAGCTTGTTCCTCTTTCGTTTCAAACGCCATGTCTTGTTCCAATGATTTTTTCTCTTCCTTAAGTGTCGTTATCAGGTCTTCCTGAAACGGTATATCTTCCTCAATAATGGTGGTGATTTCTTGTTTTGTGCGCTCCATATCGGCTACAATACTTTCTTTTTTGTAGCCTTTATCTGTCTTCGTTACCAATGATTGATTGGTGTCTATTTTTCGGTAGTCTCCGACGATTATCACTTGTTCCGGCTCAGGTAGATCAGATTCTTGAATGTCCTGATCAGTCACCGTAGCTTCACCATCTTTGTTTTCCAGCTGCTTTTTGTATTCTTGTTTGAGGATGTTTTGATCCCGATGTTCTGTCACAAATAACCCGATAACCTCAAAAGATTCCGGGACATCTTCAATCTGAACAACCATGTTATTGTCTGACTGATATACCAATTCTGCATTGTATTTTTGACTCTCATTTTGTTCTTTCGCATAAAAAGAAAATGTCGGTTCGACTGCATCTGTTCCAGTATGATTGCGTTCCAGCGTTACCTCCATCAATTCATTTTTCGGATTATATTCCCAGTCACGGAGCGTTAATGTCGTTTGACTAAGCCCGCCAATTGATTCATTAAATGCTGTTTGAGCTATCGCGCTGTCATCATACATCCATGTTTTGGAGGTAAAAAAAACGCCAAACGCTAGGCCGGCGACCAGCAACAGACTAATATAGGTTTTGTTTTCACGTCCGCGATTCAATTTGTTTTTCACGTCATCATCACACCTTCCTTGTTCACTGTTGACCGGTTAAAAATGGTTTAACGTATGGCATTGGGTCGACTTTTTCACCATTGACAATGACTTCAAAATGTAAATGAGCACCGGTCGATGCACCCGTTGAACCAACTTTGCCAATGACCTCACCTGCTTCAACGTTTGTGCCTACTCGTTTTCCCTTTTCCATCATGTGCGCATATCGTGTCCTTAAACCATCGTCATGTTTAACTTCCACATACCAGCCATATCCTGTTCCCATATTGTTGCTACTGGATTTGTGAGTCGTGCCATTTGCTTCACTAATGACAATTTCACCGTCCGCAAAAGCCGTGATGGGTGTGCCTGTAATATCTCCGGAAGCAACATCAATGCCAGCATGGAATGACGAGCAGCCACCACAACTCCGATTACCAAATCCAGATGTAATTCTTTTTGTATGTGATGTTATCCATGATTTATCACCAATCACTTCCATGTCTGGTTGATTAGATGGTTCACAATTCATCGTTAATCCGCCTAGCTTTTGGGCAATCTCTTTCGTTGTCGGTACCCAATGTTCATTTAAATTATTTGGATCATTGGCAGCACCAACCGGTGCATACACACTACCTAATTGTTCAATGGTTACTAAACCATCAACTTTAATACGGTTATATAATGTTTGCGACATGGACTCTAATCCGTCTTTCAATGTCGGAAAAGAAAAAAGGCCACTACCATCCGGGTTCATTAAGCCTCCCGGATTGTTTTTTTGTTGAATGGCATTTGATTTTCCCCAGGCGGTTTCATGTAGCGCAATAGAAGCAAACAAAACAGGGTCAAGATCTTTTTCTTCCGACAATTGAATAATGTCCTCACCATGACCTTTCAAGGCACCGGAGCGTTCTTTATTTTGAAAAACAGATGTCCACTTTTCCTGATTAATCTCACCTGTTGCCGAGCATACATAACCGGCAGATGGATGATTTTTGTTTGATTGTTGTTCGTCAACACTGCCACCTAATGCACCAATAATCGCAAACATGATGGCCATTAAAACTAAACCAATCAGTATAGGAATGATATTTGCTGCAGCTAGCCCAACCATCCATCCAATCGCCTTTTTCTTGCCAATGGCTTTCACAGCACCCCAAATATGTTTCATTTAGCCTTCTTTCCTTCCATGCTTTCATCAGGGGTTACCATGTTGTTCACCAGCCATTTATCGTTTTGTTGAACCATGGTCAGGTAAAAAAGTTGCGTGCGCTGATTGGTTAGTCGTTCATTTGATGTAACATGCCATGAAGCAAATGCACCGAATATCATATTGTTTGGTTGTGAGGTATCTGAAGCAAACAGTTCAATCGATTCAATACGTCGTTCAACATTTGATTCCTTCACTGCCGGAATGTCTTGTTTGATTTCCTGCAGAAATGAATCTGTGACAACACCTTCCCATTTATCCCAGTCGGTGATTTGCAATAAATAAAGCGCAAGTCCTTCCTGAGCCTGCTCCTTTGCACTGGTAACTGCTTTCTCGCCAAATTGTTTTTGATAGGTGGTTTCATGTTCATCTTCAGCCGTTTGCTGGGTAGCATTCTGTGTTTCATCTTCAATGTTTGAACCAGGTTTAGCACCTAATGCTTCATCGATTTTGTCTTCCTGAAGATCTGGTGGTTGCTCTGTTTCTTGCTGTGATTCATCGAATAAACTCTCTGGATTTTGTTGCTCTTGTTCTTCATCGGCTGTCCATTTCCAGACATATACGGCTATGATTAAAAAAGCAACACTGAGAAGAAAGATAAACTTGTAAAGAACCCGTTTTTCCATTACAAGCCCCCCTCAAACAAATGCAATTCTTCGTCAGATGCTTCAATGGAAAGCATTAAGTTGCCAACACCACTGATACTTAATAAACATTCGCCTTGTTGGAGTTGTGGAACATGCTCCAATTCACTATCCGTCAGCTGCCCTTCAAAAACGGTCCGTAACGTATCCAAGGAATTAGAATCCTGCTGCATCACAAATTTATATTGGGTGAGTTCAAATAACGTCCGTATTTTGGTGACCGTGTCTGTATCAGAATGGTCTGGCACAAAATCACGGATGGATTGACTGGCCAAAATGAGGCCACCGAAATATTTCCGTGCTTCACGTGCAAAGTCTGTTAAAAACTTAACCGCCAGCATATTTTCCGAATTAACCAGTCGATGAGCTTCATCAATCATGACCAAAAAGCGCGTTGCTTCATCAATATCAAACGATTCATCATCATACATAAGCTGCTTTTGCGACGAGCCAATTTGAATTAAGTTATCCCAAATTAAGTTCAATGCGTTAAACATCTGAGCATTAAACACACTTTTTTCCAGTCCGGTTAAATTACGAATGGAAAAGAAAATCACTTGTTCATTCGTAATGTCAGGAATCGTTGTATGACCATTAAACAAATACGAAAAACTGTTCACCAGATTATCAATGACCAATTCAATTTTTTCGAGTCGCTTAACCCTCGTGGATGATAGTTCTGAACGAATGATTCGTTTTTCAGTATTGTCATAGAGTTGATCACGAATGAACCTTAAAAAGTCACTGAAAATGGGATAATCCTCATTAGCCAGTGACGTAATACCTGTTGTATGAATTTTATCCGTGAAACCAAGTGAATCATAGAATAGGCGCAGTACCTTTTTGAATTCTTCAATTTCCTCAGAAGAAGGGTTACCAGCCAGAAACATATAAAAGGTTGCCACCTTCGATATGTGCTGCATAAAGCTGATTTCCTCATTCTTTTCCGGATTACTATTGTCTTCTGTACGAAAGATTTGCAGTGGATTAATGACGCCATCACTGCCATCGAGACTAATCGTGTGGCCGTTCACAGACTGAACAAGTGTCTTAAATTCACCCGTTACATCAAAACCTCGAATAAAATTGCCACGTGCTTCATTATCCATCAATAATTTTTTAAGTGTCGTTGACTTACCGGCACCCATTTTTCCGACAACCACTGCATTAAAAAAACGTCTCATTTTATCCTTATGAAAGAGATCAAACAGCACATTACCTCCGGTAAACGATGTCCCTAAATAACTGCCGGTTCGATCATTCAATTCTGAGAAGTGATAAGGTAGACCTGACGCGAGTGTTAAAGCCGGCATGCCTTTTCCTTCCCGTTTGTTCGGAAACGCCAGTTGTTGTTCATAGGGTAAAAATAGTGACTGCCATTCCCAATACGTTTCATTCAAAAAGATTTGACCTTTAAACCCGAATGACTGTAATTTAGACATGGTTCGTTCCACTTTCTTTTCCAGTTCCCAGATGGTTGGTGACGCCACGAACAAACGAATATGCAGTAATTTAATGACCTCTCCCATTTCACTTATTTGGCGATATAAGTCTTCCATCTCCTGATAACCACGTTGCGCATCCATCCGTTCCGATTCATGCTTGGAGCTTCTAAACCGGACATCCTGTTCCACCATACTTTTATTAATCGCACTCACTGTCTCATCCTGATTCATCGTTGCAACATCTGTTACAACTGTTACATCATACATGGCCATAATTTTATCGAGCCACAACACATCGACACTGGAGGGATATTCAAAAACATGAATACACGTTTCATAGCCATCTCCTTTTTTAATATATTTGTCTTGAAAACGAATACCGCCTTGTGGTTGGATTGCTGTCAGAAAATCCTTGTCCAACTGAGGTGGTTTCGGTTTTCCTGATGGTTTCATCTGCATTGGCATCGTAATCATCCTTTCTAGAGTTTCGTGTTTTGATTGTTTAATAGAAACAGAATCTGTTCCTTTTTCGCCCGCGAGAGTTCGGTTAATGGAAAAGACTGCTGCATTCCTTGTATGGCATCATTTTTTCGATCAGTCAGTTCCTGCTTATCATCGGCATACACCAAAATAAAAAATTCACGGTTGGAGCGTTCACGTTCTAAAAAATCAAACTCAAGTAATTTTTGGTCAATATATTCCAATCGAATCGGGCTGGTTGTCTGTTTGCGCTTTTTAAGCCAATAAGTACGTTGGGCTTCTGTATTCGCTGGAAAGTTTAAAATGATCTCTTTATAGGACCTGAAATAACTTCGTAAAAAACGGGTTCGGTTCAGCAATAAAACATTCAAATCCGTATCATTCAAAGCATGAATGTTTTTCGTTTGAATCTGAAGAATATCCATCACACCATTCTTCAACAAAATATAATCATTGTGTATTTGAAGAAACGGCAGGATCTCCGGTGTTTGCCGTAACATTTTTTCTTTCTTGTTGCTCGGAGTTTTTTTACGCTGAAAAACTTTTTTGATTTTAGTTGCCCATGACCTTTGGTTCGTCTCTTTGCCGTTAGACTTACCGGAAGTCATGTTTTCTTCATGAGTCATGGTCACTGCTAACCTCCTTTCCGTTGCACGTTATTCACGCAATTGACTATTCTCCTGCTTGTGTTTATCCATGGCATGGTAACCAGTCTTTTTATGACGAAAATATAGAATGAGTGATTCATAATGTCTTTTTTTCGGATTGTGGCCGGATGGCATAAACAGATAAATCATGAAGCCGATCACGGCCAAAAAATACGGAATCATAAAAACGCTGTGAACTAAATCCCGCAAAATCGTTAACACTAAAAGAGAGCTAATCAATAGAATGACTAGCTCCCGCATTTCCAATCCTAAAATCTTCGGTTTGGCCTTAATCTCTTTTGGAATCTCGTATGTCATTGTCTCTCAGCCCCTTTTGCATATCTTTTGGCTTTTGCACATCCTTTTTATCCTTAATGCTGCCACGAATATGGTTCATTTTCTGCCCTGCATCATACCCGGTGTTATGTGCCCGTGTCAGGAAGTGGCCGGCTCGCTGCACTGTACGATTGCCACCAAACAACGTATGTTTTGGCTTTGGATAAATATGGCCATCTGAATGACCAGAACCTGACTTATTCGTCATCTTAGGTGATGTCGGGATATTAACTTGGCCAGATGGTTCTTGCGACTGGCCACCATGAATTGATGATGGTGTGCCACCACCAGAATGCTCGGAACTCATAGTGGAAGATTGTTGACTTTGCGAATTAACAAATGACGGTCGAGCTTCCTGAGTCGGTTGGCCTTTCCCAACCGTACTTCCTCCGTTGTTTTCATAACGTGAAGCATCTCCGTTCATCATATTTGTCGAGAACTGGCCTTCTTGACGTGGTGATCCAGCTTGTCGACGGGAAGGCATTGGTTTCACATGGCTGTTATTTTTCAATGCTCTTGTCATGCCAGTGCCACCAGCAACCGCACCACCGCCAATCTTACCACCTGCTTTAAGGGTTTTACCGCCTGCTTCGGCTGCCATTTTGCCACCTGCACCAACCATACGACTAGCAGCATAACCACCCATCATAGCCTGCCAGCCAGAGCGCAGCCCGGCATCAATTCCCAACAACCGTTGCACAATATCCGGTGCATCAATTAATGCCCAGGCACCAGCAATCAACAATAAAATGGTACCGATAATGCCAATATGTTGTTCCATGTTATTCGCCCATTGTGCATAAATGATAAACATCCGCAATAGCACCATCATCACAAAAATGACAGCGAATGTACTGGCAATCTCGACTAACACTTTTTTCAAGCGTTGACCACCCGTTAAATCCGTTGCTGCGGTGAACATGGCAAATAATTGATGAAACGCCAAATCAAACATGGCACGTCCGATTTTGATGGTTGTGATGACTAATGCAAAAGCCGTCACGGCCAACGTCGCTATGGCAATACCCCAGTTAACATGATACCTGTAGTAGCTTTGTTGTCCCAGATTGGTAGCTGGTACTGTGTTTGAGTTTAAATCTATTATCCTTGTATCACCATCACCTGTTGAAACAAGACGTTTAGTTAAAAAATCATATCCTCGCCCACCACTATCTTGTTTTTCTTTCAATTCATTCACCCATGGTTTTGTGGTCCAACTGAACCAACCTTCATCTTTTTGAACATCCAATTTTTCATTCACTTCAATTGAAGAAGGTTCTTCTAATTGATTTCCGAACGTATAATCCGTTGTTCCAATATCCTTTGTCGGATGTGCAGGATGCGGTAGTAAATTTTCATTACCCGTCACAGTCTCTTCGTTACTCCCACTGGCATAATTAAAATCACTTTCAACGTAATACATCACATCAGCGATATTCCGTTTAAGGACGTTATCGGATAGTGTTCCGGGTTCATCTAATGCGGTTATGCCTTCGTTCAATAAATCATCCATCATACTCATCATAGTCGGCAGGATGACAATGACACTCACAGCAATTAAAACATTCATCAACACTTCATTTCGTTTTTCAATTTTATTCAGCATAAACTGAAAGCCTACAACGGTTAGCGTGACAACAAACATGCCAAACACATAAGGCTGAATTGTTTCAATAAATCGATTCATGGCTGGGTTATCATAGACCCCACCAAGTGTGACAACATCCGTTGCGACACCTTCTATCCAATTGTTAATCCAAACTAACGCTTGAATAATCCCCCATAAAATGTTTCGGATGAGGTCGTCATAAAGCCAGCCACTACTGATATCTAAAATGGCAGCTAAATCTTCATAAAGCTTTTTCAACTCATCCATGAATATACTTGCCTCCCTTCTTTGACATAAAAAAAGAACCTACCTTGCGTACAGGTAAGTCCTTTTTATGGTTACTGAATTAGTATGTCAATTCTATTTCTTGATCGTTGATATAGTCGATATTATATTGTATTTCCTTTTCTACATCGCTGTATAAATCATCATCCAGAAATGTATTGCTTTCTGTATTAGCATCACCAATTATCGTATTTAAAGTCCATGCAGTTCCCTGGTATGCATAAGCCGAATTAAATTGTCCTCCATGAACAACAGCCATTCCGCCATCTTCAAAAGGATTGTGACCTGACGTCCGATTGTTATACGCTTCACTCATAGCATCTACTTCTTGCTTTTGGTCATCATCAAGCGTATTAAGATTCACATAAAATGCCGTCATATCCTTTTCTTTTAGTGCTTTATCATAGGCTTCAAGCAATTTAGTGTTTTTCACATATTCTTGTTTCGCATCATAAATCAACACATAAAGTGCTTCGTCATTATCCTTTTTTGTCATCACATCATTCAGTGTCGTTTCATTTAATCCGGGTTTCGGTTTTTCAGTTGATTCATCGCTATTATCTTCTGCAGCACTATCCGTTCCGCCACAGGCACTTAACATCAGTAAAACGGCGATTAATACCAAGGTTAATAACGTTCGTTTCCGTACCAAGTTACCATCATCTCCCATATAACCTTTTGACACCAGTATAACAGCCCTCTTTGGCACTTGAAATGATTAACTTGTCCTATTCAATGTACGGTATTTTTGTATCGAGTATCACTTTTAACTTACTTAGCTCATCATCTGTGAACGTAAAACCTTTGCCCAGCCTCGTTTTATCCGGGTTCCACCACCGCACATCATATTTCGGTTCATCACCGTTCCAGCTAATGATGTTAAGTTCTTTCGTCCAGCCTGCCTGACTTTCGTGCAATACGGCAATTTCTTCAATTACACGCCAATCGACACGATATTTTGGTTCTTTCACGTTTGCTCACGCCCCTTCATTATTAAGATAGTGCCTGTTCCCGTAATTTTTCAGCTTCTTGATCTTCATGGGATTGTTCATCTAATGCCTGTTGATTGGCTCTTTGACTGGCTTTCTCATTTTGATGAACCTGTTCTTCAATTCGCTTCGTTGCTTTATCCTGCCATGTTTGCATCACGTTTGTCGGCAGATAATTCTGTAACGCTGCCAATATCTTTAAGTGTATGCGTGAAAAATGAGGATGATAGACAATGAAACTCATATAATGGAGAAACGACCAGTGATCAACCTCTTGAAGCAATGCTTTGGTTTTTTCTTCATCCAGTTCACCCTGACTTTGTTCAATCTGTAAGATGTGTCGTTTAAATCGTTCAAATTCCTTATTTGTTAGTACGTCAGCCATTCGTAAAAATAAATCATCATTTGATTTGGCCGAATAAACCATACTGTTTAAATTCATATCATGATACGTTTCGGACATAATTGGGAGCATCATGATGGAATGGTCTGTATCAAAGTCATCGGCTAAATACTGATAACGGAATTTATGACTGGTTTTATCTTGGTTAAAAATCGGTTTTGGCTCAATCTTTTTTCGGTTCTTGTCCTGCCGTTTATTCACGCGTATCAATACCGACTGACCTTCTTTTAACCGCATCAATTCATCAGACGTTAAAAGCGAGCGTTCTTTGGTCGATTCACTGTGCGACTTATCGAATGAATGATAATCACCACTTCGACTCACATCGGTTATCGTTTTAGCGCCAAGCATGCTCGAATAATGTTCAGCCGTACTCTTATCTTCGGTAAGGATATAGATTTGATTGGAACAGTTGCCAATAATCGTGTCCGACTCTTCACCATAAGCCGACTTCACTTGAGAATAGGCTTGAACGATTAAGTGATACCTGAAGCCGCGTCCGGCACCAACTGTTACCATACTTGCCATCCCATCGATCGCCGGCATATTCCCAAACTCATCCAAAATGAATTGCACATGCCGTTTCATTTTGCCATTCTTGCTTTTGGTTGCCTTTTCCGAGTTGACACGGTATAACTGACTAACAAAGATACTTGCTAGCACATCGTTTGACTTGTCCGAATCAGGTGTCGCTAAAAAGACAGCTACTGGTCTGTCACCAAACCCGATTTCAGTTAAATCCAAACTATTATGGGCAGTTACTTTCGCGTTCGGTTCAAGTGTAAAGATTTGCAGTTTATCCATGGCCACACTGAAGATACTGCCCCGTGTATTGCCGGTTGAAAAATTACTTGTGGCATACATTAATCGTGCTGGATTATTCTCATCCCGTGCCTGGAAAAATTCGTCCAACGCATTATTTCCTTCTTCATCCGTTTCACTACCCTTACTGGAAAGGAAATTGGCAACAGAGTACATGGTCACCCGTTCTTCTTTACCGATTTTCACCATGTCCTCCGTTAAGGCTAAAATAATAGCTGTTACAAGTGATTTTGCACTGTTTGACCAGAACGGGTCTTTGGCATTTGGATTATGATACAAACTGAATGCCACACTGTTAGCATATTTTTGCGCGTCACTGACCTTACCCTGTTTCCATGAATCTATCACTAACTGCAAGGGATTAAATCCCATGCTCATCGCATGCTCTATCAGATTAAACACGTACACGTCATACCCACGATTTTTTAACGTTTCATAAGAGGCGCCAGCCAGTTCCCCTTTCGGATCATTAATGACCATGGAGGGTTTCTCTTTCGCCCTGCTTTGGACATCAATCATCGGAACCACAAAAGTCTCACCTTTACCGGAACGTGTAATTCCAATGACCATTGTGTGAACAGGGGCATCGTCCAGTAAAAGGCGGTATGGTTTACCTGCCTCCTGCAATCCCCCAACAATTGTGCCACCTTTACCTTCATATTCTTTTTTAGACGCTGGTATAATCTGATACTGTTTCTTCATATTTTTCACGGATTCAAATTCGTTCGTACCATGTTGACCACGGTTAATGGTTTGATAATTCATTTTGATATTATACAAGAGTTTTAGAAGACTGATCCCGATCAGGATATAAAAGCCTATATAAAACGCAAGCCATTCTTTCTGAAAGATGAACACGTATTCCCAATCAACTGAGAATGTGTTCAAGTTGATTTGCTCCGGATTGTTGGCAAATCCCTCAACCAAATGCAGCACTTGCTGTAAAAAATGTAATAGAAAGTTTGCCAGAAAGAAGCCCAATATGACGATCAGCAGTATAGAAGGCACTATAAACTGCCAGTTACTTAAACGCTCGGTCAATGGCTTATGGTTCGTGTTCAACGGCCATCACCCTTTCATGTTGCTTCGTACGTGTTGCCATCTGTTCATACGCTTTGGTGAATGTTTTGCGGTTTTGCTGCAAGTTTTCGTTCGCATCTTTAGTTCCTGAAGCGTACTCAAAAACTGACCAATTTTCGCCTACACCGTCATCTTCTATGGTGTTCACGATATCTCTTGTTGCCTTCCATCCGGCCTGATCATCATCCATGGCAATTATAAGGCTTTTATCTGCAAACTGGTCTTTGTGTTTTGCCAAATAATCTTTGACTTGTCTTGTTTTGGTTGCGCCTGTTAGAGCCATAATGCCAACATTCTCATCGATTTCACGAAAGGACAACGCATCCAATATGGATTCACTCACCACCACGTTTTCAGCATCCTGCGGAATGTCCATAAAAAAATCCCTCGTTTCTATGGAGGGATTGAAAATAAGCTGTATTTCCTTGGGATCAAGGTTTTCATCGATGCTGGAACGGAGTAAAACACGGTCTAACGTATTCCCTTCGCCGTACAATGGAAAAATTAAGTTTCGTTTGCACATCCAGCTATTATTGGAATAATCTTTGTTCAATAAGGGTTCGACTTTTTGAAAGACGTGCTGCACGATAGCCTCATCTTGTAAGTCAGCTACAAAATCACGTGTTACCTGTTTTGACAGGCCACGGTAACCATTATCTAACATCTCACTTTTAAAATAATTTTTCGCATATGAGAATACGCGGTGTGACCAGTCCAAGGCCTGCCGTTGTTCTGTCGTCAGGTTTGGGTACTGTTTTTCGATCTTTTGTTCATAAGTTGCCATGTCTCCTTTCTCATGAAATTCAAGCATCATCCGTGAGCCACAGTGATTTTCCCGATTACATTGGATGAACCGCGTATTATTTTTATACATAAAGGCTTCATGCTGGTTACATTCCGGACAGTTACAGATGAAATAACGGCCTTTATCTTCAGCATTCAAATCACTTAAAGCATTTTCGATATTTTGAAAAACAAGTTTCTTATAGGGATTCAGCTTGCTCATCATCGTCACCACCTTTGACAACGATTTTAGCTTCAAATCGTTTTAAGACAGGTGTAAGGACTTGTTCTTGAATAGCTTGATCTGATGTCAGGACTGTTCCCTTAGCTAACAAGTCATCGAAAGTCGTGTGAAATGCATGCATTAAGTCGTTATGAAGATGATAGGCTGTTCTAAATCCATATTGTTGTATGAAGGACTCACCAAATAACGTCAGTTCGAGATGCTGATAGCCTTCATATTTGAACACCAATACATCAATTCGCTGTTTTGGGAGCGATTGATAATTCGTAACGACATGTGTTACAAATCGCTTGAACGATTTATCATCGCTCATATAGCGTTGAATCGCGTCTTGCTTGGATGACTCACCTTTGCTTTTCTGTTCTTCCGTATCCGAGTGATTGGCTTGTTTGTGCTTCGAAAATGACTTATGACTTCCCAATGTTCGAACGCCTGAGTGCTTGTCTGATTGGTCCCCATGTTTCTCAGAGGCTTTCGCCGTCTCTTCTGTCATCCAATTCACAAGCGCATGATAAGCGTTTTGGATCGCTGCCAGGACATCTTCCATTTCCGCATAAATGCTCGTTTCAATATACGGTGACATACCAACATAGATTTGTCTTAATTGGTCGTCCGTCATGTTTAGTTGATCGCCCATGACGGTAAAAAACCGTTTTTTGAATGCCTCAAATGCATTATCTCCCTGCTTAACAGCTTTGACATTGGCAAGCAGTTTATCTTTCATTCGCATTCATATCACCTCCAAAAAAAAGACTCCCTGATCGGAAGCCCTACATATCCATCTCTTGTTCATGTGTCTTGTTTTGTTTCTTCCCAAGTTTCATATTCTTTTCTTGTTCCAAGTCCTTTTCAATCTGGCCTAACTTCTCCTTTTGCACCGGCGTTAAGTCCATATCTTTTATGTCATCCAACACCTCTCGTTTGAGCTCATAAACTTTCTCATAACCGTGTTTTTCTTCAAATGCCGCCATCTCTTGATTTCTTTTTTGAACATCTTCAGATGACGCTTCCTTTTCATCCGGTTGTTTATCTAAGGAATCCAGCACTTGCTGCTTATAAGCATCCTTATAACTGTTTTCTTCCTTTGTAGGCTGCAGCTTTTCCAGTACATTTTGTTTATAAGCCTGCTTAAACTGTTCTGATTGATTCACCTCGTCATCATGTTCTTTTTTCACCTTATCTTCGATTGTTTGAAGCTTTTCTTTCGGATACTTTGATTTCAGAACCGTATCTTGATACAGGGATTCCAGCTTCTGTCGTTTCCATTGATAGCCTGCATTATCAGGATTCAGCATTTCCTTTTCCTTTGCCGCCAGAAAGTCAGCGTACTTATTTGCCAATTCTGTTTCAAAATCTTGTATAGCCGACATATTCATCCTCCTCAATAAAAAAAGGCTTCCATCCATTGGAAAGCCCGTTTAATTAATAGTTTAACTGTATGAAGTTTTGGATGGTGACCGAATCGCCCAGATTAAATTCATCACTGATGGCCTTTTCAACACCACGAATATCATCGATCGATTGAATGGGTTCCGCTAATGTTATATCAACATTACCGCCGCCATCTTCATAAAGATAGCTTATGAAATATTTGTATGCAGCACTCACAATACTTCACCTCCTTAAAATCCAACAACACGACCGCCCAGCCAAGAAACAAGACTGGCAGCCAAGTAAACAATACCAAAGCCAATTGCCACGTTGACCATCCATCCCGTATACATTTCCTTTTTCTGGGGATCTTTGGCAAATGTCCATAATAGTCCAATGACAACTAACACCAGCCCGGCTAAGACTGGTGCGATTGGCTTAATCCCATCTGTGATATTTTGGATGGTTTGAATAGCGTCTTGCACCTATTTCACTCTCCTTTCTTCGCTACGTTCGTGATCTGTTTCTGGTTCGATACATTAAAATTCAAGATGATGTCTTGGTGTCGTTCATGAAGCCACTCATAATATGAAGACCCGTCAGCTTCGATAATGCCTTTTGCCAGAGCTTCAAATTCTTTGAATCCTTCAGGTCTAACAGGTCTGCGGCTTCTTTTTGATGATGATGCTTTCTTCGATGTTTCAGTAGTATCTTTAGTGGCTGCCTTATCGTCCTGCTTCATGTCTTTATCCTGATTCTTATCCGTTGCTTTTCCAAATTCATTATGAGACAAGATTCACACCTCCTTATCTGACCAAAATAAAAACCCTTTTCCGTGAAAGAAAAGAGTTCATGGGAAGTACTAAACTTCCTGATACTAATAATTTAACACCGTTTTTATGAAATTTTGTCACCTATTTTGTATCTTTTTTGTTCCCTATTTTGTATCCACTTTGTTTCCTTTTACGTAAAGTTTCTGTGATACAAAGTTTTACCATCCTTGATCTCGAGGCTCAAAAGCTGTTGATTTACTACCGTATAAATAAACTTCTATAACCTTCCTTGTCATGTCTTTTAATTCACCAGGCGTATACGTTATGACGCCTGTATCATGCCTGCTAGACCATCGATAGGAACATTGTGCGATTTGCTTTACGTCTATATGATTTTGCGTGTACATAAGCTTTTTAGTGAAAGATAAATCTTGCTGTAATTGCGTAATGGATGAATCTATCTTGCCCTGATATACATTACGCATTTTAAAATCCGAAAAGTTCTTTTTATCGTGTTGTAATACCCGAATAGCAAGAGGAAGTAAAATAAACTGATGGACAAGTTTATTCATTTGACTCTCCATATAATCACCTCTAATGAACATTAGTATCTCTTTTCATTTTAGAAAATAACATCCACTATTCATTCCACAAAAGCACCATTCGTATTTCTGGTGGGTTCTTTTTGCGAATCCCAATATTGTTAGTTGTTACCTTGAAGGTTCACTTTATAATCACTTCGAAAAGTTTGGATACTCCGAGAAGGGCGGTTTAACAAATTTTATGATTCATGAAGCACTCACCTTCTTAGTGATAACAGTCTGCCGTTCTGGGCATTGATTCATCTTTTTCACGTATAAATACGACCCCGCTAGGTTTAGTTTCAATTTCAACTCCTTCAAGTTCCAACTTCATTATTTCCCTGATACCAAATAGCCATTCTTTTTCCGTTACCCGTCCTCGCTTACAGGAAATGCTGAGAACCTGTCTATTATTGCCGACTTCGTGTAAAAAATGTGTTGATTCACTATCATAAACCTTTATCTTTGGTGATTCATCAGGCGAAAATATTTTAACCATTTTTACTTCGTTTTGACGGTTAGCAGTTACATCTTTAATCTTCATTTATAATCCTCCTAAAAAGAACATTTGTTCTCATTATAAGCAATGAAGGATAAAAAATCAACTATAACAAGTACTTGATTAAAGCTTATGACTTTTATACAATCGGCCCATATATGCGATATTGGTGCGATTCTTATTAGATAATCGCGCCCCGTTAGCTTAATAAAACATAGATACTCACAAAGATACTTACGAACAAGACAAATCCAGAAGCAAAAAGACTAAAAGTAGCTTTTGCCTTTCTATTCTGTCGATTCTCTTGAAACATTTTTAGTCCTAAAGAAAAAACCATTAACCCTGAAAGTAATTGTATATAAGGCTGAATTCCATATTCACCGGTTATTAAACTGTAAATTGATCCAGAAACCACTGAAATGGCCAAAACACCTATTATTATATTTAAGGTAAACAAATAAAACTCCCCATCTTGATGAGTTTAAAGTGATGTATGTACATAATTTACCTCGTGTCCATCTCCAAGTTCGAATTTTAACTTTTGATACAAACTCAATCCTTTTTCATCATGTGATTTCACTAATATTGCCGTATCACGCTTTATTTTTTCACCATAATCGGTCTGTTCTAAAATTTCCCCATACTCGATTACCCAATTCATTAACTCAGATTTCAATTCATCAGAAAGAGGAAAATCATCAATATCAAGGTTACAGCCACACTTTGAACACCACAGAGGATCAGCGCTATAGTCAGCTTCCATCGTATAGGAATCGTGAGAACATTTTAATCTCGAGGAATTTGTCATTATCCACTACCCTTATTTAACAAATTAGTTTCCACTCCATATCCTCGACCTTATATGCAATATAGGCGCTCACCCTTATTAAAGAAAAGCGCCCTTTTCCGGAACAATTTTTTACTTCGTTTTTATAGTGCCTCTCACTCTTCAAATTGTTTCTTTATACCTGTAATTCATTATAAAATCCATATTAATGTGAATACTAAACTTATCCTGACATATTCTCAAGGAGGTTGCTTAATGAATGAAAGGAATATCCCCCTAACATCCGCAGAAATTGGTTCTCTTTGGACTGGGTATATGAATGACAGCATGTCGGAATGTATCTTGGGTTTTATGCTGGAGCATATTCAAGATGCAGATATAAAATCTGTTGTACAGCATGCCTATGATCTTTCGTCTAACCATTTGGACACATTAACAGCTATTTTTGAAAATGAACAATTCACCATTCCAAATGGGTTTACCGAACAAGATGTGAATATGAACGCACCGTGGCTTTTTTCAGACATATTTTGTTTGGTGTATGTGAATCATATGGCGAAGGCGGGAATGTTAATATACGGCGGTTTTGTTTCGATGAGTTACCGGGATGATGTATGTAACTACTTTGTACAGGCGTTAAATGAAACCAGTAACCTTTATAAACAATCACTCGAAACTGGTCTTTCCAAGGGGATAGTTTCCAGACACCCGTATATTGACGTTCCCAAAGAAACAGACTATGTTGACAGTAAAAAGTATTTAAGTGGCTTAAATCCTTTCAATGATAAACGTCCATTAAATGCTGTTGAGATTTCTCATTTGTATCAGAACGTCCTAACAAATTCAATAGGAATGCACTTATGCATTGCATTTGCTCAAACATCACCATCAAAAGAGGTACAGGATTTCATGCTTCGCAGTAAAGACATCTCAAAAAAGCATTTGAAAATTTTTGCAGATACACTTATGAAAGATAATATTGAATCTGCACAGACGAATGTATATTTAAGTGACTCCACAACTCAGACTTTTTCAGATAAATTAGTGATGTTTCACACGGATTTGCTTGTATCTGCGGGAATGGGGAATTATTCTACTGCAGCATCTGCAAGCCAACGAAGTGATTTGATGATTAATTATGAGCGATTATCATTTGAAGTTGCTCGGCTTGCCAAAAGCGGAGCAGATATCATGATTAAACATAATTGGCTGGAACAGCCTCCTGGAGTAAAGGATCCTAAAAAATTAGCGAAGAACAAACAAAAAGGATGAACTTAAAATGGAAAAATAAATAAGAAGGTGACATTATGCGTTATGTTCCTATTCCTATGAATGCACAAAATAACCTTTTAGATCGATCACGGATAAATATCAAGGGAAAAGTTAGTATTTGAAAGCGGTTGAAGTCCTATTATGGAGCATCGCATTACCGGGATTTGGTCAACTATTAAATAAAATGTATATCAAAGGATTGGTATTAATTTTATTAGAGTTTTTGATTAATGTACTGGGAAATTTTAACGAAGTTATTATTTTAAGTTTTCAGGGGAACGTGGAAATGGCAGTTGAACAGGCAAATTATCAGTGGCTTATGTTTTATCCTTGTTTATACTTTTTTGCGATGTGGGATGCGTATAAGGATGCAGGTGGAGGAAAAGAGCCTTATGCCTTTTTACCATTTGTTTTTTCAGCTTATTTTGTGACGGTGGGAACGATCTATTCATCAAAAATATCGTTATTCGGTCAATTATTAGGAGTTATTTGGCTTCCAATGTTGAGCGTACTCCCGGGATTATTTGTAGGATTATTATTAAAAAGAATACTTACAAAAAAGCTGACCTCATGATCAGCTTTTTTCCGTGGAAATGTTTAACACAAATAAACTTATTTTCTCTTAGTTATAATCCAAATATCGGAAAAATCAGTGACAATTAAGTTGGTCTTTTATTCAACAAACTGGCCCTTATATGCGATATTGGCGCTATTCCTTATTAGGGAAAAGCGCCCTTTTATTGAATAGTTATAATGCTTCTGTTTCAGTAATTAGTTCTTTTAGCTTCTTCACTGCGTTTCCCGTCTTTTCAGCATCTGTTGAAAGCAGAGAAACAATATCATCGATTCTTTTTTCATAATCCGTAGGCTTTATCGGGAAATCTTGAATCATGGCCACAGCTTTCTTTTCATTGATACAATACACTTCGTTTTTCGCAAAGAGAACTTGATTTAAACAAGAAATACTTCGAAAGCAATGGCCCATAACATATGAAATATCGTCCTTATTAGTATTGGCTTCCATAAACATAAAGGAAAAAGAAGCTTCAAAAGAAAAATACTGAATCATCGCTTCTTTCAATTTCTCAGGATAGAGCTCCGTTTTCTTTTTTAATTCACTTAGTTTGCCTTCAGGATCAGATAAAATATTACAAACGGCTAACTCTCCCATATACATGACATTCAAATAACCATGTGGATGCCCTGTTTGATAATGAATGGATACAGCACCTGACAGACAATCATCAATAACTTTGCTGACTCGTTTGATATCACGAAATATGAGATCTACATGGAATCCATGCACAACTAACCAGCCGCCTCCATTTATCCATTCGCCCCATTCACCTAAAGAGGTGATTAAATGATCCTTTTTCACATCGTTAAGATTTAATGCTGTTCTGTCTATATCATTAGTGTTAAATCCTTTTGATTCATCATAATAAATCCCAATATCTATATCCGAATCAGGACTGTTGGTTCCTCTCGCCCGCGATCCACCCAACACGATCCCAACTACACCTGGCAGTCCATCCAGTTCTTCTTTTACTTTTTGGATTGTATCATTGACAGTCATTATTTTTCACTCCATATAATTTTTACTATTTTGGACATTTATTCAACATAATTGTCCTATTCAAAAGAATGTACTTAATCATCGATTACTGAGCCTTCGTTGAAGATTATCTTATGACTTAATTATTGCAAGGTCTATATTGAAATGCAATACAGGTTTTCCCGTCCAAAATAATACGGGACAAGGGTTTAACCCTGTGCCCCGTTCAATCTGCACAGTTATATATACTCCTGGGTTTACTGCATTAGCTTTTTAATTTTATGGTCTGGTCTTCAATTGAATAGATACGATCAGCTGTACGGTCAATAAAAGTCCGATCATGCGAAACAAGCAGGACGGTCCCGACATATCCTTCTAAAAAACTCTCCAATGCTTCAATACAATAAATATCCAAAAAATTTGTTGGTTCATCCAATACAAGCACATTGTATCTTCCTAAAAACAATTGACACAGCACTAAACGAATGGCTTCCCCGCCACTCAATTCACGGACATTCTTTTTTATAGCATTTCCATTGAAATTCATGGCATTAAGGGCAGCCCTAATTTTACTTTCATTGTGATCGCTCCGATTTTTCATATAGGCAATTACCGTTTCATCTCTTTCAAATTGATAATCCATTTGTTCATAAGATCCAATGACAGCTTTTGGCGAAATCGTTATCCCCTCACCACACTTTATAATATGGTGAAGCAGCGTCGTTTTCCCAGAACCATTTTTACCTGTAATGGCAATGGTATTGCCTAAAGGGAATTGGAAACTTGATTCATTGAGCAAGAGTTTATTTCCTGCCTTCAGTGTTAACCGGTCGGCCATAATCGGAAATTTATTGTGCAATTTTAATTCATTTGACTGGTGAAAACGAATTATTTGCTCTTCTTTTGGAGCCTCTGTTTCCTCCAGTTGTTCCACTCTTTGCTCAATCGCTTTCGCTGCGCGTTGAACTGATTTTTGACTGGTTCCCTTCTCTTTTGTCATAAACATTTTGTTCGCTTTTGCTTTAGCCTCTTTTTTGGACATCTGTCCACTAGCCCGATTAATTTTATCAGCCTTCTTCATCTTTTCCTCGGCTGCTTTCATTAGACGTGACTTTTCTTTCACATGCTTTTCATACTCTTCTTGCTGCTTCCTTTTCTCTAGTTCCTTTTGTTCCACATAATCCGAATAGTTCCCTGTATATTCCGTTACACAGCCATCTTCCACTTCCCAGATTTTTGTCACCAACTGGTCCAATACATGCCTATCATGACTGACAAGTATAAGTGCACCATAATAATATCTTAATTCATCGATAAAAAATTTGATGCCCTCTTCGTCTAAATGCGTTGTTGGCTCGTCAATCAACAGGCCTTCATGGTAGGTAGAAAATATCTGCGCTAACTTCATCCTTGTTTGTTCACCACCGCTAAAATGGTCAATGTCTGTTTTGGGGATTGATAACTTTCCCATTAATTCATAGTCGATTTCGCTATCTGTTGCAGATGTTAATTGACCAAAGTATGCAAAATCTGCAAAGCGTTTGACATGGCCTCCCCCAGGCTTGACTTGACCATTTATCAGCTTCAACAGCGTGCTCTTACCTGCACCATTCCTGCCGACAACACCAATACGGTCAAACTGATGTACAGCAAGCTGTGGGATACTTAACACTACACGATCTAAATATGAAACTTCTATATTTTCGAATTCTACCGATAATTTTTTCATAATTCCCTGCCTCCAATTAATAAAAAATCACAAGCATCTGCTTGTGATTCAGAGTAAAGGGGTAGAAGCCATTATTATTCGATTATGGTTAGAAGTCGTCTATAAATAGATCTGCTTTGCTTAAAGGGCACTTTAAGAAAGGACAGACTAAACCGCCTTTCTGTGCATTCCATATTTTTGGATATACTTACTACATTATTTACCAATACAGGTTTCTAATATGAAATGAAGATTATTAAAAAAGGACAGACTACTCCCGTTTACTCTGTATTCACAAACAGAGCCTTTGAACGTATTCAGTTACTGGTTCAAAGTTGGGAAACGAAGTTTCATTGCGTGTGTCATTTTTTAATAATCCTCCTCAAAACGACTAAGTGACATATCTTAAATTATAATTGACATGCCACTAAAAGTCAAAATCTCCTTGATGGTAAGACAGGGTGAATTTGTTCCATTCTCGCGCCCGTTTCTGAAACAAGCGTTATTAAATTTATTGGACGTCCTTATCCTCATCTTTAAGATCTTTGCTTACCCCTTGCTGCCATTGCCTATCTCTACCTTTAATTTCTTCCACTTGTTTCTGCAACGACTTATTAATAAAACCATAGATACTAAAAAATACACCAGCGACCATAAAAACAATGCTTAACATATACGGAACCCATCAATAGATCTCATTTAAAACAGTCACGAATGCACTCGGCGGTGTAGCTGTGTAAACTCGATCAGGTATATATAAAGCAATCGCAAGGTGCATTATACCGAATAATACTGTACCTGAAACCAATAAAACAAATCCAAAAGACTGCAATTTTTTACTCATATGCGACCCTCACTTACATAAAAAAATTTTTCCGCAATATGGCCTTACAATGGCAAATTGGGCGATTTCCTTTATTCCGCAAGTGCGCCCGATTGCGGAAGATTTATAGTGCTTCGGTTTCAGAAATTAATTCTTTTAAGTTTTCTACAGCTTGGCTTGTCTTATTGCTATCTGTTGAGAGAAGAAAAACAATTTCATCAATACGTTTTTTGTAGTTCATAGGCTTTATCGGAAAATCTTGAATCATGGCTACAGCCTTCTTTTCATTGATGCAGTACACCTTGTTTTTCGCAAAAATAACTTGATTCAAACAAGAAATACTTCGAAAACAATGACCCATTACATATGAAATATCATCTTTATTAGCATTGGTCTCCATAAACATCAGGGAAAAAGAAGCTTCAAAAGAAAAGTATTGAATCATCGCTTCTCTAAATTTCTCGGGATAGGGTTCCGTTTTCTTTTTTAATTCAGCTAATGTGCCTTCAGGGTCAGATAAAACATTACAAATAGCTAATTCACCCATGTACATAGCATTCAAATAACCATGAGGGTGTCCTGTTTGATAATGAATGGATACTAGACCTGACAAACAGTCATCAATAACTTTACTGACTCGTTTAATATCACGAAAAATAAGATCTACATGGTAACCCTGTACAACTAACCAGCCACCACCATTTATCCATTCACCCCATTCACCTAAGGAAGTGATTAAATGCTCTTTTTTTTTCGTCATTAAGATTTAATGCTGATTTTTCGATATCATTGGTATTAAACCCTTTTGATTCATCATAGTAAATTCCAATATCTATATCAGAATCCGGACTATGAGTTCCTCTTGCCCTAGATCCACCTAACACGATTCCTACCACACCTGGCAGTCCATCTAGTTCTTCTTTTATGTCTTGAATTATATTATTGACAGTTGCCATTATGTTTCACTCCAATCTTATTCAATAATCTGGCCCTTATACGCAATACGGGCGCTGCTTTTTATTAAGGAATCGCGCCCGTTTCTGGAACAATCCCTTCTAATATTTAACTATAACTAAAACCTCTAATCTCCAAAAAAATGAATAAATAATCTAAAAACCCCCTCCCAAACTAAAGAAACTGCAAACATAAGAAATACTAAAAAAAATACTACAATTAATAAAAAGGCAAATCCCTCAAGAATAATACTGTCAGATTCATGCAAAAAATTACCTATGTACAAACCGATAAAAGATAAAGATACATATTTTAAACGACTGATTATATGAAATTTGTTGGGATTAGATAGGTCTAGTGATTCTTTCATTTTTAAAGAGTGACCAAATTTTTCAATTTCGTATTTTCTAATAATCAAATAACTAACAATACAAATAAGAACAAATAGAAAATTACCCAATCAAAAACGCCCCCTAAAAATATAGAAAAATAAATAATATTTTATCGCTTGCATATCCTCAGGTTCACACCCAAAAAGGTCATAGAGCCATTTTGGGTACAATATATAGTGTTTATAACAATAGATAAACTTCTGTATGTCGTGGTTTTTAAACTTTAAATTTTTAAAACCGCCCTTTTTGGGAATTAACCATCCTCAAAATCACTACCGAAATACCTAATATTTTTTAATAACAGTAAAGCCTCCCTGATAATTTAAGTACGATTTTCAAAATAAATAGGTTCAACCCTTAATCAATTTTCGTTTAGCTTAGTAACAATAATTCAAATCTCTGTATTTCCACAAAGATGATGTTAGCTGCAAAATGGCCCGATGAAGCAATATTGGGCGCAATCTTATTCCGCGAAAGCGCCCGTTAACTTAACAAGATAAAAATTCCTACAAACAAAATAAACCCGGTTGTAAAGAAAAGGAATATAGCTGTTCCCTTTCTTTTTTCATGTAGTTCATTTATTCCAAATGCCAAAAGCATCGCTCCCATGCACAATTGCATATAGGGCATAATTCCATATTCATCAGTTACTAAGGTATAAACTGATAAAGAAACTACTATAAATGCTAAAACAAATCCTATCTTTTTCATCGAACCTTAATCACTCCAGTTTTTTGCATATGACCCAAGCGACCGATAATAAATTCCAATTCCGGAATAGCGCTCAATTGATGAATACCATTCTAAAATAAATCAGCTTTCAAGATGTTTGAAAAACATCTTTGATTATTTGAATCGTACGTTTACTGCTAATTCCTACCGTAGCTACTCCAAGTAATCCAGCGATACCAATTATTACCCAAATGACTGATTCTGTTATTGAGGTTGAGGTCAAAATACCTGTGAAAAAGCCAATCATCACAAACACCAATAAAATCATTCGTAATATCACTTAACTTCCCCTTCCGAATACAGTATCGATATTTATACTTAAGCTTAACATATTAATATCAACATACATGTCTCATTTCCATAAGATAGGACGCCAACTCTTCATGCCGCGGAAGCACCCTCATATGCGATATCGGCGCGATTCTTTATTAGGGAAACGCGCCCGTTTACTTAACATTGGGCTATGCTTCTCTTTCAGGCTCTTCAGGCCATACATCGATAACTAAATATCCGACAATAGCAAATACAATAGAAACCCAGAAGGGGAAAAATTTTAGCAACCAAAACATCCCCATAATTATAGCAATGCCTAAAAATAATTGTTTCTCATCACGCTGCCAACGGTTCCGATTCAATAAAACATTTATAAAACCAATTGGTGGCGTAACCAAGCACATTGCAATCACCCATCCTTTTTTTAAATACCAAGGACGTTTTTCTGCAGAATTACTGGTTGTCATATGCTTCTATACCACCTTTCAATTACTTCGTTTTTTCAAAAATGGGCGCTGTTTCTCATTCCGCGAAAGCGCCCTTTAGCTGAACAATAAGCATTATTTGATTAGGTTCTGGTTATTAAGCAAAATTAAAAGGAACGTTGAAGTATAATATCAAGGAAACGATAATAAAAACGGATAAGATATATGCCCTGAATGGATAATACTGATGAATTGCTATGACGGAGAACATAACGATATCAAATAAAAAGGAATACCCAATTTCCCATCCATGCTGATATGAAATTCTCCCAAACACATATAAAATCAACTCGACAGAGATGTAAATTCCAGTCCAAAGTAAGATGTAAAACAGTCGATTAAACCACTTTTTAGGGAAATGGGATAGAAACAGAAAAACACTAACAGGCATGGTAATGAGAGCATAGACAATGACTGTCATTTCAATACCATATAGAAAATCAGCATGAAATTTCCATAAGGCATAGTCTTTTACAATATATTCATAAAGCAAACCACATGTAGCAATAAAAAACATACTTGCATGATATTCTCTCCAGTTTTTCCAATTCCCCCACTTTAAAGAAGCTAAAATAGTTAAAATGGCAATCGTGACGTGCATACTCATTATCCTTTCAAGGGGTTAATCCGATATGTACAAATACGGGCGCTGATCCTTATTCATACGAATAGGTAAGGGTTTGAAGTTATCGCTCCCTTTTCCCCTCGCCCACACCGCACGTGAGGCTTTCACCTCATACGGCGTTCCAACTAGTCCAATTCACTCAGTTCTATGTATTGTGAAATGAAGCTGTTTATCCTAATTTAAGATTAAGTCATTTTCGCATTGTTTCCGTAATTCATTTACCTTTTGAATTTGCTTTCTGTTAAGCTCCAAAATTTTGATTAGACTTTTGATTTTCTCATTGTCTTTTAAATGTACCAACCGGTGAACGGACTCATGTAGTATAATCAAATTTGAGTATGCGTCATCCTTTGTGTGCTGATACGGATTTTTATGATGACAGTGCCAATCATGTTTCTCCAGCTCTGTACCAGTTATGGCACATTTACCATATTGGGCAATAAACTTACTAATGCGATTGTCGTTATACTCAATCGTTCGATTTGGAATAAAGTTTTTCATGACATGAGCTAAAACATTTTTATCAATCTCTTTAAGCTTGTGATGTATTTTGTCGCGCCCTTTTACCGTATAATTACAGATATCTTGGGAAAAACATAGATTTGTTTTGTGCCTTTGGGCATGAATAGGGACAAATACCATATTCTTTATTTTGTAAAGTTTCGCTTTACAGCCTTTATAACGTTTTTGTAATGTTGCAGTCATGTCAGAAAATGTTGCTTCTTTTCTAAGATCCTTTAATCGATTATATTGCGTCTTGTTTAAATAGGAAGCCAACTCACTTAAGTTGTTCATGATTTCAGTTGCTGGTGCATAATAATTTTGAATCCCCATTACAACAGTGTTATAGTGCCATACTGTTTCATTGCATGGTTTTTTCTGAATTGCTTTTAAAGAATCCTTAATTTTAATGTGTGCGTTAGACTTAGCTTTTTCCGTCATATTCGATTGGGCAACATGCCCATACCTGGTTTTACCTTTTCTTTTTACTTTGAAAGAAAATCCAAGGAATTCTGACGAATTCTTCTTCAAGTTGACGACCTTTGATTTTTCCTCACTTGTCTCAAGGTGTAGTCTGGTTTTAAGGAAATCCTTAATGGCATAGTTCATTTTGATAGCTTGCGAGCGAGTGCGGCATAGTACCTTAAAATCATCTGCGTATCTAACGATGTAGCATTCTTTCAGCTTTGACTTTTTGAGTGCTTTTACTTTACTCCCATTATGTTTGTAATTATAGTTGCTTTGAAACGTTTCCCATTGATTACTGACCCACCAATCAAGCTCATTTAATACAATGTTTGAAAGCAGAGGTGAAAGGATGCCCCCTTGCGGAGTTCCTTTTGTCGGTACACCTTCTCCTTCAATCTCAGCTTTCAATAACTTGGATACAATGGAGATTAATGACTTATCTTTTATTCCTAATGTCCAGATTTGTTTCAGTAATTTACTATGGTCAACATTGTCGAAAAATCCTTTTATGTCTACATCTATACAGTGATAGAGACCTGTCATATTGATAAGTGACTCTAATCTCGCTTTAGCATGGTGAGTACTTCTGTTTGGTCTGAAGCCATAGCTATGCTTATGAAACTTTGCCTCACAAATAGGTTCTAATACTTGTAAGATACATTGCTGGGCAATTCTATCCCATATTGTCGGAATTCCCAATGGTCTTAATTTGCCATTACCTTTGTCAATAAACACCCGTCGAACACTTTCCGGCTTATATGATTGAAGCATACTTTGAACGTGTTCCATTACTTCTTCTATCGGCAAGTCTTTAATGTCATCAATCGTTAACTTGTTTGTCCCTGCTGTTTTACTCCCTTTATTTCTTTTGATGTTTCGATAAGCAAGACGTATATTATCATTGGAACTTATTAAATTCATTAATTCATAGAAATTTTGACCATCGACACTTTGAGCGTATAAGTTATCAAAACGATGTTGCATATCATAATACTCGTTGTGTCTCAGTTTCTTCCGTTTCAACAAGTCGGTGACTCCCTTCGGAGTTGAACCTCTATTAGTCTTACAAGAACCTTGTTAATCGATAAAGTACTGCCATACATGGTTGAGTGATTCTTCATTAGTCTAGTGGCTATCCCTCCATGTTGATTAGACATTTCATTGGTACTTTGCCACCACTTTCACCGATATAAAGATAAGTTATACAATAACTATTGTATTTGTCAACTCAAAATCCGGCCAAATGTTCATTTAATTTCCGACCAATTGTGAATAGTTCACATGTGTTTTTCACAAAAAATATCTTACATGTCAACACCGTCCAATAAGCTCTCTATCTATGAAATTTTCAAGGTACAGTTAATCTCATTGGCTTTATCGGCATCAATATCTGTGTATGAATAGCTGAGTCTTATTACACTAATCCCCCCTCTAAAGCCTGCTTGCTGCTTATGCAGGTAATATTCACGGTTAGCCACTACCCTGAGTTCCCAGCCATTCCTTGGTTTCTTTCATACGGTAAGAGCTCCCGTTCATATTAACAATATGGGCCTGATGGGTAAGCCGGTCAATCATCGCTGCTGTCATCACCTCATCCTGAAAAATCTCGCCCCAGCGTTCAAAAGATAAATTCGTTGTAATAATCGTCGACTTACGACCTGCCCGCAATGAAAGGTGGGTGAAGAGCTGTTCAGCCCCTTCTTTATCAAATGAAATATAGCCCATTTCATCGGCAATCACAAGGTCATATTTTTCAAACCGACTTTGAAAGTTTCGAAGGGTGTTCTCTGCCCGTGTTTCCTTGATTTGATTCACAAGGAGGGGGACACTCGTAAACCACACTTTGAATCCTTCCAAACAGGCCTTCATCCCCAAACCGATAGATAGATGCGTTTTCCCCGTCCCGGAATTTCCTGAAAAAATGACATTCCGTCCTTCACGGATGAAATCCAGGGATTTCAAGGTTTTAAGTTTCTTCTGAGCATCTTCTGGCAAGTCTGGAACCGAAAGGTCCTCCAAGTATTTTTTCTGACTAAATGCAGCCCGACGGACACGGTTGTATCGGGCGGATTCCCGGCGTGCATCACGCTCTTTCTGAAGAAGATGGGCCAGAAACGCTTCATAACCACTATCCTGCAGATTGGCTTCTGAAGCATGCTCCGCCACGTGTTTGCGTATCATCGGCAACTTTAGTTCTTTCGCATAATCTTCAACATCTGCGAGCCATTCCTTTTGGGTTTTGAGTGTCAATGAGCCACCTCCGTTGGTTGTGCTATTTGAAATAATTGATCATAATCTTTCATATGATTCCGAGCCTGTTCGTTAATCGTTTTTGTGGCCTGCGATGATGGTTTTGTATGGCCGGGGTTCTCCTTATGCTTGTCACACATCACTTTAATTTTATCAGTCGTCACATGTTGCGGATGGATAGCTTCGAGTCTGTCAATACTGGCTAAAACGTCATCGAGATTACCTTCATCCCGTAAGTAATGACATAATCCTATGAAATCACGTTCCTTACCTGTATAATAAGACTTGTAAATTTCTTTTATTTTTTGATCGGCCTGATGCAGGGCTAGACTGCCCGCCAATGCACCAGGCTTTTTTCTTAGTGTTTCTAAAATATGCGAGAGTTCCAGATTCCACCGATGGTGGCCGCTTAATCGCTCATGATCGGCTACACATGTTTCTTCATAAAAACAACGGATACGCTCGGCGTAAACTTTCACCATCACCATTTCCCCAACCAAATGATCCGGAACCGAATAACGGTTTTGATCGATGATCACGGTAGCGTATTTATCTACCCGGACATAATCAACACGAGCCCCGTCCCATTTGGGTGGTGCTGGCAAAAGATGTTCACGTTCCTGGTCCAGTCGCTGCCTGGGGGTTTGTCCTTCATATTGGCTAAAAGGTTTCTCGTTCAGTTTGTTTAGGCACACATCCTCCAGGTATTGATTGGCCTCTTCCAAACTATTAAACGTATCCTGAAAGGCAAATGCTTTGCGCCGGACGACATCCACACTCCTTTCCACATGGCCTTTTTCATTACCGCGGCGTATATTACAGAACCGGTATCCAAAACCATAATAAAGCATAAGTTGCATTAATCCCTCAGTCGGCTCTTTATCACCAGCCAAACGTTTGACGGCCACTTTCATGTTGTCATAGGTAATGGTCGTGTAAACACCATCTATATGGTCAAAGAAACGGGCATGTGCTTCTTGGAAGCACTCCGTGGTTTGTTTGGGAAATAAGCAGGCCCAACGGTAATTTCCATAAGCCGGTGTAAATACCGCCATTTGGAATGTATGCATCTGTCTGCCAATCGTCAGTTTGACTTCTCCCCAATCAAATTCGCAAACATCTCCAGGAAGGTACGTCTCTTTAATAAAAGCCTCTTTGGGCCTGCGTTCCAGCTGCCTCACGAATCGCCGAACGCTACTGTAACTAATATCCATCTTTTCATCTTCCAACGCCTCATACATGTCGATGATTGTTTTTTGTTGTTTAGCTTGTCCTTTGTGACGCTTTTCCCGGTTTTCCTGAAGGAATTCCTGAACCCGCTGTTTGATTTCAGGTGTTAACTTACGTTTAGCCCGGTTACCTGTTTTATAAGTGGGTTTCTCCGTCAAGGATTCAATCAGGGCCTCGACATGAACATGCTGGCCTCCCTCCATAAGACGACTACGTTTCTTTTCGTACTCCCTAACGTATTTACTGACGGTTTCCCGGTGGATACCGGTATCCCTCGCAATCTGCCGCATCGACCTCCCTTCGTGTGCATACAGAATTAATGCCTGGTATTTCTGGTTCATTGTGATCATCTCTCCTGCCCCCACTTGTATATTTTACAAGTGAGATTATCAATCTACTGGCCGGATTTTCAATGAACATAGTGGTCGATTTTTAAGTTACCATATACAAACTATTCTCATTATTGTTTTCCTTATCAACGCTTCATAAAGAGTAAGCCCTCCACGTTATCAGCTTACAACGTTGAATTATATCTATTATAGAATGAACTTAGGTGTTTCCTGTAAGCCTGTTAGCCGTTCATATGCCTGTAACATATCATGGATTTTCATATATCCGAATCTTACTCATCCACTGCTAACCTCACATTTGGTGATATACACAGTTTCTATGTATTGCGCGTTTAGACCCGTACCTTCAGAAGTTTGTCAGCGTAACCCTTTATTATAGGTTGTATTGCATTCTCACCATACTCGTTCAACTCAAGCGTCATGATTTACACCACCCCTGCGGGTAAGCTTTCGTCAGATAAACTGCACTGTTACGGTAAATTCTTACGCCTTTTCACCGAGCTTTTAACACTATCATTCTTACTAAATTCAGTGCTAATCGACTAAGAGAGAACCCTTCCAAACGTTACCTCTTCATTTGATTCTTCGATATAATCCTTCAATTCCATAGGGAATTGCCTAGACTTTACCAGAGAGATGTTAGCCATCCTCCATTTAAACTAAGAACGTTTCGCACCGGAAGTGCGCCCGTTCGTATTGCTTCATAGTTGGGTCAAGGTTTTTGAGTCATATATCCTAATGTCAGAGAAAAGCGCACTGGATTGAGTAATACGAAAAGTTTATTGCTAACCCCCATCAATTACCCTGTAATTTTTGTGGGAGACAACTACATTGGGGTAGCCGTGATTCAGCTTATCATAATCTTCCATCGCCGATATATCAACAACAATACTGTTCCTTGTATTTGATGGCAGAACTTTGCCTTTCACTAAAATACTATCCCGTTCAAACTCGATAATTTCTCCAGTCCTAGCTTTATTTCGATCTGGTTTAAACATTTTGATCCTCCTTTGGACGCCATTTAATTACGATCTTTTACCCGACTTTCTTATGTAGCATTTTCCTTAAAAAGGGGGATTCATTCTTTTATTATTGGGAACGTTGAACATCAGGAAACTGTGGTGGTTGCTCCAACCATTTATTTTTAATGGCCAAATCCGCACTACTTTTTGCATAACGTTGGGCACCTGTTATTAGCTTTCCATATAGAAAAATTAAGTCAGCTCTTTGGGATTGTCCCATCGCCATACCATAATCAGATATACCAATGCCTGCCAGAAATGCAACATGTCCCATCATCAACTTGTCTGAAAAAGGTGAAACAGTTGAGTCAGTCACTTCAAATTCTGGGAAAGAAGGCGGATCGAGGTTTTCCTTTTTTATCTTTTGGTTTAAAGATTCCCTTTGGTTGTCTGTAATATCTTTACCTTTTAGCATATGATCCCTAACCTCCTGGGAATCGGCAACCTGGCTAAATCCCAACAACAGGTAACCACCAATAGTATTCGTTATCGTGCTTTTATAAAGATGTCTAATTTCTACAGCGTTTAAGGGCCTATCATTTGTAAACAACCCGATGTTTAAGTAATATTTTGCGTCTTGAATAAAACTTGGATGTTCAGGATACGAAAAATATGGGGCATGGGAATACACACCCTTATCCAACATTAATTTTGTTGATTGATCCTGCAACTTAATTGTTTTCTGTAAGGCTTGTTCAAAAAAATTTAAAGTCCTTTGATCAGAAGAATAAGAATAATACGCTCCATAATTTCTTAATCCATAGTTCGCCATATGCTTGACGTAAATCAAACAAAAAGTGTCCGAAAATAATCGGGGCACACCTGCATTCACATCCTCTTCAGTAAACCCTTGAGGGATGGGGTGTCCCTCACTTATAAAAATTTCTTCTAGGGATTGCAGATGTTGAACACTGAGATCAAGTGCATACTCTATTATTTGTCTCATCTGCTTATCCACCATTTTTTCAGTAAAGTGTTGAAGGACACGCTGTGATAAACTCGCACTCATATAAGTCGACCAAAGAGAACCAATTTCTATAGATGTTAACTTATTCTTATTACTCTCCATTTTATTCACTCCAAACTTCCATTTACAGTTATCTTTTTACCTCTTTCTGTAAAATATTCATCCATTATTCGCAAGCTAGTGTTTCATTGTGGAGCGCAGACTTTTATTTTATTCTCGCGCCTTTTGCTTAATACCAATTATTCTAAAACAGGTAATCCTGTTCAATTATTTTCACCAAAATGAAGACACCTACCTAAAAAAGTAATAGAAAGTACCAAAATCCCATCCTACTACCACCTTTCTTAAAATTATGTGTTACTAAACAATCTGGCCCAATTCAAAGGACGCACTATTCTATTAGCGCGCCCGTTCGGTAGAATAAATTTAGCCGTTACTCAACATATAAATCAGTAATCAATGCGGTGATGAAGTCTTGACCCATCAAGTAATATTACTGAAATTTTTAGTCTCCTTACTTTTTAATAACCAAACTAAAATTATATAGATCCAAAGAAAAACTGGCTGAAATAAAATAAAAACCACTCGCACGAAAATAGAAGACATTTTAAGAGACTCAGCTAGTCCCCCACACACACCAGTGAATACTATATCTGTTGACGATCTCCTTAATTCACCTTTTTTTCTCACCGTAATAATCGACAGCAAAATCCCTGAAACAAGAGAGATTATAGTTAACAAAAAAAGTAATTGAAAAACCATATCACCTAGGTTTGCTTTACTTACCGTTGTCAATAAATAAATAATAATTCCTTTTCATATCTTAATTTTCAAATATAGTAAAACTGTAACATAATTTACTTAACAAGCTAGCCCTTATGTGCGGTATTGGCGCTATTCCTTATTAAAGAAAAGCGCCCCGATTGGCGAAGTAAGCAAAGCCAACTTTATCTTTTTTCGTTATTAATTTGTTTTATATCAAAAACTCCTACCGTTCCGAGGATAAGTACGCCCATTCCAAAAACACCTGTAAGTATCCAATGTTCTCCCCAGCTAATAATTAAACTCAATAAACAAACAACCGCAATCGATAAGTGCTGTATTTTTCTACCCATTTATCTATTTTAGGGAGGTTTTCTTTACTCAAAACAATTCAACTCCTTAACTAAGAGTTATTCCTCATAATGGCCGTTTCTAAAATACAGGGCTCAGTTTCTTGTCCCAGAATTGTCAGCAATAGGTAAGCCTTTGAAGTTATCTCCAGCTTTTCCCCTGCTCCACACAGAGCGTGCAGGTTTCCCCGCACTCCGCGTTCCATCTACCAAAATTACTCGATTATAAGTTCCTCGTTACTTCATATTTGAGATTTTCACACGGATTCAAGCTTACACTTTTCGCGGAATCGATATTCCGCTAGTAAGTTGAAATTTCCTTTTGAGTTCATCAATCATCTCTTTATCCATAGTATGAATCAATCGATGCACGTCTTCATGGATAATGCGAAGGTTATTAAATTGATCACTTCCTCCAAAATTTAGCGGCAGGTAGTGATGACAATGGACATCTGAAGCAGGTAGCTCCATACCTGTAATTTCGCATTTACCCATTTTCATGCTGTACCGGCTGATTCGATTATCCAAATATTCAACGCTTCGGTTCGGAAGTGTTGATTTCATCAACTCACCAACTTCCCGTTGGATATCCGGGCGCAACTTTTTGTGTATTTTATCCCTGCCTTCTTTGGTAAAAGGAGTCATTTCCGGACTGAATCCCATGGTGTTAACCGTTTTAACATCCGCTAGCGGGAATAAATATACACCAGCGATTTGAAATGTTTTAAAGCTACTGTGATACAGCTTTTTATAAGTTGGCGGTGGATTAGCCGGACGACCGTATTTACCTACTGGTCTGAGATGATTATATATGAACGCTCTTAAGTCATAGGCAAGACGTGAGAACTCCAGATTGACCTTAGTAGCCCTTTTGAAATAATAATGTATTCCCAGAACAAAACTGTTAAAACGCAAAGCATTAAGAGCCGAAGGCGACGACCTGATTCTGCGAATCAGCTTCCGTGCTTCTTCCTTGATTTTACGCTTTTTATCCGGTTTAATACCGGTACGTGCGACTCGCTTTTTACGCTTTTTATTGGCACGAATAGTGAAGCCTAGAAATTCGGATTCCCGTTTCCGAAGATTCACGATTTGTGATTTTTCCGGCGATATATCCAATTTCAAACGGTCTTTAAGGTAAAGCCTTACAGCGTGGTACCATTTCTGAGCTGTTTTGCCGTCCTTACAAAGTATTTTAAAATCGTCCGCGTAGCGGACGAGATATCCTTCTTTTAGGTTCGTTCGTTTCTTGGCATGCCTTGCAGAATCATCTGAGCTATATGGATTAGTAAGAGGAAACGTCTCCCATTGTCCAGCAACCCATTGGTCAAGGTCATTGAGCACTATGTTTGCCAATAACGTTGATAATAATCCGCCCTGGGGTACGCCCCCTGTAGGTATGCCTTCCCCATCAATTTCAGCTTTCAGCATTTTGTCAATGCAGGCTAATACCTTCCGGTCTTGAATCCCCATGTTCCACAGTTGCTTTATAAGCAGCGTATGGTTAATATGGTCAAAGAAACTTTTAATATCAACGTCAACCACAAAGTGAAAGTGGGATAGATTAATAAGTTGTTGAATTCTTGCCATCGCATGGTGCGTCGAGCGGAGAGGCCTAAATCCATAACTATGCTTATAGAATCTGGCTTCCGCGATTGGTTCAAGTACCTGTTTAAAACTTTGTTGGATAATGCGGTCTAGGATACAAGGAATACCTAGAGGTCTCCACTTTCCATTGCCTTTATCTACCCATTTCCGTCTGACTTTCTTTGGGCGATAATTTTCTAATTGCCTTCGAATTTCCATTACTAGTTTTGTTTCAGGCCACTTTTTCATGTCATGGATAGTATTCCCATCGGTTCCAGGTGTTTTGGAACCCTTATTCGATTTAATGGTACGATAAGCTAGTAAAATATTTTCTCTTGATGTGATAATGCCGTAAAGATGAGAAAAGGGTTGTTGTTTTAAGCTTTTATCGTACAAGTCTGAAAATGTCTCCGTCATTTCGTAGTAATCCCAATATCGTAAAGCTTGCACTGTGGCACCTCTCCTTTCGGAGTGATGTTCCCACGTTCTTACCCGACCGGTGCAATACACGAATGGAAAATAATCTTTCAATTTCGCTAGACTTGGGGCTATTCCTCCACTCCCATTACAGGAGGTTCATCAGTCATGCCCCTACCCTCAAAAGGATAAATACCTTTCGGCACAAGCCTTATAGTAACCGTTTAGGGTGACAGCCCCTGTTACAACGTTCCTAGTTTTCCAAGTCCCTTACAACCTAGCTTTCCTTTCTGAACTTAGGTGTTCCCCTGTAAGCCTGTGAGCTGGATACCGCCTTTGTTCGGCATAGCGTGTTTCAGAGGGCGCATTTTTACTCCACACCACTCACGTCATCGTTAGATGACCTATAAGATTTCCTTATAGTCAATCTTTAGACCCGTATGTTCAGTTGTTCGTCAGTTTCATTCCGCTGAAACCATTCTCACCTTATCCAGTTTTTCAGCCATGCGGCATATCCGTCAGCATACCTTCTCCTTGGGAGTGGCTCCAGCCTTCGTTCTGCCGAATCTACCTGTACTTCAGACCCCATAACCTGTCAGTTATGACGCATGCAGGAGTATTGATGGGATGGTTTCGGGAAACATGGTTCCGTCATTCCCATCCTCGGTTGTAACGTTTAGATAATAATCTTGTATAATCTACTGCCTTTCACGTTTGAACACGTTTATAGCAGAACTTGTCGACCGGCGCCCGATTGCTTAATATCACTTTTTAAATACAAAACCATATGTCAGTCCATAAAAACTTCAGCAACGAAAAATGTTGACTGCCAATTAAAAACTAATAATTGGTAATTATCGTTCGGTATTATGCCCTCTACTTCCATTGTACTATTATTCATAAATTATTTATAGACTACTCTTTCTAAAATTCGCATACTATACTGTTATATACAAATCTAAAAATATGAGAGGTGTATAAGTATGAATGACAAAAAAGATGTCTTAGATAATGGTCCTTTTTTTCATGGTACTAAAGCAGAACTAAAAATTGGAGATTTATTAGAACCACAACACTTATCAAATTACCAAGACAAAAAATCCAACTATGTATATTTTACTGCAACATTAGATGCTGCTAAATGGGGGGCTGAATTAGCAACATCTAAATCAAAAGAAAGAATTTATATTATAGAACCATTAGGTGATTTTGAAAATGATCCAAAAGTAACTGACAAAAGATTTCCCGGAAATCCAACACGTTCTTATAGGTCTAAATCTCCTTTGAAAATAATAGCTGAATTAGGTTCATGGGAAAGACATTCCGACGAAGAAATAAATCATATGCTTACATCTTTAAAAAAGTTACGTGAACAAGGTAAAGCTGTAATATACGATTAATCCTTAAAATCATGACTTAAAAACCCAAAAATCAAGCCCCTCAATCCTTGAGGGGCAACTTTCAACAAACTGGTCCTAATGCAATATTGACACTATTTCTTATTAAATACAGTTAAGAAGTTATACTACCGTAGTTGAAGATGTTTTTATTTTGCTTTACGGACCTTCATAAATCCGGCAACAATATCCCAAACTAAGCCAAACATAAGGAAAATCAGTATCCAAAATGTACTCTGTTCCCAAATGATCCGAACAGTCTCAAAATCATCGCTTCCTCCATTTACAAAACCATGTTGTACGAGCTCATTCATGAAATATGGATTCCAAAACTGAACACTTGTAATCATGAACAAAATCAATGCAATCGATATCAGATTAACAATTGCCGTGAAACCGACTAACGAAAAAGTCCACTTTTCATACATGAATTTCAAACATTCCTTCACAATACCAAACCCAAAAACAATCAGAATCAACAGTAGAAACAATCCGTATGATTCTTCATTTAAAAATGGCACAATACCGGAAAACTCTCCATCTTGAAAGATCCAAATGCCAAAATAATCATTTGAAAATGCCAGAATTACCATAATCAGCACATAAAATATAATCCCTGCAATGGGTTCACTTCGTTTAATTTGCCGCTTCGGGTCAGGAACCGCTGCCAGGCTTGATGGCTTCCACCCTTTATCTAAGTGGATATGTTCCAATTTTCCTGCACCGAAATATTCCACCAGGGCAAAACCCAATGTCGTCCAGCCAATAACCGTTGGAATAATTGTGACGAAAGAAACAATGAAGTTGACAAAGTAATCCAGAATATTCATTGGATTTAAAATGACTTGAATCACGAAAATTATCGTAAATACTGAAACAGCCGAGATCAAACCTATCTTTAAAACCAACATATACAAATCATACAGCTCTGGACCAATAACATATTTTTTACCGCCTCTATATTTCCGTGCCAGAGTCCTTGGATGTCCAAGTTCCAGTAATACTCCCTCTACATCTTCCTCAGTAATTTCCCTGCCCTGAACTCGCTCTTCCAGCATATCTTCTATCAAACCGCTAAGTTCATCCGCTACATCTTTTCTTTGTGCTTCCGGAAGCCTCTTAGTAACCGCATATACATACCGGCCAATCATTTCCATCTTATTCCCCTCTTTCCCTCATTAAATGATTCATACTTTCGACAATGCTTTGCCACTCCTTTCGTAATAAATCGAATACTTCTTTTCCAGTTTGACTCAACACATAATATTTCCTTGGCCGTGTCTCATTCGTATCCCATTTGCTCTCCAACACCCCTTGCTTTTCCAGCCTTCTCAAGAGAGGATACAATGTTCCAGGCTCTACCTGAACGCCCTTCTCTTTTAATGTTGTTACCAGAGAGTATCCATACTGAGGTTCGTAAAGCTGGCTTAACGCGCCAATTGTAATGGTTCCTCGTCTTAGTTCCTGCATTAATTTGTCTATGTGTTCATGTGCATCGCTCATATAACCATCTCCTGAAGTCATTATAGTGTATGACATACACTATTGTAAAGAACAAATTATTTTATTAAATAACCAACCTAAAAATTACCTCAACACTTGTTTCGTTAATCCATTCATAACCGGCGTTTAGTGGCTGGACACATTTAAAAAAACCTAAGCAAATGCTTAGGTTTCAAAGAATAGCTTGTCATAAGTGGTGATTCCGTCGTTATTTCTTTCCAAATATGATCAAATTAAAAGTAAGGCTCAACCCCTGTTGTTCCAATAATTGCGCCTTATTGCTTAATACCGATTATTTCAAAAAC
>NZ_AGAV01000004.1 GCF_000224785.1 Lentibacillus jeotgali | reverse complement strand
CTAAAATCTTGGGTCCATTATACATATCCCCCCCACTATTTAGAAAAAGTTCACGATTATCTGCCAATACAGGCACGCTTTCTCTCAAGTGTTTATCGATAGTCTCTTCATGTTCTTCAAAAACCAAACCAAACTTCTTAACATTTATTTCTTTCTTAATGTCACTAATGTAGTTTAACAATTCCCTAGATTTCTTATCATCAGCTTGGTTTTTAACAAAAGAAGTAACTTGATTTAGCTTTTCAAGTAATTCTTCTCTACTTTGTTTTGATAAATTAGTACTCATTCTTTTAAACACCGCTTCCTTATATTGCTAAAATAAAAAACCTCTTTATACAAACTAATTTTAACATATAACCTTGTTCTCGTATTTTTCTATTACTCCAAAGCACGATTTTCCTATATATTTTTTTGTTCGATCCTGATCTTTTTTCCTAATTTCCTAAGTTCGTCAGTTTTTGCAAAAATTACCTATATATCCATCTCTAGTGTCTGATTGTGTTCTTTTGTCTTCCCTTGTTTAGGATTCCATTCTTTCATTTCAAAAACATTTAATTCTTTATCCGTTAATCCTCTATCATAAGCAACAATTCCATGTTTTCCTTTGTCATCATCAAATTCAATAAACCCTTTCGGCTGACAACCTAAAGATACTGGCCGCTTACACATTTCATACCAGTACAAGCCATCATCATAATTATTTTCAACCTCCTTTGGTTGCTGTTGCATCTTCAGCTCCTCTAATTCCATTTTTTCATTTTCAATAAGTCGGTCGCTATTAGCATCATCTAATATTTTTTGCTGCTCTGATGTCATTTCACCCATTTTCCGAATGTGATGATATGGATGGACATATGCGCCATCACCAATATCCAATCTATCTGGCACACTCACAACACTTGGCATGTTTGAATGTTCATTCGCAGGCAGAACGACATGATATCGTGTTTTACGATAGCCTAATTCCTGCTGATACTTTTCCTCTAATCCTTTCATCTTTTCATTTCCCTCTGCAAAAGGGTACATCGTGTTATCCTTTAACTCAGGTGCTTCTGACCACTGAATCAACAACTGCGGTTCGTCTATTTCTTTATCGATAACAGCATATTTACTTGCAAATATTTCATTAAACTGTTTCTGATACGCCTCATCTCTCAAATTCTCAGATGCTTGTATTTTAATAAATGCATCATCATTTGTATTCTCTTTGGCAAATGACTTCATTTCCTGTAAAGATATTTCCTTTATATCAGTAACCTGATTCATACCGTACTCCAGTAACATCATATCCTTTTCTTGCTCTTGTGCTTTATCACGTTCTTTTACCAAATCAGGTTCTATTTCATCAATAAATTCAACAGCCGTTTGACGAACATCGTCCAAAAGTTTGGCTTTATCTTTCATCTCTTTATCCTGTGTCCAATTGGCCAAGTAACGAAGAGAATAATCGCTTGTATTAATATCAAAATAAGATGCTACCGCATAAGCCGTCATTTCTGCCTGGAATTCCTTTTCTTCTGCCGGCATGGCTTGATAATGTTCGTTTTTTGGGTTATGCAGCTTGGCATGAGACAATTCATGCAATAATGTTTTAACATTCTGCAACTCACCATTTCGGGGATTTAAACCAATATGGCCATTATTTTTGTCATGAACGCTATGATAAAAGGCTCCTTTTGCTGCACCCAATTCATCAAACGGCTCGCCAATCGTAACATTCAGCTTGTCGCCTATTCTATGCATACTCGCCAGCATCGTTTGATAATTGGCAACATCACCTTCCATCCATTTATTCGGAAGGATTTCTGGCAAATCACTTTCTTTGGCATTCGTCTGACTTATATCAAAGACATTACCAGTAGAAAAATACAGTCTGCTTTTACGTTGTTCCAGATCCCCTTTATCAATCTTTTCTTTCTCCTGTTCCGTAGCATATTTCATGTTCTTCCACTTACCTTCAGCAGTTTTAAACTTTGGTGCCGTTTTATTTGGTACTAATACCTTTAGTGCTTTTTCGCCTTTCTGAACTTGAAATCCTTTATCCTTCCAAAAATTATAGCTACCGACAGCCTGTGCACCTTCAAATTGACTGCGAATCAGCGCTGCATTCTTCGGTGAATAATGATAAAACTTCAACATGAACGCCATTAACTCATTCATTTGTTCCGGCGATTCAAAATAATAATCTATGGCCTCATTCATTTTCGTTGTCAGGTCCTTTACTTCTTCCTTCTTTTGTTCCAATGTTTTACGTTTAGCCATACGATATCACCCTCTATAAAAAATGGTTGTAAATAAAAGAGGACCTCCACGAAGGAAGCCCTCACATCTCCATATCAAATTGTTGTTGCTTCTCATTCGATCTCATCTGTTCTTTAGCCAATTCACCTTTCAGTTCATCTTCCAATATTTCAGTCGGATGAATTGAAAAATCTTTTTCAGATAATGCCATCTCAAAATGATCGTCATAATCAAAAAGAGCACTTTGTAACTGCTCATAGGCATCTAGTGTCAGGATGTCGTCCATTTGAAAAACATCTAATGCATCGTCCCAGTCATTGACCCCTGGGGATTCGTATTCAGCCGGATTAAATAAGCATACATACAAGTCATCCCTGTCATCCGGCTCTGGATTCCATATGCCTATCGTCATTTCTTTTTGTTTCTTTCCATCCTTCATGACTAATTCAGCAGGACAATTTGCTTCAAAGGATGAAACAATCTTATACGTGTTTTGCACCATCAATCACCTCCAAAATCATTAAAAAAGGACTTCCTGAATGGAAATCCTCTTGAAAAAGATCGCTTTATTTGGTTGGCTCGCCATCTAAGATGACGGAGTTTGTCTCCAAATCTAACGGAATCAAAGCATCCTCATCAGCCTTACAAATGGTTTGAATCGCATCCAGCGTTATAGGATCAATAACCATTTCGACTTCACCGTCTTTGACAATAAATACAACACTGGATTCTTTAATTTCTTTCACATAACCGATATCAACGGACTGATACTCACCATTTACATACAAATCCATACTATCACCCTTTCGGAAATTCAAATGTTATTTTCTGTTCTGTCGTATCGTAGCGCAAGTACGCATCAAATATTTTCCCTTTTTTACTCTTGAATCCTTTCACCAAATTGGTTTTGTTACCTGCCAGCAACTTTTTAATGTTGGTTTCACTGATTGCTTTCCCTAAGAATCGTTTAGGCAAAGTAAACGTGCAGCCATCTCGATAATGAGAACAGCCATAAAACTTTCCTTTGTCTTCAATTTTGCCTCCTTCTTTAACACACACCGGACATTTACCAACAATGTTCTGTTCTTTAGCTTCCTGAAATTGTGATTCAAGCGTCTTCATTTTCTCAGGCGCATCCTTCAAAAGCGATGCCAGCATCTGCTTTATCTTGGAAATAAAGTGTTCCTGTGAGCCTTCATTTTGCCCGATTTTGTATAGATACGTTTCCCATTTTGCGGTCATCTCAGGACTGGCTAAAACCGTTCCTTCAACAGCCCGACATAAAATTTGGCCTTTCCCCGTAACCGACACTTTATTCTTGTTTATCTCGATATATTGCTGCTTTTTCAATGTGTCAAGGATATTTGCTCTTGTGGCTTCAGTCCCAATGCCTTCATTTTCTTTCAATGTATGCTGCAATGCTTCATCATCAATTTGTTTGCCAGCTTGTTTCATGACATTAATTAACTGTCCTTGTGTATAGGCCTTTGGAGGTTTCGTTTTCCCTTCAGATATATCAATGACAACGTTACAAGATTCTCCTTCCTGCATTGACGGAAGCACGGTCTCTTCTTGCTCAGTTTCATTCTCTGGATCAGGTGCTTTTTCCGTAAATAGAGCTTTCCAACCTTTCTTCAACTCCACTTTGCCGGTTTTCTCAAAACACAAGTCGTTTACGTCAACCTCCACCTTTGTTTCTTCATATTCATAATCGCCAGCGAACATCGCAAGTGTCCTTGCCACAACTTCCTGATAAATGTTCCATTCTTTATCGGTCAGATCCTGCTTATTCGGTATCTGTTTTGTTGGAATAATGGCATAATGTTCCTGTACTTTGGGTCCATCCACATAACGCTTTCGTGCATCAGGATAGACAATATCCATGGTGACGTTTAAACAGGATTGATAGGTTGATAGATAACGTTTTAAGTAAGCAAACTCACTGTCCGTAATATAATGACTGTCCGTTCTTGGGTAAGATAATAATTTTTTCTCATATAGTGATTGGGCTGTTTTTAAGACATCGGACGGGCTGTACTTCCATTTTTTATTGGCTGTTGTTTGCAATGTTGATAATGAATGCAGCTTCGGCGCTATCTTTTTCTTCTGTTCTTTAGTGACCTGTTGTATGGTGCCTTGATTGTCTTCAGATGATAGACTGTGAGAACCCAAGATGTTCATAGCATCCTCTTTTGTTTGATAACGATCTTTCACTTTGGCATGAAACGAACCGTTCTTGACACTTACATTGCCAACCAATTCGAAAAAAGGTTTGGAAACAAAATTCTCGATTTCCTGCTGACGTTTATACAATAAATAAAGGGTGGCTGTTTGAACCCGGCCCACACTAAAGACGCCTTTCATGCCGTTCTGTTGCAGAAGCAATGTATATAAACGGGACGCATTCATGCCAACTAGCCAATCACTCAATTGTCGCGTTTGGGCTTCTTTATATAATGAAACATAATTGTTTCCATCCCTTAGCTGCTTAAATCCTTTCTGAATTTCATCGACTTCCAATGAGTTTATCCATAACCGTTTGGTGGGTTTATTGTCAGCCCCGGCCATTTTTATAATGCTTCTGGCGATGTTTTCTCCTTCACGATCGCAATCAGTTGCGACAATGATTTCATTTGTTTCCCTCAATAATTGCTTAACAACGTTAAACTGTTTCGTTTTATCCTTACTTATTTGAAACTGAAATGTTTCCGGAAAGATTGGTAAGTTGTTTAACTGCCACTGTTTCCACAAGTCGTTATAGAATTCCGGTGGAACTAGCTCCACCAAATGACCAACTCCCCACGTGATATATGTTCTTTCTTGAAAGAATCGATCATCGTTCACATCCATGTAGCCATCTTTTTGACAGACAAGTTGAAACGCTTCTGCATAGTGCTTAGCCTGACTCGGTTTCTCAGCTAATACCGTAACGGTCAACGTAATTCGCTCCTTTTCCGTGTGAATTGTTTTGGCTGCTTAGATGGATTAATTCTTACAATGAATTTTTCTAATTCATATCGGTTTAACAATTTTACACCGCATGCTTTGGCTAATGTTGTAGCCTGTTTCGTGAAAAAAGAATTCGTAATCACCCACGCTTCATCCGCCTTATAAAAAAACATGGCTGCCAATACTTCACGTACTGCATCCATGCTGACTTTATGTTTATAGCCATAGCGCTTGGCCTGAATCACAATTTTATTTTTGCCTTTAAGCACCACGTCTGCCCCATAGTCACCTGATTGTTGTGTCACAACCGGCCGATACCCTAATTCTTTAAACAATACTTGCAGGTACGCTTCAAATTGATAGCCTTTCATACGATCAATATCTCTTATCCCTGACTGTTTCATCAGGTTAAACCGTTTTTTCTTCTTAACGTATTTTATAATCATTGGAAAAACAAATAGAGCCATCACTATAATACTAAATAAGAAGTATACATTGTCCACTCACGCCACCACCTTTTTGTTTATTCATAACCGTCCATTAGTCGGTCAAATTCCTGCAGGTTCTGGTCTTTTTGATAGTCATGAAATGTTCTCCGCATGGCTTTACTTAACTTCATCATGGAAGCATTAAACGCATAAACAGTCTGGTTTGAATTAGTAAATGACTGCTGCTGATTGAAAGATGGCCATCGATTTAATCGTTTTGGCTGAAACGATAAATCGTTTTGCGCTTTCGCATAGTTACGCATCTCAGACAATACTGCATTCCCCATACGCTTCTTCAAATCATCCAGTTTTGTTTGTTTATACTGCTCATAGTCACTCCCTTCACCGTATATCTCTTTCATGACGTTCACTTCATCATCCAACTGTTGATGCAACTGTTCCATGTCATCACCATGAAATTGCTGCAAATAAATCGTTGTTATTTCATCTATATACGGCCTTGCATCATTAATCGATTGATAACCATATCGCCATTGTTTCTTATCCGATGGAAGGTGATTCATGGCTTCCTGAAATAATTCTTTTGTTTGGCGATAAGCAGACAAAGAAACACCATTTTCTTTTTTATGATGAACGGTACCACGGACAAGGGAATCAATTTTATTCCGTTCATGCGTTCTATCCAGTATCATGTTGGCCACTTTTGATTTCATTTTATCCAATGTCTTGGGTTTACGTTTGGCACGGTATTCTTCCCGCCATGTTTGACTTTCCTTATCGAAAACGTCCATTTTTTCTCGTGTTGGATAGGTTTCAGTTGATGCAATATGGACATGAATGTTGTCGGTATTATAGTGTAAAGACGCTGTCCATACAGCCGATTTTTCCATGCCTTCTGACTTCAACACAGTATTCATTGTTTCACGGACGACTTTCCGCATGTTGTCTTCATCGACAGAATGTGTTGTTGGATGATAAAAACCTTGTTTGGCCAGCCATTCATTATCAAAACTAATGACATCCTGCCACATAGGTGATTCATTTTGTTGTGCTTTTTGGAATTGTTGCTTCAATGTTTTTTTGTCATTCGGATTCAACTGATCACTATCTTTTGTGAATAGGTCACCTTGTTTTGCTTCATCATCCATGTAACCCATGAAGTCATGAAAGACAACAAAATCATCCGTTTCTTTGGAGGATTGGTTCACATGGATATGACGCTTGGCATCTTCACGATCGATATAATTGATATAATCGTTAAATGTATTGGACCCAGGTGTGACAAATTTGCTTCGTAACACAACCGCGGGACTACTCATGCATTATCCTCGCTTTCCTGTTGCTTTTGTTCCTTTTCGCTTTTCATAATCGAGTTTCTTCTGATGATGTTTATGAATACGTTTTTGAATTAAGTCTTCTGCTTGTTGCATCCCGTTCGTTTTGTATTTTTCGGTCGTAATCAAATCTTTGAATTCATTGATCAAGTAATAATGGTTCATAAACTCCAGAAGAATTTTTGTATCACGGTCAACCACATTGCCGGTGACTTGAATACGATGTAATTTGTCTTGCATGGTCGCCAACTTTTCATCCATTAAATCCGAAATCATGTCTTTAAACACAACATACTTTTCATCACGGTCTGCGTAATAGTGATCAATGGCTTCCGTAATCACATCTGCTTGTGACACATGTTTTTCAGCTGCAATGGTCTTTACCCTTTCGACAGTGTTCGGTGCCAGCCGGACATGTAAACGTTGTTTCGTTGCACGCAATTTAATTCATCTCCTTCATGTTTAGGTTGAACATGTTTTCCAAATAGTCATCTGTTTCTCCAGGGTCAATGTCCAATACAGTGGCTAACAACAAATACATTTTCATAGATTGTTGTTCTAATTGGTTTAGCCGATTGTACGTAATCTCTACTGCATCACCAACGCGACTTAATGTTGAATCCAATTCTTTTTCAGCGCGTTTAATGCCGTTAAACTGTGCTAAATCTTCAATGTGTCTTTTTAACAATTCATTCCGTGACACGTTTTGTTTTCGTGCTTCGTCATTTAAAACTTTGACAGCACCCGTATCTACATCCCGTACTTTAAGTTCCATCACTGCATCATTCCTTTCCGTTAATTGGCCTCATGTTCACACAACAATATGACGTAAATGCCTTCCTTCTCTGTCAACTTTCCTTCATTGCATGCAGCACCCCCATGAGAGCGCAAATAGTATTGAACAGGATAAGGGGAAAATGTCCCCACACAAGGTGGGGAACTAGGCAGAGCCTAGTTTTCCGGTGAGCCCATTTTTTTAAGCGAAGGCGTACACTTGGCACCCTTGCTGGCGTACATTTGGCGTACACTTTCATCATTTAATGACCATTCTTTTTCTTGGATTTTTCCTTATCATTGGAGGACTTGTTGGAGCTACTATTATTCTTATCTTGTTTGTTTTTGTTTGCATCTTGTTGATCATTTTTTACATTATCGCCATCCACTTTGTCATTTTCTTGTTGCTTATTGTCATCCCTACTTTGCGTCAAAGTATTCAGTTTTTCTTCACGATTTCGGTATTTATCCCGGAGTTCCTTTACTTTGTTTTTCAGTTTTTCGATTTCATTTTTAGTATCCTCGATGGCTTTATCCTTTTGTTCAATCTCCCGTTTACTGTTTGTTTGTTCTTCATTTGTTTCAAACGCCATGTCTTGTTTTAACGATTGTTTCTCTTCTTTAAGTGTCGTAATCAGATCTTCCTGAAATGGTATTTCCTCCTCAATAATAGTGGTAATTTCTTGTTTCGTACGTTCCATATCAGCTATAATATTTTCTTTCTTATATCCCTTATCAGTTTTCGTCACCAATGACTGATTGATATCAATTTTACGATAATCACCAACGATAATGACTTCTTCCGGCTCAGGTAAATCTGATTCTTTGATGTCTTGATCGGTCACCGTTGTTTCACCGCCCTTGTTTTCTAACTGTTTTTTGTACGCTTGTTTCAAGATGTTTTGATCACGATGTTCCGTCACGAATAGCCCGATAACTTGAAAGGATTCTGGGACATCTTCAATTTGAACAACCATGTTATTGTCTGATTGATACACCAACTCTGCATTGTATTTTTGACTCTCATTTTGTTCTTTCGCATAAAAAGAAAACGTCGGTTCGACTGCATCTGTTCCGGTATGGTTACGTTCCAAAGTCACTTCCATCAATTTGTTCTTGGGGTTATACTCCCAATCACGAAGCGTTAATGTCGTCTGACTAAGCCCACCAATTGATTCATTAAAAGACGTTTGGGCAATCACACTGTCGTCATACATCCATGTTTTAGACGTAAAAAAAACGCCAAACGCAAGGCCGGCGACAAGTAATAGACTGATATATAGTTTGTTTTCACGTCCGCGATTCAATTTATTTTTCAACTGGTCATCACGCCTTTCCTTGATTACTGTTCACCTGTTAAAAACGGTTTAACGTATGGCATCGGATCAACTTTTTCGCCATTTATAATCACTTCAAAATGTAAATGCGCACCGGTTGATGCACCTGTTGAACCAACTTTTCCAATGACATCGCCAGCTTCAACTTTGGTTCCCACTGGCTTTCCTCTTTCAATCATGTGCGCATATCTTGTTCGCAGACCGTCTTCATGTTTGATTTCCACATACCAGCCATACCCTGTTCCCATATTGCTGCTGCTTGATTGAAATGTCGTGCCATTTGCTTTACTGATAACAATTTCACCATCCGCAAATGCCGTGATTGGTGCTCCTCGAATACCACCCGATGCGACATCTATACCAGCATGAAATGACGAACAGCCACCACAACTCCGATTTCCGAATCCCGATGTAATGTTTTTGGTATGTGACGATATCCATGCTTTATCGCCAATCAGTTCCATATCCGGTTGGGCAGATGCTTCACAATTCATCGTTAAACCACCCAACTTTTGAGCAATCTCTTTCGTTGTCGGCACCCAATGTTCGTTTAGATTGTTTGGATCATTTTCAGCACCAACCGGCGCATAGACACTTCCTAATTGTTCAATAGTAACCATCCCATCCACTTTGATACGGTTATATAATGTTTGCGACATGGACTCTAATCCTTCCTTTAAGGTTGAAAAAAGAAATAGGCCACTTCCGTCAGGATTCATCAATCCGCCGGGGTTATTTTTTTGTTGAATGGCATTTGACTTCCCCCAGGCGGTTTCATGTAACGCAATGGAAGCAAACAAAACAGGATCAAGGCCTTTTTCTTCCGACAATTGAATAATGTCATCGCCATGCCCTTTTAGTGCGCCTGAACGCTTTTGATTTTGAAAAATGTCATCCCACTTTTTCTGATTGACTTCACCCGTTGCCGAACATACATAACCGGCAGATGGATTATTTTGATTGGATTGTTGTTCGTCAACGCTGCCACCTAACGCACCAATAATCGCAAACATAATGGTCATTAGGATTAAACCAATCAATATGGGAATAATGTTCGCCGCAGCAAGACCAATTATCCATCCAATCGCTTTTTTCTTACCAATGGCTTTTATGGCACCCCAAATATGTTTCATTTATCCTTCTTTCCTTCCATGCCTTCATCAGGCGTTACCATTTTGTTAACGAGCCATTTATCGTTTTGGTTCACAACGGTCAGATAAAAAAGTTGCGTTCGCTGATTGGCTACACGTTCATTTGATGTTACATGCCATGTGGCAAATGCCCCGAATACCATGTTGTTGGATTGTGATGCATTAGAAGCAAACAGTTCTATGGATTCAATACGCCGTTCAACATTTGCTTCCTTCACTGTTTGAATAGCTTGCTTGGTTTCCTCCAAAAATGAAGCTGTTACGACACCTTGCCATTTATCCCAGTCGGAGATTTGAGATAAATAAAGAGCAAGCCCTTGTTGAGCCTGCTCTTTTGCCTTGGTAACTGCTTGGTCACCAAAGTTATTTTGATATGTGGTTTCATGTTGATCTTCAGTCGTTTGCTGGGTGGCATTTTGTGTTTCATCTTCAGCACTTGAATCATGTTTAGGGCCTAACGCTTGATCGATTTTGTCTTCCTGAAGTGCTGGTGGTTGCTGCCGTGATTCATCGAATAAATCTTCCGGATTTTGTTGCTCTTGTTCATCGGCTGTCCATTGCCAGACATACATTACGATGATTAACAAAGCGACAATGATGAGAAATGTAAACTTGTAAAGAACCCGTTTTTCCATTACAAGCCCCCCTCAAACAAATGCAATTCTTCATCCGATGCTTCAATGGAGAGCATCAAATTGCCAACACCACTGATACTTAATAAACATTCCCCTTGTTGTAATTGCGGCACATGTTCCAATTCACTGTCTGTCAGTTGTCCTTCAAAAACGGTCCGTAAAGTGTCCAATGAATTGGAATCCTGCTGCATAACAAATTTATATTGGGTCAGTTCAAATAATGTCCGTATTTTAGTAACCGTATCTGTATCAGAATGATCCGGCACAAAATCACGGATGGATTGACTGGCCAGAATGAGTCCACCGAAATACTTCCGTGCTTCACGTGCAAAATCCGTTAAAAACTTAACCGCCAGCATATTTTCCGAATTGACCAGTCGATGCGCTTCATCAATCATGACGAGAAACCGTGTCGCTTCATCAATATCAAATGATTCATCGTCATACATTTTCTGTTTTTGCGACGATCCAACCTGTATTAAGTTATCCCAAATTAAGTTCAATGCGTTAAACATCTGAGCATTAAACACACTTTTTTCAAGTCCTGTTAAATTACGGATCGAAAAGAAAATCACTTGTTCATTTGTAATATCAGGAATCGTTGTATGGCCATTAAATAAATAAGAAAAACTATTCACCAGATTATCAATGACCAATTCAATTTTTTCGAGTCGCTTAATCCTTGTGGATGATAGTTCTGAACGAATGATGCGTTTCTCAGTATTGTCATAGAGTTGCTCGCGGATAAAGATTAAAAAGTCACTAAATATGGGATATGCCTCATTAGCCAGTGACGTAATACCTGTCGTATGAATTTTATCCGTAAAACCAAGTGAATCATAAAACAGCCGCAGCACCTTTTTGAATTCTTCAATTTCCTCAGAGGAAGGGTTACCAGCCAGAAACATATAAAAGGTTGCCACCTTGGATATGTGCTGCATAAAACTGATTTCCTCATTCTTTTCCGGATTGCTATTATCTTCTGTTCGAAAGATTTGCAGTGGATTGATGACGCCATCGCTGCCGTCAAGACTAATGGTGTGTCCATTCACTGACTTAACGAGTGTCTTAAATTCACCCGTTACATCAAAACCTCGAATAAAATTGCCACGTGCTTCATTGTCCATCAATAATTTTTTAAGTGTCGTTGACTTACCGGCGCCCATTTTTCCGACAACTACTGCATTAAAAAAGCGTCTCATTTTATCCTTATGAAAGAGATCAAACAGTACATTGCCCCCGGTAAACGATGTCCCTAGGTAACTTCCGGTTCGATCATTTAATTCCGAGAAATGATAAGGCAAGCCTGATGCGAGTGTCACGGCTGGCATTCCTTTTCCTTCCCGTTTGTTTGGAAAAGCCAGTTGTTGTTCGTAAGGAAGAAATAAAGACTGCCATTCCCAATAAGTTTCATTCAAAAAGATTTGGCCTTTAAACCCGAATGACTGTAATTTGGACATGGTCCGTTCCACTTTCTTATCCAGTTCCCAAATGGTGGGTGACGCCACAAATAAACGAATATGAAGTAACTTAATGACCTCCCCCATTTCACTTATTTGCCTGTATAAGTCTTCCATCTCCTGATAACCGCGTTGCGCATCCATACGCTCAGATTCATGTTTGGAGCTTCTGAACCGAACATCTTGTTCCACCATGCTTTTATTAATTGCGCTCACCGTCTCATCCTGATTCATTGTTGCGACATCTGTTACGACGGTCACATCATACATGGCCATAATTTTATCAAGCCACAATACATCAACACTAGATGGATATTCAAAAACATGAATGCACGCTTCATAGCCATCCCCTTTTTTAATGTACTTGTCTTTAAAACGAATGCCGCCTTGTGGTTGTATCGTCGTTAAAAAATCCTTATCCAGTTGAGGTGGTTTCGGTTTGCTTGATTGTTTCATCTGCATGGTATCCATCCTTCCTATAATTTCGTATTTTGATTGTTTAATAGAAACAGAATCTGTTCCTTTTTGGTTTGTGGTAGTTCTGTCAATGGGAAAGCCTGCTGCATCCCTTGCATGGCATCATTTTTTCGGTCAGTCAGTTCCTGCTTGTCATCGGCATATACAAAAATAAAGAACTCACGGTTTGAACGTTCACGTTCCAAAAAGTCAAACTCAACTAATTTTTGATCGATATATTCCAATCGAATAGGACTAGTCGTGTTTTTACGCTTTTTCAGCCAATAAGTACGTTGGGCTTCGGTATTCGCTGGAAAGTTTAAAATGATCTCTTTATATGACCTGAAATAACTCCGTAAAAACCGGGTTCGGTTCATCAATAAAACATTCAAATCAGCATCGTTCAAGGCGTGAATGTTTTTCGTTTGAATCTGAAGAATATCCATCACACCATCCTTCAACAAAATATAATCATCGTGTATTTGAAGAAACGGCAGTATTTCCGGTGTTTGTCGTAACATTTTCTCTTTCTTAATGCTTGAAGATTTGTCACGCTGTTTCGTTTGAAAAACGCTCTTAATTTTAGCTGCCCATGACTTGCGTTTCGTCTGTTTATTATTAGATTCACCGTAAGTCACCTTGTCTTCTTGGTTCATGTTGACTGTTGACCTCCTTCCGTTAGCGTTACCCGCGCAATTGACGATTTTCCTGCTTGTGTTTATCCATCGCATGGTAAACAGCCTTTTTATGGCGAAAAAATAGAATGAGTGATTCATAATGTCTTTTTTTCGGATTGTGGCCGGATGGCATGAATAGATAAATCATGAAGCCAATCACTGCCACAAAATACGGAATCATAAAAACACTATGAACCAAATCCCGCAAGATCGTTAAAACTAAAAGAGAGCTAATCAATAGAATGACTAGCTCCCGCATTTCCAATCCAAAAATTTTTGGTTTTGCCTTAATCTCTTTTGGAATCTCGTATGTCATGGTCTCTCAGCCCCTTTTGCATGTCTTTTGGCTTTTGCACATCTTTTTTATTGATACTTCCACGAACATGATTCATTTTCTGTCCTGCATCGTAACCGGTGTTATGTGCCCGTGTCAGGAAATGACTGGCTCGCTGCACCGTACGATTTCCGCCAAATAAGGTATGCTTTGGTTTTGGATGGATATGGCCATCTGAAGCTCCAGCACTTGGTTGATTCGTCATCTTCGGCGATGTTGGGATATGAACATGGCCAGATGGTTCTGGCGACTGTCCACCATGAATAGATGATGGTGTGACACCACCAGAATGATCGGGATTAACGCTGGCCGATTGACCTTGCCTTTGCATCGAATTGACAGATGAAGGTCGAGCTTCCTGAGTCGGTTGTCCTTTCCCAACAGTACTTCCCCCGTTGTTTTCATAACGCGAAGCATCTCCGTTCATCATGTTTGTTGAGAATTGGCCTTCTTGACGTGGTGATTCAGCATGTCGATGGGAAGGCATTGGTTTTACATGGCTGTTATTTTTCAATGCTCTTGTCATGCCAGTACCACCAGCAACTGCACCACCGCCAATCTTGCCACCTGCTTTAAGGGTTTTACCGCCTGCTTCGGCTGCCATTTTGCCACCTGCGCCAACCATACGACTAGCAGCATAACCGCCCATCATGGCCTGCCAGCCAGAACGCAGTCCGGCATCAATACCCAACAACCGTTGCACAATGTCAGGCGCATCAATTAACGCCCAGGCACCAGCAATCAGCAGTAAGATGGTACCAATAATACCGATGTGTTGTTCCATGTCGTTCGCCCATTGCGCATAAATGATGAACATCCGTAATAGCACCATCATCACAAAAATGACAGCAAATGTACTGGCGATTTCAACGAGTACTTTTTTCAAGCGTTGACCGCCCGTTAAGTCCGTTGCTGCTGTGAACATGGCAAATAATTGATGGAACGCCAAATCAAACATCGCACGCCCTATTTTGATGGTTGTAATCACTAATGCAAAAGCCGTGACGGCCAACGTGGCTATTGCAATACCCCAGTTGACATGATACCTGTAGTAGCTTTGTTGACCCAGATTGGTAGCTGGTACTGTGTTTGAGTTAAGTTTCACGACTTTTGTTCCGCCATCCCCAGTTGAGATGAGGCGACGTTTTAAAAAATTCTTTTGTTTTTCTGACAAATTTTCCACCCATGGTTCGGTTGTCCAACTAAACCAACCATCATCCTCAAACACATCGAGTTTTTCATTCACTTCGATTGAAGAGGGATTTTCCAATTGATTTCCGAATGTATAATCCGTTGTCCCGATGTCTTTATTTTGAGGATCTGGTGGATGCGGAAGCAAATTTTCATTGCCAGTTACGGTCTCTTCATTATCCCCACTTGCATAATTAAAACCACTGTCAACGTAATACATCACATCCGCAACGTTCCTTTTAAGGACGTTATCGGATAGTGTTCCGGGTTCATCTAATGCTGTTATGCCTTCGTTCAACAAATCATCCATCATACTCATGAGATTCGGCAGAATAACGATGACACTTACAGCGATCAAAACATTCATCAGCACGTCATTTCGCTTTTCAATTTTATTCAGCATAAACTGAAAACCTACAACGACAAGCGTTACCACAAACATGCCAAACACATAGGGCTGAATTGTTTCGACAAAGCGATTCATGGCCGGATTATCATACACACCGCCAAGTGTGACAACATCAATTGCCACACCTTCGATCCAATTGTTAATCCAAACGAACGCTTGAATAATCCCCCACCCAATGTTACGGATGAGGTCATCATAGAGCCATCCACTACTTAGATCTAAAATGGCGGCTAAATCCTCATAAAGCTTTTTCAATTCATCCATGAAAACACTACCCTCCTCTTCTTTGACATAAAAAAAGAACCTACCTTAAATGCAGGTAAGTTCCTTCTTATGGTTAATTAATACGTTAAATCTATTTCTTGTTCATTGATATAATCAATGTTCTTCTGCACTTCCTTTTTCACATCGTTGAATTTATTATCCAAAAATGTATTATCAGCCGAATTCACTTCTTCGATTAGCATATCTAAAGACCATGCCTCTCCCCAATACTCATAAGCCGAGTCAACCTTATTATGATGAACAACAGCTATTCCGCCGTCAACAAAAGGATTGTGATAAGAACCTGAATGCGATTCATATTCTTCACTTAACGTGTCGATCTTTTCCTGATTTTCATCATCGAGGGCGTTGATATTGATATGATATGCTGTCATATCCTTATTTTTCAAGGCTTTATCATAGGCTTCAAGCAATTTAGTGTTTTTCACATATTCTTGTTTCGCATCATAAATCAACACATAAAACGCTTCGTTATTATCCTTTTTCGCTATCACATCATCTAACGTCGTTCCATTTAATCCAGTTTTCGGTGTTTCACTCGTTTTATCGTTATTATCTTCTGCAGCACTATCGGTTCCACCACAGGCACTTAAAATAACGGCGATTAATACCAAGGTCAATAACGTTCGTTTCCGCATAAAGTTACCATCATCTCCCATACAACCTTTTGACACCAGTATAACAGGCCTTTTTGGCACTTGAAATGATTAACTTGTCCTATTCAATGTACGGTATTTTTGTATCGAGTATCACTTTTAACTTACTTAGCTCATCGTCTGTAAACGTAAAACCTTTGCCCAGCCTCGTTTTATCCGGATTCCACCACCTCACATCATATTTCGGTTCATCACCATTCCAGCTAATGATGTTAAGTTCTTTTGTCCAGCCTGCCTGACTTTCATGCAATACGGCAATTTCTTCGATTACATCCCAATCCACACGATATTTTGTTTCTTTCACGCTTGTTCACGCCCCTTCCTCATTAAGATAGTGCCTGTTCCCGTAATTTTTCAGCTTCTTGATCGCCATTGGACTGTTCATCTGATGGTTGTTGTTCGGCTGCCTCATAAGCCTTCTCATTTTGGTGAACCTGCGCTTCAATTCGCTTCGTTGCTTTATCCTGCCACGTTTGCATCACATCAGCCGGTAGATAATTCTGTAATGTCGCCAATATTTTTAAGTGTGTGCGTGAAAAATGAGGATGATGGACAATGAAACTCATATAATGGAGAAATGACCAGTGACCCACTTCTTGAAGCAATGCTTTGGTTCTTACTTCATCTAGTTCACCCTGACTTTGTTCAATTTGTAAGATATGCCGTTTAAATCGCTCAAATTCCTTATTTGTCAGTACATCAGCCATTCGCAAAAACAAATCGTCTTTTGACTTGGCCGAGTAAACCATACTGTTTAAATCCATATCATGATACGTTTCGGACATAATTGGGAGCATCATGACGGAATGGTCCGTATCAAAATCATCGGCCAAATATTGATAACGGAATTTATGACTGGTTTTGTCCTGGTTAAAGATCGGTTTTGGCTCAATTTTTCTTCGGTCCTTATCCTGCCGTTTATTCACGCGTATCAATACCGACTGGCCTTCTTTTAATCGCATCAATTCATCAGACGTTAAAAGCGAGCGTTCTTTTGTCGATTCACTGTGCGACTTATCGAATGAATGATAATCACCACTGCGGCTAACATCGGTAATCGTTTTCGCGCCAAGCATGCTCGAATAATGTTCAGCCGTACTCTTATCTTCGGTGAGGATATAGATTTGATTGGAACAGTTACCAATAATCGTATCCGATTCTTCACCATAAGCCGATTTCACTTGCGAATAGGCTTGGACGATTAAGTGATACCTAAAGCCGCGTCCGGCACCGACTGTTACCATACTGGCCATGCCATCGATGGCCGGCATATTCCCAAACTCATCCAAAATGAATTGCACATGCCGTTTCATTTTGCCATTCTTGCTTTTAGTTGCTTTTTCCGAATTGACACGGTACAACTGACTAACAAATATACTGGCCAATACATCGTTTGACTTGTCTGAATCAGGTGTCGCTAAAAAGACAGCTACTGGTCTATCACCAAACCCGATTTCGGTTAAATCCAAACTGTTATGCCCGGTCACTTTAGCGTTCGGTTCAAGCGTAAAGATTTGCAGTTTATCCATCGCAACACTGAAGATACTGCCCCGTGTATTGCCGGTTGAAAAATTACTTGTGGCATACATTAATCGTGCCGGATTATTCTCATCCCGTGCCTGGAAGAATTCATCCAATGCATTATTCCCTTCTTCATCCGTTTCACTTCCCTTACTGGAAAGGAAATTAGCAACAGAGTACATGGTCACCCGTTCTTCTTTACCGATTTTCACCATATCCTCCGTTAAAGCTAAAATAATGGCCGTGACAAGTGACTTCGCACTGTTTGACCAAAACGGGTCTTTGGCATTTGGATTATGATACAAGCTGAATGCCACACTATTGGCATATTTTTGCGCGTCACTTACCCTGCCCTGTTTCCATGAATCAATGACTAACTGTAAAGGATTGAATCCCATACTCATGGCATGCTCGATCAAATTAAACACATAGACAGCATAACCACGTTCTTTCAGCGTCTCATAGGATGCACCAGCCAGTTCCCCTTTCGGATCGTTAATCACCATGGAGGGTTTCTCACTAGCCCTGCTTTGAACATCAATCATCGGAACCACAAATGTCTCACCTTTACCGGAACGCGTAATCCCAATGACCATCGTGTGCACAGGGGCATCATCCAGCAGAAGCCGGTATGGTTTACCTGTTTCCTGCAATCCGCCAACAATTGTGCCACCTTTGCCGTCGTATTCTGTTTTGGACGCCGGTATAATCTGATACTGTTTCTTCATGTTCTTCACGGATTCAAATTCGTTCGTACCATGTTGCCCACGGTTAATGGTTTGATAATTCATTTTGATGTTATACAAGAGTTTTAGAAGACTGATCCCGGTGAGGATATAAAAGCCTATATAAAACTCAAGCCATTCTTTCTGAAAGATGAACACGTACTTCCAATCAACTGAGAATGTGTTCAAGTTGACTTGTTCCGGATTGTTGGCAAATCCTTCAACCAAATGCAGCACTTGCTGTAAAAAGTGTAATAGAAAGTTTGCCAGAAAGAAGCCCAATATGACGATAAGCAGTATAGAAGGCACTATAAACTGCCAGTTACTTAAGCGCTCGGTCAATGGCTTATGGTTCGTGTTCAACGGCCATCCCCCTTTCATGTTGCTTCGTACGTGTTGCCATCTGTTCATACGCTTTAGTAAATGCTTTGCGGTTTTGCTGCAAGTTTTCGTTCGCATCTTTTGTTCCGGAAGTGTACTCAAAAACTGTCCAATTTTTGCCTATATTGTCCTCTTCAATAGTGTTCACGATATCCCTTGTTGCCTTCCAGCCCGCCTTATCATCATCCATGGCGAATAAAAGCTGTTTGTCGGCAAACTGTTCTCTGTGTTCTGTCATATAATCTTTGATCTGTCTTGTTTTGGTTGCGCCTGTCAGAGCAATAATGCCAACATTTTCATCTACTTCACGAAAAGACAAAGCATCCAAAATGGACTCGCTGACCACCACATTCTCGGTATCCGGCGGAATGTCCATAAAAAAATCCCTCGTTTCTTTGGAGGGATTAAAAATAAGCTGTATTTCCTTGGGATCAAGGTTTTCATCTATACTGGAACGGAGTAAAACCCTATCCAACGTATTGTCTTCGCCGTACAATGGAAAAATCAAGTTTCGTTTGCACATCCAACTGTTATTGGAATAATCTTTGTTCAATAATGGTTCAGCTTTTCGAAAAACATGCTGCACGATAGCTTCATGTTGTAAGTCAGCTACAAAACCACGTGTTGTCTGTTTTGACAGGCCTCGGTAACCATTATCTAACATCTCATTTTTAAAATAATTTTTCGCATATGAGAATACGCGGTGTGACCAGTCCAAGGCCTGCCGTTGTTCTGTCGTCAGATTGGGGTGCTGTTTTTCGATCTTTTGTTCATAAGTTGACATGTCTCCTTTCTCATGAAATTCAAGCATCATCCGTGAGCCACAGTGATTTTCCCGATTACATTGGATGAACCGCGTATTATTTTTATACATAAAGGCTTCATGCTGGTTACATTCCGGGCAGTTGCAGATAAAATAACGCCCTTTATCCTCGGCATTCAAATCACTCAAAGCGTCTTCGATATTTTGAAAAACAAGTTTCTTATAAGGATTCAGCTTGCTCATGTGCTTCACCCACTTTAGCAGCTAGTTTAGCGTCAAACCGTTTTAATACTGGGGCAAGAACTTGTTCTTGAATAGCTTGCTCTGATTTCAGGACTGTTCCTTTAGCTAATAAGTCATCGAAAGTTTTGTGAAATGCATGCATTAATTCATTATGAAGATGATAGGCTGTTCTAAATCCGTATTGTTGAATAAATGACTCGCCAAATAACGTTAGTTCGAGATGCTGATAGCCTTCATGTTTGAACACCAGTACGTTAATCCTCTGTTTTGGGAGCGATTGATAATTCGTAACGACATGCGTGACAAATAGCCTGAACGATTTTTCATCCCTCATGTAGCGTTGAATCGCGTCATACTTGGATAATTTACGTTTGCATTGATGTTCTTCCATTTCAGGATTTGAAAATGGCTTATGACTGCTCAATGTTCGATCGCTGGTCTGCTTGTCTGATTGATATGGGTGTTTCTCAAAGGGATTCGCACCCCCTTCTATCACCCAATTTATATGCGCGTGGTAGGTGTTTCGTATCGCTGACAGGACATCTTCCATTTCCGCATAAATGCTCGTTTCAATATAGGATGAAATTTCATCATAGATTTGTCTTAATTGTTGATCCGTCATATCAAGTCTATCACCAAAGATGGTATGAAATCGTTTTTTGAAGGCCTCGAACGACTTATCCGCCGACTTAAAATCTTTGCTATTGGAAAGTACTTTATCTTTAATCTTCATTTATGTCACCTCCAATAAAAGGACTTCCAGAACAGAAGCCCTACGTGTCCACCTCTTGTTTTGTTTCTTCCAAATTTTCATCTCCTTAGGATATCAAAATCTTGTAACCGGCCTCGTCATCTTCCCAATAAAAAAAGCTTCCATGCGTTGGAAAGCTCGTTTAATTAATGGTTTAACTGTATGAAGTTTTGGATGGTGACAGAGTCGCTCAGGTTAAATTCATCACTGATTGCCTTTTCAACACCTCGAATATCATCTATCGATTGAATCGGTTCCTCTAATGTTAAATCAACATTGCCACCGCCATCTTCATAAAGATAGCTTATAAAATATTTGTATTCAGCACTCACAACGCTTCACCTCCTTAAAATCCAACAACACGACCACCCAGCCAAGAAACAAGCCTGGCAGCCAAATAAACAATACCAAAGCCGATTGCAACATTTACCATCCACCCCGTATACATTTCCTTTTTCTGTGGATCTTTGGCAAACGTCCACAATAATCCAATGACAACCAACACCAGTCCGGCTAAGACTGGTGCAATTGGCTTAATCCCATCTGTGATATTTTGTATGGTTTGAATAGCATCTTGCATGTATCTCACTCTCCTTTCTTCGCAACATTCGTGATCTGTTTCTGGTTCGATACATTAAAATTCAAGATGATGTCTTGATGTCGTTCATGCAGCCACTCATAATATGAAGATCCGTCAGCTTCGATAATACCTTTTGCCAGTGTTTCAAATTCCTTGAACCCTTCAGGTTTGACAGGTCTGCGTCTTCTTTTTGATGATGATGCTTTCCTTGATGATTCAGCAGAATCCTTAATGGCTGCCTTCTCCTCCTGCTTAACGTCTTTGTCCTGAATCTTATCAATTGCTTTTCCAAATTCATTATTGGACAAGA
>NZ_AGAV01000005.1 GCF_000224785.1 Lentibacillus jeotgali | reverse complement strand
AAAGCTGATGAACTTTCAATTTGATCGTGTGTACCTGGCCCGCGGCAGCACGGATCTACGTAAATCCATTGATGGGCTGGCAGTCATTGTAAAAGAATGCTTTGACCTCGATCCCTTTTCCCCCAGCCTGTTCGTGTTCTGTAACCGAAAACGTGATAAGCTAAAGATCCTACAGTGGGAGAATAACGGGTTTTGGTTGCATTACCGCAGACTGGAAAGAGGAATATTCCATTGGCCATCAGAAAAGGAGGCGGCACCCATGACTATCAGCTCACGCCAACTTCGTTGGCTGTTTATTCCGAATTCTGGATAAACAGCCTTATTCCGACTAAAAGATTATTCCGACTTTTTATCTCTGGCAGCTCTTTATATTATAAATGATTCGAAAATTAGTCGGAATAATCCTGTTATCTCATAATCATTTTAACCCATATAACCTACGTATCATTTCATCATCATCCTTCCAAATTGGGACTGTTTTTTCTTTTTCAATATTTAAGTTAGTTGTTGCTGTTTCTTTCTTTTCATCTCCGTATCTGCCGACGCATAAATTAATGTGGTTTCCGGATCTTCATGTCCGAGAAATTCTGAAAGTAACGGTAATGACATACCATTTCTATACAAATGCATTGCCCTGCTTCTTCTAAACATATGTGGATGGACTTTAAATGGGATTTCTGAACATTTTTCACGTGCTTGTTTTGCATACTTCTTTATGAATTTAGCAACATTATCATCTGACATCTTCCTTTTTTCGCCATGATGTATTACATAGAATAAATAATCATCTGGGTTATAGCTACCATGAAATTCACGTACATAAATATGGCAAATAGCCATAGTTTTTTGCATTAATGGAATGCTTCTCTTCTTGCGGCCTTTCCCATTTACAAAGACGTAGGGAGCTGTTTTATTGTCTGTAATATCTTTCATTTTGATTGAAAGCATTTCGCTATTTCGAGCTGCCGAATCATACATGAGTGACATGTAGAAACAGTCTCTAAATCCAGTTTTTAATTTAGTATCAGGGCAAGAGAGTATTGCTTTTAGTGCATCTTCCGACATGAACTCAATGGTTTTGTTTTTATCTACCTTTCTTCGCGGTATGGTCAATAGCCTGTTGTATATTGATGCATAGGTTACATCTTCATAAGCAATGTATTTAAAAAAACTCCTGATGCACGATAGTCTTTGATTAATTGTTGCATTCCCACATTTCCGTTTTTCTTCAAGCCAATCAAGAAATCCCGTAGTAATACCAATGTCTAGGAACGTTTTGACCTCAATTTTTACCAATGGAATCCCTAGATGTTTGACACAGTAATCTAGGAGTAAATTCAATGCATCCCTGCTTGCTTGTACAGTGTTTTCACTAAGATTTCTATGTCGTGGCATAAACTCAGTCAAATATTTCCGTACATATTCAAAAAACTGCATGGAAGTATCTCTGTTATTCATATGATACCTCCGGTATTAATGAATCAAATTTATTCCAGTCAAAATTTTTGTTTTTCCTTAAACGTTCTGGTAGAAGATGAATATAATAGGCTGTACTTTGAAATTCAACATGTCCCATATATGAACTAAGATATGGGAGTAGCACCATTACATCTTCTCCAGCATCAAACCATTTCATTATAATTCTAGTAGCGTAATTATGGCGAAAATCGTATACCCTTGGAGATATTCCTGTTTTGTTATCAAGCCCTGCTTCTTTCCAGTATTTTTTGAGTTGGTTTGATATCCATCTTCTTCTGCGGCTCTCTTTTACTAACATATGGAAAAACCAGTGTCTGTTAGGATAATTCTTCTCAGCTATGGTATCGTATTTTCTACATACCTCATTTAAATCTTCCGTTATGCTGATTAGACGATCTCTTTTAGTTTTTGAGTTATGAATGAAAATAGTTTGATTTTCTAGATTAACATCATACCTTCTGAGATCTCTTAGTTCATTAGGCCGGAGGCCACACCCATAAGCAATCCTAAAAAATACTGGTACTGTATATTCAGTAAAAGGTGTACGCTTATTGGGTTTAATACTATCTATGATATGAAAGAAAGCAGCTATCTCTTCATCTGTAAAGATATATGGTGTATAAGATTCGTATTTTCCAATTACATCAACTGGTATTATATATGCTTCCTTCCCACAAAAGTTCATGTACTTTCCCAATTGTCGGATTGTAATCAGCCTGTGCTTATGCATGTTTATACTCTCTGTTTCTCTTTTCATGCCCCATTCCATTACTAGATCTTTTGTCAGTGTATCTACATAAGGGTGCTTCGATAAACAGAACTGATCAAAGTCATAAAGCTCGGAAGCATAGGTATAGGGGTTATACCCCATAGATTCCCTAAACTTGAACATATTTGTGATTGAAATGGAAAACTTGCTTTGGTATTCATAATTCATGACAATTCCTCCTTTAAAACGGGAATGTCATCTAAACCAAGGCAGCATTTCCTCATATTTTCTTCATCATATGATAGGTAGCTTTTTGTTGCTTCTGTATTACTGTGTCCGAGAAACTCGGCTATGATAGGCAAGGGAGTATGCTCTTTAGACATCCATGAACCCACGCTCCTGCGTAATGCATGAAATGACTTCCCAGTGTTCTCAAGATTCCACCCTATTTTTGCAAGATGTCTTTTCAACATGGTATTGCCAGACGATCGTCCTTCAAGCCTTGTGTAGGGCGGGACATTTCTCAGAAATATCCATTCTTCATTAACATTAGGTCGTCCGTTCAATATATAGTCTGCAACTGCATTCCCTGCTACAACAGACAGCGGTATAATTAGGGTATTTCCAGTTTTTCCTTGCTTGAGCTTTATATCATTATTGTTCCAGTCAATGTCCTTTAGCTTTAGGTTGTAGATATCAGAGGAACGTAGTCCAGTATAAACAGCAAGGGTAATGATAGCATAATCTCGTTTACCATTTCTTGTTGAAGTATCTATTGTGGCTAATATCTTAGAAATATCTTCATGTGAAAAATGTGGAAGTACTGATTTCCGTCTGCCCGCTGGCTTCAGCATATTGAAATCTAACTCTAGGTTTGTGTACCCTTCTGAATTTAGGAAGATAAACAGTCTTTTAAGCATCTGAACATCCTTGTCAATACTTCTATACTTACTGGAATCTGATAAAAAATCTTCGATAAAACTACTAGTAATATCTGTTATATCACAAATGCCATTTTTCTCTAAAAATATCCAGAACTGCCTACTATTTAATTCATACCTGTCTAATGTTCTGGGTGCCAAATGACTAGAAAGGCTTTGTAAAAATTTCTTTTGTAGCTTTTTATAGCACTCTGGAATATACTTCGTATATTTTCGGTGCCTACCTCTTCGTTCTAGCCCGCCAAAATGATATATTTCTTCGCAAAAATCAACTGTATTCTGCATGTACAGATATCGTTCATGTGATATATCTCCTGTAGCTAGTCTGGCCTTTTGGACCGTTAGCCAGCTATAAAGTTTTTCCGATGAATACACTTCCTCTTGATCAATTAAACGTGTACTACCTGAATAAGCCCTCTTGATCATTAAAATCCTTTCATGGATAGTATCATGACAATAATCAAGCTTTTTCATTTCATCCTCAAACAGTGTAATAAATTCACTGATTGAAATTTCAGATAAAAATTCGTTTCCTGTGGAATTATTTTTCATCCAAATCCCTCTCTTCAAATGTTATTCTCAGGAACTCCTGATATAAAACATTTTACTAGAGAAATATGGAGGTATTATTCCGACTAATTTTCGAATCATTTATAATATAAAGAGCTTCTAGAGATAAAAAGTCGGAATAATCTTTTAGTCGGAATAAGGCTGTTTATCCAGAATTCGGAATAAGCAGCCAACGAAGTTGGCGTGAGCTGATAGTCATGGGTGCCGCCTCCTTTTCTGATGGCCAATGGAATATTCCTCTTTCCAGTCTGCGGTAATGCAACCAAAACCCGTTATTCTCCCACTGTAGGATCTTTAGCTTATCATGTTTTCGGTTACAGAACACGAACAGGCTGGGGGAAAAGGGATCGAGGTCAAAGCATTCTTTTACAATGACTGCCAGCCCATCAATGGATTTACGTAGATCCGTGCTGCCGCGGGCCAGGTACACACGATCAAATTGAAAGTTCATCAGCTTTGTTTCTGCAGGATATGTATGATATCGGACAGTAAGCCAACATTGGCTCCTGGCCGGACTTCGACAGAAATGGCATCAAAGTGAATGAAGATCGGGTCTTGTCCTTCGGAGGATAACATTTCATCGTCCACTTGGACGGTCAGCCATTGGGTCTCTGTTGTCTCCGGTTCTGGAGAAATCATATCCCTTTCAAATCGCTGCACCCAATAATACATTTGATGGACCTTGATTTCTTGATCCCGACACCATTCAGCTATACTTTCCCCGCTTTCTTTCCATGCATCATAGCGCGCTTTCCATTCTATTCGTTTGTCTTTAAGAGTCATCGCATAACCTCCCGAATTAATTCTAAGAAGATTATCGCATGGAGAACTTAAGTTTCATACGTGGGAACTATTTGACGCTTACTTTTAAAATGCCAAGTTCATCAAAAACGGCTTTTAATGCTTTTGGCAGTTGATTATTCATGTCATTATTCGCTATCATAGTAGTAGGCACCTCACTATTGATAGTTTTTTCTGGCTAATTAAACTATACCAAAAGTCGAGGTGTTTTTCTTTTATTGTGATGTGTTGTCAAGGAACATAATGCAGGTGCCAAGGAATGGTACTGCAGTCAGCTATTGTTGGGTCATTATTTGTAAGATCTGATTAGCAGATCTTTTTAATAGCTTGGGTTGTTATGATCTCTTCAAACAAATCAACCATATTTCCTGCTATTTCTATGCTTTCCAGACAGTTTTCGGCTGGCTTCATATCCATAAAATAGCTCTGAAGTTCCATATCAAAACTTCACAGGTCACAGTGTTGGATGTCCGACCTCAAACATCATACGCTTCTTTGTGATTTTATTTAGCCCATTACCCCGTTTTTAATTTACTAACACGAGAGCAACTTGCGGGAAAAACCATACTATGACAAGTACCATGACAACCATCAAAACAAATGGTAATACACTTTTAATAATCAGTTTCATCGATTCATTTGGAAATAAAGACTTTAATGCAAATAGATTCATACCTATAGGAGGTGTTATCACTGCCAGTTCCATATTTATTACCATAATAATCCCAAACCATATGGGATCAAAGCCAAGAGACATCGCGATAGGATAAAAAATAGGCGTTGTTATTAATAATATTGATACGACTTCTAAGAAAAATCCCATTGTTAACCATATAATATTCATTAATAATAAAATTACCCAGGGGGATACCGATAAGTCTGTAATAAAACCGGATAAATATTGAGGTAGCCCAATTAATGTTAATGACGAACCAAAAACCAATGCCCCAACCACTACTGTTAACAGCATAGTAGATGTCTTAGCAGAATTCACAAGAACCTTTGGTAACAATTTAACTTTAAGACTTCTGTGAATAAGCAGACAAACAATCAGACTATATATAACCCCTACCCCTGCAGCTTCTGTAGGGGTGTAAATTCCGGCATAGATACCGCCTAAAACAATTATAGGCAATATTAGATCGGGTAATGCTACCAAGATGGATCCTCTTTTTTCCACAAGAGTCGCTGAAGTCTCGTAATTATCATTTAAATCTGTACTCCCATCTTTATCTATAAAATTCTCTTTAGTCTTCGGAGCCATAATGATTGCGTAAACTGAAAGCAAAGCAGCTAATAAAACACCCGGGATTATTCCTGCTATGAATAATTTCCCAGGTGAACTGCCACTTAGTGATGCGTATAAAATTAACGGTATACTAGGGGGGATTAATATACCCAAAGACCCTCCCACTGCAGATAAACCGAATGAAAGTTTTTTTGAATAATTCTGTTTAATCATTTCTGGAATAGCTATTTTCCCAATCGTTACTACAGAAGTCATACTTGAACCTACAATAGCAGAAAAAAAAGAGAACGCGCTGACCCCGGCAACACCTGTACCACCTTTTATCTTTCTTAATAAACGGTGGGCCACCATAAAAATTCTCTCACCACTTTTACCATGATATAGAATTTCTCCCATTAGAACATACAAAGGAATAGCAACAAACACAAAATCTGATAACGAAGAATGTAATGTGATTGGTATTTGTATCATGAAATCAGTACCTACTGATGTCCATATTGTAATAATCCCAGATAATCCTAATGCGAATCCTATAGGCACACCAAGTAATAAGCAAAAAATAAGAACAGCCAATAAAATTATAATGGCACTTGTACTAATCAAACTTCTTCCCCCTTTTCAAAAATTGTAGTATCTTCCAAAATTATTTTTATTATTGTACAAATACTGCTTATTACAAGCAATACTCCACCTATAGCAATAAATGAATAAGGAACCCATAAAGGGAACTCAAGTAAGGTAGGAGAAACTCTTCCCATTTTCAGGGAATTATTTGTATATTGAAACCCGTAAACAATTAATACATAAGCATATGGAATCACTAAAAAAGTAGCGGTAATTTGAACGATTTTTTTTGCTATACCACTTAGTTTTTCAACTAAAAATGATACTTTTATATGTTCGTCCTGTATTAATAGGTATCCCATTGAGAGAAAAACTATGAATTGCAACATATAGGTAGATAATTCATTGGCCCAAATTGTGGGGGAGTTAAATAAATATCTGCTTACTACCTCATAAAAAACGAACAGAGCAAGTAATGCCATAAACCCTCCCCCTATATAAACAATTATTCTTTCGATATCTGTAATCACCTTTACAATACACCTCATAGTTTTTCACCCTTTATTTTAAATTTAAGTCACAGATGAACCGTTTGTCATTACTATTCACTTATTTCTAAGGATATTTTTCGTTCATAGTGTCCACTATATCTAAAAGTTTCTGCCCTAGCTCTCCATTTTGCTCTACATACTCTTCCCGTCGTTGTGAAGAAGCTTCCACCCATTCTTCATATTCCTCTTCAGTTGGCTCGTATACCTCTACACCTAATTCTTTTAATTTTTGTTTATACTCTTTGTCAGACTCTTTGGCTACTTGTCTAGATTTCTCCTGTGCTATTTTAGAAGCCTCTATGACCGCAGACTGAACATCTTCAGGAAGAGAATTCCACCATTCAAGATTAGCGGTTGCAGGGAAGGGGATATAATTAATAGCCATATTTGTACCATACTTTGAAACTTCATGAAGACTACGATCTACAACCGAAGAAGGACCAGTCATAAATCCATCAATTGTACCGTGCTCCATAGACTGGTAAATTTCTTGCGAGCTAATACTAACTGGTGAAGCCCCTATTTCTTCTAAAAATTTGGCTGACCCTTGGCCAAATGCTCTCATCTTTTTTCCTTTTAAGTCTTCAGGTACCTTAATCGGTTCGTTTCCATATACTTCGACGGTTCCATACATTGACCAGCCAAGTAATTTCATTCCCATCTTTTCAAATTGTTCTCCAAAAATTTCCCCATATTCTCCATCTTCTGCGGCCCACTCAGCTTCCCATGAGCTAAATATAAATGGTAAATCAACTATTCGTAGTGGTTCTGCTTCTGAACTTGCCAAAAATCCTATGTTTATTTGGCCAATTTCCACACCACCTGTTGATAGAGCATCTGGAAGTTCAGAATCATTATAAAGTTGACCATTTGGAAAGGTTTGTGGTTTTAAATGGATAGATGTATTCTTTGTCCTCTTACTAATTTCATCTGCTAAAACTTCAAAATACACTCCTGTAGCATGTTCAGATGGTAAATTATAAGCTATTCTAATTTGTTTAGAGTTGCTACCTGAAGCCTCTTCGTTGGCAGTCTCTTCACCATTACTGTCACAACCTGTAATCAGTAATAGTACAATTACTAAGATAATTAAACTGAACTTATTTTTCATTTTTCTCCTCCCTTTGTAAGCCCTTACATTATTTCGCTAAACTTTCTGACATAAATTGTTAATGTTTACTACCCAATCCTTAATATTTAAGATACCTTCCATCTGTTGCGCTTGTTGAAAGAGTTCAATCATATCTGTGTGTATCTGTTTATCGATTTCCTTAGAATATCTATAATAATAATATAAACAATCCAACCACTTATTTCGATATTCTTGTAAATTCATGGGACATTCCTTTGATCCTGGCGTATGGTATACAATTTTTTCGAACTTCTCTCCATCATTTAATTCGATTGTTACATAAACTGGTCCTTCATCCACCATTTTGTTATCTGTCGGGCTTACTGTATACTCTTGAGCTTTTACTTTGAAAAATGAATTTCTTATTTTTTGCCTATTTAATTTTTCACTTGTAAATGTTTGCAATTGAATATAACCGTCTTCTAAAGCTGCAAGGCATGTATATTCAGCACTAAATTTACCCTGAAGACCTGTAACTGGGTTATTATGGATAAGTGGCATTAATCCCCCTTGTGGAACCAAAACATTAATTCCAGAAACATTTTCTATACTTAAATTAAATTCTTCCCTAAGTTCTAGAACACCTTGAATAAAACGATGTGTCAAATAGCAACAAGGAAACTTTTTAACAGATAACCCGTTTTTTTGATAATCATACGGGTTTCCAAAGTTTAATTTTTTAATATTATCGTGAAACTCATTCGTTGAAACAGTACCACCAAATGCATTAAAAAAGCCTCTTGAATCAAAAACTTCACTATTACCAGCATATCCTTCTCTTGCTAAAATTGTTGCCTGAACGGCGTGTTGTGATGCTAATCCAACATGTAAAGGTTTTGTCATTGTACCAAAATTTTTCTGTAGCCCCCCTGCCATAGAAGCAGAAATTGCAATAGCATTGGATAACTCTTTTTCACCCAATTGGAAAAGGTAACCACAAGCAGTTGTGGCTCCAATAGTTCCTAAAGTACTTGTGGCATGCCAACCAAGATTATAGTGATTAAAACCCATCACTTGACCAATTCTAATCATTACTTCTGTACCGATAGCATATGAGGTAATTAGCTCTCGACCAGATTTTTCTAAGTATTCAGCAATTGGAATAATTGAGGATACAATTGGAGCACTTGGATGAGCCAAAACAGTTGGTGTTACATCATCAAAATCTAAAGCATGAGCTGCGGTTCCATTTATTAGCGCTGTAATTTCTAATGGGAGTTCATAAGCATCGCCCCAGAGTAATGACATCTCACCTCCGGATTTTCTTGATTTGTAAGTCTTTTTTAGAATTTGAACACATGACTCGTTCCAACCAGCCAAAGCAACTCCAACAGTATCTGTAATAGCATATTTTGAAGTCTTCTTTATTTCATCTGGCAAAGCATCATACTCAGTTGAATTTACAAACCTAATAATTTTATCCATTAGCAAAGAAGACATCTTTACAACTCCTATCTATTTTTCCATTTTGGCTTTCTTTTTTCATTAAATGCTGCAATACCTTCCATTCTATCTTCAGATGAAACCAATACATTATATCCAGCAATATCTAAGATAAACCCTGTATGAAAATCAATTTCTGTCCCCCTACTCATAGATGTTTTAGCCATCTTAATTGACATTGGTGCACTTTGGGTAATTTTCATTGCAATTTTTTCAGTTTCTTCTAAAGCTTTTCCGTTTTCAACAACTCTATTTACCAATCCCCATTCGTATGCTAAATTAGCATCAATTGTTCGCCCAGTATAAATCATTTCTTTAGCTCTGCGAACTCCAATAGAACGTGGTAAGTTTTGCAGACCACCACCGCCAGGCATTATACCAATCGTTACTTCTGTCAAACCAAATAGAGATCTTTCTGCAGCAATTATAAAGTCAGCTACCAATGCTAACTCACATCCCCCAGCCAATGCATATCCCTCTACGGCAGCAATTACTGGCTGAGGAAAATCTTTTACAGTAATAAATAAATCTTCTATTAATTGATGTTGATGACGCCATTCCCAATCTGTCATTCCATTTCTTTCTTTTAAGTCTCCCCCTGCTGAAAATGCTTTATTACCAGCACCTGTAATAATTATACAACGCAACTTATCGTTATAAGCGCTTTCCCTAAAAACAGACAATACTTCAGTTATTAATTTTGTGTTCATTGCGTTCATTTTTTCTGGTCGATTTAATTCAACTATAAGAATATCTTCATTTTCTCCGATATACCGCAAATTAATTGTTTCCACTGGACTACACCTCTATCATTAGAATTAGTAAGATCTTGGCAAACCTAATATGTGTTCCGCTACATAACTGGTAACTAGGTTATTAGAAATTGGTGCTGTTCGAAAAAGTCTAGTTTCCTTCCATTTCCTTTCAATATGATACTCTTTTGCAACACCATATCCACCGAAAGTAGTCATTGCAACATCCGCTGCTTCCCAAGCTGCTTCAGATGCTAAATATTTTGCTATGTTTGCCTCGGGCCCACATTGTAATCCTTGGTCAAACTTCGTTGCTGCCTTTAACATCATAGTTTGAGCTGACTCCACAGACATATGAGCCTTCGCTATCGGAAATTGTACACCTTGGTTTTTTCCTATAGGACGGTTAAAGACAACTCTTTCATTTGCATATTGTACAGATTGTTCTACAAACCACTTCCCATCGCCGATACACTCACTGGCAACTAAAATCCTTTCAGCATTAAGACCACTTAACAAATAACGGAACCCTTTTCCTTCTTCCCCTACCAAAGCACTATCAGGGACTTCTAAGTCGTTTATAAACAAAACATTGGTTTCATGGTTTAACATTGTATCAATTAGATTTGCTTCAATAGCATCTCCGGTTTCCCTGGTATCAATTAGAAATAAACTCATCCCTTCTGTTTTTTTGCTAACTTCTTCTATTGGGGTAGTACGTGCTAATAATAGAATCATATCTGAATGCTGATACCTGGAGGTCCAAATTTTTTGTCCATTAATGAGATATCCATCTTGTGTCTTTTTAGCAACTGTTTTAATCTTAGTTGTATCTGATCCAGCATCAGGCTCTGTCACCCCAAACGCTTGTAGTCTAACAGAACCATCAGCTATTTTTGGAAGATATCTTTTCTTTTGCTCTTCACGACCATGACGTAAAATAGACCCCATTGTATACATTTGAGCATGACATGCTGCTCCTGCACCACCTGATCGATTTATTTCTTGTAAAATTAAAGCCCCCTCTGTTATACCTAAATTAGATCCACCATATTCCTCAGGTATTAGAGCACCTAGCCAGCCAGCATCGCTCATAGCTTTTACAAATTCTTCGGGGTACTTTTCTTCCTCATCACATTTCTTCCAATACTCAAGATCAAATCTTATGCAAAGCTCTCTAACTGCTGACTTTATGTCTAATTGTAGATCATTTAATTCAAAGTTCATTTGAAACCCTCCCTATTTAGATTAAGACTTCTCTAACTTTCTTGCATCGCCCAAGTATACTTGCGAATATTTGAAAGTATTCCACCACTCTTAAGATGAGCAGGAAGTTTATGACCGACTATTTTTTCAACAACTTGTGTGCAATTTAACAGTTCCTTTAGATCTAAACCGGTATCAATACCCATTTCTTCACACATAAAAGCCAAGTCTTCTGTAGCAATATTTCCGGCTGCACCTTTTATTGCTGCAAAGGGACATCCTCCTAACCCTCCAACTGCAGTTTCAAAATCCTTAACTCCCTCCTCTAGAGCAGCATAAGCATTTGCTATTCCTAAACCTCTTGTATCATGTAAATGTAAAAGGATATCAATATCTGACCACTCTTCTTTAATAGTGTATACAGTTCTTTTTATTTGTTCTGGGTTAGCCCAACCCATAGTGTCAGCTAATTTTATTTTTGTGATTGTTTGATTATTTATTTCAGCAATTTCCTTAGCCTTACGCAAAACATTTAAGGATTGAGAGAGGGTAATGTTACCTTCATAATTACAACCAAATGCTGTCATTAATGACAGTTGGTTAACATTTATTCCTGAATTCTGATAAACCTCAATCCAGTTTGGAATGTTTTGGAGTGTCTCCTCTATATCTTTATTTGTATTTTTCTTTGAAAAAGTGTTACTAGATGAAAGCAAAAGATCACCATCTACTTTCACATTATTCCTCAATGCTCTTTTCAAGCCCTTTATATTTAAATAAACTGCTCTATAGGAAACGTTGGATTTTCTTTCTATTCGATTAAGAACTTTTTCAGCATCTGCCATTTTAGGTACCCATTTGGGACTTACAAAAGATGTAACTTCAATACTGCTGAGTCCCGTATGATTCAGTTTATTAACGAATTGTACCTTATCCTCAGTTGAAACTGGACCATCCTCAATTTGAAACCCTTCACGTGGACCTACTTCATAAAGCTTAATACTTTTAGGTAGGCTCATAGTAACCACTTCCCTATCATTAACCAATTACTTCATTTTGTTTAAACTCTTGTATCTCACTCTCAGAGTAATTAAGCGCTTTCAAAATTTCCTGAGTATGCTCTCCTAACTCTGGTGGATTAATCCTATAGTCCCCTCGAAGTTGATCTAATTTAAATGGTAAATCAACTATTTTAAAATCATCTATTCTATAATTTTCGATTTCTTTTATGAGATTCATTGCATTAACTTGCTCATCGGAATATACTTTGTCTAAAGTATTTATAATACTACAAGGTACTTTGTTGTCTCTTAAAATATGAATAAGCTCAATACTTTCATATTTAATGGTTTGTCTTTCAATTATTTCATGTAATTTATTTCGATTTTTTATCCTTTCACTATTAGTCTTGAACCTATTATCTTCTAATATTTCCTCAGATAAATCTAATGACAGACACAAATTTTTAAACAAACGGTTATTGCCTGCAGCAATAATTATCCAACTATCCTCAGTCCTAAAGGCTTCATATGGTGCTATCATTGGAGTTGCAGTTCCAATTTTCTCCGGGACCTTTCCAGTTGCCATATAATTAGTCAATTGCAAACTCGACCATGCTACACCTGTTTCCAATAAGCTATTCGTTACTTTGGTACCTTTTCCTGTCAAGTTTCTCTTTATGAGAGCTGACATGATTCCAATAATTGACCACATTCCTGTTGCCATATCAATGATTGATACACCAACGCGGGCTGGATCGTCCTCAGGGTTACCAGTAATACTCATGACACCTGTATAAGCTTGAATTAACGGATCATATCCTGGTTCATTTTTTAAAGCACCCTCATCACCAAAAGCACTAATTGCAGCATAAATTAATTTAGGATTTTCTGTTATTAATTTTTCATAGTGTATTCCCCTTGATTCCAAACTTCCAGGTTTCATGCTGTGAATAAAAATATCTGCATCTTTCGCTAGCTCCTTAATAATTTCTTGCCCATTAAGGCTGTTAAGATTAACACATATACTTTTTTTATTTCTATTCAATCCAAGAAATGTTGCGGATTGATCCCCCCAAGAAGGCGGATTCCAAAGCCTTGTATCATCACCGGTTTTAGGCCTTTCTATTTTAATTACTTCTGCACCTAAATCGCCTAACACTTGTGTACAATAAGGACCTGCTACATTTTGAGTAAGATCAATAATCCTTACCCCTGAAAGTACATCAGACATTTTCTCCCCACCAATCGCATTTTTTCACAACATTTTAATTATCAAACGTTACAACAACTCCCTAATATAACCCCCATTTCAATGCTTTTCACTCCAACAACAGTAGTTTTATTTTATAGCCCCTTTTAATTGGAACCATTAATATTGTTATTTTATTTATAACATTGAAAAAATTATTTGTCTAAGATATAATTTTTATAATAACTATAGACAAATTTTATACATAGGGGGTGAATACGATGGAACCGAAAATTCTTCGTTATGCATTAATGGTGTCAAATGAAAAAAGCTTTTCGAAAGCAGCAAAAAAGCTTCATTTGTCTCAACCTTCTCTTAGCTACCAAATTAGCAAATTGGAAAATGATTTGGGTGTGGAATTATTTAAAAGAGGAAAAAAAGGAATCCAACTCACTTATGCGGGAATATGTTTTACAAATCGTGCAACAGAAATTGTTGATCAATTTAAACAATTGAAAGATGAAATGATAGATTTTGCCGACATGAATAAGGGGCAATTATTAATTGGAAGTTTATCCGTTACAGGGGCTTTTTTATTACCAGAGGCTATTTCAAGATTTAGAAAAAAATATCCAGGCATAGAAATTGCCCTGATTGAGGACTCATCTGTTAATTTAGAATCTTTTATTTCACACGGTCAGATAGAAATGGGGTTATTATCCATGCCTGTTATTAACAATGAACTTGACTTTGAGACAATTTTGGAAGAAGATATTTTACTTGTAGTCCCATCTGCACATCCATTATCTAAATTACAAGAAGTAGATCTTTTCAAATGTAAAGATGATAATTTTATTCTATTGAAGAATGGAACTGGATTTCGATCAACGACCGAACTCCTGTGTTACGAAGCTGGATTTGAGCCAAAAATCGCTTTTGAAAGTATTAATATTAACACTTGTCTATCCCTTGTATCGTCAGGTATTGGTATCACTTTTGCGCCAAAAATGGTTATCAAAGAATTTAGTTATAATACAACAAATGATCTTGTTTATTTACCAATAAATCATTCTGTAAAACCAACGAGAAGGGTTATTTTTGCCTACAAGAAAGAAAGATATCTTTCTAGGGCAGCTCATTCATTTATAAATATAACGAAAGAACTAGCGGCCACTTTATAATGGTTCCGCTAAAAATGAAAAAATAAGATGAAACTAATACCTTGGTTCACTCCCAAAAGGTCATCCCACCGATTTTGATACCACATATAGTATAATAATATCAAATAAACCACAATAATTTGTGTTTTTGGGATGTTATTTTTTAAAAACGACTTTTTGGGGACTAACCATTGATTACGGCCAACAAAATGTACCACTGGTGACATGTTATTTACCACCGAATGACAATAAATGTACCATTAAGTGACAAATAAATGTACCACTTACACAATACCTTCTATATAATTAATGAGCATGCCTTTGGCATGACATGATTATAGGAGGTATTTTTTAATGATTCACTATCGAAAGATACTGGAATTTCACGATGAAGGCATTAGCATCAGGGGCATTTCAGTAAGTACAGGAAACTCCCGCCAGAAGGTAACAGAAGTTATTGAACTGGCAACAAAGAAAGGAGTGGTTTGTCCATTAGAGGAAGAAATGTCAGATCAATGGTTGAAGGAATTCCTTTATCCAGAGACGACGTTGGAGGCTTCGGGGCGAAAGCCATTAGATTTTGAATATATTCATAAAGAGCTAGCGAAGCCCAATGTGACACTATCGCTGCTTCATCATGAATATGAAACGGAATGCCGCACGAATCATAAAATTCCATATTCCTATCGTAGCTTTGTTCGTCACTATAGTAAGTATGCGGATAAATATAAGGCTACATTGCGCATTCGAAGAAAACCTGGTGAAATTATGGAAGTTGATTGGGCGGGTTCTACAGCTTTCGTTATTGATCGGGATACAGGAGAAAGATTAAAGGCCTACATTTTTGTCGCGACCTTGCCATGTAGCCAATTATCGTATGCCGAAGCAACCTTATCCATGGATTTAAATGCTTGGATAACGTCCCATAACCATGCGTACGAGTACTTTGGCGGATCCACACAGATTATAGTGCCGGACAATCTAAAGGCTAGTGTAACAAAACATACGACGCGTGAACTAGTTTTAAACCCTACTTACCGAGAAATGGCAGATTACTATAACACTATAGTCATGCCTGCCCGGGTGCGGGTGCCGAAGGACAAGGCGAATGTTGAAGGCTCTGTCGGTGTTATTTCAACATGGATAATTGCAGCATTAAGAAATACACAATGCTTCAGCATTGATGAATTGAATAATGAGGTTCGGAAGAAATTAGATGAGTTTAATCAGCGCCCTTTCACTCGTAAACAGGGATGTCGCCTGTCAGCATTTGAAGAAGAGGAGAAATTTGCGCTTTCCCCTCTTCCAAACGCACCTTATAAAATGTCTCAGTGGAAAACAGCAAAGGTGCGACCTGATTACCATGTCTCTGTTGAGAGCATGTTTTATTCTGTTCCATACGAGTATATCAATCGAGAAGTGGAAATAAAACTTTCGGATGATCTCATCGAGATCTTTTTTAATCATATGCGAATTGCCTCTCACAAGCGATTATATGGTAAATTTGGTCAATTAGCTACCATTCGTGATCATATGCCTGATAATCATAAGCTATTTGTAGATCAGACACCGGAGGCAGCGATTGAATGGGCCGAAAGCATTGGCCTATCTACTTTAGATATCGTTCAATACATCTTAAATACAGCACAGGTGGAAAAACAAGGATTACAATCCGTGTTTTCATTAAAAAAATTAGAGCGCCGTTATACGAAATACGAGATAGAGCGTGCATGTAAAATGATAACAACGATGACCAACAGGCCGACAGTCAAGAGCCTTCAAACGATTTTAAAAAACAATAAAAAGAACGATGCCGAGCAGGAACTAAAACGCAAAACGGAAGTGAAAGAAAATAACTATGGGTTCACTCGTGGAGCTGCTTACTATAGGGGGATGGATCAATAATGAATGAACAAACACTGACAAAATTACATGAAATGAAACTAACTGGCATGGCTGAGGCCTACAAGGAACAAGCATCGAACAAAGACTTTCAAAACATGGATTTTGAAGACCGGCTTTCTTTACTAGTCGATTTGGAACACTCCCGTCGTAAAAGCAATAAGCTTCAACGACTAATCAAACAAGCGACCTTTCTAAACTCAAAGGCTTGTATCGAGGATTTAGAGTACCATGATGACCGCAAACTGGATAAACACTTGATATTAAAGCTAGCAAGCGGTGTCTATATCCAGGATAGCCACAACATTATATTAAAGGGGGCTACCGGATCTGGTAAATCATTTTTAGCGACTGCATTCGGTATATCTGCTTGTCGGCAATTTTATAAGGTGAAATACATTCGCCTGCCTGAGTTATTGGATGAACTAACGCTTGCCAAGTTAGCAGCAGACGGGACCTATCGGAAATGCATTAAAAAATACACAAAAGTCGATTTGCTTATTCTTGATGAATGGTTACTTACCGACCTGACGGCTGATGAGGCAGCCATATTACTTGAAATCACTGAGGCACGCCATAAATTAGCATCAACTATCTTCTGTTCCCAAATTGATCCCAGTGGGTGGCATCTGAAATTAGGGAATGAAACGATTGCGGAGGCTATTTTAGACCGTATCATTCATGACTCCTATCAAATTTTGATAGATGGTGAAATTTCCATGCGTGAACGCCATGGATTGGGGGGGTCCAATTGATCCCCGAAGAAATTGAAAACCGCATAGCAAAGTACTTTTTTCATAGGTATTTACCCGAAGAGGTAAGAATTGAAGTTGAAAGCAGATTGTTGCCCTCCTGCATATGGATTGAAGAAGAGGATTTAGATTGTGATGAACTGGTTCGTTTGGCTATCAGGATTATTGATAAGCAATTAGGCGATAAAAAGTTCAGATAGGACAAAACAGCCATTGGGATAAATCTCTATTCTAATGGCTGTTAATTATTATGTACTGTGCAGATGGCTACCGTGCATACGCTTGCTTCCTTCTAATTCGCGTTAGTTTGCTTCGCAAACAAACGCTCATTACGAAGCTATGCCCTCCAACACTTATAAAACAAAGGGTGAGCCATATCCTATGGTGATATTAAGCTAATAAGCAGAAAAATCTACTGCTTTTAAAATATTGGTTGTAGAGCTTTTTCGATTATTGGTAAATACACTGGCAATGTGTGGTAAATACCTTGGCAAACGATGGTAAAAAAGATGGCAAGGGTGGTAAATTCCGATGGCTGTAATCAAACCATATCATGAGTAAAAAAAGAAAACGATACAGTCCAACAGAACCCGGTATACAGATTCCCCCGTACCGGGTTCTTCAGAAATGGCTTTACAGCCGTACATACGTTGCTTGCGCTCTAATTCCGTAGTCATAGATCGCACACCTTACTCATACTTCTCCATCAAATAACCCGTATCTTCCTTAAGTGCTTGATAAGCTCTTTCCGAAATCAGATCATTCTCTCTTTGATATTCCAATAGCTGCGCAAACCCTTTCAAATGTTTGACAATTTTATCCGCTAATTCTTTGTCCTCATAGTGATCAACAGCTGTCAAATGGATTTAAGGGAACGGGCAACTTGGTCATTCGCAAATTCTCCTCCTCCCGCTTTGTTCGTTTGAATGGCATAGTATCCCCTCCGTCCCAATCTGGTGTACATCCAAAAGTGGTACAAGGAAAACTTGGACATCGATTTATTCACAGGTTAGACAAATACCCGTATGTTATTCCAGGTATCCAAGAAATCGCTGCTACAATTATTCAAAAATCACTTTACCATAGCAAAGCAAATGAGTTCGAGAATACTATTGCATGCACGATGTTAAAAATAGGTTAGAAAAAATAATAAAATGGAAAGGGCAGAAAATTGCTTCAATCCTTGCCATTCCGGTTACGCGATCGAGAGGACTTGAACCCCCAAACCCTGTTACCGGAAACCTTATCAGCACATTTTAACATATTATAAAAGGTGTTAATTTGTTGTTATTGCAAGGTTTAACAGGTGAGTACAAAAGTTGCAAATTGTAAATAAAGGAATCTTTTTCTATTATACGAACTCCGTGATCCCGGTAAGCCAGCCAAGCGATTACAGAAATGCATCATGGTCGAAACATGAAAGGGCGTCCTTCTGAAAAGATGAAAGCCCGATGGAATACTGAGGATACGGATTCTCCTTAATCTATTCTCCAGTTTCAGGTCACTTAGTCCAGGAAGCCTCTTGATGATTAACGAGCCAAGGACCATGTGGATTGAATAGACTTATTTCCTTGCATTAAGTCATTCAAGCTTGAATACATTCATCTTCAAGTTTAGACTATGGAATCAAATTAGCCATGTCAGTCCATGGGTTATTAGGATTCAATTGACCTCCAAAAGGGAGGAAAACTCATCTGGCGTTAATTATGTTCATACATTATCAGGGCCTCCAGGTACAAGGTTTTTCATCCAGTTCGAGGTTCTCTCTTGGATGGTATTTCGGCAAAAGGTGCATCCCCCCTATCAGAGCAACCATCTCTATTTACCGCTGCCTTTATATGAAGTTATTTCTCATCATCTTCTGTAAGCGTTGATAATGCCAGAATTTCTGCAACGTCCATGGTACTGATGTCTTCCTCAACTTCTTTCGCTTTCGTCCCGTCACTGAGCATCGTCAGGCAGAATGGACATGCACTGGAAATCATCGTCGATTCAGTCTCCATTGCCTGTTCGGTGCGGGCCACGTTGATACGGTTTCCTGTTGTGTCTTCCGTCCACATCAGACCGCCGCCGGCACCGCAGCACATGCCGTTTTCACGGCTCCGGTCCATCTCGACCAGATCAAGTCCCGGGATGGATTTCAGAATTTCTCTTGGCGGATCATAAACGCCATTGTATCGTCCCAGATAACAGGAATCATGATAGGTGAGTTTCTGATTGATTTCACGCTGCGGTTCCAGCTTGCCATTCATCACCAGGTCATACAGCATTTGGGTATGGTGATAAACTTCCGCTTCAAAGCCAAAGTCAGGGTATTCATTTTTGAAAATATTATAGGCGTGCGGATCAATGGTTACGATTTTCTTCACGTCATGCTTTTCAAATTCTTAATATTTTTCTCGGCAATTTCCTGGAACAGAAACTCATTTCCGATACGGCGTGCGATATCACCGGAGTTTTGCTCTTTATTTCCAAGGATGGCAAAGCTGATGCCTGCTTGATTCATCAATTTGGCAAACGCAAGCGCGATTTTTTGGCTACGGTTGTCAAATGACCCCATTGAGCTTACCCAGAAAAGATATTCGAAATCTTTATCTTCTTTTTTCAATTCCTTAACGGTTGGGATGTATGCATCTTCATTCTGCTCGCGCCATTTGATGCGGTCTTTTTTGGAAAGTCCCCAAGGGTTGCCCTGACGTTCGATATTCATAACCGCACGTTGAGCATCCGGGTCCATTTTACCTTCTGTCATGACCAGATAACGGCGCATATCAATAATCGTGCCAACGTGTTCATTCATAACCGGGCATGCATCTTCACAGTTGCGGCATGTTGTACAGCCTTCAAGTTCTTCTTGTGTGATAACATCACCGATCAGGCTGACGCTTTCCATGCCTGCAGCAGCTTCATTCGCCCCTGCACTGGCGAGTTTGTTGCCTTTTGTATTGGAAAAGGCGTACTCCGGAACCCAGGCTGATTTGCCTGTAACGGCTGCCCCTTTTTCCGTTAAATGGTCACGCACTTTAACCATAATATCCATCGGTGAGAGCATTTTGCCGGTGCCTGAAGCTGGACAGACATCAGTACAGCGCCCGCATTCAACACATGCATAAAAATCGATCATCTGGTGCTGTTCGAAGTCTTCCACTTTTCCAACACCAAACGAAATCTCATCTTCATCCTGTTCCTCATCAATATCAAAATTAATCGGCTTCAATTTGCCTGGCACTTGTTTACTCAAAAACACGTTGATTGGTGCTGCGATCAAGTGTGCGTGCTTGGATTGCGGCACATATACCAGGAATGCCAGGATCGTTACCGTGTGAATCCACCAGAATACATAGAATAAAACCGCTGCAGCTATTTCCGGCAGCCAACCAAAGAGATAAGCTATTAAACTGGCAACCGGCTCTGTCCAGGTCAGTGCTTCACCGTGCCAGACAATTGCCATCCCATTTCCCAGAAGTACGGAAAGCATCAATGTCCCGATGAATAATAGGACAAGACCCGCTTTAAAGCCGCGTTTAAGACGAACAAGCTTTTCGATATAACGGCGGTAAAAAGCCCATACGACCGCCACCAGGATCATGAGTGTCACAAGTTCCTGGAAAAACGTAAAGCCTGGGTAAAGAATCCCGAATGGTAGGTGGTTGCCTGGTGACAACCCCTTAACGAACATGTCAATCGCGCCAAACTGTACGAGTAAAAAGCCATAAAACATCATGACATGAATCGTGCCGGACTTTTTATCCTTCAACAGCTTGGACTGTCCAAAGACAATCTTCCCTATGCGCCGGAAACGCTCTTTAAAGTCCCGGTCAAACTCGGATTTTTTCCCCATTTTTATGTAGGAAACCCGAGTGGCGACGACTTTAGCGAATAAGAATATGCCATAGGCGACAATTGCAATGAATGCCAGCCAATTGATAAGTAATAATGCGTTTATCATTCGCTCCCCCTTATAAAATCTATCAAAGTTACATTCATTAAACTCTTAAAATGATTATGGGCTTACTTATAACCCTTGTGGTTCAATTTTAATTAAGTAAAGTTTTTAGAATATGCTATTTAAAAGGGAATAAATTATAAGCAATAATAATTTATTCCCTTTATTATGATCTTGTTTAAGGAGAATGTATAACTTTACTATTTGGATTGCATTTCTCAATTTGATTGACTCACTTTGCGAATATATTGGTACGCGACACTTCCCTTTTCCAAAATGACCAAGCTAAAGATAGTAGATTTAGGTAATTTTGGTAATCCAATCGTTCCAAATATACACATCTGTCTTTTTAGTATCAGATAACCTGATTATTGTCTGCTATAGTGAGTTATTTTGAGAAATCATAATACGCAATCAAATCCCTGCTACAAGCAGAATTAGTATAGATTAACTATTATACTCTTTATTTCACTTAACCTTGATTTTAGGCACCAACATTCAAATTTGTTAACCCTTTCGTTAACTTAGGTACCACCTCGAACACATCGCCGACAATACCGTAGTCCGCTACATTGAAAATATTAGCTTCCGGATCCTTGTTGATGGCAACAATGACTTTCGAGTTGGACATGCCTGCTAAGTGCTGGATGGCACCCGAGATACCGACTGCGATATATAAATCAGGTGTTACCACTTTACCGGTCTGGCCGATCTGCAGGGAGTAGTCACAATACTCTGCGTCACATGCCCCGCGGGAAGCGCCGACTGCAGCTCCCAGGACATCAGCAAGCTCATAGAGCGGTTCGAAGCCGTCTGCGCTTTTCACACCGCGTCCGCCGGCAACAATGATATTCGCCTCAGATAGGTCGACACCTTCTGAGGCTTTGCGGATGACATCTTTTATGACGGTATTGATGTCTTTAATTTCAACCTCTTTTGATGATACATCGCATGAGCGTGACGCGTCACGTTCCAATGCAGGAATATTGTTCGGGCGGATAGTCGCGAACGTTAAACCGCTTGTAATCATCTTTTTCTCAAACGCTTTTCCGGAATAAATCGGTCTGATAAATACCGCTTTATCACCGTCATTTTCAATATCAGTGGCGTCTGAAATTAAACCGGTTCCAAGTTTTGCAGCAAGTTTTGGTGTCAGATCCTTGCCGATGGCCGTGTGGCCCATAACAATTCCATCCGGTGATTCATCCTCAATAACTGCCATAACCGCCTGGGAATAACCTTCAGATGTATATGATTCCAGATTATCATGCGTCACCGTTACGACACGGTCTGCACCATGATAGATGACTTCCTGTCCTGATTTATTCAGGTCATCACTGCCACACAAGACACCGACAATCTCCGCATTGGAATCGATTTGTTTAGCAGCTACAACTGCTTCAAATGTAACATTACGCAATTCACCATCTCTTGCTTCCCCTATGACAAGTAGTTTCATACTGTTTCCCTCTCCTCTCCGTTATGTTTAAAGTAATTTTGCGTCATCTTTAAGCAGGGAGATCAATTCTTTCACTTGATCATCAATCTCGCCTTCCAGAACACGTCCTGCTTCTTTTTCAGGGGGCAGAAATACTTCAATTGTTTCAGTTTTTGCTTCGACATCATCTTCATCAAGATCCAAATCATCAATTTCCAGTTCTTCCAACGGTTTTTTCTTTGCTTTCATGATTCCCGGAAGTGATGGATATCTAGGCTCGTTCAGACCTTGCTGGCAAGTTACGAGTAACGGTAGGCTTGTTTCGATTTTCTCGACATCACCTTCAACGTCTTTATCGATCTTAGCTGTATCGCCATCAATCTCAAGGGCAGTAATCGTTGTAACATAATTAATGCCTAAAGCTTCTGCAAGTCTTGGCCCGACTTGTCCGCTTGCTTCATCAATTGCGACGTTGCCGCCCAGAATAAGATCAGCTTCTTTATCTTCAAAATAAATCTGCAAAATCTTGGCTGTCGAATATTGATCGCCGTCTTCCAAATCATCTTCAGTGTTGATTAAAACAGCTTTATCTGCTCCCATTGCAAGTCCGGTTCGCAACTGCTTTTCAGCTTCTTCATCACCGACCGTGACAATGGTTACTTCGCCGCCGAGTTCATCCCGCTGTTTGATGGCTTCTTCTACGGAATATTCATCATATGGGTTAATAATGTATTCGGCACTTTCATCTTCTATTCGTCCATCAGATACAACGATTTTCTCTTCAGTATCGAAGGTTCTTTTCAACAATACGTATATATCCATATTTTTCATCCTTTATACCTATAAAATTAATTAAGGTTGCTTATTTCTTCTTTTGTCCCGCTAACAAGTTTTCAAAAAATTCATCATTATGCTCACCTAATGCTGGTCCTTCGACATAAGTTGGGTTAAAATCAGAAATTTTTATTGGCGTGCCTAGCATTCTTATATCCCCAAAAGTTTTACTATCAACGTCTACTATCATATCTCGCTCGCTAACCAAATGTTGAGATAAAGCCTCTTCAACAGTATTAACTGGAGCTATAGGTACTTTTCCTTCGAGTCTATCAAGCCAATAGTCAGTTTGATATTTAATAAAAATGTCATTCAGTATTTTAATTAATTCATCTTTATTATCAAACCGTGCTTGGAAATCCTTGAATTTATCATTTTTAGGTAAATCTGGTCTATCTATTTCATCAGACAGAATGTTGAAAAACTTCTCTTTATTACACATTACAATCATATAACCGTCCTTGGTCGGAAACAACTGCGAAGGTACTAGTGTGGGATGAGCAGAAAACGAATTTCGTTTGGGCTCATAACCTTTATTGAGATGCCATATTGCCAGATAATTTAAGACAGATAATGAAGTGTCAAACAGACTAACATCTACATCACTTCCTTTGGCCTTATTCTGTGCCTGAGATATACCAATCATTAACCCCAGTGCTGCCATCATACCGGTTGAAAAGTCAACGATTGACAATCCGAATTTTGATGGCGGTCCGTCAGGCTCCCCAGTCAAGGACATATGCCCATTCATCGCTTGTAATAGATAATCATAAGCAGGTTTTTTTTTCATGGATCCAGATGTCCCAAATCCTGTTAAAGAACAGGTAACTATCTTGGGATTAATACCTTTTAATTGTTTATAATTTATTCCAAGCTTATCTGGTACATCTCCTCGAAGATTGTTAAAAACTGCATCCGAATTTTCAACTAATGAGTGAAAAAGTTCTTTGCCTTCTTTTGATTTCATATCCAGGGAAATACTCTTCTTATTTCTATTAAGTGATTGAAAGAATAAACTATCCTGATCCTCTGCGTAAGGGATTACAGTCCGTGACACATCTCCGCCAGTGTTTGGATCTTCAATTTTTATCACTTCTGCTCCCATATCAGCTAATAAAGAAGTAGCAAACGGACCAGCACCATATTGTTCTACAGACAGTATTCTTGTACCCTCTAATGGTTTCATACTTTTTCCTCCCTACCTTTGGTATGTGTGTATGGACGGCTGGTAAATTCTTTTTTAGGTATTAATAGTTTTCTTTTATAACTCATTACGTCTTCTTCTCTTTGATTACTCACAAAGGTTTCCACTTGGACAATTCCCCGGTCATTCTTACTTTTTGATTCTCTTTTATCTAAAATATTTGTACGACAATATAAAGTGTCACCGTGAAAGGTTGGGTTTAAATGTTTAATATTTTCATATTCCAACATAGCAATGGCAGCTCCACTTATATCATTAACTGTCATCCCTACTGCAATAGAAAAGACTAAGGTGCCATTCACAAGGTTTTGTTCAAATTGAGTTTGTGACGCATAGTGAGCATCTATATGAAGAGGATGCTGATTTAATGCTAATAAACTAGAAATCATATCATCAGCATCGGTAATAGTTCTTCCCGGCCAATGATAAATTGTATCTCCCACATCAAAGTCCTCAAATGCTCTTCCAAATGGAGTATGAATTTCCGCCATTATTAAATTCCTCCTAATTTTGTTAGATTTTGTATTTCTCAGTTAACCCTTTACTGATAACAATTTTCTGAATTTCATTAGTGCCTTCACCAATTAACATCAAAGGAGAATCACGATAATATCTCTCAATATTGAACTCTTTAGTATAGCCGTAACCTCCATGTATCCTCATTGCCTCACTTGATAACTCAAAACCAGCCTCTGTTGCAAACAACTTCGCCATCCCAGCTTCAAGATCGCTTCTCTCTCCCTCTTGAAGCTTAGTTGCTGCGTTCATTGTCAGCAGTCTTGCTGCCTCCAGTTTAGTTCCCATTTCACCCAGTTTCAGTTGTATTGCTTGGTGTTCAGCAATCGGTTTTCCGAATGTCTTTCGTTCTTGGGCATAACGAATAGCATCTTCAAAAGCTGCCCTAGCTAGACCAAGTCCTCGAGCAGCAACGTTAACACGCCCCAATTCAAGCCCCCCCAAGACTTGCTTAAATCCTTTGCCTTCTTCTCCTCCAATCAACTGGTTCGAAGAAACCTTAAAATTTTCAAATACAATTTCGCTAGTTTTCACACCTTTATAACCTAATTTCTCTATATCTTTTTGAACGATAAAACCACTCTCACCTTTTTGAATGAGAAATAGACTAATGCCCTTATACCTCGGTTTAATTTTAGTATCAGTTTTTGTAGCAAGGATGAATGTATTTCCATAACGTGCATTAGTAATCCACATTTTGCTCCCATTAACAATATAGTGCTCTCCATTTTTTTCTGCTTTGGTGGAGATATTCTGCACATCTGTCCCAGCTTCAGCTTCCGATAGTGCCAATCCGCCACGACATTCCCCTGTGGCAAATTTGGGCAAAAAAGAGTTCTTCTGTTCTTCTGTTCCATATTTCTCTACTATATATGCCATTATCAAATGGCTGTTTAAAATCCCTGCCACACTCATCCAGTGTCTAGTTATCTCTTCTATAACTAAACTGTAAGTAACAAAATCGATGCCAATCCCATCATATTCCTCGGGAATTGTGAAACCAAAGAACCCAAGTTCTTTCATTTTCTCTACAATTTCATGTGGATATTCATCCTTCTGTTCTAACTCCCTAGCCACCGGATCAATTTCCTTCTTACAAAAATCCTTGACCATATCCAAGACTTGAGTTTGCTCATCAGTTGGAGTAAATAATGCCATTTTATTGCCTCCTTATAATAAATTTCCTAATTCTTTTATTCCTTTTAGGTTTTCCAGATCTCTTACCTTATCGATGATAGCTGTTTGTTGTTTTTCACTATAGATCGGGGAAGTAACATATCGAAACTTATTTATAATTTCATCCCAAGATAATGGATTTTCCGGATCCCCCTTTGGATAATCAATTTTTTTCTCAAATAAACCTTTTTTGGAATCAATAACCACTCGAGCAGGCCATTTAGTTGGAAAATATTCTTCTAAGTCCTCATCTCTCACACAAGTTACCTTATCCATCATTGAGATAACATTTGAATCCCTTATTACTGTCTCATCATACTGCTCAAGAAGAGTGTTTCTATAAATCGTAGCTACTGCTGCTCCAAAATGCATACTGAATTGAGCATCAACAGAAGATTTAGGACGACGTTTCTCTGCTGCTGGCTCTGCAACAATAGGTAGGGCGGTGCCCACTAGATAAACGTTTATTTGGTTTATATCTGATGGAACCAAGTTGTTTTCTTTTACAATATCAAGTATCAAATCCAAGGGGCCTTGTTTGTACCTACAACAAGCATGTGGCTTAATACTAGTTTTAAGGATAGCGTTTTCATTCATATCAAAGCTATTATCTAATTGAGTTAAATCGTAATTATCAGAATGTGCCTGCGCAAAACCACTATTACCTTCTATTATCGTATCAGGTCCTGTAAACCCTTCTGCCGCCAATTGGGCAGCAATTATTCCACTTTGCGCTGCCCATCCTGGATGCAACCTTTTTGTCCATGCTCCTGTTTGTAAAAATTCCATTGATGAAGATGTTTGGCTGCCAGCAATGCCAATAGCATTATATGTCTTCTCAGTCGATAAATTTAAAAGTTTTGAACTTGTTACCGATGCAGCAAAAGTACCCATCAGACCAGTTGGATGAAAACCTTTCTTATATACTTCTGAAGGATTAAGTGCAACACCCAATCTGCTCATTAGCTCATATCCAATCAACGAAGCAACTATAAAGTCTTTCCCACTTCTATTAGCTTCCTCGCCTACAGCAAAAGCCGCCGGAAAAACACTTACTGCAGGATGAAGAGATGACTCATTAATTACATCATCCAATTCTAAACTATGGGCTGCTGCACCATTTGCAAGGGCTGCATACTGAGGTAAGGATGATAATTCTTTATTTCCAATAATTGTGCCGTCTCCATCACCTCCAAATTTTTCTATGAATGTCTGTAATGGTTTACTTGATGTGAACAAACTTCCTCTACTAGCTAATCCAATGAAATCTAGTGTTAAATATTTCACACGATCAACAACCTCTTCACTTAATTTTCCATAACTTAAATTTAAAAATGACAACTTTGGTGAAGCAGTTTCCAACTTTTGCATATGTTCATCTCCTTTTAATATTTAGTTATTAATACCTTGCAATTATCATGCCAATTTTTCATAAGCTTAAATCGGCTATTATTCCAAATAAAATAAGCAAAGTTTTTAAATCATTGATGATAGATGTTTCAAAATTGTTTCATTTGAATAATTTTGAAACAAGATTAAATTAAAATTTTATGCCTCTCCGCTATGTAGTGTGGGAATAGAAGGTAGTTTAGGAGGTTTTAAACGGAGTGATAGCATTTTATGCGTGAGCCAATATCCCTTGATACTGGCGGCTTGGCTCGTGAATCATGCCCGCAGAGACTCCGTGTCATACCGACTACCATTCTATCTTTTGAGTTTGCACCCAACACTAAATAGCGAGGAGCCAATTTTATCTCGTTTTCAATTGAATAAACTGAACAAAAGTTAAGTAATATATTTATTGTATATCTCTGGTTTCCTTTCACTTAACCAATTGACTCGGTCTTTAGACAATTTACTAGATTCCAAATCAATCTCGCTTGTTAAGTATGTCCATATATCATCGCTTAATTCATTTATCACATCCCCAAAGGGGTCTATAATACAACTGGCGCCAAAATGATTTCTAACTGTCGGTTCATCTTTCATGCTCTCTTCTCCGCTTTTATTGACACCTAAGACATAAACATTGTTCTCCATAGCCCTAATTCTTAATTCCTGAACAAACAAATCTTTCCTAAACCCAAAAGTAGCTGTTGGAATCACCACCAGGTCTACTCCTTGGGAACTTAAAGATCTCCAAGCTTCAGGGAAAGAGCGATCAAAGCAAATTAGAATACCTATTTTAAAACCATTATCAAGTGTAAATACCGGGAACTCATCTCCTCCACTTCCAAACTGTTCAAAGTAAAACTTCTCATCCGTAGTTAAACTCTTTGATATCACTTTAGGTAAATGAACTTTACGATATTTTCCTATCAGTCCTTTAGTAGGCGAACAAACAAAAGCTGAGTTATAGTAATTAGAATTTTCTACTTTAGGCTCTTCCTCGAATAATGTTCCAATAACATGTGTATTATATGTTAAAGAAAGATTCATACATTTTTGAACTGTTTCACCTTCCATTGTTTCCGAAAATTCTTTAAAAAAGTTTTCGTTTCTTTTGGTAGCAAAATAAGGTGTTGTCATTAATTCAGAAAATACAATAAGATTAGGAGATTCTTTAACCATTACTTCTTCAAAAATTTTTTCGATTTTGTACCAATTTCTTTTACTATCTCCAGGATAGGGTCCCATTTGTATCCCACATACTTTCATTTTATTTTCCATCACATCCTACCTCCAATCGTTCTATTACCACCTCGGACGGTATCAAATCTCCGTAACGATTTTTAATATCAAAAAGGTTGGCGTGGTGTGGCTCTGTTCCTTGATCGCCAACACAATCCTCGACAACAATTGTCCGAAAGCCATATGAGAATGAATCAACAACTGTTGCCCGAACACAACCACTTGTTGTACATCCGCAAACCAATAAAGTATCTATATTTTTACTTGTTAATAAGCTGATCAAATCTGTATTAAAAAAAGCTGAGGGCATCTTTTTTGTTAAGACTATTTCACTCTCTTCATTTCTTACCCGATCATCCAGTTCTGCCCATTTTGAGTTCGTTTTAATTAGAGATAAATTGTTGACTTTATTTATCCACAGCCCCATATCTTGCTTATCGTCCCTGTACGCCACTTTGGTATGAATAACAGGGATATTTAAATTTCTTACCTTACCCAGTAAAAGTTTTGTATTATCAACTGCCTCTGTTATTGCTTCACTTCCTCCTAATGGCGATTCGGAAGAAGTAAAAGCTTTTTGAAAATCAATTATTAATAAAGCAGGGCTACCCCCAATACCAATTTCACCTGAACCATAACCAGCCGCTTTGTAAGTTGAAAGTGTTCGTTCTTCCATTTTTATTTCCTCCCTTGTTTAAATTCATTAATAAAAGATTGTAAATAATACAAAGCCAAGAAGAAAAATCCAATTGGAACCGATAAAAAGACGAATGACATAGGCAATCTTAAAGGTGAATGCGAAGTTATACCAGTTCTTATTAAATGGTCAATATATTCAACACCTGCATACAAAATGAACCCTGCATAAAATATACCTACTAAAAAGACTAATATATTACTAAATTTTCCAACCCCCTTATTAAACTTCCTCGTGAATAGATCTAAGGCTACATGATACCCCTTTTTACCACTTGCACCCAAAGTTAATAAAACTGCCCATACAAGCGAAAAAACCACCAATTCTGTTGAGATAGCAAAGGATGTTGAAAAAAACTGCCTACTTATAGCCTCAATAAGCATCCAAGTAGCGGAAACAAAAAATAACCCTATTCCAAATGTAGTTACTAATTTATCTTGAATAAAATTTAATATTTTCATTATATTCCCACCTCGTAATTTAGGAATTTAAAAGGAAGAGGAACAGCCCTGTTAGGCTAATCCCCCTCATTTAATTCCTTAAATTTCCTCATCGCTTCTGGATGCCTCTCTTCAAATTTTTTGCGAACTTCTTCTGTTTGCTCTTTCCATTTATCTAATTTACTTTCTGATACACGGTTCACCTCTCCAAAATCATTTGTAATCTCTTCGAGGTGCTGTTTATCAAGTTCTATCGATTCTTTCCATTGGTCTACAATTAATTCGTCAATTGTCTCCTGAATAATGCTTTGTAAGTCTTCGGGAAGATTCTCGAACCAGGCTTTATCAGTAGCTATTGAATAAGTGAATATTTGCATCTCAGGTACAACAAATCCATGACTTGCAGCAGAACCTACAACATTCGCCCATCCGTCAGGGGAGGTATTTACACCATCTATCACTCCTTGAGAAAGTGAGGTAGTAATTTCAGTAGCCGGCATTGATGTTGCAGTCGCCCCAAAAGCCCCGAGCATATCGTTAGCCACATGACCTCCAACAGAACGTATTTTCATCCCCGAGAGATCGGACATTTTGCTAATCTCTTGGTTAGACAAAATTATGCCTTCTGCAGTTCTCATCAGCCCTAATACTTTAATTCCATTATCTTCTACAAACGAATCTAGTAAGTTTGTTAAGTCCTTTCTGTACTGTGGATCGTTAAGCATAATTTCATCCTTTAAAGCAAAAGGAAGATTCACGACCCCATACTCCTCTGCTAACGTTTCCAAATGAACACTAACTGGCCATACCATGTGCACACTTCCAGTACCTAAATTCTGCACAGCTTCCGCATCAGTATATAACTGCCCTGAAGGATGTATAGTAACATCTAACCTACCATCACTTCTTTCTTCGACTAAATCCTTAAACTGTTTCATGTAATCATGTTTAAAAAAAGACTCCGGTAATTCATGAGTCATTATAATCTCATGTGTTTCCTTCTCGCTACCGCTTGTTTCTGCATTACACCCCACTACAAACATCACTGTTATTAAACAGACACCTAGTAAACTAATTTTTGTTTTCATAAATATCCTCCCTCAATATCCTTTAATCAGCTCCAAAGTAATCCTTAAATTTTATCTAATTACTATAAACTTAATTCATAAAATCCCCCATTTCTTTATATATAATTCAATTTACCTCAACAGCATTAAACTTAATTGAGGAAAATATGTAACTAAAATTAAAGAAACTATCAGAACAAGATAGTAAGGGCCCACCCCTTTTGCAACTTCCTCAATCGGAATCTTTGTCAAACCACTCATAACAAATAAATTAAGCCCCACAGGAGGTGTAACCGTTGCCACCTCGATATTTAAGGTTAATACTACCGCAAAATGTATAGGATCTATCCCTGCAGCAGTAGCTATAGGAAAAAGTAATGGACTAACTAAAACAATGACTGAAATACCATCCAGGAACATACCCAATAGAAGTAGGAACACATTAACTATGAGAAGGAATTTCCAACCGTCAATTCCCGAATTTGCTATATAACTTATCAATTCTTGAGTTAATCCTAAACTTTGTAACATAAACGCCGTTAGTGCTCCCCCAATTACAATTAGATATATCATTCCAGATTGGAGGAGAGCTCCCTTAAACATCGACCATACACCCATCATATTTGTTTTTCTTAATAAAATAACTAATAAGAGTGCGTAGAATACAGCTACCGCTGCAGCCTCAGTAGGAGTAAACATTCCTGAGTAAATGCCGCCGAGTATCACTACAGGAAGTAATAACATACCCGTGGAAGATTTAAATTTCTTCCCTATTATTTTCGGTGTAACTTTCACAGTATTAAAATTTGATTCCCAGTTATTCTTCCTACTGATCCACCATGTTACCAAAATAAGCATGACTCCTTGTAACACACCTGGAACAATTCCTGCAGTAAATAAATCGATAACTGGGATCCCCATCATACTCCCAATTAAGATAAAACTGAGACTTGGAGGTATCAATAGACCTATAGTACCTCCAGTAGCCACGAGTCCAGCAATGAATCTTTTAGGGTATCCCTTTTCACCTAACAAATTCACAACATTTTTCCCTAAGGCAGAAGTAGAAGCGACACTAGAACCTGAAATAGATGCAAAGAAAACGCTTACAATCATTGCAGCCATAGCCGTTCCGCCATGTATTTTCCGTAACAGAATATCAGCTAGATCCAATAACCTCTTAGCTAAATCACCTTTCATGACGATATCGCCTACTAGTATGAAGAATGGGATAGCAGCTAAGGCATAATTATTAACTGACGCAAAGGTTTGTTGAGAAATTACATTCAGATTAGTATCTTCAAAGATAATTAGAATTGTTAATGCACTTGCTCCTAAAGCAACTCCTATATGTGTACCAAATATTAATAAAATCAATAATATAATTAAGTAAAGAGTAATTTCCATTTATATCACCTTTCTTTTCCATTAAATAGTCAAATTCTTTGTGTTTCCATCGAGCTTCATCCAAAAAATCAATATTCCAATAAGGAACATAAAAAATGAGCAAATCAGCCACATCACTTCATAGTTCCCAGTTCGATCAATAATCCAGCCAGATATAGGGGTTCCTATTACGGCTCCTATATAAACCGAGGCCAACCCTACACCGCTAGCTAGACCTATTTGTTCTTTCCTAACTACTTCGGACACCAATAAAACAAAAATTCCATTCCATCCTTGTGTAGTAACACCTAATAAGAAGGACACTCCTGCAATTATTGGAAAAAACATGTTATCAGTGATCATGGTAAAAATAAGCAATAAAATACCAGATACTATTCCAATTATCCCCAGTATCCCCCCTCTTTTTCTACTGAAATATCTATCACTTATTGCTCCCCAAATTGATCTACCAACAGCACCACCTAATTGCAATAAGGCTAAACATAGCAAAGCGTACACTGTAGTTTTATTTGTGGTATCAAGTAAATACAGAACTAAATAAGTCATTACACTTAATTGAACCCAAATAAAGAAAACGATTATTATAATAATTTTTAACATATTTTTATTTTTTACCACTTCCAATAATCCTTTAATTAAGCCAGTTTTTCTGTATTCAATATTACTCTCCTCCAAAATTTTAAAATGAAAAGTACATAAAATGAACAATAGAAGGGAAAGAACCAAGAGACTACTTCTCCAACCAATGTAAGTTGCTATTAGGGGGAGAGCCAAAGTCCCTAAAATACTCCCTAATGATACACCAGTCTGTTTAAGACCCATTGCGGTTCCACGATTAGATAATTCAAAGTGTTCCATAATACCTTTATTAGTTCCAGGCGTGATCCCTCCATAACCACAGCCGAGTAAGAAGAGCAATGTTAATATGTAGACAAAACTAGTTGTTAAATAAAACAGTGCAGTAACTGTCGCTAAAAAAAAGCAAAAGGCAAATAATGATTTTTTTGTCCCAAATTTATCCGTTATAAGCCCTGAAGGAATAGCAATAATTGAGGCGCCCAAAAACACCGAGGAAGTCATCCAACCTACCTGAGTATTTGACAATGAAAACTCACTTTCCATAAATGGAATTAAGGGCACATACCCATAATATGCTAAGGCAGTAAAAGTTTGGATCATTATAAGCCAAATAAGATATTTATTCCAGAGCGTTCCTTGACTGCCCATTTCTTTGTCTTTGACCTGCATAAAGATCCTCCATATAAATTGTTTAGTTATATAGAGGCAAAAATCATGCCAATATTACATTGATTAAAAAGATAAAAATCTTCAGTTAATGAGGGGCTCAGCTAAACTGAAGATTTTTATCAACATAAATTTATGTTTCGAAGCGTTTCAACACTGTTACAAATTTAAACAACATCTTCAATTTAAAATCAATTGATTACTTCCTCCAAATTATATTGCTTTATTTTTCTCCATAATGTTGTGCGAGAAACTCCTAGCCTTTCCGCAGCTCTATTTTTATTACCGGACGTTTGAAACAAAACATTGTTTATTTTTATTTTTTCTAACTCAGAATCTGTTAAGTTACCCTCACTTTCTGTTGAAAAGAAGGGTGTATTTAAGGAAGATAATGCATCTTGTCGTCTTTTTTCTTCCAAGAACTCATACAAAATATCATTAAAGGTTTCTACAAGATTTAAAGATATATTTGTAGTCGTCCGTAAAGCTGTAAAACGCTGCACAAAATTATCTAATTCTCTTATATTTCCTGGCCAGGTGTGAAATAAAATTGAGTCTCTTGTACTGCTAATTAAATATTCTGCTTCAGACATAGTAAATCCATATTTCTTCAACAAGTGACTCAGGATATCAATAATATCCTCTTTTCTTTCCCTTAGAGGAGGTATGTTTAATTGCAATACATTAACACGATAATAAAGATCTGATCTGAATTTGTTTTCTTGAATTAAGCTGACTAATGATTTATTAGTAGCGGTGATAACCCTTACATTTAAAGGAATAATATTATTACCTCCCAGTCTAATCACTTCTTTTTCCTGCAATACCCTTAAAAGTACTGTTTGAATGTCAAATGGCAATTCTCCAATCTCATCAAGAAATATAGTACCATTCTGAGCTAATTCAAAATAGCCTGGTTTACCTCCCTTTTTTGTACCAGTAAAAGCACCTTCTTCATACCCGAACAATTCACTCTCTAGTATATTTTGAGGTATTGCAGAGCAATTCACTGGCAGAAAAGGCTTAGAATTCCTAGAACTTTTTTGGTGAATGCTGTGTGCTAATAGTTCCTTTCCGGTACCGGATTCCCCCGAAATAAGAACTGGTGCATCGGAAGTAGCGTATTGTTTTGATTTAAGAATTACTTTTTTCATTTTTTGTGATTTGTAAATAATATTTTCAAATTTATATTTAGATTTTAGTGAATTTAATTGTTTTATATCTCCAGACTTTCCATAGATCATCTTTTCTTGAATATATATTATGTAGCCTTCAATTTTAGAGTTTATAATAATTGGATCTACTGTTATGGTATTTTGCTTTTGCCGAAAAGTTTGAGATGAAGTAATTTGGGAGATTGATGGAAGGTCAATATAATTTTTAAATTCCTCTCCTATTATTTCATAATTATGAGCCTTTCCTAAAAAAGTCAGTGCCGAAGTATTAGTTTCCATAATTACTTCATCCTTGTCCACCATGAAAACTGGACCTGTTGTATTTGTGAATATAGATTTTTTTATTTTTGCATAACTAATCATCTTGTGCTTAGTTGAAGCAAGTTGGTAAGCTTTAATAAACTCCATCTTTAAATATTCAGTAGAATAAATAAGAACTTCGTTCATACCTAAATCCCTTGCTATTTGACACACTGAGCTTGTCCCTATAACAGTATAGTATCCCTTACTTTTATATTCACGAAGTTGATTAGTGGCATCGTCTAAGTTTTTAAAACCAAGTTGAATTAAATTTACATCTAATATTCTTACATATTCTTTCAATTCATGGGTTTTATTAGCATAAGTCATCAATATGATATTTTGGCCAAAATTGCTTGCTTTTACCAATGACTGGACCAAATCTGCTTCAATTATCTCTAAAGGGTAAAAAGAAACATGGTAAGTTAGTTCTTTTAACTCATTGTGTATAAATTCCAAATGAGCACCACTAGTAATTACTAAATCATACTTCATTATTGAATCAGTATCGATGTAATTATTTAACTCACCAAACTCCACTTCTATTATGTCTAGGTTAAAAGGAAGATTTACCATTTTTTTTGCATCATAAACTAAACTAGAGAAGTTTTGATGAGTGATAACCAATATATTGACAGACATATACAAATTCCCCCTTATATATAATTATTTTTCTATGCGCAAGTCTTACCTTTTAGAGTTTCACCCCCTTAAGATGTTTAAGAATCTAATATGTTATTATAAATTAGTTTAATAAAATAACAAATTTTGCGCAATATTAATTTTATTAAACAATTTAAAATATTGAAATTAAGGCTAAAATTTGTAAAAATAGACATAGACACACTACTCAGGTGAAGGCTCCAATTACCAATGAAATGTCTTGGTTTCAATTTACAAATATACAAGTCGTACTTAATAGATGAAAATGAAAATATAAATATCCAATCTTGAATTGAGACATTAGCTGTGAATAAAGTGAATGATTATTATTTATATCAAATACTCAAAAAATAATAAGGAGGTTTTATAATTTGAGTACTTATCTTTTTGTCCCTGGTGACAATAATAAAAAAATCATAAAGGCGTTAGAAAGTAATGCAGGAGCAGTGATTATTGATTTGGAAGATGGTGTAAACCCGGAACAAAAAACAAAAGCAAGAGATATTATTCTAGAAATAGAAAAAGAATATCCTATATTACTTTCTGACAAAAAGTTGTGGATTCGAGTTAATCCCGAAAACACACCTTGGCACGAGGATGACTTATCCATAATCAAACAAATGTCTAGTATAAATGGAATAATGCTTCCTAAATGTGAAAAAGTTGAAACTATTCAAGCTGTTGCAAAGAAGTTATCTGTGAAGGAGGTTATACCGTTAATTGAATCAGCATCTGGAGTATTAAAAACAAAAGAACTTATTGAGTCACATCAATTGGTTAAAAAAGTAGCGTTTGGATCTGTTGATTTTGCATATGATATTGCAGCAGAATGGACCCTCTCTGGAATAGAGCGAAGATATGCTATGTCCCAAATAGTATTACTCTCAAGAGCTGCAAATGGTGAACCACCGATTGATGCCGTTTTCCCTAGAGTCGATGAAAAAGAATCATTTAAAAAGGATGCCTTTTTCGGGAAACAAATAGGGTTTTTCGGTAAATTAGTAATTCATCCTAAACAAACTGCTTGGGTAAAGGAAATTTATACTCCAACTAAAGAAGAGATTGAGTGGTATAAAAGTATCGTTTCCACTTACGAGAACGCTAATAACAAAGGTGCTATCGCACTGAATGGAAAGTTAATTGATTTACCAGTCTATTTATTGGCCAAAAGATATTTAGAAAACCACGGATAGTAAATATAAATCTTATCCCCCATTTGTTTTAAAATAAAATGGGGGTTTTTTAATAACGCAACTTTCGCAGACTGAAATGATTACAGCCATCAAAATGTACCACAAAATTTTACTTTTTCCTCATCATCTCACTAGCGTTGCATTAATATAGGTTGAATATTCAGTAATTAATTTAACTCTATTTTCCGCCAAAAAGACAAACCTTAATGAAAAAGTGGCGCTGTCCATTTGGTAAAATTATACATTTATTCCAGGAGAGACAGCGACAACAACTCTAATTATGGTATGCCGCTAATGCGACGAAGCCAGTGACGGCAGTTCTTCCACAGTTTCGCTTTTAATAAACGGCTAATCTGCAATATGGTGTTCCTGGATTCTGTTTCCAGTTGCATGAGCACATGCAGGCAATAAACGATCAGCGCTAAAAAGATCTGGTTCATCACAGCTGTTTCACTATGGCCATAAAAATGTTTGATTTTAACGTGCTGTTTCAACCATTTGAAAAATAATTGTCGGGTAAAGAACTGGCGCGGTGTCTTATTGTGATCCGTCTCCAGCTCCTCCCCATAAGAACTGCTCGTGAGGTTTTCCCTCAAGCAGCTCACCCCGTAATCTTCATCAAAAGGGTTATGAGACCTATCGAATAGTAGACACTTTCATTGGTATCTTTCAACATTTCCAAGCGGGCGGACTTTCCAGTCCCAATATAGCCCCAGTATGCCATAGAGGTACCCATTACTCCATCTCTGCCATCCGATGCTACGCTTTTTCCTTCGTTTTCTTCTTGTAAGCAAGGTTCTAATTTTCATCTCTGTGTAGTCACGTATTTCACTGAATGCACGACTCGAGTTTCCAACACGGAAGTAGTTGACCCAACCGGTAAGAATTCGGTTGATTTGCTTGACGATATCCTCCGCCGGTTTTGCGCCTCCGTTTTGGATGACTTCTCGAATTTTTGCTTTCAGCATCGTACGCGCTTTCTTTCTTGGTGTCATCATGATGAAATGCCCTGTTCTTTTTCGGTTTGGAACTCGTCTTAGGTCAAAACCTAGAAAGGCAAATGATTCGCCTTTGAGGACATTAACCATCCGAGTTTTCTCCAAGTTAAGTTCCACTCCCAAAGGTTCGAGATTTTCCCAGAGCCGCTGAAGGGCTAAATCTGCCCATCCCCGTTTGCTGGAGTGGCCGCTCACGGTAATCACTATATCATCGGCAAACCGATGATAGTTTACCGCCTCATAGTTGCCTTCCGATGTTTTAAGCCGGATTGCATCAAATGCCCAGTCGACCTCATTCAGATAGATATTTGCAGCTAGTGGAGAAAATGGTCCCCCTTATGCAAAGTATTCCGTTATGCAAAGTAAACTTCAAAATGCCTATGGATAAAGGACTATTCTTCCATTTACTTTGCATAATATCTGCTTTACTTTAATTCGGAAAGCCAAGAAAGAAGCGCTTGGTCCCTATTCCAATCCGGAAGATCGCTATTAATCAAATCTGGGTAAACATTTTCAATGGCCTTTCTTTTCGTCTCAGTATCCGTTCTAGCATAAATTTCAGTTGTTTTTAAATCCACATGGCCAAGGAAATCACGAATGTATATTAAGTTGACGCCAGCTTGCAGTAAATGCATAGCTTTCGAGTGGCGAAACATATGTGGTTTTACTTTTGTAGGTATAATCGTAGAAGTCTTTTGTGCCTCTGCCACATATTTTGAAATGATATAAGCTATTTCTTCCTTGGTAAGCTTGTTATGTTGGTTGTTAGAGAATAAAGGATACTCATTTTTCCATGGTTTATCGAGCTGATGTTCAACAATATAGTGCTCCAATAATGATACCGTATTTTTCATAAGAGGTACACGTCTTATCTTATTTCCTTTTCCGTTTAATACAATGACGGCTGGTTCCTCCAGAATGACATCCCTGACAGTAATATCAATAAGTTCCTGTCCCCTGGCTCCTGTATCATACAACACACTCATGAGTGTTAGGTTACGCCGACCTTTTAGGCAATTTTTATTTGGTTGTTCCAAAAGAAGTTTCATTGCCTCAGGTGTCAGGTGCTCCACCATTGTTTTCTTTGCCTTTTTAGTGGGAATGGTGATGACTTTTTGGAAGTGAAATAGCCCAGCGGGCTCTTCAGCCTGCGCGTACCGGAAAAAGGAGTGAATTGCGGAAAGTCTTTGGTTTCGGGTCGAGATGCCGCATTTTCGATCCTCCTCCAACCATTCTAGGAATTCTACCAGTAAGTCACTCGAAAGAACGCTTATCGTTATTCGTTCTGCTGGTATATTTTTCATTTCTTGGCAATACTTAATTAAGAGTTTAAATGTATCCCGATAGGAATGAATGGTGTTTTTACTCACATTTTTCTGGGACGGCAAGTAACTCGAAAGAAAGTCAGTAAGATGTTTGGCAAAATCAGTCGGTTTCAACCGCATCGCCTCCCAGTCCCGGAATCATCTTCGGAAATTGTGTTTCCAATTTTAAAGTAATATTCGGAAACACGTCGGCAGTCATGCGCAAGTAATAGGCGGTTTCTTCAAACGTATCGTGCCCCATATATGTTTTCAGTACCGGAAGGTAAGCTGTTAAATCTTTTTCCTGTTCCGTCCATTTTTTCAGGCAATGAACGGCATAAGTGTGACGAAAATCATAAATACGAGAACCTTTCCCTCTACCGCCATGCGAAATATTGGCACCCCACAGAAATTTGCGGAAGTTCTTATATACATTCCCTATAGTCATCGGTTTTCCACCAAAAGCAGGGAAGTAATAGTCTTCGACTTTTGAAAAACGGTGTACCCTATCTGAATAAAGCCGACAGCGTTCAGTTAGAGACCTCGACATAGGTATCATTCTGCTGTTATCTTTCTTGGATTGATGGACGATGAGAATGCCGTTTTCAAGATCAACGTCAGCTACTTTTAAAAGTCGTGCTTTCGATAATCTCAGTCCACACATGTAAATCATCCGAAAAAATACAGGCATAATGAGATGTCGATATGGACATTCGTAACAGTACTTGCATTTCTCAGTTTCAGTAAAGAACTTAGTGAGTTCATCCGTTGTATAAATATACGGAGTATATTGTTGCCCCTTCGGAAAATATCCTTTAGGAAGGATATAAGCATTCGCTCCAACAGAATCCATATACTTTGCAAACTGGCGCATGAATGATGCACGTGAGGCTTGGTTAGCCTGAGTCTCATACGTTTTTTTGCTGCACCAATCCAATACGATTTCCTTTGTTAAATCGATTGCATCAGGGTATTTTTCCAATGTAAATCGGTCGAAACGTTTAAGATGACGAGTATCTGTGTCATATTTATATCCAACTGCTCGTTTCAATTCCACGTGATTTTGAAGATATTCTTTAAAAGGACCTTTGTATTCGATATCACTCATAGCTGGACACCTCATCAAAATCAAGCGCACATTCTTTCAGCTTTTCGATGTCCGTCTTCAGATAGACAGCCGTTGAGTTCGTATCAACATGTCCAAGGATATCTGAAATGGTGGAAAGCGGCGTTTCTTTTTCCAGAAGCATACTGGCCATTGTGTGCCTCAGAGAATGCATACCTCTTCGCTTTTTCGACTTTGGGATACGAGCTTGTTCCATGTACCTACTAATCAGCTGGTGTAAATGATCGGCTTCTGAAAATGGATCAAATGGCGCCATATGTTTGACGAATAGGTAGGGACTTTCTATGCTTGGTCGTCCGTATTTGAGATAATCGATCACGGCCCAGCCCACCTCCGGTGTCAGGGGAAGAGATATGGTTTCTCTTGTCTTGGATTGTGTGAAGACTAACTGCTTTTCTTCCCATCGGAAGTGCTCCATTTTCAAATTTTTAATATCTGTACAACGCAAACCTAGAACACCTGCCATCAAAATAATGGCATAATCACGTTTGCCTTTCGGGCTTCCTTTATCAATGGCAGCGATCAATTTTTTTAATTCATCCTTTGTCCATACAGATGGGATACGGGTTTGTTTTCTCGCTTGAATCATTGGTGTTTTTGAAGCAAAATCTTTATCTGTTTCACCGACCTCCAAAAGAAAACGGAAAAAAGCACGTATCGAACAAATTACTTGTTCCACCGTTTTATAGGTATAACCAGCTAATGTTTTGATATAGTTGTTAATCAGAGTGAGGTTGATATCCTTACACTCCGTTACAGATTGAGAGACAAGATAATCCATAAACCGTTCTGACTGTTTGACATAATGGTCGATAGTCACCTTAGAATAATTTTGATTCTCGCAATATTGCTTAAACCGATGGCTTAATTCAATGTAATAGGCATCCATCAAAATTTCCTTGTGCTTATAATATCGGCATAAAATGGTACGGTGTAACTGAAAGTTACCAATCATCCGGATAACACGCAGTTCTTGTGTTTCTGGCTGCGATAACGTGCGTTCGAAATCTTTTTCAAGAATTTGAAAATGCTTTTCAATAAAATCGATACCCAATCGTTCTGTATAATAGGTTTCACCTCGATCCTGAGCGAATTGAAGGAGCATTTTCCACCTTCTACGGTAGAACTGCATGAAGCATTCCTCCAAAAATAATATTTGAGCATAAAGCTCTGATAATCATTTTCAGATATTATGCGAAGAAAATCGAATATGAATATTGACTTACAAGGATTTATAGCAATTACTTTGCATAATAACTTTCTTTGCATAAGGGGGTTTATGCGAAGCTTTGCATAAACCCCCTTGCGGTACACCGATTTTTCCTGCTGCTTTTATCACCTGTTTTATCAGATGCATGACCTGTGGGTCTTGAATGCGTACCGCAATTTTCCCCAACAATATATGATGCCTTATCGTATCAAAATACCGAGATAGGTCAACATCAATGACTGTTGTCATACGACGCAGTAAACTTCGTCGTACTTCTGCCAGTGCTTGATGCGGTGAGCGCCTTGGACGGAAGCCGTACGAGTTCGGGCAGAAATCTGCCTCAAAGATGGCTTCCATGATGAGTTTCAACGCCCCCTGTACTACACGGTCTCGAATAGTTGGAATTTGCAGTGTTCGCATCTTCCCGTTTGCCTTCGGGATGTCTACTTTTCGATTCGCCTACGGTTGGTAGTTTCCTTCTTGGAGTTCTTTCTGAATGTTTTCCAAAAACGTTTGAACACCTTCATGCTCCACATCATCAAAGCTCTGTCCGTCAATGCCTGGGGCACCGCCGTTTTTCTTTGCTTGTAAGTAAGCTTCATGAAGGGTAGTTCGTTTGGTTATGTGGGTAAACAAACCCCAAAACCGATGCGTAGGTTCAGTCTTCGCCTTTTGATAAATTCGCTGCCTTAGTTCCTGTAAGTTGATGGGTGTTTTTGTCATGGCACCCTTACCTCCTTTGGTCACACGAATTGTTTACAGGTTCGGACTCTTTCCTCCTCGCGTATTTTGCTGCACGCGTATCTTCAGTACTACAATCCGTTCCGCCACCCTGACACCTGCCAGTCCCATTTCCCATTCACGGTTATAAGGACAGCCTCCTCGATGAGATTTCTTCACCGGGTGTCGAGGGCTTCTCCAGTTTCCACATCATCTTTCCCTTCATGTCGCCGCTGATACCCCGCCGGTGGGAACTACTGTTTCAGACTCTTTTCAGTCAGTTCCTGCTGCTTTCGCACGTTATCGACCGTCTCAGCCACCGGATTTGCGTGTAACGAGGCTACATCTGCGTTCACTGTGTGTTACGACCTGAAGTTTTGCCGCATTCCTTTAGAATGTTTGTCGGAGGGCTTCACCGGTTCACTTTCGTTCCGCGGTGCCTCTCAGGCTACAGGAGTGAAGTCTTTTCTCCCGGTCGGACTTTCACCGACTAGATGTTGTGTCCTTCTGGACACGCCAATCGTCCAGCGTGAACGATACATGTCACTGATCTCGCTGGCTTTTAGGTCAAACCGGTTTGTGATGAGACGCAGTCGATTGCCCTTTTGTATCATCGACTTCAATTAAGCGACACAAATTATCCATGCGCTTTGTTGGACCACCGGGAGACGAAGAAATAACCGTCGTCCGTCATGCGGTCAAAACGCTTAAAATCTATGTAACCACGATCAAATACGTAGGTTGTTCCTTGTCATCCACCAAGACTTCTAATTGGTTACGATCGTATTCGTTGGCCGACATGATCTTGTTGCGTATTCCGGATAAGAAGAACCATTTTCCATGAATACCAACCGCGCAAGTGCAGTTTGACGTCGCCTTTCGTTTTACGAGAGGTAGCCCATGGGTGATTCGTCAGGTTTAATGGCATTGTACTCGAATCAATGATTTTCACGGGCATAACTGTTCGACCTGGTTGAGAATGACGTATCTGAATCAACTAATAGATAAAAGATGGCTGCCAACAAGTTGGAGTCCACAGTACGGTGTTTTCGTGACAATTGGGAAACACTAATTGAATCCAGTCCCAGTTCCTGTTGAACGTCGTCATCAAAAAGTGTATAAATCTTCAATAAATGTTTTCAGCACGTGGACCGTTTGCAAACCATCATTTAATGCGGACCATTCAGAAGGGTTATGGCTAACCCCGTCTTTGCTTTGGACAAACAACATGGCAATCGGCAGTTCTGTACCAATAATCATCGCATCGTGTGCTGCCCCACTTGGAAGCGAGAACGGTTCAATATTGTTAGCCTGGAAGGACTTTTTCAGTTTTTCCTGTATAGATTCATCTACAGGGACAGGTGTAACTCTTGATTTTTCATGATATTGCCAGTTCACCTGATGCTCTTCTGCAATTCGTCTAGTTATATGAATCGTTTCATCAACTAATTGATCACGTGTTTGTGAATCAATATCCCTTATATCTACGTAAAGCGTTACTTGTCCCGGTATGACATTAACACCATTTGGCTCAACTAATTGTCTCCCTATAGTTGCTACAGCTGATTCACTGATTGTGGTAGGAAGCTTGTTAGCTTCTACAATGAATTCACTGGCTGCCACCAATGCATCCTGACGGTCTTCCTTTTGCGTATTTCCAGCGTGACCAGCCTCACCCTCAAATGTTATTTCCAGCCAGCATAGTCCAGCAATGCCAGTTACAATCCCACAAGGAAGACGTTTTTTCTCAAGACGTTTCCCTTGTTCAATATGTACTTCAATAAACATTTCAATGTCACCTGGATTCCTTTTAGCACTTGCATAACTTTCCACACTTAAATCAACATCTTCTAACACTTTAGAAAAAGGCCACCCATTAAAATCCTGAAGTTTTTCCTTCTCATGGATATCTCTTTTTCCCCATCATAGCTTCACTGCCATTAAAGCCACCATTTTCAAATACGATAAAGTTTCTTATTAAACAATCTTGATTCACGTTATACTAGCAAGTTCTATTTACGTTGTTAGCTACAAAGATGTATATACCGACTTTTTATTGGTTTCTATGTTGGACACTCAACACACAGGAATTCTGTTAATATTCTTAAATGACCACCCGTTTTCTCAGGTGGTCATTTAAGGCTATAACCAACCAAATTAAATTTTATCCTAGGTAAACCAGCATTATAATTATTTTTAACAAGGGATATGTTAAAATGAATAACTCATATCGTAGAATGCGATTCACTCTTCTCTATACATCATCAATGCTTGGAGCATAATATCAGCTGCATTAGCGATATCTTCCCAATAGGAATTTTCTTCTGGATTATGACTTATGCCATCGATGCTTGGTACAAACAGCATGCCAACTTCCGTGTGATTAGTCAATGAGTTAGCATCGTGGTTGGCACCGCTCACCATTTCCATCACCGGAAGACCGAGTGTATTTGCTGCCCTATTCAGTAATGCCCTAACCTCCGGTGAAAGACTACTAGCTTTCTTTTTCACACCTGGTAGAATCTCTACATCGTAATTGGCTGTAACCCAGTCTAGCATTTCCTTCTCGAATGCATCGATCCTCTCTTGACTGCCAGACCTCACCTCAAAGGTCAATTCTACTGTACCGGGGATAACTGTTGCAAGATTGGGCATGACATCTAACTGTCCAACTGTCGCAACCGTTCCGTCTTTGACCTTTTTAGCTCCTTTGTGGATATGGAGCACAATTTCACTAGCATTGACAAGGGCATCTTTGCGTGAATTCATTGGCATTGTACCTGAGTGACCCGGAGTTCCGATAACTTTAATATGAGTTCTAGAAATTCCAGCAATATTTGTGACAATGCCTGTCCTATTATCATTGTTCTCAAGAACTGTTCCCTGTTCAATATGCATCTCGATGAATGCTTTATATTCAGGAAGAGTGTCCATTGCATTTCTGATATCTTGTTCTGATACCTCAAGGGATTTAAGCAATTTTTCATCGAATGCTTCAGGATTGATTTGTCCTGTAACTGTACGGCTACCAAATGTTCCTCCCAATGGATTGCCTTCTTCCCCTTTAAAGCATACCAACTCATATGCCATATTGGAATCAAAATTCTGTTCCTTGAGTGCACGAATACATTCAAGTCCGGTGAATACCCCTACTGCCCCATCGAAAAGTCCGCCATTTTTAACAGTGTCCAAATGGGAGCCGAAGGCAATAACGGGAGCATCTTCAGGGCCAATCCTGCCATACAGATTTCCAACAGCGTCTTTTCGCACCCGAGCACCATATGATTTGAGCTCCTCTGCGACCCAATCGATGGCCTGGTCTTCCTCCTTTGAGAATGCGAGCCTTGTATAACCGTCTTCACCACTATTATATACTTGAGCGACATTTTCTAGGTTATACTTCACCCTGTTAATATCAATTTTCAGTTTTTGCATGTCAATTCCCCCATTAATTGATTCGCTTGCATCCATTCCTTGAAAGTTGGGTACCTTCTAATATTTAGCAAATTACCCTTCAGAACGCTCAGAAAATTAACATCATAATGGTCAGTTAGCATGTTCTGATATTTATCCCAAAGTTCTTCTTCACTAAAGCGATGGTCGTATTCTCCTTTTGCGGTGTAGGTAGTATGTTCAAGTTCTGTACCATCTTTCAATGTAACTATCACCTTCGCTGCACGTCTTTCAGGTAGCAATTTGGTCAACTCCTGACTTTCACTGACAAACACTCTGTAAGCAAGCTTTTCCACCTGTTGAAGGTTGTCTTCATAATCTCCAAACAGGTCAACGCCCATTAATATACAAGCGACAACATATGGAATAGAAAATTTGGATTGCAACCTGGTTTCAGGTCTTTTGATGTTGCATCTTGCTGCCAAATTGTATGTCTCAACCTCAACCTTGTCTATTTCTTTAAAATTAATGCTATTGCCTGCTTTCAACGCAAGAGAGGCATCGATTGCAGCATGTGTGAATCTGCATGCTGGATGTACTTTTAAGTAGTTCTTTATGATCAATGGTGGATCCATGAGTGACTCCGTCAATCGATCTGCAGTGATACCATCTCCCATGATACTGGACCATAGGTTTTCAACGACTTTCTTGTTTGAACCGAAACCGTACTGCTGGTAACTGACGGTTTCATAAGCGAGAAAACTTCCGATTCCTGTATATAGATTCCTGACCGACTGACCCTTTTCCGCTGCCAGCCAGGTCGTGGACAGCGGAAGGGATAGAGTCATCAACACTATCTCCTTGATGGCTGCCTTATCTCTGCCTTCGATCAGTGCACGGGCGACTGCTCCCCCGACATTTCCCCATGTGCCATGAGGATGCATGTCATTCCTCATACTAATTGCATATGCCAATCTGCTGGATATTTCATACGCTCGAATGAAAGCATCAATCACCTGCTCCGTTGTCGCATCATTTTCATATGCGCTCACCAGCAACGAAGGCAGGATGTGTGCACTTGGATGGCCTTTAGCAAATGTATTGCCTTCATCCAGTTCGTTGGATACGAGGGCGGTGCCATGGATGATCAGACTATCCTTTCGGTCAATTAGCAGATCTGTACCCAGTACTGGAAACCTATACCCTTGATCAGTTACACGATTCGACGCATCGTTTATGTAACTGGCGATTTCCTCTTCGGATTGGAGGCCGTAAAGGGCAGAGATAACAGTATCACTGATGACCCATTCCGCCTGTCTCTTTGTATTTTCGGAAAACATACTATATTCAAGGACCGTATCAATCAATTCATTGAACTGTTTTTCCATCTCTTCACTCCTATACAGTACCGGATCCTTTGATAAATTTACCATACCCTGATTCAACCATGACCTCCTGACCATCAAATACGGTCCTGCCCCTGATGATTGTTTCCATTACTTTCCCTTTAATCCTACGGTCTCTAAATGGCAACAGGCTGATGTCCGTATCCAACATATCCGCACTCATCTGCCATTCCTTTTCAGGATCAATAACCACAAAGTCTGCATCATAGCCTTCCTCAATTCTTCCTTTATGTGCCACACCGAACCTTTCGGCAGCATTCGTCGACATTACTTTTGCAAATGCACTCGGTGAAAAATCGCGACGGCTCACCATAGCATCGAACATAAGTGGTACGATAACCTCGAGTCCGGGGAGACCTGAAGGTGCTTTAAATATATTACCGTGCCCTCTCTCCTTGTCAGCTGCATTCCACCTGATATGGTCCGAGGAAATCAGATCAATATTCCCTTCTTTAAGATGTCTCCACATGCCTTCCACTTCCTCCTTCGTACGAAGTGGAGGGTTCATTTTTGCAGCGGGACCGTACTTCTCAAGATCTTCCTTATCCAGCAGCAGATATGGATAGCACGTTTCTGCAGATACATTTGTACCCATTTCCTTGAACATTTTAATCAAGTCAAGTGTTCTTGGGTGACTCACATGGACAATATGGAGCTTGGCTCCCGTCCAGTACGCAAATTCCATTAGCTTCAGTACTGCTGAAGTTTCCGTATATGGTGGACGCGTTTCTGTGTGTGCCAAATTGTAATGCTTGCTGGTCTCCTGATATTCCTTTGTCATCGATTTCACGATTTCGTCATCTTCCGAATGAAACGCAACAAGAATACCAGTGTCCGCAAGGGTTTTCATAGCTTTGATGATTTCATCGTTAGGTATTTTCGGAAACCGATATTCATCCGTTTCAAAAGTCGACATTTTGAATGACATCGCACCCGCTTCAATAAGTGGCTTAAGATCAGGCGTTCCTTTCTTTTTAGAAATTGTTCCCCATAGACCGACATCCACAACGGCTTCCTTCTCTAATTCTACTACCTTCTGCTTGAATATGTCAGTATTATTTACAGGATTTGGTAAATCATAGGGCATATCAAGAAAAGTCGTCACGCCTCCTTTCGCGGAAAGATAGGTCGTCTTCTCAAACCCTTCATCCGGGTTACTGAAGCAGTGAACATGTACATCAATAGCACCAGGAAAAATGAGTTTCTCCCCAAAGTCCTTAACGGCATCACCTTCCAATTTCACATCTGTTGAAACTCTATCCACTCGGCCATCACTGATTCCGATAGAGCCTTTGACAACGTCATTTTCTAACACAAGATTTCCTTTTATAACCTGTTCATAATTCATATTCACATTCTCCTTTTATTTAAATTAGAATAGTAAGTTCGGCAGCCACAGCGAAAGAATCGGGAAGGCAATCAGAACGATTAGCACGAAAATATCTATTATCACGAATGGTGTGACACCTTTAAAAATATCAGTTATTGTGATATCTCTAGACACCACGCCTTTCAGTGCATACACGTTTAGGCCTACCGGGGGAGTCACCGCCCCAATCTCCGTAAGCTTTAATGCGATAACACCAAACCATATCAAATCATATCCAAGACCTGAAACAATCGGTGCCACGATTGGTAGAATCAGAGCGTAGATCCCAATTGGAACCATAATCATTCCTAGTAAAAAGAAAATCAGGGATATAATGATAATAATAACAATAGGTGGCACATCAAGATTCACAAAGTACGATGTGAGGTTTGCAGGCATTTGACTTAATGCCAACACTTTCGCATAAAATAATGCCCCAATGTTAATCAGAAACACCATGGATGTCGTATTAGCAGAATCTCGCAGGGCTCCCGAAAATGCATCGAATTTACGAAAGTGACCCTGTATAAAGCCGATAACCACAATAAGTATGCAGCCGACCGCAGCGGATTCCGTCGGTGTGAATATACCGGTATAGATGCCACCCAGCAAAGCAACTGCGACAAGTATAATAGGCCAAGATTCGCCCATTGCACTGAAACGCTGCTTCACAGTCAGTTCAGGTTGTGCCTTCTGCCTTTTCATCATGGCTGGATCGTTTTTGCATCTAATATAGATATAAATCGAGTAAATCACCGCACTGAGTAGACCCGGGATGATTCCAGCAAAAAATAGTCCTGCAACCGAAGTTTGTGTAAATAGCGCATAGATAATGAACATCATGCTCGGTGGAATCATGGAAGCGAATGTACCCGCAGAGGCAATAATGCCCGAAGAAAAGCTTTTGTTGTAACCAAGCTTTCTCATTTCCGGAAGTGCCATCTTTCCGAAAATAGAAGTAGCCGCGATGGATGCCCCGGAAATTGCCCCGAAACCGGCGGTAGCGAGACACGTAGCAATACCAACAGATCCCGGAATCCCTGATGCAACGGCATCTGCACTTCTGAATGCTTTAGTAGCCAATCCGGATTGCACCGCCAGCGCCCCCAATAGAATAAATAGTGGGATAGCAACCCAGCTAGGTGCTGCAATCGAACTATGTGCAGAGCCTACGAGCAGGGCAATAGCTCTGGCGCCATCCAAGATAAGAAAAGTACTGATCAGTCCACTGGTGATGAATGAAATACCCACGGGTACTCCGATAGCAATAAAAATCAACAGCAGTAGAATGCATATGATTCCGATAAAAGTAATATCCAGCATGCTTTACCCCCTTTTTATAAGTTTGCTGTCAAATCTTTTGATGAATCATCGGATTCGTCATCCCCGTAGTTCGGATCGATGATTGCTTTCAACAGGTTCAATAGAATTTGCAGTACAAAGAAGAGCAATCCAGCCACAAGCGCCAATTTTGAAGGCCAGATTGGGATAGTGACCACACCTGGAAAACTTTCCTTGGATTGGAATGAGAATATTAAATTATCGAACGCGGCATATAGGAAGATTAGTATCGTAACCAGCTTGATAATGTTAACAAGAATATCTAAAACTCTCCTACTTTTCTTGTTGAGCCAGTGATCCAAAATCTCGACAGCTGCATGCTGATTATGCTGTTCCGTCGTCGAAAGACCTAGATAGACCACTGATATTAGCACGAGTACGGACAGGTTCGAAAGACCTTCAATTGCATACCCAACTTCCCTCGAAGCAACGTTTGTGACCAAGAGGATCATGATGATAAACAACAAAATGCCGCATAATTCAGAGAGACGTTTATTAACTAGTTTAAAAATATTATCTATTTTATTGATAAAATTCATGGTCTGCTCCTTTCCTACTACACAGTTATTCCTCAGAATCCTCTAATGCATCATTCACAATCTGCTCCATATCTTCAACGTACTGTTCAGCATTTTCAATACCGTGAACCTCTTTCGCTTCCTTAACCCATGTTTCCCTCAAATTTTCAAACAACTTTTCGTCGTTGAACATGGCAATATCTTCGTCACTGGCGATTTTCACATTGGCACCCGCTTCTTTCTGTTCCTGGATCGTTTCCTCGAGCTCTTGCTGATAGACCTTGGCGAATTCCTTCTGGGCTGATTCAGTCGCCCTCATGATCCCTTCTTGTATATCTTTTGGAAGTCGATCCCACATATCCTGATTGATTGTATGAATAAACGGTGCAGACCACCATAGGCTCGGGGCAACAATAATGTTCGGTGCAACTTCATAGAAGTTCATCATATGAAATCCATCATAATTGGTCATGACCCCGTCGATCATACCTGTCTGCAATGACATGTATACATCATCAAATGGTACGCTTACAGGATTCGCACCCATATTCTTGAGCACTTCCATATACCACCTGCTGGATGCACGCCAATCTTCTCCCTTGATATCGGAAAGACTATCCAACTCCGTTGTCGAAGCAAATACAATTGGCAATCCTGTCGTAATAAGCAATGGTTTTTGGTTATTCTTCTCGAGGACTCCCCTCAGACGCGGTAGTTCTTTCATTGCTTGATCGATTATGCCATGTATGCTTTCAAAGTCGTCAGGAGCTTCCGGGAATAATTTGAGCAGCTCATAGCTGAACATACGATTAGGATAGTTGTCAGGATAGATCAGACCCATATCCGCTATACCATCTCTGACTCCATTTAGTGCCTGGCTGGAACTCAGCAGTCCACCACCATAAATTGCATTAATCTCGACCTTTCCATCTGTTTCTTTCTCGATTTCCGGGAACCAGTAGTTTTCAATGAAATTGGTCCGCATACCATTCGGAGGATCATGATCCGAATAGTTTAGAGTGATTTCATATTCGTCAGTACTGTAGCCATCTTCGGTAACCTCACTTTGCGCCTTACCACAGCCAGACAGTACCACCATAATAATCAATAGGCATATTGCACTCTTTTTTTCAAATTGCATCCAACCCCTCCTTTGCAATCGTTTACAAATCACTTTAAAAATTTTTCAATACTCGCAACCGCCTCCTTGAACCTCTCTACCAGTACATTTTCATCCTTCTCGGCCATTCGGTATTCAGGTCCAGCAATGGCCAGTGAGGCAAACACCTTTCCTTTCGAATTCCGGATCGGGAAACCAATAGATATCACCCCTTTATCCACTTCGCTGAAAGAACGTGCATATCCCCGGCCCCTGATATGTTTCATATCCTCGATAATATCAGTCTTATCTGTAAGCGTCTTATCTGTAAACCGCTGTACATGTCCCCCTTCAATGATCTTATCCAGAAGATCTGCATTCTGATATGCCAGAATCACTTTGGAAGACGCTCCACTGTATAATGGAAGAATCTTGCCTTCCTCCGAAGACACCTTGATTGGCTGGTTTGAAGTCGAAGTTGCAAGACAAACAGCGTTGATATCTGAAAGCACACTTAGAATAGTCGTTTCGCCGAATTCCAGTGTCAGGTCATTCATCATAGGATGAGAAACCTCTGTAATGTTGATGTCCGATCGGACAATATTTGCATACTCCAGAAACTTGTAGCCAAGTTTATACCTGCCCTTATGGTGTTCGATAAGGTAGCCGTGTTCTTTCAGTGTCCTTACGTGCCTGTATACACTGCTTTTTGGCAAAGAATGTAATTCGGCCATTTCATCCACAGTCAGCGATTTCCTTTCCATATTAAAAAGATTCAGTATTGAAAGAACTTTGTTTGCAGTCATAGTCCCTCCCATAATTATCATTATTTGATAATGAGATATTTAATATTGATAATATAGTTATAATATACATTTTTCTATCAATTTGGTCAATAGAACATTAGATTTTTTTGAAAACACATCGATAATTATTAAGTAATAGATGGAAAACACCATAAAAAACCAAGCAAAAAATCAAGCTCGCGTAAATATCCGACTTTTTGAACATGATTTCATACTCCAAGACGTCCGAAAACGTTAATTTAATCGTATTTTCGTCTAAACATCCCTTGTGATTCAGTCCTAACGCCTTACAATCAGTTTGTTTTTTCGTACAAAAAACCTCTTCCCATATTGAAACGGAAAGAGGGTGTTTACCTTGCTGACTATTCAACTATTTATAAAACCTATGATTGACGATAGAATTTCGGAAGTTAAGCCTTGACAAATACCACCCTATTAAACTTGGATATACCCATCAGGATTCGAGCCTGCGGTACATGGTTCAGAATGCCTCTACACCAAAGTTTCAAATGAATAATACCTCTTTTTATTTATATTGCATTTTAGTTTATTGCGATATATTCGTTACCATTCTTGTGACCAATCATACCAATACTAAAATACAGGAAAAAGTGCGTTAAGTCTAGTTATTAAATGGGTCATATTATGGTATCTGTACAATTTTAAAAATCCATAAACAGGCATTTTTTGAGTTTCAGCATAAATAAAGTAATATACAAAATAAGGACATTTTCCCGCCTAAAATGAAGTTCGACACTCATCAATATTCCTATTAAACTAAAAATAAGAAAGTTGGGAGTGAGAATCCGGGAGGACAAATGTCCTTATTTACTGGAGATAGTTCTACCATACCTTCCATTTTATTTAATCTATTAAACAGTTATAATAATACCTAGAAAGATATTAAATCTAGCAGTTGATATGGACTTATTTAATTATTAGGAGTGTGAACGAATTTCATAATTCTTAGCCCTTCTGCCGCAAGGGCTCAAAAGCATAAAAAAGGAAGTACCTCCCCAAATCTTGTATAATGGTAGTCGACCAAAACGTCCCAAAAAGACTGGAGGAATACTTCCTATGACCATTATACGACAAACGAGCTTATTTGGCATCCAAGAATTATATGAAATGGAACCTACCCAAAAATATGAGGCAATCATTTCCGCGATTGATTTGGATTCGATTTACCATGAAGTGACCAAAAAATCGCGACTTGGTGCGCCGGAAGAGCTGAATTATGCAGCAATGATTATTTCCATTTTCATTCGATACATCGAGCGTATCCCAACGATAAAAGACCTGGTCAAACGTCTAAATGACGATATTGCCTTTAAACTGAATTGCGGATTTCTTGTTTCTTGATCCAATCCCATCTGAAGCTTCTTATTCCCGGCTTTTTGCGAAGTTGAAAGAAACAAACGCTTTGGAAAAAGCGCAGGAAAAGGTTGTCCTCCAAGCCATTGCGGAAGGCTTTATCATTGATGATACAGTCGCAATCGATGCTACTCACTTCGAAGCACGCGATCAGGCACCACTTAAAGAAGAAAAGCCAAAGCCGGAGCCTAAAAAGCGCGGCAGTAAATCCAAAGAAGAGCGTGAACAATGGTTAAAGGAAAAAGCTGAAAAAGAAGCTAATATGCCTCTTTATGACAAAAAAATTGAAGCCCAATTAGACGCTTCCTTAACCGAACTTCGTGATGAAGTTCCTCGGGATCCCCAATGGGGAGTCAAGAAGAATAGTGAAGGCAAAAACGAATTCTGGTTTGGCTATAAAGGCCATCTGGCGGTTGGTACATCGAGTCAATATATTTTACAGTCCCTTTTCTCGTCAGGAAAAATGAACGACGGAAAAGGCGCCATTCCGTTATTGAAAGGGATTGATGAACGCTTGCCACTTCCAAACTTGTGTTATCAAACGATGGATGCCGGTTATGATTTTGAACCGATTTACCAGCAAGTGTACCAAATGGGGCAGCAATCCATTATTGCCTATAATAAACGGAATGAATCGGAACCAATTGGGTTTGATAAGTATTTTGCCCCGACTTGTTTCCGTGAGCATTCGTATCGTTATGATAGTTACGATGCCAAATATGAAACACTGAAGTACACGAGCCCGAAGGAATGCAAAGATTGCCCATTAGCCAATGAAGGTATTTGCCAAAAAGTGTTCAAGATGAAAATTACCAAAGACCTCAGACGATACACAGCGCCGGCTCGTGGCTCCAAAGCCTGGAAAGCTATTTACAACCGTCGTTCAGCAGTGGAACGCGTTAATGCGTATTTAAAGGAGTTCTTCCAGCTCAACAATGTTCGTAATCGCACAGGTGAACGTGCTAAAGTCCATTTTGACATCGTTACTTTGATGTATAATGCTTCAAAATTAGCTGCAGACCGTATTAATGCAGAGCTAAACCTACAACAGGCTGCATAACAACCTGTTTAAAGGAATTTTAAAAAATCCATTTTAAAAATTCTGCAGGTCTTTGTGTTTTTAAAAAGAGCAATTATGAAATTGATTCGTGTAATAAATGGAAACAAATAATCCAAGTACAAGTTTATTTTCTTGGACTACTTTTTACATGGAATTTGCTGACAAACTACTGCAATTCAAAAATAAAAGAACAGAATTATTATCCATCCTAAAAGGGGTCTACAAGGATTTAAATATACGGTATCCTTTTACTGACAAAGGAATATCTATAGAAGACATCTGTCCTTTTACAGTTTTCGGAAGTTTTAACAAAGGAATTACTAACGAAAACCGTATAGCTATTGCAAGAGAACTCAGCACTAAATTTGGCGTTCAGACACCTGTTCCGACTGAATTTGATGGTATTCCTGTTTTGAACAATATGAAAGCATGGTTTTTTGCATATAAAGCGCAAAGAGATCCAAATGACATACCAAACCTTTGGGAGATATTTGAATCAGGAATACAATACGCAGGTCAGCAATCCGATGATTTAAAGAATAAATTTATCGATTGTTATGATAAAGTAAGAAGGCAACGAGGTGTTAAATGGAATCTGACGATGGGACTGTATTGGATCCGTCCATTTAATTACATAAACCTCGATGAAAGAAACAGATCATACTTATTACAAAACAGAAGTCTCTATTCAGATGATATCACCAAAATAACAAAACTAAAAAGCTTACCTGATGCCAGTGATTACTTACAACTTGTTAACTACTTTAAAAACACATTTCAAAAAGATTATTTACCACACCAAAGTTTTCCCGAGTTGTCTTTCGCAGCATGGAAAGAATCATCTTCAAAGGGAACAGGTGGAGAGAAGCGTGGAGAAGAAGACTCTTCCTCCTCAGCTGACATCGTAAACAAAAAAGAAAAAAGATACTGGATTTATTCACCTGGCCATGGTTCCTCCAAATGGGAAGAATTCTACTCTCATGGTATTATGGGACTTGGCCGGGATGAGATGGGTGAATTAACTCAGTACTCAACAAAAAAAGAAATGAAAACAAAAATGAAAGAATTATATGGACAAGAATTTACGTATATGAATGCGGCCCATGCAACCTGGCAATTTGCTAATGAGTTATTACCAGGAGACACCATCTATGCTAAAAAAGGAAAGTCGAGAATAATTGGACGTGGTATTGTGGAATCAGAATACATTTATGATTCGACACGAGATGAATATAAACACATTCATAAAGTGAACTGGACAGACGCTGGGGAATGGGAACATCCGGGTGATGCCGTTACTAAGGCACTAACGGATATTACTCCATATACTGAATATGTACAGAAATTAGAAAATCTATTTATTGATGAAGACGATGATGAGATAGAACAATTGGAAGTCGATTACGATTCTTATCTGGAAGAAGATTTCCTCAAAGAAGTATTTTTAGATAAAAGTAATTATGATAGTTTAGTAAATCTCCTGAAAAAGAAGAAAAATGTTATACTGCAAGGAGCACCAGGTGTAGGTAAAACATTCGCTGCAAAAAGGCTTGCTTACTCCATTTTGGGAGAAAAAGATAAGAGCCGGGTAATGATGGTACAATTCCACCAAAGTTACAGTTATGAAGATTTTATAATGGGATATCGTCCAACAGATGATGAATTCGAGCTCTCAGAAGGACCATTTTATGAGTTTTGTAAAGAAGCAGAAAAGGATATTGATCGTGATTATTTCTTTATTATTGATGAGATTAACCGCGGGAACTTGAGTAAAATCTTTGGCGAACTAATGATGCTTGTTGAAAAAGACAAACGAGGACAGAAACTGCGCTTGCTTTATGCCAACGAACTATTTTCAGTACCTAAAAATGTACACATTCTTGGAATGGTGAATACGGCAGACAGAAGTTTGGCAATGATCGATTATGCACTTAGAAGAAGGTTTGCTTTCTATAAACTGGAGCCCGCTTTTGATTCTGATGGATTTCAGGAAATATTAAGTCAAGCAAACAATCCAAAATTTGATGTACTGATTGAACAAGTAAAATCCTTAAACAACTTCATTAGGCAAGATGAATCCCTAGGCAGTGGATTCCAGATCGGACACAGTTATTTTTGTACAGATGAAGAAGTAACAAATGAATGGCTGTCATCAGTAATAGAATATGAATTAGTACCGTTATTAGATGAATACTGGTTCGATGAACCTTCTAAGGTTGAACAATGGGCAAGTAGGTTACGTGGTGCTCTAAATGATTAAGATTAAGAATATTTACCATATGCTTGCATATGCCTATAAGGTTTTGCAGAAGACAAACTATGAAAAATTGAATATCGAAGAATTTGAGTATACTTCTGATTTATTTGCTGCAATACTAGCAACGGGCATCAGCAATCAAACTAAGCGAGGATTAGGTAGGGTCTATGAGGATAAAACAGAACCCCTTACATCCCCAAGAGGTAAGATTAATGTTGCTCTGTCTGTAAAACAGCAATCCTTGCTCAACAAACAGCTAGTATGCAGTTTTGATGAATATACGGAAAACTCCTATATGAATCAAATACTAAAAACAACCGCCCTATTATTAATTAAGACGCCGGAAGTTTCAGGGAAAAATAAAAAAGATTTAAAAAACTGTTGCTTTATTTTTCCAATGTAGATGAAATAAACTACCGCAGAATTCACTGGTCACGCATAAAATACCATCGAAACAATGCTACCTATAGGTTGCTAATCAACATTTGTTATTTGGTAATTGAAGGGCTGCTGCTTACCGAACAAGAAGGAAATCGCAAGCTGGCAAGATTTTTGGATAGTCAAAAAATGCATCAGCTATTTGAGAAGTTTTTACTAGAATATTATCGAAAACATTTTCCGCAATTCCATGCTTCTCCTTCTCATATTGCTTGGAATGTCGATGATGGTATAATCGATTTTCTGCCCCTTATGAAAACAGATACCACGCTCCAATATGAAGGGAAGACAGTGATTATCGATACTAAGTACTATGCACATACCATGCAAAGAAACAGCTATTATGACAGTAAAAGTTTCCACTCCCACAATTTGTATCAGATTTTCACCTATGTAAAAAACGAGGATCGTACAAATTCCGGAAATGTGAGTGGGGTTTTACTTTATGCCAAAACTGACGAAGAAATCGTGCCGGACAATGAATTCTTATTAAGTGGCAATCGAATCGCCGTCAAAACATTGGATATGAACATGGATTTCCCGGATATTGAAGAACAGTTGAACGGTTTGGCTGAAAGATTCTTGTTAAATTAAGTATTGCTGCGTGATGGCGAGAACAGGAAGTCATACATAAAATCCCCACCTGATGATTTACAGATGGGGATTATTTGACGATTACTTTTTTACATCCAAGGCAGTATTCGAGCCTGGGATCAACAGCCTAGAAGGCTGCTGATATCTCTAAAATAGAAACGGACCTTCTAAGAAAAACCCTGATTTATAGGCTTTTATATACACTAATCTGATGAATCATGACAGGTTCCAACCCCAACTAATGAATTTCAGCCCCAATTCAACCCCAAGTCTTTAATATCGTATACCGAGTTTCTTTATATCTTGCAAATATTAATCGTACCAATAATAGTCATTGTTGACTGTTGACCTATCTATGTCATTTACAAACTCCATGTACATGCACTTTTAGGTAATAAAAACTTAAATAGCACATATACAAAAATGTATAATCCGTTGAATTTTCGTGGGCAATGTTGACAAATCGTGGACAAAATAAAACCTATACTAACGTATATTCTGGCTAGAGGTTTTATTTTTTGTCCTCTAATTGAATATTGCCATGGGATTGAGCCGCCTTTGCCATTTTTCTGAACCACCGATGACAAGAAAATGAGCCAGTTCTGACAAGGGTGAGCCACTTATAGAAATAACGCTTTTTAAACCAGGCGTTAGCTGCTTGTCCTTTACCGCCGTGCCACTTCTTAGTGATCGCTAGAAGGGGTCGGGGCCCCACCAGTGAGGGCTCACTTTCCATTGACAGGACCTAGCATAGTAGAGGGTGAAAGGCAATAAAACTTTGCTAAAGCTCCACAGACTTTACACGTTTCACACATCACTAAGTAAGACCATAAAGAATCCCTAAAAAGAACTCAAGGTTTCCCTAATTATCGTTCTGCAAAACAAAATTAAATTACCATATACACTTTATTAACTGAAGAATAATAATAACACCTTATCCTATTTTAGCAGGGGCCACTATTCACATATTTCTTAATGAACCTATATATTCTTTTCGCTTAATAACAGCAAAGAATAGTGACCATATCCCATCTGATGAAGCAAAAGCTGCATTTATGGGTTTACCATTAGAAAGTGATGAATTTCTTGGCTCAAAACTCTCTATATTCGAATTACTGGTACCCAAATACACCCAGACTACTAAGAGAAAAGTAGCCAATACGAGACTCCCGTACTCTGGTATGAACGGAAGGTCACCTTAAGGTCGTGAATGTAGTCGGAACGCGGGCAGAATACCTTTTCGAAACATAGAAATTCCCCGTACCAGTTAACAAGTACGGGGAACAATAGTCTAATTTATTTTCTCGATTCATTATAATCCAAGTGTTTATACTTATCCAGATAACGTGTCGGCATCTTCAAGGCATCTTTACGGAACGGCGGTGCCAGCTGTGTACCATCGACATAAATGTTCAGTACCGCGGGCTTGCGTTTTTTCAGTACATCTTCAATCGCAGGAACGATATCTTCCGGTGTATCAATCGTATAGCCAAGCGCGCCCATTGATTTTGCTACTTCGGCGAATTCAGGTGCTTCAATATTGGAGCCGACATAACGGTCATCATAGTAATCGACCTGATTCTTCTTCTCTGCAGCCCATGCTTTGTTATTAAACACGCAGGCAATGATCGGGATATTCTGTTCAACTGCTGTACTTACTTCATGCAGGCTCATGCCCCATGCACCGTCACCGACGATTGCTAATACAGGCGCATCCGGTTCGGCAAGCTGCGCTCCGAGGGCGGCCGGATAGGCAAAACCGGTGTTGCCGAATGTCAGTGCCGCAATATGACGTCGGGTTTGGTTAAACTTTAAATAGGAATTCGCTGTCGATGAAACGTTGCCGATATCAGATGATACAATCGCATTTTCCGGCATCGCTTTGGTCATCTCTAGCAAGGCACGTCTTGGGTTAATCGGATCGCCATCTTCCATGGCTGAATCCACCAGCTCCTGTTCCCATTCTTCTTTTCGTCTGGTTACCGCCTGCATACGTTCGTTATCCTTTTCAGGTGACGGCATAACTGAATTTAGTTGACGGAAAATCTCATCACTGACCGCTTTCGCATCGCCAATGATGCCCACTTCAACCGGATGTGTCCGTCCGATCTGCCGCGGATTGATATCGATTTGAATGATCTTGGCATGTGTTGGGAAGTAGTCAATATCATAGCACGGCAGGGTTCCGAATTGCGACAGCCGTGTACCGACGGCCAGAACAACGTCTGCTTCCCGCAGTGAATACATGGCCGATTTAGCGCCCATATAGCCGATTGGTCCAACCGCCAATGGATGATTAGCCGGAAATGCGTCATTATGCATATATGCCGTTGCGCCCGGAGCCGTTAAATGTTCGGCGATTTTAACAATAGAATCGACACCATCCGCATCAACTGCCCCGCGGCCGGAAATGATGGCCGGATTTTTGGCATTCTTCAACAGTTCCACAGCGTGCTCAATTGATGCAGGGTCCCCGACTCCCCGTTTATCGGCACGGTACTGATGCGGCTCCAGAATCACATCTTCTACTTCGCCGTAAAAAAGATCACGCGGAATATCGAACAGAACCGGTCCGCGCTCCGCATAAGCGATACGAAATGCCGTGCGAAGTTTATCGGCGACACGATTTTTATTGGTTACCTGCACCGTTTCTTTAGTAATGTCCTTAAAAATCGATACCTGATTGGCTTCCTGGAAGCCGTCCAGGCCAATCGCGTTTGTACCCGCAGACGGAGAAATGACGACCAATGGACTGTGCGCCTGATTCGCGGCCGCAACAGATGTCACCATGTTGGTTATCCCCGGTCCATTTTGGCCGACGATGACGCCTGCTGTTCCGGAAACACGTTCATACGCATCTGCCATGTGTCCCGCGCTTTGCTCATGCCGCACCGGGATAAATCGGATACCTGCTGCCGGGAATAAATCAAGCATATCCATGAATGCCGAGCCGACTATCCCGTAGACCTCTTTAACATTTTCTTTTACAAGTGTTTCCACGATAGCCTCACTCGGGGTCATTTTCACCTTTTGATTCACGGACTCCTTTACCTTTTTCTGTTGCAATACCATGACAATTCCTCCCTTGTATATTATATTTGAACCTAATTTTCAGATTTTCAAAAGGATTCATTTGCACTTTGAAAAATAAATATTTCTGGTAACCACTTTAAATGCACCTTCATCTGTATCAAAAGGATAAGCAATCGCAGGTACAACAGCTTGCGACACAGCACCTGTTTCCTTATCAGGATATTGTTAAAAATAGATTCGATTTGTATTAGAATTCAAACTTTTATTGATATTCATGAAACCACTCCTACCAAATAATTTTATTGTATACTTTTCTCTTTACTTTTTGAATCTTTTTTTGTTTTTATTGCTATTCGTAAACTAGTTCACTCCCAAAAAGGTGATGCCCTCTTTTTAAACACTAGTACTTCAATTGATTTTGACACTGTATAAGGTGGACCCCATTGTCAAGACACATATTTTATAAAAATAAGGTGGGGGGTGAGTTATCATTGTTTTCCCTTTCCCATCTTACTAACTAGCTCTTTCTTGTGTCAGGTTCTGTCAAGGGCGTATTTTCCCTTGACAGGTTCTGGCACAGGAAAGATAATTGCCCAAGATGGAAAGGATAACGGTACGGGCTACCCGAAATAAATAGATGCCGGTGTTTGATAATCTAATGATTGATGAGGCCGTTCATGATTATAAAGGTTCATATAATCCCTTATATTGCTTCTTGCCGCTCTTGGTGACCCATAGTCCTTTAAATAGACTTCTTCGTACTTAAGGCTTCTCCAAAAGCGTTCAATCATGATATTATCCAATGCCCGCCCCCTTGAGTCCATACTAATTTGTACGGATGGATGCTCTTTTAAAAGATTAATGTATTTTGGGCTGGTAAAATGACTGCCTTGATCACTGTTAAATATTTCAGGTGTACCGTGCGTGAATGCGTGTTGTACGGCATCCAGGACAAAGTCAATTGCCAACGTCTGATCCAGTTCCCAACTGATAATGTAACGGGAATACCAGTCGATAATGGCCGTTAGATACATCCAGCTATTATGCAAGCGAATGTATGTAATATCAATGCTCCAAACCTGGTTGGGCCGAGTAATATTCACTCCTTTCAGCAGATATGGATAAATACGGTGCTGTAGATTGCGTTTACTCAAATTAGGACCCGGATAAATGGCTTGTATACCCATTTCACGCATGTGACGCCGCACTCTTTTACGGTTGATATTCACTCCTTTTTTCTTTAGTATTTCAGCAATCCTGCGTGAACCAAAATACGGATATTTGGTATAAATCTCATCAATCCAATGTTTCATGGCAACCTCTTCCGGTGACGGTTGAACAGGCTTATAGTAAAGGCTTGAACGATTGATTCCGAGTAGTTTAGCCTGCTGGGAGATAGGCAGTTCCGGATCTACCCAGTCCACCATCTCCATCCGTTCCCGTCTAGTCGTGGTATATGCCAGATTTTTTTTTGATCCACGACAATTGCGTGGTTAACTTTCCGACTTCTGCATAGAGATTTTCAAGCTTTTCTTCATAGTCGGCTTTCATTTTTTCCTGGTCCTCATTCTGCTTGTTAAAGAGCTTCGGCATTTCTTGCAGGAATTGTGTTTTCCACTTATGAAGTTGGTTCACATGGATTCCGTTTTCCGAAGCAATTTGGCTCATTGGTTTTTCTTCCTTCAAGATTTCCAACACGATTTGTGATTTGAATTCTGGTGTATATCTTTTGCGTTTCATATACCTACCTTAACATCTCCTTTTTTCGTGTCTAAAATCTTGGGTCCATTATAGTATGTTGTGGTTTTGAACCATTTTATTAAAAGAAGGCTGTTTTTGGGGATTAACCGTAAACTATATTCAAAAATTAAAATGAGAATGGTATTCCTTTCTTTCGTCTTTAATTAACTTTTCTTCTACTTTCTCCCTGTTGATGTTTATTCTACAATAGGATTCATATGGCTATACTGGATAGAAAATTGAAAATGCTCGGGAGGCCAGCATAAATGAATCAGTTCGACGCAGACTATTTTCAGCACGCTTCTAAAATACCAATATTCAATTCAGACTTCATTTTATCTAAATCTCCATAACATTTGCTATGGGGACAGCAAGTTCAATAATTATCGTTACCTCTAGGTTGTGCCCCCACTTTATAACCAAATGGCTCCTAAGCAATCAAGTCATATGAGTATGAATGTTAATTACGCAAACCCTTTGACGGCACCTCATGGAACGAATTAGATGTTTTATTTGCTAAAGTCTCTACAACATGCAATAAAACATTTGCTGTTTTTTCTATATCCTCATATGATGTGAATTCCTCTTCACAATGACTGAGTCCCTCAGCACTAGGCGCAAAAATCATACCTGATTTCACAATCTCATTTATATATTTTGCATCGTGACCGGCTGAACTTAAAATTTTTTGATGAGAATAACCATAATCTTTCGCCCCTTCTCCAATTAGGTTAATTATCTCTTCAGAAAATTTGGTACTACCTATTTCTAAATATTGCCCAATACTTATCTCTACCTTCCTACGCTTAGCGCTTTCCTGTAATCGTTCTTTGATGATTTCAATAGCCTTGTTTCTGATGTCATCCTTGAAATGTCTTACAATATACACAAATTCGACTTCACCTGCAGTAATAGTTTGTAATGATGGATGCACCTCAAATGTTCCAATTGCCGGGGATAAACCTTTAAATTGTTCTCTTAAACTATCTATAGCTATTACCATTTCAGAAGCGGCTACTAATGCATCTTTTCTTTCACTCGGCGGATGGGCAGCATGAGTTGATTGTCCTTTAACTAAAACCTTGAATCTTGTTTCACCCTCAACTCCTTGAACAATACCAACTGATTTTTGATTTCTTTCTAAAGTGGGTGACTGTTCAATATGAGGTTCAACATAATATTCTATATTAAAGTCAGTAAAACGATTTTTCACTTCTCCTTTGTAACCTATTTCTTCAAGACTTTGCTCAAATGTTATACCTTCCTTATCTTTAAGTGAATAGACTAAATCCTTTGTGAGGTTTTCGGTAAGCACTCCAGAACTAACCATTGGAACTCCAAACCTACCACCTTCTTCTGCTGTAAAGTTAACTATCTCAATAGGTCTTTCAGTTTCTACATTATAATCATTAAGTGTTCGAATAATCTCAAGAGCAGATAATACTCCTAATATCCCATCAAATCTCCCTCCTTTTGGCTGTGTATCAAGATGTGATCCTATCATAACTGCACCAGCATTCTTGTTTTTTCCATCCCTTCTGCCATAAATGTTTCCTAGATCATCGATACGTACACTTAACCCTGACTCTTTAAGCCACCCAATAAAAACATCCCTCATTTCTTTATCTTCCTTTGAGAGAGGTAGTCTTGTTAATCCACCACCTTTAGTTTTACCTATATTTGAGCTTATCTCAAAGGTTGATTTTAATCGGGGTAAATTAATGTTATTTGGCGAATTACTCATTATCACTCAACTCCTTTATATTTTTTATTGACGCCATAGTTTAGCTACTCATTGACAACGGATGTCAATAGTAACCGTGATTTTGTCCGTATCAGAAATGCCTAAAGGAACGAGAAAACCAAGAAAAAATTTGTCCCGTCTTGTCCCCCTTAGCCTTCTTGAAGATAGAACGTTCTCTACACTTATACATTCAAGTGTTCCATTCTAAACAAATTCCCTAAATTCTCCTTTCCCCTCACTACAAAGAGACGGATTTACATCTTGAACACTTTTTAAAGTTGTCTATACAGCTGTTTGAATGGTCCTCGCTAGTCTTCTTAAGCTTCAGTGTTGATTGCCTTATTAAAGTGGTGCTCTATTTCCTTATATGCCTTATTTGTTAATGCTAGTCGTGGTGGACGTGTTGGTCCAACAGGTTGACCGGCTAATTCCATCATATACTTAATTGATTGAATCAGCTGTGGATTGGCATCGTAATGAAACAATTTAACTAAATCACGATAAAGGATGCTTGCTTCCTCAAACCTTCTTTCCTTTGCTAACTGAAATAGTTTAATACCTTCTTCTGGAAGAGCATTTGAAACTCCAGAGGTCCATCCGGATGCTCCACATAATGCACCTTCCATAGCTAAGTCATCAACCCCCACAAAAACTTCTAAATTAGTTTTTTCTAAAATCTCTTGTACTCGTCGAATATCACCGCTAAATTCTTTGACACCTACTATATTTTCAGATTCCGAAATTTTAGCAAGTAAATCCGGACTTAAATCGACACCAAAATCTCTTGGATTATTAAAAGCAATGATTGGAATACCTACCTCTGAGATAGCCTCGAAATGAGTTATTACTTCATTTTCAAGCGGTTTATAATTAACAGGAGGCAATGCTAAAATTCCATCTGCTTCGTTGCTTTTAGCATGTTTCGCCCAGTCAATAACATCTCTTGTAGCCGAGGCTCCTGTTCCAACGATCACGGAAACACGCCTTTTGCTTGCTTTAATTACAGTTTCAACAACCTTCCTGCGTTCCTCATTCGATAATGTTGCATATTCCCCCAGTGGCCCTGCAGGAATTAACCCATCAACACCTTTGCCAATGAGCCATTCACATATTTCACTCAAACGCTTATAATCTACTTTGTAATCTTTCGTCATTGGGGTTACCAATGAGATATAAACACCTTCAAATTTTTCCATTTTTAACTTCCCTCCTCGGTTTTTGGTAAATATCCCTAAAAAATTGCTTTCCTTCGTTATTACTGTAGTGTGATTGGCTGGTCTCTGCTGTTAAATGGATTGCATTGCTTATAAGCTCCATCTGAACTACCATTGATCACAAGTACCCTACATAAAATATTTTCTGTCATAATTGGCACTACAGGCCGAGCCACCTTCCATTTACAGATATTTTACTTAGAAATCAATTATCAAACTAATATTCCCCTGGACAATAAATGCTCTAATAATACTATTTTTCTTATTGTTAACAAAATTATTAAAATATTCCGTTTATTTATTTTGAAGGGTTACTACATACTCTCTTTATCTGAAGGCGGGATAGTAGGAAGATCATCCCCATTTGCCGAATTAAGATCTTCCCAGTATATCGCCCTGACCTGTTCCGTCTTATCATGTTGAGTAGCCAGACTAATAACAACTAAAGTAAGGAAGGAGACCAAAAATCCAAATAACGTATGATCGATACTTATTCCTAAATAGGGCCAACCTAATGTGGCGATTGCAGTGATCACCATGCTCCAAACTACACCTTTTTTGGTAACCCTTTTCCAAAACATAATAGCTAAAAATGGGAAGACCATTATTGTTGCTGCCAACCTAAGTCCCCACTGCCACATAAGCGCGATGGTAGTCATATTAAAAGCTACAAACACCCCGAGAACTGATATAATAACTACATTAATTCGTGCTGCAATTAAGAGCTGTTTTTCATTTGCATTTGGATTTACTAACCGGGAATATATATCTCTTGTCAGATTAGCACTTCCTGCTAGAATAAAGGAATCAGCACCCGTCACTAATGCGGCAAGTAAACCTACTAAGACAATTCCTCCTATAGCGGGATGTAATATTTCTGCCGCAAAATATGAAAACACTAAATCAGGATCTAAATCCAATGATACATATTGACGAGCTATCACACCGATAGAAAAAGGCAGAATTGCAATCGCACCGGAAATTAGAAAACCTGTGATCCCTGCTTTTTTTGCCACCTGTTCATTTTCTGCAGCAAAAATCCTCTGCCAGGATGTCTGATTAATAAGGTAATAAGGCCCCACCGACAAAGCGAATAAAAGAACTTCAGTTAATCCAAATGGACCAGTGGGAGCAATATATTCGACGGGCGTATTAGAAATAATATCCTTAAATCCTCCAGCATAAAAGAGACTTGCTATAAATAAAACTGCTATACCTGCCCAAAGAACAATAGCTTGAATTGCATCCGTGACAATTGTTGCCGGCAAACCTCCCAAAATGGTAAACCCGAGTATTAATACAAAGGATAAAAAGACAGCCGGGCCAAAATCCATGCCAAATGCAATATTAAATACGGAATACATTGCAACAAGCTGTAAGGATGTTCCTATAACGGCAATACCTATAGAAGAAAGAAAGGATGGTAAAAGCCCGGTATTCCCACCAAAGCGAGTATTAAAAAGATCAGGAAGCGTAAATAGTTTCTGTCTTCTTAAGGGTACTGCAAATACATAGACTAATAACACAGAAAAAATTACTCCCGGTAATGCAAATTTAAAATAGCCAGACAGTCCAACGGTGAAACCCATCCCAAGCCAACCAACAAACACTGCAGCACCGGTCCATGTACTTATGGTGGTACCGGTAATCGACCAGAAACCCATATTCCAGTCTCCAATGAGATAATCGCTATACGTTTTAACCTTGAAAAAGTAATAGAATCCCATTGCAAACAAAAAAATAAAGTAAATACTGATGTAAATTAAATACCAATCCATGATTATTTTCCTCCCTTTAATATTAAATAACCATTGTTCACTTTAAAACTCAGGTACTTGGTTAGGAATATCATGTTGATTGAAAGTTTTTTAACAGGTAAGCAATAAAATGAGAAAGAAAATAGGGTTCCCAAAGAAGAGAAACACAACTTTGAATTTACTCACCTTTCTTTTGCTTAATATATTTTTTAATTTTCCTTGTGGCGGCCGATTGACTGATGCCAAGGCTTTCAGCAACTTTATAAGAAGAACCTACTTTCCCATAAACTTCGTTTATAACATTTTTCTCCACTTTCTCTATAATTTCCTTAAGTGTCAGTTCACCTTTGGAATGTGTCACCACACCCATATGTTCAGGTAAATCCTCCTTTTTAACAACAGGATCATCGGTCATGACAACGAGACGCTCAATCAGATTCCTTAGCTCTCTTACATTTCCCTCCCATGTATACGATAGAAATATCTCCAAAACTTTGGGTGACAACCTAACCTGCTTATTATATGTCTTGTTATGCTCCTCCAAGAAATGCTTAGTTAACCCCAGAATGTCTTCTTTTCTATCTTTAAGTGAGGGAATAATGATGGGAAATATGTTAAGACGGTGATATAGATCCTCACGGAATGTCCCCTCTTCAACAGCTTTTTTCAAATCTCGATTCGTTGCCGACATCACTCTTACATCAATATTTTGCTGCTCTATGCTGCCAACAGGTCGCAATACTTTTTCTTGTAGCACATGCAAGAGCCTTGCTTGCATATGTACAGGAAGCTCACCGATTTCATCAAGAAATAAAGTGCCTCCGTTTGCAGATTTGAACAAACCTTTTTTTCCACCAGGAGATCCCCCTGTGAACATTCCCTCTGTATAGCCAAACAGTTCAACCTCGATCAATGAATCGGGAAGCGTGGCACAATTGATTACATAGAACGGCTGATCCTTGCGCTTACTAAACTGGTGAATTACCTTAGCAATCTTACTTTTTCCTACACCTGTCTCTCCAAGAAGCAGCACATCACTATCAATAGCAGCAACCTTTTTCATTTTATAAAGTGTTTTCTTCATTTCCTCACTGCGTGAAATGATCCCCTCAACATTTGTTTGATCATGAATATTCCTTTTATACTTATTTAATTCACCCTCCATTTCTTCTAATTGTTGCCGTAGATTCATAATTTCGGTTAAATCCCTTGTAAAGGAAATTACACGCTTCATATTTCCCTTTTCATCGTAAACAGGCTTTGCCCGGGCATATACATAACCACCGCCGGCAGACTTTTGTACAAGCTCTATCTGACGCCCTTCTTCGATGACTCTTACTACAGCCGAAGGATTGAATAACCCTTCTACTTCCAAGTCCTTGATATTTTTGCTTAATGCCTCTTCTTTTGTCATACGTAAAAAGGAGGCGCTTACATTATTAAGCATAATAATGTTGCCGTCGGCATCCGTTAAAAGTATTCCTTCAAATGAATATTCAAATATATCCTCCAATTCCCGATTTAACTCCTTAATTTTCTCTAAGTTTTTCATTACGAATATCCTCCTCTAGTCTATCGTCTCCTTTCCTCGTATTATAGCATGAAAAGAACCAGTCCAAGTCACCCTAACGAACATTTCACAATCCCTCTTTCCTTTAAATATGCAAAAATCATGCCACATTAGAAAGTTCCTTGAAAATAGGAACAGACCGAATCGAGCTGATTAAATTAAGTCTAAAAGTACTTAATTTAAGTCTTTTTTGACTTAATTATATAAATGGGATCCCCAGCATATGGATTTCGTCTTGACCACATTTCACGGGCAAGTTTGTTGTTTTATTATTGAAAATACTCGATAAAACTCATTCCACCTATTGTCATCTAAATATTACCAGGTGGAAGACGAAAAGTGAGGGGGTGACACCCGGCACCAGGTTACTCAACCGATGAAAACGAGAAAAAAAGTCCCCGACGAACAAATAAAAGAGTTTTTATTAGAGCTTATAGACTGTGAATACATTATTTCGGCATCATAAACTGACCAGAATGCTCCGGCGTATTTACAAGCTTCAAATCAATAAAAAGAAAGTGTATCATTATGGAAAGACTGGATATTCTACGCCCACAGAGAAGGAAACGGATTACATCCAAGGAAATTAGCATGGAAACCGTGTCAGCATATTTTAACATATTATAAAAAATGTTAATTTGTTGTTATTGCAATATTTAACAGGTGAGTATTATCAAAAATGCATCAATTTATTTCAAGTTATTTCGACTTATGCGTTACCAAATTTGTGACCAATTATGGTACCGTCAAGAAGTTTGTGTAAATAAATAGGATACTCCTCAGAATAGGTGGTGGGTGGTATTTTCAGACATTTCCTGTAACGCTTGGTAAGCACTTGCGACCTCTGAGCTTCCGCTCTGACCATCTTTGGTTATATTCGGTTGATTGAAGGTATACCACCTTTTCTGCTGCCTTTTCACTGGGAAGACTATTCATCGTCTTTGTGCGCTTCTTGATTTCCTTCATCGTCCGCTCAATGATGTTCGTGGTATAAATCATGCGCTGGATCGACGAGGGGTATTTCAAGAATGTCAGAAGCACATTTAAGTCCTCTTCCCATGATTTGACGACTTTTGGATGCTTGGCTTGCCAGTTCTCTTTAAACGTTTTAAATTGGCTCATGGCTTCTTCTCTCGTGCCTGCCTCATAAATAGCCTTTAAATCTTCAGCTACAGCTGTTTGATCCTTTTTACGAACGGCATTGATGGCATTACGAACTTTATGTACCACACGGCGCTGGACGTCAGCCTTTGGATAAATTTCTTTCATCGCTGCTTCAAGTCCGGGCAGGCCATCAAAAACACCAAGCAACACTTCCTCAACACCCCGGTTGTAAAGATCACGGAGAATTTTTTTCCAGCCGAGTGAACTTTCCTGGCCACCGACATAGAAACCGAGAATCTCGCGGTAACCACACCGATGACCAAGTACACGACTTCATTGGCGACATCATCGCGGCGCAGCTTCAGGTAAGTCCCGTCAAGATAAAGGATTGAATAACGTTTCTTTAGCGGGCGCTGCTGCCATGTTTCGATATTTTCGAGTGTGACGTCTGTGATGTTACTAACTGTTGTTGCCGAATAAGCAGAGCCCAGCATGTGTTCAATCATTTGCCCGATTTCACGCGTGCTGACACCTTTCTGATACATTCTTGTTACCGTTTCGCCAACCCATTGATCACGGCGTTGGTAAGGTGAAAACAATTCCGTTTGAAATTCACCATGGCGGTCGCGGGGCACAGCAAGGTCATCAATATGGCCGTGCTTGGTATCAAGCGTTCGTTTGTAGTAACCATTTTTTACTTGCTTCAATTCAGGATGTTCTTCGTTGAAAAACTGTTCCCTTTCCTCTTCCAAAATCGTTTCGAGCTGGTCTTTGACAAAATCACGCACAAGACTATCCAGTTGATTCATAAAGCCATCATTCGTTATACTTTGAGTCATGGTAGGGTTTCTCCTCTCTCTATTTATAGCCAATTCCGAGGGTACCCTACCTCTTTTTTGTCTCAAAGAATTTACACAAACTATTTTACGTCATCCCAATTATAAAATAAAAAATACATCTGAAACAGCCATATAACTATTCAGTATATTGAGTGTAATATAATTTCACATGAGGAGTGAGAAATGAAAATGGATTGTCCTATTTCCAGAAAAGCTTTTAAAGATGATGATATAGTTTTTCTGGATGAACGGAACGGCACGCACACCGTAAATGCTACAATAAGGAACCACAGCAAATAAAAGACATGGCAATTACAGAGAGATTATAATTAAGTATGATTTTTTTTGAGAGTGTTAGAACCCCTAAATGATAGGGCGCTACTTTGTCCATTAATCAAATCATCATCTCCATAACATCACTAATAGGACTCTCCATAGATGATTATTATCAAAACAATCTATTTTGCTGACCGGTATGTGACGGCAAGTTCCATTCATGTTTTATAACCCCTTTACATTCTATTAGGTTGTATCTGGTATGATAAACAAAATCTCAACAAGAAAGAAGACATTCCTATTTGATAGACTACCCTTTTTGTCAGTTATGTTTCATTAATGAACTGATATTTGCATGTTTTCTGGTTTTTGTTATCTCATTTGGATGTGTAATCATAACCTGCTTTCTAATAGTTTTTTAATGAATTTCGGGAAATAGAAAAAATATCGGGTATATGATGTCTTGACTTTCCAGCAATCATCATCTGACTGATCATTTCTCCCAAGATGCTGGCATATTTAAATCCATGACCGGAAAAACCACCTGCTATCAATACATTTCGATTTTTCGGATGCCAATCTAGTATGAAATGCTTATCTGGTGTTTTCGTGACCATACATGTTTGTCCATAGCTTATTCGACTTGTAAGCCCCGGTAAGAAACGCTCCACAAATTCCTTGAAATCCTGTTCATCTTTCGTATACTTACCAAAATCTTGCTTAAAAAAATCTGGTTCAATATCTCTTTCTGAATCATTACGGCCTATTTTAACACCATTACCTGTAATATCCGGGAAACCATAATATTTCCGGTTCTCAAAGCTGAAATAGAAGCTAGGCAGTAAAGGATATTTATAGAGTGGCTTCTCAGTGGCATACCACCCCAGTGTTTTACGGACTACCTGTATGGGAAGATTTAACTCAGACAATATCTTGCCTGTCCAGGCACCTGTAGTGAGAATCACTTGGTCAGCATAAATCGTTCCCTTTATCGTATTTAGTGTTAAGTAATCTTCGTTAAATTTCATTTCAGTTACCTTTGTATGAGCCAATAATTTCGCATTATTCTTCAGTGCTAGTTCTTTATAAGCTAGAATGCAATCTTCATTTAAAAGTGCACCTGATGAATGTTCAAGATACCCTTTAAAATGGGATGGCAATTCAAATCCGGGCCACCTTTCTTTTATCTGGGCTGCCGTAAGCTCTTCTAACTCCAGACCAAAAGTTTTAGCACTTTTTACCGATTTCCGGATGAATGATGCATCTCTTTCACCGACCATTAAGGTTCCGGTTGGAACAAATAATTTTTTCTTTGACTCCTTTTCTAGTTGATGCCATCTATCTTGAGCTTTTAAAGCCAAGTCTGCGTATTCTTCTCCTTCTCCAGCTGCATGACGGATTAATCTTGTTTCACCGTGGTGACTCCCAATATCATGAGGCGGGTCATGGGAATCAATTAATAGAACATCAATTCCTTCCTTAGATAAATAATACCCAGCTGCCATACCGACTGACCCTGCCCCAACAATTGCAATACTGCATTTATTTTTCATCTAATTAACCACCTTTACGTAAAAAACATTTTATAAGTCTGACTTTTTGAAGGTTTTTTTACAAATCGTTTAGGATTAAAATGGCCAACCTTACTCTTAGCTTCTCCACTTAAAATTATGTCGGAAATTATTTTTCCAGTAGCGGGGGCCATTGCTACTCCTACCATACCATGGCCTGTGGCAATATAAGAGTTCTCTAAATCTGGTATTTGGCCAAGGACCGGCAAACCATCCGGTGTCATTGGGCGCATCCCTGTCCATTCCTCCTCATGATCACCTGTAAGAGGTTCCTTCAAATACTTCAAAATGGATTCCCGCAGACTGTCAATTCTTCCTCTATCTAATTTTAGATTAATACCTGACAATTCCATCGTACCACCAATTCTTACTTTACCAGTAAAAGGAGTAATCCCGGCTTTTGAATCACCAAGATATAATGGTCGGGTAAAAGATAAATTGGGATTTGAAATTGTAATGCTATAGCCCTTTCCGGCTTCCATAGGTAATGAATAATTTAATTTTTTAGTAAGCAAACTGGACCAGGCACCCGCAGTCACCAAAATCGTATCTGCATTAATCAGCTCATTGCTTGTTTGAACAGCAGTAATTTTTTCATCATTGATATCAAAACCTATCACTTCTTCATTCGGTCTCATTTCGACATTCATTTCTGCTAGTTTATCTATCAAAGCTTTTGAGAGCGACTGTGGATTAACATGTCTTTGCTGTTTTAACCAAATGCCTCCAAACACCTTATCGCTTAAGTTTGGTTCCATATCCCGTAATTCCCGACCTGATAATCTCACAGGTGCTTCATGTCCATAGGCTTCGGCCTTTCTTTCAAACCCTTTCATTTTTTGATTCAGCACTTCCTCATTAAAAAAGGCGAATAACATTCCTTCATTGTGCATTTCAAAATCTACACCATCTTCTTTCATAAAATCATATAGTTGAAATGTTGAACGGCTAAGATAATGAAGTGCTGCCTCAGCATTTTGAAAATCATTTTCATTACAATGCTTGATAAACTGCATTAACCAAGGAGTTAAGCGGGGTATTGCTGTAGGCTTCAGATAAAGCGGGTCATCTTTTTTCATCATTCCCAGCATAGATGAGCCAACAAGTCCCGGTTCCGGCATAGGGGCATGTAAAGCCGGACACACCCAGCCTTGATTCCCTCTGGAACACGCCTCTCCAAAACTATCTTTTTCCAGGAGTGTTACATTCGCTCCATTCCTGCTCAGAAAATATGCGCTGGTTAATCCTATAATACCTCCACCAATAATCACAACTTTTTTCGTCATACTATTCTCCTTTACTCTAAATAACTCCTCAACTAAATTATTTGTTCTTTGCATGTTTAATCCATCCAATAGCAACTAATAAAGCGGTAATATAGCAAACACCTATTGAGAAATAAACTATAAAGTCCCATATATTCATATACTTTCCTCCCTTGTAAACAGAGTCTGCTTAGTTGATTACGAAGCTTTTGGAAGATCCTTTGATACTGATGTAAAATGCACACTGTAAAAAACAATAAGATTCATGACTATTCCAATTACAATAGCTGGGATTGCGAAGGGTTCTCCCAAATTCATCCAAATAAGTGTTATGATTAAACCAGCTATTATAGAAGGTGTACCTGCATGCACTGATACCTTTCTTTCCAATGATTCTCCCGACATAATTCCTATAACTAATGGTGGAAGAATGGAAGGTGCCCAAAGCTGAAATAAATAAAGCATCAAATCCATTACACTCGGAATAAATAGTGAAATAATCACACCACCGAATCCTACTACCAGTGTTGCATATTTCGTCCAGTCAATCATAATTTTGTCAGTAGCTTCTTTATTTATATATTTTCCGTAAATATCCCTAGTGAAGATAACTGCAGCTGTATTTAAAATTGAACTTCCTGTTGACATCACCGCTGCCATTAAAGCCCCAAAAGTCAAACCAATAATCCCTATTGGTAAGTATTGTTGTATAAAAGTAACAAATACCATATCTCCATTTATCCTTGGGAACTGTAAAAACCCAATCAAGCCAATTACCATAATAACTATCGTCAGAAATACATACATAAGGGCAAAGGATACAGTAGTCCACCTACTGGTTTTCTCATCTTCAGAAGACGCATACCGTTGTATATAGTGCGGTGCCAGAGCTTCACCTAATAGGAAACTCAAAAAGTTAGCAATGAATATGCTCGTAGTCCAAGCTCCACCATAAAAGGCTAACTGCTCAGGATTTATTGCATTTACTTGTTCAATAATGCTTGTCATACCACCCATTCTATTTAAACCAACGACAGTAGCCGTGGCTATCCCTATAACCAATAGTATAAATTGCATTGTGTCCGTGTATATTACTGCCAACATTCCTCCAGCCCAAGTATAAATAATCGTAATTGCAGCAGCTATAATTGTTAAAGTAACAAAAGGTAAACCAATAATTGGCTCTAAAATACGCCCAAGTGCTAATACTTGTACTCCAAAAACACCCACCATGAAAAGAAAAGCAATAATGCTAGAAACCAACTGACCGGAACGGCCGTAGTAAAATTCCATAATATCTCCGAGAGTATAAATATCTTTCATTTGTCTGATTCTCGGAGCAACAAAATAGCCTATAAGTGTCTGGCTTATAACAACACCCATTAAAGCAAGAAACACAACGATACCTGTTTCATAAACAAAAGAAACTCTCCCTACCGTGGCTCCACCACCTGCCAGCGAAGCCCCAATTGTTGCGAAAATTAATGCAAATGGCATTGACCGCCCAGCGACAGAATAATCATTAAACGATTTTATTTTCTTCATTGTGTAAAACCCTATCCAAAGGACAACTACCATGTAAAGAAGGATAATCGATAAATCCAATACACTAATTTGCACCTAAATTCCCCCTTGTATATTTGTTTTCATCTGCGCAGATGCCGCATTGACAATCGCTTATCTTCCGTACTTAATATTCAAACACCATAATCCGAACAGGCCATCAAGATATTGATTGCCTCCTTCGTCGGTAAAACATGTTCCGTCACCGGATTGAACCCCCATGATCAACCGCAACATCGATAATGATCAAACCGATGACATCTTCTCACTATGCCTTTCAAAAACAAGCTGAGGGGTTTTACCCACCCTCGCTTCGTACTCAACATTATAGAAACCGCTTCCATTATGGCGATCACTTCAATCAGCAGATCATAACCAGCATCTGTATACCGCCACCATAAGAACATGCTTAACTAATTTTACTTGCTTAAATACAGTATATGGGATTAGATATATGAATCACAATATTTTTAGCCAATTCTGTTATTTTAAATGATAATAAATCTTATAACACACTATAATAATCCCAATTTTGGAGCAAGAAAAGGAACGTCTATTTAAGCTTTTATACCCACATGATATTCTAAAAATTCAAGTAATTTTAATGTGTAACTTGACTTTTGCCAAAATTATAAGCGATCTCCAAAAAGTTTAGTGGCTATTTGGAAACCCCTCGAAATCTTAACAGCTAATATCGGTCACTTTTCCGCACACTAAAATTGTTTATAGCCGTCATAAGTGCTGATATAACAAGGTTATTAAACCTATATTACATTATGCTGCCCATTCTCCATCAATATTTTCTAGCATTGACTTACATTCGTACACCTTCAATAACTAGAGTTATTGCCCCAACAACAGAACAACCGTTTGTTTATGTTTGTTGCAATCTAGTAAAAATGTGGTCAATTAAGTGGTCAAATTATATTACGTTATTCTGAAGCATATACTGCAGATTATTAATCGATTAATAGATTAATATTGGAGCGAATAGCTCTCACTAAGTTTTCTCTATAATGCGGAAACGCAAAAATGTTTAATTCCAAAAGTGCTTTATAATCATCAACACCAGATATATAACACGAAAAATTAACACTTGGAATGGAAACAATATATTCTTCAGTGTCGTTAGGGTCTTCTTTTGTTATATACATAAATGCTAGCATTTCATTCTCGAATACGGCATCGGAAACATCTATAGCAATTGTTTTTAACATTTTATAACCTCTCTTATTAATAGGTTCAATAGTTCCACCCAAGCTTGACAACACTTAACACTGAAAACCGGATCTATGTCAAGAAATTGGACACATAAAATGTTGAATACCCCTTTAAGCAGTTGTTTTTAGCTGTTGGATATACATTTTTTCATATTATAATGGTGACAAATAATTAATAGCTGAATGAATCCGTTTATAATTAGGTGCTACTGAATAACTAAAAAGTTCAATTATCGCAAGGATTTTAGCTTTTTTTGTCGAAATAGATGCAAAGGAAATGTCGTGAAAAGACCAAAAACCCTTGCAGCTGGAGGACGAAAATCATGTATAATCATTCTGAACGCCAAAGGGTGTTCCCCGGTGACTTCTTTCTTCCATTCGGAGGAGAGTTAAACCCTGAGAATCGTTGGGTAATCCTGGCCAACCTCATTCCATGGTGGAAAATTGAAGAGCGCTACAAAAAGCAACTGAAGGATCTAACTCAAGGAGCCCATGCCAACTCGGTCCGACTCGCTTTGGGTGCGTTAATCATTAAAGAACGCCTGGGCACGAGTGACGTCGAAACGGTTGAACAGATTATCGAGAATCCGTATCTTCAGTACTTTATTGGACTGCCGGAATTTCAATTTGAAGCGCCTTTTCATTCCTCATCGATGACCCATTTCCGCAAGCGAATCACCCGGGAAATCATCGATCAGGTGAATGAATGGGTTGTGGAAGAACAGCAATCCGACGACAACCAGGATGACGATGATGATCATTCAGGCGGAAGAAGCGATGATTCTTCCGACCGGTCAGACCACACTCAGGAAAAAGATTCTAGTGCACCCCGTCACTGTCAGGGTAAGCTCCTGATGGATGCCACATGCGCGCCGGCTGATATCTCCTATCCGACCGATTTGAAGCTGTTGAATGATGGACGTGAGAAATTGGAATCGATGATTGATACGCTTCACGCTCCCTTTTGCGGCCAACAGGATAAACCAAGAACATACCGAAAGAAGGCCCGTAAAGACTACTTGGCTCTTGCTAAACAGAAGAAGCCGTCCAAACGCAAACTTCGAAAAGGGATCAAAAAGCAGCTGAGCTACATGGAAGAGATCTTACCCACCTTCAAACCCTTGCCGGACGAGGCGGGCTGGGACTTCTCAATACCAAACAATATCGGGACCTTTTCGTGATTCAGGAGCTCTATCGCCAGCAAAAGCTGATGTTTCAGACGAAAACGCATCGCGTTGACGACCGTATTGTAAGCATTTCCCAGCCCCATGTTCGTCCGATTGTCCGCGGTAAACCCCATACCAACGTGGAGTTTGGAGCAAAACTTTCGCTCAGTCTTGTTGACGGCTGGGCATTTCTCGATAACCTAAAGTGGGATGCGTATCATGAAGCCGGCGACTTGCCCGCTTCAGTTGAGCGATACGTGAGTCGGAACGGGGTTTACCCCGAAGCTGTGCTGGCCGATAAGATTTATTTGACGCGTGAAAACCGCCGGTACTGTAAGGAACGTGGCATCCGGTTAAGTGGCCCGAAGCTTGGACGCCCGCCTAAAAAAGAAGACAAGGAGCAGAAACAGATCGCGTACCAGGATGCGTCTGAACGAAATGCCATTGAAGGTAAGTTCGGTGAAGCAAAGCGCACTTATGGACTCGGTCTTATTCAAGCACGTCTTCAGCAGACAAGTGAATCGGTCATTTCGCTTCAGGTGCTTAATCTAAACCTCTCGAAAGCCCTTCGAGAGCTTCTTTTCTTATTTTTTCACGTCTATGGTCTATCCACTATCAGAATTGAGAAAATCACTTATTCACATTTGGACAAAACATTGAGTTATTCAGTAACCCCTATTTACTTGTACTTTAGATGACATCAAAACCCCTCCCAAAGCGTATTTTATCTCTTGGGAGGGATAATAGGAAAAATGTTCTACAAGCGAAGATATTTCCTTTGTACTGACAATTTGATAAAAGTTATTTCCTATTCAATCCCTTGTTATCTTAGCTCTAATAACCCGTCATATCCATTCCCTTTGATTCTTGAACTTCATCTATTGCATCTATATAAGATTGACTTCTTTTCGTTTTTATATCTATATTTTCTGAGATTTCATAATCTATTTGCCGCAACTGATGTATCATTGTACAATAATGAATGAAAGAAGGGATCATGATTGCCTAGCATCCAATATGGAAAGACCATAATATATTACAACCATTATATACAGTCCCGAAAAGACGTAAAAATATCAATAGACCTCGTAAATGGTGTTGAAGTATTTGCACCAAAGACGATTACAAATGTTAAATTAACACAAATCATGCAACGTAAGGCTGAATGGATAACAAATAAGCTTGAGGAACTGAACGAAGCCAATACAAGCGTTCAAACAAAAGAATTTGTCAGTGGCGAAAAACTCCCTTATCTAGGTCGACATTATCGTCTTAAAGTATTAAAAGAGCCTGTGCAAAATGCTGATATTCAAATGAAACAAGGACGTTTCTTTGCCACAGTTCCACATAATTGGTCTCATAAAAAAACACAGCGTACACTAGAAAGAAAATTAATCGAGTGGTATCGTCAATACGGTATCAAAAAAATAGAAGAAAGGGCTGGCCACTATCAAGCCATGCTTGGTGTCTCTCCTAATTCCATAAGCCTACGTATTCAGCACAAACGATGGGGAACCTGCACACCTAATGGTGATATCTATCTAAACTGGCGAATCATTATGGCTCCCGTTCGTATAATTGATTATGTGATTGTCCATGAATTAACTCACCTAATTGTCCCCAAACATAACGACAAGTTTTGGCGATTGGTCAAAACGACCTTGCCTCACTATAAGGAATCAAAAGAATGGTTACGAGTACATGGTGTCGAATTACATTGTATTGGCTGAATCTGTTAAAGCATATAATCCATGGTCGATTCGTTTGTTATCGTTATATATTGCTCGATGTTTGGCATTTACGCAGCACTTGCTTGTTAAATGCGTACGAATCGTTGACTCTTTATAAGTGGTCCCAGCTCTCTCCATCCTATCCAAAACTTCCTGGATGGAGAATTGGTTCTCACCTTTTTGTTTCACAAGGTGCTTTATCACCTGTAACATTTCATCACGACAACTTGTCCTTTGCTTATGATCCATTACCATGCTTCCACCCAGTTCAAATATATTCTCATGCTGTTACTTGAATCTGCCTCGGTTCCATTAACTGTCTTGCCACATATTCGACTTGCTTATTAGGAACGGAGCTTATTCTAACTGTTTCTTCACTTTCTTCCTCATTTCACGTTTCACATCTCCCCTTCTATCCATTTAAGTTATGCAACAAATCCATCCAAAAAACTAACTAACTGGCCTCCAAGAGTGAACAAGTTGGTTCCCGCGCTTGCCAACTCATTTATTCCCCTTATCTTCTCCATTGCGGTTTTAATTATTGCTTTTTTTGGTTTTTCACTTTCTACTTCTTGAACTGCAGCTTCCAAAAACTCAATGGTCTCCGCTTTATCTTCATCAGGAATATCTTCTCCCTTGTTAAGTGCTACAACGAACTTTTCAGCAATTTCTTTAAAACCCTCAATCTTAGTATAGTTGTATGTCTGATGAGCTGACACTTGTCCATTATCTTCTGCATGATTGAATTGACCTTTGAAGTCACGGTTAAATGTGAAATGCGTTCCTGATTTCCTATCAAGTCCCATATCTATTTTCATCTCCCCTAAATAAGTAACAATGTGGTCAACTAGCAGTTGAACAACATGATTGTTAAAACCTTCAACATGAGATTGAATTTTCTTGGAACCACCATAACCATATGAAATACCGACAATGTCAAGGTTATTTTTTGATATATAATTTAACATTTGATAAATAAAGGCAATCTCGTCTGACTCACGAATTGGCAATTGGAATTGGGTTTGAAATCCTTGTTCTTCGAGAATCTTCTCCATGTTAAACTCTTTAACGTTATTTTCTTGGATAAATTCATTAATAGTTGGTGATTCCTCAATAAATAGAAGGAATCTTTCCAAATTTTCATGATAGGCTTGAAAGCTACATTTCAAAAACCTACTTGCTACTTTTCTAAAACTCAGTGAAAGTTTCTGGAACTCCTTGTCTGTTAACATTTCCCCCATTTAATTCACCCCACAAAACGGACAGTAAATTGTTTCCCTTGTTTGGTCTGCATGCACCTTAATAGTTTTATCGCAACAATGAAGTTCAATCTGCTCCAGTTTCTCATCCTCTGTCAATTGCTTAGGCTGCTCCTCTTTCAATTTTTTAAAGTCAAAGCTAATACCAGACCCTTTCATGCTTCGGCTTGTCTTTTTAAATGTTTTGTTTAATTGTTGTTTCATGTAATTCATTGCAAGTGCTTCAGCATGTTCAATTACCTCTTGAGGTACAAAACTATTGCTATCTTCAACTAAACCACAGGAAGGACAAAATAATTCCAATGTGTCCTCTCCATCAATGTCGCCGCCTAAAGCCTTAAAACGTTCTTTACAGTAGGGGCATTCTAATGAATAGTACCCCTCACTATCAGTTGGAATTGAGATTTTTTCTTCCACTTAAACACCTCCAAATTTTTATTCAACTATCCAAAAATATAATTTTTCTGATGTTATACCCTGTCTTCAGGTTATTACTATTTATAATGTACCTCGCCCAGCTCCATCAATTGTCTTGCAACACTTTCAACTTGCTTATTTGGAACGGAACTTGCTCTAAGCTGTTTCTTTAGCTTCTTCCTCATTTCACGTTTTACATCTTCTTTTTCTGTCCAATCAATGACTGCATTATCCTGAATAATATCAGTGATGATTTCGGTTAAATCTTTCAAGCTGTCGTGCGCCACATCATCAGGCAATTGTTGTTCCAATAATTGATAAAATGGTAACTGCCTGGCATCGTTTAGCCCAATTGATTGACTTTCCTTCTCCAAATCCATCATTTCTTCCCGCATGGCTTGGTACTCTTCAAGAAGCTCTTCAATCGTTAACTGGCGAGCCTTGCGCTGCTCAATCAGTTGCTCCAATCGCTCTTTAATTGATGTATATTTAACAGGGTTTTCATCCAACTTAATCCGTATTTCGTGTTTAATTGCATGTTCCATTTCAGCAGCCTTAGCTTCTGGTGTTTTTAATTCATCCAGCTTCTCATCAAATTTATTCGTCAAGATATTCACTGGCTCAAATAAAATTTCAGGTGTGGATGCATAAATGTATTCTTCTATCAGTTCACGAACTTTGCCACCGCAATCAGAAATATCCATTATTCCATCATTAACATAGAAACGGGATTTAGCCAGCTTTCGAACTTTTCCCAGCCATTTCAAATCATCAACATATGCCTTTGCTTTTGGACTTGGCATGACCATATCCATGCTTTCGGAAAACTTTTTGAAGGCTGTATCAAACGTATTGCGAATATCTTCTGGTTCCAGTACTTTCAAACAAGATTCCAGATCGCTCTTATTGATATAATCAAAGAATTGCATTACCCTGCGATGACGGGATTGTAATCGTGGTATTTCTTCATCGACATGATTCATCGCACCTTTAATATCTTCTTCGTGAAAGATACCCAGAGCTTCTTCCAAGAATTGAGAAACGCCGTAATAATCGACAATCAAGCCGTGTGTCTTCTTATTATACGTTCGGTTCGTTCTAGCAATCGCTTGCAAAAGATTGTGCTCCTTTAACGGTTTATCCAAATACATGACCTGTTCAATTGGTGCGTCAAAACCTGTTAAAAGCTTATCACACACGATTAAAAAAGCGAGCGGATCTTCATCCAACGGTTTCTTAAATCGACTGATAACCTCTTTTTCCTTCGCACGTGATAAAGTATACTGTTTCATTTTCTCAGAATCATTATTGCCGTCCGAAATGATAGCAGCTGATTCATAATCACTTAATTCATCCATTAATTCTTTATATGCGACAGCTGCTTCACGAGAAACGGTAACAATCTGTGCCTTAAAACCATTCGGTCTAATATGTTGTTCAAAATGATCAATAATGTCCATTACAACTGTTTTAAGTCGTTTCGGTGAGGCAGTAATCGCTTCTTCCGTTACATATTTTTGCTTTATTCGTTCCTTATCTTCATCAGAATAGTTTCGGAAAAAACGATCAAATAATGTGTCGATTGTTTCCCCCTGAACATGTAAATCAACCAGACGTGCTTCGTAAAAGATAGGGACTGTAGCACCATCTTCCACAGCTTTTTCAATCGGATACTTATCGATGTATGTTCCAAAAGTTCTTAGCGTACTTTTATCTTCTTTATCAATCGGTGTTCCCGTAAATCCAATATACGTTGCATTGGGCAGGCCAATCCGCATATTCATTGCTAACGAACTATACTGGGAACGGTGGGACTCATCAACTAAGACAACGACATTTTTAGAATCAGTCAATAAAGGATAATCTTCATCCTCATCTGCTTGGAACTTCTGAACTAATGTCATTACCGTAGTTCCAGGACCTTTTTGAAGAAGGCTTTTAAGTTCCTCAACTGATTCAGCCTGTTGAGGATTTGGAAAACCACACCGCTTAAATGTTGCAGTGATTTGCGTATCTAAATCCTGTCGGTCCGTGACCACAACAATGACGGGGTTCTCTAACTGCTGAATACGACGTAACTTCGTCGACAAAAAGACCATCGATAATGATTTTCCTGATCCTTGCGTTGCCCAAATAACACCGCCACGAGCTTGTGGATGTTCACCTGTTATTATCCGTTTAACAGCCTTATTTACTGCACGGTATTGCTGGTAACGTGCCATCTTCTTGATCACTCGACCATCTTCTGGTTCATAGACGATAAAGTTTAAGATAATATCAAAAAGACGTTCTTTGTCTAATATCCCTGCCGTCAAAATATCTTGCGGAGAAGGATTTTCACCAACATCTTTCACTGATAATGGATAGGGTTCTTTCCATGCACTGTAATGCTGCACATTTGCACCAATTGTACCAACCTCCGCACGGTCATTACTTGTGGAAATCAGGAATTGGTTATAATGGAATAGTGCTTCATTTTCTTGTTGATAGCGGCTTAACTGTTTCACTCCTTGCCCGATTTGTTCATCTGGAGGCAAGGCTGGACTTTTGCACTCAATTACCACTAATGGCAGTCCATTCACATAGAGCATAATGTCAGGACGAATCGTATCATTCGCACGGGTATAACTGAACTGATTGGTTATGATGAAGTCATTATTATCGATGTTATAAAAGTCAATAGGCTTAACTGTTTGGTTTTTACGTCCACTGCCTACATCCTGTTGAACTGACAACTGATTAATGAGTAACTCATGAAAACGCTGGTTAGCTTCCATTAAACTGGTCACTTCCATATGGGTCATCCTACGTACTACTTTGTTTAAGTTGTTTTCATTCAACCATGGATTCAGCCGTTTTATAGCTTTTATTAATCGTTCTATTAAAACAACTTCCGTTTGCGAGGTTCGTTCTTTATCAAGATCAGTGCCATGCACATACGTGTAGCCAAGCTGTTGGAGTTGTTCAATCAATCGATTTTCTACTAATTCTTGTTCATTCCAATCTTGGGTTAAAGTCATGTTTAAACCTCCCTAATTAAGAAATGATTGATTCTTACTTTTTTGATTCATTTTTTAAAGTGATGTTGCCGACTACAAAATTATCCATTAACCCCGCACTCAGAGCGTTTAAATCAGAAAGATATTTTTTTAAGTTAGTAGTGGTTTGTTCTTTTAATTTAAGGTATTTAATTAAGTCAGTTAAAATTTCTTCGGGAGGGATTGGAATTTTAATATCCAAAAAGTCGTCAATTTGGACCTTTCTTCTTCTTTGATTAGTCCCCTCAGATCTTGATTTATATCGTTCAACCATCAATTTTGTCTGCATAATACTCTTGAAGTATATTGACATATCGTCATCTAAACATTCTAAGACATAGTATGCTGGACTAACCAACCCGACATCTACAACGTTCTGTACACCGATAGCCCCCGTCCATAATAGCATTGGATCATACACAAATTGCCCATCCTTAATAACCTTATATCCACTTGTGTCATCAGAATGCACCTGCTTATTAAATCTCTCGCTTGCTAGCATAATACCATTGTTTTTAGTAACAGATAGTACTGGTAAATCTGCATCATCTTTATTTTTTATTGATACTTCTTTAAAAAAATCACGCAAATTCTTTTCAGGCCATTTATTACTTGTATTTTGAACAGATATCTTAGAATTAAGTTTGTCTAAATTATCCATGAATTTTTGAACTTCAGTTACAAAGGTACCTTCACTTTTACTAACTTCTCTGTACATGTTATTTAGTTCAACAGGCTCTACATTAACAATTGGATTTACGTATCTACCTACATGAAGGTTATAACCTTCATCCCTAAGTCTTATATTCGAAACTATAGAACAAATCCCCTCTTTATCTTCAAAGTCATCAAAGCATTTAACTATAGTATCTATATCCTGTTCTCCTATAAAGTTCTGACCTTTACCTGTTTTATAATTTCGTGAACCATCAATAAAAATTACCTTACCCACTTTTTCTGCTTCCTTATGCTTAGTAAGGATTAATATTGCCGCAGGTATTGCAACATCCCCATAAAAAATATTATCAGGCAAGCTAATTACGGCTTCTACTGCATCATCTTCAATGAGCCCTTTTCTTATAATTCCTTCAGACCCCATACGCATTGTTTTTCCTGAAGGTTTGCCTCGTGACAAAGCACCCAAAGGTAATACTATTCCAGCCTTCCCACGAGCATTAAGTGCCGAATACATATGTTGAACAAATGCGTAATCACCTCTATCAGTTGGAGGCAAACCAAATAAAAATCTCCCATATTCATCAGTTTCAACCTCTTCATGGCCCCAATTTTTTAGACTAAATGGAGGGTTTGCAATAACACGGTCGTATAATAGTAATTCCTTATCGTCTCCTAATAATTTTGGTTGACGAATCGTGTCTTCACGTTCAATACGATGGTCACTTAAACCATGCAAGAGAAGATTCATCTTACAAATCGCCCATGTACTTAAGTTTCGCTCTTGACCATGTAACGATAAATTACGTGGGTCAGCACCTTGTGATTTTATGTAGTCAACTGATTGAATAAGCATCCCTCCTGAACCAACCGTTGGGTCACATATACGCATCCCTTCTTCTGGTTTAATCAAGTTTACAATGAGTTCTACCACCTTAGTTGGGGTATAGAATTCTCCACCCTTTTTCCCTGCGTCATCGGCAAATTTTTTAATTAAATATTCATAAGCACGACCGAGCATATCAGGTTCCGATAAATTCCCGTTACTTAAATCAATCGAAGAAAAATGCTGTATTAATTGCAGTAACAATTTATCAGGCAATTTATCCTTATCATTAAAATCGATGTTAGCTAAGACACCTACCAGTGATGGATTCTCTTCTTCCAATGCTTCAAAAGCTATGTTTATCGAATTTCCAATATCGTTTGTCTGCACTTGAATATGAGTCCAACGTGCTCGCTCAGGGACGAAGAATTGATGTTCATCACGGTCATACCATCCGTAATCGTCATTTTCTTCTCGTTCTATTTCTTTTGCGGTTTCGATAAAGACATCACTAAGTCTTTTCAAGAATAATAAACCAAATATGTAATTTTTATAATCAGAAGAATCAATCGATCCTCTTAATATGTTTGCTGATTCCCATAAATGTGATTCTAATTGTTGTAATGTTAATTTTCCCACGATAGTTCCTCCTACAATTTGCCTATACAACCAATATACCAAAAATATAGATATGGGGACACATATAAAAAAGGGAAAAAGCTCTCTTCGGTTTTGAATACATTAATCCCATGTATACTACACATGTTATTTATCTCAGGTATTAAATGCATTTATGATTCACGGTTCATACGACGATCGTATCGTTAGCAATTCCTATATTCAATGAATGCTGAACATATATCCGTTCTTTGTCATATAATTGTTTTCGCCCTACCTTCCGCTGAACAACTCTGAATGAACATTTTCAAAACCGAGGAAACGGGCTTTCCAACAAATCAAATTATAGTAAAAGCGATTAAAAATCAACCGTTTTTGTTACAAAATAAATAAGTGGTACTTGCTATATTCCCATCTCTAGTTTCTGTATATGTTCTTTCTCCTTTTCTTTATCTTGCTTAAGATTCCATTCCTTGATCTCAAAATCATTTAATTCTTTATCGGTCAATTCTCTATCATATGCAACGATACCATATTGCCCTTTATCATCATCAAATTCCACAAACCCTTTCGGCTGACATCCTAATGAAACTGGACGCTGACGCATTTCATACCAATACAAGCCATCATCGTAATTATTTTGACCCTGCTCTGACTGCTGTTGTATCTTTAACTCCTCTAATTCCTCTTTTTCTGTTTCAATAAGACGATTGTGATAAGCATCGTCTAACATTTTTTGCTGCTCTTGTGTCATTTCGGCCATTTTCCGATAAGGGTGAACATATGCTCCATCACCAATATCCAGTCTGTCTTGTATACTCACAAGCCTAGGCATTGAATGATCATTTGCCGGCAGAACCACTGGTATCGTGTTTTATGATAACCTGCTTCTTGTCGATATTTTTCCTCCAATGCTTCCATCTTCTCATTACCTTTTGCAAAAGGATACATCGTATTATCCTTTAACTCTGGCGCTTCCGACCATTGAATCAACAACTGCGGTTCATCAATTGTTTTATCGATGACAGCATATTTACCTGCAGATATTTCATTAAATTGCTTCAAATAAGCCTCTTCCGTCAGATTCCCAGATGCTTGCATTTCGTTAAATGCAACACTATTTGTATTCTCATTGGCAAATTCCTTTATTTCCTGCAGAGATATATCTTTTATATCAGTTACCTGATTCATGCCGTATTGTAGTAACATCATGTTCTTTTCTTGATCCTGTTCTTTATCACGTTCTTTCACCAAATCCAGTTCCATTTCCTCTATAAATTCAACGGCCGTTTCACGGACATCAGCTAATAGCTTCGTTTTATCCTTCATCTCTTTGTCTTGAGTCCAATTGGCCAAATAACGAAGGGAATAATCGTTGGTATCAATGTCAAAATAGGATGCTACCGCATAAGCCATCATTTCCGCCTGAAATTCCTTCTCCTCTGCTGGCATAGCTTGATAATTTTCATTTTTTGGATTATGCAGCTTGGGATAACCAAGTTCATGCAATAATGTCTTGACATTCTGTAGTTCACCATTTCGGTGATTCAATCCAATATGGCCATTATTTTTGTCATGAACGCTATGATAAAAGGCTCCTTTTGCTGCTCCCAATTCATCAAACGGCTCGCCAATCGTGACATTCAGCTTGTCGCCTATTCTATTCATACTCGCCAGCATCGTTTGATAATTGGCAACATCACCTTCCATCCACTTATTCGGGAAAATCTCTGGCAAATCACTTTCTTTGGCATTCGTCTGACTTATATCAAACACATTGCCGGTGGAAAAATATAATCGGCTTTTACGTTGTGCCAACTCCCCTTTATCAACCCGTTCTTTCTCTTTTTCCGTTGCATACTTCATGTTTTTCCATTTACCTTCAGCCGTTTTGAATTTCGACGCCGTTTTGTTTGGCACTAATACCTTAAGGGCTTTTTCACCTTTCTGAACTTGAAATCCTTTTTCCTTCCAGAAGTTATAGCTACCGACAGCCTCTGCACCTTCAAATTGACTGCGAATTAACGCCGCATTCTTAGGCGAATAATGATAAAACTTCAACATGAACGACATTAACTCATTCATTTGTTCCGGCGATTCAAAATAATAATCAATGGCGTCATTCATTTTCGTTGTCAGATCCCTAACTTCTTCCTTCTTTTGTTCCAATGTTTTTCGTTTTGCCATACTTTCACTCTGCAGCTGAATCTAAACAATCGTAAAATTCGATGGGATGAATTCGTTCTATATTTCCTGTTTTTGCAGGGAATCGTCTGCTATTAGCGGTGACTATGTAATCACATTCTTCCTGAATTGCTGTTACCCACACATGAAAATCTTCTTGATCAAAGCGATAAAGTGGTTCACTCATTTCCAAAGAATAGGCTATTTGTTCCGCCATTTCATTACTGCAACCACTTAGCTCAGTTAGAACCGCTCCAATCGGACGATTTTCTCTCATAATCGTTTCCACACTATAACGGCCAACAATACTGTTAACAGGAAGCTCCGCATAATACGCTGTTATTGGACTCAAGAATTCGTTTAAAAAGAATTCAATCTCCTGACCATCATATTTTAGCATACGATTGCCTTTTCCAAGTCCGTTTGAAGCATTTCGGACAAATTCAAATAAACATACTTTTGAATGATAGGTCGATAAAAATGGGGAAATTGCGCAGCTCTGAGGATTTTGCGGTTGATACCATCTTTTCGTAAAGCTCCACACAACACCGTGGTATCCAAAAATACCTTCGGGGGACTATTTCGTTTAAAGATCGAACTCATCTACATCCCCCGCTTCTCTATTTTTTCTATCGATTTGTTCAAATAATTCATCAATTTTTTTATCCTGTTTCTTCGATGTTATAAAGTTATCTTCAGGAATCCGCCAATGTCCACCTTCTGAACGATAAGCACCTTTAAACTTTCCATTTTCACACATTCTCCGTATTGTTTGATCACTGAGTCCTAATTTACGGGCTGCCTCACTGGTTGTATAGAATTGCTGATTGCTTTCTTTGTTCGCCTCTGCTGCAGCTAATTTATCCAATGGTGCGTGAGCTCTTTTCCCAACGCGGACAGTTTTCTGTGTCTTTTTTTCAAGAATTGATGCCAACATTTTCTTGTTCGTTTCTTGAGGTTTTTGTGTCATTTTGCTGATCATATCGATATAATCCAGTACTTCTTCAAATGTTTGTTCAGACTGGGATGTTTCCATTTTCCCCCGTATAGCTGCATCCAATTGTTTCAACTCATCCAAATCGTTTTCACCTGGAATGGAGAAATGCAATTGTAATACTACAGGTGTATAAACATTCATCAGTCTCAATGATTTTTCAATCGTTGTTTTTAAAAGGATTTCAGCTTTTTCTTTATCGTGTAATTGGTTTAAAAATTTCACCGTATCCCATAATGTTTCTTGTTCACGGTCCATTGTAGTTGCCATTTGAATCGCCCCTTTCTACTTATAGTTTACTATTTAAATTCAATATATTCAACAAAATCAACATAAATCACTTATATTTGTGGAGAATATAGTATTTAAGTCCTTATACATAAAGGCCCCCCTCGAGTTGGTGGAAATCATCCAACTCTTGGGGACTCTTTATCTACCTTCTTCTTTCGGGAAGACCCTGAATGAAATGCCAGCAACAAAGTCATCCCAATAATACAAGCCGTCCCGGTCCATTGAAATTATCCAGACGGTTCATTTAGCCAAATGACAGTTGTTAAAACAGCTGACAGTGGTTCCAAACTGCCCAGCAGACTTGTTTCTTTAGGTGAAAGGCTTTGTAAGCTTTCAATATAGAACCAAAATGCAATCATCGTGCCTAACATGATAACGAAAAAGAGGTATACATAAATGTCTGCTGTTAAGCTTGCATAATCCATTTGCCAGGGCGGATGGATAAAACTTAATGCCAGACCGCCGATAACCATTGCCCAGCCAACGACAAAAAGCGAATCATATTGTGCGAGAAGAGAAACGGCATATAATGTATAAAAGGCTAATGCAACGCCGGATAAAATATCCCAGACGATGGCAGGCATAGGCACAGACAATTGTGACACGGATCCATTTGTTAATAAGAAAAAACAGCCGACTAAAGCAAGCTGATTCATAGTTTTTCACCTCAAACTATAAGGATAATGCTATGATAAACAAAAGTTCACCAAAGGTCCAAGACCCTGGACCAGTGCCTGTCACTTCCCGGGTTTTGTCAATAAAGGTCGAGTGGGATTTTCACATTTAATCCTAGTACCCCGGTTTTTCATATTTAAAGATGAAGCCTCGCGCTTCATAGAATTGATGATGCCTTGACACATCTGTCTTCGTCTATTATATTTTATTTATCAACTAATTTCATATAACTTATCCGGAGTGGCTGAGGGATCTGGCCCAATGAAGCCCGGCAACCTGCAAACAATTGCAAGGTGCCAATTCCAGCAAATCGCGGTTCAAGCGTTTTGAAAGATAAGGTGTCCGGACGAACGCCTTCCAAAACGGGAGGTTTTTTTGTTTTTCGGCTTAAAAACAACGGACAACCAGTACACCAGATTTTTTCACAATATATCATCCACAAACCCTGAGCCCACAAGAATCCAGCAACGAATGGAGGAACAGCAATGAATACACAACAAATGAACAAGGGACGCGCATCGGCATTATTGCCATTTATCATATTTCTAGTTTTATTTATCGGTTCCGGTCTTCTTAATGGAGATTTTTATAAATTACCAGTACTTGTTGCGGTCTTTATCGCTGTACTGGCTGCATTGTTTATGAACCGAAAAATCACTTTTCAAGATAAACTTGATCATTTGACCAAAGGGGCCGGGCACCCCAACATCATGCTTATGGTTATCATTTATCTGCTGGCAGGTTCGTTCTCCGCAGTCGCGGAGGGCGTCGGTGCAGTTGATTCAACCGTCAATCTCAGCCTGACTTTCGTACCTGAAAACCTTCTGATTGTCGGGTTATTTGTTATCAGCTGCTTCATTTCCATTTCCATGGGGAGTTCGGTCGGCACGGTCGTTGCGCTCGCTCCGATTGGTGTTGGTCTTGCTGATCAGACCGGAATGAGCACCCCATTAATTTTAGGGTCGATCATCAGCGGAGCGATTTTCGGTGATAATTTATCCATCATTTCGGATACAACCATCGCGGCCGTCAAAACACAGGCTGTCAAAATGAACGATAAATTTAAAGTCAACATCTTTATTGCTCTTCCGGCTGCCATCGTGACCGCTATTATTTTCGGTGTCATGACATGGGATGCTGGCGGATCGATCAGCGGTGATCACCCGTATGATCTGGTGAAGGTACTGCCCTATCTTGCGGTACTCATTTTTGCCGTCGCCGGGGTGAATGTGATTTACGTATTAATCGGCGGAATCGTTTTCGCCGGGGCTGTTGGGCTTTTTTACAGTACATTCGATGTCATGGAATTCCTGAATTTGCTTGGCGATGGCATGGCTGGCATGCAGGAGTTGGCCCTGTTATCGATTTTACTTGGCGGGTTGGTTGAACTGATTCGCGTAAATGGCGGGATTGATTTCCTGCTGCACGTTATCAGCACTCGGATTCGCTCGAGAAAAGGTGCTGAAGCGGGGATCGCAGGACTTGTCAGTGTTTTTGACCTGTCAACGGCCAACAATACCATTGCGATTATCAGCGTCGGCTCATTAGCTAAACAGATTTCAGGACGATTTGGTGTCGACCCGCGCCGAACAGCAAGCGTGCTGGATATTTTCGCAAGTACTTTCCAAGGCATTTTGCCATATGGCGCACAACTCCTGGCGGTTGCCGGCATTGCATCGATATCGCCCGTTTCCATCATGCCCTATAGTATTTACCCGGTTCTGCTCGGAATAGCGGGTGTGATCGCCATTGCAACGGGGTACCCGCGTTTTTCGACGAGAGAAAATAACGCAGCATTAAATGATGATAAACAATCAGCGTCAGAAGCTTAGTGTTGAGGGGGATCGGGCGCAAAGTCTGGTCCCCTTCTTGTTTTGGGGTAATTAGAGCATTGATTACCTCTCATTTAAATTATTTCACTTAAAAAACTTTTCCCTTCATTCGTTTCTTGTAATCTAAAAAAGTCACAAAAGGTTGCTCCGATATCTGCCATCGTGTTCCTTAGTCCGATGTCTGTCTTTTTCACCTTATCGCCAAAAACCATTATTGGAACATACTCACGTGTATGATTGGAGTGGCCAATTGTCGGGTCATTTCCATGATCAGCCATGACAATTAAAATGTCCTCCTCATTCATAAGTTGAACATAACCATTAAGCCATTGATCGATTTCGGTTAACAATTCGCAATACCAGTCTACATTTTCAGCATGGCCCGCCAAATCTGTTTCCTGAATGTTCACTAAAAAGGCTGCATGCTCTTTTTCTTGCTTGTAAACGCGGGAAACCTCTTCCAATACTGTTTATAGTTCGATTGATAAATAAATAAACGGATTTAATTTGGTATCTTCCTGAATAATGAAACGATTCACGGGACACCGCTACGTATGTAAAGAGCAACGAAAAAAAGAACGGACTTTTTATTTTATAATTCCAACAAATGATGTATAATATAATTAGATAAGAAATACATTAATAAAGACCGAATGGTGCTAGTAACACCAAACGGCCTTATGTGTGATAGCCCTTCAAGGGGGCAGCTCACATCGGGAAAAGTAATTCACCCTAAATGCTGGCTAGGCTGACAGGGTGGTTATTTTTTTCTGACAGGATCGCAACGACAAGCACTGCAAAAGAAATCATCACGATTAATGATTCATAAACTATCATAGATATCACCCCCTTTCAAAGAGGGAGTGAGCCACCACCTACGAAAGCCTTATCACACTAAATCTATTATAGCATAAGTTTTTTCTTTCAGGAGTATTATTCCTTAAATACGACTCATTTTGATAGAGAGTAATGTTTAATTGCCAGAAATTATCATTTATGTGATTCTGATTTATCAGCCGGAAAGCCAAGACCGAAATCTGACTGGCTTTTCCTCTGCAACTAAGCGGAAGGCTTGATGAACAAAATCTGGATTGAAATTTTTCTTGTTACCATACTGTGTCATCCAAAGCACTTACACAGTATTAAATGCTACCCAAACAACCCACATTGTCGAGCCAACAACCTTATCTGTCCAAAGGAAGTTTAGGAGTCTATTCCTTGATTTGCCCCTCGCCGCGAATGGTATATTTTGTTGAAGTTAACGCGGGCAACCCCATCGGTCCGCGGGCATGCAATTTTTGCGTGCTAATGCCGATTTCAGCACCGAACCCGAATTCAAAACCATCTGTAAAACGCGTTGAAGCGTTATGATAAAGGGCTGCGGCATCCACATTGTTGAAGAATTTCAGAACGCTCTCGTCCGAATCTGTCATAATAGCCTCTGAATGGTGTGTACCGTAATGATTGATGTGTGCGATGGCATCATGAACGTTTGAAACAATTTTGACGGCTATAATGTTATCCAGGTATTCGGTTGCCCAGTCTTCTTCTGTTGCCGGCACAAGGCCCCAGGCAATTTCCTGTGCTCTGTCATCACCCCGCAATTCAACATGATGGTCTTCAAGTGCCTTAACGAGCTCAGGCAAATGCTTTTTCGCCCACGCTTCATGGACAATGACCGTTTCCGTAGCGTTACAGACTGACGGGCGTTGTGTTTTGGCGTTGACGGTTATATCAATCGCCATTTGTGGTTTTGCGGTTTCATCAATAAAGACGTGACAATTTCCCGAACCCGTTTCCAATACCGGAACTGACGATTGTGCCACGACGGTTTGAATGAGGTTTTGTCCGCCGCGTGGAATTAGAACGTCAAGATAGTCATTCAGCTTGAACATTTCAGCAGCTGTTTCCCTGCTATTATCTTCAAGCAGCTGTACGGCATCTTCAGGAAGATCCGATTGCTCAAGTGCACGGTGAATAACGTCTACAAGCGCTTTATTGGAGTAAAGGGCTGAGGAACTTCCTCGCAGGAGGACCGCATTTCCTGTTTTCAAACAAAGACTTGCGGCATCCACCGTCACGTTAGGCCTTGCCTCATATATCATCCCGACGACACCTAAGGGAACCCTAACTTTTTCGATATTTATGCCATTTGGGCGGTCCCACGATTCCAGCACTTCTCCGATGGGATCACTCAGGGCAGCCTGTTGTTTGAGCGCATCCGCCATATCATTAATTCTTTGTTCATTTAACACAAGACGGTCGATCAAGGCCTCTTGAAAACCTTTTTGTTTGGCGCCTGCGATGTCTTTTTCATTTTCGTTGATGATAAAATTCGTTTCACTTATGAGTTGTTCAGCAATCACATGTAATGCGGCGTTCTTTTGATCTGTGGTTTTAATACCTAGTTCCTGAGAGGACGCCTCTACCTTCTTGGCTTTTGTGATTAATTCGCTCATAGAATTTCCTCCTTTAAAGATAGTACCAATCGATCACGATGAATCGCTTCCGGGCGGTTTCGTTCTGTTTTTACCATGGCTTCTCCGCTTGCGAGCCCTTTGATTCTATGTAAATCTGACGATGAATAATTCACCTGTCCTCTCCCGATAACCATTTTGTTGGCGTTAATGATTTCGACCACATCGCCTATGTCAAAACTGCCTTCAAATGCTTTTATTCCTGCCGGCAGCAAACTTTTTCCGTTCGAAATAATCGCTTGTTCTGCCCCTGCATCAATTTCGATTTTTCCGGAAATAGGTGAATGAAACGCAATCCATTGTTTCGGCTTATTCAAAATATGAGTCATGCTGTCACCAATATAGGTGCCATCGCCTTTTCCATTCAGAATATCCATAAGTTTTTCCTGTCCGGTACCGGATCCGACAAATGCATGAACGCCGAGTGACAGGGCTGTTTGTGCAGCTGACAGTTTCGAAGCCATGCCGCCTGTTCCGAACTTGGACCCTGAACCGCTTTTGGTATGATCAAAAAGTTCCTCTGTAATGGCAGGCAAAAAGTCGTAACGTTTTGCTGATCGGTTTGTCCGCGGATTGCTCTCATACAGTCCGTTAATATCCGTCAGCATGATCAAAAAATCAGCATGGACCAGACCACTGACCAGTGCAGACAGCATATCATTGTCTCCGAAAGTCAATTCATCAACTGCAACCGAGTCATTTTCGTTTATAATCGGCAAAACTGACCGCTTCAGAAGCTCAGTCAGCGTACTGTAAACATTCCCATATTGTGCCTGATTGCCAAAAACATTTCGCGTTAACAGCAATTGTGCGGCAATAATGCCATGAGCTTTTAATGCCTCTGTGTAAGCCCGCACTAACAATCCCTGCCCCACTGCCGCTGTCGCTTGTTTACCTGCCAGTGTTACAGGACGGGACGGGTAACCAAGCTCGCTAAAGCCGGCCGCAACAGCTCCTGAGGAAATCAGGATCACTTCATAGCCTTGTTTTTTCAGATATGTCAATGCCTCAGCGTGTTCGTTCAGTTTGCTGTCGCTGAGCCCGCCGTTTTTATTCGTCAACAAACTGCTGCCGATCTTCACCACAATTCGTTTTTTCGCCATAGAATCATACATCTCCCTTAGAAAGTAAAAAAGACTCTTTTTCCACCCTTCGCACAATGTTGCAAAGGACGGAAAAAGAGTCTGCACTCCGCGGTACCACCTTTATTGGCATCGAAAAATGATGCCCTTCTCTTCCCCGTAACGCGGGAGAACGGCTGGGTTGTTCCCCAGCAGCTCAAAGGGTAGGTTCAATAGCCTAAAAACGCTGGAGTCTTTCAGCCGGTGGACTCCGTTCTCTTTCGTTCCATGTACTATTTACTGACCCCTGTCAACGCCGAACCTTAAATTAATTTAAGATTTATTATGCTCCACTTGGATGGGAATGTCAAGGGGGTGCCTGTCACTTCCCGAATTTTGTCGTTAAACGTCGAATGAAATGTCATATATCAGCTTGAATAAAAACACCATTAATGTCTTTCCATAAGCTCATTGAAATTCCATCTCTTGTTCAGCATATACATAATCGGAATCCCGAGAGCCATAACAATAAATTCACCTGCAGCGGACGTCAGCCATGTCTGCAGAAAAGGCAAGTCGGCGGCCATAATAAGCTGATACGCGATGATAAACATAGTCAACGTAAATACAATCGTGTTGATAACCATTAAAATCAATTTATGTTTAATAAACGTCGCCAGGAACATGACGAATGCGAGCGACAGCACCGTGTGGGCTACGCCGAATGCCAGGTCGTACATCCCCGTCGGCGGAATTAAATTGATCAAAAAGACGCCCAGTACGATACCGTAAAAATATTTTGTGTTAAAGATGACGAGATGATTTAACATTTCAGGAATCCGAAACTGAATAGTGGAGAATGCAAGCGGGGCTGTGGCCAATGACAAAACAACATAAGCAACAGCCAGAATTGCATTGACAGCGAGTGTTCTGACAGTCAAAACTATCACCCCTTCGTGTAGCATGGAATGAACCACGGTTTGGTAATCAGTTCCAAGCAAGTCAATTATACCCTTAAATCGAGAGGACGAAAAGAGATAGTAGCATGTTTATGGACAAACAACTTTATCAGAGTACTTTTGAATGTCGGCTGCTATCTAATGGTGGATTGACACATCTTCCATCGTCTATTAAAAAGGGGTGATAGCAAAGAACTTACGAATGATACTTGGTACTACTTGCATTCGACCATCAACTTGTTGACTTAATCAACAACCTGGTATAATCTATCAATAAGGGTGTGATAACCTACCCTGCCCTCTTTGAGAAAAAGGGGGGGACAACAGTGACGATCGCTATTTCCATCGCTTCCATGATCATCAGCCTGTCGACAATTGTAATTTTGTACAAAACACGCTGGAAGAAAAATAATTGATGTAATCGGGGTGCTTAAATGACTTCAAAAAAACCAGTGCAATACTACGGGCTTAAAGAATTCGCCGATTTGGCCAAAGAAGAAGGAATGAATTACAGCACAAGGCAGCTATCCGTCTACAAAGGAAGAGATTTGCTACCGGGGCCAACCGTTATGATTGGAGACAAAGCTGGATGGACCAAAGAACAAATCAATGACTGGATTAAGCAGGTCAAACAGGAAAAGGGACGTAAAGATTAGTGAAGGTGAATCCCCCTTCCCTGCTTCTTCCACCCGTTTTTCATTTCCTATTCAGAGGAGGTATTGAATGCTTTATTTAAATCCAGAACGTTTTATATTAAAACCAGCGCTTGCAACCATTCATTGTGAACCAAATTGGGAATGGAAAAAGCGGGAGAAGCCAATGCCGAACTATGACTTATTTTATGTTTGGAATGGTGAAGGTGAATTGGTATTGAATGGGGAAACATACAGAATCGAAAAAGGCCACTGCTTTTTATTTAAACCCGGTGATGAAACGACAGCCACACATAATCCGCAAAACCCCTTCGTGTTAACTTATATTCATTTTGATGTGATGGACACACCTCAATTAATCCCCTCCTCGCATCAAATTGTCGATAAGCGTATTAATTTTGAATCATTATTGACACAATATGTCCGCTTATCGTTAATCCAGCCCTACGGTGCAAAAATTGAAGCTAAGCTGATTTTGAAGCAGCTGGTGATCCAGCTTCTGAGAGAAGAAAAAGAAAAGCAGGCAGAATTGAAAGATGCCAGTCATAGCCTTGTTGAAACAGTTCGTGAAATCGCCAATCATATTCAACAACATCCCGGTAAGCCACATACCGTTGGGAGTTTAGCCGCACGCGCAGATCTATCGGAGCGCTATTTTTCGCAAAAGTTCAAGAAGATTATCGGCCATACAGTCAAGACCTATATTGTGTATTGCCGGATTAAACGAGCAGAGCATTTACTTCATTACGCCGGCATGACCGTAACAGAAACAGCATCTGTACTCGGTTATAACGACTTGCATTTTTTCAGCAGACAATTTAAAAAATACACAGGTAAAAGCCCATCACAAGTGCGGTAAAGGCATTCATACAACGGCCAAGGAAACCTTTTCTTTATTCCTCCCCAAAAAGTACAAAGATTACTTCAATTTGTCTAAAGCCTTTTCCCTCCTAAGCGTGATACGATTTTGCTAATCAGTTATTCACGTTTGGAGGTATTTTAATGATGGAGACGGACTATATCCAGAAGTTATTTGCCGAGCGAATCGGCGGTTCTGACTTTGGTGTGAAAACGAGTGATTTCAAATTTGAAAAGATCAAAAAGGCCAAACGCGAGGCTATAAACGCACATCCGGAAACGGAATTAATTGATATGGGGGTCGGTGAACCGGATTCAATGGCTGCTCAACCATTCGTCAATACGTTAGCAGAGGAAAGCCAAAAGCCGGAGAACCGCTTCTATTCGGACAATGGCATCGATGAATTCAAACAGGCTGCTACTGCTTATATGAGAAACGTTTTTAATGTCAGCGACTTGCATCCGGAGACCGAAATAAACCATGCGATCGGTGTTAAATCAGCTTTGTCAATACTCCCGAAAGCTTTTATTAATCCCGGGGATATCACCATTATGCCGACCCCAAACTATCCGGTGCTGGGGACACATACCGAATATTTAGGCGGTGAGGTCGTTTACCTGCCGATTCATGCTGACAATTCCTTTTTACCAGAGCTAGATTCATTGTCAGATGATGTGCTTGAGAAAGCCAAATTACTCTATCTGAATTACCCGAATAACCCAACCGGAGCTGTGGCAACGCGGGAATTCTTTGAAGAGGTTGTGGCATTTGCCAAGAGACATGAATTAATCGTAATCCATGATGCGGCATACGCTTCTCTTGTCTTTGATGAGAAACCACTCAGCTTCTTATCCGTACCGGGGGCCAAAGATGTTGGGATTGAACTGCATTCTTTATCAAAATCATTCAATATGACCGGCTGGCGGATCGGCTTTGTGGCCGGCAACGCAAAACTTATTTCGGCGTTTAAGACGATTAAGGATAATTCTGATTCCGGTCAATTTATTCCCATCCAGAAAGCAGCATCCCATGCACTGGCCCATCCGGAAATAACCGAACAAACAGCGGCCAAATATTCACGACGGATGGACATTTTAGTCAAGGTGCTGCGTGAACAGGGCTTTCAAGTCGAAAAGCCTGAGGGGTCATTTTTCTTATATACGCGCATTCCAAAAGCGGTCGAAGGTGGACCCGGGTTTCAATCAGCCGAGGAATTCAGCCATTATTTAATCAAAAACTTATTAATATCGACTGTACCATGGGATGACGCCGGGTCGTATGTTCGCTTGTCCGTGACATTCCAGGCAGAGAGAGTAACTGAAGAAGAGCGTGTTCTAGGTGAGATTGGCAAACGGTTAAGCACGGTTAAGTTCATTTTTTAAAGGGGGTATCGGCGAGTTGATGTTCACCAAAATGCAAGGCTTAGGCAATAACTATGTCGTATTTGACCAACTGGGCCATTCAGCTAATATTCTACCGGAAAACGATTATCCGGAGCTTGCGAGGCGTGTATCCGATATGTCTTTCGGTATTGGCTCGGACGGCATTATTCTGATTGGCGCATCGGAACAAGCCGATTTTAAAATGCGTATCTTCAACAAAGACGGCTCCGAGGCGAAGAATTGCGGCAATGGCTTACGCTGTGTGGCAAAGTTCCTGTACGACAACCAATATCCAAAAGACCCCCGCTTTTCAATTGAAACATTGGGCGGCGTGGTCACTGTCGATGTAACAGTTAATCACCATAATCAAGCAGCGTATGTCACCGTTGATATGGGAAAGCCGCGGCTGGCTAAAAAGATGATTCCCATGCAGGGCGATCCGGATGAAACTGCGGTTAAAGAGGTGTATACATTTGGGGATAAGTCGTATCAATTAACCTGTCTATCGATGGGCAACCCGCATGCGATTATATTTGTTGATGACGTTGATAAGGTGCCTTTGGAAACGATTGGCCCAATCATTGAACATTCGAGTCTATTTCCGGAACGCGTGAACATAGGTGTCGTTCATGTGAAAAATCAGCAGGAAATCAATTATCGTGTATGGGAACGGGGCTCAGGAATCACCATGGCATGCGGAACGGGAGCTTGTGCTTCTGTTGCTGCAGCTGCCTTAAATAATCTGCTGAATACAACGCAGCCTACCCTTGTCCATCTGCCGGGCGGTGATTTGACCATTGAGCTGGCTGACAATGGTCATATATTAATGCAAGGAAAAGCTTGCTATATATGTCATGGCGAATTGGCGTGACACGTTAGAGAAAACAGCGTTTATTTGCAATAAAAACCTTCACCACGAAACGAAGAGCCTCCTCTGAGCAGCAGCTTGGAGGAGGCTCTTACGAGTATATTCGGAATGTGGATACAAGCGTATTAATAAGATGTTAAGTACTGCTCACGCTCCCATGGATGTACAGCGGTTCTGAACATATCCCATTCAATTTGTTTTGCTTCAACAAAGTGTTCATATAAATGGTTGCCAAGCGCTTCTGTAATGACCGGATCGTTATCAAGTTCCTCAAGTGCATCCATTAAGGTCGCTGGAAGGCTTTTAATGCCATGCTCCTCACGTTCTGCTTTATCCATTTCGTAAATATTTTGATCAACTGGCTCTGGTGGTGTCAGCTTATTCTCGATCCCATCCAGTCCGGCAGACAATAACACTGCAAGCGTCATATAAGGGTTTGCCGCAGGATCCACACTCCGTGCTTCAATGCGGGTGCTTAACCCTCGTGAGGACGGCACACGGACCAATGGGCTGCGGTTCAGGCCTGACCATGCCACATAACAAGGGGCTTCATAGCCGGGAACCAACCGTTTATACGAATTGACCGTTGGGTTGGTGACAGCTGTAAAATTCGTGGCATGCTTGATAATGCCTGCTGTAAATTGCTTCAATGTAGTGCTGACCTGCATATCGCCTTTTTCATCATAGAACACATTCCTGCCGTCTTTAAACAGCGACATATTCACGTGCATGCCGGATCCGTTAACGCCGAATAGCGGTTTTGGCATGAAGGTCGCATGCAAGTTGTGCTTCCGGGCGATCGTCTTCACGACTAATTTAAATGTTTGAATGTCGTCCGCATGTTTCACAGCATCGGAATACTTAAAATCAATTTCATGCTGGCCGGGGGCAACTTCGTGGTGGGACGCTTCAATTTCAAATCCCATTTCTTCCAGTTCCAGGACGATATCACGCCGGCAGTTTTCACCTAAGTCAGTTGGGGCAAGGTCGAAATAGCCGCCCCTGTCATTCAGCTCCATCATCGGGTCACCTTTTTCATCCAATTTAAACAGGAAGAATTCTGGTTCAGTTCCGATATTAAATGCTGAATAGCCTAATTCCTCCATACGTTTCAGATTACGCTTTAAATTATAACGTGGGCAGCCTTCAAACGGCGTTCCATCCGGATTATAGATATCACATATAAAACGGGCGACCTTCCCTTTTTCCGCTGTCCACGGAAATACAACAAATGTATCCAAGTCAGGATAGAGATACATGTCTGATTCGTCAATCCGGACAAATCCTTCGATTGATGACCCATCAAACATCATCTTATTGTCAAATGCTTTTTCCAGCTGACTATATGGGATTTCGACATTTTTAATCGTCCCAAGCATATCCGTGAATTGCAGCCGAATAAATCGCACACTTTCTTCGTCAATCATTTTATAAATATCTTGTTTGTTCATAACAGTATTCATCCTTTTCTACAAAATATTAAACTGATTCTTTCAGATACGACGGCAGTGCGGAGGTTCCCATTAAATAGTCATCAATTTTATGCGCTGCTTCCCTCCCTTCATTGATAGCCCAGACGATTAAGCTTTGACCGCGTCTGGCATCACCTGCTGTAAAGACGTTATCGATATTGGTCATAAAGTCACCGTATGTTGCTTTCACGCTGCCATCTTCAGTATCCAGACCATACTGCTTCAGCTCTGCATCGGGGCCTTCAAAACCGATGGCAATAAAGACAAGCTGGGCTGGCCAAACCTGTTCTGTTCCGGGTATTTCTCGAAATGTTGCCTTGCCGTTTTCATCAGTTGTTTTTTCCATTTCCACGGTATGCACTTCTTTCAGCGTACCGTCTTCACCGGCAACAAATCGCTTTGTCTGAATACAGTATTGACGCGGATCTTCCCCGAATTTAGCGGCTGTTTCTTTATGAGCATAATCGACGGTGAAAACATTCGGGAATTCCGGCCACGTATTGCTTCCGGTTCTTGCTGATGGCGGTTTTGGATGTTTCCCGAATTGGACCACACTGTTGCACTCTTGACGAAGCGCTGTTGCGATGCAGTCTGCCCCTGTGTCACCGCCGCCAATGACGATGACATCTTTCCCTTTGGCATCGATAAAGTCTTCATCCTGCAGCAATTGCTTCGTGGAAGCTGTCAGATAATCCATCGCAAAATGAACACCCTCTGTGTCTCTTCCCTCCAAAGGCAAATCACGCTGTTTTTGTGCGCCGATGCATAAGATGACCACATTGTATTGACGGTTTAATGCCTCAAAGGAGATGTCTTTGCCTGCTTCTGTGTTCAGGATGAAATCAATCCCTTCGTGCTCAAGAAGCCGGATTCTGCGCTCGACCACATCTTTTTCCAGTTTCATATTGGGAATACCGTACATCAATAGGCCTCCCGCCCGGTCCTGGCGTTCATATAGGGTAACGTGATGGCCGGCCTGATTCAATTGGTCGGCACTGGCCAGACCGGCAGGACCGGAACCAATGACAGCAACTTTTTTCCCTGTTCGTTTGTCCGGAATTCGCGGTGAGATCCAGCCATTTTCAAATCCTTTATCAATAATCGTCCGTTCGATACTTTTTATGGTAACGGCAGGATCTGAAATGGCAAGTGTGCAGGATCCTTCACACGGTGCAGGACATGCTCTCCCCGTAAATTCAGGAAAGTTGTTCGTTTTTAACAGCCGCTCCAGTGCTTCTTTCCATCTGCCCTTATAGACCAGGTCATTCCATTCCGGTATCAAATTGTAAATCGGGCATCCGGCTGTGGCGCCGTTGATGACTTCTCCGATCTGACAAAAAGGCGTACCGCAATCCATACATCTGGCGCCCTGAGTCATCAATGTTTCATCAGAGTAGGAGGTATCATATTCACGCCAGTCATTTGTCCGAATAAGCGGATTGCGTTTTTGGGTCTCCTCACGCTGATATTCCATAAATCCTGTCGCTTTTCCCATGTCATCGCCCCTTTCGTTGGTTCTTTCCGGCTCCGGAATCCCGGATTACAATGATACTTTTTCCGGTTCTTTCGGTTTCCTGGGAGCCGTTTCCTCACTTTTTGCTTGAAATGCACGCATTGCCGCTTCCTGATCTGTCAAGCCGTCATTTTTATAAGTCTGTATGGTGTTCTGCATATTCTTATAATCTTTCGGAATTACTTTAATAAAATCGCCGATGCAGTGTTCCCAGTTTTCCAAAACATGTTGGGCTTTTTGGCTGTCGGTATAATGAAAATGTTTCTTAATCATCTGTCTGACTTCTTTTTCTTCAGCAGGATCAGACAGTGTTTCAAATCCAATCATTTCCTGGTTGCACAGCTGCTTGAATGCTTCTTTGTCTTTGGCATAGACATAAGCGATACCGCCCGACATACCAGCTGCAAAGTTTTTGCCAGCGTCGCCCAAGACCACGACACGTCCCCCTGTCATATACTCACAGCCATGATCACCGATGCCTTCAACAACGACATGCGCACCACTGTTGCGCACTGCAAACCGTTCGCCGGCATATCCATTCATATACGCTTCACCTGATGAAGCACCGTATAATGCGACATTGCCAGCAATAACGTTGATGGATTCAGCGTTTGTTGCTTCGGCTGGCGATGAGACAACGATTTTCCCGCCGGATAAGCCTTTTCCGACATAATCATTCACATCCCCTGTCAAATAGAGTGACATGCCTTTTGGCACATAAGCACCAAAGCTCTGACCCGCTGAGCCCGTGAATCGCAATGTGATTGAATCTTCTTCCATTCCTTGTTCACCATATCGCTTGGAAATCTCGCTTCCTGTAATCGTCCCAACTGCACGGTTTGTATTTTTAATCCAATAAGAAAAGTCTGCTTTTTGCTTGCGTTCAACTACCTGTTTAACATCCGGCCAAATTTCCCTCGAATCAAGTGACTTATCAAGCTCGTGGTCCTGTTTTGTCTGACAGGTTGATGGCCCTTCAATCTGATGAAGCAACGCTGATAAATCCAAATCACGTGCTTTCCAGTGCGCTTTCGCCCTGTTATTGACTTTTAGAACATCAGACCGGCCGACCATTTCTTCAACTGTTCTAAATCCGAGTTCAGCCATAATTTCCCGCACTTCCTCGGCGATATAAAACATGAAATTGACGACATGATCGGGATCACCCATGAATTTTTTGCGGAGTTCAGGGTTTTGAGTGGCCACGCCAACCGGGCATGTATCCTTATGGCACACCCGCATCATGACACAGCCAAGCACAACCAGTGGTGCTGTTGCAAATCCGAATTCTTCGGCTCCGAGCAAGGCTGCCATAACCACATCTTGACCGGTCATTAATTTGCCATCCGTTTCCAACACCACCCGCTTTCTTAAATCGTTTAATTTCAGCGTCTGATGCGTTTCACTAAGACCGAGTTCCCACGGCAGTCCCGCATGCTTGATACTTGTTTTCGGCGAAGCACCGGTTCCACCGTCATAACCGCTGACGGAGATCACATCAGCTTTTCCTTTGACAACACCTGATGCGATGGTGCCGATACCGGCTTTGGCCACAAGTTTTACACTGATGCGAGCATCTCGATTCGCGTTTTTTAAATCGTGAATTAACTGTGCCAAATCTTCAATGGAATAAATGTCATGATGCGGCGGTGGTGAAATCAGATCAACACCAGGGGTTGAACCGCGCACACCAGCCACCCATGGATACACCTTGCTTCCAGGCAGCTGTCCGCCTTCACCCGGCTTGGCACCTTGAGCCATCTTAATCTGAAGTTCATCTGCATTGACCAGGTAATGACTTTTGACACCAAATCGGCCTGATGCGATTTGTTTAATGGCACTTCTCTTCAGATCACCGTTTTTATTTTTGACAAAGCGGCGTGAATCTTCACCACCTTCCCCGCTGTTGCTTTTACCGCCGATGCGGTTCATGGCAATTGCTAATGATTCATGCGCTTCCTCACTTAAGGAACCAAATGACATGGCGCCTGTTTTAAACCGTTTAACAATCGACTCGGCCGGTTCTACGTCATCAATTGAAATCCCACGCCGATTTTTAAATGTCAGTAGGTTCCGCAAAAAGTTAAGCCGTTCCTCGTTTGCTGCTGTGGAATATTCCTTGAACAAATCATAATTGCCTCTGCGGCATGCCCATTGCAGTTTATGGATGGTTGTCGGGTTAAACGCATGATGCTCCCCGGTCTTCCGCCATTGGAAGTCACTGCCCGATTCCAGTGACACGTCAACGTCATTTTCATAAGCTGTTTTGTGCCGCATACGCGCTTCGTCTTCAATTGTATTCAAGCCGATACCGCCAAGCTGGGAAGCCGTTCCGGTGAAGTAATGGTCAATGACGTCTTTGCTGATACCGATCGCTTCAAATATTTGTGCGCCACGGTAACTTTGAATGGTTGAAATCCCCATTTTGGACATGACTTTGACGATACCTTCTGTCACGCTTTTAATATAGGTGTTAACAGCATCTTGGTAGCAGAGTGATAGGTGGCCATCATCAATCGCCTGATTCAATGTCGCATAAGCGAGATATGGCGTAATCGCATCCGCTCCATAACCGATCAATGCCGCAAAATGATGCACTTCCCTGGCCTCACCTGTTTCAGCAATGATACTCACATCCGTTCGCATGCCCGTGCGGATAAGATGTTGATGCAAACCGCTTACGGCCAACAGCGACGGAATCGCAGGTGTCTGATAATTCATATTTTTATCTGTCAAGACCAGGATACTGATGCCATCAGCAATCAATTGGTCTGCCTGCTGGAAAATACGCTCCAACGCGCCTTCTAAATCGCCGTCAAACAATGTGTCAATCGTCCCGGCTGTAAACCCGTCATAGCTGTTAGCCTTTAATAAGTCCAGCTGATGATTGGACAAAATCGGTGTATCAACCTGAAGTCTTCGGCAATTCGTCTCATTGGGATGAAGAATATTGCCAACCGGCCCGAGCATCGTCATCGTCGAGGTGACAAGCTGTTCACGATAGGCATCAATCGGCGGATTGGTCACTTGCGCAAACAGCTGCTTAAAATAAGAAAAGAGTGATTGCGGATGATCAGACAGCACCGCAAGCGGCACATCATTGCCCATGGCACCGACTGGATCTTTCTCACCTGTGATCAACGGGATTAAATATTTGTGGACGTCTTCATACGTGTAGCCAAAAGCTTTTTGCCGTTTAGCCAAACCAGCGAACTGATGAGGTTGCGTTACTTCCGCTTCATTATCAATGGTTACCATTTGCTCATTCAGCCATTTTTGATACGGTTTTTCAGTAACCATTTCCTCTTTAATTTCTTCATCGGAGATAATCCGCCCTTCATCCATATCAAGCAGCAGCATCTTTCCGGGGCTGAGACGGTCTTTATACAGAACCTCGTCTTCCCCAACATCAATGACGCCCACTTCCGAGGAATAAATTAAGTGATCGTCTTTTGTGATGTAATAGCGCGCTGGACGCAGCCCATTACGATCCAATATCGCACCAATTTGTTTACCGTCAGTGAATGATATGGATGTCGGTCCGTCCCACGGCTCCATCAGCGAGCTGTGATACTTGTAGAAAGCCTTTTTCTCCTCCGACATATGCGGATTATTCGCCCATGGTTCTGGAATAAGCATCATGGCAGCATGAGCCGGTTTTCGGCCGGCAAGTACCAGAAACTCCAGCGCGTTATCCAGCATCGCCGAATCACTGCCTTCAGTGTCCAAAATCGGCAGCACTTTTTCCAGATCATCGCCAAACGCTTCCGATACAAACTGTTTCTCGCGTGCCTGGATCCAATTCTTATTCCCCTGAAGTGTATTTATCTCCCCGTTATGCATTAAATAACGGTTCGGATGTGCGCGTTCCCAGCTCGGAAACGTATTCGTGCTGAAGCGGGAATGGACTAACGCGAATGCCGATGTAAAGCGCTCATCCTGTAGATCAGCATAAAATATCTCCAGCTGTTCAGGCGTCAGCAAACCTTTATACACAAGCGTCTGACTCGACAGACTCGGAAAATAAATCGACTCGTTTTGTTCTAGTGCTATTTTTTCCGCCTGTTTACGGATAACATATAATTTTCGTTCAAACGCGGTTGTCTCACCAGCGGTATCATCATCCCCAATAAACACCTGGCGTATGACCGGGCAACTTGCAATCGCCTTTTCACCGATTGTGTTAACGTTCACAGGAACTGTTCGCCATCCGAGAACCGTCTGCCCTTCTTGTTCAATCAGCTTATTGATTTCATTCTCCAGAAATGCGCGGTTGTCCGTATCATTCCGGAAAAAAATCATCCCAACACCATAGCGGCCCTTTTCGGGCAGACCTATATCCGGACAAACTTGCCGGAAATAATGATCCGGAATCTGGACCATCAATCCAGCGCCGTCTCCCATTGTGGGATCATCGTTGCCGCCGCGATGGTCAAGCTGACACAGCATCCGCAGTCCTTGTTTAACGATGTCATGAGTGGGAATACCACGCATATGCGCGTATAATCCAATGCCGCATGCATCATGTTCCAATTCGGGGCGATACAAACCCTGAGCTTTTGGTATTTGATTGTAATGCATCATTCATCCCTCCCAGGATTGTCATTCAATTCCGTAATTGCTGTGTATTTGTCATTATAGGTTTTCAAATTAATCGAAACAATATATAATTTAGATATAATCAATCGATTCTTGATATGAATGGTGGATGATAGGAATGGAGTTGCGCCAATTACGCTATTTTATGGAAGTAGCAGAATGGGAACACGTTTCGGAAGCTGCACTTCATTTACATGTTGCTCAGTCAGCCGTAAGCAGGCAAATTGCCAATTTGGAAAATGAACTTGAAGTCGATTTGTTTAAACGTGAAGGCAGAAATATTAAATTAACCCAGATCGGAAAGACATTTTATGATTATACAAAGGTTGCCATGGAGGCGATTGACAATGCCAAAAAGCAAATAGATGAATATCTCGACCCTGAACGCGGAACAATCAAAATTGGCTTCCCAACAAGCTTATCCAATCACCTGATGCCCAGTGTGATTTCCGCTTTTAAAGATGAATATCCGAATGCCAGGTTTCAATTGCGCCAAGGATCGTATCGCTACCTGATCGATTCCGTCAAAAAAGGTAACATACAAGTAGCATTTCTCGGACCGGTCCCTAAAGATGAACCTGACGTTGAATCCCACATTTTATTTTCCGAACAGATCATGGCATTGCTGCCGATTAATCACCCTTTTTCCGAGAAAAAAAGTGTATCGCTCACTGATATGAAACATGATCACTTTGTCAGTTTTCCTGAAGAATATGTCCTGAATAAAATAACAATCGATGCATGCAGACAAGCAGGCTTTAATCCAACGATTTCTGCCGAGGGAGAAGATCTTGACGCCATCAAAGGTCTCGTCTCTGCAGGGATTGGTGTCACACTGTTACCGGAAAGCACATTTCATGAATCAACTCCAAGAATGACCGTTAAAATACCACTCGAGCTTCCGGCAGTCAATCGAACGGTCGGAATGATTAAACCAAAGAAAAAAACACTGTCACCATCAGAGGAAGTGTTTTACGATTTCGTAAAGCAGCTTTTCTCACGGTTACAGCAATTTCAATAGGTTTATTATGTCACGTCCTCACTCCATTTTCACCCGCCTAATTTTGTGAATTGGATCATACACCTCTATAATAGGGAGTAGATTACAATTTTGGGGGCGTACATAAATGTTTACCGGAACATTAGAGTTAACCAGGTTAATCCTGCGTCAGCATCGGTTCAAGCTTTTTATTTGGCTGGCCGGTCTAATTGGTGTCACATTGGCTGCCGCATCAGCTTATCCAACTATGTATCCGGATGACCAGGCAAAGCAGGCATTTGCGCTGACAATGGAAAATCCGGCTATGATTGCGATGGTCGGCATCGGGTATGACATGAAGGAGTACGCAGCAGCAATAGGGACTCTTTTTGCGAATGAAATGCTACTGTTCACTGCCATTACCGCAGCTATCATGAATATACTCCTCGTCGCACGGATGACCCGTGCAGATGAGGAGGATGGGCGGGTTGAAATGATCCGCTCCCTTCCTGCAGGGCGCCTCGCCTATATGAGTGCTGCCATCATTGTTATCATATTAGCAAACGCGATTCTGGCGCTTGTCACCGGATTTGGATTGACTGCTCTCGGGATTGATGGGATCGATGCGGAAAGTTCGTTTCTGTATGGTTCAATTTTAGCCGGAACCGGATTAACGTTTGCCGGCTTCACGGCGGTTTTCGCTCAGTTGGCTGAGACAGCGCGGGGCACCAGCATGCTGGCGTTTGGTGCGCTGATTGCAGCCTACCTTATGCGGTCTGTGGGAGACGTGAACAGTGACGTTCTTTCACTCATTTCGCCGCTCGGCTGGACCGTCAGGACAAACGTTTTTGTTGATAACCATTGGTGGCCGATTTATCTGTTTCTCGCTCTTGCCATTGTGTTAATATTTGGGGCTTTCTGGCTGCAGGCTATTCGCGACCTTGATCAAGGCTTTGTTCCCGCAAAAGGCGGGGGAAAACATGCCTCATCCTTGCTGCAAAAACCATTTGGTCTGATTTTGCGGCTTCAGCGCACCAATCTTCTAATCTGGGGAATTTGCCTATTTCTGTTGAGCGCGTCATTCGGTTTTATCCTTGGTGATCTGGAAAATTATTTTTCTGACGTGGCCTTTATGGAGGCAATGCTAGCGAACAGTCCGGGGAGCAACTTAACAGATCAATTTATTTCGCTTTTGATGGCTATTATGGCACTGATCAGCACCGTGCCGGCAGTTATGGCGGTATTGCATATAAAAGGCGAAGAATCCAAACACCGGACTGAAAACATCTATAGCCGTGCTGTTTCACGGCTGTATCTGTTGAGCAATTATGTGGGTTTGGCGATTGTGGTGAGTGTGATCATGCAGGCGCTTGTTGCTTTGGGACTATGGTCTGTTGGGTTGTCGGTCATGGATAACGCGCTTTCCTTCAACACTGTTTTTTCGGCGGCATTTGTCTACCTACCTGCCATGTGGGTCATAACCGGTCTTGCTGTATTGCTGATCGGCATGCTTCCAAAAGCAGCTACGCTTGTTTGGTTATATTTATTTTATGGATTTGTAACCGTGTATATCGGCGGCCTGCTCGAACTTCCGGAATGGCTGAACAACCTGTCAGTCTTCGAACATGTTCCCCAGTTGCCCGCTGCTGATATGGAAGCTGAAAACATGTTATGGCTGACAGGCATTGCCATCGCGATAATCGCTGCTGGTTTTATCGGATATCGAAAACGGGATATGGAAGGATAAAACGTATTACCAAGATTTAATGATCAGGCCCCGCAATTGTCGGATCGGCTCAAGTTGTCACAAATTCCGCTCAAGTTCACAAATTTCCCGCTCAAATGGTCACAATTAGCTTTCACCACGAACAAAGGTGCAAGTGCCCGTTTAGTGATGTACGGACTGAGCTCAGCGCTGCAGAATAAAAGTCCACCCTGAGCTTCTAACTCAAGGTGGACTGGTATCTTTATTCAACTTACCTCATCGGCTTTGTCGATTAACACTTGTCACTTTCCATCCTTTTTGATCGACCCACTGCAGATTGACGACATACATCCAGTCTTGTACACCTTCAGGACTGACTTTGCCGACTGATTGGTGCGGACCTCCGCCACCTTCAAGCCGCCAGAGCGTCATGCTGTCATCCAGTCCTGTCGCCATTTTAATAGCTTTTACCTTTTCATTCCAGTCTACTGAACCTTTATCATAACTGGACGTATGCTCACCGGTCTGGGAAGTGCCGATGGGTTCGCCAATATTTTCTGAATTAGGACCGCTTCCATCCTGCTGCGATTCATTTTCCTCCTGATTTTCTTGGTCGTCATTGTCGTTTCCATTCTGTTCAGATTTATTGTTTCCCTGTTCATTATTCTCGTGCACATCCTGCTGGGACTCACCTTCTTGCTGATCAGCATTCTCTTCTTGGTTAGAGGATGCTGTTTCAGACTTTTCGTCAGCATTTTCATCTTCAGTAATTTGAACGCTATTGTCCTTGCCGTTCGATTCGCCTTCACTCGCGGCACTGTTTTGCTGATCTTCAGTTCCGCTTGTGGTGTTGCTGTCACCAAATAGCATGTTCCCTCCAATAATTAATATGAAGATAAAGACAACACCAATAAGGCTATTAAGAATGAGATTTTGCTTATTTTTCTTCATGCGCATGTCAGATCTTGTTTTCATGATATTCTCCTTTCCAGGTACCCTAATGGCCATTTCAAGGTTTATAAAAACAGTTGCAGTAAATTTTATCTACCTGTTCCCAAATAACATAGCATTCAAACTGCAGCTGGGGTTGGCTAAAAAATGACTGCCAATTGCTGTACAATTCAGCAGTCATTTTACAAGTCTATCATATGCTTCGATTATAGTTATTCGGAATTTCCGGTTTTTTTCTAGGGTTGAATCGTAACACGCCAGTTGATGGGTGTGCGGCCTGCATCTTCCAAAAATTGATTGGCACGTGAAAACGGCCGGCTGCCAAAGAATCCTTTATGTGCGGAAAATGGGCTTGGATGCGGTGACTTTATAACAAGGTGATGCTGCCCTGTGATGAATGATTCTTTCGCCTGAGCATGCCGTCCCCAAAGCATGAACACGACCGGATACTGTTTGGCATTCACCTGCCGGATCACTTCATTTGTAAAATGCTCCCAGCCTTTGCCACGGTGGGAAGCCGGCTTGCCAGCGCGCACCGTCAGGACGGTATTCAACAGAAGAACACCCTGTTTTGCCCAGTCAACCAGGTACCCGTGATCAGGAATCGCGACCCCGATATCCTCGTGCAGTTCTTTATAGATATTTTGTAAAGAGGGCGGTATGCTGACTTCCGGTCTCACCGAAAAGCTTAACCCGTGCGCCTGATTCGGACCATGGTACGGATCCTGGCCGATTATAACGACTTTGGTATTTTCATAGCCTGTATAGTGCAGGGCATTAAAAATATCATACATGTCCGGGTATACCGTGGAGCTCCCATACTCCTGTTTTAAAAACGAACGCAGCTCCAGGTAGTAGTCTTTTTCAAATTCATCTGCTATGACCGGCGCCCAGTCATTCGTTAAAATAGCCAAAATTTCAGCTCCCAACTATCTGATAGAATCCTATAAATAATCATATCACGCATTGGAAGAACTGAAAATTGTTGCATGCTTACGCGGTCAAGTAAGCCATAATCACTTTTCCGATGCGGGCAATTGCGTGCTGCGCTGCGACATGATCACTGTTGCCAACCATCAAAACCGCAGCAGTAACCGTCCTGTCCTGATACTGGAAAATCCCGACATCATGCTCGGCATGTGCAAGTTCTCCGGTTTTATTGGCAATGATAACGTCGTCGTTCACATGATAAGCAGGCAATTTGGAGGCAAGCTGCTGCTGGGTCATTATATGCAGGATGCTATTGGCAGATTCCTTCCTTAACAGATTAGGTGCGGCAATTTCTGCAAGCAATTTGACCATATCTCCTGCTGTTGTAGTATTTTCCAGACCTTTTTCGGCTGCTTCCATATCCATAAAACAGCGCTGGATTTCCGTATTATGACATTGCAGCTCATGGCAAAGCCTGTTCACATTATCAATCCCAACCCGCTTAAGCGCCAGATTAGAGGCGGTATTATCCGAGACAATGATCATGAGTGTCAGTACATCGAGCAGCGTCATCGAAGCATCTTCTGACAAAGACTGTAATACACCGGAACCGCCGACCTTAGCATCGGTCGGAACCCTTAATGTTTCAGACAAATTCAATCCACTATTTTCAGCCTGACGGAACGCTTCCATAATGATCGGGATTTTTATGACACTGGCAGCAGGCATTGGCATGCTTTCATTGATTGCTATGGAGTGGTGCCCTTCTTTGATAACCAGCCCAATTGGCGAATTAATATCGGATATAATGCTGAATATTTCGGATTCCAATTGCTTGAAAGTCATGCAAATCCTCCCTATGCTTTTCGGATTCAATAAAAAAAGCAGCCCTACAGACTGCACCAAGCTATTCTTGTCCTATTGTAGTTTTTATCCAATGAATATCCTTTTCATTGTCCCAGGTTTTCTTAGCAAGCAAATCAACGCTGCCTTGAACTCTGTCAATTTTTGCATCCATTCGATCAAGCCGATTTTCTACTGCTTCAAAACGTTTGTCCACCTCATCAAAACGTTTATCCACCTCTTCAAAGCGTTTATCTACCTGTTCAAAGCGTCGATTAACTTTTTCAAAACCACCATTCATTTGATCCTGCAATTCTTTGATGGCCTGCAGCACTTGATTATTTGCCATATCACTCACAGTATCCGCCCTCCCTCTTTCCTTCATTTATAAGTTAACGGCACGTGTGTTAATACCATTATAAAAGATTTGTTTGAAAACGTCTATATGGTGATGTTCTATGATTCAACCACGCCAACTGGTAACAGTCTGTAAAAAAAGGAACCGACTACTTCTTTTATTTTCGCTTCATCTCCATTGTCGTAGGCTATCAAAAAGCAGGTAGCCGGGCCGGCGGATTTTTCCAAGTCAACCGTACAATCCAGCTTATTTGACCGGCCCGTCCAGGTTCTCCATGCTGCAGCAACGCCCTTTGAGCCAACCGGAAGCAATGCGTTCACCGAATCCATTCGGCACAGACGCTGAAATAACCAAAGTGGTGCGACTTTATCCGGTTGTTCAAGCACTTCATTGCCGACTAAAGGTGTCCCGATGACCGCAAATCCTTCATCGCCCAGGAAGCCGCTCGTTTTCGCGAGTGTTCTCGTTCCAACAACCGTCAGACCCAGGCCCGATTGCAGGCCGGGAAAATTGCTCTCAGTACTGCCGGTAATAGGGATCTGATCCAGCTTTAATTTTTCCATTACTTGTTCCACGCCTTGTTTATAGTCCTGCCAGGCCTCATTGTCTGTAAAATTCTGCATGACGACTGCCCTTACTTCTCCTCCAGCAGCAAGGCATTCCATAACAGCTACACGGCAGGCAAAGTAGCCCACAACGCTATTCGATGTACGGACTGCATCACGCGTTTTTTCACCAATGGCGCCATTGTTATCCGAGGCAATGACGAGCTCTTGTCCAGCCGTCAAAGGCAGTACAACAACGTTATTCATCCCGGATTAGTTCCTTATTAATCCCGTTTCTTCTTGTTGGTTCCACGGAATACCTTTGCGCTGCGTGCATATTCAACATCCGGAACATCTAATCTGGCATTAATGACGCGTGCAGCTGCGAAAAAGTAATCCGACAGACGATTGACATATTTTAATGGAACAGGTGAGATGTCCTCTTCCGCTTTCATGAGTGATACAATCATGCGTTCAGCCCGGCGTGTCACTGTTCTGGCGATATGAATCGAGGCAGAGGCATCTGAGCCGCCCGGCAATATAAACCGTTCCAAATCCGGTGCCTCATCAATCAATTCATCCATTTTGTCTTCCAGGTAAGTAATCGGTTCTTCGGTCAATTTATGGTCGCGTTTTTCTTTAATATTCGATAATTCCGAGCCGCAGTCAAACAACTCATGCTGAACCTTCTCAAGGTCTGCGACAATATCCGGGAAAATATCCTTATCCAATTCCGAAATCGCCTTTCCGACAAACGAATTCACCTCGTCAATTGTGCCGTAAGCCTCAACGCGAATGTCGTCTTTATCCAATCTTCCACCAATGACACTTGTCTGCCCTTTGTCGCCTGATTTTGTATAAAGCCTCATGTAAAAGCCTCCTCTTAAAATTCATTGTGCTTTATCGTTTGTTCGATGCCATACCAGATCACATCAGCCCGGTCGGCTTGTGTCACCAAATCCTGGTAGATCCACCCGGTTATATCCCGCCACAGCCGATTCCTTTTATCCGTTGGTACTATCCCTTTGGAAATATCTGTGCCGATGATCACAAGTTTTCGGTGGCTGTCGGCATTTTCCCATGCCAGCCAATGCTTAATTTGATTGATTATATTTTGACGATGAATATCAGGTGTGAGCGCTGTATCGATTTGCGTATAAATCCATTTTTCAAGACCTTCCAACACTACTAAATCCGGCATCGTTTCATGTGACGGTTTCGTTAGCGCATCTGCGTTATAGGCGCTCAGCCATAAGCGATGATTCGCATCATAGTGTTTTTTCACCCATTTCCGTTTGCCGTTGAAGGCACCGCCTGTAATAAAGTGCATCGGCCATCCTCCTTCCAGTCATGGTATGTCCAGCAAAGTCTGATCCCGCTCGCGTGTGGGATTTGCCATTGCCAAAAACTTTTCGTCTCATCAGCCAGCTTTGTTAATAAAGAGCGGATGACCCCGCCATGCGTTACCAGCAAAACTTTCTGATAACCCTGATCATGTATGGTTTTCTTGAGTGAATTCCAGCCGCTCATGACCCTTTTTTCCATATCGGCAAAACTTTCACCATCAGGCATTCTTCCTGAAAAAGGGTCCGAAAGCCAATTTTGATATGTTTCGTCCTGATAAAGATCCGCATATGTTTTCAATTCCCACTGGCCAAAATGCATTTCGCGAAATGCTTCACTTAACACGGTCTGCATGCTTGGACAAAGGATGTCAGCTGTTTGCCTGCAGCGGGTTAAATCACTGGATACACAGTGGTCAAAGTTTGGCATATCGCTTTCCATCACTTTTAACCTTTTACATGCCTCACGCGTTATCGGTGGATCACGCCACCCAACATATCTTTTTTCCAGGTTTGCTTTTGTTACACCATGGCGAAAGAGTGTAACAGCCACATAACAATCCATAACACCAGCTCCATCCCTTCTGAGGTCGCCCCTAATGTATCGCCCGATATACCGCCAAAATGCTTCACAATTCTCCCGGCGATTATAAACCCTATAACGATCATACAGCTTACGAGAATCAAATAGATTGCCAATAATTCAATATTTAACAGCCCTATCAATATACCAATGATAATTAAATAGCCCCCATAAACCAGCCAGAATGATCGGCTCGCACCTTGTTTAAAAAAGTGAGCCATCCCACTATTTCGAGCTTCCGGCAAAACCTGCAAATAGGTGCCCATCAGCATTTTCCCAAGAAACGGAATCAGCATGACCGTTAAATATGTCCAGGGGTGTGCCATGGTGATCAATTCATAAAGAATTACAAACCGCACGCCAAGAAATATGACAATCGACAATACGCCAAATGCACCGACACGGGGGTCCTGCATAATTTCCAGCCGCTTTTCGGGATCCCGATACGAAAAATAGGCGTCGCTGGTGTCAATGAGACCATCCAGATGAATGCCGCCTGATAGAAAAATCAGTACCAGCCATAAACATAGCGCAGTTATAACGTCAGAAAAAGGCATGTAAGACATAAGTACAAACAAAATAGCTGTATAGATGACCCCCTGCAGTAATCCGAGGAGCGGGAATGTCCGTAACGCATATGCCAGATAGAAACGGTTCATCGGAAGCTCACGATTGATGGGAATGCTTGTGAAAAGCTGCAGGTTGATGGCCATCCCGGTAAAAATGCCCCGTAAACTAGTGAACATGTGCTTCACCCAGCATGATTGTTAATAGTTTACGCCAGTCCAAATACTTTTCCACATGTTTTGCTAATTTTTCATATGTAGCTTCTTTATCCATTACATCGTCACTGGAAAATTCCGGGGTACTTAAACCGTCCTCCTCAGCAAGGTCATGTTCGATGTATGGTACGACACCCAAAACAGGGATCCCGGTATAAGCCTCAAGCCACTCATTGCCTGAAGCAAACGAGGCTACATCGCCGTGAAATTTATTAATGATCAGCCCCCTTACCCGATTTCGCTCTTCCGCTGTCAGTAATGCCAGTGTTCCGGCGATACTCGCAAAAGCGCCTCCCCTGTCGATATCGGCGACCAGAATAACCGGAACGTCCGCCATCTCGGCCGCAGCCATATTGGCAAGGTCACGCTCCTTCAGATTCATCTCCACAGGACTGCCTGCTCCTTCGAGAAAAATGAGGTCATACCGCTTGTCCAACTGCTTTAGTGCCGATTGGATTGTTTGTTTTGCTTCATTATAATAGATCTTTTGATAATCATCGCCATTAATTGTACTGATGGTTTCCCCCATAAAAATCACCTCTGTCCGATGATCTTCAGAAGGTTTTAAGACAATCGGATTCATGCATACGGACGGCGTAAGACCGGCTGCTTCAGCTTGCTGAGCCTGTGCAACACTCATTTCTTTTCCATCTTCCGTTTGAATTGTACGATTAGACATGTTCTGTGCTTTGAATGGTGCAGCAGCATATCCCCTTTCAGCAAACAAGCGGCACAGAGCGGTTGTGATAAGACTTTTCCCAACATTTGAAGCTGTTCCTTGAATCATAACCCCTCTCATTCCGCTGCTCCTTTCTTGCAAATCGGGAGTCCATTTTCGACCAAATAGGCCGTATCCGCCTGGTAAACGATCTTTTGATGAAGGCTACCAAGTATGTACTGATATTTTTTTATTAATTGTTCCTTAAAGGGGACCTCTTGTGTCACTTCATTAGAAACAACAATTAGCACTGAGGAAGCTTCCTGAAGACTGGTTAATTCGTCGAATAGACAATCAATCAACCATTCAGCTTCCTTCATCATCAATTCATATAAATAATTGTCCAGAAGGGTTGTCACGCAATCCAAAACGAGTATATCCCGTTTTGAAAAATGCCTGGCAATACGCTGCACGTTATACGGACATTCCCAGGTCTCCCAGTGAACGGGTGCGTTTTCCCGATCTCTCCTGTGGCGGGCAATCCGTTCCGACATCTCCATGTCAATAGAATCACTACATGCAATATAATGCAGGTTTGCCTCCAAGTCCTGTCCTAAATCGATAGCCATCTTCTCCGCATATGAGGTCTTTCCGCTCCGAGAACCGCCTGTGACAAATATCAGTTTTCCTGTTTCCATTCGGATAGCGCCTCCATTAATAGATTGTTTTCCCCTTCCTTTTTAACAGCCGCACGAAGCCACGTCCCTTCAAGACCGGGAAAGTTATAAGTATGCCGCAATACAAGTCCTTTGCGCAATAAATACATGAACAATTCCTGCTGATCGTCCAGTGCAGGGTCTCTGATCAGGTAAAAATTCACTGCTGATGGGCTGTGCAGAAACCCGTTTTCCCTGAAGAAAGAAAATAACCGCATTCTTTCTGCCTTTATATACGTTCTGGTCCGTGTGCTGTGCCGGCGGTCATTCAAGCACAGCGTTCCAGCTTCTAAAGCAATGGCATTGAGACTCCAATGTGGCTGGGTCTTTTTGATTTTTGATAGAAGTTCTGGCTGACCCGCCAAAAATCCCAGGCGCAGCCCTGCAATACTATACATCTTTGTAAGTGATCGGAGGACCAGTAAGTATGGAGATCTGCCTGTTTGTTGAATGGACGTGACAGGATTCGATGCAAAATCATAAAACGCTTCATCGATGACGAGCAGCGTTTTAGACTGCCTACACGCATCAATCAGCCAATTGATGGTCGACCGGTCATATTGCACACCTGCCGGGTTATTGGGATGGCAAAAGAAGACAGCATCAACGGCATCGATTTCCTGTTGCAATGCTGCCTTTTCTAATTGCCAGTTTGGCGGATGAACAACATGATAAAAAATGCTGCAATTTTCATTCCTGCAGGCAGACGCATATTCCGAAAAAGCCGGGTGAATGATCAGCACCTTTTTTCCGTGGATATAACGAGCGATTAACGTAATGAGTTCAGAAGCACCATTGCCGGGCAGCAAATGAGATTCTGCTACACCTTCATGAGCGGCAATAGTCTGTTTCAGTTCCACGGCTGATGGATCTGGATAATCTTCAATATCCCCCAGCCAGCTTTGCCAGTGGTGTTTGATAGAAGCAGGTGCGCCCAATGGATTAATGTTCACACTGAAGTCCACCATTTCTGCAGGTTTATCCATCCCCAAAGCCCTAAACAAATGATCCGGATTAGAGCCATGTGCTGGCAATTGCATAACATCCTCCCCCTATCCATAAAAGTATTAAAAAAAGCCCAACTGATCGTTCCATGATTGTAATGGCTCCCTGTATATGCCCCTTTTGCAAGTCTTTTTGCGGCAGTCCCATAACGGCCCGTTCTGATTTGATTCCCTGATAATAATTTGTGCCCCCGAGCTGAACACCCAAAAGAAGTGCAACGGCTGCCTCTCCCCAGCCGCTGTTCGGACTCGGATGCTTAGCAGCCTCTGTTTTCAGCATGTGCAACGCCTGCCTTTTCGTCAAAAATGAGGATGAACAGACGGCTATCATACAAACACCGGTGATGCGGCTTGGGAGCCAATTAACCATATCATCAAACCGGGCTGATGCCCAGCCGAAATCATGATACCGTTCATTGTTGTACCCAACCATCGAGTCGCACGTATTCACAGCACGATACACCATCGCCAGCGGGGTGCCGCCGAATAATGCCCAGAATAATGGCGCGGTAATACCATCGCTGATATTTTCAGCAACGGTTTCGACAGTCGCTCTGGTAACCCCGCTTTCTTTCAGCTTATGCGTATCTCTACCGACAATCATCGAAACCTGCAGTCTGGCAGCTGTGATATCACCGTCTTTTAATGGGTGATAAACGTTCATCGCAGCTTTTTTTAAATCGTGTTGCGCAATCGTTGTCGCGATGATGGCTGATTCCACCGCAACTCCGGCTATGGAATGAATATGATATGCTGCCCACACGAGAAGACTTGTCACAGAAAATACTGTCAGCATCACTGCAATCAGCAGCATACCGCCTTTAGCCTTTCTTTGCCCGCCTATATTCAGACGATACTCGAGCCAGGCAATAAACGATCCAATCCAGCGTACAGGGTGCGGCCACGAAGGTGGATCCCCAATCATCCGGTCAATTATGAGAGCCAGTGTGATGCTGATTAAATGATAAAGGAGCATCGGCTAACCCGCCTGACTTCGCTCGATCGCTTTTTTCGTTTCCGTGTAGACACTTTCCCCAATCAATTGACCAAGTACTGTCGCTGTTCCTGCATATGACAGTGTTTCGCCCTGTTGCGTGGCAGCCACCAGAATACTGTCTGTTGAGGTGCCAGTTGCGATGGTGTTCGTCCGCTTATCTCGAATGTCCAGCTCCCTTAACGCTTGGGCCTTGGCCTCCGTTGCCGTCATAACCGCCTGGATAAATGCTTCTTCGGTTAAGTGCCCATTGACAAACAGCCAAATATTGATTGTCCCCTGAGTTAAGGGATAAGACGCCCCGACTGATTGTGTACCGTCTGTTGCATTTCCTACCCCGGCAGTCACAACAGTGAAGAGAGAGACATGTTCTCTTTCCCAAAGGCTATAAGCAGCATCAGAGAGTTGAACTGCTGTCATCATACCGACTGTCATCCCCATATTAAATCCGTTTTTTTCCAGGTAATCATGCATCTCCCCTTCTGGATCAGAACAATCATAATTCTTTGGCACATGACGATTAACAAAAGCACTATTCCAGCCAATGCCGGCACCACACACGCCCGATGATAATGTACGTAACGGGATTGGTGAAGTTAAAGTGATATGCTCCTGCTTAATGGTTAACATCGACGGACCAATCATGACCGCTTCTGCTGAACATTCTGCTTTATCCGGAAGTAAATGCATCTGTGGCTTAGCGACTGTCGGGTGTGGATATTTGGTCACATTCGTTTTATAAACTTCCTTGATCAATCTCTCACTCAGCACGCCATCAGGTGTATGTATTGCCCGCTCCCGGCCCTTGTCCAGCAACAGCAGCCGGTCACAGTACAGACTTGCAAGATTCAGGTCATGGAAAATAGAAACGACAGTTAACCCTTCTTGTTCCGCCCCTTTTTTCAGCAGATCCAGCAAATCTTTTTGATAAGCCAAATCCAGATGGTTCGTCGGCTCATCAAGCAGCAATAGACCTGGCTGCTGAGCCAAAGCCTGGGCCAAAAATACCCGCTGCTGCTCCCCGCCTGACAGCTCCTGAACTGCCTGATGTTGAAATACCGTAATATTCGTCTGCTCCATAACCGTGTAAAGTACACGTTCATCCTCAGGCGTCCACCTTTGAAAAAGACCCTGATGATGCGCATACCGCCCAAGGGCCACTGTTTCTCTCACCGTATATGAAAACGCATGCGCTGTAAGCTGAGGGAGAACAGCCATTTTCTTCGCCAGTGCTTTTCTGGAAAAATGATCTATGCTTCTGTTATCCACCTGGACGGAACCGGAAGTGCAGGAGATTAAGCCGCTGATCATTTTCAGCAGAGTCGTTTTACCGCTCCCATTCGGCCCCAATATACCAAAAAATTCGCCCTGTGAAACGGAAAAACTGATATCCTGAATAACTGACTCCCCATCATAGCCGCCTGATACATGTTCAAGATTTAGCATGACATCCCTCCTCTCCTCGGCAGCCCCCGTTTTTGATAGCGCTGCGTTAGTTTTCGATCGAGTTGCACGCGTTTTCGATCGAGTTGCACGCGTTTTCGATCGAGTTGCACGCGTTTTCGATCGAGTTGCACGCGTTTTCGATCGAGTTGCACGCGTTTTCGATCGAGTTGCACGCGTTTTCGATCGAGTTTTGCATCGTCGTGTTACTCGATGCAAAACTCGCTAATTCAAGTGCTTTTTCGCTGTTTCATTAATATAATTGCAAATATCGGAGCGCCAATTAATGCCGTGATGACCCCAATCGGCAGAATCCTTGGCGATATAATCGTTCGTGATATAAGATCCGTCAGCATTAAAAATCCGGCTCCGGTTAAAATGGACAGAGGAAGCAGGTGCACATGGTCCGGCCCCCACAGCCGCCTTGTTAAATGAGGAATGACCAACCCAACAAAGCCGATTGCTCCCGAAACGGCCACTGCCGCCCCAGTCAAGATTGAGCCGGCCACAAGAATCACCAATTTCCGTTTTTCGACATCAACACCGAGATACTGTGCCCGTTCCTCTCCGAATGACATCGCATTTAACTCGCTGGTGTTCACTAACAGCAGCAAAGCCCCCAAGATAAAAAACGGCACAATAATTCCAATATGACTCCATCCCCTCATCGATACACTGCCAAGCAGCCACCCCATGATTTGCTGCAGCTGATCACCCGTTAACGCAATAATTAACGATATAAAAGCTCCCAGAAAAGAACTGAAGACAATACCCGTTAAAATAATCGTCTCCACCCGCATCGTCCGGTCTACTCTTCTAGCGAAAAAAAGCACAAGTAAAATGGTTATTAAAGCAGCCGCTATACTTAATGCCGGCAGCGTATAAAGTCCCAGAAAAGGAATTGATATGTTAAAAAATAATGTTGCCACTGCCCCAACAGATGCACCGGAAGAGACTCCTAAAATATACGGATCTGCCAATGGATTTCGCAGCAAACCCTGAAAAGCCGCTCCCGCAATCGCAAGAGAAGCCCCGACAAGACCGGCAAGCAGCACTCTGGGCAGTCGAATTTGCGAAACAATATTCATATTCGTTGAATCGACCTGATCAGCTATCGGTAAGCGAAAAACGTGTGCACCAATAATCTTGACAATATCTGATACAGGAACAGATACACTTCCAACGGATATACCCGTTAGCATCGATACAAGTAAAAACGCAAATGCCAGCACATAGGCAAATACATAATTATTCTTCAAAAAGTTCCGGATAGACAACTTCAGCGATCTCCTTTGCGCCTTCTACTAACCGAGGCCCGGGACGACTTACAATATCAGACGGCACATCATAAACCTGCTCTTTTTCAATCGCCGTCATGTCCCCCCAGCCATCACGATTCCTAACTTGTTCTACCGGGTTGTCCACATAACCGCCATACGTCGTTATGATGACATCCGGGTTAAGTTCCACAATGGCCTCAGGGTCGATCTGAACCCAACCGTCCTGTTTTTTCGCTGCATTACCTGCATTAATAACCTGGAGGAGGTCATCAAAAAATGTATTTTTTCCCGCCGTAAACATCTCCGGTGCAGGCGCTACTTCAAAAAAGACAGATTTACGGTCGTCATCACTGATGGCCTCCGTTTTTCCACTTAGTGCCGCAAATTCCTCTTTCATATTGCCGACGATATCCGACGCTTTTTCATCCGTACCCGTAATGTGGCCAATTTGTTCAATAGCTTCGTATGTGCTTTCGATACTCTGAGCATCCTGTACAACAAATACATTGATGCCAGCATCGCGGATCTGTTGTAATGCTTGTTTAGAGTTATGCGCACCGGAAGCATGGGCAAGCACAAGATCCGGCTCCAGGCTGAGAATAACTTCCACATTCAGCTCCATACCGCCTACTCTCTTCTTTTCCTTAACTTCTTCCGGATAATTATCATGATCAGAGACACCGACGATTTCATCCCCCAATCCGAGTGCAAACGCAATTTCGGTATTACTTGGAATTAAGGAAACGATTCGCTCTGGTTTCTCATCAATCGTCATTTCATTATCTGACGCATCAGTTACCGTTAACGGAAAAGCTGATTCCTGCGTTTCTGTTTGTTCTGCATTGTCGTCTGTACTCCCGGCCTCATTTCCTGCATCAGAACTGCCGGAACCACAGCCGACTAGAAGCCCCAGTGTAACCATTAGTAATAGTATAAATGATAAAACCTTTTTCACGTTAATTCCCCCTTATATGCTGTATTAGAAAACTTGGCTTATCGCCAAGCTTTTATGGCGAAAGCCTTAGTTGCCCTTATGCAGTAAGGAAGTATTTATACTTTCTTAACTGCCAAAATAAAAAAACATCTTCACGAGAAATGAAGATGACCATGTAAAAGAGCAGCACTATAAACCTGTCCCTTTACACCCCTCCTATTCCCCGTAGGCATTGGTGCACAATAGGCAACAGGCAGGTCTCCTGGCTTATGGTCATCACTTGCCGCACCTTCCCATACATTCACATGTACAGTGGTTGTCACAGCTAGCTCGCAATTACAGTGGCGGGACCGCGCTGGATTTTCAGCAGCTTCCCTTTTAAGATTTCACAAATTGAAATCACCTGTACCCAAACTATTAAGTTATTCGCTGAACCCAATTATACATAATGCTGCAAAATTTGTCACTTTTCTTCACTTGAGTCAGAAATGCCATGAATCAAGAATGCTTCTAAATGAGAGGGCAAAAAAGGGGATTAACTCGTCAAATAAAGAGGAATGGCCAAACCACTCCTCTTAATGACTACTTACTGCCGTTTTTTTGTTTTCTTATTATTTGCCTTTTCCGTTTCAGTCAACGGCTCATTGGCAAATTCATGATCGTATTTTCGTGTAAGATCCTTCCGTACTGCCTGCTCATCACTGACAAGGTCTTTTCTCTTTTTGTCTTTAGCCATTTCAAACACCTCCGTGCATAGTTTGGCCTGGATCTCCCCTACTCATTCGGTACTCACTATCTTCCTATCCGCCCCAGACTTCACTCCTGTCACAATTAAAATAAAACCGACCATTCCCACGATTGCAATCGGAAGAGTCCAATTGGCTGTTATATCATATATAAAGCCTAATAATATCGGCCCGGCCGCTGCAATTAAATAGCCGAGTGACTGGGCCATACCGGATACTCTGGATGCTTCGTGCCCATCATTTGACCGTAAGCTAAAAAACATCATCGATAAGCTGAACGCCGCACCACAGGCTCCACCGATACATATAACGGCTATGGTGATCATGACTGCACTTCCGGTCATAAGTCCGCCGGAGCCGATTAGAACCAATATTCCAGTAATAGCAGTCAACAATCTTTGATCTGCCATTCTTTCAGCGATAAGCGGGGTGATAAATGTGAATGGAATGAAAGCCAGCTGCATGAGCGAAAGCATCCACCCAGCCATATTCGATGAATAGCCACTGTTTGTCAGTATATCCGGCAGCCATGAAATCATTGTGAAAAAGATCATTGATTGTGTTCCCATATACACGGTGATATTCCATGCCAAAGATGATTTCCAAAGCTTATTATTTGCAGCTTGTTTCGAGTCTGTACTTTTCAGTGAATCTGCTTTCTTCTTAAGTTGCGGAAACCAAACCATTAACGCAACAATCGACAATATCGCCCAGGATGCTAATGAGCCCTGCCATCCAAATCCGGAAATTCGTGACACTGGTAAACTTAACCCCGAAGCCAGCGCACCAAAAATATTCATAAATACCGCATATAAACCAGTGAGTAGCCCAATTTTCATTGGAAATTTCATTTTTATCAAACCAGGCAACAGCACATTTCCAAATGCGATTGCCACCCCAACAATAATCGTCCCTGATATCAATAACGTTATGCCAGATAAAGGACGAACGATCAGCCCAATGGTTAATAAAATAAATGAGTAAAAAAGCGTCCATTCCATGCCAACGCGATTTGCAATGGTGGATGCAAATGGCGATACGGCAAAAAAGGCGAGCAACGGCAAGGTTGTAAGGCTTCCAGCGAGGGTGCTGCTTATTTGCAAATCTTCACGGATAGCGGACAGCAGTGACCCTACCGAGGTTAAAGGCGCCCGCAAATTAGCAGCTATTACCAGGATTCCAATCAACAGACCCCAGCGAGATATATTATTATGTTTCTGCATTGCTTGTCTATTTTGTGCCAAAATCATTCTCTCCCGATAAGTACAGATATATGTAAAACAAAATCTACTAGATTATGTCATTATATCAAAAAGCAATTTAATATTGTCCGCCAGAGATTCCAGCAAATATCAAAGCTAACCCGTCCAGGAAAACTGTTATTTACAGATAATAGGTCTTAATACCCATTGCTTTTTACCCTTGTGTAAATTTTTGGAATTCTCTATCATAATTAGTGTTTAGGCATAGAAATTTGACAGAAAGGGGCGAATTGGATCGTTTGATGCCAAAACAAAATAATACATGAGGGGGAAGCACATGCTTAAGCGTATTGGAGTAATGCTTGTTATTTTTTTAATGGCGTTTAGTCAAGTGGCCTTTGCATCGGGCGATTTGGCGTCGAAGCCGGAACTGCAGCGGAACAACCTGAAAGCTGAAGATTTGGAGCCGACAATCGCCCCAGAAGAAGAGGTGCGCGCGATTGTTGAAGTTGAAGGTGAAGCCCCAATCGAAAAGGCAACTGAAAAAGGCGTTAAGTTTGGCAGCTTGAGCGTCTCGGAAAAGAAGCAGTTTCTGAACGAAGCAAAGGCTAAGAAAAAAGGCGTCAAAAAGGCTATGAAAGGCAAAGATGTCAACGCCAAGCCGATTCAGGAATTTAACGCGGTCATGAATGGTTTCAGTGTCGAAGTGCAATACAAAGATTTTGAAACCATTGAGAAGATCCCGAACGTCAAAGAAGTGACGATCGCCAATGAATATGAACAGCCGATTGCTGAACCTGATATGGTAAACAGTAAAAAGCTGGTTGAAGCGCAGCAGGCGTGGCGTGACTATGGTTTTAAAGGGGAAGGCATGGTTGTCGGTGTGATCGACACAGGTATTGACCACGAACACCAGGATATGATGCTCTCAGGCGATACCGATGTAAAGCTGACCGAAGATGACGTTAATGAAACGATTGCAGAAGAAAATCTTCCCGGGCGCTATTACACAGAAAAAGTGCCATATGGTTATAACTATATGGATGAAAACCATGAGTACACGGATGACTTTCCAGGTGCATCATCCCATGGTACTCACGTGGCCGGATCAGTTGGTGCAAACGGGGATGAATCCAATAACGGCATTTTGGGTATCGCTCCGGAAGCACAGCTATTAAACCTGAAAGTTTTTGGCAATGATCCGGAATCCCAGTCAACTTACGGAGATGTTTACATAAAAGCGATTGATGATGCGATTAAACTAGGTGCTGACGTGCTGAACATGAGCCTGGGGTCCCCTGCCGGATTTGTAAACGATAAAGCCCCCGAGCAGCAGGCTGTCACACGCGCTGTTGATAATGGTGTGTTAATGTCGATTTCTGCCGGCAACTCCAACAAGTTTGGAGAAGGGTTTTTTTACCCATACGCCTCTAACCCGGATTACGGTGTCACCGGGTCACCTGGGGTCGCTGATGACTCGCTGCAAGTGGCATCGTATGAAAACAGCCTGATGAAAGTTGATGCACTTGAATACACTATCGATGGTGAAACCGGAACGTTCGGATTCCTGTCAGCCAGTGAGACAGACCCGCCTGCTGACGGCAGTTCATTTGGATTAGTCGATGCAGGGCTGGGTTATCCGGAAGATTATGAAGGAAAAGATCTGGAAGGGAAATTTGCCCTAGTACAGCGCGGTGAATTGTCCTTTGTCGATAAAGCGCTGAATGCACAAAACGCCGGTGCAGCTGGTGTGCTTGTTTACAACAACACAGACGGAATGATCAATATGGCATCTGACCCGACGATTGAGATTCCACAGCTTTCCTTGTCGAAAACGGATGGGGAACAGCTTGCTGAGGCTCTTGCCAACGGTGACAATCCGACAGTTGCCTTCCATGGGGACAAAACGTCAATTGTAAATCCTGAAGCAGGAAAAATGAGTGCTTTCACATCGTGGGGGTTAACACCTAACCTTGATTTTAAACCGGAGATTACAGCACCGGGCGGCCAAATCTATTCCACGCTCAACAATGGCGAATATGGCATTAAGAGTGGTACATCGATGGCAGCCCCGCATGTATCAGGTGGTGGTGCATTAGTACTGGAACGGATTGATCAGGAATTTGGCTATGAAGGTGCTAACCGTGTCAATCTGGCTAAGAAACTGATGATGAATACGAGTGAGACCGTAGACTTTCAGGGTGCACCTGTTTCACCTCGCCGTCAGGGTACCGGGGTCATGCAGCTGCACGCCGCTCTGTCAACGCCTGTTGCTGTATCCAATTCCGACACAGGTGAAGCAAAAGTAGCGTTGAGAGAAGTAACCAGCAATACTGTCAGCTTTGAATTGACAGCGGAAAATTTTACAGATGAAGCGGTGACATATGACGTTGAGGCCAATGCCCAGACTGATACACCTGCTAATGGTGGCGGCGTTCTTGTGACAGCCCCGAACCAATTCCCTGCACAAGAGCTTGACGGTGCTGCATCAGTGGACAATAACACAATCGAAGTCCCTGCCAACGGCAAAACGACATTTGAAGTCACGATCAACGTCAGTGAATTTGATAAGGACCTGAAATCCACGTTCACAAACGGATATTGGCTCGAAGGATTCGTAACATTGACTGATCCAACTGATACGAATCCAACACTGAGTGTTCCGTATGTTGGCTTTAAGGGTGAATGGGATGACGCGCCAATCTTTGATTCGGCAGATGAATCATCTTATTATGGCATGACCGGTATTGCAACAGAACTTAGTGATGGCGAGTATGGATTCTTTGAGGGAGAGGCGGTCATCTCGCCAAATGGCGATGACGAGCTTGACAGCGCATTGCTCGTTGTTTCCTTCCTGAGAAACGCCAAGGAAGTCAGTTTCAATGTACTCGATGCTGACGGTCATGTTGTCGAAACACTGACCGAAGAAGACTACGTACGGAAAAACTATTATGACGGTGGGCTGGTGCCAACCTACTCGCTTGATCCGGAACGCACATGGGATGGCACCATCGAGGATGAACCTGCCCCGGATGGTCAGTATTTCTTGCAGGCTGAAGGGGTCATCAACTTTGACGGTGCAGAGCAGCAATCTATTAAACTGCCAATCACTGTTGATACGGCCGGACCCGAGGTAGATGCTAATATCAACCGCGGACAGCGCGAAGTTGATTTGGCAGTGTCTGATGAGAATGGCGTTGCCGAATGGGAAGTTCAGGTTGATAGACAGGATCCGATCGTCATGACGGAGGAAACCGAACTGGAGCTGGACGGTATCCATCCGAGTCAGGTCGTAACCATTACAGCCACTGACAACGCCGGAAATGTCACCGAGGATGTGGTCATGGGGCCACAAGGAAAAGCCAATGGTAAATTCAAAGGCAATAACGGAAATGAAAGCAATGGGAAAGGACCAAGAAACTAGAATAAGAACCGGTGTCCACATCGCGGGCACCGGTTCATTTGTTAGCTGATGTTCCTCTTCTTCTGCTCATGTTCCACTATTGTTTCTAAGTACAGAGATAAAAAAATCCCCGAGCGCTTTAAATCGCCCGGGAATCGTTCTGATGGGGATAAATTTATAAACGTTTCAAAGCTTCCTCGATTTGCATGTCTCCGGAAACCATTTCGAATGCTTTATGGAATGCATTTGGCTCCTGGATGGCTGCAATCATTGTTTTGGCTACGTCCGCACGCGGAATATTAGCAAATTCCACTTTGTTTCCTACTTTAATCTTGCTTGTGCCGGGATCGTGTGTAAGACCGCCTGGGCGCACAATTGTATAATCCAGCTCAGTGCTCATCAGGTATTCATCAGCTTCTTTTTTCATTTGCAGATAATGCTTCATGCGTTCATTATCCTGAGCCATTTTTTCTACATCGCGGCCTGCACCTATACTACTTAACATGACGAATTTCTTAATCCCTAAATTTTCAGTGGCTTTGATTAAATTGATAGCGCCATCGCGGTCGACATCTGTTGTTTTTTCTGGCCCGGTACTGCTGCCGGAACCTGCAGCAAAGATAACGGCGTCCATTGCTTTTACCGCATGGCCGACGTCACGTTCCAAATCTGCCAGAACCGGAGTACCGCCCAATTCTTCTATACCTTGTTTTTGTTCCTCTTTACGGACCATTCCATATGGCTCATGACCATCTTCATTCAAAAATTTTATGAGTAAACGACCAGTATGTCCATTCGCGCCTGCTACAAGTACTTTCATCTCAAATCGACTCCTTCATCAAAAAATCACGTACTATTGCTATTGCCGTTATTGGAGGCCAATAAACATTTCCGTCACTACATTCGGTTGGAGCGTATGATGATGAATACCATCAGAATAAACATCAGTAAAGCAATGGTGGCACCAATTTCGATGATTGGCAGCTCCCATATGACAGTGCTCTGCCCGACAAGCGCCAATCCGACAATCAGCCCGGCCATGATAATACTGAACGCAAGCATTAGGATACTAAATGCGATTCTGTTGCTGATTTTGTCCAGACGCCGCATGACCTCGTTGACGTGCTTGACATTTATATCAAGTCCGACTCTGCCTTTTTTCAGAACGGACATGACGTCTTTAACATCCTGGGGTAAATCGGTCAAAATATCGATGTTTTCCCCGATCTCCCGCCATGAATTACGAAGAATCTCAATTGGATGATAGCGTTTGAGCATCAATTTTCGTGCAAACGGCTCGGCTGCACGTGACAAACTGAATTCCGGGTCAAGTCTACCGAGTACACCTTCAAGGATCAGGATAGTTTTGCTTATGATGACCATTTCAGTAGGAATCCGGATATAGTGATGATAAACGACATTAAATATTCCGATGATAATCCGTCCAAGACTGAGGTCTCTCAGCTTAACATTTTCATATTGCTGATGGAGTTTTTCCAAGTCTCGCTTCAATGATTCAATATTAGTTCGTTCGTCAATCAGATCCATCCTGGAAAATGTTTTGATCATACCGTTGCTATCACCCTGCTGCAGATTAACAATAATCGAAGCAAAATGCTGCTTCAGATTTTTACTGACATGTCCTGTCTCGCCAAAATCCATAAACGCAATCGTATTGTTCGGCAAAACGTGCACATTGCCTGAATGCGGATCTGCATGGAAAAAACCATTATCCAGTATTTGTTTCAACATCGCATCCGCTAGACGCTTGGCGATTATTTCCCGGTCATAGCCTGCCTCTTCAAGCTCGTCATTATTTGAAATCTTGATACCGTCGATTCTTTCCATTGTAAGAATCTTCTCCGTTGTCAGCTCCCAGTATATCCCCGGGAACTTGACAAATGGCTCAGTTTCAAATTGCTGAGCGACCAGTTCACCGCTGCGCCCTTCCATTATGTAATCCAGTTCATTTCGAAGCGTTTCGGATAATTCCTCAATGATGTCGCAAACCCGGTAACGCTGTGCCCAGGCTGTCCTTTCCTCGAGCATATGGCCAATGCCTTGAAGGATTTCCAGGTCCGTTTCCATTTTAGGCTTGAGCCCCGGACGCTGCACCTTGACCACAACCTCTTCCCCGCTCAAAAGTCGAGCTGAATGCACCTGTCCGATTGAAGCCGTTGCAATCGGTTCACGGTCAACATGGGCAAATACATTTTCAAGATTGTCATCCATTTCTGTTTCGATTGTATTCTGGATATGGAAAAAGTCCAGAACGGATGCATGATCCTGCAATTTTTCCAGTTCTTCTGAAATTTCCCGAGGCATTGTGTCGTACCGCGTGCTCGCAATCTGACCAAGCTTTATGGCTGTCGGGCCCAGTTCTTGCAACGCATGTCGAAGCCGTTTACCAATACTTTTCATACTCGTGTTGATTTCATCTGACTCCTCATCCCTTGCGAGTCCGCGGTCAATTAAGCCGGCCCGAAAAAGAAAATGACTAAAGCCATTTTTGACGAGCACGTTCACAATCTGCCGGTACCGTTTTGTATGTCTGATCCGTCGCCCAAGCATTAACTTGTCACCCCCTGTCTTATCATATGTTTAACGTGCTGCAGATAATTATTATTTTCCTTTTTCAGAGCAGGGTTAAACACAATAAGATTTGATAATAGTGTCCTTCTTGTCTTTTTGGTTCGTGTTATGTTAACTATAATCATAAAAACACTCAAAAACAAATTTATAAGCAGCTCTTGCGGGATAGTAGCCCCCCTCTGTTCCTTATTCCTCATTCTCAGGCGCTTTTTGAGTCAAAGCCTCCGGAATCATTTCAAACCCTTCAATCACCGTATTTTCCTCCACCTCCATCATTAAGTAACGCTTTCCGTTGAAGTGGACTTGGCGAACATGTCTCAAGTCTTGGGGACTGATGGCGATATTCGCTATTTTCGTCTCGATTTTGATTGATTTTGAATTATATTTCGGTATAACGTTGTTTGCTTTAAACTCATGGCGTTCATCATCAATCACCGTTTTAAAGGCGGCTTCCACCTTTTCTGTATTAACACCTTCTATACCGCTGGTTGTTAAAACATTTTCAACATCTCTGACGTCTAACGCCGGTCGGTCTTCCTCTTCACTTTCTTCCACGACCCGATTAATCTCTTCGTAAACATTCGACAGTGTGGATGTATTGATTGGTTGATCACCGGCTACATTTTTTACAATCTCCTCAAAAACTAATTTATCCTGTTCAGCCGTCATCATTTCCTCTGCATTTAAAACGTCTTCGATAAAATGATAATTCAGTTCATTTTTCTTCCCTGCCGAATAAAGCACATGATTGACATCCGCAGCATTATCCGTAATCGAAGGGAACAAAAATCCTGATATTGGCGCCTTCAGATTGATAATCGGGTCGACGACAATATTATACTTGAATTCTTTCTCAGCATAGTCAAACAGCAATTCTTTTTTCGGATCCTGTGTTTTATTCACACTGCATAGAATAAAGGGGTTGGAATAAACGGTATCCCGATCGCTATCTTCCGCCTCTTCACTTTGACGCTTCATCGGTTTCATGTATTCTCCCCGAATAAAGGTAACCACCATGTCATGTTCATATTGTTTATCCTTCAGCATTTTTTCCACAAGACGGAGCATTTGTTCGTTGAATTCTTTGGAATCGTTACTTAACAGACCCTGATGCAGAAGGAGCTGACTGTTATTCTCCACATCACGCTGAAACGTTAGTTCAAATAATTTCTCATCCATTTTGCCGGACAGCACTTTTTTGAAATTTTCCATAAACAACTCCTGCTGGTCCTGCTCCAGCATCTCAAATGGCATGCTCTGATGATGATAAATCTCACTCGATTCCTTCATGATATACACATTAAAAATGTCATGTATGTTCAATAAATCGTTATCGACTTTAAATTGTTTACGGATATTTGAGATATCTTGTTTATCCAAGGTTGTTCCACTCCCAAGTTGATAGTCAGCATGCATTTCTTGTGCACACATTCTTTTATTCTAACAGAAATCAATTGCTCTATCAGACATAGATTACACTAATTGAAAACGGGACAGGGTGTCAGACCCCCTATCCCGAATTCTTAAATAAAGATACTTATGATTAATGAAACACCAAACCCGACAAGCGCAATAATTGTTTCCATAACGGTCCAGGTTTTTAGTGTGTCTTTTTCTGATAGTCCCAGGAAGCGACTGACCATCCAAAATCCTGAGTCGTTCACATGAGACGCAATGGTTGCACCTGATGCAATCGTAATAACAAGCAAAGCCAGCATTGGCCCTTCAATCCCAAGATTACCAATAACCGGCGAAATCAAACTGGCTGCCGTAACCATTGCAACCGTTGCTGAACCTTGTGCAATACGAACGGCCGAAGCAACAAGAAACGCGAAAACGATAATCGGCATATTCAGATTCGTCATTGTATTAGCAATAACATCTCCTATACCGGTTGCAACTAATACCTCACCGAACACACCACCGGCACCGGTGATCAAAATGATAATACCCGCAGGCTCCAATCCTTTTGTCGTAATTTGCTGCAGGTCCTCTTTTGAATAGCCGCGGCGCGTACCCAGAAAGTAAATAGCTAACAATGCCGTGATTGTCAATGCAACACCCGGGTTACCAATAAACGTTAAGACATCTCTCACCGTACTCCCTTCAGCAAATATTGCACTGGCAAACGTATTAAGCAAAATCAGGACTAAAGGCAGCAAAATAAAGGATGCGATCATTGTAAAGCTGGGAAGTTCCTTATCATACTCTTTACCTCTGGCTTCATCTGCCATATTCTTGAGCATTTCTTTTGGCACTTCAACATGCATTTTTTTGGAGATAAATGTTCCAAAAACTGGTCCAGCAAGAATCGCCGCAGGAATACCAGCTATTAATCCGAACAGGATGACCCATCCAAGATTGGCATCCAATAAGGAAGCAACAGCTATCGGTCCTGGAGTCGGTGGCACAAAACTATGTGTGACAGCAAGACCTGCCAACAGCGGAATGGAAAAAAAGAGCAATGATTTCTTCGTCTTTTGAGCCAGACTGTATAAAATAGGTATTAAAATCACAAATGCAACATCCAAAAAAACCGGTATTGAAATGATAACGCCTGTCAGCATCAGTGCCCAATTGACACGCTTTTCACCGAACTTATCCATTAATGTCATGGCCAGACGTTCAGCTCCACCGGATGCCTTCAGTATTTCACCAAACATCGAGCCAACACCAATAATGACAGCAACTTCAGCTACCGTACCGCCCATCCCGTCATTGACGGCCTGAAGTACTTCCGACGGACTCATTCCTGATAAAAGCCCGATAATATAACTGACGACCAGTAATGCAAGGAACGCCTGAAGTTTTGTTTTGATAACCAGGAATAACAGTAACGCTACGCCAAACGCGGCAAGTAAAATCAATCCTACAGTAGACATTTACATTTCCCCCTCCAATTGTTTAAATGTCAGTCTTTGATAGACTGTTAGACTACCATTCAGCAAATGTGCCATCTTTATTCCGCCAGACAGGATTTTTCCACTGATGACCCATTTTCGCCGCTTCAATCACCCGTGCTTCATCGATTTCTGCGCCAAGTCCCACCCCATTAGGAATGTTTACAGACCCGTCAGCATATTCGAATATTTTCGGGTTCTCAAGATAATCCAAAAGATCACTTCCCTGATTGTAATGAATGCCAAGACTCTGCTCCTGAATGATACAGTTTGGTGTGCAGGCATCCAACTGCAGTGATGCGGCCAAATTAATTGGTCCCAGTGGAGCATGGGGAGCTACCGCCACATCAAACGTTTCCGCCATGGCGGCTATCTTTTTCACTTCCAAAATACCACCAGCGTGGGACAAATCTGGCTGAATAATATCCACCGCACCATCTGTCAGCATTTGTTTGAAACCCCAGCGTGTGTAGTTGCGTTCACCGGCTGCAATCGGTATTGTCGTATGATTGGCGATATCCCGAAATGCTTCCAGATTTTCTGCAAGGACAGGCTCCTCGATAAACATCGGCCGGTATGGCTCTAGTTCTTTCACAAGAACCTTGGCCATTGCCTTATGCACGCGTCCATGGAAATCAATGCCGATACCAAAATCGCATCCGACCGCCTCGCGAATCGCTGCAACCCTGCTGATGGCATCATCCACTTTGGAGTAGCTGTCGATATAGTTCATTTCTTCGGTTCCATTCATCTTGATGGCCGTAAATCCGGCATCAGCTTTTTCCTTCGCAGCAGCTCCGACATCCTGAGGCCGGTCACCGCCAATCCATGAATAAACCTGAATGTCGTGACGCGCAGCTCCGCCGAGCATTTCATAGACCGGCATATTGTAATACTTGCCTTTAATGTCCCAAAGTGCCTGTTCAATTCCGGATATAGCGCTCATCAGGATTGGACCGCCGCGATAAAAGCCACCGCGATATAAAACCTGAAAATGGTCCTCGATATGTTGAGGATCTTTCCCGATAAGATAGTCCATCAATTCGGTAACAGCGGCTCCTACAGTATGAGCCCTGCCTTCTACAATCGGCTCGCCCCAGCCGCTGATTCCTTCATCCGTTTCGATTTTTAAAAATAACCACCTCGGCGGTATCTGATACAGTTTAAAATCCGTAATTTTCATCATGACACACCCTCAATCGCATCGATAAATTGTCTCGCATTTTCCTTCATTGTTTGCAAATTTTCCTCTGTCACCGGTGAGCCGGTCTTGACAAGTGCATTGCCTAGTCCCGCCGCAACAGCGCCTTTATCAAAATACTCCCGGACGTTTGACAGATTCACGCCCCCGGTTGGCATTAATGGGATATACGGCAGCGGCCCGTGAACATCTTTTATATAGCCTGGTCCCATCGTCCCTGCAGGAAAAACTTTAACCAGGTCTGCTCCGTGTTCGTAGGCAGTCAGAATTTCCGTTGGTGTCATAGCGCCCGGAATGGAAACTACACCATACCGCTTAGTCATCTCAATCGTCCCGGTGTTAATAGTCGGAGAGAAGATGAACTTCGCACCTGCCATAATCGCAGTTCTGGCTGATTCCGCATCCAAAACCGTTCCTGCGCCAACAACCATTTTTCCATCAAAAGCGTTATTTAGATCACTAATCACCGTTTCAACACGCGGTGTGTCCATTGTGATTTCCATGATGCGGATACCACCGGCATAAAGTGCTTCAGCTATTGGCATCACATCATTAGGATCCGCCCCGCGGACAACCGCAACCAGCTTATGATCTGTAATTTTTTGCAATGTGTTTATCATGAACATACGCTCCTCATCGTTCGACATCTCCCTGGCCCCGATTATGCATAAAGTCAATCAGACGGTCTTTTTCCGGCAGTCCCTCAATATCACCTGCCGCCAAGACTGCCATTGCTCCAATAGCATTTCCTCTTTGAACTGAATCCTCCAGATTCAATCCATCAAGCAAGCCGGATAGAACGCCGGCTGAAAATCCGTCTCCGGCACCAACGGGGTCAACTACTTCTGTAACCCGAAACCCTTCGACATATCTTTCAGTGTCATGAGTCAAATAATACGCGCCTTCTTCACCCAGCTTCATGATAACTGTTGAAGCTCCTTGTTCGTTAAACTGTCTGGCAAGTTCTTCCGGCGACCCAATTCCGAAAAGAAATTCTGCTTCTTCAATTCCCGGGAGCACGATGTCAGCTTTCCGTACCAGTTCAACCAAAACCTTCCGAGCCTTATGCTCAGGCCATAGTTTACGCCGTAGATTCGGATCAAAAACCACTTTCACATCATGCCTTTTCGCATACTCGATTGCGCTTAAAACGGTTTCATAGCAACTATCACTCAATGCTGGTGTGATCCCGGTGACATGCAAGTATTTCGCACCGGCAATATAGGATTCATCCAGGTCTTCAGGTTTAAGCCTGCTTGCCGCCGAATCCCGGCGATAATATTTAACCCGCCATTCACCGTTTGCCAGTTTTTCCTTGAAAAAAAGACCAGTATCAGCTGTTTCATCAAAAATTACTCGACTCGTATCAACACCTTCACCGCGAATAAATGATCGGATTTTTTTGCCGAATTCATCATTGCCAAGGCGGCTCATCCATCCGGACTGAACGCCAAGCCGTGCAAGACCGATCGCCACATTGGATTCGGCGCCTGCCACACGGCTCGAAAAGCGATCGCTATAACGCATCGGACCAGCGTGTTCCGGGGTAAAAAGCACCATCGTCTCCCCGAGTGTCACAACGTCCATCCACATCACCCCTTTCGATACTCAAACATAGTATTATTCCTGTCCCAAATATTTCCGCTGAAATGAAGCGATGCTTTCATATTCATCGGTAAGCATCCGTGACAGGCGAATGTATATCGGTAGCAATTCCCGATAAATTTGTGTCGTTTCCTCATTAGGGGAATGTGTATTGGTATTGCCGACCATTTCCGACACAACACTGAAGTCGTCTATTTCCCCTGTCGCATACATTCCCAGCACAACTGCCCCAAGACAGGAACTCTCAAAACTTTCAGGTACAATAACCGGTTTATCAAAAATATCCGCCATCATCTGCCGCCATGTTTCAGACCTTGCAAAACCACCTGTTGCCTGGATACTCTTCGGTTCACCGGTAAGTTCTTCAAGTGCCAGCAGTACCGAGTAAAGGTTATAAAGCGTCCCTTCCAGTACGGCTCGAACCATATGTTCTTTCTTATGGTGGATACTTAACCCAAAAAATGAACCGCGTGCGTTGGCATCCCAGATTGGTGCACGTTCACCCTTTAGGAATGGGTGAAAAATCAGACCATCCGATCCTGCGTTGACACCTGATGCGATTTTTGTCAGCACATCGTATGGGTCAATTGATAATCTTTTTGCCGTTTCAACTTCTGCAGCAGCAAATTCATCACGGAGCCACCGTAAAATGATTCCCCCGTTATTAACCGGCCCACCAATGACCCAATGGTTTTCGGTAAGGGCATAGCAAAAAATCCGCCCTTTTGGATCCGTTTTTGGCTCATTATATACCGTTCGAATGGCACCACTTGTACCGATTGTTACAGCAATAACACCTTCATCAATCGCATTAACTCCCAAATTGGATAGAACGCCATCACTCGCTCCAATAACTACCGGAACATCGGGATCAATCCCCATGTATGTAAGATGTTCCGCCTTAATGCCATTCATCTGATGTGTGGTCGGGACAATTTCAGACAACTGATCACGTGAGATGCCCGCTAGTTTCAGTGCTGCTTCATCCCAGTCAAGCGTCTCCAAATTAAACAATCCGGTCGCGGACGCAATCGAGTAATCGACAACAAACGTTTCAAAAAGTTTATAAAAAACATAGCCTTTAATCGAAATAAATTTCGCCGCCTGATTGAAAATATCCGGCTTTTCCGCTTTCATCCAGACCAGTTTTGCCAGTGGAGACATAGGGTGAATCGGTGTTCCGGTCCGTAAATAAATATTATGGCCGTTGTGATCTTCCTTGATTTTCCGTGCGTATTCACTGGCCCTTGTGTCAGCCCACGTAATGCTGTTTGTCAATAATCGTCCATCGCCATCCAGAGCGATAAGACTGTGCATGGCGGAACTGAATGCTATCAAACGGAGTTGATCTGATGAGATGCTGCTCTTGCGGATGACTTCCCGGATAACGGTAAGTACGGCATTAAAAATTTCTTCCGGATCTTGTTCCGCCACTAGAGTATTTGGCGTATACAACGGATAACTGACGGTATAGTCTGCTTGTACGTTACCGTTCTTTTGATAAAGCACTGCCTTTGTACTCGTTGTACCTATATCCACTCCCAGGTAAAACCCCTGCTGTTCCATCGTTCTTCCTCCTAATTTAAACAACTACTTCTTCACAACATCGTGACCGCCAAATTCATTTCTTAGCGCTGCGACAACTTTGCCGGAGAAGGTATCATCTTCCTGTGAGCGATACCGCATCATAAGCGATAATGCAATTACCGGAGCGGCAGCTTGTAAGTCCAGTGCCGTTTCCACCGTCCATTTCCCTTCACCGGATGAATTCATCACGCCCCGGATATCATCAAGATTGGCATCCTTGGAGAACGCACTTTCAACCAATTCCATCAGCCAGGAACGGATAACAGAACCATTGTTGAATACCCTGGCAACCTGTTCATAGTCATAGTCGAATTCACTTTTTTCAAGAATATCGAACCCTTCGCCAATTGCTTGCATCATGCCATATTCCATGCCATTATGGACCATTTTCAGAAAGTGTCCGCTTCCGCATTTTCCAGTGTAAAGATAGCCATTATCAATCGACACATCGCGGAACAACTGTTCAATCTCCTTAAATTTATCCTGATCACCGCCAATCATCGTACAAGCGCCTGACCTGGCACCTTCCACACCGCCACTCGTACCGCAATCAAAGAAATAAATTCCGTTATCCTTCAATTTTTCGGCATGTTTAAGTGTATCTTTATAATTGGAATTACCGCCGTCGATTAATATATCTCCGGCATCAAGCAGTGGAATGAGTTCATCAATCACAGCTGTCGTCATCCTACCTGCCGGCACCATCAGCCATATCTTTCTGGGTAAAGGCAAACTTGCAACAAGTTCCTGTAAAGAATCAGCAAGCTTGAGTTTTTTGCCGACAACGCTTTCAATCGTTTCACTATTTTTATCAAAACCCAAAACTTGATGATCGTGGTCCAATAAATTCAAAGCTAAGTTAAGACCCATTTTTCCAAGTCCTACCATTCCTATTTCCATGATGTCCTCCTGTTTTCAAGTAATTTTTTTTCATTTTATAGATATTATATCAAATTTTTTTCCGTATGCAATGTTTTATGAAAACTGATTTTCATATATAATGTAAAGTGAAACTTCAATGAGGCTGGGACAAAAGTTTCTATACAAGTAAAATCCGAACCACTAGAAATTATAGCTAGTGATATAACTCGCTTCGGAAATATACTTCGCTTTCCGGGGGCAGCTGATGAGCCTCCTCGTGCCTTCAGCACTGCGGGGTCTCATCTAGGCCTCTGCTCCCCAAGAGTCTTCGTATATTTCCTCCGCTAAGCAGTGTATTGTTCGTCCTTAGGTTTGCTTTGTAAGTTTTATCCAAACCTCATTGTTAGTTAAGCAAAATCGGACATTTACGGACAGTTAACCGCCGTTTCTTGATGGGTTACTGTCCGTTATATGCGGGGAATATACAGCCTACTGATAAGGGGAATAGTTTATGGTAAACGATAATCAGCACTGCCTTGCCAGCATTCGGAGCAACTACGGTAAATTCAGTGATAAGGAAAAAGCAATAGCAGATTTTATTTTAGAGAATCCCCAGAAAATCATTCATCATACGATTAATCAAGTTTCTGAAAAACTGGGAATCGCTGAATCAACGGTCTTTCGGTTCTGTCAGCGAATTGGTTTCAAAGGATTTCAGGCCATGAAAATTTCACTTGCTGCTGAAATTGTAACGCCTATAAAAGATATTCATGAAAAAATTAATGAAGAAGACAGCATCGGAACAGTCACTGAAAAAGTATTCCGTTCCAACGTTAAAACGATTGAGGATACACTCCATATCCAGGACGGCATGATGATCGAGGAGGCCGTTGAAGCGATTTTGCGGGCAAATAAAGTTCAATTTTTTGGGAATGGCGGATCCGCTCTTGTAGCACTGGATGCCTATCACAAATTTATCCGCAGCGGCATTGACGTCAGTGCCAACTTGGATTCACACATGCAGATAATGTCCGCATCCCAAATGACGAGCGATGACCTTGCTGTTCTCATTTCACACAGCGGTTCAACCAAAGATCTGCTCGATATTCTGCAAGTTTTACAAGAAAATGAAGTAGAAATCATCGCTATCACAAATTTTGCTAAATCACCACTAACGAAGGAAGCAGATATTTCGTTATACACTGTCGCCGAAGAAACCGATTTCCGTTCGGAAGCATTGTCATCAAGAATTGCCCAGTTATCAATCATTGATGCGCTTTATACCAATGTCATGATCGCTAATAATGAATCCGGTCAGGAAGCTTTGCAGAAAATGCGAAAAAGCATCAGTCTGAAGCGGTTGTGAACGGGATATCGGCAGTCTCCTAATATTAGACAAAACGCATTCCGGGTAACCCCTGAATGCGTTTTGTCTGTTGGATACGGTTAACTTTTAGAATCTCTGCACCCTGTCACTCTTCTGTCTGTCATTTCCTCTTCTCACTTGCATCAACGACAACACTCGCAGCCGCGTCACCTGTTACATTGACAGCAGTCCGCATCATGTCCAATATACGGTCGATACCACCAACCAGTGCGATTCCGGCCAGTGGCAAATTAACGGCACTCAGCGCCATCGTCAGCATGATAAGACCTGCTCCGGGTACACCGGCTGTCCCAACCGATGCGAGTGTACCGATTAGCACAACCGTCGCCATCTGTGAAAGCGATAAATCCATACCAAAGTACTGCGCGACAAACATCGAACAAAGCCCGACATATAGCGCCGTTCCATCCATGTTTATGGTAGCTCCCAACGGCAAAACAAACGTGCTCGTCTCTTTGGATACGCCCAGGTTTTCCTGCGCACTCTTAATCGTTACCGGCAGCGTGCCTGAGCTGCTGCTCGTACTGAAAGCAACGGCAGTAGCTGGAAAAATGCCTTTAAAAAATTGAATTGGGCTCATTTTTCCAAGTGATTTAATAATCAGCGCATAAACCACAATTAGTTGAATAACGCATCCCAGAAGCATTGCCAGAATCAGCTTGATTAACGGAAGCAACACATCCACTCCATACTCACCGACAACGGGTGCAAGCAGGCCAAATACACCAATCGGAACAACGGTCATCACCATGCCGGTTATTTTATACATCACTTCCGCAAATCCATCAAAAAACTGCTGCACGGGTTTTGCCTTTTCACCTACCAGGGTAATCGCAATACCGATGGCCAATGCAAAAAAGATAATTTGCAGGATATTCCCCGACGATAGCGCGTCAAATGGGTTTGTCGGTATAATATTTAAAATGGTTTGGACAACCCCCTCTGTTTCATTCGGTTCAGGAGTCTCTTTACCTTCTAATGATACATCAATACCACTGCCCGGTGAAAAAATCTTCCCCGCTATGATGCCGAGCGTTATCGCGAGCATACTGGTAAGCAGATAAAATCCAATCGTTTTTCCGCCCAGTCTTCCTAATTTCTTCACATCACTTGTACTGGCAACTCCAACGACAAGTGTCGCAAGCACTAAAGGGGCAATAATGAATTGAATTAATCGCAGAAACAAATCCCCCAGCGGCTGCACAACTTGCGCTTTCTCACCAAATATGATACCGGTTACAATCGCTAGTATAAACGCGGCAATTAACTGCCATATCAGACTTTTCTTCATATCTAACGCTCCTGTCCTATATATATCTGTCAAAATTCGACGGTATCTACTAAATTATCATATATTAGAGGTTCGTACAATTTATAATCGAAAAGCTAAGAAACTGGAGCCTTAACGTTAGGATCCAGTTTCTTATTACGGGTAATAATTGCTTCACTTATGTAAGTAATTTATATTCTCCAGATCTTCCTTCATCTGTTGAAGGGTTTCCTTTGAATGCTTTTTTGCTTCATGTTTTAACTGATTACGGAAATATTGGCGAATCTCATTTTCCCCTATTAATCTGGGTACATTTTGATTATCAGATAAGTCTATTACGCCTTGCATATCTTCATCAGATGAATAACCAAAATAAACAACCGCCGTAATATGATCATCTCTAGCCAAGTGTTTGGAAATATAATCTTTTAACGTTAAAGCGGTGCTCATAACTTGCTGCGTCGGACTCCCATATGATTTGATTCGTATCTCTTTGCCTTCATTGTCTGGGACAAAAACAAGCGTATGTTTTTTCTTCGATCGCTGAATGCCGGGTGTCATCATATCTGTAATAAACGAAAACAACCCTGCATTTTCCTGAGTCAATCCGTGGATGATTTTTCCTCGCCAGTACTTGGTTTCCACAACATAAAATCCTGTCGGCAGTAAAACAAGGTGATCAATTTGGCGCGTTTTAAAATAACCTTCTTCCTCATATGGGATAAATAGATTTGGCAAAATAATCATGTCATCATGAGAAATAGACCCTTCATGAATCAACTCATTTTTTAACTGTTCTAAAATTTGATGCGTAACGATTTCTCCTGCGTTCCGTGTGTATTTTTGTAAGTCAATTAAGTTTTTATTCAATTTGCCAATATGATGATTCAGCGTTTGAACGTCATTGTTATAGTGATGCTCGAGTTCTGCCATCTTATCCAGCCACTCATTCTCCTGTTCATGATAAGATGATTTGAAGTCTTCTTCTGCTGCTGCGATTTCCTTTTGATGCCTTTCTATGGCATTAGCTTCTCTTTCAGTTGTATTTTTCTTTAAACGGAAAATATACCATATGCATCCGATTAACCCGATGCTTAACACACCTATGACAATATATATCATATAAAACCACCCTGCGTTAGCGACGTTAATTTAATATTAACAAACTGACAGCAATGAAACGAGTATCTTTTTCCACTTACCTTTAATGCGAGCCGGGGTATCCTTCATGATTTAAAATAGACGCTAAATACGTCTGTGCTGCATATGGCAGCATTCGAAAGAACAATCCGCGGCATTTAACATCAAGCAGACCTGCAACAAACACCATAATAACGATCAACATTAAGACGGGTTTTCTGTTCACTTTCATCATTTCGTCCCTTTCTATAACACAATGGATTATCGTCTTATATTATCGTAACAGACGAGTGCATGCAGCGTGAATAGATTTTGAGGTCAGCTTAACTTTATCAAAAAAAATCGTATTCACCCGAATATGATTCTTAATCATAAACTTGTGCTCACTCCGACAAATGAGTTTTCTTTTCGCTATTAGTTCCCCCGTACGGATTCGCTACTCTTAACTATTAAATCTGTTGCAATTGTTGGATCGGCTGATGTTGTCACAGAATCGGCTTAAATAGCCATGAAATCGGCTCAAGTTCACAAAGTTCCCGCTTAAGTTCACATATTTCCCGCTCAAGTTGTCACAATTAGCTGTCGCTGCAAAAATAAACGGGCCGCCCCATACAGTTCCAAAGACGTCTTACTTCACCACAAATTCTGTCCTGCTGTGGCCTTCCTTTGTTTTCTCAACATCGAGTCTTGCCGGGAAGATCGTCTTTAATTCCTGGACGTGGGAAATGACCCCGATCATCCGGCCTGACTTCTGCAGGTCAACTAATGTATCAATCGCTTTGTTTAAGGACTCCTCATCCAATGTCCCGAACCCTTCGTCGATGAACATCGTATCAATGGTAATGTTGCCCTGGAAGCTCTGTATGACATCGGACATACCGAGCGCCAGGCACAGGGAAGCATTGAACTTTTCACCGCCTGACAATGTTTTGACGTCACGGGTCTGGCCGGTATAAGCATCATAGACATCCAAAGCCAGACCGCTCTGTCTACCATGTGATTCCTGGCGCTCACTGCGCATCAGGGAAAATTGCCCATTGGACAGACGTTTCAGCCGGCCGTTTGCCGCATCAATGATCCGCTCCAGATATTCAATTTGCAGGTAACGTTCAAAGGATATCTTGTGACTGTTCTGACCACGCAGCACATCATGCAGATCGGTGATGGTGGCCAATTTCTTCTCAAGTTCTGCAGCTTCATGATGCGTGTCGATGATGTTGTCTTTTATCGTTACGGCCTGATTTCTGTAATCCGTCGATTGATTATATGTCTGATAGGCCTTTTCGTAGGCAGTTTTGAGTGTTTGCAGCTCTTCCTCAAGCGCTGACAGATCTGCACGCTTTTTACCCTTGAGCGACTCCGCTAGATCTTGTACCTGCTGTTTCTTCGCGGTTAAATTATCATTAAAATGACGAATGGCTTCTTTCCATTCCTGCCGCTCGTTATCGGGCATTTTTGCCTGCTGATACGATTCATCGGATTCAAACCCTGCTTTCTTCAGTGCTTCTTTGAACGATTCCTCTGCTTTGGCACGTTTTTCCTTCGTTTCTGACAGCTGGTTCGTGGCATTTAAAAAATTCGCAGCGGTTTTGGCGGCTGCTTCTTTTGCCTGCTGGAACTGCCGCTGGGCATTTTCCCATGACCTTTCCAATTTCGTTTTGTACTGATCGGTTTCAGTGATTCGTTTTTCTAGGGCGGCAAGCGTCTGGACCTCTTCCGGGATATTCCGCAGCTGTTCTTTGTAAATGGCATGCGCCGACCGGTAATCGGATTGAAGTTCCTGGTGTGTTTTATCCAACTTCTCTTTTTTTGATTCCTGTTGTTTTAATTCCTCCTTTGCTTGTTCCTGGTTCGCTTTAAGCTGTTTCAACTCTTCACGCTGTTTTTTCAGCAAGCCGACTTCCTGCTTAAGTTTGGTGCCCTTTTCAAATAGCTGATCGCGAATATTCGCGGCCTTATCGGCAGCTACTTCATGTTTTGCCAGTTCCTGCTCCTTTTCAGCCAGAAGACTGGCATTGGATTTATACGCGCTATCTGCTTTCCAGTATAGTTTTTCTTTTTCCTCTAGATCTTTCTTCAAGGAGTTAAGTTGCTCGCGAGACACCGTTTGACCGTGTTCAGCTGCTTTATTCGGGTGGTCGGTGCTCCCGCACACCGGACATGCGCCACCATCGTGCAAGTGCCCGGCCAACACCACAGCCTGATTGTTGAGCCATGCCTCCTCTTTGGCATCGTACGCCTTCTTGGCCGTTACAAAGGCTTTCTCCTTTTGTTCCAAATCCTGTTTCACAGCGGACTGTTTTGTCTGCAGATCAACATAGCCTTCTGCTACCTTATATTGCTCGCTGGCGTCCATCAGTTCCTGCTGTTTGTCCGGCAGCTGACTGACAGCATGATCAAGTTCAAGCACCTTTTTATCATTTTCCTCAACTGCTTCTGTTTTTTTCTGCAGTTTGGTTTTAGCGTTTTCCAGATCTTTGGCAGCCTGCTTGCCTTTTTCCGCCAGTTTTGCGAGCTCTTTTTTCTTCTCATCGAGTTGCTTCACGATCGGCAAATAGTCGTTTAACCGTTCAAGCTCTCTGGCTGTCTTCTCACGCTCATCTCTTTTATTGTCTTCCTGCTGATAAATGGATTGAGCCTGTTCGAGCCTTTGCTTAGCTTGTTGGTCGGCAGTTTCGGCATGTTGCAAAGCTTCTATCTTCGCTTTCTCATCGTTTTGCCAGTCGGTGACCTGCTTTTCGTACACTTCGATGTGGCTTGCCCGCTCAGCGTCTTCCAGCTGCTTTTCTCGTTCCTTATATGCCGGCACCTGCTCCTCCAGCTTATTTAGTTCAGACTGCTTCTTATCCAGATCAGCAAATTGGTCATTGAGCGCTTTCGCCTGATGAAGCTCGGTCTGCTTCTGGTCATGCTTTTGATACGCGTTCTGATAGGCTTGCTCGTCGGCAGAAATTTTTTCAGTAAAATACGTGACTTCCGCCTCAAGTCCTGCCACAACCTGATTGACGTTGTAATAATCACTGTTGAGGACGCTAAAAAGCTCTGAATCCTCACGCTCAGGCAGGGCAGTACGGATACTTTCGATAAAGTGATCTCTGGACTGCTGTGCCTGCTTGAAGTCCTGATCAATCCGATTCTTCCTGTCCCGAAGCAGCTGATTAATCTGGTTGTAGCTCTCCGTCTTGAACAGCCGCCGCAAAATCAATTCCTTATTTTCAGTCTCAGAGGTTAACAGCTTCCGGAATTCCCCTTGCGGCAGCATGACAATCTGCTTGAACTGATCCTGCGAGAGTCCGATAAGCGATTCGACTTTTTTATCGATATCAGACACTTTTTGACGGTCGACACATGGCACTTCCCTACCGTCAACTTTCTCATAAAACTCATACCGCTCGCCGGTCTTGGTCTTATTCCCTTCTTTCACATGTCCCGGCTGGCGGAGGATCCGGTAGTGTCTCCCATGAATTTCAAACTCCAGCTCAATCACTGTTTGTGTATCATCCGAGGCAAAATCACTACGGAGCATTCGATTATTCTCTCTATCCGTTCCGCTCGCGCTTCCGTATAAGGCAAAACAGATCCCGTCAAAAATAGTCGTTTTCCCTGCACCGGTGTTGCCGGATATGACAAATAGATTATTGCCATTCAGCTCGGTAAAATCAATCGTTTCAGTAAGTTTATATGGGCCGAAAGCCGTCATCGTCAGTTTTAAAGGTCGCATCAGAACCCCCCTCTCTATCTCTAGTTCTCTACCGTCTGTTTTGACGGTTCTACTCCCCGCTCTTCTTTCAACAGGTCATCCAGAACTTCTTTGAAAATCGTTTCCATTTCTTCGGAGGCCTCGTGTCCCTTGACTTCATGATAAAAAGCTTTGAATAAATCCAGGTCACTCATGTCACTTCGGTTCGTTTGACTGTCTTCAGTCTGATTATCGGATGAGGCCATATAAGCCCCGCGGTCAACATGCATCGCATTCGGATAGACGGATCTAATTCGCTCCATCGGCGACAAAACCGGTGCCTCATCCAGCAGCCGGACAAACACATAATCGTCATTAACCGGATGCGTCAACAACGCGTCCATCGTTGCTTCAATCGTCCGGATATCCCGTTTTGGTGTGAACGTGCGTTTTTCTATTGATACATTCCCGCGGGCACCCATCTCCACGACTGAATAGCCTTTTTGATGATGCTCTTCGGAAATGGAATATTTGAGAATAGAACCCGAATACCGTACTGTCTCATTGGCCACATGGTGCGGATGATGCAAGTGCCCCAATGCCGTATAGTGGAATGGTGCAAAATGGCGGGCATCCACATATTCCGCACCGCCAATCGACAGCGGTCGCTCCGAATCACTCGTATTCTCTTCTTCCTCGCCAAATGGCGTCACGAAAGCGTGCCCTATGTAGACATGACGGGCATCCGGATCCATATCCTGCTGCAGGATGTCAACGATTTTTTGCGCTGCATCGTTGTGATTACGGATCGTATCGTCTGCCGTCACAGTCCGCACAACACTCGGATCACAATACGGCACGAGGTAAAAATGGACCGGCCCATGCTCATCATGCAGCACGACCGGCTTTAAATCGTCTTCAAAATTACCTGCAATGTGAAAGCCGTTTTGTTTCATAATGCTGCTGCCGAAGTTAAGCCGGCTCGGGCTGTCATGGTTGCCCGCCACTGCTAGCACCGGCGTTTTCAATTCAAGCACAATTTTACTCAACGTCTCGTCCAATAAATGCACAGCCTCAGTCGGCGGTACTGCCCGGTCATACAGATCCCCTGCGATAATGACCGCATCAGGTTTCTCATCTTCAACCGCATCGATAAACTGCTCCAGCACGTAACGCTGATCATCAGTCATGTAGACGCCCTGGACCAGCTTTCCCAAATGCCAGTCCGCCGTGTGGAATAGTTTCATGCTCTGCTCCCCCTTTTTCGGCTTATTCTATCTGTCTATTATAGTACAAAATTAGGATACCTTGGTTTAAAAATATATCTCAGAGCGTGATTTCCTGTTTTGAAATTGTGAACTTCAGCGAAATACTTGTGAACTTAAACGGAAATTTTGTGAACTTGAGCAAATTTCATTAGTATTTGAGCCGATTTTGTGACAATTTGAGCCAAACATAACTTAATCTAAAAGTTTTCCAATGTCCAGCCGGTATCGCATTCCGCTCCCAACTCCAATCTTATCCAATTCTTCCGACTGTAAAATCTTTCTTGTGATACTGTTAGAATTAAGCTTCAAAAACTCCCGGGCTTCCCTGTTATTAATAGACTTACCGATCAACAAGCTATGGTCAGCCAAAGCTGGCCGGTGAGCTGTTTTCGACTTTAACCCACAACTTAAGCACAGCCATTTACCACTTTTCCAATGCATTGGAACGTTTCTGCATCCCGGACAAATCACACCTATTATCAAATCATGAGTTGTCATACCGAACTTTTCCATCCCACTATAAACTTCAGGGTTATGCTCTTCAAGTAGACGGTAGGATAGTTCCATTAACTGATCTTCAGAAATACGTGCCAACCTATATCTGTTTATAAACGAGTCTATTTTTGGAAGAATTTTATGACGGTGCATGACAATATCGGAAATAATTTTATTGTTAGTTAAATTTCTCAGATATGTACTATCACGGCTAAAAACAACAATTTTTTCAATCGGGACTGCAGGTAAATTCATTTCACGGAGCCAGGATAACAATCTTCTGTGCTGCAGATTCACTTGATCAACGGGATTTCCGAAGACTTCAACTTTCTCAGCAGATTCCCGGTATACCTGTCCCATTTCATCAAAAGTGACGTTGTCATAAATATTTTTAACCTCAATAATCAGGAAAAAATAGATGGATAAGAGAAGAAAGTCCAGTTGAAAACGCCCCTTACCGTCGGGAATCCTTAAATAGTGAAAGATTAGGAAGTCATCCTCAGGGAGAAAATTCAAATGATAAATTAGTGATTCCTCGCCCTTGTAACCGGAGAATAGATTGGCAGCGGCCTTACTGATGGCGTGTTTTTGCAGGTGGGTGTTAGCTACACGCCTATCCAGAGCCATTGCTTCCTGGATATGAAGAGGGAGCGCTAGTGGCTTGACATACAATTGTACACAACCTTTCTTATTGAATTAGAGATACAGATTAGATATTCGACACGTTTAACCAAAATCCTTTATTAGAATGAAAAATTTCTAAGCGATTGAAATCCTGACCATTTTAGTTAATTTCGGCAGTGTTTTTGACAAACAAGAGGCGACAAATTGTGAACTTGAGCGGAAAATATGTGAACTTAAGCGAAAACTTTGTGAACTTGAGCCGATTTCATGGCTATTTAAGCCGATTCTGTGACAACTTGAGCGAAAACCGAAATTCACGTGACCAGAACGTAATAAAGCCCCAGATGCGAGCATGCAACAAGTGCATCAGCCGATTACATTCATCCATGAATACTTTAGATTGTTTGGACTGACCATCATATAGAAAAAGCCCTTGTGCAGGGAACACACAAAGGCTTTTCCAGACTCGAACCGATTTATGATGCTCTTCGCTCTTCGTTCCATTTTTCTTTCATAATATTCATGAAGGCATCCGCTTTTTCCAATGACACTTTAGTTACGAGACTGACGCCTATAAAAATAACCGTTGATACCAACAATCCCCAAATGCCGGATGCCAGCCCCAGTGGTTTAATACCGGTAAATTCAATCGCAAGCACAAGCACCGCCCCGACAGACACACTAGTAATGACACCGGCAGCCGTTCCGCGCTTCCAAAAGAAAGTTCCGAAAAAGGCGGGTACAACAACAATTAACCCGGATGAGGCGGCAACAGACAGAACCGCAATCAGGTTAAGCTCCAGTTCCGCAAACGCAAACGCCAAAACCGCAATCAACGGAATGACCATTTTCGCAACTTTTAACTGTTTCCGATCGCCTGGCTTACTTTTGGAATTTCCATATACATCGCGGGCAAACATCGATGACAATGTCAGCATAATCGAATCAATCGTTGATACCGCTGCAGCCAGAATACCGACCATCACAATGACGCCAAGAATCGGCGGCACCAGTTCAGATGACAGAAGCTTAGGTGTTGCCAAGTCAGCCGTTTCGAGATCAGGAAACATCTGCATGGCAGAAAATCCCCATAAAACGGAGACGAACGTATAAATAAATCCAAAAATCAGAAAGCCAATCAGCATCTGCCGCAATCCTTTTAACGACGACGGCATAAACAACCGCTGGCTCACTTGCGGATTGGACAAACTGAAGAAGAACCACGGCAATGTCAGGCCAAGAAACGTCAGAAAGTCAAAGTAGCCATTTCCCGGAACAGACAACGAATCCGGACGGCTCGTATCCAGATTTTCAAAAAACTGTCCGAATCCACCTAATCCCTGAAAAACCATCAGAACAACGATTGTGGATGTAATGATCATGATGATAGCCTGCAATGAGTCTGTCCACACGACAGAACGGATACCGGCCGTATAGGAAAATAAAATAGCCATGACGGTTGCAAACACGACACCTGCTGTAAAAGGGATGGCGTTGTTTGTAATGCCCTGGAGCAAATAACCGACCCCGGCAAGCTGAACGGCACAATACGGAATCAGAAACAAACAACTGACAAGCGACACAGCTTTTGCTGCTGTTTTGCTTTCATATCGCCCACCAACCATTTCCGACGGGGATACATAGCCATATTTTTTCCCTGCTTTCCAAAACCGCGGCCCGAAAAGGATAACCAGCGAGACGCCAGTAAAATAAACAATTTCAAAACCGAGTGCCCCGACGCCGCCCTGATACGTGAGTCCCGCGAGACCGACCATCATGAACGCACTATATGTTGTCGCACTGTAACTCAGCGCCGACAGGATACCATTCATACTGCGTCCGCCCAGAAAGAAGCCCGCCATATCCGAACGGTCTCCTCGTCTCGACAGAATTGCGATAACTGATGCTAAAATAAAATAGATAATAATTCCCCAAATTGCTAGATTTGTACTCAATTTACTTCCCCCAATCCTTTGTGACCATAACATTAGCGATAATGATTAGAATTCCGATGATCCCCCACAATAGAAAACTGCCATACCAGGTCTGAACATCTGACAGAACAGAGTAAGGAAGGATAAAAGCTGACAAAATCAATAGTACAATTAGTATTCCCCAGCTTGTTTTTGATTTGTTTTGTTGCAAAATGGACTTCCTCCTTTTATGAAATATTGAACACTGTTACGCGCAACAACAAATAACTTTACATATGTCTTTACACATATAATTACATATGCAAAGCAATAATTCAAGAACTTTTTAATCGATCATGTATCAATGGTATAATTGGAAAAAAGCTGAAATAGAGGTGCTGGAAGTGGAAGAGCAAAATAAAGTGTTTGGTGCAGAACGGCGGAATATGATTGTGAACATGCTGAGAGAAAGCGGTGGTCCCCTTTCCGGAAAAGTTTTAGCCCAAAAAATGAATGTAAGCCGTCAAGCAATTGTTCAGGATATTTCTCTGCTGAAAGCGAAAGGCGAACCTATCATCGCTACCTCACGCGGTTATGTCTACTATGAGGAAAACAGCGAATCTACAAATTTTACCAGGGTGATTGCAGTTTCCCACAAACTGGAAAAGACGGGAACCGAACTTTATACACTGGTAGATCATGGCGTGATCGTCCGGAATGTAATGGTTGAACACCCAATTTACGGGGATATGACCGGCTCATTAATGATAAAAAATCGGCTGGATGTCGATGCTTTTTTAACTGAATTGAACAAGACCGGGGCATCACTTCTGTCCAAACTCACCGGTGGCGTTCATCTGCATACAATTGAGGCCGACACTGAAGGACAATTGGATAAAGCATGCGACGTGCTGAAAAATGAGGGAATATTGCTGGAATAACTGTGAGAAAACATGAATCTCGGGAAGTGAATGCGAACATCTGCAGATTGCAGGTTCTTCTGCCGATGTCGGCGCTCTTCTGCTGATCCACCAAAAAAAAGCTGTAACCCTTTCTAAAGAGTTACAGCTTTTCGTATCAGTCCCATTCAAACGGTGTCTCCTGATAAACGTAATAGTTGAGCCAGTTTGAAAAGAGCAGATGACTGTGTGATCGCCATTTGTGCGGCGGCTGTGCATCAACATCATCGTTTGGAAAATAATTTTCGGGGATGCCAGTGTCCACGCCCCTGCTGTGATCCCGTTTATATTCCTCAGCAAGTGTTGTCGCATCATACTCCATATGCCCTGTAATCATGATGTTTCTGGCATCGTTTGACATGATGATAAAGGGTGCGCCCTGTTCGGAAACAGACAGCAGCGTCAGATCCGGATTGGCTTCAATCGCTTCTCTTGATACACTGGTGTAGCGGGAATGCGGCGCATGAAAAATATCGTCAAACCCGCGCACAAGATTAACAGTGTGGTCAGAAATTTGGTGTTCATATATACCGAAGCATTTTTCCGGCAATTCATATTTTTTCACACCATAATGATAATACAGACCCGCCTGTGCGCCCCAACAAATGTGCAATGTTGAGGTTACATTGGCGGCCGCCCAGTCCATAATCTCTGTCAGTTCATCCCAGTAAGCAACATCCTCAAACGCAAGGTGCTCAATTGGCGCCCCTGTAATGATCAGTCCATCAAAACGGCGCTTTTTGGCCTCATCAAACGTTGTGTAAAAGTTTTCCAGATGATGCGGGCTCACATGTGTCGGCCGATGTGTCGCGGTCGTGAGAAAACTGATATTAACCTGAAGCGGGGTATTCCCTAGCAGACGCAGCAACTGCAGTTCCGTTAGTTCTTTTTCCGGCATTAAATTTAAAATTAATATATTAAGAGGACGGATGTCCTGCGTCTGTGCCCTGTCCTCATCCATAACAAAGATTTTTTCCTGCTTTAAGGCGTCACTGGCAGGCAACTCTTTTGATACATTAATTGGCAACTGTTACCATCTCCTTCAAATTTGTTGTGCAAAAAGAATGATTTCCGGAGTTTTTGATAAAAGAAATATATCCTTCATTATAGGACTCTATCAATCCCGTGGCAACCATCTTACAGAAAATTAATACACCTATTAAATTAAAATGTTTCACGAAGATATCATGACGTGATAATCTATTACATGAGAAATTATTCAGGGAGAGTGCGCCAAATGAGCAAAACGATCCGGATGCTGGACATTAACGACGACCCCCACTACGAAGCAATGGATACAGGCATTGAATTTGATTATGTTGGACGCATATTTGATAGACTCACCACCGGAAATAACCGGCTATATGGCCTTTTCCTTGACGATCAATTAGTCAGTGTAGGCGGATACTCGATTTATGCAGACAGTTATGCCATGCTGGGGCGGTTAAGAAGTGATCGCCGATTTATGGGAAATGGCTTTTCAACTGAAGTGGTGTCCTATGTCTTGCAAGAGGCTCTAAACGTCGAGGGGATTCATTGGATTGGGGCCAATACACAGGAACATAATATTTCAGCACAGCGGGTCCTGGAAAAAATCGGCCTGAGCCCCTACATAACCTTGCACGGGGCATTAACAAAAGCTACATCAGCGCTCGAATCCGGGGCAGCTCCATGGCAGCCTGTCATAGATTTGCAGCGCAAAAAAGATTGGGTAAATCAGTTGTATATTCAGACTCGAGCCATTTTTCCATATGAATGCTATTACCCTTTTCCCAGCTCAGCCGATCTATTGCAGGATCAAGATCTGCAGCAATGGTCCTTTTACGAAAACGAAGCCAAAACGCGATTCCTGATCACTAAGTACGATCAGAAAAAGCATCATTATTTGCATGCCGTCTATCCGTGGCATGACATAACATCACAGCCGGGCTTATGGGAAACCATTGCGCGTGATTACCGGAAACTGCTGCAGCACACAGATGATGAAACATACATCTGGATGGATTTAACGAAGGAAGAAGCACGGACACTTCCCGCTGATCACCAGTTTGAACTGCCATCCCCGTGGATTTTGTATGGGAAGGAAAAATAATTGAAAGTGAAAAGGATTGGAAATGATTGCTCCAATCCTTCCTTATTCGAAATCCTTCAGTAATCTAACAGTCATCTCCGGACACTTGACGGAAATACAGTGTATGACCATGAATACAGAAAGTCGGCAGCAAAAACGATCCCCCAAACCGTGCCTATGCCATAAACCGTTTCATTAGCATACGGGGAGTCTGCTGCAGTACCGGACTCAATCCATGAAAAATCAGTCAAATACCCTAGCATTTCTTCAAAACTATCCGTTCCATATGTCCAAAAAATCCCCTGTACCACGACAAACACGATTAAATGTGCTGTAGAACTCCAGCGATACTTTTTTGCAATAAACTTAGGGTCCTTATTCCTTTCCATGATGCGGTAATCTTTGGCCGTTAACAGATCAACACCGCGCCACCTGCCAATCGTTTTTCGCATCCACCGGTCAAGCTTCATGAAGTCAAATATTCCGAATGTACAGGCATAGATCACAAAAATCGTAATGATGATCTGAAACGTTGATAGTTGTCCGGTGTCCCGATAAATCAAGACTGCCAGCACTGCCTCAATCCCAAGCAGAATCAGGAATCCCAGCAAAAACAACCGACTCAGCCGGTGCTTGTTTAATAGATACCTGACAATGCCAAAAAGCAGTAATGCCGCCATTGACAATACTTCAGCTATGACAAAGATTTCCCACTGGTAATCAATCAGCAATTCTATCAATTCATCAGCCCCGATTTCCTAACTGTCAAAAAGCCCGGATTATGGATAATCACCATAATCCGGGCTTAATCTCTAACAGCTTATTCCGTCAATAGCGGGTAATAGCCTTCTTCGTTATGTGTCTCTTTACCAACGAGCGGCGGATTGAAGACACATACCATGCGCATTTGGGTCTTAGCACGAAGGATATGCTTATCATGTTCGTCTAATAGATACATTGTGCCAGCCTTAATATCATAGACATCCCCGGTTTCGACCTTTTCGATGGTACCTTCGCCTTCGATGCAGTAAACTGCTTCGATGTGGTTTTTATACCAGAAATAGTTTTCTGTTCCGGCACTGATAATCGTATCGTTCATGCTGAAGCCAACCCCGTCTTTTTTCAAAATAAATCGGCGGCTTGACCAATTCTCATCATAAGTTTCGTCTTCTGTTCCGATCAAATCTTCAAGTGATTTTACAATCATTTGCTGTCCCCTCTTTCGTTTTTTTCTGCTTTATTGCTCAAAATTTAACTGCGTATTATTAATTCATACAAATTAGCCAAGTACTGCTTGGATACTCTCATCCAATATCTTAAGTCCTTCTTTGAGAGCTTCTTTATCTATAATAAGTGGTGGAAGAAATTTGACAACTTCATCATCCGGACCGGCTGTTTCAACAATCAGTCCCCGCTGGAATGCTTCCGCACAAATATCATCAGTAAGTTCAGGTTTGCCGAGGGCGATTCCCTGCATTAATCCTCTGCCGCGGTGATGGGCATCAAGTTCAGGATATTTGGCGACTAGTTCTTCAATGCCTTCACGCAACAGTTCGCCTTTTTCCCGGATGGATTTGCCAAAGTCATCATTTTCCCAATAACTTAATGCTTGGGTTGCACCAATGAATGCCAGGTTATTGCCGCGGAATGTACCATTATGCTCACCTGGTCCCCACTGGTCATGTTCCGGCTTAATCAATGTCAGTGCCATTGGCAGACCAGCACCGCCAATTGACTTGGACAGGCAGACAATATCCGGATCAATTCCGGCTGGCTCAAAGCTGAAGAACGTACCGGTACGGCCGCATCCAGCCTGAATATCATCGACGATCAACAAAATATCCCATTGCTTGCAAAGGTCTTCTACTTTTTTCAGCCAATCCATGCTGGCTGCATTAATGCCGCCTTCACCTTGAACGGTCTCCAGAATGATAGCTGCAGGCAGTGCTACACCGCTTCCTCTGTCCTCCAGGAATCTTTCCAGATAAGCGATTGTATTCTGATCTTCCACATACTCATCAAATGGCATTGAAACCGAATGATGCAGCGGAACACCTGCCCCGTGCCGCTTAAATGAATTTGCTGTGACGGAAAGTGAACCGATTGTCATGCCGTGAAAGGCATTTGTAAAGCTGATGACCGTATCGCGCCCGGTCACTTTACGAGCAATTTTCAGTGCACTTTCAACCGAATTCGTGCCTGTTGGTCCAGGAAACATGACTTTATAATCAAGGTTGCGGGGCTTAAGAATAACTTCCTTAAAACGTTCAAGGAATTCCTTTCTTGATGTTGTCCCCATATCAAGACTGTGAAGAATCCCATTATTCTGAATGTACTCAATCATTTTCGCCTGCATGGCATCATCATTATGGCCGTAGTTTAAGCCCCCTGCACCTGCAAAGAAATCAAGATACTCTTTTCCATCTGTGTCCCAGAGTTTATATCCTTTTGCTTTTTCAAAAACGGTTGGCCAGCCTCGGCTGTAACTTCTTACTGTTGATTCCAGTTCTTCAAAGGTTTGCATCTTGTCATCTTCAATTACTGTTGTTGTCACCATTTCACCCTTCCACTAAAATTTTTTCTTTTTGTATAGGTCCAATCTTAAACAATAATTCGTCTTCATGACCCTCGCTCGGAAAGTCACCTGATGTAAAATAGTCATGAATAACACATTTTGTATTAAGCTTTTTCGCAAGTCCTTTAAATAACTGCTGTGATGCTGTATTTGATGGTGAAACTGTCGCTTCCACATGATTCACCTCTCCGCAGCCTTGACGTTTCAGCAAATGGTACAGCATCTTGGTTGCGATCCCATTACCACGTTCAGAGTCATCGACAGCTACCTGCCAGATAAACAGCGTATCAGGCTGATCAGGATGAATGAATCCTGAAATGAAGCCTACTGTGTCCCCTTCTCTTTCAACAACGATGGACGTTTCGGAAAATATTTCACACCACATGAGATAGCTATATGATGAATTAAGATCCAGAACGCCTGTATGCTTAATTAATTCCCACACTTCCGATCCATCATCTTTTGTTGGCTTGCGAAATCCAAGCTCCCCCTCTTGTTCCTTTGTTTTAGTCATGACACCATTACTGCTGTTTAAGATGATTCCACCTCCTAGAGTTCTTAAAAAAACATTCTTTATTAGAATAAATAGAATCATTACTTTCGTCAAAATGCATTAATCGCCATTTATTAAGTTTAAACATGTTCAATACCGGTCTGCTTAAAATAATCGGGGATATATTAAAAAAAGCTTCCAAATAAGTGGAAATAGACGGACATTTAAGAAGCAAGGGGTGTCATATACGTTTTTTCAATCCCTGCAAAAACAAAGCAGACGGGGGTTCGTCTGCCTTTTAAGCTGCTATAAAATTTTATTTAAAAATTCTTTTGTACGATCTGACTGCGGATTGGAAAAAATTTGTTCCGGGTCACCTTCTTCAACAATGACACCTTCATCCATAAACAGAACCCGGTCACCTACTTCACGGGCGAATCCCATCTCGTGTGTGACAACAAACATTGTCATTCCTTCATCCGCCAGCTGCTTCATGACTTCCAGCACCTCACCGACCAATTCAGGATCCAGTGCAGATGTTGGCTCGTCAAACAGCATCATCTTTGGTTCCATAGCCAGAGCACGGGCGATTGCCACCCGCTGCTGCTGTCCGCCTGATAATTGTTGCGGGTACTGCTCGGCTTTATCCACTAAACCGACTTTTTCCAGCAATTTCAGACAGCGTTCGCGCGCTTCCGAATCCGTAATTTTGCGTACTTTTTGGGGTGCAAGCATCAGATTTTCGATCACTTTCTTGTGCGGAAATAGGTTGAACTGCTGAAATACCATCCCTACTTCTGTACGCACTATATTAATATCAGTCTTCGGGTCATTCAGGTTGTAACCATCGACAATCACTTCGCCGCTTGTGATTGGCTCCAACATATTAAGACAGCGGAGAAACGTACTTTTTCCCGAACCGCTCGGACCGATAACACAGACAACTTCGGATGGGTCAATCTCGCAATCGATTCCTTTCAAGACCTCGTTATCGCCAAATTTTTTATGCAAATCTTTAACGGTAATCATCAAATATCAAGTCTCCTTTCAGTTCTCTGCAGAACAAAGGATAACGACAATGTAATGGCAAGATAGAAAACAGCCACCGTCGTATAGATTTCCACGGCGTTAAAATGGTTTGCCGCGATCAGCCGTCCCTGGAAAATGAGTTCTGGAACAAGTATGACGGATAACAATGACGTATCTTTAATACTGATGATGAACTGGTTGCCAAGTGGCGGAATCATCCGCTTAAACGCCTGAGGCCATATGATATAGCGCATGGTTTGGCCATGATTAAGACCAAGTGAACGGCCCGCTTCCATCTGACCCTGATCAATCGATTGGACCGCCCCGCGGACGATTTCCGCTATGTACGCGCCGGAGTTCAAAGCAATCACAATAATCCCGGCAGTCACGGATCCCAGTTCAAATTGGATAATGAGCGGAAGCGCATAATAAATCCAAATAGCCTGAACCAGTACGGGTGTACCCCGGATCGTTTCAATAAAAATGATGGAAATACCTCTTACCACTTTATTCTGAGCAATACGGCCCAGTCCGAAAATCCCGCCAAGAATAAACCCAATTACAAGGCCGACAACTGATATTAACAATGTGTAGTATAAACCTGTAAATAATTGCGGCAAAAAGTCGATAACGCCTGCCCAATTAAATCGTCCTACCATCCAATCACCTCTTCTGAAAACCAAGCTTATCGCAAGCCTTGGCTGTACTTATGATGAAAATCTGCCAAAACAGAAAAACTAAGACCTATCAATACTAATGGCGATAAGCCTTAGTCCCTCCAGTTTTTTGGTTATCACAGCTGTTGCTCGATAGGGTTATTCGGGCTTTTTACCAAACCATTTTTCATAGATCTCGTCGTATTTCCCATTTTCCTTCAATGTTGCCAGAGCATCGTTGATGGCAGCTACCAAATCCTCATTGCCTTTTGAAATGGCAATGCCGTAATCCTCAGCCTGGTACAGGTCCCCTACCACTTTCAAGTTGTCACCGGTTGTCTGGATATAGTAGTTGACATTCGGCGCATCGTACAGAATAGCATCGGCGCTGCCATTTTCAACAGCCAAATATGCCTGGTCAAGCTGTTCATACTGATTGGGATCGGCGTTCTCAATATTAGCATCGATATATTGCGCACTTGTTGAACCAAGACGCGTCGCAATGGTCTTTCCTTCAAGATCCTCGATACCTTTAATATCCTTATTATCTTTTGGAACCCCGATTGCCAGGCCTGATTCGTAATATGGATCACTGTAATCGATTTTCTTTGCCCGCTCTTCAGTAATACTGATTCCAGCAATTGCAATATCAAACGATCCTGTCTGCAAACCAGGAATGATCCCGTCAAAGTTAGTAACTTCGAGGTTAATGTCAAAACCGGCCTCATCTGCAATTGCATTGATCAGATCGATATCAAACCCGACATATTCACCATCTTCCTTAAATTCAAATGGTACAAATGATGAGTCGGTAGCAACTGTGTAAGAATCTTTTAAACTGCTGTCATCAGAGCTATCACCTTCCGAATCTCCCGAAGACGCCGCATCTCCTCCAGACCCGCAAGCTACCAGCAGGAAAAGCAAACCAAATAAAAGCAATAAAGCACTGAATTTCCACTTTTTCCGAATCAAATGAATCCCCCTCCTATAAAAGTTTCTATTATTCTACCATGAATCAATATTACCAGTAAACGGACTTTTGTGAAAATTACCTATACAGTGATATAATGTCCTCAGTCTTGAATTAAATCGCTTACATTCCATTTATCAAGCAATTCAAAAGAATTACTGCCGAATGCTATTGAATAGAAATATTTGAAATCTCTTCATACCCACGGGCTATTGGCCCTGACAGGTCCGATTGATAAGATGTGGTCTTGTTTGTATCAAGATAAATCATCCTCTATGGCTAAATAAAGCTGCAAACCTTTCGTTCAGGCTTGCAGCTCTATTTACCGTTTAATCAGCGCTCATATAAAGCAGGATTTTTCCGATGTTTTGATTATCCTCCATATGGTGATGCGCTTCGTCCACCTTTTCAATCGGGTACAGGCTGTCAATAATCGGGCGGATTTTCCCTTCATTCATATACGGGAGAACGACTCTGGCAAATTCATTGCTCAATTCTGCCTTGTATGCGTCACTTCTTGGGGTCAATAAAGTGCCGGTTAACTGTATGTACTTGGACATGATTGATGTTAAGTCGACCTTTTCCAATTCGCTTCCGCCCAAAACGCCAATCAGCACCCAGCGTCCTTCACTTTTAATGCTGGCAAGATTCATATTCCAATAGTCAGCCCCGATAAAATCGAGAATAAGGTCAGCGCCTTTACCATCAGTCGCTTTTAAAACCTCTTCATCGAATGATTGCTGTTTATAGTTGATGAGAACATCAGCACCGAGCTCCTGACAGAAATTAAGCTTTCTTTTCGAACCGGCGGTCACAATCACGTTCGCATCTGATAGCTGTTTTGCCAGCTGAATGGCAGCTGTCCCTACACCGCTGGCACCTGCATGGATCAGCACAGTTTCCTGTTTCGCCAGCCTGCCAATCCAATAAAGTGTCTGATAGGCTGTCAGGAAAACCTCAGGAATGGCCGCCGCTTCCGAAAATGGCAGCGCATCCGGCATTTTCATGGTACGATTCGCTGGAATGACGGCATATTCGGCATACCCGCCACCATTGACAAGTCCCATGACCCTGTCACCGGCTGAAAAGGGCTCGTTGCCATTCGCTTCAACAACCGTCCCAGCTACCTCAACCCCCAAAATCGGGTTGACCGCATAGCCTGCTTGTCCTTTTCGGGTAACAATATCTGTACGGTTAACCGCTGCATGGCTGACCTTTATGAGCAATTCGTCCCGTTTTGGTTCTGGTTTAGTTATATCGGTCAATTCCAAGTCGTTTGATGCGTCTGATCTCTTTATAGTAACAGCCTTCATCATTATATCCTCCCTTATAAGATACCGAACTTACTATGTTGGCATAAGACTACCTGACACTCAATCAAAGTGTTCTCAGGCAGGCTAAGATCCCTCTTCCCCGTCATCGGTTTCCTCTTTATCTTCTTCTATTTTAACATCATCAAGATCAAGCCATGAAAGCATTTCATGTGCAATGGTGTTGATCTTTTCATCGACCATGTCACTACCGTATTTTATCTTGGCACGTTCAATCTTATCCAGGACATCCGCTTCGAACTGAATGACCGGTTTATCTTCTTCCAGATTGTTGAATAAATCAAGAATTTCATCCAAAGCTTTATCAAACCGTTTTGTTTCCAATTCGCTTGCCTTCATTATTATCACCTGTTAATAGCATATCCAAAACAAACTGGAATAAATCTACCGAATATGTAAAAACCGTCAGCTGACTTATTGACTGACGGTTCTTACATATTTAATATGCAACCCTGCTTACTTTATTGACATATTGGCGCTTATCATCAGCAATACCTGCCAGGCAGATTTTTGCAGGGTCATTATCGATATCCAACTCAACCGTCGACCCATCTGTTGGCAAAGCTTCCTCGAAAATTGCCTCGTACTCCGGCACCGTTACTTCTGAGCGTGAAGCAAAAAGCCCGTGATGCCGGTCGATATTTAAATAATCCTGAAAATTCGGCTGCAGAATTCCGGTAAAAAATTCTCCCACTGCCCCAGAGCCATAACTGAACATGCCGATTCTTGCACCGGGCTTCAGCTCTTCTGTTTGTTCAAGAAGTGACAGCAGACTCAAATATAATGATCCGGTATAAATATTACCGACATTCCGGTTGTAGTCTGTGCTCAATTTATAATTGGCCAGCAGACGTTCCTGAACATCTTCCGTTCCTTCTTCTAATACATTTTTTAACGCTTTGTAACCCATTTTAGTATATGGCAGATGGTAACAGATGGCTACGAAATCGCTTAGTTCCATACCTGTCTTGGCTTTGTATTGTTCCCAAATTCGAGTAAAGAACGCTATATATTGCTCATTGGATAATTTGCCATCCGCAAAAGCTTTATCAGAATACACAGGGCGCCAGAAGTCCATGACATCAGTGGTAAAATAAACGCTCTCATCCTCAAGTGCCATGATATGAGGCTCTGCACTAATCAATAAAGCAACCGCCCCTGCACCTTGTGTTGCTTCACCAGAGGTGCTGAGACCATACCGGGCAATGTCAGACCCTAAAACGAGTACCTTGCTGTCAGGGTTCATGGCGATATGCCCTTTCGCCATTTGAATACCAGCAGTTGCCCCGTAACAGGCCTGCTTAACTTCAATCGCCCTGGCATACGGATTCAATCCGAGCAGCTCATGAACGTAAACCGCTGCTGATTTGGAACTGTCAACACCGGTTTCTGTCCCGAAAATAACAAAATCAATCGCTTCTTTATCATTATCATCCAGAATATCCACCGCCGCATTGGCCGCCAATGTCACAGCATCCTGGGTCACTGGCGGAACTGCCATTTTTTCCTGGCCGATCCCGATCGTAAATTTATCCGGGTCGACGTTTCGGCTGTCAGCCAGTTTAGTCATATCTACATATAAATGGGGTGCGTAAAAGCCTATTTTATCGATGCCTATCTTCAACATTACGTCTCCTTTTTCATAATAAGTTTCTGCAATGAAATATTCATATTATAACATACTTCAAAATAGGCTGAAGGGAAATTTGCTGATGCCATTTTTTGACGCTAACTTTGAAGATGGTTGACACGTTAATCTCTGGTAACTATTTTAAATTCCAGAAGACTTTCTGTACATCCACCGCACGCTGAACGGCTTCTTTCTGATGCGGATAGATCGGCCCTTCATGAAATCCGAGATCAAACGGGTCTTCTACTGGGCTGTGCTTCCCGCGCAATGCTTCAATCACCCTTAGTGTGCAAAACGGAACGTATGCTGTACTGTATCCGCCCTCATGCGCGGCAACCAACCGGCCGTTACTGTGTTTTTCGGCTAGCTTTTTAACCCGGCTTGCCATCTGATAGTAGCCATCAGCTGTTACCAACATACGACCTATCGGATCAAACCGGCTTGCATCCTGGCCGGCTGAAATAAAAATCAGCTCTGGAGCGTACTGGTCAATGATCGGCTCGATTAGCTCATCAAAAGCATATAGGTAACCTTCATCTCCGGTCCCTGCCGGCAATTCGATATTGACGTTATACCCTTCGCCATTTCCTTTTCCGGTATACGTTATGTCACCGCGGCCTTTCGGGAAAATGTTCTCCTGATGAACGGACATAAACAATACATCAGTATCATTCTCAAAGGCCCTTTCTGTTCCATTCCCGTGGTGAACATCCCAGTCCAAAATCAGGATGCGTTTCAGCCCATATTTCTGTCGCGCGTACTTGGCCGCAATGGCGACATTGTTGAACAGACAAAAGCCCATTCCCTCCTCAGGTTCGGCATGATGACCAGGCGGGCGCACAAGGGCATATGCGTTTTGAGCTTTTTCTTCCATGACAGTTTCAACCGAAGTGAGCACACCCCCTGCAGACTTTAAAGCAATCTCATAGGAATCAGGCCCAACTATCGCATGGACACCTGCATCGCCCCCTCCGGCATCACTCAATTCCTTTATCCGATCAGCATATGCCATGCTATGATTCATCCCGATTTCGTCCCGAGTTGCCGACCTTGGACCAATCTGATGCAAATTCTCTATATACTTGGAATGCTCTAACAAATTTTTAACACGTCGTTTTGTCTCTGGGTTTTCCGCGTGGGTGTCTGGCTGAATCCACCCCCCGGCACGCTGGTTCAAGGCGCCATTTCCCATCTGATGCCAAAAATAACTCTCATCACATATGAAGCCAGTCGTTTCTTTCATTTAAATCGCCTCCGTTTAGTTAAGTGACCACTAAAATATAAAACAGACTCAGATTCATAATATTCCTTGCCTTATTTCTTCCCTTATATATATTTTCACTAACTTCATTCCATGTTTTTTCAATTAAATCTGGGAAATGTTGGTTCGGCTCATGCTGTCACAGAATCAGCTTAAATAGCATGAAATCGGCTCAAGTAGTCATAATTTCCGCTCAAGTTCACAAATTTCCCGCTCAAATTGTCACAATTAGCTATCGCTGCGAACAAAGGTGCATCTATAAAAATGTGACACCATTTCCCGGGAAATGGTGTCACACTGGCAGGGCGTTAATGGGCGGCTCTGACTAAAACCACCGGCTTTTCTTCTTTTCTTACCGTCCGGCTAAAATTTAAATTCCACTTCCTTATTTTCTTAATTTTCATAGCCCTTCATATACTCTATCCTGCGCTGTGCAGATGTTTTGCTCACTTGCTCATCTGCGTGGCATCGGGTTCCAAGGGTCAAAACGTCATTGTTCTTCTCAGCCGTATCAACAGCCCCTAGTGTGAAAATTTTTATACAATTTTATATTACATCTTATCATAAACGAATTGATTGTTAAGAAAAATTTTCCTTAAACACTATAACACTTTAGGATGAATTGATGTAGATAACAATGAAATGCTTTTGAAAGCGGTGGCAAATGGGATTGGTATTGGCATCATACCCGAACTCGGAATTGATGAACGTTACACCATGAACGTATCCGTCAGTCATATAACCGAGATTGATAACATCCACAATAAGGTTTATGTCCAATACAGAGAAAGCTCACGGGTTAAAGATATTGCCCAAAAGATCATTTATGCCATCATTAATCATAAATATAGCGAAGCATACTGACACGGAAGCATGAGGAAGGTACTGTACACCGGAAAGCAAAAAAGTGACACCATGTCAATCCGAATGGTGTCACTTTTTTAATAAGATGATTCCGATTGGGCTCGAACCAACGACCTCATGCCTGTCAAGCATGCGCTCTCCCAGCTGAGCTACGGAATCATGTTTATATGAAATTATCGACAAGTATTACTATAAATAATTTTTATCGCGCTGTCAATAATTTTTTGTTTAAATCAAATTTTCGCTTCATATACTGAGACCATCTCCCTTCATTGTTACTTGTCTGCACCGGTATCAATCATCAGTGAATAATCGTCATCACGGACAGCCGCATAGAAAATCTGATTTCGATCAGGATAACTGTTTTCAGCAAGTTCTTCATTCAACCATTGTTCATCCTTGTTTATAAGCTGCAAATTTTGATGCTGCGTTCTACCTTCAATAATCACCGATATTGGAAGCCCGTGATATGACGTTTCAATATTTAATTGTTCAGGTGTAACCGGAGCGCTATCTTGTTGCGGGACAATGCTTATGCCGCCGCTTGGCTCAATAATCGCATAGTCTATCAACGAAATATCCGGGTAACCTTTTTCCCGAACTTCAGATAATAATTCAGAAAGTGTAAAATGTGAACCTTTTAAATTCTTCCGTACCAATTTTCCATGTTTAATAACGATTGTTGGTTTCCCAACAAAAATCCTGTTTAAGCTGTTAAACAGCATAAGTCTGGAAAAACCAATATGTACAAAACCGATAACAACCAGACCTGTTATAGTATAAACAAAATTTTCTGTAACAACCGGTCCAGTCGCCAATGTAATAACAAAAAAGATGCCAGCCAAATCATGTGCCGTCAATTGAGCAAAAGCTGTTTTTCCCATCGATCGTATTATAATAATCGTTATAAAATATAAAAGGATCGTTTTCCCTATAAACAAAAGCATTTTGTTCCCTGCCTTAAATCACACTTTCCAGATAGTATCTGCTTTTATATTGAATTTATGACAACCTGTTTTATAGTACTTCTGATTCCGAAGTAAGTTCTTGGATATCCAGTTGTTTCCCTTTATAATGGTAACGTGAACTTAAATCAATGAGTTGAATAGAATTGGGCATTTAGGAACAGTAAGCTGCCGTCTTTCGGTGGATTCTGTCCAGTAGATGCTGAAAAAAGACAAAAATGACTTCGGGGGTCGCAATCTTGAGGCACGTTCTTTCCTTTCTCAAACCATACAAAATCCCTATCGCTCTAGCCTATGCGCTAACCTTCATTGAACTGATGGTCGAATTATTGCTGCCGTTTTTCCTTGGGAAGATGATTAATGATGGTGTCGTGAATCAGGATATTAATAATATCGTCATGTGGGGCAGCATCATGATCGCGATGGCATTCATCGCATTTGTTGCCGGTATTTTCAACTCCTTCTATGCCGCCCACACTGGCCTTGGGTTTGCTTACGATATCCGCAAGCAGCTTTTCCATAAGATACAGGATTTTTCATTTGCAAACTTGAATCAGTATCCGACATCAGGACTTGTGACACGGTTTTCCAACGACGTTCGCCAGCTCCAGAACACGATATTCATGGCACTTAGGATTATGGCCAAAGCGCCGCTGATTGCAATTGGCGGCGTTATCATGTCTTTTATCGTCAGCCCCCGTCTTGCCCTGGTCTTCCTTGTGACAGTGCCGCTCCTGGTCGGATTTATCCTTTGGGTTTTGAAAATTGCAACACGCCTATTCGACAGGGTCCAGCGCAATGTTGACAATGTCAATCAGGTCATGCAGGAAAACTTAGCAGGGATCCGGCTGATAAAAGCGTTTTTGCGGCGAAACCATGAAGAAAGCCGGTTTATGGGCGCAAACGAAAACCTGGCTAATATGCTGCGTAAAACATTCCGCTTCATTGAGGCATCCATGCCGATCCTGCTGTTTGTGATGAATCTGAGTCTTATTTTTATCATCTGGCGCGGCAATACGCTGGCCATGGCCGGGGAAACAAGCACCGGTGATGTCGTAGCAATTGTCAACTATGCCATGCGTGTATCAATGGCCATTTCAATGCTCACATTTATCATTATGGGCTTCTCCCGGGCCAAAGCATCGGCTGAGCGGCTTGATGATGTGCTCAAGGTAAAGGTTGATTTGTTTGATCATGCAGATGCCAATGACACGACATCTGTAATAGACGGGAAAATTGCGTTTGACGATGTATCGTTTGCTTATCCGAACATGCCGGACGATGCGCTTAAATCCGTTTCCTTTACCGTTCACCCGGGAGAAAAACTGGCAGTGATGGGCGCAACCGGATCAGGCAAAACATCTCTGTTCCAGCTGATTCCACACTTATATGATGCCAATAAAGGCACCATTTATATTGATGATCAGCCTATCAGCGCGTACAAATTGGAAAATTTGCGGCTTAGCATCGGCTATGTCCCGCAAAGCCCGCTCCTGTTCACGGGCACTGTCACCGATAATATTGCCTGGGGAAAAGAGAGCGCATCCAAAGACGAAGTGATTCAGGCTGCGAAAGATGCTCAGATTCATGAAACGATCATGGAACTGCCGAACGATTATAATACAAAAATTGGTCAAAAAGGTGTTAATTTATCCGGTGGACAGAAACAGCGCATATCAATTGCCAGGGCATTGATTCGGCAGCCGATAATTCTGATGCTTGATGACAGTACAAGTGCGCTTGATCTGGCTACCGAATCAAGGCTTCTCGAGGCTATCCAGGAATATAACTGTACAACACTGATTATTACACAAAAAGTATCGACAGCGACGAGCGCCGATCGTATCCTGCTGCTAAATGACGGCGAAACATTGGCAATCGGCACACACGATGAGCTTCTTAGGGAGTCCGCACTTTACAAGCGGATTGTCGCCTCACAGTTTGGGGAGGAGAACACGTATGCGAATCAGAGAATTTAAGCAGCCTTTTCAATACAAAAAAATAGCAATTAATCAACTCCGGTCGCAGCAGGAAAAAGATAAAACAGACCGTGCTCGCAACACGGCGGGTACCATCAAGCGCATCTGGTCATATCTGGCACGGGAAAAAGTCATGCTGCTGCTTGTCATCCTGATGGTGCTGGTCAGCTCCGCCATGAGCCTGGCCGGTCCATTTATGGTCGGAAGGGCCATTGATGATTTTATTGTAACTAAAGATCCATCAGGGATCGGCATGCTGCTCGTCTGGCTGTTAATCATTTACGTCCTGCATTCGTTATCTGTCTTCTTGCAGAATTATTGGATGGTCGGGATTGCACAGAATACGGTTTACTCACTGCGGGAAGAACTGTTCCAGCAATTTCACCGGCTGCCGATAGCATTTTTTGATAAGCGGCAGCACGGGGAACTTATGAGCCGGATCACCAATGATATTGATAATATCAACAATACGCTGAACCAGTCTGTCATTCAGATTTTCACCAGTATCCTGACCCTTATCGGAACCGTCGTGATCATGTTGGCGCTCAGTCCCCTATTAACCCTGATCACGATGATGATTGTTCCGGTGATGTTCCTGGCAATTCGTTGGATCACCAAACGAACCGGTCCATTATACAAACTGCAGCAGCAGCATTTGGGCGAGTTAAACGGATATGTGGAAGAAACGGTCTCAGGTCAGCACGTCATTAAGACATTTTCCCAGGAAAAACGCGTCATACGCGAATTTCAGGAGCGTAATGAAAACCTGCAGCATTCGGGGTTCTGGGCTCAGACATTTGCCGGTTTTATTCCGAAAGTCATGAACATGCTCAACTTTTTAAGCTTTGGGCTGGTCGGCCTTGCCGGTGGTATTCTGGCTGTTCAAGGGGTTATAACGGTCGGTGTCATCGTTATTTTCACCGAATACGCCCGACAGTTCACCCGTCCGCTCAATGAATTATCGAACCAGTTCAATATTTTGCTGTCAGCGGTCGCCGGAGCTGAACGCGTCTTCAATATAATAGATGAAGAACAGGAAGAAACCGATGAAACAACCGCCCGCAATATCGACAGCACTGACGGACACCTGGCATTTGACAAGGTTTCCTTTGCCTATGAAGACACACCGATCTTAAAAGAAATCAACTTTACTGCCAGTCCCGGTCAAACGGTCGCCTTTGTCGGCCATACCGGAGCAGGCAAAACGACCATCATCAATCTGATTTCACGATTCTATAATTATGACAGCGGCTCAATTACCCTTGATGGCATTGACTTAAAAAACATTAAGCGAAGCAGTCTCCGCAAACGTATGGCCTTTGTTTTGCAGGATGCCTTTCTGTTCCATGCGACCATCAAGGAAAACATCCGTTACGGCAGGCTTGATGCAACGGATGACGCTATTATCAAAGCCGCCAAAGATGCAAACGCCCATGACTTTATCGAGCGGCTCCCGAACGGCTATGAAACCATCCTCGATCAGGACGGAAGCGGCATCAGCCAGGGACAGAAACAGCTGATCACGATCGCTCGGGCGATCCTGGCTGATCCCGCGATTCTTGTTCTCGATGAGGCAACAAGCAATATTGATACCGTAACTGAATTAAAAATCCAGGATGCTCTCAAGTGGCTGATGCAGGACAGAACAAGTTTTGTAATAGCCCACCGGCTTAACACCATTCAGGAAGCGGACAAAATTATCATGCTTGAACATGGTAAGATCATTGAACAAGGTTCTCATACGGCATTAATTAGGAAGAAAGGCCACTACTTTAATTTATATAAGGGACAATTAAAGGACAACGCATGAATATCCGCTCAAAGCATGATAAACTGGTACGAGGAGGGCATACGTCTGAATCTAAACCAGCCATTGCTTAATCGGAGTAAACGAGGTGTTCACTATCGGACGAAAGGGAAAGATGATCGAAAAACAAATTAACAGCCGGTATTTAAATGAGACACTGACACTGAAAATCTACCAGCCGGAGACGTTCTCACCTCTTTATAAATACCAGATTTGCATCATGCAAGACGGTGATGATTATTATCAGCTTGGTCGGGCCGCAACATTATCTGACCGAATGCACGAGAACGGTGAAATCTCCAATACGATCCTGGTGGGGATTCACTACCGGGACAAATTTGATCGAAAAAGGAAATATCATCCGGACGGCAGTCAAAGTCCGGCATACAGCAAGTTTCTCGCACATGAAGCTGTCCCGCTGCTGGACGACTTATTTCCTACCTACCTTATGGGACAGTCCCGTGCATTGGTCGGCGACTCTCTGGCAGGAACACTGGCATTGATGACCGCTCTACATTATCCGAATACGTTTGGAAAAATCATCATCCAGTCTCCCTATGTTGATGAAAAAGTAAAACGGACTGTCCGGAATGCGAAAGGTATTCATGCAATTGCCATTTATCATACGATCGGAACTGAAGAGACTGCCGTTGAAACGACTGCCGGTGATAAGGCGGATTTTCTGACGCCCAACCGAGAATTGAATAGACTTTTACAGGTCAAAAACATGGATTACAATTATCATGAACTCGAAGGCGCTCAGCACACATGGAAATCCTGGCAAAAAGATTTGAGTCGTGCTTTTACTAGTATATTTAACTCAATTTAAAATTTTTCTAAAATTGGTTTCCCTATTCAATCCAACTTTTGTTATAATGGAGTATAGTCTTAAAAACATACGTATACAAGGAGGTTTTAATATGAAATATGGAATTGTTATTTTTCCATCGAAGCCGATTCAGGATGAAATCAACGCTTACAGAAAACGTTATGATTCACATTATGCATTGATTCCGCCACATCTGACTTTGAAAGAGGCATTTGAAGCTGATGATGAAAAAATCCGTGAACTGATTACCGAATTAAAACACATTGCAAATGAAACAGAACAGTTTAACGTGTCCATTGATAAAGTGAGTACATTTGCTCCTGTTACCAACACGATTTATTTAAAATTGAACCAGCATCAGCAACTGAGTGACCTTGCTGAGGAGATGCAGACAGGCAAATTTCCTGAAAACCAGACTTATTCCTTTGTGCCGCATATCACGATTGCGCAAAAACTCTCACAGGACGAGCATTCGGACGTTTACGGAAGCCTCCGCATGAAAGACATTCAGCTTGAGGATACCATTGACCGTTTTCACTTAGTATATCAGCTGGATAACGAGGTTTGGACCGTTTATGAATCATTTGTATTTGGCAAGGAATTTGTATGATCATTAAAACGGTCGAAACATCCGAAGAAAAACAGCTGGCCTACGATGTACGGACAAACGTGTTTGTTCATGAGCAAAATGTACCGCCTGAGGTCGAGATAGACGAATTTGACGAGCAGGCCATCCATTTGATCGGATATAAGAATGATGTACCAATAGCAGCCTGCCGGGTACGTTTTCTTGATCATTACGGTAAACTGGAACGCATCTGTGTCCTGAAAGATCAGCGCGGAAAATCCTACGGGTCCGAACTGATCCACACAATGGAAGATGTCATAAGAAAAGAAGGCTATGAAAAAGCTAAACTGAATGCTCAAACACATGCGATTGATTTTTACCAACGGCTCGGGTATGACGTTGTATCTGGTGAGTTTATGGATGCAGGGATACCGCACGTGACCATGAAAAAAATATTAAAATGAGAGGGTATCCTGTTCTGCGGCAGGGATACCCTCTTTTTCGAATGTCCACCTCAACACACTCTGCATGGAAATATAGCTTATTGGTTATCCTATAAAGAGTATGTTTGAGGGGGGAAATATCCATTGAATGAGTATCTCCTGATGTTTGCTGACACCGTTTTCGGATTCTTTGCTTTATTCGTGTTAGTGAAAGTACTTGGGAAAACACAAATTTCCGAACTGACCCCATTTGACTTCATCTCTGCTATAATATTAGGTGAGCTTGTCGGTAACGCCCTGTACGAAAAGGAATCAGGGATACCGCAAATTGCCTTTTTAGTTATTTTGTGGGGCGGAATGCTTTACATCACAGAACTTATTACCCAAAAATATAAAGGGAGCCGTGCACTTCTGGAAGGCCAGCCTGCCATTGTGATTCATAAAGGCCATATTTTATATGATGTCCTTAAACAAAACGCACTCGATATCAATCAACTTCAGCACATGCTTCGTTCCAAGGATGTGTTTTCACTTGAGGAAGTGGAATACGCCGTCCTCGAGTCAGATGGAACTATTTCAATCTTAAAAAAGCCGGAGTATCAAACACCAACAAATGCCGACCTCAATGTCACACCAGCCCCTGTTAAATTAGCCCGGATGGTTATTAATGATGGTGAAATAATATGGGATAATTTGAAAGAGGCAAATCTGACCAAAGAATGGCTGGCAGACGAACTCCACAAACAAAATGTTTCCACTGTTGAAGATGTGTACTATGCAGAATGGCAGGAAAACCAGCAAAAGTTGTTCGTGATGTTGTACCATAATAAGAATTAGTGTTTATCAGATGTCGTATTGTGTCAACCTATCTCCGTATTCGCTGATATTTTGGTTCTCGCACCGATGTTTTGAAGTGGACCTGTCTCGGTAACTCGACAGGTCTACTTCACTCCATTATTTTCTCAAATTCGCCCATCATTTTTTCAAATGATGTTATGCCCTTCTGAAATTCCTTATCCCAAGTTTGCATGTCAGCTTCAAAAGAACGCATTTTCTTCTCAGGATATTGAAACCACTTCTCATTTTTCTCCAAGTGTTTTTCGATAATCTGCAATGTCCGGATCAATCGATCGTTCATTCATCCCTCTCCTCCTTCCGTTCATAAAGGAACATTTGGTAACTCGGCAAAATAAAAGAAAAAGACAGCCATTATAGCTGCCTCCTGCCTAACCATCATATTCTAGATCCAGAAAGACGGTCCCCTATCCCTATTGTCTTCAGAGCTTTCCTCATGATGGTCATCATGTTTATCCATTGATTTTTCCTGTTCTTGCTCATTTCGCCCCATCCAGCGGCCAAAAAAAGGATCGCGGCGTGGTCGATGCTGCTGCGGTTCTATATGGACATTATCCGCTTTGATCACTAAATCCTTTACATGAATGATTTTTTTATGATCTTTACCTTCAGACATGTATAAACACTCCTTATAATTAGAATCATGATCATTATTAGTCTATGTATTTTTTGACGTTAGGTATAGACAAATGTCCCAATTATGATTAAAGATTCGTTTCCAAAATGCTTAAAACCCGGTACTGTCCCTTAATCACCAGGCTTAACAAATCAGCGGTTTGAGGATTGCCTTCAGAAATATTCGCCTAATGGAGACGAGTGCCCACACCATATACCCAATGGCACATATCTTATTAGAGACACCAAGTCAATAATCAAGAAAGGGGTAATTATTCATGGGTTGTGGAAAAGAATTTCACTCCGGCAACTGCGTCTGCGATATATTAAAGGAAATTGTAGAAGCTCAGAACGATGTTATCGAAAACTGCTGCTCGACTAGCTGCGAACAGTCAATTAGCGATTTGTTAGGTGATAATGAGGGAGGAAACGGTCTTGACACTGTTCCGGTCATTCTTTACTGCAAAGACAGCTGCAAACCATTCCAAGGATTCGGCGCAAACCCGGATGATATCGGTGAAATGACATCAAGCTTTTTCTTCCGTGTTAAGCGGGTAGACGATGATTGCTGTGCAGTTGTTGAACTATTGAGAGATCCTGAAGATGATGACAACTGCCCGAAGAATCCTGTAGACCAGGATACAAATCCTTTGTGCGCCACTGGCATTTGCATAACAGTAGACTTAAACTGCTTCTGCCACGTAACTTGCCTCCCGGCGGTAAATGCAGTCACCTAATCAAGTAAATAGAAAAGGTGCTCCGTTTAAATCGGGGCACCTTTTCTATTCATAGCATTTTAAAATCCAATCATACGTATTTCGTCGATCTCGTCAATCGGAATTGTCGTTGGCGTTGTTCGTCTGCCAACCCGCATATAAACTTTTTTATCCTGAAAATCGATAATCGCTCCCCGGTATCTCCGCTCCTTTGTTTTCACTTCACATCGCATAACAGGCGCATATTTCGGCGGGTTCAGGAAGTACTCAATGCGTTCCTCTACTGTCATTTCACTAAATTTTTTCCGTTCTTTACCACCATCTTTAAGATCGGAATTGTCTTCCTCAGTAGATTCAAGCTGCTCCTCTGTTTCTTCCGACCCTTCTGCCTTTTCTGCCTCTTCTGTTTCTTCTGTTTCAATTGGTTTCTTAAAATGATTGCGGTTCACCGGGCGTTTTATTGCCTTATTTCGTTCTTTTTTCTTATCATCACGCTGTTTTTTCGGGGTCATATAATGGCTCTGCATTGATGCCTCGGGTGTGCGTACATACGGCTGATGAATGTAGAGTAATGGGCTTTTCGCACTTTTTTTATCTCCCATTTATCATACGCTCCTTTATTATTCCATTCGTCAACCCATTATATGAACCCTTTCGCAAATGTGTGTATGCCCATAGAGTTTTGATATGTCCGTTAAAACGATAATCCTATACCAAATACTGCATAAACGTTGTTGCAAGGCCGAAATAAATTAAGATGGAAATAATATCATTAATCGTCGTGATAAATGGCCCTGAAGCAACAGCGGGATCAATGCGGAGCCTGTCCATCAACATCGGAACAAGCGCCCCAGCCAGAGTTGCAATAACCAGCGTTGCCATAATCGATGATCCGACCAGCAATCCGAGGAAAAAATCATCCTGCCAAAAGTAAACGATTGCTGTAATCAGTGCACCGCAGACAATACCGTTAATTAGTCCAGTACCTGCTTCACGGGCAATAAGCTTCATCTTTCCCTGTTTTCCGTAGTCACCTGTCGTAATGCCCCGGACGGCAACAGCTAGGGCCTGTGTACCTGTATTACCGGCCATCCCTGCAATCAGCGGAATAAAGATTGCCAGAACAGCTACCTGCTCCAGTGTCCGTTCAAACTGTCCGATCAGGCTTGCGGTTAAAATTCCAAGAAATAAAAGAATAACAAGCCACGGGAGTCTTTTTTTCGCCGAAATGAATGCACTGTCTTTAGGGCTGTCCATGTCAGATACACCGGCAAGCTTTGAGTAGTCTTCACCAGCCTCCTCTTCCATAACGTCCAATATATCATCAACGGTTATAATACCGAGCAAATGATTCTGAAAATCGACAACCGGAAGTGCCAGGAAGTCATAGTCGCGGATTATCTGGGCAACTTCTTCCTGATCTTTTGCCACTGATACGGAAAGTACTTTTTCACTCATGATATCGGAGACTCGCATGTCCGGTTCTGCTATTATCAAATCTCTCAGTGAGACCACACCAACGAGATGTTTATCTTCATCTATCACGTATAAATAATAAATCGTCTCTGCCTCAGGTGCTTCAGCCTTCAAATGTTGCATGGTGTCTTTGACTGTCTTTGACTCATAAACCGCTACAAATTCAGTGGTCATGATACTTCCAGCGGTTTTTTCCTCATAATGGAGCAATTCCTTAATTTCAGCAGCATTTTTATCATCCATAATAGTCAACAGACTGACAACCACGTCTTTTTCCAGCTCGTTTAGAATGTCGACAGCATCATCAGTCGCCATTTCTGCAATGACCATTGCAGCATATCGCGGGTCCATTTCAGTAAACAGTGGTTTGATATCATCCAATTCAATATGTTCCATAATACCCGCTGTTTCTTCCGGGGACAGGTACGTATAAATGTGCAACCGTATCGCTTCCGGCTGTTCTATGAAAAACGAGGCTTGGTCATATGGGTGCATGTCCAAAAATTTTTCACGAAATGAATCGATTTTTTCATTAGCAGCAAGCGTCTGTAATTCGTCCTGAAGAAACTGATCTGGCGTGTTATTTTCCATACGGTCACGTCCTTTCACAATGTATCATTATACACGAGAAGTGACTCATCCTAAACTTAAATCAAGGTATGATTTTTGATTATAATGCTTAATTTCTCGATTGATTTCGTGTAAACTAAGGGTATAATGGGTTCATATACTTTGGTGAATTTTGTCGCTAAATCTATCATTCCCTTAAATAGGTTTTTCAAAAAGTAGGGGTTGTCTCCTTTTGATCAGTCTTTTAACAATCCCCAAGCAACAAGAATTTTACGGAAGAAAGTTAGGTTGAATATGCAGAACCGAATTAATATAGATTATACAATATTATCCATACTCATCCTGCTTGGACTGGCCAGCATATTTACGTTACATACACTGGAACCGACTTTTTCGGAAAGTGAAGGTTCCGGATACTGGCTCAGGCAGGGCATGTGGTATATTGGCGGCGGGCTTATTATCACGGCAGTCATGATGATCGATTATGACCGGTTCCACCAGATCACCTGGATTTTATATGGTGTTGGCGTCCTGTCGCTGTTGATGCTGTTTGTCGGATTTCCCCCGGGGATTGTTCATGAGGCGAATGGTGCTGTGAGCTGGTTTAAGTTCCCAGTCATTGGTACGATTCAGCCCAGCGAATTTATAAAGGTCATCCTCGTCATGACACTGGCTCATGTGATTGTCCGGCACAATGACAAACACGCTGAAAAAAACTTTAAGAGTGATATCATACTGCTTGCTAAAATCATCGGTCTGGCCCTCCCTCCCATGTTCTTCGTTGCAACACAGCCGGATTTGGGCGGTTTTCTGGTGCTTGCGGCAATTACAGGCAGCATGGTGCTTGTTTCGGGAATTAGATGGCGAATTTTGTTTTTCCTTCTGTTCATCGCCCTGGCCGGGGTATCCCTGATCGCTGCCATATGGTATTTATTCCCAAATATTATTACTGGATTTCTTGATCGTTCAGGACTTGAACACGTCGCTGGCAGGTTCATTGGCTGGCTCAACCCTGAGGAGACCAATGGCGGCTATGGTTACCAGCTGATCACAGCAATGATGGCGATCGGATCGGGCCAGTTATTCGGAAAAGGCATCAGTGACATGGAGGTCTCGGTGCCCGAACAGCATACCGACATGATATTTACGGCGGTAGCCGAACAATTTGGATTTATCGGTTCCAGCATTGTTGTTACACTGCTTTTTTTATTAATTTATCGCCTGATCCATATAGCTATCCAGAGTAATGATGATTATGGCAGCTATCTTGTCACCGGTATGGTTGGCATGTTTGCTTATCAAATTTTCCAGAATATCGGCATGTCCATTCAGCTGCTGCCGATCACTGGCCTTCCGCTTCCGTTTCTAAGCTATGGCGGAAGCTCAACGCTTACGTATATGCTCGCTATCGGAATTGTCCTGAACGTTCATTCAAGAACGAAAGAATATATGTTTGAAACAAGGTGGAAAAGTTAATGGGATATGATGTCATTGGGGATGTGCATGGGTGTTTCGACGAATTGCATACACTTTTCTTAGCACTAGAGTATAGGCGGAGACAGCGAATCTATGTGCATCCCGATGGCAGGGTTCCTGTTTTTCTCGGTGATATTACTGACCGGGGACCATATTCAGTGGCCATGATACAGCTCGTTTACGAAATGGTCGTGAAGCATCAGAAGGCACTATATATACCCGGTAACCACTGTAATAAACTATACCGTTATTTTCTGGGGAACAATGTCCAAGTGCGGCACGGACTTGAGACTACCGTCGATGAATACAGGAACCTGCCCCGATTCGAACAGCAATCAGTCAGAAAACAATTCATGGAACTTTACGAACAGGCACCGCTCTATCTGGATCTGCATGATGCAAATGCAATTGTGGCGCACGCCGGGATAAAGGAACATTATATCGGACGGCATGATAAGAAAGTACGCTCTTTTGTCTTGTATGGCGATGTTACCGGCAAATATGATGCAGACGGCAGGCCTATCAGACGTGACTGGGCACAGCATTATAAAGGCGATCGTTGGATTGTTTACGGTCATACACCTGTCATGGAGCCGCGCATTGTTCATAAAACCATTAACATTGATACGGGGTGTGTATTTGGAAATGCATTAACGGCTTACCGACTGCCTGAGGAAAAGACTGTCTCCGTCTCATCAGAGCAGCCTTTTGCGGCGGAAAAATTCCAGTGTTTTGACTAACATAATACTTGTAATTTGAATTGCTTCATATCATCTGGCATGTCAACGGAGAATTCCATAGGCTCACCTGTGATGGGATGTTTGAATGACAGCTTATGACAGTGGAGGGCCTGCCGGTCAATATAATCAGTCATCCCACCATACAAATCATCTCCTGCCAATGGGTGACTGGCATGCGAAAAATGGACACGGATCTGGTGTGTCCGGCCGGTTTCCAGTCTGACATGAACAAGCGTGTAATAACCGAATTCATTTGAAACGGTGTAATGCGTTACGGCATGCTTCCCTGTTTCAATGACCGTCCGCTCTATAATTGAACCATCTTTGCGGCCAATCGGCGCATTGATGGTTCCTTTTTTTTGCTCCAGATGCCCCTCTATAATCGCATCATAAGCACGTGAAATCATTCCTTGTTTTTGCGCGGCGGAAAGAACCGAATGACTCCACCGGTGCTTGGCAATGAGCATCACACCAGACGTGTTCCGGTCAAGCCGGGTTACCGGGTGAAACGTGTAAGAAAGCCCCTGTGCTTCATAATGTGCCAGTACCCCATTGGCAATCGTCCCTGATGTATGGACATATGATGGAATAACTGCCCGCCCCGGGGGTTTATTAATAACCAGAACGGCGTCATCTTCATAAAGGATATGCAGCGGCATCTTTTCCGGAACCATCATGGAGCCTTTTTTCTCCTCAGGAAACATAACTGCGACCACGTCACCTGCTTTCAGCTCATATTTAACCGTCCGATTGATGCCGTTCACTTTTATCGAACCGCCGCCGTGTATAATATGTTTGATCATCCGCTTAGAAAATTTATGCCTTTGTTGTAAATAATTTCGAATAATCAAGCCTTCCTGCTGCTTAGTTATCGTCCATTTCATGCGACAGCACCGTCCTCAGATGGAATGGTTGAGTTCTTGACGGCTTCACTTACGTTTCCACCGGTTTTAATACAAAACTGAATCCAAATTAAACATCATCATCGTCAGCAACAAAGGAATCACGCACACGATCCCAGAATGGGAATGGTCTGAATCGTGCGAACCGGACACGCTCTTTGGCCACCCGGCACTGAATGGATTTTACATCGGCGTAATTCTTTGTAAAATGGTCAACCGCTATTAAAAACGTTTTTTTCCTGCCTATCGGTTTCAACATGCATGTATGGTGTTTGGGTAAAATCAGCGGTGACCCGATTGTCCGGAAAACCCGGTTGTTAATTGAAGCTATCTCTGTCAGCTGAATCGCTTCAAGCGACGGGTGGATGATTCCGCCTCCGAGCGCTTTATTATAGGCCGTACTGCCGGATGGCGTAGAAATGCACAGCCCGTCCCCCCGGAATGTTTCGAAATGCGATCCTTTTATTTCGACATCAAACACAACGGAGCCCTCGGCTGTTTTAATCGTCGCTTCATTCAATGCAAGAAATCTATTCTCCTCCCCGCCGTCAAGATCACGTACGATAACCTCAAGAAGCGGGTATTCGACAACCTGGAATGGCGTTTTGGCAATTTCAATAATCAGTTTTTCCACTTCTTCTGGTGTCCAGTCTGCATAAAAACCCAAATGTCCTGTATGTATTCCGATAAACGATGTTGAATCAAGGCTGTGAATATATTGATGAAAAGCCTCCAGAAACGTTCCGTCCCCACCGACGGAGATAACCAGATCAGGACTTGCTTCATCGTATTCCAGGTTAAAATCAGATAAATATTGCTTCATTGTTGCCTGTATTTTATTGGATCGGTCATCACCTTTAGACACAATCGCGAACTTCACTTCTCACGCCCTCCTTATTTTCGGTGGAAAATTCGTTTTGCTTCCTGTACTTCATTTTTAATGATGGACATTTCCTCGTCAAGTTTAAAAGCTGCTTCGGCTGCACGTTGCAGCCTGGATTGAATATCTTCTGGGATCTTACCCTTATATTTATAGTTCAGCGAATGCTCGTTGGTCGCCCAGAAATTCATCGCCAGTGTTCGGATCTGAATTTCTGCCAAAACCATTTTCACCCCATGGATTGTCTCGACGGGGTACTCAATAATAATGTGGTAAGACCGGTAGCCGCTTTCCTTCTTATGTGACACATAATCTTTTTCCTCAATGATGAGCAAATCCTCCCGCGAGCGGATCATTTTAACGATAGCATATATATCATCAACAAATGGGCAAACCACCCGGACCCCTGCTATGTCCTGGAGTTCTTCAATTCTGTCGAGGGGAATTTGTCTGGTTTCAGCTTTTTCCAAAATACTTGGCACCGGTTTAACACGCCCGGTAATAAATTCAATCGGTGAATGCTTGGATTCATATTCATATTGTTTTCGTATCCCTTTTAATTTTACTTTCAATTCCTCTACTGCCTGGGCATAAGGGGCAAGCAATGCTTCCCAGTTCATTTGTTTCACCACCTGTCGAGTCATCTCTTTCCTCCAATTATCATAACATATTCAACGGGAATTCTTTGCATAATTGTGTATCATTCGCCATAATGAAGGGAAACTTCATTCAGTGAAAGCGACGGAAATGGAGGGTTCCAATTGACCCAGGAAATTGAAATGGAATATAAAAATTTACTAACAGAAGCAGAATTTACACGACTGCAGCAAGGGCTCCCCTTCCCTGAAGATGCACAATTGCAGGTCAACCATTACTTTGAAACAAATAATTTTGCATTAAAGGAGCTTGGCTGCGCACTCAGGATCCGAGAGAAGAATGGTGTCTTCACATCAACACTGAAAGAACCGCACCCCCAGGGTCTTCTGGAGACACATGATGGACTCTCAGATCATGAAGCAGAGCAATGGTTGAACGAAAATATATCACCGAAAAATAACATAGCAAAACGAATGATCGCTCATAATATAGACGCTGACGAGCTGATTTATTATGGAAGTCTGACAACCAGACGTCGCGAGCTGGATTATAGCGATGTACTGCTGGTTCTCGATTACAGCACTTACCACGGTTATAATGATTATGAGCTTGAAATAGAAGCAGAATCCGAACCGGCCGGGCTTAAGGCTATGCATGACATTATGAAAGATTTCAGCATAAATAAGCGGCATACCCCTAATAAAATCCAGCGTTTTTTCAATTCAGTCCCTGCTAATAACCGGCACCACAAATCAGATTAGTTGCTCTTATTTTTCGACGTTGCTAAAATATATACAAATATATGAGGAGCAAAGACTGATGAAACAAATCGGAACCATATATGAAGAAATTGGCGGATTCCATACAATAGACATCCTAGTGACGGCATTTTATAGACGTGTAGGCAAGCATCCAAAACTAACCCCCATCTTCCCAGAGGATCTGACTGAAACAGCAAGGAAACAGCGGTTGTTTTTGACACAATTCTTCGGTGGCCCAAGGTGGTATACTGAAGACCGAGGTCATCCAATGATGCGCCGGCGTCACTTGCCGTTTGAAATTACATCGGAACGCCGGGATGCATGGCTGGAATGTATGGATGCAGCTCTTAACGAAGCAGAAATTGAAGAACCGTATCGTACAGCTATATTTGAGAAACTGACCATGACCGCACACCATATGATGAATACACCTGACAAATGAATACACAGAGTTTCAATCAGCCGGCAGGAATTAGCGGCACCCCGCTGCTAATCTTCTCTGTTGACTTTCTGACATCCTTTAGAAAGGAGAATCGATGTGAGTTGGAATCAGGCAGGATTATCAAGCTCAAATAATACAAACACATCGTCAAAATATAGCTATGTCGATTTTGTTCAAAAACCGGTTGAAATATACGTTTTTATCGATCCATTATGTCCCGAATGCTGGTCACTCGAGCCATATTTAAAAAAGCTGTCCATTGAGTATGGGCGTTTTTTTACCTTACAGCCGATTCTCAGCGGACAATTGAACGAATTAAATAAAGATATTTTCGACAAACCTAAACGCTTAAAACAAATCTGGGAAAAAACCGCTTGCCGTACCGGTATGTCCTGTGACGGTGACTTATGGACAGAAAATGATATCACATCGCCGTGGATTGCTTCGCTCGCTGTAAAAGCGGCTGAGCTGCAGGGCAAAAAAGCAGGAAAGACGTTTTTAAGAAGAATTCAGGAGAGTGCGTTCCTCGGTAAAGAAAACATATCCGACGTATCCATTTTGCTGAAATGCGCCGAAGAGGCCAATTTGGATATTGAGGAATTTACGAATGACTTGTATTCACAATCCGCCAAAAAAGCTTTCCAATCTGACCTGAAACTAACACGGGAGATGGAAGTGGACTATATTCCAACGATTGTGTTTTTCAACCAAAAAACGGATGAGCAAGGTATTAAAATTTCCGGTCTATATCCATATGATATTTATGTAGAAATATTAAAACAGATACTGCAGAAAGACCCTGTTCCATCGAGCAAACCGCCACTTGAACACTTTGTCCAATATTATCAGGTGGTCGGCAGCAAAGAAGTATCCGTTGTATATGACTGGCCAGCATCGAAGACCGATAAGGAAATGAAAAAAATGCAACTGCGTCAGTCAGTCAAAAAAATCCCGGTGAAATACGGTGCATTCTGGGAATATATGGATGAATGAAACCCAAGGTTATACAGGATAACTTTGGGTTTTTGTTTGTCAGATGCCGGTTACATGCGGGGTAAATAAAAACAGGATGTACGGGGCAGCGTACATCCTGTTATTCTCCGTCTCTGTATAAACAAAGGGGGATGGGAGAAAGTTTCATGATCAAAAACAAAGGGGTTTTGTTTGTGACTCATATCACACTTTAATACTATCAATAGACAGTTCATTTATCAATTAGCGTGTTCAGCATTTCATAAAAATGTCACAGTTCTATTTCACAGGTTTGTCACATATCCTCTAACAGCGGTATGATTTGACCAAAGGATACAGCACACATTATCAGCCGCAGGTAATCCAATGATTGAGGAGCGGATACGATGAAGGAACTTCTCCCGTTTATTTTTCTCATGATAACGGTTATTGCTGTGTTTTTGAATTTACTCGGACTGATGCAGCTAATTCCACTGTATATTACCCTGCCTATGCTTTTTATTTCAATTTATTTAACCATTTTCACATTCACACACAGGAATGTTTATCGCGGCCGGATGCGCGGATAGTTGATGTTTTTTAAGTAATCCTACAGATAGAAATAAATAAAGACTGTCACCGACTTACAGGATGGTGACAGCCTTTTTATGCCATAATTATTTCAACAGCAATTCTTCCATTTCATTCAATTTTTCCTCAAACACATCGAGTGCTGACAATATCGGATCTTTTGAAGTCATATCCACACCAGCTTTTTTGAGCACGTCGATCGGGTAATCACTGCTGCCTGCTTTTAGGAAATCAAGATAGCGGCCGACAGCCTCCTCTTCTCCATTCAGAATATTATTGGCAAGTGTTGTAGCGGCAGAAAAGCCTGTTGCGTACTGGTACACATAATAATTCATGTAGAAATGCGGGATACGTGCCCATTCTTTCCCGATTTCCTCGTCTGAAATAACATCTTCGCCATAATATTTTTTGTTAAGATCGTAATAAATCTCCGTTAATGTTTCAGCCGTCATGGCTTCACCATTCTGCATGCGTTTATGGATTTCGTGTTCAAATTCAGCAAACATGGTCTGACGGAAAACAGTGCCCCGGAAGCCTTCAAGGTAGTGGTTCAGCAAAAAGAGTTTCTGTTTCTCGTCATCAACATTCTTCAGCAGGTAATCATTTAACAAGGCTTCATTGGTCGTCGAAGCCACTTCGGCCACAAAAATCGAATAGTTGCCATAGCGGAATGGCTGGGATTTGTGTGTATAATAGCTGTGCAGGGAGTGTCCCAACTCGTGCGCTAATGTGAACAAGTCATCCAATTTATCCTGCCAGTTCAGCAAGATATACGGATGGGTACCGTACGCACCGGACGAATAGGCACCACTCCGTTTTCCTTTATTTTCATCAACATCGATCCAGCGACTTTCGAAACCTTTTTTCAGCACACTGACATAATCGTCTCCGAGTGGTTCCAGACCCTTCAACACATATTGCTGGGCCTCTTCATAAGGGATATCCATATCAGCATCCTTAACGAGCGGTGTATAGATATCATACATGTGCAGCTCATCTAGACCGAGCACTTTTTTACGCAAACGCATATACCGGTGCAGGAGCGGCAGTTTATCATTTACGGCCTCGACCAGATTATCGTACACCTGCTCCGGGATGTTGTTGCTGTCCAGTGCTGCCTGGCGGGCGGAATCATAGTTCCGTACTTTGGCATTGAAATTGTCCGTTTTCACAGTGCCGGTCAAGGTTGATGCAAACGTATTAATAAATTCGCCATACGTATCATACATCGCTTTAAAAGCTGACCTGCGTACGTCACGGTCTTTTGATTTCAAGAAACCGATGTACCGGCCATGTGTCAGATCCACATCTTCTCCATCTTCATTTTTAATTGACGGGAACTTCAAATCAGCATTGTTTAACATGCTGAACGTATTTGATGCGCTTGACATCGGCTCAGAGGCTTCCGCCAGCAAGGCTTCTTCCCTTTCATTCAGCACATGCGGACGCTGCCGATTAATTTCGTCAAGGACATGTTCATACAATTTTAGATCCTCATGTTTATCCAAAAAGCCGCGCAATTTCTCCTCGTCCATTTCTAAAATCTCCGGTACAATATAGCTCATTGAGCTCGAAGCTATGGTTAAGACGTTTTCCGCTTTGGAATCCATCGCCTGATACTTTGAATTGGTCGTATCCTGATCATAGCGCATATGGGCGTATGTAAACAATTTGCCAAGCCGTTCTGACAGTTTGTCCTGAAGCTGTAGCACCTCATACAGGTTCTGAGCCGAATCGGCTATTTTCCCTTGGTATTTCTCAATTGACGGCAGATCATTTTTCAAAGATTCCAGTTCTTTCTCCCAGTCATCGTCGGTTGCAAAAATATCTTCCAGTTTCCATTTGCGCTCTTCCGGTATCTCACTTCGTTTCGGCAGTTCCTTTGTGGCATTTGTCATGTCCAAGTCCTCCTTATAAATCCAGATACACATTATATTCTATTCATTTGTTAAAAACTCCTGCCTATTATTTAGTATAACGAATCATTCAGGAATCATGCCCGTGTTTTGCTTTATCCATTGATCCATCAATAGCTCATCCCCTTTAAGGGCAGATTCGATATGCTCATAAAAAATAAACGGATTCTGCTTAGTAAAATGATAGGGATCAATCTCTTTAATGACCATCAACTGTTCCAGCAGTTGGAGATACTGATAAACAGGGTTTGCTTCTGTTTGAATAAGGGGGAATGCCGTTAAATTGCGGATATGCTGACGCAGGAGATGCATACATCGCTGAAGACTGAACGTTTCACCTGTTGCCATAGGGTGGATGATTCCAAGACACAGCCGGCTCTGCCAGTCCCATGGCTGCGTCTTCATTCTGAACTGTGCAGAAACGGGAAGATAGACAATCGATGGAAGTGCTTCACGGTGAGTAGAGTTGACATACAGCCATTGATCCCATAGCAGTTCCCGACCAAACCTTTGTCTTGAAGGGCGTATACGAAACAGCCGTTTTTCCTTTTTCCAATTCTGCCATAGATCTCGCGGGGTCAAAGTCGAAGTATTGAACAAATCAGTGAACACCATATCATTTAGCTTGTGAATGGTCACGTTACCTATCGCCCGTTGCATTGCTGGAAAATATAGATCCTGAAGTAAAATAAACCGAAGTGTGTTGGGACAGAAAAAATATAATGTAAGCGGAAAATCTGCGGAAAATTGGTGGATGAAAAGAAGCTGAAACTGATCAATTCTGATTTCGTTCCGTTTGCGTCGATTGAACTGGTTGGCACCCAGAATCCAGATAGGGACAATCCCCTCGCGATGATAGCCCTCATTTCGTTTGATGATATCAGCGGGCGGGATTCTGGCACATTGATATTCGATCGCAATCGTCTTACTCCTCAGCCTGATCAGAAGATCGGGGCGCTGGCTGATTGTGGGCAAATAGACCTCCAGCCGGACATCAAGCCGCTGGTTTTTGAGCCATTGGTAAAGCAGCAGTTTACCTTTTTCATGATACGGTCCCTCACCGCCTTCACGGACTGGACAGCTACTTTTCGACGTGTGAGCAAAATGTGGCGTCATTTTGGAACCCGCCTTCGCGATGACTGGCTCCTGACATGCCGGACAATAAAATTGCGTATGTTTCTTCAATAATGTGATTTCCGTTTGCGTAAAGGTTGCAAGTGTAATGATGTCTCCATATTCAGTTTTCGCTTGCAGCATATAGTTGCCACCTCCACTACACCATATTCGACAAAGAATAGCAAAATCCTGCAAAAAAGGGGAAATATTATTTAAATACTTCTCCAAAAAAAAGACACTCTTTTTATTCAGAGCGTCCAATCACAGCAGGAAAGTGAGAGCGAATTTGGCCAAATGTGTCATTTTCAAAAATCTGTTTACCATATTCCTCTAGGAAATGAATGGTTACATCCGTGTCATTTGCAAACTCAAATATTTGACTGAGCAGATCTTCCTGCCTGTCATCATCTTCTTGTGGAAATTCAACATACAAGTAATAATCATCTTTATAATGGTAAAGCATGTTGTCTAATTCAGCATCATTGCCTATGAAATAGTGACTCAATTGAATAATATCCTCAAAGTCATTGAAACGGACAATCAATGAAAGACTGCCATCTTCATCTTCTTTGACAGAGCCCTTGCTTGTATCTTCTTTTCCAAATTTATCATCAAGAACATCTTCAATCTTATCGTCCACTGAGATGTCAACGGTTTTTCCATTCTCATCCGGAAGTTCAATATTCTCACCGTCTTTGGAAATCTGCGCTTTGGTTACAACGATTTCCAAACCTTTATCCATTGCCTGGACTTGAATCCATAATGGACCATCTACATTAAAATCTTCTTTATAGTTGAGTTCTTCCATCATTTGCCAAAATAATTGTTCTCCCCGCTCACGGTTATACCAGATCTCTTCACGCTGGAAACCGCGATCTTCAATATCTACATACGTTATATAAAACTTTACCGTATTCTCGTTAATACGTTCTATTTCCATTCTTTTTCTCTCCCTTCGTTACAAGAATCATGACTTTCAGGGTCAAATCCAAATGGTGGAAGAGTCAATTTCATATTTATTACTATTCATATTCCCATTTTGAACACTTTTATAACCAAATCATTAATCCTTAATTACATTGTATGATACTGGCATCGTGATTGAAAATTTATATGCCTATATACAGATGTTAATTTTTTTACATTCTAACTGATATTACTTCTGTTGTCACTAGCTGTTTTGAAAATTATTGTTTCATTTTCATATTGCAGCAAAACTGCTTGATACAGTCAGACACTTTGGTTAAACAAAAAACGCAGACCTGATAATAAAGGATCTGCGTTTTTAATTTTATATGCGTTCTAAAAATTAATTAACCATCCGTTGAGCTTCGCGTAGTTGGAAGGTGCGTACCGTCCTTGGCAGGAATCTGCGGATTTCATCTTCGTTATATCCTACCTGCAGCCGTTTTTCATCGAGAATAATCGGCCGGCGCAACAACCCGGGGTTTTGCTGAATCAGTTTGAATAAGTCTTTCATCGGTAATTGATCGATATCGACATCCAGCTTTTGAAAAACCTTCGATCGGGTTGATATAATCTCATCAGTACCATCTTCGGTCATGCGCAATATTTCCTTAATCTCATCAAGTGTCAATGGTTCAGAAAATATGTTGCGCTCATTAAATGGTATATCCTGTTCTTCCAGCCATGCCTTAGCTTTTCTGCAGGAAGTACAGCTTGGTGAGGTATAAAGTGTTACCATGTAACTTCACTCCTCAATTTAGAATGTATAAACATTTTATGAACTCCAAATAACTTATTATTAAATTAAAATAAGTTTAAATAACTTATATGTATAATTATACTATAGTTGTCAATCAAAAGGTAGAGGATTTTCTAAAAAAGTTGATAAAAATTATGTTTGTTCACAAAATGTTCCTATCTGAATGTAATTTACCCTAAATCATTTTTAATTAAACCTGCTAATTGAAAAAACATAGCCTCCCGTTTCCTGAAAACCACCGGGAGGCTATGACGATTATGCTTTCTCAGTCAGGTTTTCAAATATATCATCTGAATCACGTTCTTCATCATAACTTAAAACTTCATCAACTGGCTGGTAAGATTTCCCGTAAATTTCTTCATCTTTATACGTATGGATTACTTCGTACATTTGCTTCATTTTTTGATATATTTCTTCTTCAGCTTCGTCATTTGGTGACCAATATAATATTTCCATCGGCGTTTCCTCATTCGTGGCTAAGGAACGCCGGTTATAATCAATGTACTGAGCATGGCTGAATCCTTCACGCTTATAAAAGTGAAGCCGCTTGGCGGAATCCGTATCATCATAATCAACAGGTTCCACTTCCAAGATAATCGGTTTATTCCGCATTTTTAATTTCTCAATCAATTTATGACCAATTCCCTGACCTCTTGCTTCTGAGGAAACCCAGATATAATCGATAAACAGAAATGAGTCGAACTCAGCATACATTAAGACGTGGTATTGCCCCTCATCCTTATGATATACATCCCCTTTTTCATTCATCAGCATTTCCATATGCTTCTTGGATTTCATTTCCTCAACGGGGAAGTATTTGTTCAACTTTTCATACCAGTTCATAGATCTACTCCTTCATTTAGTAGTCTTTTCCATTATAACGGTATACATTTCTTTTGTTAAATCAGTTTAGGCGCCGTCTTTCCTTATTTTCTCCTGTTTAGCTTATTGTGAACTTATTATGATAAAAAAAGCCGGGTTTTATTCGTAAAAGCCCGGTTTTTCAAGTATAGAAATAACAATTTATACAAAAAATCAGGATCGGATTGTCTTTCATAAACGCCAGGTTTCCGGTGTCAGTCAATTCGTTGGTGTGTAATCAACATTTTCTGTGTAAGTATTACCCGCATTCCAAATCAGGAATTCGTTTATGCCGTTTTCATTTAGTGCCTTAACCTGTGCTTCAACTTCTGCCTTACCATACTCGGTTGGCGCCCCGCCATAGAGCCATGGCGCTTCGAAATCCTGGATCCATGGACGTGATACAGGCCGATTGTCCAACTGAGAAAGGATGTCGTTTTCCACTTTTGCATACTCGGCTACTGTTTTGTACGGTTTTTTGTCCGGAAAATCAATACCAAAGTAGGACGTCCAATGGCTTGGATAAATCATCGAGGAAATGACGTCAACATTGCTCGCGATTTTAGGGAAATTCTGTCCAATACCGGGAGCCTCCTCGATTGTAGCCGTGTACCCGAATATATCAACAGATACATCCACATCATAGTAATCCAATTCATTGCTGGCGTATTCAACAAAATCGGTTACTGCTTTAACACGGCGCTTCACATTGCTCATATCTTCATTCTTATAGTCACCCTGGCTGTAGCTTAATTCATCATCCCTATTCTCAAAACCTTCCGGGAAACGGACATAATCAAACTGGATTTCCTGGAAGCCAAGCTCAGCTGCTTTCTTTGCTATCTCCAGATTATACTTCCAAACCTCTTTTTGAAACGGGTTTACAAATGCCTCGCCTTTATTATTCGTCCAAACCTCGCCGTTTTTCTTAAAGGATAAATCAGGGCGCTTTTCAGCGAGTACCGAATCTTTAAAGACCACTATTCTGGCAATCGGGTATATCCCTTTTTCTTCCAAATACTTCAGCATTTTCCTTGGCTCATCAATATAATTTACAGCAGCATCCGAATATGGTGAGTCTTCCGGAATACTGATTGTCAGGTTTCCATGGTCTTCCTTTATATCAATAACCATGGCATTTAAATCAGATGAACCTACCAGATCTACAAGCTTATTGAATTTGCTTCCGCCGGCTGATGGCCCAGTCACATAGATCCCCCTGACTGCATCGGGATATTCAAAGTCTAATCCGGAATCATATGTACAACGTTGCATCTTTTGATCATCATTGTCAATGGCGGAGACGTTCGTATGTTTTTTCAAGTGCTGGCTTGCTTTAAACCCCTCCTCACCATTCATCTGTTGTACATTAATCGGCGCAATCAGAACGATAACAAGGAGAATAATCGCTGCAACAGTGATTATGAAGTACTTACTTTTCACTATTTATCAATCTCCCATTCCCACTTATTTCTGTCACTTATATTATAAAGGAAATCGACAAATTTTAGAATATCAATTATAAATTTTGACAAAAAATTCGATTGAACGTGTTTAAGATGTATTATTTCTAGGATTTATTATATTCAGGAAGCGGCTGTTTATTCGGGTTTGTAAATTCTTTGAACGATGATCGATATACGATATGATCACGCGTGAATTTTGTCGGACTGTCCAAGCCTGCCACAGCAGCCAAATTAAACAAATCATTTCTTAGAGTGATGAGGTAATTGGCCACCCTATATTTCTTTTCCTCGATATCCAATGCCTTCTGCAGATTTTCGTCAGTTGTTGTGACGCCGACAGGACAAGTATTTGTATGGCATACTTGGGCCATGATGCACCCCGTACTAATCATAAACCCCCTGGCAATATTGATCAGATCCGCTCCAAGACAAAGCGCCATCGCGATTTTATCCGGGGTCAGCAGTTTACCGGAAGCTATAATTTTTGTTTGATCTCTAAGCCCGTATGTTTTCAAAGTTTCATCCACAAGGGGAATTGATGAAAATGAAGGAAGGCCCACTGAATAAGCCAGCGCATAATACGAAGCGCCTGTGCCTCCTTCACCGCCGTCTACCGTAATGAAATCCGGCACGATATTGTTTTCGGCCATGGCTTTAACAAAAGATTCTACCTGCTTTTTGTTCCCGGCAACAATCTTTACACCGATTGGTTTTCCGCTGACATCCCTTAATTGGTCCAGAAATGCAAGTAGCTTTTCCGGAGTCGAAATACCAGGGAATCGATTTGGACTGTTGATATCCTTGCCAGCGTCCACTTTGCGGATCTGCGCTATCTCTTCGGTAACTTTATCACCGCTTACGTGGCCTCCACGTGTTTTAGCACCTTGTGCAAGTTTTAATTCAAATGCCTTTATCTGTTCTGTTTCGGCTTGTTTTTTAAACTCCTTCCAAGAAAAATTTCCATCTTCGTCACGGACACCAAAAAGACCTGGACTTATTTGCATTATAATATCGGTGTTTCCTTTCAGATGATAAGGAGAAACACTTCCCTCGCCGGTATTCATCCATGTTCCTCCAGCAATACCAAGCCCCTTTGAAAGTGCTGTTATCGCGTGATCGCCTAAAGAACCATAGCTCATGGCTGACTGACCTATTAAACCTTTTAAACGAAATGGCTGACGAACTGTATTCTCCCCCAAAACCACTGTATCATCATCACGTAAATAAGATGGATCAATTTCTGCCGCTTTCCTGCTTTCTTTGCGGCTGAATAAATTTTCTTCATTGATTTCATAAATTCGTGTATTGACCTTTGGCGACTGTCCTATTTTCAATTCATCTACTGTAGCAGGAAACATGTCGTTAACTAAATAGTGGCCATCTTGCTCAAAATGTCGTTCAGCACCGTACCCCATCATACTGCTGTTATACTTTCCCGCCTTTACGACAAATTCAAATTCTTTCCGATTAAAAGGTTTTCCTTCCTGATCGTTTAAAAACAAATATTGTCTTAGTTCCGGGCCCATCTTCTCCAGGATATAACGTATTTTGCCCAGGATCGGGTAATTTTGCAAGACTGAGTGCTCTCTTTGTTTCACATCATGAAAATAAAGACGAAGCAACAGTATTGCTGGTACCAGTATGACAATAGCTAAAAATATGACAAATCCGATAACAATCCATTTTTCGGTCATTTGGAGATCACCTCTTCCACAAATCGGCTAAACGTATGTTCAAATCAAGACCCGGCTTAGAATAGTCGCTTTAATACTGTCTTTAACGGAGGCATATCAAATTCCCCATCTTTCTCAATCAGCTTTTTCCACAAATGTTTCGAATATTGAACAGCCTGATTCCATTCAATCTTCCCTGGGAGTGGCGCACTGTCTTCTATTTCTGCGTCAACAATTACTGGCACATTGCTTTCTTTAGCTGACTGTAAAGCTGATGATAATTCTTTTTCATTTTTTACCTTAAATCCTTTACCTCCGGAGATATTAGCAAAGTTTGCATAGTTAAAGGGCTGCAAGTCTGTCTCATATGGAATATTGCCCATCTCTTCCTGTTCGTATTTGATCATCCCGATTTTTTCGTTATTTAAAACGATAACAGTGATTGGCAGCTGATATTTAACAGCCGTCATAAAATCGTGCATCACCATCGAAAAACCGCCGTCTCCGCAAATGGCAACCACTTGCTCGTCCGGCGCTGTTAATTTTGCGGCAATGGCACCAGGTAAGCCGCACCCCATGGTCGCAAGCCAGCTCGATATTACAAACTGCTGGTTCGTAAGCCGCAGAAACCTTGTCGTCCATGTTGTGATATTCCCGACATCGACTGATAATATAGCATCATCATCGATAAAATCATGCAATCCGTTGATAACGTGGGCTCCCAGCAATTGTTCATTGTCGGCATTCACCAGGCGATCGATGTGTTTCCACCAGTTTTTCATATTTTCCTGACATGCTTCTAAAAACTGGCGGTTCTCCTGATCTTCCAGTTGCTCACTAAGATGTGGCAACGTTTCTTTGACCGTCCCCGCCAACCCGACATTGACCGGGTACCATTTCCCAAGTTTATCAGGGTTGATGTCGATCTGAATGGACGAAGCATGATTAGGCAAAAATTCACGATATGGAAATGATGTTCCGGCTAAAATCAATAAATCTGTTTCAGCCATTGCTTCATACGCTGGCTTTGTTCCAATTTGTCCCAGATTTCCAAGATTCAACCGGTGTTCATCAGGCAGCACCCCTTTTCCTCTTAAGGACACGACAACAGGTGCCGCAATTTTGTCGGCGAATGCCACTAACTCGTCACGGGCGTCCAATGCTCCTTTGCCTGCGAGAATGACGGGTTTCTTAGCTTGTTGAATGTTTGATATTGCATTATCGATGTTCTTTTTACCCGGCGTCATATTAACATCAGGAACAATGGTTGACCTCAATGGTTCCTGTTTAATTGTTTCAAGAAACACGTCATCCGGTACTGATAATACAGCTACACCTTTCTGGTTATAAGCTTCTCTGAATGCTTGCTTCAGTAAAGGCTGTAATTGATTTCCGGAGGTGACCCGCCGGTTAAATATGGCGACATCATCAAACAACCTCTCAAGTGTTACTTCCTGGAAATTATCCGTCCCCAACAGATCATGAGAGATTTGTCCGGTAATGACAACCATCGGGGCACTGTCTTTTTTGGCATCATACATCCCGTTTAATAAATGGATCGCACCAGGGCCGCCAATTGATAAGCAAACGCCCACATCACCTGTGATCTTCGCTTCTGCCGATGCAGAAAGAGCAGCAACTTCTTCATGTCTTACTTGGATGAATTGAATGGCTTCTCCCGCCTTTCGGATCGACTCCACCAAATTATTGACGGAGTCTCCCGGATAACCGTATATATGATTGATGTTCCAGTCTTTAAGTATTTCTATAACTCCCTCTGATGCTTGCATAATAGTCTCCTCCTGAATAATACCGTTAAAATATATCGTAGTGATTCTATTCCCGTGGGGATTTTTGTAAAACATAAACAAAGGTGTTAGCGCCCGTTTAGGGACATACGGACTGCGCCTGAGCACTGCAGATGGATCGGCGTTGCCTCGTATAGTGCTGGTTTTAGACGATCTACCACACTAAAAGTAAAAATTATATCGTTGAATTTTACGCTTTCTTATCCATAAAAAAAAGAAGGAACAACACACAATCCTTGCGTATGTCATCCCTTCTTTTATATTTTTATTTCACAATCAGAACTGGGCAATCAACTCGTTTAGCGACCTTATGGCTTACACTGCCCAGAATCATTGTTTGCAGTTATTCAGTCCGCTTCCTATTACAACACAATCAAAATCATTCGTATTTGCCAGTTCAACTAACGTCGGCCCGGGTTCGCCGTGTAGTATATAAGCGGAAAAAGATAGACAATAGCTAAAGTTACACCAACGAGTGCATACATAACCCATGTTTTATCAACAAAATGCTGAAACTGTGCCATCAAAATCATAATGGCAAGTGCGTTCACAAATCCGACCATTACTGAACGCGGAACGAATTTCATCACTTTCGATCATTTAAAAACGCCAAATAAGAGTTTTATTCTACTCCTTGCATTTCTTCTCTGAACTGTATATACTAATAAAAAATAGATATCATGAGCTTTGAAGAAGATTAAAGTACAATTACCCGCTGATTTTTCAGAGAGCTTGTGGCTGGTGGAAACAAGCATCAAGGTTATTTGGAATTGGACTTTGGAGCTGATTTTAAAAAAAAGTGATTGCACGATACTAATGTGTGATAAATAGGGTGGCACCGCGGTTCATTCGTCCCTTTTTTAAGAGGGATAAATGAATCTTTTTTATTGCTGAGATTTATTGGAGGAGTGAATTCTATATGCAAACCATCTTTTCAGGCATTCAGCCAAGTGGAACTTTAACAATCGGAAACTATTTAGGGGCGATACAGCATTTTGTAGGGTTGCAGGAGGAAAATAACTGCTATTTCTGCATCGTTGACGAACATGCGATTACCGTGCCCCAGGACCGGCTGAAGCTGCGACATAATATTCGTTCACTGGCGGCGCTGTATCTGGCATCCGGCATCAACTCTGAAAAATCAACGTTGTTTATTCAATCGGAAGTTCCGGCACATACGCAGCTGAGCTGGATGCTGCAGTCCATCAGCTACATCGGTGAACTGGAGCGCATGACCCAGTTCAAGGATAAATCAGCTAAATCCGCGGGAAAAGAGGCAGTATCGTCCGCCTTATTAACATATCCGCCGCTGATGGCCTCGGATATTCTGCTTTACAAAACAGACATTGTTCCGGTTGGTGAAGATCAGAAGCAGCACCTGGAACTGACGCGTAACCTGGCAGAACGGTTTAACAACAAATTTAATGACATTTTTACCATACCGGAAGTCAGCATACCGGAAGTCGGCGCCCGGATCATGTCATTGCAGAACCCGACGAAAAAAATGAGCAAGTCGGATGAAAATGAAAAAGCCTATATTTCCATGCTTGATGAACCGAAGAAAATCGAAAAGAAAATTAAGAGTGCTGTCACTGACTCTGACGGGATTGTAAAATATGATAAAGAAAACAAAGCAGGTGTTTCTAACCTGTTGACAATACACGCCAGTTGTTCAGGGGAATCAGTTGAGGATTTAGAAGCAAAATTTGAAGGAAAAGGCTATGGCGAATTTAAACAAGCCACAGCTGATGCAGTTGTCAATGTCCTGAAACCCATACAGGACCGTTACAATGAGTTGATTGACTCTGAGATACTGGATGACATTTTGGATAAAGGAGCGGATAACGCCTCCTTTGAAGCCAATAAGATGCTCAAAAAGGCCAAGAAGGCTATGGGGCTTGGACGTGTGAAGAAAAAAGGATAAAGGATGAAGTGAAACTTCAATCAGTGTGGCGCTTTCCCCGCACTGATTGTTAATCGAAAAAAACCCAGCATCTGCTTGATTGTTCAGCAAATGCCGGGTTTCTTATTTTTTAGCAGCTAAGAAAGTATAAATTCTTTCCTACTGCATAAGTGCAACTAAGACTTTCGCCTTTAGCGATAAGCCAAGTTTTCTAATTTTAAATGATGACTTTGGCTATTGCTTTGCCATTACCTTTTCATTGCTGTTTTGATGTGTTTTGTGCAGGTTCCTGTTCTGCATCCCACATTTTTTCAAGAAATGGCTGCCCTTTAATCATTTTGGTGCATAGATCTTCATGTGACTGGCTCCAGCCCTGCTTAACACCTTCATACAGCTCATCCCAGACGGCTTCTTTATCCATATAACGTATAAACGGATATTTTTTTGGATCCCACTCGGTCAACCAATACCGAAGCTCCTCGGGGTTGTTGACTGTCCGAAGTTGGTCAAGTGCAATCATCAGTATCTGTTTCAACTGGCGTTCTCTTCTCGTCAGGCCGTGAACAAGCCTTGGCTCCATTGACAGCATATGGTACTCTTTATCCACCGTTCGTCCTTTAAAGTTAAACGATTCAGGTTTTGTTGTGCTGACCATATCAAATACAAGCTGCTCCTGCCTCGGGATCAGTCGGCTTTTCCGCACCGGTATCTGATAGCCGATCGTATCAAATGCAATAATATCATTTCCATCTGTCACCACCGCTGCGAAATCAAGACTATTGCGCTCTTGGCCTTTGCGCATATATGCACGCTTGTAAATCTTGTCCATCATTTCTTCCGGCAAATCGTGCATGTCATTTTCAATGTAGTCATAAAGGGCTTCTGTTATGTACAGCAACGGCACCTGGTCAAGCAGTTCAATTCCATCACTTTTCCGCCATTCATGAAAATGGCATATGCTATAACCATTTTCTTCACCTTCAAACCAGTTCACCCAGACATCATGTAAATACAGCATAAACAACCCTCACTTTAAATGAATCATTTAAATGGTATTCAAAAGTCAGCAAATTGCGGGTGTCCCCACGATATCTTGCAGCCTTTGAACCCGTACTTAAAATACATTATGACCATATTGGAAAAAATTATTCGATTCACCAAAAATTAAAGGTTGTTCGGATGACGGAATAATGTGATCGACATCAGCAGAATACCAGCCGGAAGAAAATAACACTCAGGCCTCCCCGCGACAAATATCATATAATCTGCCCAGGAAACCCCGACAGGTAAAAAGTTCATATAGGCGATGATCGTGACACCGCCGGAGACAGCAAGTCCAAATCCGATCAAAAATAAGATTAATAGCACCATCTTCTCACCCACTTAGATAGTAAACCGAAACAATAATTTTTCCGCTTATCCTTTAAGTGGCTGTTCAAAAAGTCCGGTAAACATGACACGTCGGTGTTTCTAGTTGGCTTGTTTCTCCGCGGCTCATGTATCTAAAGACATACATTCCGCTGAATGAAGTTTCACCTTATCCCCCTTTTTGAACACGCTCTTTAAGCTTGTCCGGTTCATTTATTTCATCTTATGCATGGGATTTTCATTCATGCATATTGTTTATCAGGAGAGAGTGTCGAGAAAAAGCTGTTTAAAAAAACCGGCCCAATTAAACCCTCTTTTTTCACCCATTATAAATGATATGTGCTGCAACGTAACACATGTTTGCTGCCTCGGCGACTCGCTTTTCTCCTCATCGAAGTTTTGTGTCGTTCGATCGCGCGAGATTCTCTGGTTTTCGCGCGAGGATGGCACAAAATCGCGCGAGATTCATAATATCGCTAAAATTTATCTATTTCCTATCATGAAAGAAGCTGACCGCCATTAGCAGTCAGCTTCTTACTTCATCCCGCATATAATGGTCAGTAAACCGCCAAATGACGGCGGCTAACTATCCCTAAAGTTTCACTTTACCGATATTTTTTAAAGATCAGAGTGGCATTGTGTCCGCCAAATCCGAGTGAGTTACTCATGACGACATTAACGTCCTGCTTTCTTGATTCATTCGACACATAATCAAGATCACACTCCGGGTCTGGTGTAACATGATTGATTGTAGGGGGGATTATCCCGTTATCAATGGCTTTAACCGAAATCACAGATTCCAATCCACCAGCAGCACCAAGTAAATGACCGGTAACACCTTTTGTGGATGACACGGCTAACTCTCTTGCGTGTTCGCCGAATACATCTTTAATAGCCTGGGTTTCATACTTATCATTCAGTTCGGTACTTGTACCGTGCGCATTAATATAATCAACCTCTTCAGGCGAAATACGGGCATCCTCAACAGCCTGCTTCATCGCCCGTGCAGCGCCTTCCCCGTTTTCTGCAGGTGCTGTGATATGGTAGGCATCACCTGTTGCAGCATAACCGATGATCTCTCCATAAATATGTGCACCTCGCTCAATTGCGGATTCCAATGTCTCCAGAACTAAAATGCCTGCACCTTCTCCCATGACAAAACCGTCACGTTCTTTATCAAATGGGCGGCTTGCGCTATTCGGATCTTCATTGGTTGATAATGCCTTCATGGCTGAAAAGCCGGCAAACGCCATGCTTGTAATGGGGGCTTCAGTTCCTCCGGCAATTATATAGTCAGCATCACCGCGTTCAATTGCTTTAAATGCGTCACCAATCGAATTGGCACCTGATGCACACGCAGTCGTGGTACATGAATTGATGCCTTTGGCTCCAAGCTGAATGGATACTTGACCTGCTGCCATATCTGGAATCATCATCGGCACAAAAAACGGACTAATTCGGCGTGCCCCTTTTTCCATTAGTTTTGTATGCTGATCTTCCAGGGTGCCCATGCCGCCGATTCCGGATCCAACCCAAACCCCGACACGAGTGGCATTGCTGTCATCAATCTTTAAGTCAGCATCATCTACCGCCATTCGTGCAGCGGCCACTGCATATTGGGTAAACAAGTCCATCTTTCGAGCATCTTTCTTTTCCATATAATTTTTCGGATCAAAATCTTTCACTTCAGCCGCTGCAGTTGCTGGCAATCCACCTCGCTCAATCCGGCTGATAAAATCGATTCCGCTCGTCCCGGAAACAACATTATCCCACATTGTCCCAACATCATTACCATTAGGGGATATGGTCCCAAGACCGGTAACTACTACTCTTCTTCTATCCATTTGTTGCTCCTCCTAGATTTCTGAAATCATTAACGGCCCCAGCGCAAGGCAATGGCGCCCCACGTTAGTCCTCCGCCAAAACCAACAAGAACGAGTAAATCATTATCTTTTATTTTACCATTATTAACGCCTTCTGATAAAGCAATTGGAATGGAAGCTGAAGACGTATTGCCATATCTTTTGACTGATGTTGCCATTTTATCCTCGGCAATGCCAAGGCGCTCACGGGCAGCTTCCATAATCCGGATGTTTGCCTGATGCGGAATCAAATAATCAACATCTTCTTTATTATACCCAGCCTTCTCAACAACATTTACTGACGATTCCGGCATTTGTCTGACGGCAAACTTGAATACTTCCCTGCCGTTCATAAACAAATAGTCGGTTTCCTTATCTTGATAGAGCTCTTTTCCGCCGGAACCATCTGATCCAAGCTCAAATGACAGAATACCGTTACCTTCTGAGACAGGGCCGACAACAGCCGCCCCGGCCCCATCGCCAAACAAGACACACGTATTCCGGTCACTCCAGTCTGTGATTTTAGAAAGCTTTTCAACACCCACTACCAAAACGTTTTGGTACGCATTTGTTTCGATGAACTGTTTAGCGGTAATCACGCCGTACATGAAACCGGAACATGCTGCACTGACATCCATCGCTGCAACTTTACCTGCTCCCAGCCGATCCTGAAGCATGCATGCGACAGAAGGAAAAGGTGTATCAGGCGTTACGGTTGCGACAAGAATCATATCAAGATCTTCTGCCTTAAGATTCGCTTTCACCAATGCATCCTGAGCTGCATAATATGCCATGTCCGATGTATCTATATCATCTTCAGCGATGCGTCTTTCCTCAATGCCGGTCCGCGTTCTGATCCATTCATCACTTGTATCTACAATTTTTTCAAGATCCTTATTCGTAACCACGTTGGACGGAACATAATGCCCGGTACCTAACACTCCGACGCCCATATACCCATCTCCTTAAATCTGTTATTTAAAAAGACCGTGAACTTCCCGATCTTTTTTGGATTGCATTATTATCAATTCTTATGACTTGGTCCTAATTTTAATGCAAACCTTTGAATTGTGCAAGCGTCATTCACTCAGTATTCCGTTCATTTGGCAGCAGTCCGGTCTCTTTATACGTTTCGACTTCCTCCTTAATTTTGCCGCGTATATCTTCCGGGACTTCAGGACTGAACTCTCCCAGGGAAATGACGTCATCCTGAAAGTCATACGTTGTGACACCGCCGCGCAACTCTTCTTCATTGAAATTCTCCGCTGCCATTATGTAAAGATCCTCCACGTGTTGAACAGTGCTTGTCAATACAGTTTCTTCGGCAAGTTCCGATTGATCGGCGACATAACCGATTGCATGTATGCCATCTGCATTTGCTTGCTCGATGATTGATGTGCTGAAGGCATTTCCGGCCGGGTAGACTACATCAGAACCCTCTCCTCGCATGGTCTCATACATCTCCATCGCTTTTTCTTCACCATTCCAATCATTTACATAATTAAGATGCACTTCTGCTCGCGGATTCTGAAACGTGACACCTTCAAAATAACCTTCTATTTCCGGCTGCCATTCAAATGCACCAATTACGGCCACATGATTTGTTTCAGTCATTTCCCCGGCCAGCATCCCGGCAAAAAAACCCATGGCATGCGAGTTGAAATTCAGGCTTGTCACATTTTCGGTGAATTGCCCACCGTTTAAATAAACAAAGTGAACTTCCGGATAGACTTTTGAAATCTCCTCAAAAAACTTACCATATGCAGCACTGTGCCCAAATATTAGATTCACACCATTTCCTACTAATTCATCAACAGCGTCTCTAACTTCCTGCTGGGTCTGAATCCCTTCTTTATAGTATACATCCGTATTAAACTGTTCTTCGATCGCCATCAGCCCTTCATAACCTTTTTTATCCCAGGGTTGGTCATGAATGGATGTTTCCACCAGCATTCCAACATTTTGCAGATTACCCGAATCAAAATAATTGCTGCATCCTGATAGCATAAGTATGAAAGCAGTCAGTATGATGATTGTTAACTTTTTCACGTTTCCACTCCATTCCTGGAAATTATTGGCCTGTACAAAATATTGTAACGATTAAACGGTACCACGTAAATGTACAGAACCATTACATTTCCATGACATCAAAAATCAAACGCCTCTCACTCGCTCTTAACCCGGGCATCTATGAACAGTTAACCGCTGTAATTTGGCGGATTACTGTCCATTACATGCAGGGTAAAATCGCTTATAACGTTCATAGTGTTTCCTAACCATCGTTATCTGTTCTTTTATAGATCTATTGTTTCGTATATAAACGGCATTTTTAAATTTTATACGGTCCGCTTCCCTGTCGTGGCACGATCTGACATCCAAGACCTGGGGGAGCCTGGTTGAAGTGACCCACTGCTCTATGCTTTCAGCTATATTTGACACATGAACAGCCGTTGATATAAACCGTTCTGAGTCAAACCGGACAAAGTCATTCTGTACATATATCCCTTCCTTGTTCATAGGCATCCATTCGCCAAAAACCAGAGGTAATTCAATCGCAGTCGATCGGTTTTTCTGTAAAGTCAATTCACGATCGTCGACCTTGATCGATACATCATAACCACTGCTGCGCTGTTTAGCCATGAGGTGATGAAACAAATCATTCCTGCCAAGAAACATAGACAAGTGCTCCTTGCTGTCGGTATCAAGATCGTCCATGCCGTCAACCTGCCAACCGTTATCAAGCAAATGACTGACAATGTGAAAGCCGATCCAATGGAAACAATTTTCCACAAAAAAGTACATTTCGATCATCCTTCTGTTAAAACAAATCCTTTTATTTTATGAACTGATTTGCTAAACTATATGAAGATAGCAGAAAATTAGTCAGTAAATTATAAATAGAGGTGTATCTAATTATGCGTTTCTTGTGGCCGCTTATCTGGGCTTTTCTAATTAGTTGCGTTGTTTCATATGTATTAGTCAGTATGGCAGGTAATGAATTTGAAATAGTAGGCACATTCGCAGCAACTATCGTCATTACACTTGCTGTTTTTATACTGGGTGAAGGCGTCTTAAAAGGCGAAAGTGATCATTAATCGAAAATGTCTGGATAATGACTGCAATTTGTAAACAACCCTTGCCTTCAAGGTAACGATGGCAAGGGTTTTGTGTTTACAGTCAAGGTTAATAGCGGTCAAATCCGGTTATGGTTTAGTACCAAGGCAGCACACTCAAGGCAGTAAGTGCAGCCAACGGCAATACCAAGCGACTGAATCTTCTTGGACGGCCATAGCCGTACCCATAACCAGGGTATCCATAACCCGGGTAACCATACCCAAAACCACCAAATCCAAATTGGCGATGGTCGCAACCATGATTACCGGGCATTTGATTGTCCTGACCAAGTGGTGTGGCCATATACATGTATTCGTCATCAAGCCCGGTGATGATCCCATCAAATTGAGAACCGTCATTCATTTCAGCAAGCACATACGAATGCATATGCCTTTTACACAATTCATACATATGTTGATGATTATAACTCATGTTTTCAACCTCCTCACCAACCAGCCTATTCATTTGCCTTTGGGTTGGTGACATGTTTCCAGCGTTGAAATCCATTGAGTTTGGGAGGAGATATAATGGAAACAATCGAAGCTTTTTGGTTGCTGATCAAATATATTGTTCTTGGACTCCTGCAGGGATTCACCGAGCCGATTCCGATCTCTTCAAGCGGTCATTTGGTTATCATAAGAAATCTTTTCGGTGTCGGTATCGAGGGGCTTTCATTTGAAATCATGGTCAATTTCGGGTCACTGATTGCTGTTCTGGTCATTTACCGGAAAGATATTTACCGGCTGGTGGAAAACGGGGTTCGATACATAACTACACGGGCAGAGGATGCCAAGAGTGACTTTCAATTCATCATGTTTTTGATACTCGCAACAATTCCAACCGGGATTATCGGCCTGTTATTTAAGGATTTCATTGAGGCACAGCTTAATGACAGTGTTGTCGTTGTTGGCGTGGCACTCCTGGTCACTGGAGGTGCTCTATGGATCATTCGAAATCTTCGAGGGCACAAAGGTGAGGGCGGCATCACGGTTCTTGACGCTATTATTGTTGGACTAGCCCAGTCAGTTGCATTAGTACCTGGCATCAGCCGCTCTGGTGCGACGATTGTTGCGGCAATGCTTGTCGGAATGAAAACCGAAACAGCCCTCAGGTTCTCATTCCTGCTCTATATACCGGTCAGCCTTGGGATTACTATATTATCCGCTGGTGAAATCATCGGCAGTGACAGTGACTTCAGTGCTGTGGCCATCCCATCTGTCCTGGCTTTTGCAGCTGCCATCGTTGCCACTTATTATTCATTACGGTGGTTTATAAACATTATGGCCCGGGGTAATCTAAAGTATTTTGCTTATTATTGCTTCGCAGTCGGGATACTTGTCATTCTGTTTCTCTAGTAATTGACAAGTGAAAAAGACTTCTAACCGTTGATCAGTTAGAAGTCTTTTGTCTTTTTTCCCGTTTATGCTGCTCCCGCCACGCTTTAGGAATGTAAACGCAGTATGGTTCACTTTCCATATAGTCCCCTGTTACATTGTATGCACGCGACCTTGATCCGCCGCATACATGCCGAAATTCGCACACACCACATTTTCCTTTGTATTTATCGGGACTTCGGAGATTTTGAAACACTTCCGACTCCCGATAAATTGCGATTTGACAATCCCATCATATAGCCTATCGAGCCTGAGTAATGTGATGAAGCGCGTCACCTGAGTATGATATTCGTCACGTCATCACAAAACGTTCAAAATCAACAAAAAATATATGGTTGTAATATGGTACGATGACATAAACAATAGAATTACGCTGTAAACTGATAGACGCCTGAGAAGGAGGTAATCCAATGAATACAGGTACCATACGGCAGCTCCTCCAAAAAGTCCCCCTTTTCAAAGACCTGACTGATTATGAGATTGAGCCGGTCATTAACCTGGCAAAGCATCGGATGTACCGGCACGGCACTCACATATTCATGCAAGGTGATCCGCTGACAAACGTTTATTTTATTCATCAGGGCAAAATAAAAATCTATAAAACCGATTTTCACGGCAAAGAGCAAATTGTAAATGTTCTTCAGCCTGGCGATATGTTTCCCCATCAGGGTTTTTTCAGGCAGGACGATTATCCCGCTCATGCCGAGGTATTGGAAGATGCGGTTTTAATCTATATTCCCATTGAGTCATTTGAAAGCTATCTGGTTAACCACCCTGAAATCTGTGTAAAGCTCTTCCGTGTACTTGGTGATATTATTGTCGATCTGCAGATTCGGCTAGAGGAAAAAATACTCCATAACACATACGAGCAAATTATTATGCTATTGCTGCGCCTAGCGAAAAGCTATGGTAAAAAAACGAGTGATGGTATGAGTAAACTGAAAACTCGATTTACAAACCGCGAACTCGCCAACATGATTGGATCAAGCCGTGAAACCGTCAGCCGCACGCTGACCCAGTTAAAAAAACAAAACATGGTTGTCATCGATAAATCCGGTGCAATTATTTTGGATACCGATGCACTTGAGGACGAATTATTTTAAGCTGAAAGATCATCCGGTGGGGTGATCTTTTTTAGTGGTGGGAGAACGACTCCCCTGACGATGTTCATTCCCTTCTGATCATGTTGCCGCTCTTCCAGCAGGCTCAACGATAATTTGTTCTTTCCTGACATTACAAAAAATGCTGCCATAACATTCATAAAAACAGGCAGCATAAGAAAAACCTCATTCAGTTGTAAAAAGTGAGAGCAGATATTTATAAGCATAACCTCTACCTAAATTTCCTCACGAATTTCGAAGGAGTTATCCTCCACTTACCGGTGGTATAAATGCAACAACATCTCCACTCTTTAAAACTGTATCTTCGCGGGAATACTCTTCATTAACCGCCGTCATAGCATTATCTAAATTGGTAAGGTCGTACGAGGATTTCAATTTCATCCTCAGTTCGTTTACGGATAAGCCATCCGCTTCCACATTTATTTTTTCGCTTCCAGCAGCCTCCTGCAGTTCAGCAAAAAACAAAACGTCAACCATCATGCATCTCCTCCTCTGAAGGAATCCTCTTCTTATAAGATGTTTTTTCTTTCTGATCACCAATCCATTTTGTGCCGTCTTCCCAGTGTTCTTTTTTCCAGATTGGCACAATTTCCTTGATCCGCTCAATGGCATAACGGCTTGCTTCAAATGCATCAGCACGGTGTGGCGTTGATACAGCGATAACAACTGCTATATCTGTAATGTCCAGTCTGCCAACCCGGTGCACAATCGCCGTATCGGCATCTCCCCATTTTTCCCGGATTTCTTCGCTGATTTGCATGAGTTTCTTTTCAGCCATCGGAATATACGATTGATATTCGAGAAACAACGTCCGTTTCCCCTTTGTAAATTCACGGACGGTACCAATAAATGTGTTCACTGCTCCTGCTTCATGACGCGCTACTTTTTCAATACAGTCATTCGGGTTAATGGGTTCCTGTGTTATCCAAAATTTATTAATCATTCGAATCCCTTCTTATATGTCCAGCAAGTGCTGTTATGTCGTTATGTAAATCGTTCATGTCAAATGCAGGATATCCCGGATTTTCCAAGTGCACATCACATGTTACGACTGCTATTATATTCGAAACTTCCTGTAAAAGCGAAAGTTCCGCTTTATTTTTAATAAGTACAATTTTAGGATAATCCGCTTGTTTATAACCCTCAACCAGCAGTAAATCAAGTTTAAATCGCCCATAAAACTGGATTAACTCTTCGATTTCAAAAGGCCTATGCAACGTCAGCTGTGTCAGTCCTCCGCCTTGAACACCGCTGATTACCGAGCCGGATTTAAAGTGTTTTTCGCTGTCGGTTCCTTCAGCCATATCCGGCTCACCGCCGTGACCATGGTGTTTCAGTGAACCGACTTTAAGGCCCTCCTCTGAGAAATAGCGTATCAGCTGACTCATAAGCGTTGTCTTCCCTGAATTTTTAAAACCGGTGATCTGGCAAATTTGCATATAACGTCTCCATTCCTAAAAATACCGTGGTTTAAATGTGAACCCCGCCTGAATCTTCCCTGTATACTCAAATTTTGAAGTGGGAAACTAATAAAAAAAGGCCGATTCATAGAAATGAATCAACCACTTGAATCTTTGTATTAATCAGGAATACCGAGTGCAATTTTTGCATAGCGGGACATATTATCTTTGCTCCACGGCGGATCCCAGACGATATTCACTTCCGCTTCTTCGATTTCAGGAATATCTGAAAGTGCACGCTTAACGTCCTGTTCGATATGCCCTGCCAGCGGGCATCCCATTGCTGTCAGCGTCATGGTAACGGTACAAGCACCTTGATCATCAAGGTCAGCGCCATATACCAGCCCAAGGTTTACAATGTCAATACCGAGCTCAGGGTCAATGACATTTTCAAGTGCACCCATAATATTTTCTTCGAGAGCTGCGTCCATGACAATCCCTCCTTCATAGTCTTATTTAAACATATTCGTGCCTATTTTTAAATGATTTAAATCACACACCCTATAAATAGGTCTTAAACCATTTCACCGTTTCCAGCACAGCGTAACGACTCACTTTATGGTCCCTGTTTTCTTCTTTGATAAAGCGGATTTTTTTCTGGTCAGTATAATGGTGTCTGGCATCTTCATAAAATGTATATGAATGGTCAAACGGCACTACCGCATCATTTTCACCATGCCAGAACAGAACCGGCCGTTCACCCAGTTTATCTGCCTGTTTTGACAAGTCATAGTGTTCAAGTCTGTGGTACAAATGCTCAATCACGTCATCGGTCACAGGGAGATTACCCATTTTCTTGAAGCTGTCCACTAATGTTTTTGCATAAACCGTTATTTTCGGCGAACCCATCAGTACCCCTGCAGTTTTAATCCACGGATATTGGGTCAATGCAGCAGCGGTCGTGATACCGCCCATACTTGTGCCGGCCACACCAAAACGTTCCTCAGATACATACCCTTTTGCGTCAAGCTCATCCCGGATATCCTTTAACTCCTCCACATTTTGCATAACAATATCCCAGAAAGATATTTGTTTTTTAATGCTGGATATTTCTTTCTCGCGCTCACCGTGATACATGCTGTCGGGAAGAATAACCCGGAACCCTTCCTCAGCAAGAAGGTAAGCAAGCGGCAGATTATGCTCTTTTGCACTGGTGAAGCCGTGAAAATATGTAAGCGTCGGCAGCGCATCGTTCTCTTTTGAATTGTCGACAACAACGAGACAAGGTATAGTGGCAATCGTATTGTGAGATACACCTATCATAATCGAGGATCCCTTCCTGTAAATTTGTTACTAATTATTATCATAATATGAAGTTTTTACAAAATGCAAACGAATCCTTTACATATTGTACCATCACTTATAAACTATAGAGAATACGAGGTGAAGATATATGGAAGGCAAACATCTAATCGCGCTGGATCTGGATGGAACATTATTGACCGATGACAAACAAATCAGCACGCGCAACCAGGACACACTAAAGAAAGCAATCAGTGAAGGCCACATTGTGGTCATTGCTACCGGAAGACCACACCGTGCCAGCATCGATTATTACCACACACTTAAACTTAATACACCAATGGTTAACTTCAATGGCGCCCTTATCCATCATCCGACTGACGACAAATGGGATGTACTGCACAATCCAATGCCTGTCAGAACTGCCCACCGGATTGTTGATGCATGTTATGACCTGAATGTCCATAATATCCTGGCTGAAGTGATGGACAGTGTTTACATGGATCAATATGATGAAAGGATCCTCGATATTTTTCAGACAACCCGCCAGGATTCGCCTTTTAAAATCGGCAACCTTAAAAATAAACTACAGGAAGACCCAACCTCATTGCTGATTCATCCTAAAGAAGAGAACATCAGCACATTAAGACAGCATTTGGACGATTACCATGCTGAACTGATTGAGCATCGTAAATGGGGCGCACCGTGGAATATTATCGAGATTGTCAAAAAAGGACTGAACAAAGCCGTTGGACTACAAAAAATTGCTCATTATTATCATATCCCGGATGAGCGGATTATTGCGTTCGGAGATGAAGATAATGACCTTGAAATGATTGATTACGCAGGTGTTGGTGTCGCCATGGGCAACGCCATCGATGAGCTTAAATCCGTTGCCAAACATGTCACTGATACGAACGAAAATGATGGAATCGGTATTTTTCTTGATGACTATTTAAAACTTCAGTCCAAAGTGATTTAGTGTGTGTACCTTTTAAATAAGCTCTAAAAATTTCCTGTCATATCAGGCCAATTTCAGACCAAACTAGAAGTGAACGCATAAAGCGTTCACTTCTTAATTTGATGCTTCCTGCACGGAAATCTTGCCGTTTGCATAAGGCTCACTCCATAGGAGGAATTGCCGATGGGAAAAAACAGCAAGTCAAGACGGTTCGCCCAGCATAGTGCTGATACAGTCAAAAAACATGATAAAGTATTTCCGTACAGAACGCGCTTTTCAGAAGTAAAACGTCATCAGAATGACACTGATAGCCACACATTAGGAGGGGTTTAACATGGCACAGCAGCAGAACAATAACTTGATGCAGCGCGCCAGAAATGCCGTTAACCAATTAACCAATGCTCAAGGCAATGCTAACCAGCAAGAACAGCAGGCTGCCCAGAATGCCATTCAGGATGCCAAAAACCAGGCATCGGCTGAAGAGCAGCAGCAACTGCAGCAGCTTGAGCAGCAGCTCAGACAGCAAAACCAGGTAAAATAACCTCCAAGCATCAGTCATCATGCGATGTTAACGATCCACCATTCATTAATAAATGATGAAAAGCGGGATTCTAACATCCATGAACACCCTTATCCGGACATGCGGATAAGGGTGTTTCCCTTTGGTTTATTTTCTGTTAAAATAAAAACAAGTATGGATAACGATGGAGGGAAAAATAATGGGAGTAAGAGCCGAAGCTACGCCAAATCCGAACGCATTGAAATTTACAACCGACAGCCTCATTTTTGAAGGAGAAAGCAGTATTTCCGTTATGCCTGGCGACACAAGCGAACACGATATCTTAAATGACCTGATGGATGTGAACGGTGTCGACAACGTATTTGGTTATCAGAATTTCATTACCGTCAATAAAGCCTTTGACGTGGAATGGGACGAACTGCAGCCAAAAGTGATTGACGTCATTGAAAAATATGGCTACTAATTCATACATAGCCGAAAAAAAGACAGCACCGTTGCTGTCTTTTTTATTGGTACTCAGCATGCCTAAGCGTCATCTTCATCTGAATTACCCCTAACCAGCTTAAGTTTTAATCACGTCTGAACGAGCCAAACACACCTGTTGTCTGCACGATGTTGGTGAAGGCATTAGGATCCACCTCACCGATAATCCGTTCAAGGTCGTAAAGCTCATACCGTGTGACAACAAGGTACATCATACTTTTATCATCCCGTGTATAGGCCCCTTTAGCAGGGAGAATCGTGATACCGCGAACCATTGTATCATGAATCGCTTTTTGCAGTTCTTCTGGCTTATGCGTAATGATCATAGCCGTCACTTTTGCATGACGCGTATGAAGGGTATCAATCACACGTGTTGTCACATATAATGTCAATAATGTATACAGCGCATTTTCCGGTTTATACAGAATCCCGGCCATGGCAATAATGATTGAATTCAGCGTTAAAAAATAAACCCCGATTGGTCTGTCTTTCATTCGGGATAATACCATCGCAACAATATCCATCCCTCCTGTGGAGGCACCATGCCTTAATGTCAGCCCGACACCGGCACCACCGAGGACACCGCCGAATACGGCATTCAGGATGATATCCTCTGAAAGTGCTAGAACTGGAATAGCCTCCAGGAAAACGGTCGTCACAAGGACTGAGATGACACTGTAAATGGTAAACCCTTTGCCGACTTTATACCAGCCCAATATTGCCACCGGAATGTTTAAAATGAATAAAATAACACCAGTCGACAAACCAATATCGAGAAAATCTTTGAAGATACTGGAAAACAGCTGTGCCGCACCTGTAAATCCACTTGCATACACATTGGCGGAAATCAGGAACAAGTTCAGCGATAAAGCATTTAAGAGAGCTCCAAATATAACAATAATTATTCGTCTTGCTTCTACTAAAAACATCCTTTCCCTCCTCTTCCGGGCATATCTTATTTTTTATGACTATTTTTTGACTATTCTTCTGTATCGTTTTAAACTTAAATCAATAATTCCTTGGAATGTAGGTGTAAAAATGACGATTAAAATCCTCGCTGATTCTGCATGTGATTTGTCCGAAATACATTATAAAACATATGACATTGAAATGGTACCTTTAACTGTTCATCTTGATGGACAGGAATATAAAGACAATATTGACATAAAGCCAAAAGAGGTATATGACGTCATGCGGGAGGGAAAGAACCCCAAAACATCCCAGGTATCGCCACAGACCTTTAAAACTATTTTCACATCATATGCTGAAACAAATCAACCATTAGTGTATCTTGCCTTATCTTCAGAACTATCCGGTACATACCAAACCGCCAAAATGATAGAGCAGGAAGTGAAAGAAACCTACCCGGAGGCTGAACTTCATGTGGTTGATACAAAATGTGCCTCAATCGGATACGGCCTCGTCATTCTTCGTGCCGCCCAGCTTGCAAAAGAAGGAGCAGGAAGTGAAGAAATTATTGATACAGCATTGTACCATTCAGGGCACATGGAGCATATTTTTACAGTCGATGATCTGGAATACCTGTACCGCGGCGGCCGCGTCAGTAAAACAGCTGCTTTTGTTGGGTCATTTTTAAAAATCAAACCGATTCTTCACGTTGAAGATGGCCAACTGGTTCCACTCGAAAAAATACGGGGCTCAAAAAAACTTTTGAACCGGATGCTTGACATTATGGCGGAGCGCGGTATCGACTTTTCAAATCAGACCATCGGCATCAGTCATGGAGATGATCTAGAGAAAGCACAGAAAATTGCCAACATGATTAAAGAAAAGTTTGATACAAAGGAAGTCCTGATCGAGATGGTTGGCTCAACAATCGGCGCGCATGTAGGTCCCGGCACGCTAGCCATTTTCTTTTTAAATGACAATTACAAATAGAGATTAACAAACGAAAAGGGTATCCAGTAACGCTGAATACTTTTTTGCCAGAATAAAGTATCATTACTTTCTTACTGTATCAGTGCAACTCAAAAATTTAACTTGTCATGTTTCACTTTCCCTCCACATATATTTCCGATAGGACAACCTAAACCGGAAATGGAAAAGGAGGGTTCAGGTGAGTATTTTTGAATTAATCACGATTTTTGAAACAGAGCGGAATCGGCCGCCGGAATCAATGAATGCCCTATTGGACTTTTATCAGCAGAAATACATCACTGGCGACATTAACATAAATGACTACCGGAAAATTTATCATTATTTACATCGGCAAGGAGCCATTTCAGCTCATGAATTTGCTTAAAAAACGGGAAGCTGAGCCATTATGCTTCAGCTTCCCGTTTTTTTTGCTGTCTGGTCAGATAGATAACACCTGCGATAAACAATATAAAAATCACTGCAACCGGAGCAATCACTACCCAATTCAGGCCGGCGTCATCCTGAACAACGTAAACTTCAGCAGTCTCGCGCGGCAAACCGATCCGGTACTGCCCGTCTTCATTTTCCCTTACCAGGTTATCACCGAGCAAGCCTTTCAGCTGTTTGCCAGACCCAATACTATCCAGTAACACGTCCCGCGATTCCGTATCATTATTAATCGCAATAAACAGCGTGTCACCTTCGTAGGACCGTTTAAACAAGCTCATTGCACCGCTGGATTTCACCAGTTCATAATCGCCATGCTGCAGTGCCGGAAATTCTGAACGGAGTGCTCCGATCCTGTTTGTGAACTTCTGCAAATCTTCATCCGAGCTGTTCCACTTAATCAGCTGCTGATTTTCAGGAAAACCTGCACCGCCCATTGGAATTTCCGATCCCTGATAAACCATTGGTGCGCCCGGTACGGTATACAGATAAGTTAAGGCTAATTTCCATGCTGTGACATTGTTCCGCCCATTCTCCTGGAATTTCTGGGTAAACCGTGTTGTATGTTGATTATCCAGATAGTTTAACCTGTCCTGCCCGCCAGTGGCTTGCCAAGTTTCATGAATGCTTGTAAGCGGTTTGCCGGCCTTAGCAAAGACCTCCGTCATCGATTCATACAAAGCATGATTGTCAACCGCCTGTATAGCTGTATCTTCAGTTAGGTTGCCGTTATATGATTCTGTATCCGAGATATCTCCTAACATATAGAATTCAGGGTTACCACTGCGGATATGGGTTGTCAGCTCATCTAAAAATGTCTGGTTTGCCTTGTCGGCAGCATGAAATTTATATCCGTCTATATTGGCTTCTTCAATCCAGTAATCCGCTACGTCCATTAAAAAATCCTGCACCTCAGGATTTGACTGATCAAGAACAACTGTTTGATCCTGCCATTGAAAGGACTGCTTACGGCTGCTATCTTTGATCCAATCACTTTTCGCGGGGTCGTCTGTCATGACGTGATTTTCGGAAACATAATTTGTCACAAACTCCAGAACGATTTTCATATCTTTCCCGTGTGCTTCTTTTACCAATTCCTTTAAATCAGCCATCGTTCCAAACTGGTCATCCACTTTATAAAAATCCTCAATCCAATAGCCATGGTAGCCATTAGCCGAATTTTCCATAACCGGGGATAAAACCAGTGTCGTGTAACCCATTTCCTTTAAATGACCAAGTTTATCGGTAATCCCCTGTAAATCTCCACCATGATATGCAACCGGATCCTCAAGGTCAACTTGATCGTCTAGTGTATTGTCGCCATTGTTAAAGCGATCAACTAAAATCTGATAGAAGGTTTCGCTTTGTATTGAACTGGATTCATCTTCCCCAGCCACAACAGGGCCTGCAGATGCAAATAACGACAAAAGAACTGTTGCTAGTAATAAAAGGCGTTTCATAGAAGTCTCCTTCATATATGTGCATGATATATGTCCATTATTGACAATTCATGCGGATAGTCAATGTAAACGATAAGATTGTTGAAAATCATTCATATTTACCCACGCCATAGCATGAATGACTAGGAAAACAAATCAGTATCCGTTGAAAACAAATGTTCGAGGTGCTGATTCGGATAAATATGTTTTTTGGCACTGTTGACAGCAACAGGTCCTTCATTGAATCCGCCTGCAATTAATTGCAATTTGTGATCATAACCCGCAATATCACCAACAGCAAAAATACCGGGGATGGACGATTCCATTTTTTTGTCAACTGAAATCGTTCCATTTTCCATGCTCATCCCCCATTCAGCAATTGGCCCGAGATCGATCTCAAACCCATGATTCACAACTAAAGCATCGGCCATGGTTTCTTCCGTTTTCCCAGACCGCAGGTTTTTTAGCCGGACAGTTGAAATACGGCCACCTTCTCCAATCAGGCGATCAACTGTATAAGGCGTTTTAACATTAATTGAAGAGTTTTGCATTTTTGTAATATTACTCTCAATACCTGAGAAAGCTGTCTTTCGATACACCAATGTTACCTGTTCAGCAATTGATTCCAATTCGTTCGCCCAATCGACTGCAGTATCACCGCCGCCGGAGATGATCACATGTTTCCCGCGGTAATTTTCCAAGCGCTTTATTGCATAATCCAGACTTTTCTCTTCAAATTGACTGGCTTCAGACAAATCAAGTTTTACCGGTTTAATTGTACCAAATCCCGTTGCAATCATAATCGTCCGAGTATAGTGCTTGGCACCATTATTACTTGTCAGGATAAAACAGGTCCCGTCTACTGTTTTTTCCACGCTGGTGCATTGCTCACCCAGAATGACAGACGGATTAAATGTCATGGCCTGTTCAATTAGCTGATCCGTAAATCTTTCCCCGGATATGGACGGCATCCCGCCAACATCCCTGATTGTTTTTTCTGGATAAAAATAAGGAACTTTGCCGCCCAGAAATGGCAAAAATTCAATTATCTTCGTCTTCATCTCCCGCATACCACTGTAAAAGGCTGCAAATAACCCGGCAGGACCTCCCCCGATAATGGTTACGTCATAAACTTCATTCGACATGATGTCCCCTCCCTCTTGTGTTAGTTCGTTTTGATCAGCAAATAGATAAAATACGGGGCACTTAGAATCGAGACAACGACCCCGACTGGTATTTCCATCGGTGCCAGTAGGTTTTTCCCGATCATATCAGCAGCCATCAATAGCAGTGCACCGATCAAAGCTGAAACTGGAATAGTATATTGGTGCATTGGGCCGATAAGCTTTCGCGCCAGATGTGGTACCACAAGGCCCAGAAAAGCAATCGCACCGCCAGCGGCGACACTGGCCCCGGCCAGGGCGACAGCAGTCAGTAACAGCACAAGACGATCGCCTTCAACCTTGGAACCTAGCCCTGCTGCTACATCATCACCCAGATGCAACACGTTCAGTGCATTCGCTTTTACCAGTGCAAACGGAATGAGTATCACCATCCATGGCAACAGCGACATTACAAATGGCCAGCTAGCACTCCAAATATCGCCGGACAGCCATACGGTTACCTGCCTGAAATTCTCCGGGTTCATTTTAAGCTGAAGAATGATCAGTGCCGCGCTGAATCCGGCATTGATGCCAATTCCGACAAGAACGAGCCGGATTGGGTTCACCCCATTTTTCCATGCCAATGTGTAGACTAGAAATGCGGCCACTAACGCTCCCAGTAACGCAAACAATGGTATGATAAAAACAGAGAGAGTGCCATTGAGCGAATCCTGAACAAAGAATATAAACAACACGACAGCAAAACCGGCTCCGGTGTTAATCCCCAAAATACCCGGTTCCGCCAGCTCATTTTGTGTTACTCCCTGAAGTATAGCACCGGAAACAGCGAGCCCGGCACCTACAAGCAATGCCAACACAATCCGCGGCAGCCGAAAGTCAAGAAGCACCAATTCCTGTCTATCTGTTCCCTGTCCAATAATTGTCTTGAGCACACCCAAAGGCGATATGGACACCACACCTGTACCAAGTGTTATGAAGAACAAGACCACAATCAGCACGACCAGCAATACGGTAACAGTCGCAAATCGCAGAGTCTTGTATTTTCGGCTTTGACTCATGATTGGCCACCCCCATTTTTACCACGTGCAAGATAAAGAAAGAATGGCACGCCAATTAGTGAGGTGATCGCACCTACTGGCGTTTCAAACGGTGCATTGACCAACCTTGAAACGATATCGGACAATACGAGCAATAGTGCACCGAACAATGCAGATACAGGAATAAGCCAGCGATAGTCCGTCCCTATTATAAATCGTGTGATATGCGGAACAATGAGACCCAAAAATCCAATTGAGCCTGCCACTGATACCGCCGCCCCGGTCAATATGAGTACTGACAGAATTCCGAGAATTTTTAACAGAGCATTATTTTGTCCAAGGCCTGCTGCCACATCTTCTCCCAAATTGAGAACCGTAATCGATTTGGCAATCATCAATGCAATGACCATCCCGACAGCACCGGAGGCTAATAAAACCTGATTGGCCTGCCAGCCCGTTCCTGCCAACCCGCCGGCCTGCCAAAACCCCAGCTGTTTTTCCAATTGGAAATGGAGCGCAATGACTGATGAAACCGATGTTAGCAATGTGCCGATTGCAACGCCTGCCAGGGCAAGTTTAACTGGCGTAAGACCGCTTTTGGAAAATGAGCCAACCATAAATACCAGTACAACGGCAATTCCGGCGCCGGCGAACGAAGCGAATGTCATAGCAGGATTGGAAACTCCTGGAAAAAAAGCCATCGTGATAACAAGGGCGAATGCAGCACCATTTGTAACCCCCATAATGGATGGCGATGCCAGCGGATTGCGTGTCATGCCCTGCATAATTGCACCGGACACTGCCAAAAATGCACCTACCATTGCTGCAGCGGTTGCCCTTGGAAGCCGTAATTCCTGAATCACCTGGTGAGTTGTAAGGTTTTCATTGAAATGTACAACCGCATTCCAAACAGTTGGCAATTTTATGTCAACCGCCCCAAAGGCAACTGAAAGCCCCATCGAAACAGCCAGTGCCACTACCGTTAACATGATGATTGCTATTTTCAATAATTTAGAATGATGAATAGTTGATAGCATAATTTACCCCTGTAAAAAAACAAATTAATCCATAGAAAATTATAATTGCTTATAGCGGACACTGCAATATTTTTAGAAATAAATTGACATTATAATTGAAAATGATTATCATTACTATCAGGAACGTCATATAACATAAAGGGGTTTTTACATATGTGCAGAATGAATAAATCCTATAGCCTGATTAGTGTTCTTTTACTAGCTGTAACACTTTTGATGGCTGCGTGTGCGGGCAATAATTCGAATGAAGAGTCTTCTTCAGGCGAAGAGAACAGCGGTCAGTCATCTGAGGTGACTCTCGACAGCCAAATGGGCGAGGTTACGATTCCGGCTGACGCCAAGCGTATTATCGCACCATACCACGAAGATGCATTGCTTGCACTAGGCGTTACTCCGGCAGCCAAGTGGGCAATTGGTGAAACTGTTCAGGATTACCTTGAAGGCCAGCTGAAAGACGTCCCGAAGATCGAATGGAACCTCCCCCAGGAACAAGTTTTGAAACATAATCCGGATTTAATCATTCTGGAGAATGCCACCGACAGTTATGAAGGGTCGTACGAAGACTATCAAAAAATCGCGCCAACCTATGTGATGACCGAGGAAATGACAAATGACTGGCGCAAGCAAATCCAAATGTTTGGTAAAATGCTTAGCAAGGAAGCCAAAGCTGAAGAAGTCCTTAATCAATATGACGAGAAAGTTGCAAGCGCAAAAGAAACACTTAACAAAGCTATCGGTGATGAAACAGTTGCAATGATTTGGGCAAAAGGAGACCAATTCTATTTATTTGAAAAAAATCGGCACAGTGCAGAAGTGCTCTATTCGCAGCTTGGACTTAACCAGCCCGAGTTGGTTAAGGAACTTGGTAAAGCTCAGACACAGTGGAGTCCGATTTCCCTTGAAAAGCTTTCCGAATTAAAAGCCGACCATGTCTTCCTGCTTGCCAAGGAGAATGAACAGGGACTGCAAACGCTGGAAAACAGTTCTGTCTGGCAAAGTACACCCGCGGTTCAAAACGGCAATGTATATACGATGAATGATCCAAGTCACTGGACAAGTAAAGGCTTAATCGCTTCCGAAAAGACAATCGATGACGTCATTAACACACTGAGTGAATAAAATATGCCAATTACAGGCGGATAAACGACAAAAAGAGACTGGGGATAACTAAAATAATCAATATAAAAGCCGAACAGTTGTCCGGGGATTCTGGTTGAATGTTAGTATTATGTTATGACCGTCACTTCGGAAAAACACTCCGCTTTCCGGGGGGGCGGCTGATGAGCTTCCTCGTGCTATCGCACTGCGGGGTCTCATCTAGGCCTATGCTCCCCCAGGAGTCTCCACATTTTTCCTTCGCTGGTTTACAAGGAATAGAAAAATCCGAGCTGCTTCGAAAACTCACTGAAGAGATTTGAATCATCGTTCGGATTTTTATTTTCCTATATACTTTTGTCCCGACCTCTTTTATCAGTACATCGAAAATAGATACGGCAGCTATTTTTTATCCAACCTAAGAGGCATTAGCTCTTATTCCTTCCATGAAAAAAGGACCCCTCCAATGGAGAAGTCCCTGTTACTGCAGAGCCTATGGCAAAAATCCGAATCCAAGCCGGCCGAAACCTAAAATCAGCGTCAGCAATATTGCTATGACAAGCTGAATCCACCAGCTTTTTGTTGGCTCTTCCCGGCCGGATTTCATGCTGATCATTTCCATTGCAAATATCGCCCAGATTCCGGCAAGACCCTTGAAAATGGCTTCACCCATCTGCGGCCCGTTAAAATAGGCAGCGAGCAGTGTACCACCGGAATAAAGAATCAGTAAATAATCCAGACGCAAAATCATTTGCAGGATTTTGGCACCTTTAGCTTTGCCTGACTTATTTAGTATGACAATAACAATAAAGAGAATAAATGCCAAAACCCACGAGGTCACGTGCAAGTGTGTATTCATAGTTTATCGTTCCTCCTTCAAACACCTACTTACGTATTTTCTATCTTAACACGTCACATCAGGAAAATCATTTGATAATTTATTGAACTTTTACTTAAAGTAAATTACCATAAAAACTGTTATACTTAGAACGAATGGTATTTTTTAATTCGGAGGGATAATATGGCGAATACAAGTCAGGAAATTATTGACCAGACACAGGAGTATGGTGCGAAAAACTATCATCCCCTTCCTGTTGTCATTAATAAAGCGGAAGGCGTATGGGTTGAGGATCCTGAAGGCAACCGATACATGGACATGCTCAGTTCTTATTCCGCATTAAATCAGGGCCATCGTCATCCCAAAATCATCGATGCACTGAAAAAACAGGCAGATGCTGTCACACTGACTTCCCGTGCATTTCATAATGACCAGCTTGGCCCATGGTATGAAAAAATCTGCAAACTGACCAATAAAGAGATGACACTCCCGATGAATACCGGCGCAGAAGCTGTGGAAACTGCTGTAAAAGCTGCACGTCGCTGGGCATATGATGTCAAAGGTGTTGCAGAAAATAAGGCTGAAATCATTGTTGCCGAGGGTAACTTCCACGGCCGTACCATGACAGCTGTTTCCCTGTCATCGGAGTCAGAATATCAGCGCGGATTTGGTCCACTTCTGCCAGGAATCAAAATCATTCCTTACGGCGATGTGGACGCACTGAAAGAAGCAATTAATGAGAACACAGCCGCCTTCTTATTTGAGCCAATTCAGGGTGAAGCGGGCATCAACATCCCGCCGGAAGGATTTTTGAAAGAAGCATATGACGTCTGTGCTGAAAATAATGTGCTGTATATGGCTGATGAAATTCAGTCTGGCCTTGCACGTACAGGCAAAATGTTCGCCTGCGACTGGGAAGGTGTTACACCCGATGTTTTGATTTTGGGTAAAGCCTTAGGCGGCGGCGTATTCCCGATTTCAGCTGTAGTCGCCAATAAGGATATCCTTGGTGTATTCAACCCGGGGTCACACGGATCAACATTTGGCGGCAACCCGCTGGCGTGTGCTGTCTCTACAGTGTCACTGGAAGTGCTTGAAGAGGAAAAATTAGCTGACCGCTCAAACGAACTTGGTAATTACATGATGGGCGAACTGAAGAAAATCAAGAACCCGAAAATAAAAGAAGTGCGCGGAAAAGGCTTATTTATTGGTGTTGAACTAACTGAAGCGGCACGGCCCTATTGTGAGGCATTGAAAGAAAAAGGATTGCTATGCAAAGAAACGCATGAAAATGTCATCCGCTTTGCCCCGCCGCTTGTCATTGATAAACCAGACCTTGAATGGGCAGTCGGTCACATCAAAGAAGTACTGGGAGCATAAGATAAAACTTCATTCAATCGGAACTCACCGCCTTTAAAGGCGTGACAGTTGAATTTACAGGCTGCTCCGGCGCGGGGGAGCCTGTTCTTATTTTTATTTGTATGACGTCCTGTCGATGTTATTCCTGATCTGCCGATGTTTTCTCTCTTCTGTTGATATTTCCGTTCTTCTACCGACGTTCGCGCTCTTCTGCTGATGTGACCTGCTTCTTATTCACATTTAACCTTTATTCGTCATCACACATGCCAATCAATACACCATGCTATTCTCTCTCACGCAGCGGCTGTTTCTGCTTGTAGGTTAGACTCCGCCAGATCCACTCTAACGGGCCGTAACGGAATTTCGTGAGCCACCACTTGCTTACCAATATCTGAACCACATAGAACAATACGACGATCCCCATTGCCTGAATAGGTCTGATTGAACCATACAGTCCAAAGCCAACACCGTAAAACAGCACAAAGCAGAACAGTGATTGAAATATGTAATTGCTCAGCGACATCCGTCCGATATAACTGAACGGCCGCAGCAATTTTTGACCAAGCATACTCTGACCGAGCAGTGCAATCGAAAATACATAAAAAAGTGCTGAAGCGGTGCCTCCGATATTATCCTGCGCGTATGAAAACCAGACCGGATTCCCATAAAGATGCGGTCCCATCTTCAGGACAATAAACACGATTAAACTGATAATCCAGCCATTTAAAAGCTTATCCCGGTGCTCCCGGGGGTTGTGAAGCCATCGTTTCCTGGCCAGATACAGGCCAAATAGGAACAATGGCAATAGCGTCGTTGCCAGCAGCAAATAAGAAAAAACACTATTGGAATACAGCCAGTCATTCAGGTTCTGTCCCAAAATGGCAGACAGGTTATCACTTGAATAATTTTTTTCAGCACGATTAATTTCAGATGTGCTGGCACTGCCGAGAAATGCTTTCACATTGTATAACATCAGCGTATACAGAAATACGCTGACCCCAAGCATTAACGACCCCCACAGCAAAATCGTTTTGTCACTCCGGTAAATAAACGCCACGAAAAATAATCCGATAATACCATATGACAATAAAATATCCCCATGCCAGATTAAAAATGCATGAACCATACCAAATATGATCAATATCGTCAGACGGCGGTATAAAAATGGCTTTACAGCAATCTTTTTTACCATCAGGCGCTCATTTAAAATCTGAAGTCCAAAGCCAAAAAGGACAGAAAATAACGTATAAAAGCTTGCCTGAAAGAAAATATCAATGAGCATTTGAGTGGCCTGATCAACCGCCGTAGGCCATGCATCCTCTCCCCCGCCATATAAAAAATAAGGGGCTGAGAACGCACCGATATTCACAACAAAAATCCCTAAAATCGCAAACCCCCTTGCTGCGTCAATCCACACCATGCGTTCAGATTTATGTAATGGTTGAGCAACATTCATGTCCTCTCCCCCCTCCGTCAAACCAGATGTCTGTATCATATTCTACATTTACGATAGTAACTCCTTCCAAGTTTCACAATTACACATTTGCACATAAACTATAGCGGAAGGAGGAAATGTTGATGCCAGCAAAAGTTGGAGCTGTCAAAATCAATAACATAAGTGACTCGGGTACCTTCAACATTGGAGATGTCTACGCCATGTCCCCGGAAAGCTCTGCCAAAACTTTTGCCGGCGGCGGATCGTTTAACACCGGAGATGGAACTTATATCAGACTCGGGCGATCAGTCACCAATGTAACCGACCCTGATAAGGCCGACCAAAATATTACGTAATGGAGTGCTTGCCATGAATTTTATCATTCACCAATCGATATCGATTCATTTTATTAAAATCAACGCGATATCGAATTCCTCTGTGTTGCAAATCGGCAGTACCGGAAGTATCAGTGCCCAATCGGACATTCATAACACAGGCGGATATACTGAACCTGCTGAACAAGCCGAACCTATCGGTGAGCCTTCTATCATTAGATTGCAGCCGGATTAACGCACAAATCAATCAGTTGTGCATATGTTATGTGTAGGCCTTTGCCCAGTTATAAGGGGGGTGCATTCTTATGGACAGCTGGAATCAATATTTTTATAACCTTTATCAGTACATCAATGAACAAGACCGGAAAATTCGATCACTGGAAAACAGATTGGAACATCTCGAAAATGACACGAATCAGCATCAAAAGCAGTCAGTGGAAAAAATCGAATATAACTTCGATCAGTTAAAAATAGAAAACCTGAACGGAACACTTCATATTGGCTTATCACCCGAAGACTTAGAAGGTGTTGACGATTTTTCTGTGCCTAAGACCGGAAAATCATCGCTCCAACAACAACTCACAGCTGATTTAAATAGATATCTGGATAAACATGGTGAACAGATTATTTTTGATATTGCAGCACAAAGACATGTTTCAAAGGATGACGTTGACCCGAAAATACTTATTGAAGATATGGCAAAACAGCTGCCTGATCGCATAGCATTTTATGAAAATGAAGTAAAGCGAAACAACCAGGGATTGAGCGAGGACCAGCTGAAGAATCATATAAGCGACTCAATCAAACGGGAAATCCATCACTCTCTGAATAAATATATGGAAGGGGAAGAAATCCACAATGAAAATGGAAGTCCATAATTGGGACCTGAACGTTGGAAATGTTGAGATTACCACCGTAACCGCATCATCTGTATTTTTGATCGGTGACAATGACGAATTTGTCCTCTCGTCATTTTTCGATACCCCGCCTGAAGCCGCTGCACTTGGGTCAATCGTCCCGTTAGCCAGTTAAGGTGATGTTATGAAGAAAAACAGAATTGCCTCCGCGGGATATGTTAGTTTGAACGGGTTAACATTCAGTGGTGTTTTCAATATCGGTGATACTAGGCGCGTTAGGTCGACATCTCGTGGAATTGCCCTGCAAAAAGAAGGTGCGAGGTTTAGAGCTGAGGATAACGTTGATTTTAATGATTATTCCCTGTTCAACCGGAAAATAAATTTACCGGAGACCAAAACACCTGTCCAAAAAGACACTTGTCATCATTCAGACACAATAAGCGTGAGTAATGTTGACATTATCGGTATCAGTGAGGCAGCTTTATTCCAGATTGGCAATCTTGGAAGGGCCTATAGTGAATCAAGAATAAAACACTTTCGCAGATATTTGCCTGATTAATGGCACACATATGCTTGTCAATTTCATAAACTATCACAGTTAGAAAACTTGGCTTATCGCCAAGTTTTAATAGCGATAAGCCTAAGTTGCACTTATGCAGTAAGACATTTCTTTACTGCCAAGACTAACAAATACCCTAAGCAGGTGTTTTTATGCCATCAATAGTAGGACCAATCAAAATCAACAGTGTCGATGGAGGCGTCACGAACTTTGGGGACTCCTTTTACCTGGCACCAAAAAGTACGTCGAAAACGAGTTCCGGTTCGGGATCTTTTAACACCGGTGACTTCATTAATACAAACAACGGCGTAAGTTCAACTAATCCGCTTGATCCTGATGTTAACGACCAAAATGTTTCAGGAAACGCCTAAGGTCTACACAGCATCTGTTGTGCAGACCTTTTGCTTTATTATCTCGGAACCCCCTCCTTTCCTGCAAAAAACTTAAAAACCAAACCCTTGATTACCAGGGTTTGGCTAAATGAATTCAATCAGTTTTCAGCTCAAATTTTTAATTCTAGCTGACAGGCGAAGAAATAAAGATATGCTGATTTGACCGGTTCTTTCCAAATACGTTGAAGTGCCTGCTTATAAAGATCCATTTGCACTTCATAACGTTTCGAAAGATTGTCCTTCACACGATCAGTTACATCACCCGTAATTGTATCTGTCTTATAATCGAGGATTACCCAACCGCCGTCCATCGGGATCACACAATCGATAACCCCCTGGATTAAGACGTGTTCATCTGTTTCACCCGTCCAGTTGGCATATACCTCATCTGCAGGCAATGTCAGGCTGAACGGTACTTCACGATAGATAAACGGTGCATTCATGACCAGTTGACCAATCCTGGTTCTAAAAAACGCCTCAACAGCATGAATGTCAATGACATCTGCTTCTTTTCTAGTCAGCATCTCCCGTTCGACCAATGACTCCACAAATTCAGCAATCTCATCAGGCTGCAGTGGTTTTTTCAGTGAAATATGCTGCATCACAGTATGCATGGCGGTTCCGCGTTCGGCAGCTGTAATCGTCTGTTGTTTTTGCATGAACGCCGGTCGCTTGACGATCGGCGGCTGGAACTCCTGGACAAGTTGATCACTGCTGTATTCATCCTTCAGTTCACGCTGCCGCTTTATTTCCGTCACGGTCTGCTTTGCCCGGGAATGTGCTGCCTGTTCATATGGATACGTATACGACAGCCGGTTATCGACCGCCTGATCATATACGTTGTCATCAATATTAAGCGGTTCCCAGTTTAGGATTTTTTCTTTCAGTCCGCTTGCTTCTTCACTCTCTTCCTCATCCAGATTGGCAAAAGAACTCCCGTGTACAATGGACACGTTCCACTCGGATGGATCGATCCGGATCGCTTCAAGCACTTGATCGGATACTTCCACGGTGCGCAACACGCCATTCATTTTATGGCGGATTAAGGCAGGGCCAATCCAATCTAGATATGCTTTCGACTTGATGCGGTAATGCGCGGGCAGTATCCAGTCGGAATGATCGATTATCTGCTCCCACTTCTCCTGCTTTTTGGCAAATGATGCGACATTGCCGACCATCAGCAGTTTTTCCTTAGCTCTTGTCAGCGCTACATATAAAACGCGCATTTCTTCAGCAAGCATTTCCCGCCATTTTTCCTGCTTTATAGCATGGTAGAACAAAGTGGGATACGTGACTCGTTTAACAGGATCAATGTACTTGCTGGCAAAACCAAGATCTTTATGCAGCAAATAGCGCCGGTTCAAATCCTGCATATTAAACTGTTTATCCATGGCACCAAGAATGACAACCGGAAATTCGAGTCCTTTACTCTTATGAATTGTCATGATCCGAACGACATCTTCCTGTTCGCTTAGTGCTCTTGCAGCTCCCAAATCGTCGCCGCGCTCTTCCATCCGTTCAATAAATCGCAGAAACCTGAATAAGCCGCGGAATGACGTTGTCTCATAGCCTCTTGCCCGGTCATAGAGGGCTCTCAGGTTAGCCTGCCGCTGCCGTCCACCCGGCATACCGCCGACAAAGTCATAATAGCCGGTTTCCCGGTAAATCTGCCAAATCAATTCTGATAAAGCTCCCTGACGTGATGCCACACGGTACTTCTTCAGTTTTTCCATGAAGTTGGCCACTTTAACGGCTGTATCACCTGTGTTTTGCTTATGGAAAGCTCTAAGCGCATCATAGTATGCTCCGCGCTTGTCAGCCAACCGCACTTGGCCAAGCTCCTCTTCATTAAGCCCGACAATCGGTGATTTCAGGACAGAAGCAAGCGGAATATCCTGCCTTGGGTTATCAATCACTTTCAGGAGATTCAGCATGATTTTCACTTCGATTGCTTCAAAGTAACCAGTGGAAAGCTCGGCATAAACAGGGATGCCCTGTTTTTTCAATTCATCCAGAATCGTGGGTGCCCATGTCATGGATCTGAGCAAAATAACCATGTCACGATACTGGACATCCCGCTGAGTATCCGTCGTTTTATCATAAACTTTCAGCGGTTCCTTGTCTTTTTGGCCGATCCAGCCTTTGATCCTTTCCGCATAGGCACGCGCTTCAAGCTGTGCCTTCTCCAGATCCCGGTAATCTTCTTCTTCAGGTGTTACGTCTTCTTTTTCTTCCGGCGATTCACGGTCAATAATAACTAGCTCTGGCTCCGGCTCCGATTGAGGCAGATTATCGTACATGTTATTGGCATAAATCAGTTCGGCATCTGGGTCATAATCAATCTCGCCCAATGACTCATCCAGAATCTGTCTAAAGATATAATTGGTACCTGAAAGAACTTGTTCTCGGCTCCTGAAATTGCTTGCCAAGTCAATCCGTTTCGCTGACAGCGCGCCACTGGTAAACCGCTTATACTTGTCGATAAAAAGTGATGGTTCAGCATGACGGAACCGGTATATGCTCTGCTTGACATCACCAACCATAAACATATTACCGGAACCCTGTTGATCACTTATCAGTAACAATATCGTTTCCTGGACAAGGTTTGTGTCCTGATATTCATCCACCAGCAGTTCTGTAAATTGCTCCCTGAGATTGACAGCGACGTTGGATGGTATGACATTTCTGGGAGCTGATGTGTCATCCGTTAACAGCTGCAGACTGTAATGTTCAAGGTCGGAAAAGTCAACAATGGCCCGTTCGCGCTTTTGCCTGGCAAATCGGGCCTTAAATTGCTTGACCACTTCCGTCAGCTGTCTGATCACCGGAGCCAGTTCCTGCATGTCAGCAATATGACCTTCCAGATTACGGCTGAACCATCCGTCTTTCATGTCGTTCCACCGTTTTTTATAACTGTCGCGCAGTTTTTTCGCTTTTTCTTTTTTGCCCTCATTACAATCAGCTTTTTTTCCGGATAATCGTTCAAATGAACTGGATGCCATAAACTGCTGTAAATCGTCCCATGAATCGAGATGTCTGTTAGCCTCGTGCAAATTCGCAAGGTCAGCTTCGATTGTCTCGGCGTAATGATATGGGCCATCGCTTTCCCTTGTCAGGTCCATTGCCAGCTGCATTTCCTGATTGATTGCGTCAAACTCGTTTCTGACTTCATTTTTGATGATTGTAAGCCAGCCCAAATCATCCTCCTGCCAGTCTTCCGGAATATCATAGGTATCTGCAAGCTCATCAAGCCATTGATCCGGCCAGGGATTTTGCATGGCAAATATATATAAATCAAGGACAAGGCTTTCCACATCCGCGTCACTACGGTCACTGGAAAAACGATCAACCACCGCGAAGAAGTTTTGCTGATCCTCTCCTTCCTTTCCATACCATTCCTCAAATAAATCATCGATGACTTCCTGCTTGATCAGGTCAGCTTCCATATCATCCGCGATTCTGAAAGCAGGATCAATATCAAGTAAATACGCATATTGCCTGACGATATCAAGACAGAAAGAATGCAGCGTCGATATCGATGCGCGCTGCAGGAGCGATAATTGCTTTTTCAGATGACTGGATTCCGGATCATCTGCCAACGCCTGCTCAAGTGCAAGTCCGACCCTGTTCCGCATTTCCTGTGCTGCCGCATTTGTAAATGTGACAACAAGCAGCGAATCAATATCTGCCGGGTTTTCTTCTCGTAACAATTTTTGAATGATCCGCTCGACGAGGACAGCCGTTTTGCCCGAGCCGGCTGCCGCGGCAACAAGCACGTCACTGCCATCCGTATAAATGGCTTCTTCCTGTTCTCTTGTCCAGTTGACCATTATGATTCCTCCTTCGTGCGGAGTTTCTCCAAAATTTCATCATCCTTCATGTCTGTCAGCTTCCGATAGTTATTTTCCTCCAAAATTGGGTCAAATTGACAAACAGATAGAAACGGACAATAGGTGCATGCCACCTGTTGTTTATACTGATACGGATTTAAGTGGACGCCACCTGTTGTCATATCAATGCCCGCCTGCATCATCAGATGGTGGATGTGGTCTTGCAAGCTGCGGAACGTCTCATTATCGGCAACCTTTGAATCGCTGTAAAATTCACCGTTCTTTTTAATGCCGGCCGGGATGATCTGACTTCTCCCTGATTCCAGCGTCGTATCCATCATTTTGACGATTTGTTCATCCGACAGCAGCAGCCCCTGCATTTTGTATTTTTTAAACAACTCTTTTTCAATTTCCTCATCAGACATTTTCATGCTACCTGCCACCATCGGGTTATGAACGTGGAAGTAAAGGATGCCGGCCGGTGACGCCTTTACCCCCAGCCATTGTTCGGACTGGGAGAGTACAACTTCCAGGTATGTCAACATCTGCAGTGCCAGGCCATAATAAACCTCAATCAGGTTCAGCCCTTTTTCACTTGACTTGTAATCAATGATCCGTAAAAATAACCCTTCCGCGCTCTCAGCTTTATCAACGCGGTCAATCCGTCCGCGCAGCATTAATTCAAATCCGTTCGGGAGTGGCAATGTTATCGGATTGAGTTTCTGATTATCACCAAAACCAAGCTCAAGCCCCACCGGTGAAAAGTCACTCTGCCGTGCCTGTTCACTTAAAATATAAGTTGCACGTGTGATAACGTCCTGCAATTTTTGCTGAATATATTGATAGCGGTTTGAACTGTGCAAAATTTGATGTTGCAGAACAGGTGCAAGTTTTTCAACTGCCTGCCGTGCATAGCCGAAACTTTCCTTTTGGGTTAATTGCGAAAAGTCCCTGCCTGACTCCTGAATCCACTCAGTGATTTTTTTCAGTGCTTCATGAAAAAGCTGCCCAATATCAGGTGCATCAAGTTTATAGGTCTTTCGTTCCTGCAGCTGCAGGCTGTACTGGGCAAAATGCTGATATGAACAGCGGTAATATGTTTCAAGCCTTGATACACTGGACTTCACCTGTTTCGGATACAGCTGTTCAGTGGTCTTTTGTGATAAGTTAACCGGCCGATTCTGATAATACAAACTTTGCAAAATCTTATAGGTCGTACTGTGTTTCGGGTGGTTTCGGATATACCAGTTCAGAACATGCCACCAGACATCTTTTACCGGATAGCCTTTGCGGCTGCGGGCTAGCTGGGCAGTCAGCGCTGATCTTGTTTTAATTGGCGTCGTAATAAACCGTTCCGCATCAGCCAGTTCTTCAGGATCCTGCAGCAGCAAATGTTCACAGCAGGCAGGAAACAAGTCCTCCACCCGCTTAATCAGCTGTGATGGCACTTTTGATTTCCCTTCCTCATCACTGAGCGGGTAACTAATCCATAAATAGTCCTGAGCTGAGGTGAAGGCCAGATACATATAAAACCAGTCATCCAGCAGCTTCCGTTTGCTGCTTTCCGCAAGTTCCATTCCGTGTTCTGCGAGAATGTTGCGTTCCTGCTCATTGATCAGCCCATCCTCTGTCTGTTTCATAGGCCATACGCCATCATTGACGCCAAGCAAAAATGAGCATTGCACGCCGCTGATCCGCGAACGATCAATTGTTCCAACGATGACATGGTCAATGCTTGGCGGAACGTGAGCAAATGTCAGTGACTCAAAGCCTGCTTCGACTGCAGCCCGGAATGTTTCCATTGACATAGTCTCATCTCCGGCCATTTCAACCATTTCATCCAACAGCTGGATGATAGCATTCCATACTTGTTCCTGTTCACGCGCTTTTTCAATTTGACCTTCTGCATCAAACGTTTCCCGCATTTTTTCAAGCCGCCCCGGCACATCAAGTTCCTCCAGCAGCAAATAAATGATTTCGCACCGTTTTTGTACTGTCTTAGCCGCGCGGATATCTTTGTCAAATCCCTTTAACGCACGCACCACCTGATACCGATATGCATTGATCCGCTCTTGCGTCTTCTTTTCTGCATCTGTCTGTCCTGATTTGTCAAACCCGAGGAAGCGCTGAAAAACCCATTCATCATCAGCGAACCACTGTTCACGTGAGCGGACACCATATTCAAGAACATAATTCTCCAGTTCATCAATCGCATCATCAGTCAACGGATACCCGTCATCTTGTGAGGGGATAAACCCTGTTTTTAACACACGGAACACAGCATCGTATCGCCAATTCCCTTCGACGATATCCATAACCGACCGGATAAATTCGATCAGTGAATGATTCAGCATGCTTCGTTTTTCATCGACAAAAACAGGGATATCATGGTCATCAAAAATCGTGTCAATTAAATCATGATAGACATCGGTCTGACGAATAAACACTGCTATATCTTTAAAACGGTAATGTTCTTCCCTGACAAGCCGGAGGATCTCCTGGGCAACCCCCTCCACTTCTGCACGCGGATGAACCGCCTCAGCGATTTGAACGGGGACCTCACCGTCATACTCAGGGGCTGGCCTGACATCAAAATAGTGTTCCAGATGGGCAAAATACGGTCGCTTATTCAGTCTTCCGTCTTCCTGATCCAATATGACCGGCTCATGTATTGGAATGCTATTCTCCTGTGCAATCGTCCGCAATGTTTGGTATGTCTCTTTTGTCTGATAAAATAAATCCAGTTCGGAAAGATTATCCTCATCCGGAATCTCTGCCGTCAGTGCTACTGTCACCGAATTACATTTTTTCATTAATGCTTCGACAACAAGCAATTCCTTCGGTGAAAACCGATGAAAGCCGTCGAGATAGATATCAGCATTTTCAAGCAATGACGTACCCTGTATTTTATCAGCAAGCAGCTGTAGCTGGTCCTCACTATCAATATATTTATTTTCCATCGCAATCATCAGGTTTTCATAGATATAAGCCAGATCATTAAGCTTGCCTGTCAATGCTGCCTCACCAGGTTCTTTATGAACAAACTGCTCCATCTGCTTCATCTGCATATCCAGCATTTCCGGTGTAATCCTGTAGCGTTTGAATTCAGTAATCATACTCTCAAGCAGTTCCAGGAAGCCTTGCTTCTCTAAAGCCTTCTGGAATATATCCCATTCACTTTCTTTTTCTGAGATAATTTTACGGAGCATCATCTGAATTCCGACTGAGCTGATAAACTGCCTGGTACTGCCTCCTGCTTCCTGCAAAACACGCCATGCCAGCCGTGAAAAGCTGACCACCTGAGCACGGATGCTTCCTTTAATCGCTTCATCCTGAAATAATGCGTATTCCTGCTGAAACGTCATTTGATCAGGCACGATATAAAAAAGTGGCGATCCTTGCGGGTTTTCGATTAATTTCCCCCGTATATCATTTAAAATCCGTTCACTTTTGCCTGTCCCGGCTCTGCCTAATAAAAATCGGATTCCCATATAATTCGTCCCCCCGAATGATGACTTCATTCTTAAGACTGTTTTCTAAAAAATTGTTGACCGTGACACATAATCCATCAACTGCGACGTAAAGGTTGAGTGGAATAACGTCGCTTCGGAAATACACTACGCGCACCTTAGGGCGGCTGGTGAGCCTCCGCGTGCTGACGCACTGCGGGGTCTCACCTATGCCTCTGCTCCCACAAGAGTCTCCGTGTATTTCCTCCGCTAAGTTTTGTTCACTATATCTTGGTAAAACAAATTATTTTATGACAGATAAAAACTGGATTGCTTAACGCTTAAAAGCAGCTGGAATATGCGAGACTCCTGTGGGACAGCGAGCCTAAGAGACCCCACAGCGAGCGTTCTTTGCGAGCGAGGAGGCTTGTGGTGAGCCCACGGAAAGCGAGTATATTCCAGCTGCGTCGTTAGAGATTCTCGCTAACTTCTGGTTTGTGTCCCAGTTCATATCTTCCAGCTATAAAATAATAAAACCTATTTCTCATTTTACCAGAGAAACAGGTTTTAAACACTTTACAAAACGTATGATTCTTTTAACTAGGCATATAACGGAAAGCACCTCGCTACATAACTGCGGATATAACCGGTCCCATTCGGTGTAAAAAAGGCATTCCACTGAATGAAGTTTCACTTTAGCCAAAACTTAGCTGCATTTCGGAAAATGGCCAGTATTTGACATCAACTTTTCCGACAATTGTTTCAGCATTGACAAACCCGATTTCACGGCTATCCAGACTCTCCCCCCGATTATCTCCCATTACGAATATTTTTCCCTCAGGCACTTCGGCTTTACCTGTGACACCTTCCAGTGTGAAATCTTCCGTATACAGTTCGTTGTCACTCATTACTCGAAACGGATCCAAAAATGATTCCTTTGTATATTCCCCGTCAATATACAATTTATCATTCTTGTAAACAATTTCATCACCGGGAAGACCGATGACACGTTTGACATAATCATCCTGTTCATCCGCATGGAATACAACAATGTCGAAACGATCTATATCTGTCAGGTTATAAACCACCTTATTGACCATCAGGAGATTGCCGTCATATAACGTTGGCTCCATTGACTCGCCATTGACAATGTAACTTGCAAACAAGTTGGATCGGAAAACAATGGCAATAAGCAATGCCAATAATATAACCGGCATTATTTTACGAAAATGTTTCTTATTCATTTCAGTTTCCTCCAGGGTATGACTAATTTCGCGGCGTTTCCACTTGTACAAGTCTACCCTGATTGTTCACTTTTTAACCTGTTCACGCTCGGAAATTTCCCTTATAACCGTCTTTCGCTGCAGCCGCCGTTCGATATACTTTCCAAACAGCCAGAACAGGACAATACATACACCGACAACAATTGTTCTGACTGGATTCTTGGCAAACTCAAAAATACTTGAACCAACAAAGGCGATGGAAAAAATCATGACTGACTTTCCCATAAACACTGCCAGAATAAATTGCTGGATGCTTATTTTCGAAAGTCCCGCGACTACATTGATTACCGATGAAGGAGAAAATGGAAAACACATCAAGAGAAAGAGCGGGCCAAAACCATGCCGCTCTACCCAATTAGTCACCCGAACTACTTGCTTGTTGCGGCGTACAGCCACAAATATCCGCTTATCCCCGAGTCTGCGTATCAATAGAAATACAAGCACCGCTCCGAAACTGGCGCCGAGCCATGACAAAATGAACCCTTCCCACAGACCATATGCTGCCGAATTAGCGAGCACAAATACCACTAAAGGCAAAATTGGCAAAAAGGCCTCAATAAATGGCAAAAGGATTCCCGGCAAAGGGCCCAGACTTTCGTATTGATTTAATAGATGTAATATAAATTCGTCCAGCTTGTCCTCTTCAAGCCAGGTTTTCCAGTCCATAATGCTGACGTTTAACAAATACATGTCATCATTGTCCCCTTAATTTGAAGCATCTTCTTCGTCTATTTTTCAGTATAACTGTTTTTGTTCTAATTTATCCGTCCCATATATTCATACCTATTGATAATACCTCTTTCTCTCCATTTTACCTTATATAAAATTTTTTGGTGTATTTTTTGTTCATTTTATCATATAATAAAATGGAACTTATGTTCGGTTACGGAGGAGATGACATGCGCTATCTGAATGACGAAGAACTGCAACTTGCTTCACGCTTTCTGTTTCTTTCAATGGCGATGGTGGTGATTCAGCAGGACCTTTACAACATCCGGTACGGGACTTTTAAAATAAAGGAACCTTATATACACCTTTTGGAAATAATGAATACCGAAGCCGCAAATGAACGAAGAAAGCTGCGAAAGACGATGCAGGATAAAAAGATTCGTGTCGTTACACTGAACAAAAATGACTCTTTTTCATCCTACTTGTTTCTTTGCAGGGGGCGTGAAGAGAAGCGTAACTACTTTAACCCGGCAATCCGCAAAAAAGTGGAGACAATCATTCAGGAACTTATGCAAAGGGCTCTGCCACTTTATCAGCAGTATGATTCTGCAAATACTTAATACGGTTGTCCAGTAAATACCTGTACTGTGCGGTCCGCTGCACCTGATTGAGCATCGAGCCGAATGAAATATTAAGAAGAATGGATCTATGATTCCTGAAAATTATCTCTGTCTGCCTTCCCGGGCCCTGGTTCACCTGATCAATATGTGAATGGGCGATCCATGAACATTTTGGGCTGGTTGGCGAAGTGGTAGGGAAAAAATACATGCCGCTGGTCGGATCAATGGAGATAGGAGCTTTATGTGTGATACCACAAATGCCACGGGTACCATCCTGTCTGCCACGTAGACTGCTCCCGAAAAACTTGCATGCATGATCAATAATTTTACTCGGGGTGTGAGTAACAGCGTATTCTTCTTGTTCTTCCAAAACCAGTGTACTGGTGCGTCCGTTTTCATCCTGCTGAGCGATAACCGCCATTGTAAGGGGAGTCACTTCGTATGATGGAGAATAAAAATTATCTATCATTCTTTTTCATCCTTTCATGTACCATGAAAAGAAAGAGGTATATCTATAATTTACCAATTCAAAGTCAAAAAAACAATATAAATTTCATTTTTTTCTAAAAAGTTAATTCTTATCACACTATAAAAGGTGCTCCGCGCTGCGAAACACCTTTCAATTTATTGTTCTGTCCGTTCACGCAGGTTCTTCCGCAGGATTTTCCCTGTCGTGTTCTTCGGCAGTTCATCCATAAATTCAATTTTCGACGGAACTTTATAGCTGGCCAAATGCCCTTTGCAAAATTCTATCAGTCCCGCTTCATCCAATGAAGAATCATTCGCCACAATAAAGGCAAGAACGGTTTCGCCTGATTCCGGATGCGGTGTTCCAATAACAGCTGTTTCGTCTATGGCAGGATGATCATAAAGTACTTCCTCTACCTCACGCGGATAGACATTGTAACCGCCAACTAGAATCATATCTTTTTTCCGATCGACAATATAAAAATACCCTTCATCATCCATTCGTGCCATGTCACCGGTATAGAGCCAACCGTTCCTTAAAGCTACAGCTGATTCTTCCTCCAATTTATAATAACCCTTCATAACATTCGGTCCACGAACAATCAACTCCCCAACTTCACCGGGCGGCAATTCCTCGCCATACTCGTCGACAACTTTATTTTCCACATTGAGGATACTGGTTCCAATTGAGCCTGGCTTGCGTGGACGATCAAGCGGATTGAAACATGTAACCGGTGAAGACTCCGACAGACCGTAGCCTTCGGAAACCTTGACATCGAAAGCCCTTTCAAAACTTTGCAGCAGTGAAACCGGCATCGCTGATCCACCGGAAATACATAAGCGGAGACCGGAAAAGTCACCTTGACCGTTTTCAGCACTTTGCAGCAGAAAATTGTACATAGTCGGCACACCTGCAAAAACCGTCGCTTCATAAACACGTGCAACCCGGAACACTTCCGGTGGCGAGAACTTCGGCATAATCAACACCGTGCCCCCATTCATCAACGGTGCATTCAGCGCAACCGTCAGACAAAACACATGGAACATTGGTAATGCAGCGATCACCCGATCTTCACCGTTTATGGTTAAATAATCCGCGACGTCTTTCGCATTCGAGTAAATATTTTTGTGGGTAAGCATGGCTCCCTTTGGTTTACCCGTCGTTCCAGACGTATACAGAATGATCGCCGTATCCTCATCATTTGTTCCCGGATCATCAAACCCCAGACTGCCTTCTTCAACCATTTGCGTAAACGATTTCAATTTTGCTGATAGCAAACTTTTGTCATATGGTATATCGGCCCCGCTTTCGCACAATATATAATGCTGAACATCCGGCAGCTGATCAGCAATCGGCTCAAATTTTTCCAACAACACATCCATTGTAATGATTGCTTTTACATCCCCATTTCGCAATATGTAAGACATTTCATGTGATGTATACAATGGATTGACCGGAATGACCACGGCACCCATACGCAATGCACCATACAACCCGATGATATAATATGGACTATTTCCGACGATAAGGGCAATATGGTCCCCTTTCTTATAACCAAGCTGCTGCAGTCGGGAAGCAAATTTCGTTACGGCCCCTTCAAGCTCTAAATAGCTTGTTTCCTGATCCTCGAAAATATAGGCCGGCTTATGACGGTTCTTTCTCGCGGTCAATGTTAATTGTTTGGTTATGTTCACGGCTTCTCTTCCCCCTTAAATTGAATGAATAATCATTCATTTATTGTAAAACAGCATTACTAAAAATTCAAGTGAAAACGGTTTCCCTTTCTGCCGTTAAAAAACCGGCCCTTGAATTTATAGAGCCGGCTTTCTAGCTGTATTAATACAGTAATTTAATAAATTCATCTTTTGGAATCCTGCCGAGATAATGCGGCACATCTACATCTGCCAGTGCTTCCTGAATCGCATTTCGCTCATGGCGAATACCTGTCAGCGCATCCTCCAGGTCACTGACTTCTCCCATTCCGAAAAAATCTCCGTAGATTTTGCAGTTTTCAATCGTGCCGTTTTTGACATCAAGACGAACATCGACCAGTCCGGCATCGAATTTATGTGATGCCTGCACGTTGAATTTAGGCGACTTACCGAAATTCCATTCCCATTTTTGATAGCGATTTTCGGAAATCTTATGGATTTCTTCCCAATCAGCGTCAGTCAGTTCATACTGTGGCACATCTTTGACATCTTCTACATCAAAGACATATTTCAGAATCATTTCTTTAAACTCGTCCATTGAAATCTTTTCATCAAGGTATTCGGAAATGTTGGCAACACGGCTGCGGATTGATTTGATACCTTTTGATTCGATTTTCTCTTTATTAACGTTTAATGCCGATACAACGTTTTCGATTTGCGAATCAAGCATCAATGTCCCATGACTGAACATGCGTCCTCTCGTTGAGAACATAGCATTGCCGGAAATTTTACGGCCCTCAACGGCCAGATCGTTGCGGCCTTTCATTTCAGCAGGCACCCCAAGCTTATTCAGAGCGTCAACAATAGGCTGAGTAAATTTCGCGAAATCCTGGAAGCTTTCCCCGTCATCTTTTGTGATAAAACTGAAATTAAGATTCTGCTCATCGTGGTAGACCGCACCGCCCCCGGAAAGACGGCGGATAACCTTAATGCCGTTATCATCCACGTATTCGGTATTGATTTCTTCAACTGAGTTCTGATTCCGGCCGACAATGATCGAGGGTTGATTGATATAAAATAACAAATATGTATCTTTTTCCCCAAAGTTCTGCAGTATATATTCTTCGATTGCCAGATTTATAGCCGGATCAGTAATGCCCTGATTATCAATAAATTTCATGTATCGTTCCTCCATAATAATCCTAACGTCCTACTATTTAGTCTAATAAAAATACCGATTTCAAGCAAAAATTATGACTTTTGCCATACAAGACCTTCTGCGGCCAGCTCAATACTCCCGTGAAAATATTGTTCTGCTTCTTTCACCAAATCATTGTTGTTACGGTATTGTGGCAAATGGCTGAGAATCAACTTTCCGACATTTGCTTTATCAGCGATCATTGCCCCTTCTTTACTCGTCATATGCCCTGCCGCTGAGCCATCCTGATCTTCATAAAAATTACAGTCCGTGATCAGGAAATCGGCATCTTTGGCAAAATCATACCATTCCGCTTTAAAAGCGGTATCGGCCGTATAGACAAGTGTCGTCTCCCCATCAGTGATTCGCATGCCATAGCATGGCACCGGATGGTCAGTTTTTAAAAACGTGATGGAAAACGGGCCGATTTCCAATACAGCAGCCGGATTATACGCTATTCCTTCTGTGTTTTTATGGGTTAGTGACTTGAATCCTTCCTGATCTTCCGTATGTCCATATATCGGCAGAATGTCATTACTTTCACGAATATAGGACTGTACCAGCCATGCATACTGCAGAACGCCGATATCAGCTACATGATCATGATGATAATGCGACAGAATGACCGCATCCAGATCCATGACATGTTTTGTATTTTGCAATTTGGACAATGAGCCGCTTCCGGCATCAATTAACAATGTGAAATCATCTTTTTCAAGCATATATGCTGACGTTGCACTGTCCGGCGCAGGATAACCGCCCCAATAACCGAGAATCGTTAATTTCAAAAAAATCACCTCAAATTTAAAATTTGTTGTAACACAGCATTGACACAATACATACTGTTATAATACAATGAATTTACCAACTCAAAAGGGGATGTTTAGCATGATGAACGTTGTTGAGTTTTTCAAAAATCTGCCGCAAAAGAAATGCCGCAACTGCGGTCATGAGATTTATGAGAAAGCTGACTGCTACGGCAATCTTTGTGACGAATGTGACCACCCTGCGAGATAAGTATCACTGAATACAAGCTATAACAGCAACTATTTTCATTTTACTGTACGATACACTGCCTTTCCATTAATACAGCTGTTTTGATACAGTTGTATTTTTTTGTCCTATAATAAAGTATTCACTGTAACACGGGCACTTATCCCGTGATTTTTTATTTAAATCCGAAAATGATGTTATTTCAGTTATTTTTATTTTATAATTTATTAGAGAAGCGAATGGAAGGGAGTATTGTTATGAAGACCGAAACGAAACGTCTGGCACGATCTGAAGTACCTAAAGAACAAACATGGGACTTAACTGATTTATTTACTTCGCATGAAGATTGGGAATATGAATTGAAGGCTGTCCAAGCAAACGTCAGTGATGTTACCCAATATAAAGGCAACTTGGTAACAAGCGCTGAAAACCTGTTAAACGGTCTGAAAGCAAAGAAGAATTTTGAAAAACGCCTGATATGTGTGGCGACCTACGCCAATCTAAAATCGAGCGCGGATGGAACTGATCCGCAAAATCAGGCAGATTCCGCCAAAGTATCATCTGTACTGGCTGCAATCGGTGCGAAATTATCGTTCGTTGAAACTGAACTACTGCAATTAACGAACGATATAATCGACCACTTCATAAGCGAAGAACCGGAGCTGGAAATATACCGAAAAATGCTTGAGGACGTCCTGGAAAAAAAGCCGTTCACACTGGCACCTGAAATTGAAGAAACACTTGCTGCACTTGATGAAGTACATAGTGCACCTTTCATGATCTATGAACGAAGCAAATCCGCTGACATGAAATTTGATCCAATAAAAGACAGTAATGGTAGCGAACTGCCAATGTCAGCCGCCCTTTTCGAGGACAGCTACGAATTGTCGCCTGATACAGATACCCGCAGAAACGCGTATGACTCATTTATTAAAACACTGAACCAGTACAAGAACACATATGCTGCAACATACGCTACCGAAGTGACCAAACAGGTTACAACGTCACGCCTGCGTACCTATGATTCGGTAACCGATATGCTTCTCCACCCGCAGCAGGTAACCAAGGAGATGTATCATAATCAGCTCGACGTCATTCAGGAAGAATTAGCGCCGCACATGCGCCGGTATGCCAAACTGAAACAGCAGAAATTGGGACTTAACGAGATGCGCTACGCCGATCTAAAAGCACCACTTGATCCGGACTTTAACCCGGAGACAACTTACAAGGAAGCAACAGATACGATCCGTGAAGCGCTGCAGATTATGGGGGCGGAATACAGTGATATCATTCAGGAAGGGATTAATAACCGCTGGATTGACCGTGCTGACAATGTCGGAAAACAGACTGGCGCATTTTGTGCCTCTCCCTATGGTGTCCATCCCTATATCCTGATTACATGGACAGACACGATGCGGGGGGCATTTGTTCTGGCACATGAACTTGGGCACGCCGGCCATTTCTATCTGGCCGGAAAAAATCAGTCCCTTGTAAACACAAGGCCGTCCACTTACTTTGTCGAGGCACCATCAACCCTGAACGAATTACTGCTTGCCGATCATATGATGGCCAAAACTGATGACAAGCGGATGAAACGCTGGGTCATCAGCTCACTGCTTGGAACCTATTACCATAACTTCGTGACACATCTGTTGGAGGCTGAATTTCAGCGCCGCATTTATGCTCTGGCTGAAGAAGGAACGCCACTGACAGCCACGGTTTTGTCCGAACAGAAGATAGAGGCAATCGAAAACTTCTGGGGAGATGCTGTATCAATTGATGATGGCGCTGGCCTGATGTGGATGCGCCAGCCGCACTATTATATGGGGTTATATCCATATACGTATTCAGCTGGTCTAACGATTTCGACCGCTATGGCCGGAATGATCCGTAAAGAAGGTCAACCGGCTGTCGATCGCTGGATGGCTGTTTTAAAGGCAGGCGGTACAATGAAACCGCTAGACCTGGCCAAAAAGGCTGGTATCGATATGTCACAGCCTGATGCCATCAGAGAAGCTGTCGCCTATGTAGGTGAACTCGTTGACGAATTGGAGAAAAGTTATGAATAGGAACGCTGTGTCCCAGTTTCGACTGGGGCACTTTTTTATCAGAAAGGTTTGTCCGGTGATGCTTCTGTTGATATTTCCTGTATCCTGTCGATACTATTAATCTTCTGCCGATAAGTTTTCTCTTCTGTCGATACTACCGCTTATCTGTTGATTTCCCCTGTCTTCTGTTGATATTATCATTCTTCCGTAGATTTAATTGCTATTCTGCAGATTCTGTTCATCTCCTGCCGGTATATACTTTTAAAAGTTCTGTTGACTCTTTTTTTCGCCGCCGTTATATCCATTCTTCTAGACAGTCCTTTCGTAATCGCTTTTTCATGTCAGTTTAAACTTCGAGTGGCATTTTATCGTGACTGGGCTATTTTGTCACAAAAGATTCATAGCTTACAGCAGGAAATTATAATCTTTTGCAGAATATATAGCTAATAACAAAAAGGAGTGATTCAAATTTGACCCCGACTATTATCAAATATAGAAAAAAGTCTCATGCACTATTAAGTTATGAAGCGTTGTTTCGAAGGATTTCTAAGGCTTACCTGCCAAATGACGCGATTGTTGCTTACAAACGGGAAAAAGCAGGTTATGACGGCGAAAGAAATGTTGACTACAAACTTTCCACGTACCCACATGAAGATTTCTTCATTTTTCAAGGCATCCGATTGGCAAACCCTCCATTTAACTTTCAAATTGACACGCTCATCTTGACAACAAGCTTTATCTGCATTCTTGAGGTTAAAAATAAAAAAGGTACATTTAAATATGATTCAAAACAGCAGCAGTTGACGCAAGAAACAAATAGAGAAGTAGTATATTCTTTTAAGGATCCGATTTTGCAGGCCGAAGCACAGAAAACACATTTAACATCCTGGCTGGGGCGTCATGGTATTTTTAATATTCCGATTGAAATCCTTGTTGTCGTCGCTTATCCCTCAACCATTATTGAAAATGTAACAAAAGATCCGGATGTTTATAATAAAATCATTCACAATGAAAGTTTGCACCAGCATTTGGATCGATTAAACAGTAAATTTACAGAGGAACAATTTACAACAGCGGGGTTAAGAAAGCTGAGCAGAACCTTGTTGCATGAAGATACTCCTCGGATAGACATATTACGGGAGCATAATTTAACTGAACGGCATTTGATAAAAGGAATACCTTGTGAGAGATGCCAGCATTACCCTATGAAGCGCTTATACAAAAAATGACAGTGTCCAAACTGCCACTTTACGTCCTTTAAGGCCCATGAGAGGGTTATATTGGATTATTTTCTTCTTCATGGAACGATAATTACAAATAAAAAATGCCGAGAAACTCTGCAGATTGATTCACCAAGAACAGCTCATACCATTTTAAAAAGCATGCAGCTTCAGCACGATGGACAAAATAGAGGAAGAAAATACCATGCACTGAGCATTAGCGATTTTCCACAACATTCCCCATTTCCATATATAAATAGTTCAAAACAAATCGAGCAATTTTATTAAGATGGATGGTTTTTCGGGGATTCTTTTATTCTTCTGGTGATACATTTTATCTTCTGCCGATAAGTTTTCTCTTCTGTCGATACTACCGCTTATCTGTTGATTTTCCCTGTCTTCTGTTGATATTATCATGCTTCCGTAGATTTAATTGCTATTCTGCAGATTCCCGGTTTCTCCTGCTGATACCCGCCATGTATAGCATTTAACCGTTAGAAAACTTGGCTTATCGCCAAGATTTAATGGCGAAAGTCTAAGTTGCACTTATGCAGTAAGAAAGTATTTATACTTTCTTAACTGCCACAAAAGACCGGCATCAAACGTACAGTCTGATGTTGATCTCAAAAATCAGCCACGCAAATATTCCAGCACATCAGCGACCGCTTTTTCGCCTTGATCGATACAGTCCGGTATGCCGACGCCTTCATAGGAACTGCCGGCCATAAAGACGCCCGGGAGTTCCTGCCGCATACTTTCACGTACGTTGGCAATCCGCTCGGTATGTCCGACCGTATACTGGGGCATTGCATCTTGCCAGCGGCTGATGACGCTGAATTCAGGTTTTGCCGTAATATTCATTGTTTTGTTTAAGTCATTCAGGACAATGTCGACAATTTCGTCATCTGATAAATCTACAACCGATTGATCATCCGGTCTGCCGACATAGCAGCGGACGAGTGCTTTACCTTCAGGTGCAGCATTTGGCCACTTTTTATGCGTCCAGGTGCAAGCAGTGATTCTAAAGTCACTGTTTCGGGACACCACAAATCCGGTGCCATCGATATCCCTTTCAATCGCTGATTCATCAAACGCCATAGCAACATTGGCCACAGAGGTAGCTGGGATATCACGAAATTCATCAAAAGCGTCAAACTGGCTGAACGTTTTCGGCAGCGTATAATGTGGTGTCGCCAAGATGACCGTATCTGCTTTGTACACCTCACCATTGCTTAACAAAACGTTATAACCGTGCTCCTTTTTCTCGACATGGTCAACTCCAGTGTTGAGCGAAATCATATCACCCAGTACCTCCTCAAGGCGTTCAACCAATGTTTCCAGTCCATTTTCGAACGAGTAAAACATGCCTTGTTTTTTCCCGCCCGATTTTTTCTGCTTCTTCTTGTCCGGCATTGTTTTCCGAAGACCCTTGATCAGACTGCGGTGTTCCTGTTCAAGCTGATAAAAATTCGGGAATGTCGCCATAATGCCCATATCATCAAGATTACCAGCGTAAATCCCTGATAAAAGCGGTTCAATCAAATTTTCCACCAGTTCATCACCGAAACGCCGGCGGAAGAATCCTCCCAATGACTGGTCACCTGTTTTCCCTCTTGGCATTACAAAATCCATCCCGGCACGGAGTTTCCCCGTAGGCGAAAAAATACTGGAAAATAAAAACGGACGAACGCTTACAGGTACCCCCATATATGAACCTTTAGGTATCTGATGCAGCTTGTTATTGACCAGTATATAGGATTGTCCTGTGCCATTTCGGACCAGTTCATCACTTAACCCGAGTTCCCTGACTAATTTGATCCCCGGCTGTTTACGCGATAAAAATGAGTCCGGCCCCTGCTCAATGACAAATCCGTTGCGTCTGGTTGTTTTAATTTTGCCGCCCGGCCGGTTTCCTGCTTCAACAAGTTTTACCTCATAAGGCAAGCCTTTTTCGTTGATCTCTTTTTGCAAATAGTAGGCAGCGGATAAACCTGTTATGCCGCCGCCTGCTATTAATATCTTTTTCATTTCACTCATCATACTTCACGCTTCGCTTGATTCATAACAACATCAGCAAGGGTTGCAATAAATTGTGGATGAGCGTTCGGCATTTCCGGGCGGTGATAGGTCGCTCCGAGTTCATCGCAAACCACTTTACACTCATAGTCATTGTCATATAACACTTCCAGGTGATCAGCAATAAAGCCGACCGGTGCATAAACGAACGAACGGTAACCTTTCTGCTCATACAAATCGCGAGTCAGATCCTGCACATCCGGACCAAGCCATGGATCCGGTGTGTTGCCTTCACTTTGCCAGCCGATTGCATAGTTCTTGATCCCAGTCGCCTCAGAAATCAGACGGGCTGTTTCTTTCAGCTGATCCGGATATGGGTCGCCGTCCTTAAGAATCTTTTCCGGAAGGCTGTGCGCGGAAACGACCAGTACAGCTTTTTCCCGCTCATCTGCAGGCATGTCATCATATACGGCACTGATTTGGTCAGCCCAGTATTTGATAAAGCCCGGCTCGTTATACCAGCTTTCAACTGATTCAATGGAAATGCCATATTTCTCAGCTGTGTCATTAGCACGCTTGTTATACGATTTGACACTGAACGTTGAATAATGCGGTGCCAGAACAATGGAAACAGCTTCCTCAATACCATCTTCTGCCATTTGCTGGACGGCATCTTCAATAAACGGGTGGATATGCTTCAAGCCAATGTATGCCTTAAATTCAACATCATCCTGAGACGCATTCAATTTTTCTTCCAATGCTTTGGTCTGTTCTTCCGTAATTCTAGCCAGTGGTGAAATGCCGCCGATTGCCTTATAACGATCTTTCAAATCCTGCAATGCTTCTTCAGACGGCTTTCTTCCATGGCGGATATCTGTGTAATACGGCTCAATGTCTTCTTCCTTGTAAGGCGTTCCGTATGCCATCACAAGCAGTCCCAATTTTTTCTTTCCCATTTACAACACCTCGTCAGTTTCAATTTATCGCTTCGAATACGTATGAATAAGCTCGGTCAATTTTTTTAGTGTTTCCGGTTTTATGTCCGGTGTAACGCCGTGGCCAAGGTTGAACACATGTCCACCCTGCCCCAGGCTTTCGTCCAGAATGGCCTTCGTTTTCGCGTCAATCGTTTTCCAGTCTGCGAGAAGCACTGTCGGATCAAGATTACCCTGCAGTACTTTGGTAACTCCCATTTGTCGCGCTTCAGTAATGGAAGTGCGCCAGTCAAGACCAATGACATCCACAGGCAGATCGTTCCATTCCAACAGCAAATGCCGTGCACCAACACCGAATACAATCAATGGCACATTCTTTGGCCGCAATTCTGTAAAAATCCGATTCATGACCGGCTTGATATAATACCGGTAATCCTCTGCGTCCAGAGCGCCGACCCACGAATCAAAAATTTGAATGGCCCTTGCCCCGGCATCTATTTGTGCCTTCACATAAGCAATCGTCATGTCTGCCAGTTTATCCATCAGAGCAAACCAGACATCCGGCTGACTATACATGAGTGCTTTGGTCTGACTGTAATTCTTGGATGGTCCGCCTTCAATCATATAACTTGCTAATGTAAATGGAGCACCGCTGAATCCAATCAGCGGAACATCCAACTGTTCTTCTGTCAAAAGGCGAATCGTTTCCAGAACATACGGCACATCCGCTTCCGGATTAATCATCCCAAGCCGTTCCACGTCCTGGAAATTCGTGATCGGATTGTCAATCACCGGACCGACTCCCTTTTTAATTTCCACGTCCACGCCAAGTGACGGAAGAGGTGACATAATATCCTTATACAAAATGGCTGCGTCCACTCCGTAGTGTTCCACTGGAAGGCGCGTAACATAGGCGCATAATTCCGGCTGGTGCGTAATTTCAAATAAGGAGTATTTTTCCTTCAGTTTACGGTATTCTTTCTGGGATCTTCCTGCCTGACGCATAAACCATGCAGGCGTATGCTCAGTTTTTTCCCCGTTATAAGCTTTCAAGATTGTATCATTAAAATTGTTCGTCACTTACTTCACCCTTTTTCACACAACGTAAGCACAATTACCTATATTCAACTATAGCGATTTCCCGTTTCATTGTATAGAAATCATCAGGGATTGTCATCAATTTGTCTAAATTAGCTCTTAGCCCTTGTTTAGTTATTATCAGCTTTACCTTCACATCGATAGTTCAACCGTATTAGATTTCTGTCCTTCCGTTTTGGTCAGAGGGTTATACGGCACCACATAATACCGCGAGGAACCGAAAATCCGGAGACGTTCAACCGTGTATTCGTTGGCTCCTTCCACTGTACCAACCCGTTCGTCAAGGCCTTCTTTTTCTTGATAAACATGGTAAACAATCCGTTCATCCTCAGGCTTTGTCCATTCAAGCCTGCCATTGAATAACGAAAAGCCGCCAAACGCATAATCGCCATGTAATGTAATGTTCTCCGGCAAATCGATCGGTTCCGGCAAAGCCGCCACCTTATCCGGTTTTTCAAACGATACTGCCAGACTCTTCCGCTGATCAATTTCTGTTAAAATATCTTTTGTCAGTTTAGTCGGCATTTCACTTCCTGCCGTTAAAAAATGATTTTCATCAGATGTGTCGTAGCCCATCCATGCAGCACTCACATATTCCGGTGTGTAGCCGACAAACCACGCATCTTTTACTGCTCCTTCGACATGCGGGTGCTGCGTTGAGCCGGTTTTTCCCGCCAGTGCTTTCGGATACTCACCCGCCTGGCCGGTACCTTCTGTAACAGCATTGGATAATATCTCCGTCATGTTCCAGGCTACTTGCGGACTGAACACTTCAGTCGTTTTTGCTTCTGCCTGTTGGATAACCTCATCTTCCCTGTTAATGATTTGCTCAATCGCATGCGCATCGATTGTTTTACCGCCATTCGCAAATGCGCGATAGCTTTGGGCCATTTGTAAAGGTGTTACACCATCTGATAAACCGCCTAACGCAATTGCCAGTCCGTCGTCCTCAATCGGCATGTTCAGTTTATGCAAATACGCCTTTGCATAAGATATACCTATTTCGTTTAACAGCCAAACGGACGGCGCATTTTTCGATTTCACCAATGCATCATATACAGAAACAGCACCAGCGTACCGATTATCATAATTCGTTGCAGTGTACCCGTCGATTTCCATTTTCTGATCAGGGATCACCGTATAGGGCTGGTACGTTTCCTGCATCATCGCGGGACCGTATACCGCAAGTGGCTTTATCGCTGATCCCGGCTGCCGGTTCAGCATCACTCGATTCAGATCGCCTATTTGGTAATCCCTGCCGCCGATCGCAGCAGCAATTTTTCCCGAATTCTGTTCCAGCATCACAAAGGCGCCCTCAACCCCGCCGGTATTACCGGGAAAATACGATCCATTCTGAAATTTTTCGTGGGCAATCTGCTGGACCTCAGGATCGATGTTAACAACTATTTGATAGCCGCCGCGCTGCAACTCTTCGGCTGATAGCTGGTAATCATCCTCAGCTTCGTTTAACATAAGATCAATATAGCTGGCGACCCATGGCTTTGGCTCATACTCCTGCACATTCAGCCCCAGCGTGTTCCCTTGTGCCTTTAGCCGCTCCTCAGTTGAGATACTGCCTGTCTCCTCCATTGCCTTCAGAACAATATCCCGTCTATTTTCGGCTTTATCGGGGTGATTAATTGGCGAGTAACCGTTCGGTGCTTTCGCCATCCCCGCCAGAAGCGCCCCCTCTGTTAAGGATAACGCGTCAGCAGATTTATTAAAAAATTTCCGAGATGCAGCCTCAATACCATAAACACCTTCACCAAAATAGATTTCATTTAAATATAATTCCAGAATTTCACTTTTGGTCAGGGTACGTTCTAGATAAATGGCAGCCATTACCTCTTTGGTCTTGCGCAGCCAAGTTTTATCATTAGTCAGGAATAAATTTTTCGCAAGCTGCTGTGTGATTGTGCTGGCACCCTCTACTTTTGCCATTGCCACGATGTCCCTGTACACGGCACGAACAACTGAAATGAAATCAACCCCTGCATGATCATAAAAGCGTCTGTCCTCTACAGCTATGAATGCTTCCTGGACATGCTCAGGGATACTTTCAAGCGATACAGGTATCCGGTTTTCATCATATAACTTGCCGATGACTGTTCCATCATTGGTTTCTATCGTCGTAGTAGCATTAAGAATCATGTCTTCTTTATCAGCAATAAGCCCGCCACCAATTAAAATGACACCATAGCCAATGATCGTGAGCCCCAGAATGAAAGTCAATGAAAGCAACAGCCATTTTAGCTTTTTCATCTTATGTGAATTCACCTCAGAATTAGTATACGACAATTTTTGCAGTGACGAAAGAATTATACTTGCTGTTAGATAATAACAATTCTAAATAGTTAACAAAGACTAACGCTTAAACAAAACGGGTATGTTAAAATAGTAATGAACCAGACTTCGTTAGGGGGTAGCAAGATGAAGGCATTTATGACGAAAGGAACATTCGACTTTTTGAAAAAGCTGCCGGAAAAACATACGAATATTGATTTTTATTTTATGCGTGAAAGCGGCAGTACTTTAGTTTACTACGAAAATGAAAAGAAAAACATCTTTGCTTCAGGCAAGGAATATGAAACGGTCACCACAAGTGGCACATTAAAAGAAAATGGTTATGTTGTCATGAACAATATCCCGGTGGCTGATGACGGAATGCCAACATTTGAGGACAAATTTAAACAAAGCCAGCAGAATGTGGAATCAATGCCCGGCTTTCAGGCATTCCGATTACTACGCCCCAAAAAAGGCAACACCTATGTCGTCATGACCCAATGGGCTTCAGAAGCTGACTTTGATAACTGGAGGAACTCGGATCAATTTAAGCAGGCACACAAAGATGGCAGCGACGTTAAACCACCGGCATACTTCCTAGACAGACCGTTTGTAACAAAATATCATATGATTGGTATGGAGGACGCCTAACCATAAAACAAGCAAGCCGGGTTCCCCCTAGCTTGCTTGTTCTCCACTGTTTCCTGACCCGTCAGCGGCATATTCATTAAAAAATGCCCGGAATATGTCATTCGATTGGGCCCCGTTCACACGGTCGACCTCTTCGCCATTTTCAAAGTATACAAGTGTTGGTGTACTCTCAATCCCATATGTTCCCCAGGCAGCCTGAAATTCAAGCAGGTTCAGTTTTTTCATATCGACTCCCATATCTTCCACAATCGGCATAAGCCTTGGTGTTAGTTCCTGGCAGTGCGGACATGTCGGATCATAAAAATAAACCATCATATCTTCGCCGTTGTTCAGTTTTGTTTCCAATTCATCCGGCAAAATCTGGTTCTGGTAGTCGGGATTATCCAGTTGATCGATAGTTGCCTGATGCAGGTCATCTGTACCGTATGGATTATCACCGTCGCCGGTCGCCTGCTGATTTTTATAATCAATCACAAAATAAAGGGCGGCAAATAACACGACAATCGACCCTATAATAATCAGCATTTTCTTTTTCATTCATTAATTCCTCCCGCGTTTTTTCAGCAGCATGATATGCAATACAACTATAACGATAAAAGCGATGCCTGCTAAAAATGGTATCGTGATAAAACCAAAATAATTCACATATTCCGTGTTGCAGGGAACTGCACCACATGACCCCCCTGCTTCCTGCAGAGCCGGCAATTTTTGCACCAAATAATGGTATAGCGAGATAAACATGCCGATCCCGCTCAGAATAAGGCCCGGTAGCGCAATGGACAAGTCCTTCTTAATAAGAGCCGTCCCGTAGATAACGACCAGCGGATACATAAATATCCGTTGCAGCCAGCATAGTTCGCACGGCACATAGCCCATGAATTCTGAGAAAAACAGACTGCCCAGTGTGGCGATAAGTGACTGAGTCCATATTATCATGAGCAATGTCTCATTCGTCTTTTTATTTTCCATATGGACGCCCTCTCATGTCATTTTCTTACGTATTATACAGGCAATTAAGACGAAAAATCAAAAAGTAAGTCCTCATATATTTAATCATTTGCTTGAATTAAGGCATTTTTGTGAACATAAACGGTAGCTTGTGTCCAGTCATGGACCTTCAGTTTTAAGACGGAGATTATCCTCTTGAGGACTGCAGCCATTCATAAAAATAGATCAAGCCAATTAAGTAGATCAAACCAAAAACGAACCCGGCAAGAACATCTGTTAAATAGTGAACATTAATGACATACCGGCTTATCCCAATCAAAAAAACAAGCAATGCAAGACTAATTTGAGCGGTTAAAACACCCCGGAGCGACGTCATTTTTTTGACCAGAAAATAAGCCAACAGCCCATAACATACCATTGAAACCATAGCATGTCCGGACGGAAAACTAAACCCTTCAGCATTAGCGGCAACAAAAATACTTGGGCGTTCACGCTCAACAAGATGTTTGATAAGTATATTAAGCCTATGGCTGCTCAACGTGCCCAGAGCAAATATCAGTGCCGGCAGCCAGTCCCGAAAAACGGACAACAGCACAAGTGTCACTAGAATCGTCAAAGGGGTTAAAAAGGTGACAGAGCCCAATTCTGTGACCCAGTGAAAAAATGTGAAAACAGCGGAGCCGTCCACTATTTCAACGAGGCCGCGAGTCAATTGATCAACATAAAGGGTTTCGCCGCTGATGATCCGAAACACCCAAATGCCAATCGTTAATAACGCGATTAACAAAAACAATACAAAATAACGCCGTCTACCCCACACGTTCAAACCCTCCTGGAGCCATCATACCTTATTTTCCCCTGTCATAACAGGCAGTTAATTTTCCATTTCAATCTCATGTTTCAAAAAAATACGAAAGGGAATGGTAGTTATGTGCTCATTATATATGAAAGGTTGGGATATAGTATGAATCAGGATCTTCAAAATTTAATTGATGGACTGAACGAAGATTTGTCACACGAATATGCAGCGGCCATTCAATATACGTATAGTGCGTCGGTTGTTTCCGGATTATATCGTTCCGCATTGAAGCCTTTTTTCGAAGGCGAAATCAATGACGAGATGGGCCATGCGCTCTACTTGTCCGAAAAAATTAAGTCACTAGGCGGAACACCAACGACAGAATCCGCTGACGTGCCGCAGCCAGAAGAAGTAAAAGATTTACTGGAAGCTTCACTGGAAGCTGAAAAAGCTACTATCGACCGTTATGAGAAACGCAAGCAACAAGCAGAGAAGTTAGGCTACACCGAGCTTGTTGTTAAAATTGAAGATATGATCGCAGACGAAACAGGTCATAAAGAAGAAATACAACGGTTATTAACCGATCCAAGAGTTAACTAAAAAATAACGGCTGCCCCGATGCTATCCGGGACAGCTGTTTTATTTTTGCCGCTGATGTTTTCAGTCTTCTACTGATGTTACGGTTCTTCTACCGATAATCGCGCTTTTCTGCTCATATTTCTACAGCCACCTCACTAAAATCCAACATCCCGTACCACTTAAATGTTATAATTATCGAAACACAGATAAAAAGGAGGTATTCCTTTGTTACAGGAGATACATAATAAGTTGGATGAACTTTACCCAGAAATGGTCAACATTCGGCGCTATTTGCATCAATATCCGGAAGTATCATTTCAAGAAACCAAAACAGCCCAATATATCGCTGACTTTTACGAAAATCTGGGTGTCCCCTATCAGGCAAATGTCGGCGGAAATGGTGTGGTGGCAACGCTAAAAGGAGGGAAGCCGGGCAGGAAAATTGCGCTTCGTGCGGATTTTGATGCGCTTCCGATTCAGGATGAGAAGGATGTCCCCTATAAATCAAAGGTCGACGGTGTGATGCACGCGTGTGGTCACGACGGGCATACAGCACAACTGCTCACGCTTGCCAAGACAATGAAAACATTTCAGCAGGATTTACCTGGGACCATTGTATTTCTGCACCAGCATGCAGAGGAATACGCGCCGGGCGGGGCTAAGCCGATAATTGAATCAGGCGTACTCGATGATGTCGACGCGGTTTTCGGAACCCATCTCTGGGCAACGACGCCGTTTCGCGTTCTGCAGACATCAAAGGACGTCTTTATGGCCGGCCCCGACCGCTTTGAGATAACACTACAGGGACAGGGCGGTCATGGCGGCTATCCGCATCAGACAAAAGACGCCATTACAATCGGATCACAACTCGTGTCGCAGCTTCAGCAAATTGTTTCGAGGCGTCTCGATCCGCTGGAAACGGCAGTGATCACGATCGGACAATTTGAAGCAGGAACTGCATTCAACGTTATCGCTGATAAAGCAAGGCTTGTCGGTACAGTTCGTTACTTAAAAAAAGATATTCAGGAACAAATCATCAGTGAGATGGAAAAGCTTATTGAAGGCACTTGCATCGCTAATGATATTACCTATTCATTCAATTATGAAAAAGGCTATCCGCCGCTCGTCAACAACTCAGAGGAAGCCGAACTGGTTCTTGAAGCGGCAGACGATATTGACGATATTGAAATAGGTGAAGAGGTCAAACCCGTCATGGCCGGAGAGGATTTTGCCTATTACACAATGGAAAAACCAGGCGCCTTCTTTTTCACAGGCGCACAAAAAGAAGGCCATAGCTACCCGCATCATCACCCGAAATTTGATATTGAAGAACGTGCCATGCTCATCGCAGCCAAAACGTTAATTACAGCGTATTTTAAATATCAGGAGAAATGAGCAGAAAAAGAGGCTGGTCCCCAAACGGATCAGCCTCTTTCTATTCAATTAACTTTTTCTTGACGTATCCCTGTATGAACAAATAATTAAAGACAGTTCCGCCAATAAGCACTGCCAGCATACCAATCCATTCCTGCATACTTGCAAAGAGCACGGCAAAAATAATGGTCTGAATCAATGTCAGCTGAAATAAAAGCTTAATCAGCGATTGCTGGCGCACCCCTTCATCTACCGGGTAGAGGTCAAGCCACATAACTGTGCGATGGTGATGGTACAATGTCATCATCTGAAAAGCACTCATGTATAAAAACAGCAGTGCAAACAACAGTTTCATCCAAATGTTCGGAACAAAATAAATGAACAATCCGCCGATCATAATCAACCTGAGATACATCCCCAGATAGTCTCCGCTGCGGACAAACGAAATCCGGTATAAATAATCAAATGTAAATCGATTGGCAAATGGCACCTTACTTACAAGCGCCACGAGCCAATGTCTGCCTTTCACGCGATTTTTTAAATGCGGAACATCTGTAAACATATTGGCGATGCGGTAAAATGTCTGCATCCGGTTCTGGTCTTTTTCCACCAGCAAATCCCAGACAATGCCGGGCTGTTTACCTGAAACATTTAAATCATACAAAAACACAAGTGTAAACAGAACTGTTGTGACACCCGCCCAAAGCATTTCACCTTCTATGATAAAATAGAAAACAGCCACGTTCAGCAGTACCCGTACTACCTGGTCAACCTGCCGCATTCCAGGTTCCCTGATTTTCAGCATCCACCAGTTAGCGATCAGATTCCCGAATTTAAATATGAGCACTATAAGCAATGTCAGTAAATAAACGCTGCCAGCCCGGTCCGGATAAGAAGCAAAATATAACGGACCAAACGCAGCCCCGGCAAGCAATATAATATAAAGCTGGATAACAAAGCTGTAGATCAGAGCGTCACGGAAGTAGGGCCCCATCCTATTCTCTGCGGCAATCAGAAAAACAAGATCCGGTTCTTTCAGCAATGTTCGGACTGGGCTATAGCTGACAAGCAGCCCGAATGTTACCCCAACAATCCACGCCGTCGGAAAATCATCAGGAAGATTTGCAAGCCACTGCTGGTAATAGTAGGCTGCTGCTGATACAAAAAAGAACATCGCAAACGCAATATGTCCATTAAAAATGTAGCGCAGATATCGGCTTGTTTCTTTCAGATGCGCCGCGAACCGCTGTTTAAAAAATGCATGTGAATTAAACATGATGATCTTCCTTTGTCAATTCCACATATAAATCATCAAGCGCTGCCTCAGGCATATTAAAATCTCTGCGCAATTCCTCCAGTGTGCCCACCGCCCGGATTTCGCCTTCATGCAGAATGATGAACCGATCACAGTTACGTTCAGCAGTGGCCAGGATATGGGTTGACATTAACACACCAGATCCGTTTGCCTTCATGTTATCCATTAACTGCAAATAGGATTTGATGCCAAGCGGATCAAGACCGACGAACGGCTCGTCCACGATATATAATGGCGGCTCAATCAAAAAGGCACACATAATCATCACTTTCTGCCGCATGCCCTTTGAAAAATGGGTCGGGAACCATTTCAGCCGTTTTTCCATGCGAAACTCTTTCAAGAGTGGCGGAAGGCGTTTTTCAAAATCCTCCTCGGGTATATTATAAGCCATCGCCGTGAGCCTCAGATGCTCATATAATGTCAATTCATCATATAAAATCGGCATTTCTGGTATGTATGCCATCTGGTTCCGGTACGTTTTCGGATTTTCCTGGAAGGTTTCCCCATTTACCGCAACCTTTCCCTTTTTAGCATGCATCAAACCGATAATATGTTTAATGGTCGTACTCTTACCAGCACCATTCAGCCCAATCAACCCAACAATTTCACCCGGATAGACGTCAAATGAAATGCCGTTCAGTACGTTTTTATGTGTATAACCGCCATGCAAGTCAGCGATATGTAATAAAGGTTCCACAAATCCTGCCTCCCAATTGTCACTTAGTTAAAATTTTACCATGTTTCATGTAACGTGCCAAAGCAAATTCTTCGACAAATAATGTGTATAAAAAGAAACGAACGGTTAACACTAACAAATGAAGTTAAGTGGATGAGCAAAATCATATAATTTCGCGCTGAACCCAAATGAGGTGTCTGTGATCGATAATTAAATGATTGACCCATTTAAGGATAACTTGCAAAGTATTTTCGGATACGAACGCAAATACCTTACCGTACCATCTAATGCTTTAAACCATTTTGCCGGATCATCCCAATCAATTGGGATTCGACAAATCGGTTTTTGTAACGTTAAAAGCTATACGCGATTGACGGTTAACAAGTCCCCGAACGTTAGATGCTTTGCCATCCGCTTGCTTCCTAATGCAGGCAGGCCCACCTAAAGAATGGGCCTTGCCTGTTTATTTTTTATACCTAAACATAGTTCTCCCCTCTCCCGGCTTTACTTTTCACCTGATTTCTTTATACAATGAATTCAAAGCGTTTTTGAACAATCATTAAATATGTATAGGAGTGATAGGCATGGCGCATGAGGATTGTATTTTTTGCAAAATTATTGATGGAGAACTCCCCTCAGCAAAAGTTTATGAAGATGAAGCTGTATACGCATTCCTAGATATCAGCCAGGTAACAAAGGGACATACATTGGTGATCCCGAAAACTCATACAAAAAACATCTATGAAACACCGCCTGAAGTGGCAAGCGAATTATTCCAACGTATTCCGTCAATCACAAACGCCATTAAAAAAGTCTATAAACCAGCCGGCATGAATCTGCTTAACAATAATGAGAAACCGGCAGACCAGTCAGTCTTTCACCTGCATATCCATCTCCTCCCGCGATATGGTGAAGATGATGGCTTCTCATTCAATTGGCAGGTGCATGAAGACGATTATTCACAGGAAGACCTGCAGCAAATTGCCACAGAAATCAATGAAGCGATTTAAAGGTAACAGTGCGCGCCAAAAAAGTGGTTAAAAAGGACCATATACTTTTTGAACAGCCTTTAATAATTAGAAAATTTATACTGTTTATTTGAATCCATTTCTGTTATAATAAGATTATGCTTTCGCAGGCGGCAATGAGGGCACGTCTGGAAGGTGCAAAATAGTTTAGCTGAGAAGAGGAGAGGTAAAAGTGAATACAAGAGTTTTGGTATTTTTATCATTGTTATTGGGGATTGGTGCTGTTTTACATTTTATCATTCCGCCTTTTATTTACGGGATGAAGCCAGATATGCTGCTTTCTATGATGTTTTTGGGGATTATGATGTTCCCAAAGGCAAAATATGTACTGATATTATCTGTGGCTGCAGGTTTTATTTCTGCATTGACAACCCAGACACCGGGCGGTCAGATTGCCAATATGATCGACAAACCAATTACAGGGATACTGTTTTTCGGACTGCTGCTATTGGTTAAAGATCGTATAAACGTTAAAATAAACGTCCCTGTATTAACAGCTGTCGGAACCATGATTAGCGGATCAATATTTATAACCGTTGCTCTCTTTATTATCGGACTCATGGAAGGAGCTTTTCCTGTTCTGTTCGGTACAATCGTATTGCCTGCAGCTGTGTTAAATACGGCGTTTATGATGGTTGTTTACCCAATCGTGCAGAACATTTTAAAACAGACGCAACCACTCAGCACCGCCTGATTACACATGATGACCGTTATATCAATCCTCTGGCACAATCAAACTGTCAGAGGGTTTTTAAAATGATTGATAAAGTGAAACTTCATTCAGTGGGGTGCTTTTCCCCACTGAATGTTAGTTGAACAAAAACGGGCATTTAAAGACAGTTAGCCGCCGTTCTTTGGTGGATTACTGGCCATTAGATGCGGGATCAAATAACGTTTTATATCCTGAACCGCAAAAGAGAAGTGCATCGAGTCTTTGAAAGGAGCGTTACTCTATGGGCAAGGGAAAATCATTAATCCTGGGAATTATACTGGGAGGCGCAGTCAGTGCTGCTGCCGCATTGTTAAGCACACCTGAATCAGGCAAAAACATACGAAGTCGTGCCAAAGAACAAAGCATTGAATGGAAAGAGTTGTTTGAAAAACTAAAAAATGACAGCCTTAAGCTAAAAGAACAGCTTACTAAAACCTCTAAAGAAGGCGCCGTCCTCGCCAGAGAGCTGACACAGGAAATGAAAAGCTCAGTAGAAGATTGGAAAAAAACAGTGGAGCCCCACCAGGAAAGCATCCATCAATACTTGGAAGACATAGAGTCAAGCTTGAGGGACTTGGAAGACAAAGTAAGTGAGTAAAGTGAAACTTCAATCAGTGGGACGGTTTCCCCCGCTGATGGCTAGTTGAACAAAATCGGGCATACAGGGACAGTGACCGCCGTTTTTAGGTGGAGTACTGTCCCTTACATGTGGAAAAAATCCCCCCTGCTGCTTTTTCCGCTGCAACAGTCGGGGGAGTTTTAATATCATCATACAATTTGAACATAATAAAGCTGCCCCGTATACTGGGGCAGCTTTATTTTAAGTGATTGGTGCGGCTTATTCACCAATGCCTTTTGTCCATTTTTCAAGAAGATCAGGATTATTTTCAAGGAATTGACTTGCTGCATCTGCCGGTTCTGTACCGTTATTGATTTCAACCAACAGCTTGTTCTCCATTTCCGTATCATAATCTTCTAACAGACGCTGCATAACTTCATATGCTGCAGGCGAGTCCTCTTTGAAACTTGTGTGTGCTACGGCTCCAATACGGTCACCTTCACCGCCGTAAACTTCTTTAGGATCTTCAAGCATTTTCAGATCCATTTCTGCGAACATCCAATGTGGTTTCCAGCCCGGAATAATAATGGGCTCTTCATTTTCAATGGCTGACTGCAATTCTGACAGCATGGCACCTTCAGAACTTGATTGCAGATTCCAATTTTCCAGACCATATTCCTCAATTGCTTTTTGCGTATTCTGCATGACGCCAGCACCAGGGTCGATACCGGTGATTGTCCAATCCAGTTTTTCACCCAGTTCCTCATTACCCTTCAGGTCTTCAATGGAGTTAACATCCATATACGATGGTACTGTCATTGCAAGTGGTGCTTTATCCACAAAGTTCCCAAGGTCTTCCACATCGTCGCCATATTGCTCCTGATAGGACTGGTGTGTTGCTGGCAGCCATGAAGCTGTCATAAAGGATGCGTCATCATTGGCAACACTTGTCCACATCGAACCAGCATCAACCTGCTTTGTTTCCACAGAGTACCCTACTTCTTCAAGAACTTGCTTAACCAAAGGCGTACGGGCAATAGCGCCTGCCCAGGAGACGTAAGGGACAGTCAGTTCTGATTCACCCAGTTCGACGCCTCCACTGCTGTCGCCGCCGTCACTGCTGCCGCTGTTTCCGGAGTCGCTGTTACTTCCCTCTTCGCTGCCTCCGCCGCCACATGCTGCCAGTGCAATAACAAGCACAAGCGCCGCAGCTAAGCCTAATAATCTAAGTTTCTTAAACATAAGAAATTGACCTCCCTAAAATAATGTTTTTATATGTTTCGGGTCTCCGCACCATGAATGATGCAGATAACCCGGTAACATGCTTAATCTTTATTTGCCCCTTGTGTAATACGGTCAAGCAGCATCGCAATTATTACAAGGGACAGACCACCTTCAAACCCTGGTCCAATCGCAACCTGCGTAACAGCCCTATAAACGACTGTGCCAAGACCAGGTGCCCCAACCATTGAGGCGATAACAACCATTGACAAAGAAAGCATAATGGTCTGGTTGACACCTGCCATGATTGATGGCATACCCAGTGGTATCTGAACTTTTGTGAGTCTTTGGCCTGTCGATGAACCAAATGCACTGGACGCCTCAATCAACTCCTCGTCCACCTGGCGGATACCCAGGTTTGTCAGCCTGACAGTCGGGGGCATCGAGAAAATAATGGTTGCGACAACACCTGGCACCATACCTAAACTGAAAAAGACAACAGCCGGAATCAGGTAAACAAAAGCCGGCATCGTCTGCATAAAGTCCAGTATGGGGGTCACAATAGCCTGTACAGTATCTTTTTGTGACATCCAGATACCAATAGGAATTCCGATTAGCATTGATATCACAACCGAGACTATTACCAATGCTACTGTTTCAAGCGTTTCCGGCCAATAGCCAAGGTTGTTGATAAGTCCAAGACCAATAAGCGCAAACAGACCGAGTTTCCAGTTCACGATCCACCACGCTATAAGTGCAACTAATACAATCAGTAACAATGGCGGAACAAATTCCAATAACAGTACAAAATTCTCAGTAATAAATTCCAAGACAGTTGTAACCGTGTCAAAAACAACCGAAAAAGAAGCTGTCAAAAAATCAACAAATGACTCAATCCATTGTGCTAATGGAAGTTTAGGGAAAAGCGTTCCTGAATTATCCATCTGTTACGTCACCCCCATTTCCATTCATCACTTCATCATTACCAGCAAGTGCACCGATAATGGCGCCTCTGACAACAATACCGACCAGCTTGCCCGAATCATCAACAACGGAAAGTGGTGCCTTGTCATCGGACATTGGCTCAAATAAATCCGACAGCAGTGTCTCCGGATGAGCGGTTGGAATATCAGATGTAAGAATCTCTTCCAGGCCTTTACCCTCTTTTGCAGCTGTTGCAGCCTGATCTGCGGTGACATACCCAAGCAGCTTTTGCTTTTTATCTACCACATATATAGTTGAAACCCCGTCATTCTTCATTAACTGCAGGGCAACTTTAGGACCCCGATCGACTGCGACAGTTTCAGCCCGCTTCATGACGTGAGCAGCTGTAAGAACTTTTGCAAGGTCAACATCTTCAACGAAGCGTTCAACATAATCGTTGGCAGGATCCATTAAAATCTCTTCAGCTGTGCCGATTTGAACGATGCTTCCATCTTTCATCAGAGCAATTCTGTCACCGATTCTCAGGGCCTCATCCAAATCGTGTGTAATAAAGATGATTGTTTTGTGCACCCGCTGCTGCAAATCCATTAATTCGTCCTGCATATCTTTACGGATTAGTGGGTCCAATGCACTGAATGCCTCGTCCATCAGAAGGATCTCCGGATCATTGGCAAGTGCCCGTGCCAATCCGACACGCTGCTGCATACCCCCGGAAAGCTCACTCGGCCGTTTTTCCAAATAGCCGCCAAGACCTACTAATTCCAGAGCTTCACTGGCTTTTTTCTCCCTTTCTTCACTATCAATACCTTGAATTTCCAGACCGTACTCGGCATTTTTCAGGATTGACTTATGCGGCAGCAATGCAAAGTTTTGAAATACCATGCTCATTTTTTTTCTGCGAACATTACGAAGCTGTTCTTTATTCATTTCTGTTATGTTATCATCGTCAAGCCAAACAGAACCTGAGGTTGGTTCGATCAGGCGATTGAGCATCCGTACAAGTGTAGATTTACCACTGCCGGAAAGTCCCATAATGACAAAGACTTCACCATCTTCAACATCGAATGAAGCCTGATTAACACCTACTGTCATTCCGGTCAGTTCCAGTATTTCATCTTTTGATTTATTTTCTTCAAGGTATTTAATAGCTTGTTTCGGACGCCTCCCGAAAATTTTTGTTAATCGGTCTACCTTGATTTTACTCATGTTCTCACCTCACTTAATTCCGGTAATTTGGTTTCCTTGCTAAATTCTCTCCATGATTTGATTCTAACGTTCGAAAAATTTGTCAGCATTTTTAATATGAAACTATGACAGGGCACTCCGGAGCTGCCTGCCCAAGTTTGCTTTTTCCTCCTTTGTCTATCAATATCAAATAACGAGGATAAAAGTCCTGCAACTTTTTCATCAGATTAAATTCATAAAACAATACCCAAACAGTTCAGTTTGGTTTTACCTTAAATTTATCTAACCCCGCATCGTTCACTCTTAATACTATATAACTACCATACTTAAATTTCAAACATTAAATACTAGTGATTTTGGACATATTTTTCGTACAGTTTAAACTGTACAAAGTTTTGCTATACTATTCTTTTTTTTACTCCTTTTTTCTTTGATTTACTAATCAATTCCATATTTTGATTCCTTATCGTTTTGGTGTAACCTTTATATAGCCGGTCATTTAGGAGGGTATTATGCGAAAATCAACTTTAGAACATGCTACATATGATGTTATTTTAGAGTTTGCTAAAACAATTGAAATGTTTGGCGCAAGCCCATTGGAAGCACGATTATTCGTTTATTTATATTTGCAGGATCAGCCAAAAACGCTTGATGAGATGGGGGAAGCACTGGGGAAAAGCAAAACATCGATGAGCACAAGTATCCGCAGTCTGTCAGATGCCAAACTTGTTACACTTGTATGGAAAAAAGGCGTAAGGAAAGATTTATATGAAGCAAACAATCAGCTATTCAAGCGGTTTATGAGCAATTATGTAAACAAATGGCTTGACGCTTCGAGCCATCAAAAAAATGCTCTTAGAGACATACAGCAGAATCTTGAAGATTATGACACTGAACAGTCCAGAGAGATAGTGGATAATTTAAATAAAATCATTGATTTCCATGAACAAATTGAATCATCATTTCGAAAGCTTCAGCATAACTAAGACAATAAAGCTTAGGAGGCTTGGACAAAACTAAAATGCTCAACACTAAAGACGAACAATTTACGGGGGATTCTAGTCAATGTTTGTATCTGTTATAACTATCGCTTCGGAAAAATACTGCGCTTTCCGGGGGCGGCTGATGAGCCTCCTCGTGCCTTCAGCACTCCGGAGTCTCATCTAAGCCTATGCTCCCCCAGGAGTCTCCGCATTTTTCCTTCGCTGGTTTACGTGAAACCTACTTTACAATAAAATGAAAAATCCGAACTGATTCGAAATCTATCTAAAGAAATTTGAATCACCGTTCGGATTTTCCTTTGCCTTCGATACTTTTATCCCATTCTTTTCTTATACAGCACCATCCTCCAGTATGCCGATAAACTCTTCCATTAAAGAAGGATAATATCCTTCTTTTCTTAATGCATAAATAGTTTTATTCGGCTCCAATTTTTCATTAAGCATACCCGCAAACTGTATTAGCAGTGAGGAAAAATCCAAAAATCCTTCCTCTTTTTGTGTGACGTACTGATGATGTAGGCGTTCCAGTAATTCTAAAAGAACTGCATATTCACCCTTTGTAACATTATTTGCAATAACCATCCTGGTAAATGGATAGTTATTCGTATCAATTGTTCTTGATAACAATTGAAGATAAAAGTTAATTGTTTCATTCTGCTCAGTATTCGCCAACAGAAAGCCCCCCCGGACCAGTGTATCAAATGGACTCAATTCCCGATATGTCACCACTCGAATCCTTTTTAAAAAAGCTAATGTTTTTTGTTAAAAACCTATTGATTTTTATAATCGAACGTACTATGATGCTTAAAGGAAATTCGGATTAAAGGTAACCAAATCACAGGAGGGATCAAAAATGAGTTGCTGGAAAATCATTAATTTCAATAAAGAGTATGGAATAAACAGGTTGTATCTGCAGTCATTTTTGATCGGCCTGCTGGCTTTTATCCTTTTATATGTACCATTTTCCATTAAACACGGAACAATCAGCATGAATGAATCCGGAATTTTTCCATTAATTATCATGGTATGCTGTCTTCCGGTCATACACACATTCATGCATATTCTACCATTAATCATGATGAATAAACGGGCAAGATTGATTTATAAGCGAAACACCATTTTCTTTCCCATTATCAATTATTATACAAAAAAACAGTTGACAAAAAAAGCTTCATTACTTGCTGCGGGAGCGCCAACTTTACTGATTACATTACCCGGCATGACAGCAGCCTATCTGTTCAGTGAATTCTATGTGTACTTCCTGATCTTTACGGCTGTTCATATTGCCATGACGTATACTGACTTTCTGTATATTTCCTATATAGCAAAGGCTCCAAAACAATCATTTATCGAAAACAGAACTAACGAAATTACAATTCTTGTAAAGAATGAAACGAAATCGGCTGTTTAGCCGGTTTCGTTTTGTTATGGAAATTTAATTTTACTCTGTTCAGGATAAAGATCTTTTGGTACAGTATTAAGTATGGGAAATTTCACTTGTTTTAAGGGGGTTTTTCAATGAATTTAATTTTTCCGATATATGCCATTTTTGTGCTTTTTATATTCAATTCGCTCACACAACAATTTTGCACAAAGATGGAAATGAAAGAGAGAAAGCAATCTTCTATGTTTCGTGTTATCAATATCATGATTCTGGTGTTACTCATATCCTCCTATGTGAAAGTATTAAATGCAACAGTATAAGAAAGATGACCTATTTTTTTTGGATAAATATGTGTTATATTTATAAAATAGTTAATGAAAACTGACATTTAAACTAGGAGTGTGCACAAATGAAGAAATCTATAATTGCTGCAGGCCTTACAGCCAGCATTTTAACATTAACCGCCTGCAATTCCGGCAGTGACTCGGAAGTTGTAGCTGAAACAAGTGCCGGAGATGTTACAAAAGAAGAATTTTACCAGGAAATGAAAACACAATCCGGCAAACCAGTTCTTCGTCAGTTGGTCACCGAAAAAGTGCTGAGCAACAACTATGATGTTTCCGAGGAACAAGTCGATAAAGAAGTACAAAAAACAAAGGACCAATTAGGCGATCAATTTGAGATGTTCCTGCAACAGCAAGGATTCCCGGACGAGGAAGCTTATCGCGAAACGATCCGGCTCAGCCTGCTGCAGTTGGAAGCAGCAGCCGAGGATATGGATATTACAGAGGAAGACTTGCAACAGCGATATGAGCGTATGCAAACAGAGATTCAGGCGAGCCACATTTTGGTAGATGAGAAAGAAAAAGCTCAAGACATTAAAAACCAACTGGAAAATGGCGGGGACTTTGCTAAGCTGGCAAAGGAAAATTCCAAGGATAAAAAATCTGCCCAAAACGGCGGGGACCTGGGCTATTTCTCTGCCGGTGATATGGTGCCGGCATTTGAAGATAAGGCATACAGTATGGAAAAAGGATCAGTCAGTGATCCGGTTGAGTCACAGCATGGCTTCCATATTATTAAAGTAACGGACAAGCGTGAAACACAAGAAGATATCGGATCATTCGAGGAAAATAAGGAAACGATTCGCCGGAACATTATAAATCAGAACATCGATGTTCAATCACTGCAGCAAAAAATTAATAAATTGATTCAGGATTCCGATGTTAATGTTAAAGCAGATGGTCTTGAGAACATATTCGAACAACAACAACCAGGACAGGGCTCCGGTCAAGGCAGTCAGAACTCCGGTAATAATCAAGGCTCCAATAGTAATCAAGACTCTGGTAATGGGGAAGGCTCCAGCGATGGTCAAGACTCCGGTGAAAGTAACAATAATTCCGAAGAGGGCCAGGGCTGATATACAAAAAACTGCGGACTCACATAAAATGTGAATCCGCAGTTTTTTGATTGCGCAAGATTTATTCATGCCCGATTTCGCTTTACCGCGACAGCTGTCTTCGTTCCTGTTTCTGCCTGCGCTCTTCTTCAATCCGGTCGATATAAATCCTGCCTTCCTGTTCAATATATTGCTGCTCAAGCCTCTGCTCTGCCCTCATGGCTCGAAATGCCATGAAGCCGCTCACAAAGATGAAAAGAATCATCATAAATACCCACCAAGGCACTCCAAGTATCATGCTATGCCCCCCTTGTCCATGAATCTATTGCATGTATATGACAAAAGAGAGTAAAACATAACCGTTTCAAAGAGTAGATTCTTTAATTTTCTTCAAACAACGGTTTGTAAAATGAGCGGTTATCCAACGCAAATAATCGTTCAGTGAACTCGCCTGGTTTAACTTTATTTAGAGCACGGTTCAATGTATTCATCCGGGCATCAACCAGATCAATTAAATGCAGCAGTTCCGCTTCCCTGATCAATGGTACCTTAGGACTCCCCCATTCTGCCTTTCCATGGTGAGAAAGTATCAAATGCTGTAGAATCAATACTTCCTCCCCTTCAATTTGCAGTTCATTGGCAGTATTTCCGATTTCCTCCACCATCATTGGGATATGCCCGATAAGCCTCCCTTCAAGGGTATACGAAGTAGTTACCACACCTGACAGTTCTTTCACTTTGCCTAAATCGTGCAGTATAATACCTGCGTACAATAAATCCTTATTCGTTTCGGGATATAATACATGTAGCTCCTTCGCGAGTGCAAGCATACTTACAATATGATGTGCTAATCCTGACACATATTCATGATGATTTTTCGTTGCTGCAGGATACGTGAGCAGCGCTTCCTGATACTTTTTGATCAGAGCTCTTACAATCCGCTGCAATGACGGGTTTTGCATCTCAAAAATGGCTTCTGTCAATTTTTCCATTAAAACATCTTTCTCAACAGGAGCTTTCTCCACAAAGTCGGAAGCCTGGACACCGTCTGTCATCTGTGATGGCCGGATGGTAAAGATTTTTAATTGCGGCTTTCCCCTGAATTGATTGACTTCACCGGAGAGCTTGACAATCTGTTCAGGTACAAACACCTCTTCATCTTCTTTCGTTATATCCCACAGCTTTGCTTCGATTTCACCTGTTGCATCACGCAGTATTAATGTTAAAAACGGCTTGCCGTTACTGGCGACTCCCCGTGATGCGGATTTGATCAGAATAAAGCTATCAAATGGGTCACCGATACTGTAATGTCCTATCCCTTTTTTCAATCGTGCCTCCCCCTTCATAAAAAGATAGACCGGTTCATGCTTAATTTACTTGTCTTCTTCCCCTTGCGTTTTCTTTGGTATGTAGTCAAATATCTTACCGGATTCAACAACATAAATGAATTGCATCAGCCAGTTGTAATAATCCTGGGCGTACCTAAGCCTTTCAATATCACGGTCAATCTTGTTCTTAAGCTGTTGATCTGTTGTATTCTCTTTGATTTTTCTTAGTTCAAAAATGGCCTCATCAGCCTCTTCAATATTGGTTTCGGTATGATGCTTCCAGCGATTGGCAAATAATGAGGTGAACGATTTGTACCAGTCCTCCTCTGATTTATATAAATCTTTTCGGATCCCCCGCTTGAAAGTTGATTCGACCATTTTCATATCCGACAGCGCACGAACGCCTGTCGACATGCTGGTTTTGCTCATTTCCAGTGCATCACGCATATCATCCAATGTCATCGGGGTATCTGAAAAATACAGGACTCCATAAAGACGTCCTATTGATGACGTTATTCCATATAAACTCATATTTTTGGCGATGACCTGGATAAACTGTTCAATCGTTTCTTCATATTTTTCTTCTTCAAATGAATGATTCTGATCATTAGACAACGAAATCCCTCCAAAAGCTATTTATAAGAGGTTTTGACTGACAAGTTATCTGAAAACAGTTTACCATTAAAGTCTATAGAATGCTAACAGATTTTTCCGGATCGATTAAGGTTACATTCGCTGATGCTTTCCGGATTTCCTGCTTACATGTGAATAGAATAATCTGTTGACTAAACGATATATCAGATAACAGGCTAAGGATTCGTTTAGTCCGTTTGGGATCAAAGTGGACAAACGCATCATCAATAATAAATGGAAGCCGGTGTTTTTTACTCATCACTTCACTGATCCCCATCCTTAGCGACACATATAACTGATCAACAGTCCCTTGTGATAACTCATCCACCCTGTAATGGATGCCGTCAACGCCCTGGACTCTAAATGGCAGGCTGTTTTCGGGGGGATAAATATCTGTGTATACGTCCCCTGTCAATACATGAAAATAGCGTGCTGCCTTTTCAATGACATCACTTAAATATTTATCACGGTAGTTACGTTTTGCTTCAGCCAGCATTTCCTTTGCTGATTTATAAACAGCCCATTCTTCAGCCAGTTTCTTCAACTGTTCCTGTTCAATAGTAAACCGATGTAATGTCTCCGAATAAGATTCCGAGGATTCCATCTGTGACAAGTCAGCTTCAATATCAGCCCGTTGCTGCCGGTTCCGTTCAATTTCCTTCTCCAAATGGCTGATATCTGCGGCTGTTAGCTCATGTTCAGCATCTAATTTGTCCTCATCGATCAGTTCCCCGGACAGCATCATATCACATTCTTCTTTCTGCAATAATTGTGAAAGCTGCTCCCGCCGTTCACTCAGTTTTTCTGTATGTTTTTCTTTTTCCTCAAACCGCTTACCCTGCTTTAAAAAGCCTTCTTCTGTCTCAGTTCCGGCAACTCTAAGCAGACCGGCTTTTTCCTGTTCGTAAGGTGCCATTTTCTGTTTCATATGTCGCTGACGGCTGGCGTTATCATCATTCCAGTTATCATATTGGGCTATCATAGCCATTCCATTACGATAATCGTCAAGCAATTTATCGATGATTGACAGCTTGTCTTCAATCGATTTGTTGGGCCATTCCCACTTCATATCACGGAAAAACCTGTTGAGTGTTTCTTCAAATTGTCTGCTCTCTCCCATCAGCATCTCAATTTGTTTTTCCTGTTCAGCCTTATTATGAGCCAGATTCAGGATATATTTCAGTGAATGGAAGAAATCCGGCCAATATGCGATATCAACTTGCCTCAAAAAAGGGTATTGCTCATATTGATGACTGATTTGTTCATTCAGCCGATCGCGCCTTACTTGGAGACTGTGCTGTTTTTCCTTGCACTTTAAGAGCTCTATATCATTGGTACGCAGCTGATCATTAATCGAGGACAATTCGCGCTTCCTGTCTTCATTCTCGCCGATTTTCCGATCTGCTTCCAGCTTCTCATTTATGTTGACCTTAGTCGAGGCGGCGGGCGGCCGCGATGACATCAAAGCATCAATGTTTTGCACATACCGCTTACCGGTCAGCCATTGCGCTATCCCCACTGCCAGAGTCAACCCAGCTAAACCATAGAATAATTCATTCCCCAGTGCGATAGCAATTACAACCAGGAACAATGATGCGGTAGCACTGCCAAACAGCCAAAATTTATTACGGCCACTTGTCTCTTTTTTAACCTTCTTCCATTTCCCACTCAGTTGATTAGTATCCTGGTCCTCATATTCCTGATAGCGATAATTGCTGATTTGCTCTCTCAGCCAGCTTTCCTCTGATTCTTCTAGTAAGGACCTAGACAATTCGTTCTGCTGCCCTTTTAAATAGTCCCGTTTTTTGGCAAGCTGCTGCTGTTCTTCTTCCAAGTGGTTCTGGGTTACTGTCAGCTGTTCTTCATTATGTTTCATCTGCTGCCATGTCTTTTCAACATGAAAGGACAATTCAATTGTTTTCAAGTCTTCACTTTGGAGACTACTGTTAAGCTGTTTCAATTCCGTATTGATTTGGAGCTTCAGCTTTTCGATTGAATCCTGAAGATTTTTCAATTCCTGTTGGTTTCCCAAATAAGGTTGTTTCTGGTTGATAATGTCGCTGGCCTTTTCGTAAACAGACGCCTGATGCAGCTCTTTCCGTATGGCATCGCGTTTTTTTTGATATGTTTGTGCATTATCCTGCAAAACCGCCAATTCACTTTTTATTGGAAGCACCTGCTCGTTCAGTTTCTCGATCCGTTCAATGCCGTTTTCCGGAAAAGGAATATGTTCGGGATAAGCAGACCATTGTGCATATTCATGTTTATACGCTTTAATAATTGGCATTGCCTGCTGTTTTTTTCCAATACGATAAGCAGCTTCTTTCTTATTTTCCAATTCCGCCTGCAATTGTCTGATCTCATCTGACAAAGCAAATGCCTCGTTCTTTTTATCCTTATACGTTCTTTCTGTTTTGCGGTATTCATTTAATGAAGCGAATAATTGGTCTAGTGAAGCCAACTGCTGATTCATTTGCGGTTTTTTTCCGCTAGGTTTAAACAATTCTCCGGTTTTGGCATCAAGGTTTTTTTCAATCGTATGAATATTACTGGAGCCGGTTAAACCAATACCCAGCAATACGTCATCGAGTTCACCTTCCCTCATTTTCCTTATATCCAAAAGATCGGTAGCGGAGAAAGAAAATATTGACTGGTAAGTCGCTTTGGTAATACCTTTCAATCGCTCCCGCAACCATGCCTCATCATATGATTTACCATCAATTGTAAAACATATGGCAGAACCATTTTCGACCTCATCAAACCGTTCGATGACAAACTCGCCAATGTCATGATCGTGCATTGTTAGCCTGCCGCCCATTTTTCCACTTGTCTTCGGGCGATAATAGCTGCGTTTTTTCGGAGGCAGACCAAACAGCATAAAGGTAATGAATTGCTGGATGGTCGATTTCCCTGATTCATTTTCGCCGTACATACAAAGGAAGTTGCCGCCCGAGAAATCTATTGTGGTGTCAATCCATTTCCCAAAACCGTGAATTGTTGCCTTCCTAATTTGCATGTCATTCGCCCCCACCGTTTAATAGTTCGTGAACCAGGAGTCTTTTTGCTTTTTGTTTCATTTGATTTTCTTCCTCAAGTGATATTGTTTCGAGGTATTTTTTTGCCCGCTTATGCTGATACAGCTCGGTCAGGTAAGGCTGAATAGAGACGCTGTCAGCATGGCGCAGCAGCTCACCGACAAAGTGCTCTCCCTCGGCCAATCCCTCATAGTTTTCGGTCAATGCCTGTTCAATTGAATAACGATAAATATATTTCCAGTCTCTGTGATGCATCACCGTTTCATTGACTAGCTGGATAACCTCATCCAGCGATGATTCCCATTCTTCAAGTTTTGATGGCACCCCCGAAATTATCAGCTGCAATAATTCCGGTCCAGCGTTGACTCCGTTATCGGTCACAGTCCGCAAAACAACTGATTCCAGCTGGTGCAGTTCATCACATTCTGATATATCAACAGTTCTTTTGTTGAATTCAAGTGACTGCAGCGGCAGGAACGTCATTGATACACCATGATGAGATAACTCAACGTGATAACAGCCTTTTTTTCCTACTTCTTTGCTGGTCCTGCCCTGGATATTTCCTGGATAGACGACAGGCGGGTCTTTTTTGATGACTTCACGTTGATGGATATGGCCAAGCGCCCAATAGTCAAAGCTCTTATCGGTTAAATCCGATAAACGGAATGGTGCGTAGACATCATGTTCTGTGTTGCTGTACAAACTCCCATGAAGCATTGCAATGTGATACGGAATATCCCCAGAAATAATTTCGTATTCGTCAGCTTTTTTTTCAGTTACAGAACGATTTTCATAGCTGAATCCATAAATGGCAGTTTTTCCAACCCCATTTTTTTGATAAATAAAATGTGTCACACGCTCATCCGGGAAAATAAATACGTTATCGGGATATGTAACCGGATGACTGTTGCCGCGAGTGAAATCATGGTTGCCGTACGATAAATAGACACTGATGTCATGACGTTTCAGTTCCTCAAATGCATTACGCAGCCTGACTTGTGCTTTAAGACTCTGTTTTTCATTATCAAACAGATCACCGACAAGCAGCAGGAAATCAACTTGTTTATCAATTGCTCTCTTAACAAGTAAGTCCAGTGCCTCAAACGTTGAATCTTTCACTTTTTGGAAAATCGCCTCAGGGAGATGTGACAGCCCTTTAAAAGGACTATCCAAATGCAAATCCGCTGCGTGGATAAACGAGATATCTGACATGGGTGCGGGTCATCCTCCTTCCTGCCACTATTGTAGCAAACCCAGCAAGCGAATGCACGTTCGGATCAAGAGGGGGACTTCTGTTTCCAAATATAAAATCTTCTCTCTTCATCCACTTTGTGGTACGTTTAAATAAGCAGGACTTTTTAGGAGGATGCATATGAGAACTTATTTTTTAACCGTTTTTGACAAATCCGGGGAAAGATTGCTTAACGAGACGTTTGAGGCATCGAACAACGATGAAGCGAAGGATATCGGCAGCAAGCGCCTTGACGAAGAGGGGTACGGCGAATATACTCACCGCTGCGTATCACCGGAAGCAAAACTGGTCTTATTTCATCGCTAGTACTTACCTTTCGCAAATACTATCGAATCTAAACAGCTGAAGATGGCATAATGGATGAATCCTTATGCCGCCTTCTTGCTGTTATAAGATTCATGTTATCCGGATACTCACTCTCCTGAATAAACAGTTTTACGGTTTTCTTGAAAAGCTTGCAAACCTTCCTGCTGATCCTTACACATCTTATTGACCTCTGTTTATTATGCCGTATTACAATATCTATTCGTGACGGTGTTCAAAAATCCTGCTTTTTGCTGGAGTAGCCTCTCATAATAAATCCCGCAGCAATAACCACTGCGGGAATGTTTTGTTTATTCATTTGATTCTTCTTCAGGGTTACCGTATAGTTCCTCAAGCGGTTTAGTGATGATACGGCTGACATCATTGATAACAACATTTAAGCGTTGCTCTTCTTCCATTAATTTGGAGATATCCTCATGCTGCTGCACCAGTTCAACAACCTTGCGGGCCTCTTCAACTTCTTCTTCAGAAATCTCCTGTCCCTGCATTTGTTTTTCCTGAAGTTCCATTTGTGTATTTCGAAAGTTGTCAAACATCTTTTTAGCAGATTCATCAGCCATGACAGCATCGTAGGCATCCTTTAACCTTGTGAATTCATCGCTGTTGCGAATTGCTTTTTCTAAATCATATGCACTATCATAAATGTTAGGCACGATAGATCCTCCTTCATTTTTGTCTAAACATACTATAACAAACGTTAGAATCACTGTATACCATTTCATAAATGGCCCAAAAAAAACAAAATTCATTTTTAGTATTCATATATACTGCTATAATGTAATAAAGGACTGGGAAAAGTGGTGTTATGATGATTGAACAATTGCGCAAAATTTTTTCGTCACTTATCTTATACCAGGATGCAGCAGAAGATGAGAAAGAGAAATATCAATGGTTCTGGACGGCAGAGAATAACCTGATTGGCATCGCTGAGCAAGAACTGACGGCAAAAGAAAGCCAATTATTGGGAAGTGTCCTGATTCCTCACACCCTATCAGTTCCAGCAATGACACTTGAAGAAGAATCCTGGTATAACTGCATTCATTGTGACAATACGTCACATGCCACTTCACTAACATATCGCTTCATCCATTTCTCCTTTAAGCGTGAACAAATGGATCCTTCGTCATTTAAGGAAGCCCTGAACGAATTCTTCGGAAAGCTAGTGCCTGTACTATGGGAAAATGATCACGAAGGAGTCATTATTGAGGAAAACGAGGATGAATTCATTTCATATGAAGTCATTATTGATATTTTCATGAGTGATCTGTCCGTGAACATCCATTTTTTCGTCGGACCTTTTATGCATTCACTGGGGGAAGCAGCAAAAGGCTATCAGATGCTGCTGACAGGGACTCACATTGCACGAAAATATTCTGAGAAGGCAGTTATAACTTATATTGAAGCTATTCCCTATATCCTTATAGACCAGTCCAGCGACGACATTCATGCTGATTATGTTCATGCTGTGCTGGCCGACGCTGCAGGTGATGATGACCTTCTAACAACGATTGAAACTTTTATTACCTGTAATTTAAATGTTTCTGTCACAGCCAAAGAGTTATATTTACATCGCAACAGCCTGCAATACCGCCTTGAAAAATTCAAGGATAAAACAGGCGTCGATGTTCGCGATTTCCGCCAGGCAGTCTCAGTTTATATTGCTCTATTATCATTACAGTGAAACTTTATTGACAACATGCACAAACAAGCCTCATCTCTTTGTTCACTTTTGCCATTTACGAGGTCCCCCCAGTTAGCTAGAATAAACATATAAACCGCTTACATATGAGGAGGACAAAATTAAATGGCTGAAATGCGAATGGAACAAATTCATAAGACCTATGACAAAAATGTTCTTGCTGTCGATGACTTCAATCTAGACATTAAGGACAAAGAATTTATTGTCTTCGTCGGACCGTCCGGGTGCGGAAAATCAACCACACTACGAATGATCGCGGGCCTTGAGGAAATTACAGGCGGAGATTTATACATTGACGATAAACGTATGAATGATATTGCTCCAAAAGATCGAGATATTGCAATGGTTTTCCAGAACTATGCCCTGTACCCCCACATGAATGTTTACGATAACATGGCATTTGGGCTGAAGCTGCGCAAATTTAAAAAAGATGAAATTGACCGGCGCGTTAAAAACGCAGCCAATATCTTAGGACTCGAAAACTATCTGGACCGTAAGCCGAAAGCTTTATCCGGCGGGCAGCGACAGCGTGTTGCTTTAGGGCGCGCAATTGTCCGTGATGCGAAAGTGTTCTTGATGGACGAACCATTATCTAACCTTGATGCAAAATTACGTGTTCAAATGCGTGCTGAAATTCAAAAATTGCATCAGCGGCTGCAGACAACAACAATTTATGTAACACACGATCAGACAGAAGCGATGACAATGGCGACACGTCTTGTAGTTATGAAAGATGGCGTCATTCAGCAGGTAGGTGCTCCGAAAGAAGTGTATGACCAGCCTGAGAACATTTTCGTTGGCGGATTCATTGGGTCACCATCCATGAACTTTTTGACAGGCACACTGAAAGATGGCCATTTTGCAAATGAAGACGCCACTATAAAAATACCTGAAGGCAAAATGAAAACATTGCGCGAAAAGGGCTACGTCGATAAAGAAATTATTTTAGGAATCCGACCGGAAGACATTCATGATGAGCCCGCGTTCATTGAAGCGACACCTGAGACAAGGATCACTGTAACGATTGATGTCGCTGAGCTGATGGGTGCAGAATCTTATCTTTATTCGAAATTAGCTGGACAGGACTTCATCGCTCGGGTCGATTCCCGTTCGGATATTACCGGCGGCGAAAAAATAGACCTTGCCTTTGATATGAACAAAGTCCTTTTCTTTGATGCAGAATCTGAAGCACGCATACGTTAACAACGTATTCAATGTATATCTTTCCGTTAGTTGTAAAAAATACCAATAAACGATTGTATAATTTTGAGGGAAGCCTATAAAAGGACTTCCCTCATTTATAAGGGGACAACCCCTTACCTTAAGCCATTTCAATATTATTATTGTCCGCTGAATTGAGATTGAGCTGATTGAACCAGACGCTTTGTGATTTCACCACCGACAGAACCGTTAGCACGGGAAGTTGTGTCAGCACCCAGGTTAACACCAAATTCTGATGCAATCTCAGTTTTCATTTGGTTAAGAGCTTGCTCAGCGCCAGGGACAACCAACTGGTTTGAATTGTTGCTGTTGTTGTTAGCCATGTTTATCACCTCCTGTAAACATTATTGTTAACAGATCCGAAAAACTTATCATGAAAAATCGCTGGTAATTGTTGCTTATAAAAGCAAAGTTGCAAGTGCCATTAAAAAGCCCACTATCGTGATGATAGTGAGCTTGTTTAACATTATTTCGGATATGTCATTTCTTTCGGATCAACGTATTTTTCAAATTCCTCTTCAGTGAGCAATTCCAGCTCAACAGCAGCTTCTTTCAGGGTTGTGTTGTCTGCAAATGCTTTTTTGGCGATTTTTGCTGCATTCTCATAACCAATATGCGGATTAAGCGCCGTCACCAGCATCAAGGAATCCCGCAAATACTTTTCAATTTGTTCAAGCTCTGGTTCAAGACCTTGTACGCAACGCTCATCGAATGACAGCATGCAGTCCGCCAGCAGCTGGCATGATTGGAGGAAGTTATACGCTATAACCGGCTTGAAAACATTCAGCTCAAAATTGCCCTGACTTGCTGCAAACCCGATTGCCGCATCATTTCCCATCACTTGAGTCGCTGCCATTGTAACAGCTTCAGGCTGTGTCGGATTCACTTTCCCGGGCATAATCGAACTGCCGGGCTCATTTGCTGGAATAGTGATTTCTCCGATGCCTGAGCGTGGTCCGCTTGCCAGCCAGCGCACATCGTTGGCAATTTTCATCAAATCAGCAGCGAGACCCTTCAGCGCACCATGAACATGAACCGTGTCATCATGACTTGTCAATGCATGAAATTTATTCGGTGCAGATTTAAATGTTTTGCCGGTTTCTTCAACGATTGCTTTCGTAACAGCTTCTGAAAAATCAGGATGGGCATTCAGGCCTGTTCCGACAGCTGTACCGCCGATAGCCAGGTCCCTGACATAGTCGAGGCTTTCGGAAATCATCGTCTCTGATTTTTCCAGCATGCGATGCCAGCCGCTGATTTCCTGCCCGAGTGTCAGAGGTGTGGCATCCTGCAGGTGTGTGCGGCCAATCTTGACCACATCCTGAAAAGCTTCAATCTTTTCATTCATGGTGTCTTTCAGTGTCTTTACAGCAGGCAGAACATGATCCTCCAATTTTAAAACGAATGCAATATGCATAGCTGTCGGATAGGTGTCATTAGAGCTCTGGGATTTATTGACATCATCATTCGGATGAAGTATCACATCACTGCCTTGCTCTTTCAGCCATTCTGTACCGACATACGCTATGACCTCGTTGACGTTCATATTGGATTGTGTGCCACTCCCGGTCTGCCAAACAACTAGTGGAAAGTGATCATCGAGCTTCCCATCAACAATCTGATCGGCAGCATAACCAATCGCATCTGCTTTTTGTTTATCTAATAAGCCAAGACCATTATTTGCTTTGGCAGCACTTTTCTTAAGAATCGCAAACGCCTGAACTACCTCGGACGGCATCTTTTCGCCGCCGATCGGGAAATTTTGCTTGCTTCGCTGCGTTTGGGCTCCCCAATATTTATCTGCCGGTACTTTCATCTCGCCCAGTGTATCTTTTTCTATCCGGTAATCCATATTTACTGCCTCCTTATGTAAAAAGATGATATAACTTATTTTATTGTAACAAAAGAATGGCAGCGAGTGTTAACGGAAATACGAGATTTTGTCACAGAATGCCGGCTGACACCCCAGTTGATATAAAATGCGACACAAACCAGAAGTTAGCGAGAATCTCTAACGACACAGCTGGAATATACTCGCTTTCCGTGGGCTCACCACAAGCCTCCTCGCTCGCAAAGAACGCTCGCTGTGGGGTCTCTTAGGCTCGCTGTCCCACAGGAGTCTCGCATATTCCAGCTGCTTTTAAGCGTTAAGCAATCCAGTTTTATCTGTCTTAAAATATTTTGTTTTACCAAGATATAGTGAACAAAACTTAGCGGAGGAAATACACGGAGACTTCTGTGGGAGCAGAGGCATAGGTGAGACCCCGCAGTGCGTCAGCACGCGGAGGCTCACCAGCCCCCACGGAAAGCGAAGTGTATTTCCGAAGCGACGTTATTCCACTCAAACTTTACGTCGCAGTTTATGGATTTTGTGTCAAATACAACATTCTATTTAGAAAACGGTCTAATAATAAACCGAGCGCTTAATCTGCTTCGTATAGAAATACCTGACAATCGCAAAGTAAACAATCTGAATCACAGCAAATGTACCAAGGACCAATGCCGCTTCATTAACAAGATTATAATCAAATAAGTGCGACAAGGCGGTCAGGGCAACAGCTCCGTGAACCAAAGCAACAACAATCGGTGTAAAAAACAGGAGCGCCGTCTGCCGATTGATAACTTTTTTCAGTTCGTTATCAGTCAAACCCATTTTGGCAATCGACTTGAATTTATCCTTGTCCTGATCAAGATCAGAATACAGACGGAAGTATAGGAAGCTTCCAGCCGATACAAAAAACACAATACCGATGAACAAACCGATAAACAGAATTGGACCGTAAACTTTATTGATCTGATAAAGGCTATAATCAACAGCCACAAGATTATACCCGCCAATTTCGTTAAATATCGCTTCACCCGCCTGAATCAATGCATCTTCCTGGCCCTTATCCGCCATCCAAGCGGTTGATGTTTCCACAGTATCCGGCTCTGGCAGTCTTTCGTACGCCGTATCACTGACAATATAGTATGAATACATCTCTGGTAACACATGCGATGATTCCAATAATCGATCAGGCTGTATGGTTGTGCCATCCGCCAATTCAACAGGACTATCCATTAACCTGTCCTTTTCACTTTGGGGCGCCAGTACTCTATTGCTGTCTCCAATGACAATTGCCTCATCGTTATCTAGATTTACCTTTCTTTCCCCGAGCATATCTGCAAAACGATTATAGTCGGACTCACTGGTTATCAAGACTTCTCCATCATTTCGGTTGAAATAAGTCAAATCAACCTGACCTGACTCGCCCTCTATGTCATACTCATCCATCTTCTCTTCAATGGCACGAACATCTTCTTCCATATCATTTTCCTTATTATCCTCTGAGGAGGCATACATAAATGAAAATGGGTTCGCTTCTTTCAATCCGCCAGTCAAATAGGATTGAAACCCATACAATGACCCGATGGCACTAAAAGCAACGGTGGAAATGATCGCTACCATGAAAAACGTACGAGCGTTGTCCTTCATCCGGAATGATAAATCCGAGAAAAGCACCATGTTTGTTTTCCGCCAAAAGATACCCTTACTGCCTTTCAAGCGCCGTATCAAATAAACGCTCACTTGGGTAAACAATAAATATGTTCCGATTGTCACCACAATGATGACTGGCAACATGGCCATTACAACCATTTGTCCTTTTACATATAAAGCCGTTGCGTAACCGGCAACAAGCAGCGCCACAGCAAGAATCGCCAAAATGACAGATGCTTTCGGCTCACCTTTCGACTGTTTGTCCGCTTTGATCAAATCAACCAATTTCCGAGTCCGGAGAATGAACGACACGAACAGAGAAATGAACAAAAAGAGGCCAATAAACGAGACAAATGTTACAAGAATGGCCCATAATGGAAAATAAAAATTAAGCGTTTCATCAATAACCAGAGCATTTTCTGCAAGCAAGAGAATTGCCTTGGCAAACACAAGACCTAACAAAACACCGATCAAGGTTGCAAATAAACCGATCAACATATTCTCCATAAAGACCATCAGCCGGATCTGCCTCGTGGACATCCCCTGCATCATTAAAAGGCCAAATTCTTTCTTGCGTGATTGTAAAAATGAACTCATTGAATACAGCACAAAGAAAAAAGAAAATACATAAATAATCCCCCCGGCAACAGCCATACCGTACAATACTTCAGCTCTTATTCCTCCATTAAAGAATGCAGGGTGAAAGGCGAAGATGGCAAATGTGAAAAAGACCATTACCGTGAACAGGCTACTCAAAAAATAGGCAGCATATAAACGCTTGTTACGGATGACATTATTAAGGGCGAACTGACGAAAAGTCACTGTCATCCCCTCCCATCAAAGAAAGCGTGTCAATGATGCTTTGGAAAAACGTCTGCCGGCTTTTACCGCGGTGGATTTCTGAATAGAATCTTCCGTCCCGAATAAAAATGACCCGGTCTGCATAGCTTGCCGCCTGGGGATCATGCGTCACAAGCATCATCGTTGTATCTTCTTTTTTATTAAGCGTCTCTAACATGCCCATAACATCTTTGGATGATTTGGAATCAAGGTTTCCCGTTGGCTCATCGGCAAGAAGCAGTTTCGGCTGATGAATCATCGCTCTGGCAATCGCTGCCCGCTGTGCCTGCCCGCCAGAGATCTCGTGGATTCGCTTACTCATGATACCGGAAATGCTTAGTTTTTCAGCAATCTCCTCAGCTTTCTCTTTCATCTCTTTGACGCGCTTGCCATCCAAGGTGAGCGGCAGTACCATATTTTCCTCTACGGTCAACGTGTGAAGCAGGTTGAATTCCTGAAACACAAACCCCAGTTCACGACGGCGGAACTTCGCCAATTCATTCCGGTTGAGGGTGTGCGGATTGTAATCTTCAATCAGAACTTCACCGGTTGTCGGTTCATCGATAGTGGCCACCATATTCAGAAGCGTCGTCTTACCGCTCCCCGATGGTCCCATTATGGCTGCAAATTCCCCCTTCTCAATTCCCAGATCGACGTTTGATAAAGCGCGATAGGCGACTTTTCCTTCATAGACTTTGCTTACATTTTTTACTTGCAGCATAGTTTTATACCCCTTTCAGCGGGTGTACAGTGCCACCCGAATTATCTCTGTCTATAGTTTATCGCCCTTAACGCTTACAAACGATCGATTGAGCTTTCATTTTCCTTACATTGATGTAATGTTTTGAGCTGGGGAAAAAACAATACGGAAAGTTGTCCCCTTGCCGACGAAACTTTCCATTTCAATCTTGTGCCCCAAATAATCGGTTACTTCTTTGACGAGAAATAACCCCATGCCCGTCGATTCCCTATATTTACGGCCGTTTTCTCCAGTGTAGAACGCACTGAAAATTCGATTTTGGTCTTCTTCAGGGATGCCGACACCAAAATCGGTCACCTCAAAAATGGCAGATGCGTCACGTTCATACAGTGAAATAATCATTTGTCCGCTTATCCCAGCCGAATACTTTACTGCATTTTGAATCAGCTGTGTTATGATGAACAGCAGCCATTTTTCATCTGATTCAACAGTGATAGCGGGACGTTCATTTTCAAGTTTGGGATAGACTTCATTTCGGATAAAAAAACGCTTGTTATCCCTGTTCACGTCTCTAACAAGGTCTTCCAATTTGACCGGTTTAATCCGGAAATCCTCCTCAATCGTACGAAGACGCGCCACGTATAAAACAGTGCTCAACCCCGTTTTAATGCGTTCGGTTTCCTCGCGTATATTCGATGATTCCGGCTCATCTAGATCCTGGGCTGTCAGTTCAATGACCGAAAGCGGTGTTTTCATTTGATGGACCCAGCGATCAATGAACGTCATATGTTCCTCTTTCCGTGCCTCTGTTTCACCAATCCGATGCTCGTACAATCTGTACTGTGATTTGAGCAATTGGTCAAGCGCTTCGGCAATTGGTGCCTGTTCCGTTTGCTGCAACGATTCTTCAAGTGATTCCATTGGTTTTTCAAGCCGATTATAAAACGCGCGGTGTGTGACATAACGGTATACAAGATAACAGCTGAATAGAAAAAGCCCCAGAAAAATTGTATAAAACACCGTTCGAATATCCTGATAGCCATCCAGCCAGAGAATAAGAAAGACAAGTCCAAACTGTACAACCTGTAACCCGATCAATAATTGATGATCTTTGATGAACAGCTTCATGATTCCTCTACTCCATCCCATGTCACATGTAACCGGTACCCTGCTCCCCGGACTGTTTCAACTGCGTTCGTAATTCCAAGTTCCTCAAATTTTTTGCGGACCCGCGTCATATTTACATTGAGCGTGTTTTCATCCACGTAAACCTGATCATCCCATAGCTTTTCCAGTAAATCTTCCCGACCGGCAACACGGGGATACCTGTCCATCAGGCTTTCAATAATATCCGATTCTTTTTTGGTAAGAATCGTTGTATCAGCTCCAAACCGGAGCTCAAGCCGCTCCGGCAACAGCTTCAGCCCTTCCTTTTGCAGGATACGTTCCTGACGTCCTGCCGCATATTCTCCGTAAGCCCTGCGCAATTGACTGCGGATTTTGGCCATCACCACATCCGGATGGAACGGTTTGGTGATAAAATCATCCCCGCCATTTTCCAGTGCCATTACTTGATCCATCTCACCGGTTCGGGCGGAAATGAAAATAACCGGACAAATCGATTCCAGACGAATCTGCCGACACCAGTAAAACCCATCAAAACGAGGCAGATTAATATCCAGCAGCACCAGATCAGGGCCGAACCGGCGAAATGAATCCATCAAGTTTTCAAAGCCATCAGCAGCTAAGACATCATACCCATATTTTTCGATGAAAGTCCGCAAGTAATCGGCTATTTTCGGATCGTCTTCCACAATCATGATCTTTTCCACGTCCATCCCTCATTTCACACGATGTTCTGTTTTGATTATACCATTTAAACAAAATTCATCAGAACAACACGTGTTAGCGGCAATAATACACTTTGTCACAAATTATTAAGTATTTCCATATTTTTTTAGATATTTTTCTTTTATACTATATGAAAGAAAATATAGGCAGGAGGATTTTCATTATGCCTAATATTTGGACACATATGCTGTTTTGTGAAAATGTCATGGATTCGATTGAAAATCCAAATTCATTTTTGCATTATGAAGCATTTATGAAACTGGGGGCACAGGGACCTGATCCATTTTTCTTCCATAATTTTTGGCCGTGGATTCAAGTTAATCCTGTGAACGATTTGGGGTTGAAAATGCACCAGGAAAAATGCGGGAATTTCCTGATGGATTTGATTGATCAAGGAAAAGGCCTAAATGACCAGGTTCAAGCATATATATTCGGGTTCGTGACGCACCACATATTGGATCGCAATGCACATCCGTATATACACTACCGTTCAGGGTATGAAGAAAGTAAACACCAAAAATTAGAAGTACTGATAGACACACTGATGATGGAAAAATATCATCATTTGAAAACGTGGAAAGCAAACGTGGCAAATGAAATAAATGTGGGAGCCAAACTTGATAAGAGCATTGTTAATTTGCTTCATACAGCTATTAAAGACCATTATACCGTAAACAGACTGCATTCTAATCATTATATTCAAAAAGCTTACCGGGACATGAAATTAGCCCTAAAGCTACTGGCTGACCCATACGGATGGAAGAACACACTACTAAAGCCGCTTGTAGCACCCTATTCACACCAGCCGATTAAGGATAATGTTGATTATTTAAATTTAGAACATACAACCTGGTACCATCCGGCAACAAATGAACCTTGTACAAAGAGTTTTATCGATCTGTACAATCAAGCCTGGACGGAAGGTGTTGAAATCATGTCCGAAGTGATTACGTATTGGAACATACGTGACAACACCAGCAAAGCGCACCTTCGTGAGCTGATCGGAAACATTTCATATGATACCGGAAAACCATTGGCATTAAACCTGGATAATAAATACAGTGAACCAATTGTGTGAAAAAATAAACAGGAATTTGCTTTCACGTACCTTTTTATTCTCTAAGGGATCAATGTCCATAAACTGCGACGTAAAGGTTGAGTGGAATAACGTCGCTTCGGAAATACACTTCGCGCGCCTTAGGGCGGCTGGTGAGCCCACGGAAAGCGAGTATATTCCAGCTGCGTCGTTAGAGATTCTCGCTAACTTCTGGTTTGTGTCGCAGTTTATATCAACCGCAAAAAGTTCAATAACACTCATTCCGTGAATCAGCGATCATTTAGCATACTGCTTCGCCTGCTCAACGCCCTTTTCAATATGAACAAACCTTAGCAATATGATACCCGCTATAAAAAATACCAGCAAGGAAACAATACCGAGTCTGCTCGACCCAGTCAACTGACCAATGAATCCAAACAGGAATGGCCCAAAAATGGCTGCGAACTTTGAGGAGATGCCGTAAAACCCAAAGAATTCCGCCTGCTTATTAACAGGGACCATCCGTCCATATATAGATCTGCTCAATGACTGCGCCCCGCCCTGGACCATACCGACACATACAGCAAGCAGATAAAAATGCAGGGCGGACGTCATGAAATAACCAAGGACGACAATCCCGACATAAGCGTATAAAGTTATATAAAGTGCTCGTTTCGCTGTTATTTTGGTCGCGATCCAACCGAAGAGAAATGTAAACGGAATCCCGACAAATTGGGTTATCAGTAGTGCTATAATCAAAGAGTTCGAATCAATACCAATGCCACGGCCATAAATTGTTGCCATTCTAATAATTGTTGAAATGCCATCGTTATACATCCAAAAAGCAATAAGAAAAATCAGCAGATGTTTAAACTGCCTGATTTCTTTAAACGTGTTAACCACCCGTGAAAACCCGATTACCACATATGACTTATCCCGTTTTAACATGGCCTGTTTCTCTTCCTGAATATTTTTAAACAGCGGTATGGAAAAGACGAACCACCATATCCCGACAGAAGCAAATGAGAGCTGGCTCGCAGTTGTTGCATCGGGAATGCCGAATAATGAATAGTTGGTTATCATCACAATATTTATTGCGAGTAAAATACCGCCACCGATGTAACCAAATGCAAAGCCGCTTGCTGATAATTTATCCATCTCATCTTCATCTTTTGCAATATCAGGTAAAAATGCATCATAAAATACATTCGCGCCTGAAAAACCAATGTTTCCGATAATCAGTAAAACAGAAGCAAATATGTATTCCCCTTCTCCCACAAATGCCAGCAGAATACTGGCGATCATACCCATGTAGGCGAAGAAACGCAAAAACTTCTTTTTGGCTGCAGAATAGTCGCTGATAGCGCCCAATATCGGTGCTAAAACGGCTACGATTAGGACAGCGATTGACTGGGAGTATCCCCAATAACTTTCTGCCAGGTTTTCTTCCAATCCGACAGCAGCCACATCATAATAAAAAACCGGAAGAACTGCAGCCATAATGGTTGTAGCAAAAGCGGAATTTCCAAAATCATATAACATCCAGCTTAGATTCGTCTTACGCTTCATAACATCTCCCCCTTCCCCAGCATATCAGATTATCCAGGCAACAGTATTAATAATCAGTAAAGTTTTAATAACTCAACTTATAGAAAACATGGCTTATCTCCAGGCTTTAATGACGATAGCCTTAATTGTACTTATGCGATAAAAAAGAATTAATACCTTCTTAGCCGCCAAAAAAAGCCCTGCCTGACACAGGCAAGGCTTTTTGTTGAACCGCAATCACTACTCCCAGATATAATGTCTGTATTCCTTAGATAACTGAGCAAATCTCTCTCTATCACCTGTATCAATGGCTTGGTTGATAGCAGATTCCAATGTCTGTTTATTCCAGGTAAAACACATCTCATCGAGCACTAATTGTGCTGATAGCTTCAATTCAAACGGAACATCCCTTTTGGCTTTCATTGGTTTTCCCGCATAACGATAAAGTTGATAAATCAGTTTTTGCTTTTTCATGGAACATACCCCCTTGTTCCTTTTTTCCATTATCCTAAATAATTTAAATATTTGCAAGTAAAAGTTTTTGGATAATTGAGATTTTTAGAGGGCGTCCTTTACGGTTTAATGTTCCGATACCCCAGAAATCCTGCGATAAGGGCGAAAGCAGCAAGGAGACTCGCAATCCAGCTAATATTGCCTTTCATCATGATTGCAATCACTGGCGGACCGGCCGCAACGCCGATAAAGCGCATAGCACTGTATATCGAGGTAATCACACCACGTACACTCTTCTCCAGACTTTCTGTAATCAAAGCATCCAGACACGGAAGTGCCATGCCGATCCCAGTTCCGCAAACAAGGAAAATGGCCAAAAGATAAAAAGGATGATCAGTGAAAGGGATGACAGCAACCGATGCCCCGGTCAGAATGATTCCAATAAAAGTAACCCATTTCATAACATTCAAGTTATCTTTTATCTTTCTCCCTGTTATAAATGAAGCAATCGATAATGCCAATAATGGTACAGCAAGTAATATCCCTTTCCATATGCCTTCATAATCATACTGTTCTTCAAGGATACTTGATAAATAAAACAAGAAGCCAAATAAAATAAACATTAAAATGGCACCAATTATAAAAACGGCAAACAGCCACCTGCCATGCTCTTTCAGGATATCTTTTGCAAGCCCGAGATATTCTTTGAATTTTGTTTGATTTTCTTCTCCTCCCTTATTTTTAATCATAAAGGCAACCAATAAGACAGAGGCAGCACAAAACACCGGAATTGAATAAAACGGTATATACCAGATCAAAGCGGCAAGTGCTGCTCCAAGAATCGGACTCAGTACTTTCCCGACCGTATTGGATGTTTCGATGATACCAAGGGTTGTGCTCGCTTCCTTATCATCCTTAAACATATCTCCAACAAGCGGCAACACAATTGGAAACGCCCCCGATGAACCGATCCCCTGCAGTATTCTCCCGGCCAAAATAACTAAAAAAGGATTAGCCATCATCTGAGATGCCAGCCCGGCCACCAATCCACCCGCACCAGTAATGATCAGTGCCGGAATAATGACCTTTTTCCTGCCGAATCGATCTGATAAAAATCCAGCAACAGGAATTAAAAAAATAGCGATAACCGAATATGACGTAATAATATAGCTGGATTGCAGCTTTGAAATGCCCAGTTCCTGTTCCATAACCGGCAGTATTGGTATGAGCATCGAATTTCCCAGTGTCATAATTAGCGGGATTGATGCCAATGATATTACCGCCCAGCGTTTTTCCTGTTCCGTAAGTTGCTGCTTCATAATATTTCTCCTTCTTATTTATATAATCACACTAAATTTACTATTTACTTACGGACAAGATTTATTCTTTTTGTTTTTTGACCTGGGGAAACTTACTTCCATCATCCCAAAATATATAACCTTCTCCTCTTAAGTTTCTCTGGACTCATCTTATACAACTTTGTTAGACTGTTATAGCTATAGCAGGAACTGAGGGTCAGCTCAAGAGTAATGGAGGCTTTTCAATGGATCAGGCGGATAATTTGAAGAGAGGCGAAAAAGGTGCCTGGATCAGCATTTGTGCTTATGTTGTTTTAGCTGCAGCTAAACTGATCGTTGGGACGATCGGAAATTCCGAAGCTCTAAGTGCAGATGGTTTGAACAACACGACAGACATTGTTGCTTCAATCGCTGTGTTGATAGGGCTCAAGATTTCGAGGAAACCGCCTGATGATGATCACCATTATGGTCATTACCGGGCAGAAACCGTTGCTTCAATGTTTGCGGCTTTTATAATTGTAACAGTTGGTATCCAAGTTATTATCGACACGTTTGACCAACTGTTTACAGAAGAAACTGCCAGACCCGACATGCTCACAGCGTGGACTGCCCTCGGAGGAGCAGCCGTTATGTTTATCGTATATGTTTACAATGCAGCCCTTGCCCAAAAAATAGGCAGCAGTTCTCTCAACGCTGCCGCCCAGGATAACCGTTCAGATGCTTTAGTAAGTATTGGTGCTTTTGTGGGCATTACCGGCACACAATTCGGTCTTTTTTGGCTCGATCCGCTGGCCGGTCTGATCGTTGGCATCATCATTTGCAAAACCGCATGGGGTATTTTCAGAGAGGCAACACATACACTGACGGATGGTTTTGATGAAAAACAAATCAAGAAAATTAAAGCCAGTATTGCAAAGGTCCCTGAAGTCAAAAAAGTGGTGGATGTCAAAGGAAGAATCCATGGTAACCAGACATTTATTGAAGTCACCATTCTCGTTAACCCTAATTTAAATGTAAAAGAAAGCCATGCCATAACAGAAAAAATCGAGAACTTTCTTCAGGAAAAACATAATATAACCTACGCCCACATTCATATAGAGCCTTATGAATGAAGCTGGGCCATTTCACACAATTAAGAGGCTGGGACACCATTCACATAAAATACGGAGACTGGGGCCGCATTGGTCCTACCCTTCATTTACACCTTCATCACATCGTCAGCAGAAACACTGTCAAAATCGCACCGATGACGACTAAAATAACATTCAAACCAAGATAAGCCAGAGCCACAGCTGCGATTCCGCCCACAAGGCCAATTAATGGATGATCAGGTATTACACTTAGAATACCGGGAAAAATAAGCGCCCCCAGCGCTGCAAACGGAACAGCATTCAGCCAGCGATTCACCCAATCACGGAACTGCAGCTTATCCACAACGAATGCCGGTATTGCTCTTGGAATCATGGTTACAAGTGCCATACCGATAATAATAGCCCAAATCATGACGCATCCTCCTTCAGCAAAAATACGCCGCTTAACCCACCAAACACAGTTCCAAACACGATTGCCCAGCCTTCACTCATAAATTGGCTGCAAATAACGTTAATCAGCATGGCGATAACTGCAACGAGTCCAACACGCCATTCTTTTTTCACCGGCGGGATAAGAAGACCGATAAACATGGCGTACAACGCTATGCCCATGCTTTGACTTAATTGCTCAGGAATGATTTCACCTAAAACACCGCCTAAAAAAGAACCCATAATCCATGAAAAATACGCTGTTAAAATCAGGGCAGCATAAAAATAAGCACCTTTTTCCATTTTTGCTTCTTTTGTATGTAAAGACGAAACGGCAAATGTTTCATCCGTCAATCCCAGCGATAAAGGCACTTTCCACTTCAGGTTAAGGTTCCGCAGCCGGTTCATGAATGATAAACTCATCACAAAATGACGGAAATTGAGGACAAATGTTGCAACAATAATTTCGACTGCGCTGGCGCCAACAGCAATCATATTCGCCCCCATAAATTGACTGGCGCCTGCAAAAACCATCACGCTCATTAAAGTTAATTCAGTCAATGTCATCCCGGCCTGTTTTGCCAACACCCCATATGTAATGGCGATTGGCAAATACCCGAGCATGATTGGGAAACCCACTGTCATTCCCTTTCGAATCATGTAGAGTCTTGGGGATGATTTTTGCTTTTCTAATACGTCTGTATTCATTCCCGTCCCCTCCCCCGCATAAAAATTAAACCAATTATAACCTATTTCATCTTAAAGAAAAAGAGATTGAATTCAGAAAAAATACACATTGACAACTCATCAACATACCATGTATAGTAATATTTTAATCGAATAGTGAAATCCGTGAATGCAAAGTAGAAGACTTTCCAGGCAGCTAGCAGAGACGGGGGAGCTGGTGAAACCCCTGGCAGGAAAAATTCGAATTACACATTCAGACTTAACGGATATATTTTCTTGAGTGGATGAGTTTTTCTGAATAAAAATCACGCCATCGTGAGAAATCAGGCAGGGGTGTCTGGTATTCATGAAATGACGCTCATCAATCAGGGTGGTAACGCGGAGAACAGGCTTCGTCCCTATTTGAGGATGGGCCTTTTTTATTTAGATAAAAGGAGGCGTTCAAGATGTTTACGGTCCAGCCGAAATATCATCCGGCACTTATTGAATCGATCATATTTTTCATATTAACCATTGCACTGATCAGCTATTTTCTTATCGGCCTTGGTACAGCACCGCACATCCCTATCCTGATTGCCGTGTTCCTGACCGTTATGTATGGACTCATTCGCAAGATATCGTTCAAAGACCTTGAAGCAGGCATGATTGAAGGTGCCAAATCCGGTATGGCCGCCATTTTCGTGTTTCTGCTGATTGGGGTGTTAATCAGCAGCTGGATGATAAGCGGAACAATCCCAGTCTTAATAAGTACCGGTTTTGCATTTATTGGCAGTGCGTGGTTTTATGCAATTGTCTTTGCCGTTACGGCTATTATTGGAGTATCGCTTGGCAGTTCACTGACAACCACCGCAACAATTGGTGTCGCCTTTATCGGAATGGGGAACGCCATGGATGCGTCAATGGCGATAACCGCAGGAGCGATTGTTTCCGGGGCATTTTTCGGTGACAAAATGTCGCCGCTGTCAGACACAACCAATCTGGCTTCCACTATTGTTAAAGTGGATTTATTTGATCACATCAAACATATGAGTCTGACAACTATTCCGGCATTTTTGATTTCATTTATTTTATTTGCGCTTCTGTCACCAAATGAAGCCATTAGCGTTGAAAATCTTGAATCATATATGACCAGCCTGGAGAGCACCGGCCTGATGTACTGGACATCATGGATACCGCTCATAATCCTTGTATTGGCAACAGTCTTCAGGGTGCCGGCGTTCATTTCACTGGCTGTCAGCAGTGTGATTGCAACGCTGCTTGCCCGGATAACCAGCAGTCTTTCATGGTCTGACATATGGGGGATCTGGTTCAACGGCTACACCGCTTCAACCGGTTTTGATCCAGTCGACAACTTATTAACGAAAGGCGGCATCAACAGCATGCTGTTTACCATTTCCCTTGTCATTCTGGCACTCGGATTTGGCGGTTTACTGTTTGTCACCGGGATCATTCCAACCATATTGTCATCCTTCAAGGAAAAGCTGCGAAAGGTACGTGCGATTATCGCATCTACCGCAGCAACAGCACTCGGTGTCAATGTGCTGATCGGTGAACAGTATCTTTCCGTTATGCTGACAGGCGAAACTTTCAAAGGCGTCTATCAGCAGGCAGGGTTATCCAACAAGGTTCTTTCGCGTACGCTGGAAGATGCCGGGACCGTCATCAACCCGCTCGTTCCCTGGAGTGTCTGTGGCGTATTTATAGCTGACGTTCTCGGTGTCCCGGTACTGACTTACTTGCCGTTTGCATTCTTCTGTCTGCTTAGTCCAGTTATCACGGTATTGTTTGGCGGACGTTCACTGAAAAGATAACCAGACAGACATCAAATGGAGCTTCATCTTCTGGTAGAAGAATTCTTTTTCGAGCCGAAGTTTTCATTCTCCGGGAGGAGTCCCCCCATTTCCGACTGAAGTTCTCACTCTCGGGAAGAAGTTCTTGTTCTTAAGCTGAAGTATTGCTTCCAGCCCAGACAATAATAACCCCCTTCTGTCAAGGGGGACTTCATTTCAGTATTTCCTTTAATTTACGCAATCCTTCAAGAAGTCTTGGTGATGGCCGGCAAAAAAGTGATTCTTCGAGAACGTGAATGTTATTTTCCCGGACAGCTTGCATCTCCTCCCAACCAGGCCGTCTACGCACAAGTTCAGGACGCATTTTGGACTCCTTCACCCCTACCCACACCATGCAAATGTGGTCGGGTTCACGTGCTTTAACATCCTCCCAGTCTGTCTGAATACTTGCTTCCTCTTCATTCTCAAAAATATTTCGAGCACCTGCCAGACGACTAATTTCCGTCAGCCAGTTAACGCTCCCAGGTGTGAAAACAGGCTTTGGCCACCATTCCCAATATAAGGAAGGCCGATGTGCTTTTTCCGCGGCCCGCTCACGGAATTGTTGTACCTCTTCACGGAAAGCGGCCGCTTTTTCCGCACCAAGCTGTTTTTCTCCCAACGCATTGCCGACCGTTTCGATATCATCTGCAATCTCTTCCAGTGAATTGGGATTCAATATGATATAAGGCAGCTTTCGTTCATCGAGTGCTTCAATATTTTTCTCCATACCGGGGACACTCATCGAGGCCAGCACTAAATCAGGATTTAATGCCTCTACTTTATCCATATCAATCGACAGATCCGGACCAACTTTCGGCAATTGCAACACTTCCAAAGGCCAGTCGGAGAAGTTGTCAACACCTGCGAGCAAGTCAGTTCTTCCAAGGTATTCCACAATTTCTGTATTGCTGGGACAAATCGAAACAATTCGCATAAACTGCTCTCCCTTCGCAAAAAACACATGAACACTCAATCTTATATTATTTTGTCTTGATCGGTTGTCAACATCGGGCCATCTTTCGTAATAACAACTGTATGTTCATACTGCGCGGAACGCCCTTGGTCCACTGTACGGGCCGTCCAGTTGTTCGTATCCATTTTGCTTTGCCAGCTGCCTTCATTAATCATAGGCTCGATCGTAATTACCATGCCTTCTTTCAGCCGTGTTCCTTTGTTCGGCAGGCCAAAATGCGGAATGTGCGGTTCTTCATGCAATGTCGGTCCGATACCGTGCCCAGTGAAATCACGAACGACTGAAAATCCTTCACCTTCAGCATATGTTTGGATCGCATGTCCAATATTACCAATCCGATTACCTGCCTGAGCCTGTTCAATTCCTTTATAAAGTGATGTTTTCGTAACATCCAGCAGTTTTTCACCTTTTTCATCAAGCTTTCCAACTTTGTAGGTCCATGCGGAATCCGCTAGTCCGCCATTGAGATTGACGACCATATCAATCGTGACAATATCGCCTTCAACAAGCTTTTCTTCGCGCGGAAAACCGTGACATATTTCATCGTTAACTGAAGCACACGTTGCATATGGATAACCGCTGAATCCTTTCTGTTCAGGGGTTGCCCCATGCTGAGCCAAAAACTTTTCCGTAAATGCATCAATTTCCATCGTTGTAATGCCCGTTTTAATCATTTTAGCTATCTCTTTATGGCATTTGACAAGCACATCACCTGCCGCCTGCATCTTTTCAATTTCCCGTTTACTTTTACGTGTTATCATACCGTTCGTCCTTTCCTGCAAAATTGCACATAAACCTTTGCCATCCACTTTAATAATTGTACCATCTAACACAAGAAAATGCAGAGGAAATAACAATCCCCTGCATTATAAATATGCTATGATTTAACCACTGGTTTCAACACTTCATCACGAAGCTACAGGTAATCGGTAACAGAATATATTTTTCCATTCACCACACTTGTTTCATCAGTCAAAATATCTACCAGAATACCACCAACTGTATCTGGATCTTTCAACTGATTATTTTGCTTATATCCGCGGAATTGATCAACTTCGATAAATGCATCCTTATCACTCTGACGGATTTTTTCCTGCATATCGGTGTCCATAATCCCCGGACTGAATGCGATTACTTTGTTTTGGGTCTTCAGTTCATCCTGTTCCAGGGCGGCTGTTTTTGTAAACATATTAATGCCCGCCTTCGATGAGCAATAAGCACTCCAGCCGTATACAGGTCTTTCCGCAGCGCCAGAAGTAATCATGGTGCTGATAAACCGGACATCCCGCTCAGCAGCTTTTTTCAGAAATAAATTTGTCAGTATGATTGGGCTGGTTGCATTCACCTGAATGTGATGTGCGACATCAGCACTTTGTGTATTCATTGATTTATCAATTGGCTCCAGTACCCCTGCATTGTTAATCAGATAAACTGTATCAGGCTCCTGTGAAAATATGTCTTCACTGATTTGCTGAAATGTTTTTTCCGTTTCCTCCATATGACTCAAATCACAGGAAAAATGCTGATAGGTCACACTGTTTGCCGATGCTACCTCATTAAGTTTATCGTTCTTGTATCGGGATATTCCCGTCACATGAATGCCTGACTCCATTAAAAGCTGGGCAATTGACTCCCCTAATCCTTTTGATACACCCGTCACGACAGCATACCGCATAAAATAACCCCCCTCTATTTCACCTTATATGATGTATAATACCCGCATTCAGACAATCGAAAACAATGCTATTCTGTAGTGACAATCGCCTGGCTTTCCATTTTCAGATCACATATAATGATTGTGATGTCGCCTTATTTTTTAATATCAGCCCAGTAATGGACGAGTGTTTCCATCCCTTTATCAAAACTATCCAATGGAAAACTTTCATTTGGTGAATGCAGACGATCGTCTGGCGTGCCAAATCCGAGCAGAACAATTGGAATATTATAAATATCTTCAATCCACTCAACTACCGGAATTGATCCGCCCATGCGCACGTATACAGTTTCCTTGCCAAATGCTTTTGTGTAGCTTTCAGCAGCTTTTTTGATAAGCGGGTTATCTGGTTCCACCTTATAAGCTTTAGCGGACAATTTTTCTTTCTTTACATCAACCGTAACACCTGATGGTGCAGCTTGATGAATATGTTTCTCAAGAAGTTCCTGAATCGTTTCGGGATCCTGGCCGGGAACGAGGCGGCAGGTAATTTTGGCTGTTGCCGTTGATGGAATGATTGTTTTTGTCCCTTCACCCTGATAACCGCCGTACATGCCATTTATCTCGAATGTCGGCCGTCCCATTGTATGTTCTTTAGCGGTGTAGCCCTTTTCAGATACCGTTTCTTTCACACCGGTTGATTCCTCATAATTTTCACCCTGCACATTTTTAATTAATTTCCGCTCATTTTCAGAGAGTGGCTCAACACCGTCATAAAATCCGTCAACCGTGACAACCTCATCTTCATTTTTCATCGACGTCAAAATATGGTTTAACGCCATAATCGGATTCCGAACTGCTCCACCGTACATGCCTGAATGGAGATCATGGTCAGGGCCGTTCACATTGATTTCGATCCCTGTGAATCCTTTCAGCCCATATAAGATGGTTGGCTGGTTTTCAGCAACCATTCCCGAGTCTGAAATGACGGCAAAATCAGCATCGAATTGTTCTTTTTTGTCATGCAGTACTGTATAAAGATTTTCACTGCCGATTTCCTCTTCACCTTCTATACAGACTTTAAGATTTATTGGTAATTTCCCTTCTGAATTCATATACGCTTCAAAAACAGCCAGATGCATGAACACTTGCCCTTTGTCATCACTCGACCCGCGTGCATATAAGCGACCGTCCCTAATTTCCGGCTGGAACGGATCACTCTTCCACTGATCAATCGGATCAACCGGCTGAACATCGTAATGCCCGTAAAACAATGCTGTCGGCGCATCAGATCCGGCCTGACTATACTCAGCAAAAATAAGCGGATGTCCGCCAGTGTCCTGCTGTTCTACCTTGTCAAAACCAATATCATTTAAATATTTCTCCAAATAGTCTGCAGCAGCCTTAATATCTTGTTTATGTACACTGTCCGTGCTGACACTTGGAATTGATAAAAACGTTTTTAACTTTTCAAGCAGCTGTTCGCGATTTTCAGATAAGTATTGCAACGCCTGCTTACTCATTAGTCATTCCTCCATTCGTTTTGTTTCATTTTAGCATATATTATAACAGAAAAACGGTTCAGACATTCAGTACGGTACATCTGGCTGATAATCTTTTCTTCCGCTCATGATTTCCCTCTTCTGCTGATACCTTAACTTTTTCCAGCAAAAAAGACAGCCTTTTGAAAGACTGTCCCACGAAATGGTGCATTTAAATACTTACCTTGCAAAAACTTGATCCCACTCATCTTTTTTAGCCAGCATATCTTCAGCAATTGTCTTAGCACCTTCTAGGCTATGGTTGGCTGCCCAGCCGCATTGGAATTCATTGCATGCTGGTACTTCATCCGCTGCCAGCACGTCTTTGAACGTTTTTTCAAGTGCATCCACGACATCTTCATAGTTATCATTGTTGAGGATTTGCAGATAAAAACCTGTCTGACACCCCATCGGTCCAATGTCCAAAACATTTTCCATATGATTGCGGATATTTTCTGCCATTAAGTGCTCAATAGAGTGCAGACCCGGCATGTCCATATGTTCCTTATTCGGCTGTTTAAACCGGATATCGTATTTATATACTTTATCACCGCTTACACCAGTCGTAACACCAGTCAGACGAACGTAAGGGGCTGCAACTTTTGTATGGTCAAGGTTGAAACTTTCCACATTCATTTTTTCTGCCATGAATATCGCTCCTTTAGCCTAAACGCATATTTCTCTATTTCAAACGTAACATTAAATTCAATATCTGTAAAAATTTCTGTACATAGAACGGTTATTCACTGGTTTTGCCGATTAGGAAAACTCAATATTCGGCTCGTCTTACAGCGAGTAGCGAGGTCTGACGTTAAAACAAAAATGGGTGTACACCTCATCTGTGTACACCCATTTTTAAGTTATGTTATTTAGTTATTATTCTGCTGTGGGAAAACACGTTCAATCATGTTGCCCATCTGATCGAATAACCCTTCAACAGGTTCTCCGCTGTCAGCATCATTGGCATAGTTGCCTGCCAAGTCAAAGAAATCAGGGTTTGTCGACACATACACATTATCAACATCTGGGTCCACTGTTCTGACGATACCAGAGATTTCTTCTTTTACGGCATCCGTTATTTCGCCGCCTTCGTTGTTATTATTATTATTGTTGGTTATCCCATCAATGTTTGCGTTGTTATTTCCGTTATTGTCATTGTTGTTTCCATTGTTATTGCCGTTATTATTATTGTTGTTATCACCATTATTGTTATCTCTGTCCAATTCTGCAGCCACATAAGCGTTATTGTCTGTTTTGATGACATAGGCATTATCGATACTGTCAACCTGATCAGCTATACGTTCAGCAGCTTCATCTGCCATTTCATATTGGTTCTCGTTATTTCCGTTATTACCATCGTTATTTGGTGTACGGTTGCCATTGTTCATGTTATCCGTATTGTCGTCGTCACCATCAAAACGCGTCTGCTCGACATTGTTATCTCCGTTCTGACCTTCTTCATTACCGCCATTTCCATTATCATTGGTTCCACCATTACATGCAGCAAGTACAAAAGTTGCTGCAAGTATGATACTTAAAAGTTTCCATTTCATTGTATTTAAAGCCCTCCTTACTGTTTTGAATTTAGTATGTAACAGTAAAAGGAATTTATACATTCACAGAAATTGGCAGGCACACCATTTTTGTTTTAGACAATATATATAATATTCGGGGACACTAATAACTGATCCTTTTCAACATGAAGGAGGGCAAGAAATGGAAATTCCAGATTACGACAAAGCGTTGTACTATACCTTATGGGGACAGTGGGATGAATTGCTTGTGCTGATGGTTCGCACAAATGACGATATGCTGTCCAAAAAAATCCAGCTCTTCCTGCATGCTTACCATTACGCGCCTGAGCAAACTAAAATCATCGAAACACACGATGAGCTGCTGTACTATATTGACCATGCCATGAAATATACGCCACCTGTTGCTATGGAAGTGTAAACACAATAAGGACACGGGGTGTGATTAAACCCCGTGTCTTTCAATAGTGCATTTTTATTTGGGCCCTGTTTCATTATTGCCTGAATTTTTGTTTCCATTGCTTCTTTTTTGATGACCTTTCGCCTTGTCGTTGTGGCGCTTGGGTTTGTCGTTTTCTTTTGCTTTGCCATTGTTATATTTTTCCTTGTCATGTCCTTTTTCGTTTCCACTGTTTTGTTCAGGATTATCGTGGCCTTTTCCTTTATTTTGAATTGCCTTATCATGGCCCTTGGCTCTGCCATTACTTTGCTTTGCTTTTTCATGACCTTTTGCTTTACCGTTATTGCCATTCTGCTTCACTTTATTTTTGGTGTTGTTATCAGACATTTTTTTATTTAAATTATTTTCATTATCATTTCTTTCGGCATTTTTAGACTTTGGATGTTTTGCTCCCTTTGAATGGTCAGATTTATCATTGTCATACTTATCTGTCTGTTTGTCAGGCTGCTCGGTCTTATCGGTTTCTTTTTCCTCAGGCGATACACCACTATCGGATTTGACCGGCTGTTTTTTATCAGCAGCATCCCCGGAATGATTGTTAATATTGTTATAAAATGAATGTAAAATTTCTCTATCATCTTCATCCACGGACGGCGCTGCGGCTGAATTGTCTTCGTCTGATCCAGTGGAAAAGCCTGATTCGACAAGACTGATTGCCATCAATTGGTTCATCGATTCTGTCTTATCCTGCGCCTGCTCCCGAACTTCTTTTGGAATTTGCATAGTCACTACTTCCCATCCCTGGCCATCTTTCAGGAAATGGTCTTCGATCGCTTCAATGACGGATATCTGATGTGTATCAGGGACATAGCTCACACCGGCAAGCATGTTTTTTCCGTTACGCAACAGGTCCGCTTTTTCACTTTCGGAGATAAGTTTTTCGATGACGTCTGTCAGCTGCTCACCTTCATATGCATTAAGCTGCTTTTCAAACGTTTCAGCGTCTTCGTTTAAAGGAACAATTGACTTCACGTTTAAATGATCATCTATTTGCAATTCCACGCTAGGATTGATGGTTATATTAACATAAGCATATGTCTTATCGCTGTCCATCATAATATATCCAGGCATCAATAAAAGCAATACGCATGCGATGGCAGCTATTTTAAACGGTCTTTCTGATATGTAATGAACTACCAGAGGGCGTTTGTCTTTATATGGTTGATAGCTGACTTCTGTGCCGACACCTGCATTTTCCAGCGGGCGTGCTTTTTGGAATGTGCCATCCTTTAGCATGACAATTATGTAATTGCGATGCTTTTCCATTACAATGCCCTTATTCACTACCCCACCCCCTTCAAATACTCCTTAAGATATGTGTAATCCTCATCCATAATAATGAAAATGGCCAGGATAAATTTACGATTTCGTTCCAACGTTTTCTTACTGACATTCACCAGTTTGGCCAGATTTTTAAGCGGAAGTTTCTTCTTCTTTTTCACATGTTTTCTTAAATCAGTATTATTATACAATGTACGTGCCACCGCAATTGCTGTTTCTCGTGCATCTCTATGTTTTGGAGAGACATCCGTTAACTGAACCAGCGACAATTTATAAGTGCTGAGTTTTTCTTTAAAATCCATAATCTCCTCCCTGAGATACTTGGCATCCTGCTCTTCACGGTACGATTCTTTTACTGCGAGAACTTCAACTGGGTTTTCCATATGTTCCTCATCATAACTATCGTCCAGTGACATGGCGATCGGCGTTTTTTGCACGTAGCGGATGTAATCAATGACTTTCCGCTTCACGACAAGTCTGGCGAAAGTCAGGAATGAACTGCCTTTTTCCGGGGAGTAAGACATAATGGCCTCATTGAAGGCACTTAGGCCAATACTGAATTCATCATCTGCCTGTGGATCAATATAACGTTTGCATACCTCAGAAACACATCTGGCAATAAACGGTTGGTAATTTTTCAGGAGATGATTTTGTATATTTTGATCACCCTGCTGCGCCAGGATGATCATATCTTCAAGGGGGCTTTCCTTTAATGGTTGATTGCTTGGCAACGTGCAGCACCCCCAGCTATTAAAAAATTCGTTATATAAGCATACTTTTTGGGTGTGGTTTTCAGTGAATCATGTTCAATTAAGATGTTTACCTTTATATCATTAACGTTCATGATCTATCCACCATCTTCAATAAAAATATTTGCAGCACTTATCATCGTACCGTACCGGACGTATGGTTTCGACAACAGGTTTATTACATTTGTTTTAAAAATCCGTTACCACCCCACTATAGCAGTATTCGGAGTGAAAAGGGAGGTGTTTTACAAAAATCGGCATCAATTGAAAAAAGATGCCTTCTATAGACATCCTTCCTCCCTGTAGATCACTGTAGCTCGCGTATTATCGATTCTTTTGAGCCATAGCTTGCTTTGTCTTTCAACTTTTCCAAATTCATATCAACATATAAATCGCCTTCAACCCAGTCGGCGGATTGGATAGCTTCAGGCCTAATCAGATAGAGTGGATTGCCAGCAGCCACATCATCACTTCTGACAACAAGATAACGAATCTTCCAGTAGGAATCATCGATAATGAACTCAGTTAATTCGCCGATTTTGCCGTTATTTGCATGAACTCTGTATCCAGCCGCTTCCTCAGAGCTGCGTAAGTTATGCTCCCATTCGTTCGGTGTCTGATCCTCATGTGCTGCACGATCCTCAAAATGTGCAAGCGGTGTGTCTTCAACACCCCATAACATACCGCCAAGCCAATACCTGCTCCAGCCATAGTACCCTGTCAGAGCCATCTCCATATCCTTGGAAAGTGTCGCATCTACTGGTATTGACGGGCTATTTCGGACGGTTTCTTTATCATATTCAACATCGACACGCTGATTTTGCGTATCAATCGATCTAAAAGCGGCCGGTGACAACATAATTCGTCTTGACGGCAGCCACCTCCGTGAATCCAATACCGCATAACGAACAACCCATTTGTTATCATCAAAATACAAATCCTGAATTTTTCCCATTGATCCATCAGACGCTTCAATGTGATATGTGTTAAAGTCTGTCGTAAAATAAAGCATTGCAACTCACCTCCTGTGTTTATAACGTGCAATGTGTCTTTACAATGCTTTTCCCTGAGAAAGTGTGAACTAAACAGTGCGGTCAGCCGTGTTGGTTATGATAGTACTCAATCGGAATAAATAAACCGACGCGCCCATGTGTATCGTGATGCAGCGTTGCAAACACAATACCGATCACCTTGCCATTCTGATTGATCACTGGACTGCCGCTGCTCCCCCGGTAAACCGGCGCCTCCATCATAACAACCGGTTTTTCCCAGCCGCTTAACTCAAGTCTATCAAGGACTCTCCCTTTATTGGCTATGCCGCTGAACCTGATCGGATTACCGATGAAATAAACCTGTTCATCTCCCGGTTCAAACGTCGCTTTATCCGCAAGCTCCAGGTGTGGCATCTGTTCTCCGCTGACATCCAATACGGCCAGATCCACCGATGGGTATGATGCCACAACATCACCGGAAAACAATCCTTCTTCCGGATAAGCCACTGTCACAGATTCTTCATCCTCCACCACATGGTGATTGGTTATAATCGTCCCGTCAGCCGATATTGAAAAACCGGTTCCTCTTGAATCCTCCGTTTCAATAACGACCACCGACTCTTTATATGCCTGAATGTCATCCTGTGTCGACAGCTGGGCAGATGAGATCAGAAAATCAATTGCAGGTATGGAAAATGTTCTCGGAATAAGTGAGATAACATTTAACAGCATGGCAGCGGCAATCAGCCAGAACACCCACTTTGGAAAAGGAGGCCGAGGCTTTCGGTTTTTGTTCTCGCGTGCTCTTGCTAGTGCTTTCTCCCTTTCCTGTTCCACAAGTTCGTACAGTTCTTCCTCATCAAGCTCTTCGTACAAATCATCATCAATACTATCACGATTTCTCTGATCGTTATCCATAAAACACCGCCCGTAAGCCCTTGATTATTCTCAATGAATGACCTTAATGCCTAATTTTTTTATACTTCTATTATACCATTTTCAGGCAAAAAGATTGAATCTGTAACCATATGAATAACAAGGCAGTTTGTCCATTATTTCGCCATATTTATGTGTGATAATTATCACATTTTTACATTATTGTAATGAAAAAAACCATAAAAATGATATAATTTTAAGAGAAACTGAATATGGGCGTGGGTGCATATGTTGCTTAAAGGACATTACAATAAGATTGAACCGGCTTCAGGAGCTATCATCATGGCATGCGGCATTTTTCTGATTGGGGCTGTTGAAGCGTTTCCGATACTTGATGCTGAATATGGCAAATACCTGGCATTTTTTCTGCTTGTCGCTTGGGTGATTATTTACAAAGATTTGTCGATACAGTTTTTTCACCGGGATTTTCTGATTCCATTCATTCAAAATCCGGTCAACTCGTTTGTCATTGGAACATGGATTGCTGGCGTCTCCGTGCTGTGCAATGTGTTCTTGAGATATTTTCCTGAAATTTTATTACTGACACAGGCAATGGCCATTTTCAATACATTTTTATGGCTTTTCTTTTTGATTAATTGCTTTTATAATTTTAAACAATTATTATTTGATTATAGGGATTTTCCAGTTCACGGCGCCATTTTGCTCTCAACTGTTGGAACCCAATCAATCATTATTTTATTGAATAATGTCTTTTTCCAGTTTCCCGTTTACTTTTCTGAAGCGATTATCATACTGGGGCTTGTCTTTTACCTTGCTGGTGTAACGCTGATTTTTAACAGATATGTCAGACACCATAACTGGACACTTAGCGATGATTGGGCTAATACAAACTGCATTATCCACGGGGCCCTGTCCATTACCGGTCTTGCCATTGTCACAACGAATACATTCACATCTGAATTTGTCACATATTTTTGGTTTTTTGTGTTTGCTTTATTAATTATTGTAGAAGCAGTTGAAGTGGTCCGCATCGTTAAACGAGTCAATCAATATGGGTGGAATAAGGCGATTTTTACGTATCATGTCACCCAATGGTCCCGAAACTTTACTTTTGGCATGTTTTACACATTCACATTGGTTATGCAGGAGAACCCATTTTATTCGGTTTCTGAGCCGCTTTATAATTTTCAACGGGCATTTTTGGATTATTGGGCATGGATCGTGCTCCTGGCTATACTGTGGGAAATTGCTATTTTCATCAAGGCAAGACTTATCGAAATCTACAATGAAAAGCTGATTCTTAATGATACAACACAAAAGGAAGGATGATTGAAAGTGCTACTCGATGAAATACTTGCGTACAATAAAGAATTTGTGAACGAAAAAGAGTATGAACCACTTCGGACCGATAACATACCCAATAAGCGGACGGTCATCTTCACATGTATGGACACACGGTTGGTTGAACTGCTTCCAAAAGCATTGGACATCAGGAATGGCGATGTCAAAATGGTTAAAAATGCTGGTGCAATTCTCCGTGATCCTTTTGACAGCATCATGAAAGGCATTCTTGTTGCCATTTACGAATTAAAGGCTGAACAGGTTATGGTAATCGGTCACCATGATTGCGGCATGTCGCACACGGATCCGGCAGCATTTAAACAGAGCCTGATGGAAAATGGCATTACAGAAGATGCTCTCAATACACTGGAACATAGCGGTATTGATTTGGATAATGAATTCAGCGGGTTTGACTCTGTTGAAGATTCCGTCAAAGAAAGTGTTTCGGTCGTCCGTAATCATCCGCTGTTACCGTCATATGTAAATGTTCACGGTCTGGTCATCGACCCTGCAACAGGCAAGCTCGATTTGGTAACAAGAGGATAAGGAAAAACCGGCGTATTTTCGCCGGTTTTTTCTTATATCAAGTATGATATTCATCGCTTTCTTCCAAGTTCTCTGCCAATCCGGACAGGACATGGATACTCACTCTCTACCCTCGTCTCATCATTTGGATCATGATATTTCAATACGCCCGTCACCATATTTTTGAAGGATGCTTAGTCATTCTGATTTTTATCTTGTAAAGTTTCATCCCTTTGTTTCTTTCGCTTTTCTCTCTGTACAATATGAATGGTAGGCGGCTGGTAACCCTTGCTAGCACGAATATCTTCATTGGAAGCCCTTATGAAGGACCAGGCCAGAAGCCCCATAATAAACAGAACCGGGAACCCGGCGACAATACTAGCTGTCTGCAATGTCTGTAAATCACCAACATACATAAGTACCAGTGGCATCAGGCAAAGTGTAAAAGCCCAAAACAGACGGTTCCAGCGCAATGGTTCTTTTTGAACTTTCCTTTGAACAACCGCTGCAAGAATATAGGAAGAGGAATCAAACGTTGTTGCCAGAAATACGATGGCCAGTACAGTAAATAGGGTCACCATGATCCCGGCCATAGGCAACTGATCCAATATAGCAATGATTGCAGCTTCCGGGCTCGTTTCGTTCATGTACCCGATAACGTCAAAAGTTCCGGAAAGCTGCAGGTGCAGTCCGTAGTTACCCATGATCCCGAAAAAGAGGACACTGCCAATCGTGCCGTACAAAATCGTGCCAATAATCATTTCTTGAATAGTACGTCCACGGGAAATACGTGCTACGAATAAACCAACAAACGGTGCATACACAACCCACCACGCCCAATAGAAGACGGTCCATGCTTCCGGGAAACCAGTTTCCGTAAAGCCCTCTACATTAGCAAGGGGTTCAAGCCATGTCGCCATTTCGAAAAAGTTATTTAAAATGAGTCCCAAGCTTGTAAAGGTTGTCTCACTAATGAACACAGTCGGCCCCATAACAAATATAAAAGCAAGAACAAAAATAGCGAGCCATAAATTTATATCACTCAGTACTTTTATACCGCGCCGGAGCCCCGAATAGGCACTAATCGCAAAAATAGTCGTACATAGAAGCATGATAACAGTGTTAGTTGCCATGTTGGTTGGAAGTCCCGTGATATTATTAACACCTTGTGCTATCATCGGTGTGCCTAAGGCAAGTGTTGTCCCGGCGCCTCCCATAAGCCCGAACATGAACAGCACATCAATGGTATTGCCAAGTGGCGTATCGACGACTTTGCCAAGAACCGGCCGAACCGCCTCACTTATTTTCAGAACAGGTTTTTTTCGGACATAGTAAAAATAAGCTATTGGCAATGCCGGCAATGTGTAGATTGCCCAGGCAATCGGCCCCCAATGGAAAATACCATATGCCGGTGCCCATTTAATAGCTTCCTGTGACCCACCTTCAATACCAAAAGGCGGCCCCTCGTAATAAAAGGCCCACTCGATCATTCCCCAATAAAGGATACTCGAACCGATGCCAGCAGCAAATAGCATGGCTGCCCAGGAAAACGTGCCAAATTCCTTATCTTCATTTTTATCTCCAAGTTTTATATGGCCATTTTTGCTGAATGCAACAAATAACAAAAAGGCAAAAGCAGCCAAACCAAAGACTAAGTACATAACTCCAAAATTTCCGGTCATAAAGCTGTTTGCCATATTGACAATTTCATTGCCTGCCTCCGGAAAAACAGCCAAAGGTATTGATACAGCCAGTAAGAGAATTAAAGCAGCTATAAAAGTAGGCCAATCGATTAATTTTTTGTTCATGATGTTCATCCTTTCTTAAGCCAGTTTTTCTGAATACTTGCGGGTATTCATTTTTTAGTTTGGTGTGCTAACCTTCCAATACCACCAAAAGCAAGGAGTCGTTCTATTTTAGGGCAAACATTTCAAAACTAATGATTATTCAGCATAATGAAATGGGATTTTTTTGCAGGAGTCCAGTCAGCATGGACAAAGGAAAAGAAGCATTCGTGCGGGTTTGTCAATTGCAAACATCTTCCACCATAATAAATATTCACATTTTTATCAAATGGCACGTAAACTGAAATAATCCGATAAAAATGTGTATAATGAGAATATCTAATAAAAAAATGCCAAAATCAGATATATAGGCCAAAATACGACATTTATCAACATAGTCATGGACCAAAAAATAAAACCGTCTCCAATGCATTGGAGGCGGTTTTATCCAAATTAACTGATTTCTCGTCTTAACGGGCAGCAGGACACCACTTCAATATTTCAGTGGTGCTTAATGAAGTTTCACTTTTCCCCGCATATAATGGTCAGTAACCAGCCAAAAAAACGTCGGGTAACTGGCCTTAAATGCCCGATTCTGTTCAACTAACATTCAGTGGGGTAAAGCGCCCCACTGAATGAAGTTTCACTTTATCCAGCCGTTTCCTCTCCGATGGTCTTAATAATTTCAATCACCCGCTCGCGTGCTTTCTCGCTCTTGTATTTCTTCATATGGTCAATCATGATCGGTGCCTGCTTTTTCAGTTTGAACAATTCGTCGGTCAATGACGCTTCCGTTAAATTCTCCTCTTCCATAACACGTGCATAATCCTTGTCCTTGAATGAATTGGCGTTTATGATCTGATCCCCCCTGCTTGCCGATCTTGACAGCGGAATCAGCAGCATCGGTTTATGAAGTGCTAGAAATTCGAAAATCGCGTTAGCACCGGCACGTGACAGCACAAAGTCGGTTGCTGCAAACAGATCCTTCAACGCTTCATTAACATATTCAAACTGGGCATACCCATTATTATTTACGGCCGGATCAATTTTTCCCTGGCCGCATATATGGGCAATCTGGAACTCCGGCAAAAGCTGATCAAGACTCGCGCGCACCATCTGATTGATTTTTTCCGCTCCGCCGCTGCCACCCATAATGAGCAATACCGGTTTCTCTTTGGTAAAACCACACAATTCCAGCCCTTTCTCCTTATCACCCTCGAAAAGTTCATCACGGATGACTGCCCCGACATATTCAGCTTTCTTCTCAGGCAGATAGTCGATTGTCTCCGGAAAGGTAGCCAATACTTTCTTGGCAAACGGCATCGCAATTTTGTTGGCAAGACCCGGTGTGAAATCAGATTCGTGAATGACTGCCGGCACACCGCGGAGTTTTGCCGCCATTATGACAGGTACGGACACGAAGCCGCCCTTGGAAAATACAACAGCAGGTTTCCGCTTGCCAATGATATGCCACGCCTGCATGGTTCCTTTCAGCACTTTAAACGGATCTTTGATATTCTCCTTTGATATGTAGCGGCGCAATTTACCGGTGGAAATTGGATGGTATGTGACACCTTCCAGTGATTCAATCAGCCTGCGTTCTATCCCGTCTTTGGAACCGATATAATCAATCTCCCATCCTTCTTTCTGAAAAACAGGGATAAGGGCAAGGTTCACAATCACATGACCGGCTGTACCGCCGCCAGTAAATAAAATTCTTTTTGCACTCATAAACAATGCACTCCTTATTTCGCAATCCCGCACAAGACGATTTAATCATTCTTGCATTTAAAATAACTTCTTCTATCCTAAGGGAAAAATGATTAAAAAGAAAGAGCATATATATGAAACATCCACAGTCAAAATGATATATATCGAAATCAATAGCAAAGATAGCCCGAATCCTGCCTGAACAAACTGCACTGACAAAATATAAAAGCAGGCACTAATCGCTCTTAGATCAGTACCTGCCTTTTATCCCGCATATAATTGGCGGTAACAACGTGTATCCGGGCAACGAATTAACTAAAAAGGTTTATAGAAACAGACCTGCCATAGTAGCCGACAGAATCGATGCCAATGTTGCACCGATGAGCAGCTTCATTCCAAATCCGGAAACTTGTACAGCTTTCTTGCTGTCTATTCCCTGTACTGTTCCTGCAATAATGCCAATCGATGAGAAATTGGCAAAGCTTGTCAGAAATACCGTAACAATTCCAATTGTTTTTTCCGACATGGAGCCCAGCATTTGTTCAAATTCAAGCATGGCGACAAATTCGTTGGTAACAATTTTCGTACCCATAACACCGCCTGCCTCAATTACTTCCGCTGGAGAAATACCCATTAGAATACCGATCGGTGCGATAATGTAACCGAGGATTTCCTGTAGCGTAACGCCCGCAAAGACTAATTGGATCAGCCAATTAACCAACTCCAAGGATGCAATAAATGCAATCAGCATCGCGGCAACAATCAAAGCAATTTTACCGCCGTCCAGGGCCCCATTACTCATTGCTTCAAAAATACTTTTATCATGGGAAACTTCTTGTACGTCAACCTTATCTTCCTCTTCTGGAATATTCACCGGAGCAATAACTGAAGATAAAATTAACGCACTGAACATGTTAAGTGGCAACGCTGCCAGTACATATTCAGGCGGCAGAATTTGCAGGTACGCTCCCACAATTGACGCAGAAACCGATCCCATGGCGGATGCACTCACAATGTAAAGCCGATTGTTATCCAAATGATGAAATTGTGTTTTGATCGCGAGCAATGCTTCAGACTGTCCGAAAAAAATACTGTTTACTGCATTAAATGATTCTACCCTTGGCAATCCGGTTATCTTTGATAATAATCCGCCCAAATATTTAATAATCGGGGGCAAAATTCTTAAATATGTCAAAACGGAAAGAAGGGTTGCGAAAAAGATAATCAGAAGAAGAACATTAAAGAAGAATACACTTCCTCCTTCTGCAATCTGAATGCCGCCCACAACGAAATTAACACCGGCTGTACCGAATTCAATTAACTTATTAAATCCGGCCGAAATCCACTCGATGACTGTACGGCCTACCGATGTATATAACATGAACCAGGCAATGATAAGCTGGGCAAGCAACATGATACCGAGGCCCTTATAATTTATATTTTTCTTATCATTGGACATTAAATAGGCCAGTCCCAATACAATTATAATTGCTAAAATACCAAGCAAAATATCCACTGATGTACCTCCCTCTTATGTTAAGCGAACCCATGCACAGATACTGAAACTGCTTACAATTTCGCTTTTTTCCAAATATGATTTTACCAGCTTGTCAGACGTCTGGCAATATTAATTTTTTATACGGCTATATTAGTTATTCCCTGTAAAGGCAAATATTAACATGATCTGGAACATTTCGTTTTAGACTAAAAGTGATTTCCTCATGTCATAATGCATACCAAATTGAACATTTGGTATTATCGATTTTGGAACGTTTGACGATTATTTTCTGTTTAAAATCAGATTTTTAGCAGATGCGTTTGTTTGTAAACATGGTATAATACCTATTAGGGAGGTGAAAAGATGAGCGAAGATATGAAAATGGTGCTAACTGAAATTCAAAAACTAAATAGCCGATTTGATGCCACAGATCGACAACTCAAAACGTTCGACGAAAGATTCAATACCATGGATGGACAACTTAAAGCGATCGATGAAAGATTCAATACCGTGGATGGACAACTCAAAACGTTCGATGAAAGATTCAATACCGTGGATGGACAACTTAAAGCGATCGATGAAAGATTCAATACCGTGGATGGACAACTCAAAACGTTCGATGAAAGATTCAATACTGTGGATGGACAATTCAAAGCGTTCAATGAAAGATTCGATACCATGGATGTAACGTTTAACGACATGAATGGCAGACTCATAAATGTCGAAGATCAGCTTCGAATTATCAGAGAACAAACTGCCAAGAATTATGAATTTCAGATAATAATGGAACACACAATAAACGAAAAAGTAATGGACATGGAATCCGACATTAAACTGTTAAAAAAAGCAGTCACCAGCTGAACAGCCCCCAAAGATCACCCCATTCAAAGCAGATCTCAATAATTTTCCATATAAAACCCTCGCCACGATTTTTCATCAGAGCGAGGGTTTATTCATGTTAACTAGCCTTCCAGCAATAAATCATAAGGATCTTCCAGCAGTTCTTTTATACGTACAAGGAACTGTACAGCTTCCTTACCATCAACGATCCGGTGGTCGTATGATACTGCCAGATACATCATTGGACGCACTTCAATTGAATCGTCCGGCATAACCACAGGGCGTTTTTGAATATTGTGCATACCAAGTATTCCAACCTGTGGAGAATTCAGGATAGGCGTTGATAGCATTGATCCAAAGGTACCTCCGTTTGTAATGGTGAAGGTCCCGCCCTGTAGATCATTCAGCGCCAATTCCTTATTGATTGCCTTTTTACCTAAATCACCGATCTCTTTTTCAACACCTGCGAAGTCCAGTTTGTCTGCATCACGCACAACTGGTACAACAAGTCCTTCGTCAGTGGAGACGGCAATCCCGATATCATAGAATTTTTTCTTAACAATTTCTTTGCCCTGAATTTCTGCATTCAGAAGCGGGAAGTCTTTTAACGCGCCGATAACTGCTTTGGTAAAGAAGGACATGAAGCCTAATTTGACGCCGTGTTTTTCTTTGAAGTCCTCTTTACGCTTATTACGCAATTCCATAATAGCTGACATATCGACTTCATTAAACGTCGTCAGCATAGCCGCTTCCTGCTGCACCCCTACAAGATGATTGGCTATGGTCTGACGACGGCGGGACATCTTAATTCTTTCAACTGGCTTATCGAACTCTGTTTTCTCAGATTGTTTTGGCTCTTCTTTTTTAGCCGGCTTGGATTCCTTCTGATCGCTTCCGCCTTTAGCTGCAGAATCAACATCTTCCGGACGGATACGCCCCAATGGGTCTCGCGGCTGAACATCGCTCAGGTCAATGCCAAGCTCACGGGCACGCTTCCGTGCTGCAGGTGATGCAATGACATCTTGGTTGCTGTCGGATGAATCATCCTGTTTGTCTTCTTTATCCTGCTTTTCCTGTTTGTCTTCTTTTTCAGGCTCTTGGGATTTCTCTTCTGTTGGCTCAGATTTTTCGGGTTCAGGGGATTCTTCTTTTTTGCCTTCGTCTGAATCGCTTCCGCTTGCTTCCCCATTTTCATCCAGCTTGGCAATCACTTCGCCGACTTCCACATCATCGCCTTCTTCGGCAACAATTTCGGTTATAACACCTGCATAATCCGTGTTCACTTCGACATTGACTTTATCAGTTTCCAATTCGACAACCGCTTCGCCTTTTTCAACTTTGTCACCCTTTTTGACGAGCCATTCGGATATGGTTCCTTCTGTAATCGACTCGGCAAGTTCCGGTACTTTAATTTCACTCACTGGAATCTCCTCCTTCTGACGGGTTAATTGCTTGTTCAATGATTTGCCGCTGTTCTGCTTTGTCTACGTTTGGTTCTCCTACCGCCGGTGATGCACGGTGTGGTCGGCCTATATATCTTAGTGTCTGACCTTCACTCAATAATTCTCTCAGATAGTCATCAACAAAATCCCAGCTTCCCATGTTCTGAGGTTCTTCCTGTACCCAGACGATCTCTTCCAAATTAGGCAGCTCTTTTAATTCTTTTTCAAGCTGTTTTTTCGGGAACGGATAAATCTGCTCCAGTCTGAGTGCACGCAGCCACTCAAATTTTTCATCCGAATTTTCAATGGCATCTTCAATATCAACCATAACCTTACCACTGCCAATTAGCAGTCTTTTTGCATTTTTCTTGCTCACTTTCAGGCTTGGTTGCTGTCTTAATGGTTCGAACTTGCCTTCTGAAAATTTTTCAGGGCTTGAAGCGACACGCTGATTACGCAATAAACTCTTTGGCGACATTAAGATTAACGGACGCGCTTCTTCCCTTCCGCGCATAGCTGCCTGTCGGCGAATCAAATGGAAATACTGTGCCGACGATGTGACATTGGCAACAATCCAGTTGTTTTCCGCCGCCAGCTGCAAAAAGCGTTCCAGACGTGCACTGGAATGTTCAGGCCCCTGACCTTCATATCCATGCGGCAACAGCATGACCATATTGGACTTATCGCCCCATTTTGCCCGTGCTGCTGAAATAAACTGATCAAAAATAACCTGAGCAGCATTGGAGAAATCACCAAACTGCGCTTCCCAAATGACAAGTGTGTTCGGCGCTTGAACACTGTAACCATATTCAAACCCTAAAACACCAGCTTCTGACAATGGGCTGTTGCGGATATCAAATGATACATCCACACCTTCAAGTCCATGCATTGGGCAGTATGTTTCACCTGTTTCGGCATCATGCAGAACTAGATGTCTGTGGGCGAACGTTCCGCGCTCTGTATCCTGTCCGGTTAACCGAATTGGAATGCCGTCGTTCAGAATGGATGCATAGGTCAATGCCTCGCCTGCACCCCAGTCTGCTTTATTCCCCTCTTCCAGGACATTATCGCGCCGGCTCAGGATCCGTTTTAACTTGCGGAAAACAGTAAAACCTTCCGGGCGTGATTGCAAGTCTTTATTCAGCTTTTTTAATGTTTCCAGAGATACGGCTGTGTCAAACCGATCAAGACCATTTGTCAAAGCTTGCGGCATACTTTTGACTTCCGTTTCAGCCGCGTCATCTTCTTTCATATTTTCATAAATCTCACGCAGGTTCGACTCGGTTTGATTTTTAAGATCGTTTAACTTGCCTTCTTCAACAATCCCCTGTTGTTGCAGTTTTTCAGCAAAAACATTTGCTGCTGTAGGATGATTATCAATATCGTGATACAGATAAGGCTGTGTCGCCCGCGGTTCATCCATTTCATTATGACCGTAGCGACGGTAGCCAACAAGATCAATCAGAAAGTCTTTATGGAATTTTTGACGGTATTCATACGCCATTTTCATAGCAACAACACAGGCAACCGGATCATCAGCATTCACGTGAACAATTGGAATTTCAAATCCTTTTGCCAAATCACTTGCATAATGTGTTGATCTGCCATCTTCCTGGTTCGTCGTATACCCGAGAAGGTTGTTCGCAATGATATGGAGGGTTCCGCCTGTCTGATAGCCTGGCAGCCCTTTGAAGTTCAGCGTTTCAGCAACAACACCCTCACCGATAAACGACGCATCGCCATGAATCAATAAAGGTAATGCTTTATTGAAATCCTGCTCAGGATAGCCTTTTTGGAAGCGGCTGTCCTGACCTGCACGCGCAAACCCTTCGGCAACGGGGTTCACGAATTCCAGGTGTGATGGGTTATTGGCGAGTGTAATACGTGTTGATGTTCCGTCATCTTCCTGGACATCTTTCGTCGCTCCAAAGTGATATTTCACATCGCCTGTCCATCCGGAATTAATGCCGGAAGAGCCTTCGGAAGGGATCAATTCCTTATCAGGCGAATGGTGAAACTCGGAGAATATCTTATCAAACGGCTTACCTAGAACGTGTGCCAATACACTGAGACGGCCTCGGTGCGCCATACCCATCATGATGTGCTCAATCTTATCCTCGATTGAATTTTTAACCACTCGATCAAGCATCGGAATCATGGATTCAAGGCCTTCAATGGAAAAACGTTTTTGACCGACAAACGTTTTTTGCAGAAACTCCTCAAATCCTTCCACTTGAGCCATACGCTCAAGCAGACTTTTTTTGTTTTCTGCTGAACTAGCTGAATGGTATCTGCCTGATTCGATATAATTGAGCAGCCATGCCCGTTCATCATCACTGTTCACATGATCATATTCAAACGTAATGGTGCCGGAATACAACTTTTTCAGCTCCTGGATAACCTCAAACCCGTCATCCACGCTATCCGGAGCTTTTTCCCACAGTAAGTTGGCCGGTATATTGCGTAAATCTCCCACAGATAATCCGTATGTGTCCGGATCAACCATATCTGTACTGCGTTCGTCGCGGCCAACCGGATAAATATCCGCCTCAAGATGTCCAAAACGACGAATAGCCTCAACAAGTCTCATTGCTGAGGTCAGTTTTTTAATATTAGTGGTAGATGATACTGGCTCAGATACTGCTGTCTGGCTTGAGCTTTGCGCAGGTCTTGTCCAGTCAGGGGCACCATGCTTGTCGAAAAGTTCTACTAATGATGGATCAACTGCATCACGGTCTTCCTTATATAACTCATATTGTTCCTCAATGTAACCCATGTTTGGCCCATGAAAACTGCCCCAGAAACTTTCATGAGTTTCTTCATTTTGTGCCACGTCTATACCCCCATTAGAAGTTAACTTTATCCCGTTGCTAAACGGCTTTTCAAACTCTGTTGCTATTATAGATCTTTAGCGTCAGTTTCATCAACTAATATACCCTATTTTCGACAAGGAAACAACAGCGAATCCGGTATTCAAAAAATGAAATAATTCGAACGTATTGAATTCTGTCACACGGGTATTCATACCGGTGATTACGAAATAAGTGAAATGGCATCATTGGCAGTTATTCCCTGAACGCTTACTGTTTAATCAATGGAAATTAACGAAAGGTGATACGATTTCGGTAAAATGAGCTAATGGTTCACATTAGAGGAATTATCCTATATAATAAGGACATAATATAATCAATACGTTGTATACATATGTCTATACGAGGAGGCAATATCATGAAACTGTTACTGATATTGGGTGTTACCGTAACCTTTGTTGTTTCCTGCTTTACAGCGGGATACGATGCCAAACCCGGTGTACCAAAAAATGACCAATAAAAAGAAACTTCATTCAGTGGGTGCTTTTACCACCGAATGTTAGTTAAACAGTAAAAGCATCGGCAGCTAAGCCGATGCTTTTATGACATTATGAACACTATGCCATCCCCGGAAACCCTTGTTGCCTCAAGGCTTCGTACACAATAATCGCTGCCGTGTTTGCCAAATTCAGCGAACGTACCTTATCACCCATATGCACCCGCAGGCATTGATCTTCCTTCCCTTTCAAAAACTCCTCCGGAAAGCCGCTGCCTTCGCGACCAAACACAAAAAACAAATCCTGACTTGTATCAGTGAAATCATAATTATTGTAATAATTTGAACCGACGTTTTCAATGTAGTAATATTCCCCATCAGGATGTGCTTTGTATAAGTCCTCAATAGAATCATATTCCCGGACGTCTACATACGGCCAGTAGTCCAGCCCTGCCCGGCGAACCATTTTATCATCAGTGGAAAATCCCAGCGGGCGTATTAAGTGCAACGTTGCGTTTGCTGACAGACAAGTTCTGGCAATATTACCTGTATTGGCAGGGATTTCAGGTTGAAATAATACGACATGCAAACTCACTGTTCCATTCTCCTCTTCCAAATTTACATCAGCTATTTTAATGACACTTTTTGAACACCGCAGATGACATTCACGTTGAAGTCTTCTCTACGAAACATACACTCTCGCAGATAGCAGCAAGGCAAACAACATTTTGAGAAAGACTGCTTCGTATTGCCGATGTTTGTGCTCTTCTGCTCATGTTCGCGCTCCTTCTGGCGATGTTTTCCTTATAACAACTTCATTATTATATCACTACTCGCCAATTCGGAAAAACTTATATTGAATATCCGGGGTCCAGGCTGTGGAATCTTCATATGACCAATAGCGATTTCGGCTGTTATCGGTATGAGCATTAACCAGCGGCATTTCATCGGCATCCTTGGAAACAACAATTGTATTGTGATTCCAGTTGCCATCACCTTCAAAATCATAGCATATAATATCACCAGGAATAAGATCGCGGGCCGACTCCATTTCTTTTCCTTTTAACCCCGACGTCGAGCCGCTTAAATACCAGCGCAATGAATGCGCGACGGCCCAGCTATAGCTCCAATTGTCATTCTGATACCACCAGCCGCTCCCCCGGTCAGGTGCCCCCCGCATCGGGGCTCCTCCAGCGTGCATACATTGCGAGACGTAATTGGTACAATCGACATCAAACTTCCTATATGCTGGATTATAACTGTTCCACCATCGCTCAGCATACTGAACGGCTACCCGTCTGTCATAGGAAAATCGGTCGCCTGACAGCTCCCTGAGAGAAACGGGCTCAAGAGTGGCTTTGTTTCCCATTTTAAATGGAACTTTCACCGGCTTATGTTCCATTATTTTCCCATTCGCCCACCTGAATTGAAACGGAATCACCTGTTCTTCCCTAAAAAAAAGACTTTGCTGCTTGACTAAGAATGTTATATGCAATAAATACCGGTATATCGCTAGACCGGAATGCCGGAGTTCTTCATACACATGTCCCTGACCGCTGATGCGGACAATTTCGGCCTCGCGTTCACGATATAAATTTTGCTTGCGTCGCCACCAGTCATCTTCTTGCAGACTGGACCGGAAAAAGTCAAGCCAGCTGTCTTGTAATGTTTCCATAAAAAATCCCCTCCATCACTAGTATATGGAGAGAATGATTGTCCAAACCACGTTATTCAGACTCATGTGTCAGGAGGAACTCTTTTTTGTCCAAACCGCCGCCGTAGCCGACCAATTTGCCATCGGCTCCAAGAACACGGTGACAGGGCACTACGATCGAAAACGGATTTTTATTAACCGCCCCGCCGACTGCACGGACGGCTTTCGGATTATCAATCGTTTCCGCGATATCTTTATATGTCTTCGTTCCGCCGTATGGAATTGTATCATACAATGCCTGCCATACCTTCTGCTGAAACGGAGTACCATAAAAAGAAAAATCAAATGTAAAGTCCTGCCGTTTGCCCTGGAAGTATTCATTCAGTTCGTTTGCAGCATGGGTAGTTTTTTCAGAACGCCGAACAAATACTGGATTATCAAAATAACGTTTACTCCATTGCTGCAGCTTACCTTCAACATCGGCAAACGATCCATAATCGATTCTGACAATCTTTTCCCCATCACTGACAATCGTCAGCATACCAACCGGGGAGTCCATTTCACCGTAGTACATCTCCATCATTAACGCCTCTTTTCGAGTAGTTTCAATTAGGTGTCCGATGCCCTTTTCCTTTTTTGTAAATATCGTTGCTCTTTTCCCTCATAGTTGAGATAAGTTGCGACATAGTGAAAAATTTGTGTGCGATAATACCGCTTCGGAAATACACTTCGCTAAGTTTTGTTTACGGACTTTATATTTTACGACGGACAAAGCCCCGATTTCTCAACCATTAACCTAGCAGGAATACTTTTGCTGCCTGAATGACTCGCTTTTTTTCCAATCGAAGTTTTGTGTTGTTCGATCGCGTGAAGCTGGCATAAGGTCGTGTGGCGCTCTGAATTTAGCGCGAGAGTGGCACAGAATCGCGCGACACTCTCTGAATTTCGCGTGAGGGTGGCACGAAATCGCGTGACACCCTCCAGATTTCGCGCGAGAGCATTCCTCGTACTCAGAAATCGTGAACAAAAAATACACTGTCATTACGTCGCAGTTTATAGATTCTGTGTCAAAACATTAATATTTTAGAGAACACCTTTTTTAAACGCCAGGCCTTTTTCCATTTCAGCAAGGACTTGTTCATCACGTTCCTTTTCAATTGCTGATTCAATCGCCAAAAATGCTTCACGTGTACCGATTTTTCCAAGCGACCAGGCCGCCGTACCACGGATAACCGGCCGCGGATCATTCTTCATAACGGCAATCATATCCTGAACAGCCGTCTCGTCCTTATAGTGACCAAGGGCAATCAGGGCATTGCGCTGCAGCGGTTTTTTCCCGCGCCATGAACCGGCTATGTGCCCGAATATATTTTTAAATTCGCGGTTGGATATCCTGAGCAGCGGCTTCAATTTTGGCTTAGCCACATCCGGCTCCGGCTCAAACTCAGGATGGTGATGAAAGTCAATTTTCTTATTATACGGGCAGACGACCTGACACGTGTCAAAACCATAAATGAAATTACCGATTTTCGGACGGAATTCATCAGGCATGAAATCTTTCGTTTGGGTTAAAAATGCAAGGCATCGCTGGGCATTCAGCTGTCCGCCCTGAACAAGCGCACCGGTCGGGCAGGCGTCCAGACATTTTGTACACGAGCCGCAGCCATCCTCTAGCGGGGTATCCGGAATAAATGAAAGATTTGTGATCAGTTCACCCAGATAAACATACGAGCCGAATTCGGGTGTGATCATCGCGGTGTTCTTGCCGCTGAATCCGATCCCCGCCCGTTCAGCAACAGCCCTGTCGGACAGTTCGCCTGTATCAACCATTTCTTTCATCGACGCTTCAGGTACCTTTTCTTTGATAAAGGCTGAGAGTTTGCTGAGTTTTTCCTTTAATACGTCGTGATAATCCACACCCCACGAAGCACGGCAAAATACGCCGCGGCGCTCTTCTTTTGTACTTTTCGGAGCATCTTTGATACGCGATGGATACGCAAGCGCAATGGAAATGATCGATTGTGCTTCCGGAAGCAGCCTGTCAGGTTCTGTCCGCTCCTCAATCGAACCTTTTTCGAAACCCGACTGGTAACCGAGTTCCTGCTGACGCTTCAGCCGTTCTTTCAATCCTTCAAATACATCTGCAGAAGCAAACCCGATTTTGTCGATGCCGATTTCTTCGCTGTATGCAATAATTTCCTGCTTGAGCTGCTCTGTTTTCATTCGGGCTGCCTCCTTTTCGTTTTACCGTTTTTGTTGAATCTTTGCTGTACGCATTCTGTTCAGCACAGCTGCAATTTCGTACCGTCTTGGACGCGCAATATCGCCCGGGTGCTGGTCTTTAAATATCGTAAAGGAAGCAAGTCCTTTTTGATCCATTTGCCGCTCGATATCAGTGAGCAGTTCATGCAATGTTTTGTTTCCGAGCGCATTGGTACGGTCCAAATATTGAATGATTTCAGCAATCATGTTTGTCTGTGACGTATCAACAAGCTGTTCTGTCGCTGCAAACGAAATATCTATTTGGCCCATCAGTATTTTAGTAAGCCCTTTAGCCTGCGTTTTGGATTTTTTGCCTTTTCTGGTCTGCAGGGAATTCTGCTGAAAATACCGCTCACTGATGCTGCCAAATGTCTCTTCTTTTTCTGATGACCGTACAACCGGATTTGTCGATATGATTGCTTTTGCCTCATCAGTGACATTATATGGTACATAAGCTTCCATCATAATGACCGAATCGGCAACGTCAAAGTAATCGCCGGAACCGCCCATTACCAATAGCGTTGACACTTCAAGCTGGTCACGCATCTGTTTGATTTTATCAATGAACGGGGTGATCGGTTCTTTATCCTTATGAACGAGCTGCTGCATCCGCTGGTCACGGATCATAAAGTTGGTCGCACTTGTATCCTCATCAATCAGCAAGGTGCTTGCACCAGCTTCTAGAGCCTCCATCACATTGGCTGCCTGTGATGTACTCCCACTGGCATTTTCCGTTGAAAAAAACGTCGTATCCTGTTTGTGCGGCAAATTATTGATGAACGGCGAAATATTAACACCTGTTACTTGCCGGCCATCTTCAGCGCGGATTTTCACCGCATCCGGATCTGTGAGCACATATTCACGTCCATCCCCTTGTGTATGAGAATAAATGCCGCGTTCAATCGCCTCCAGGATTGTGCTTTTACCATGGTAACCGCCGCCGACAATCAGGGTTATCCCTTTCTCAATTGCCATGCCTTTAACCGGCCCTGTCTGATGTGGAATTTCAATGGTAACCTCATTTTCTTTTGGGCTCTGAAACGGCACCGCATCTTTCAGCGGCCGGTTGCTAACACCGCTCCCTCTCGGAAGAACAGACCCGTTGGCAACAAATGAAATCCAATTGTTTTTGCGCATTTCCGCTCTGATCGCTTCCTGCTGATCAGCCAGCTGGACAGCGTCTTCAATTTCCTTGTCACTAATCGAAAAAACAGAATTTTTTAAAATAGCAGGGATCGCATCGGCAAACAATTTTTCTGCCTCTCTGCCATTAATTTTGCGTCCATTTGCCGGCAAGCCGATTGAAATACAAACAGTGATTGAACTGGCGTCTGCCTGCACAGCGCTGCGTTCAAGTACTTCCTGGCCCGGGCGGTCAAATTGGATGCTGCCGCTTTTCCCAGATCCTTTTATAGAAAAATTGCCTTTCGTAATGGCGGCGCCAACCTTGCGCGCAATAATGTCCTCTGTTGCAACTCTGCGTCTGTACGACTCAAGCCAGCTGTCATCCAGTGCACGTTTTTTCGCCGGGACAACTGCTCGGATCTTAGATGGTGTTGCAAATGGATCACCCTGAACATAATCTATATATAAATCAAAATCGGAAAATTTGTAGTGTCCTTGCACACTCTTATATGCTTTATAGCCTTTTCCATCAATCTGCTTCAGTGTCTGCAAAAGTTGTTTCATAACGTATCCCTCAATTTATTGTGGTTTTATCCCGCATGTAATGGTCAGTAATCCGCCAAATGACGACGGGTAACTGACCCTAAATGCCCGATTCTGTTCGACTAACGTTCAGTGGGAAAAGCGTCCCACTAAACGAAGTTTCACTTTATCCCGCATGTAATGGTCAGTAATCCGCCAAATGACGGCGGGTAACTGACCCTAAATGCCCGATTCTGTTCGACTAACGTTCAGGGGGAAAAAGCGTCCCGCTAAACGAAGTTTCACTTTATGCATAGAATACATGGTGAAAATGGCATATTCAAGTAAAGCGGAAAGGCTGGTGCTATGAAAAAACGCAATGCTTCGGAATATGGCGAAACACTGCGTTATGACTTACTTATGTATGGAGCGGGTGATGGGAATCGAACCCACGACATCAGCTTGGAAGGCTGAGGTTTTACCACTAAACTACACCCGCACGTCTTGCATCTGCAAAACTTGTGTTTTTTTGTAGAATATTTTTATTATACCAACCTTGCTAAATGGAATCAACCGTTTTTGACAATTTTTTTACCGAAAGACCTCTTCATTACTTTCCTCGAGTGGGCCCCTGATAAGATATCGGAAAAAAAGAGAGTTTTATTTTTTCATGCACCTTTTTCCCATTTCATTTCGATTATATATATGAACCCCCCTGCTACAGGACACAATTTTCAACACTGCAATGATCGCACATAAGCAGGTTTTTAAGGTAAGCCATATTTTTAATCAAAAAGAATTTATTTTCATTGTCAACGATGTCTTGCTCTTTCCATTTATTCACGATCCGGCTGACCGTTTCTCTGGAAATGGCAATATGCTTGCTGATATCCTGAATCATGACAGGTTCGGTAATCCGAACACCATCAGGGGTAACAACACCGTACATATTCGAGAAACGGACAAACACGGAGGCAACTGCCCCTTCTGAGCCAAACGCAATATAATCACGGATTTTTGCTTTGCTTGCTTCAAGTGATTCAGCTATCCAGCGGGTGAAGTGAAGGCTTATACGGCCATTTTGCGATAAAATTTCTTCTATGGTCTTTCGGTCAATCACATATAAAACACTATCCTGAAGCGCCTTTGCAGAATTCGAATAGTTAACACCGCCAAAAACGCCTATTTCACCGATGCCATCATACATACCACGTGTAAAAATGGTCAGTTCTTTGTTTGATTCAATTTTTTTATAAACACGTACTTTTCCCTGAATCAGAAAATATATATGTTCAGCAGACGTTCCTTCTCTAAAGACAAATGAGTTTTTTGGTATATGTATCTCATTTGAAGCATCTATCAGTATATCGTATTCCTGTGGGCTCAAACGTTCCAAAATTGGTTCCATAGTGCTTCCCCCTTTTCCTTATTATATTTGTATATGACATTATAAGGAAATTCAAACCATTATCCTGTGATATTTGTCACTCTTTACAGAAAAAGCGTACCATTATAAAATGAAGTTATTTTAAGGAGGCGAATGTATTGTCCGTATATCCTATTATACTATCTCAAGCTGATTTCACCAATCGTGACAGCCTGACATACCCGTTTGAAGAGCGGGGATTGCAGTTTGGCGATGGTATTTATGAAGTGATTCGTATTTATCAAGGGGCATACTATCTGATAACTGAACATGTCAACAGGCTATTCCGGTCTGCTGAGGCGATTAAGATTGATCTCCCATTTTCCAGACAAGAGATCACTAGCCTGCTGCATGACCTGCTGTCGCAGAATGAGATGACATCTGACGGCATTGTTTACCTGCAGGCGACTCGTGGTTCCGCACCGCGTAATCATGCTTTTCCGGTAGATACCCCGGCAAACGTTTACGCCTATGTCCAGGATATGCCGCGTAAAACGAAGAATCTGACAAACGGCGTATCGGCTATCACAAAGCGCGATACACGCTGGGAAAATTGCTATATTAAGAGTTTAAACCTGCTTCCAAATGTGCTCGCAAAACAGGCAGCCCAGGAAAACGGCTCTTATGAAGCAATTCTGGAGCGTGACGGCAAAGTGACTGAATGCAGTTCATCGAATGTTTATCTTGTAAAAGATGGCAAAATCTATACACACCCTGCTACAAACCGTATTCTTCACGGCTGCGTGCGGATGCGCGTTGAACAGTTTGCTGCTGGTTTGAATATCCCATTTGTCGAGCAGGCTTTTTCAATTGAAGATATTGCAGATGCCGATGAAGTCTTCCTGTCAAGCAGTACATCAGAAGTCATGCCGATCGTTGAAGTTGACGGCAAGAAGATTGCTGAGGGGATACCAGGGAAAACAACCCAAATGCTGCAGGAAGCTTATGAAGTGGATGCCGGTCTTGTTAAGCAACGAATCTAGCCTTTTGTCACATGCACAAAAGGCTTTTCTAAAATCAGGCCCGGAGGACATGAGCGTGTGAGCTTAACATGACCCGTACGCTTAATAAAGCCTTACTAGGAGGGATCTTTATGAGTACTGCGAAACGTGCTTTAACGGCAGAAGACCTGAAGCATATTGATGTCTACAGTGATCCGCAATTGACACCGGACGGAAATGCCTATGCATTTGTATCAACTGCTGCGAATGATGAAAACGACTATGCCTCACAAATCTTTTTTCAGCCTATCAATGAACAGAAACCAAGGCAGTGGACATTTGATAATGCCCAAAACAGTCACCCGCGGTTTTCACCAGATAGCAAAAAACTTGTTTTCCAATCAACCAGGAGCGGGGTTCCGCAACTATGGCTATTACATACCAACGGCGGTGAAGCGAGACAGCTAACAACGTTCAGAAATGGCGCCTTCAACCCCGAATGGTCCCAAGACGGCAGATACGTTATTTTCAATGCTCTGCTGGAAAATAACGATGACGTAACAGACCAGCGGGAACCAACTAAAGAAGAACGACAGAGGGAACAGGAAGAAAAAAGCAGGCAGCCTCTTGTGGTCACCCGTCTAAAATACAAGTCAGACGCAAACGGATTCCACGACGACAAACACATGCAGATTGTCCGGCTGAATTTGGAGAATATGACATTTAAACAGCTGACCACGGCTGATACTGATCATAACATCGAGGACATATCACCTGATGGAAAATATATGTTATTCAGTGCCAACCTTGATAAGGACAGAGATTATGAGTTAGTTCATGATCTTCATATGTTAAACCTTGAAACAAAGGTAACAATAACGCTAACCGATGGAAATGGCCAATACGGCAATGCACATTTTTCACCAAGCGGATCAAAAATTGCCTGCCTTGGTCATGAGTTTGCCTATCAGGGCGCCACATTAAATGACCTATTCATTTTCGAAGCCCCCACTGGTGACAGAACCTGCCTGAGCAATGGCTGGGACTTCCAGTTAGGTGATACCATGATTGGCGACACGCGAATGGGTGAATCTGAAAACGGCCCTCTCTGGAGCAATGATGAACAGCGTTTATTTTTCATTGGGACCGATCATGGTGCAACCGGGTTATACCAAGCCGACATGAATGGTGAACTGAAAACACTGTACAAAGACAATAATCATGTCTTTGGCTTTTCGCACCGTGATGGAGCATTTATCCTCGGCATCAGCACACCGCTTAATCCAGGCAATTTCTATCACATGGACAGTAAGGGGCAGCCGAACCGGTTAACCGATGCCAATCGAGTGCTATTGGATAATATTGAACTCAGCGAGCCGGAGATGCTATCGCTTAAAGCGGACGACGGCTGGGAAATTCAGGGCTGGCTGTTGTGCCCATATGGGTTTGAAGAAAGCAAAAAATATCCATTTGTGTTGGAAGTACATGGCGGACCGCATGCCATGTACGGGCAGACATTTTTCCACGAATTGCAATTGCTTGCTGCCAAAGGCTATGTAGTTTTGTACACGAACCCGCGTGGAAGTCATGGCTATGGTCAGACGTTTGTCAACGCCTGCCGTGAAGACTATGGTGGAAAAGACTATTCTGATTTGATGAGTGCGGTTGATTATGTGCTGGATAAATATGATTTCATTGACCAGGACCGGCTTGGCGTCACAGGCGGTAGCTATGGCGGCTTTATGACAAATTGGGTTGTCAGCCATACCAAACGGTTCAAGGCAGCCGTTACACAGCGCTGCATCAGCAACTGGCTCAGTTTCTATGGTGTGAGCGATATCGGATATTTCTTCACCAAATGGGAGTTAGGGAATAATCTGCTGGAAGACCCGGCAAAGCTCTGGGACTTCTCGCCACTGAAATATGCAGAAAATATTGAGACGCCCCTACTGCTCGTGCACGGGGAAAAAGATTTCCGTTGCCCGATCGAACAAAGTGAGCAAATGTTTGTGGCATTAAAGCATCTACGGAAGGAAGTCGAATTTGTCCGTTTCCCGGGCGCCAACCATGAATTAAGCCGGAGCGGCAAACCGGAAATGCGCATCGAACGGTTGAATCATATCACACGCTGGTTTGACGAATATCTTTAGAATCGATTAATAAAACGGACGCCCTCCTAACGAGGACTTCCGTTTTTGTTTGCAATTTTCCACGGAAAACGCCGAACCTTAAATTCGGTTAATATATTTGAATCAATAATATATACCAAGAAGTCTATTATTACCAGTCTGTGTGTTTATCCAGAAACGCATTGACCTTATCAATATACTTTTCCTTAGCCACCACATACGGCTCACCGTGACCGGCATTGTCCACTGTCATGAGTTCAGCTTCACTTTTCGTATTTTCATATAGTGTTTGCGACATCCTGGCGGGCACAAATGTATCATCGGTCCCATGGATATAAAGAATTGGAACGTCCGCTTTTTTAACCTGTTCAAGGGCTGATGCTTCTTGCAAAGAATAACCTGCCCGGATATTCGTTACAACACTTGTCGATGGCAGAAACGGGAATGACGGCAAATTGAACATCCGGCCCATCTGATAGGAGAACATATCGTACACACTCGTATATGGGCTGTCCGCAATTACAGCCTTCACATTGTCAGGCAGTTCCTCTCCGGCTGTCATCAGTACTGTTGCAGCCCCCATTGAAACACCATGCAGAATGATCTCGGTATCTTCTCCGTACCTTTTAATAATCCGGTCAATCCAATCCACATAATCCTTTCGATCATGCCATCCGAAGCCAATATAGTCTCCGCCGCTAGCGCCATGTCCGCGTGCATCGGCTGTAAATATGTTATAGCCTTTTTGTTCGTAATAGTATTGGCCATATAACCCCATATTCATCGCATTTCCCAGATAACCATGCGCCATCACAACGACTTTATTGGACGGCTCTTCCGCTTCAAGAAAGTAACCTTTCAATTCCAGACCATCCCTCGAGGTCATCGTCCATTCGTCGAAATCTTGCTCGTCAACCCATTTACGCCAGTCGCCTTCACGCAGCACTTCCATCGTTTCCGCGGATGCCTCCAGGTCCTCATTTCCCTGGAGAAAGTCCTTTTCGCCACGGTCAATTGCCAAATTATAAAAGTAGAAACTTGCGACAACATCTATAATTAACAGGACACTCAAGACCCCGATACCAATTTTCAGCCATGTCTTCCGTTTCACGACACATCTCCTCTCTAACATCTATCACTCTATCTTTATTATACAAAACATGGCAAGCGATTTCGCCTATTTAGCTATGGTACCTCATGGAAACGGCGGAAAATACTGAAGCCATGCAAAGGGAAATGTTGACCCGCCAAGCCAGTGCATCGATTGCTATAAACTCGACAAAAACTGTCAAACATCCATTGTCAGCAAAGTTATAAGAATATTTTACTATTTTTCGAAAATGACAAGCTTTTCCAGATTTTCTATAGTATAATGAAATGGACAGCTTATTGAGAGGATGCTTTTGAACGAAAGCAGTGAAGATAATCATTTCTTAACTGGCGGCCTCACATCCCTTAATATGAAAGGGGCTGAATTAAGTGATCCCAATTGACAAGACTCTCGAGTTAATGTTGATGTTTGGGACGCTCGTATTGTTAATTGCCGGTTCAAATGAAAAAAAGTAATACACCGCCGATTCCTTTGCGAATTCAGGTGCATTACTTTTTTCGAACGTTGATCAAGGCCGCCATTCTCACCAAATAACTGTCGCGAGTCGCAAGTTGCAGCTTGCGGCTCGTTTACGGTCCTTTAAAAAACAGCCAATTCCATTCTATTTATGTGTAACAGCAATTATTCATTATAAATTTCTCATATTTGGGACAATCTGCCCCATCAAAATACTTTAAGTCTTGTAACACAAGCCAAAGTAAGACTTTTGTCTTAATCCCATTGTATCATGACTGATACCGAAATTCATCAAAGATAATCCAAGATTTGCTTCCATTCTTCAAACTTCTCATTAAAATTCTTCGTATAACGTCCTGGAATTGGACTGGTCGATGGCAATTTAATGACATTGACCCGGTTTAATTTAAAATGTCGCTTAAACGTTTCATACGACTTTGTTCCATTGCAGGCAACCAGCTGGATGGACGGATGGCTCTCTAACAATCCCCAAATATCATTCGGTTGTTCATCCACGATATTTTTGTCCAGGCTTCCCTCTCGGTAGCACGTACCGATTGTATCCCATAAAGCGATATGACGCGTTTTGACAAATGCCATTTTGTCTTCATATTGCGAATCCGGTTCCTCATCAAATAATCCGTAAATAATTCGCCAAAAATGGTTGCGGGGATTACCGTAATATTCTTTTTTCTCCAATGAAACACCACCTGGCATTGATCCAAGAATAAGCACTTTTGGTATCTCCGGCAGAACCGGATCAAATGAAATTAATCGTTCAACCATAAACAAATCACCCTTTTTTCTTATTACCGTTTTTAATCTAATTCAACCCCTTAAAGTGAAACTTCAATCAATGGAGATTTTACTGCCAGGTACATGCAGGATAAAAGATTTAAAATATGACAAGAAGGGTAAACTAACACAAAATATATTATGGAAGAAGGGTTCAATTTGAGAGCGGTTGTTATTCATGAATACGGAAGCACCGATCAACTTAGTGAAGAGGAAGTTCCCAAACCTGTCATAACAGATAATCAGGTACTGGTGGAGCTTTATACAACATCGATTAACCCGATCGACTGGAAAGTGCGGGAAGGCTATCTGCAGGAACGGCTCCCTTTCGAATTTCCAATCATTCTGGGCTGGGATGCCGCAGGAGTAATTGCAGAGACCGGAGATAATGTTTCCGGATTTACAGCCGGCGATAAAGTATTCGCCAGGCCTGATACAACAGAAAAAGGAACCTATGCTGAGTATACAGCAGTCGATAAAGAGCTATTAGCAAAAATTCCTGATAATATCTCATTTGAAGAAGCTGCCGCAACACCACTGACAGGCCTTACTGCATGGCAGTGTCTGGTCGACTTTTCCGATATAAAAAGGGATGATAAAGTCCTGATCCATGCCGGTTCAGGCGGTGTTGGAAGCTTTGCCATCCAAATTGCCAAAAGTTTCGGTGCCCATGTCGCATCAACAGCGAGCGCCAAAAATGAGGAGTTCCTGAAAGAGATGGGTGTCGATCAATTTATTGATTATCAGACAGAAGATTTTGAGCAGAAACTGGATGACTTTGACATTGTCGTTGACACGATGGGCGGCGAAATCCAGGAGAAGAGTTTCAATGTACTGAAAGAAGGCGGTAAGCTTGTTTCCATTGCCCAGCCGCCAGATGAAGAAACCGCTGCCTCCAAAAATGCTAAAGCCGGGTTCTTATGGCTTGAACCGGACGGCCAACAGCTGACCAGACTGGGTAAATTAATGGAAAAAGGTGACGTGAAAGCTTATATAGGGAAAAGCTTTCCATTCAACGAAGAAAGAATCCGCGAAGCGCATCAACTGAGTGAAACACACCATGCAAAAGGAAAAATTGTTATCAATATGAAGTAGACACCGTTAGAAAACTTTAGTTGCACTTATGCAGTTAAGAAATTATCTGTACTTTCGTAACTGCCTGGAAAAACCTGCGGGTGAATCGCAGGTTTTTTTATAATCGCGCCTGGTTTTCATCAAGTTCCCTCAAGTCCGCATCACCAAGTCGGTCGGTCCTCAGCTGACCGATAAACAATGACAAAGTCTGTTCGTTAATCCAATTCGTCCCCCACACATCATCATTGGTAATCATTGTCCCCATCAGCCAAATCCGCCTAGCTGTAATAAACAGTGGGAGGCTGCGAACATCATCTGCTGCCAGATGCTTTTCAGTCAAATATCCTTTTAGAAATGCATTCCAGTATTCCTCTTCCAAATTTTTATAGTTGTTTTTCAGATCCCACCAAGAAACGGCAATATCATAAGCGCGATATCCGACCGCACAGTCGTCAAAATCGAACACGTCAATCTTGCCATCATGAATATGCATATTATGATTATAAAAATTACCGTGACAGAATCCTTTTTCGAGATTGTATTCCTTCAAGTCAGCTTTCGTATTTTCCACAACGGTATGTAAAATCGTCACAGACTGGCCGCCAAGATACCTCTCGATCACCGGCGAAATAACCGCTGCCGGTTCATCGAGCAAATGACTGGTGTCCAGCTCAAAACCGCGATCATGACTTGAGAGGAATCCTAAGGTCCGCTCATGCAACTCGCCAAGAGCTGCACCTATCAATCCTGAATGTTTCTCGTTGATTTGCGGCCGTTCCCCTTCCGAATAATTGAACAGAACACCATATCGCAAGCCCTCGGGCGCTGCAATTTCTGTTAAATAATCATCGTCTGGCTTCTTAATCGGATATGATGCGCGGAACCCCTGTGTATGCAAATAATTGACTGCATCCAGTTCAAACAAAATTGCTTCTTTATCCCGATGTCCGGCCCGGTAAAGCCTGAAAATATATTTCGCTTCGTTCTGGTCCGTTAAGAGATATGTATCATTCTTTCCGCTGGTGAGTAATTCACATTGCACGTCATTCGGCAAATCATACATTCCGGCTAGTTGCTTTATCGTTTCCGTATCAATTAATGAATGCTTGACGTTAAGTTGCAAAACAGGAATCCCCCAATATCTTTATGCCCATGTTTCTGGTTTCACGCTCATGTTTCTATTCTCGCGCTCATGTTTAAGCGCACGCGCCCATATTCTATACACTTGCTCATATTTCCAATTGATTATCCTCATTTTTCTTCATAAGCACCATAGTCTTCCCCATAATACCGGTTATAGCGTGCTTTGAATTTTTCAAAGAAGAAAACTGCAATGACTTTTAGTATCGCGTAGCCCGGGATGCCGAGAATGACACCGACAATGCCGAACAGATTCCCTGCCACCAATAATACGATGATAATGGTTAGCGGATGGATCTGCATTGTCTTACCCATAACGTTCGGTGAAACAAAATTCCCTTCCAGAAATTGAACAGCGGCCCAGACAATGCCTAATTTCAACAGCATAATCGGGGAATTTACGATCGCAATGATAATAGCCGGCGTTATCGCAACCATTGGTCCCAAATAAGGTACGACACTTGTGATACCAGCGATAATGGCAAGCGTGATTGCGTAATCAAGACCAATGATTAAATAGCCGATGTACAATAAAATTCCAATGCACGAAGCGACAATAATCTGCCCTTGGATATAGGAGCCGACTTGGATATCCATATTGTGCAGAATCTGATTCGCTTCATCCCTGTATCTAGGTGGGAGCAATTTCAGGCAAAAACGTTTGAAATGGTCCCCATCTTTTAATAAAAAGAACAAAATAAATGGGAATGTGATAATGGCAACCACAACACTGGTGATGGTGCTGGCAACATTCTGCACCCCTTCGACTGCCCCGCCGAGGTGCTCGGTGATTCTGCTCGTTACATTACTTAAGTTGGACGTGAACCAGGCATAACCCTGTTCATAGTAAGGTGCGAGGAAAGAATTCTGAATCCAGGTGTCAATCCCCTCGCCCATTTGCTGCAGGTAGGTCGGAAATTTGGATGCCAATTCCTTTACCTGCGTCTCAATAGCAGGCGCCGTCAGTAAAATCAGTCCGGTCAGCAGCCCGCTGATACCGAGGATAATGATAATAATACCCCAGATACGGTTAATATGTACACGCTCCAGAAGATTAACAATCGGATTCAGCAAATAATAGGCAATAAAGGCTAGGATAACCGGCGGCAGTACAGTCGACAGTATGGTCAGAACCGGATTAAAAATAAACGAAACTTTTGTATAAATAAAAATGGTGATTCCGATTAAAATTAACAGAGCCACACCGAAGACCAAATCACGGCCGCCTAAAAATCTCATGAACCGGCTTGTTTTCATAACAAACGCTCCTCCTTAATATACAAATTATAGACGATATTACGAAAAATTTCCATGACTGATTAAGAAGGAGCTATCATTTTTTAGTGACACACAAAAGCCGGCTCCCTGACGGAAACCGGCTTATTACTTTAGTGGTATGCAGCCACAATTGCCGTATTCTTTAAATAAAAAGTTTTAAAACCACCACTTCGCCAAGTGGGTGTTTGCAGGAACCTTCCTGTCTTCCACTCAAAGGAGGCTCGACATTTGAGTCCCGATATAAAACTCCCTATTCATCTGTTAGAGGTTAAAACTTATTTAAATACGAACATTGCAGCCTGTATTTATATAATAACCTTTAAACCAGTTAAAATCAATGGTAAATTTCACCTGAAAATTTGGTGCAATTATGAGCTAATTGCCTTCAAAAAAGCAATTCATACACGTCTCTTAATTGGCTGGCGCGTACATCATCTTCCGCATTCTTGGCATAATTCAATTCTTTCTCAACGACCGAATCAAGAAATGCCATTTCCTCCTCATCAAGAACTCGCACAAATTCCTCTTCATTTTTAAAGTCATTATGCTTAAGTTTGCCTATAATTTGTTTCAGCACAGCATCGTCCTGATGGTTAGCCAGTGCTTCACGCAGATAGTTCAAAGTGTTATCGATTGTTCTCACCCTTATCTTTTAAATGGTGCCTCAGCTAGATTTTCGTGTTTCTCTTTTTGGCACGCTGCTCAAGCTGGCTATCCGGCTGCTGATCTGCTGCGTCCTCACTAAGCCCTTGTTTGTTGACACTTGATTTGACCTGTGTCTTACTTCTGTTATCCTTTTTATCAGCCATAAAAACACCTCCAGAATGTAGTGTTTCTGAATTTAATGTGTTTTATGCTGATCCCAACCTGGCTTCTCACCTCGATACCTCTCACTAAGTGCTATACATACTTATCTCGCAATGTTCGTTTCAGCAACTTGCCACTCGGGTTTAAAGTGGTTTAAACTTGCGGCTGAACAGGAATAAACACTTTAGAAGTTAATGAAAGCAAGGTGGTCATTGTGGAAGAACTATTTAATCAAGGCAACATAGGAAAGCATATATTACGAAATCGATATATTGTCGCGCCGATGACACGCGTCAGTTCAGAAGAAGATGGTACGCCGAATGAGCGCATGCACAAATACTACGAACGTTTTGCAAAAGGAGGATTTGCGGCGGTCATCACTGAAGGAGTATATCCAGATACACAGCATAGCCAAGCATACAAGTATCAAGGCGGCCTCGCGACTGAAAAGCACGCGAAAGCTTGGGAGCCCATTGTGAGAAGCGTGAAGTCCCACGGGGCGTTAATGATTGCGCAACTTATGCATGGAGGAGCCCAAACACAAGGGAATGTTTATACAGATGTTACGGTTGCACCATCTGAGTTTTCTCCGCCGGCGGATAAGGTAGAAGTATATTACGGTAGCGGTCCATTCTCCACCGCAAAAGCGTTAACCTTAGAAGAAATTGAAGAAGTGAAACAAGGCTTCGTTCGATCAGCAGAACTTGCGAATCAAGCAGGTTTCAGCGGCGTTGAATTACACGGAGCGAACGGTTACCTACTCGACGAATTTTTATCGGAGGTCAGCAATCATCGAACGGATCAATATGGCGGCAGTGTAGAAAATCGCGTCCGTCTTCTTAAAGAAGTGACCGAGGAAGTAAGGGAGGCAATTGGGGGTGACATGATTCTTGGCATTCGGATCTCCCAGCTGAAAGCAACAAACGGCAACTACAAATGGCCGGGCGGTGAAGCGGATGCAGAAATTATCTTCTCAGAGCTCGGAAAAACGAGTATCGACTATATTCACATCTCAGATGATGACGCAACCACACCAGGGTTCGGAGAAGGTACAATGACGATGACAGAAGCAGCCAAGAAGTTTACGAACAAGCCTGTTATTGCATGCGGGGAGTTAAGTGATCCCTCAAAAGCCGCAAATGTCTTGAAGCAAAACCAAGCTGACTTTGTTGGGGTTGCCCGCCAGGCACTCGCACAACCGAATACACCAAACTGCGTTCAAAATGGCGAGCCGCTCAATACATTCGACGGCAAAGCGATTATGACGCCGCAAGCGTACGTGAAGGATTTCGAATTAGAAATGTAGTTGAAGCAAAGAACTGAAGATCAGAAGCCCTTCAGTTCTTTTCAAACACATTCTTTAAAATAATAATCAACAACTTTTTCACAACTGTTTTACACATCAGGCAGAAGGCAGTATAAAAATTTTATCTAGGATAATTGCTATTTCATCGATATTTAAAACGTTAAACAGAGATAAACACCAATTTTTCATCATAAAAAATAGGGTACTAATCTATTTGTGATTAGTACCCGTAAATACTTTCGTTTCACTTTATCGGTCAAACACAACGCGTGTGTTCCCGAACATGTCATGGATTCCCTGTTTTTGCGTACCGAATGCAACAAACAAATATAACAGGTTTGTAAACCAGAACACACGGTGAATAAAACGTCCGATTACTTCCCTGAAAATCAGATCGCTCCATTCCAATGGCGCCCTGTCTTCGCGGACAACGCGCAGACCAAAAATCATTTTACCAAGTGTTTTTCTGAAAAATTTTGTCATCAGCAGAAAATACAAATAAAGCACAATGGCTCCAATGATTCCACCTGCTGTCCAAAGTCCGATATCGATTCCGTTGCCATCATTCATAAATTTAAACGGGCTAAGTAAGATGCCGTTAATGCTGAACACAATAATCAAATCAGCCAGATACGCCCAGAAGCGCATCCAGAACCCAGCATAACGATGATTTACGGCTTCGGTGGTTTGTGCTTCATATGTTTCCTGATTCTCACTCATAACGGCACCTCCTTATTTCGAATATAAGTACATGGCACGCGGGCCATCCGTTTGCTGTAACAGCTCCTGAATAGCCATCAGACTCTGATCTTCATTGCTGAACAGGCTTTTTACCTGGCCGCCAAGGAACGTTTCCCAGGCGTAACCACCTTGATATTCAACAACTTGCGCATTCGCCCACTCATAGTCTTCTTTCATCATGGCTATGGTATCTTCCAGGTTGCCGAGTCCATCAACCAGCCCGTTGTCAGCCGCCTGCTGTCCGGTATACACACGGCCGTCTCCCAGATCACGTACTTTGGACTCTGACATATCACGGCCATCCATAATGACCTGAACAAAATCGGCATACATGTCATCAATCATTGTCTGCAGTATATCACGCTCTTCATCGGTCATTTCCCTCGTTGGGGACATGATATCTTTAAATTCGCCACTTTTGATTGTATTCATATCAATTCCGAGCTGATCAGCAAGCTCTGTAAAGTTATAGCTTTGCATGATAACACCAATCGATCCGGTCAATGTTGCCGGATGCGCGATAATTTTATCTGCAGGGGCCGATACATAATAGCCGCCTGAAGCTGCCGTGTTACCCATTGAAACATAGACTGGTTTGTTATGTTCTTCCCTTATCTCAACAATCTTATCATGAATCTCATCACTTTCTACAACCCCGCCGCCTGGTGTATTGACGCGCAATATAACGCCTGAGACGGACCGATCTTCTCCAACATATTCCAGCTTTTTCAGGAACCGGTCATGGTTGTAGCCACCCGAATTTAGGACGGAAGATGTGGACGTATCCTGGATAACCCCATCAAGTTCAACAACCGCAATTTTCTTACCGGTGCCTTCTTCAACAACCTTTTCCTGAAATGGCTGATTGGGCGTGTCGAACAGAGCTTCCACATCAGTTGAGAATAAACTGCTCATGAACCTGATGCCAATTGAAGCCACAAGTAAAATGACTGCAATCCCTAGTGCAAACCAACGTGTCTTATTCAATTCGATGTCCTCCATTCTGTTGTATAAATATGTATACGACCATGATACTACATTTTTTGCCAAATCATAATGGGAAGATGTACAAACAGCGCTGCTATAGATCAAGTTCCTCCAGTGCGGCCTTCAAATTGGTCAGATCCGTTTCTGTCAGTGTAACGCCTTTACCCATTTTCGTTTTATCTGGGGACCAGTCCCGAAGATCGTATTTCGGATCGCGTTCGTTCCAGCTTACTAAATTCAGTTCTTTTGTCCAGCCTTTTGGTGATTCGGACAGTGTCGCAATATGTTCAACGATTTCATATTTGATATCAGCCATATCGATTCCTCCATCATCGTTAAAAATTGTACTTCATTTTTCAGCGATAACTCATTTTTCAATACACTTCATAATTCTGCCCGGTTTGGGCGCCTTCCACACTTTTAACATAAGCCCTTGCCACACGGTCTGCGGGTACTGGTGTAAATCCAGCAAATAAACCACCAATTCTATCCCAGGATTCCTGAACGATATTGGGACTGACACAGTTAATCCGGATTCCGCGTGGCACTTCAATCGCTGCCGATTTCACGAATGCTTTAACACCGCCATTTGCCATGGCAGCTGAAGCGCCCAATGGGATGGGATCATCCATCATGACGCCGGTCGTTAACGTGAAGCTGCCACCGTCATTCAGATATTCCTGCCCAAGCAGCACCAGATTTATCTGACCTTTGAGCTTGCTCTCAATCCCTTTTTCATTAAGCTCAGGTGTCAGGTCCGAAACCGCCTTGAAATTAGCGCCTCCCGAGGCATTAATAACGGCATCAACGCGGCCGGTCATTTTGTACATATCAGCTATACTGTCCGGTGACATAATATCAACCGAGACATCCACACCGTGTCTCCCCGCACGGAGAACCTCATGATTCGGCTCAAGAGCTTCCGATATTTTTTGCCCGATCGTACCGCTTGCACCTACAACAATTACACGCATTCGAATCGCCTTCCCTTCTATGAATCAGAAATAAAGTTTCGTGCTCTGTCTCGCACGCTTCTTCCCTTTAGGCGGGGAGTACCCCCGTTCATAAATCCTGCCTTTTGACATATGGCACTTCCTTAGAAATATATCCATCTCATCCGTTTCATATGTCTTAAAAGCTTCGATTAAAATTTTGGCTGCGACCCGAGCATCCTCCAGCGCATGATGATGCTCAAATTGAATGCCATGACGAGAGGCAACTGTGTTCAGCTTATGATTTGTGAGTTCCGGCCAGACACGCCTGGAAATATTCGCTGTACAAAGATAGTCCATCTCCGGATATGTAAGATTAAATTGATCAAGTGTATGACGGATAACACTCATGTCGAAACTGGCGTTGTGGGCAACAACTAAATGATTCGATAAATAACTGTTTAATGTCGGCCACAGTTCTGCAAACGTCGGTGCGTCTGCTACATCACCCGCTGTAATACCATGGATACGTGTATTGAACGAACTGAAATGGGTCAACGGATTGATCAGACTGTAATACTCTTCAACAATCTCGTTTCCCTTCACAACAGCAATTCCAATCGCACATGGACTGCTGCGCTTTTCGTTTGCCGTTTCAAAGTCGATTGATACAAATTGCATGATTCCTCCCCCATTCCACGTGTAATACGTAAAACTGATGCGGAACGTTTCAAACTTTTTCATCGCTGTGCTTCACCGCAATAATTCGGACTTTTAGCAAAAAAGAGGCCAGCGCCAGCCGGACTGACGATAGCCTCCCTCTGTTATCTTCTAAACAGCGTTTCTGTTATGTTGTTTTGGATTTTTCACGAAAAACGCCAAGATTATACCAATAACTGCTGCAATGCCTGCGACAACAAATGACACGTTAGAGCCATGCACTAAGCCCTGTTTCCCTTCTTCCGGAACAGCAGCATTGGACATAACTGTTACAAGTAATGCTGTTCCGACTGCTCCAGCTACCTGGCGCATAGTATTGTTCATCGCCGTACCATGAGGCATCATCTCGTTCGGCAATTCATTCAGTCCGGCGGTCGTGATCGGCATCATGACCATAGCCACACCGAACATCCGGACAGCGTTCACTGTCGCAATGTAGGTGAATGTTGTTTCAGTCGTCAATACAGCCAGCATAAAGGTTGTTACAGTAACGATTGTCAGACCGATAATCGCAAGGTATCTAGCACCGAATCTATCAAATAATCTGCCTGTTATTGGACTCATTATCCCCATGATGGCCGCACCAGGCATAAGCGCCAATCCCGATTCGAGTGCACTAAAGCCAAGATAATCCTGCATCAGGATAGGTAAAACAGTTGCTGCGCCAATCATGGCTATAAAGACAACCATGCCAAGCACTGTTGCCAGGGTAAACATTTTATATTTGAAAATCCTGAATTCCAGAATCGGCTGTGTAAGCCTCAGTTGCCTGAGAATAAAGCACGTCAGCGACACAGCACCTACAAGCATGGAAATTATCACTTGATTACTGCCCCAGCCGCCCGCAGCTGAGCCGGCGACACTGAACCCATACAGCAGACCGCCAAAACCGAATGTCGACAAAATGATTGACGGCACATCCACTCTCGGGAACGTCCGCTCCGTAACGTTTCGCAGCAAAAAGTATGCAATGGTGATATCAATAACAATGATAGGAAAGACAACATAGAATAAACTTCTCCAAGGAAAATGCTCAACCAGATAGCCGGACAATGTCGGGCCAATTGCCGGGGCAAAGGCAATGACCAGGCCAAACATGCCCATGGCAGAGCCTCGTTTATCGATTGGATAAACAAGCATCAAAATCGTCTGCATCAGCGGCATGATAATCCCTGCACCGGAAGCTTGGATGATTCTTCCCACCATAAGCAGCGGAAAATTTGGGGCGAATGCACAAATAACGGTCCCTGCCCCAAACAGCCCCATTGCTGTGAGGAATAGCCCTCTGGTTGTAAAACGATTAATCAGCAAGGCTGTTATTGGAATCATAATGCCATTGACAAGCATGAAAATAGATGTCAACCATTGAGCAGTACTTTCCCCCAGATTCATATCAGCCATAATTTTCGGCAGTGCGGTTGCTAATAACGTTTGATTTAGTATAGCGACAAACGCCCCTGATATCAATACGAGCATGAGCGTTGTTCGTTTAGCTTTACTTAATGTTTGTTGATTTTCCTGACTTTCCGCCATCAATAATCCTTCTTTCTATTTTATCGAAAGCCTCTAATATGGACTTTTCCCTTTGAGACATATTATCAAAGTTTAGCATAAATCTTTCGCATTCGAAACCATTTTGCAGGTTTTTTTATCTCATGTTTAAAAAATCAGCAAAACCCTGTCATAGCAGTGTCTGAACCATCTAACTTTAACACGGGCATGAAAGACTTTCGCCACCGGATCTTTGGATAAGTCTTCGCATATAACTGCCAGCAGGCTTCACTGTTCAGCTAACCTGTTGATAAAGGTCTCACGTTTAATGTTTCAGACAGAACCTTCTCAGGGAAAAGAATTATATACTTTTTCAAAATGGAGGTGCTCCAATTGGCAGAAGAAATTTATGGGCCATATTCATCAGTTGAGGAGGCAGTAAAAACGGTCAATGTTCTGGAATTGGAAGGATATTTCAAAGAAAACATCACCATTTTTTCACACGGAAAACATGCGGATAAACTTAATAGAAATGCCGACGTTACTATTACAAGCACAGAAACTTCCAGTAACCGTGAACAGTCATTCATGGACAAAATCTCCAATGTCATTTTCAGTGGCGTTGAGGAAACAACTGACATTCATGAAAAATTACTCGATAAAGGATTATCAGACAAACAGGCAGCACAGTATGCCGAACAGATTAAATCCGGCAATATTCTTGTCACAGCAGACAGAGCATTAAAAATGGGCAACGACCCCACAGAGGAAATGAATGAAACGAACATGAAAGAAAGCATCAGTCACGTACAGAAGTAATACAATTTAAATGATGGTAATCGGTATTGCGCCGATTACCTTTTTTACGTGATTCTTACGTCCTTAAGTACTGGCTTACTATTCTGGGGATACTTTACATTCTTATGTTGATATTGTTTTTCTTCTGCAGATATTTCTGCTCTTCTGCCGATACCCGCCTACCTTCTGGCGATATTTCCGCTTTTACTTAGCTCTAACTATACTCAGCCCGCAAACCATTTATTTGGAGCTGATGCAGCCTGGAAGCTATAATGAAAGGAAAAAGGATTGTTAATCATGTGTCTTATCAATTTTCAGTTTCACGATCACCCGAATTACAAATTAATCATCGCTGCTAACCGGGATGAATTTTATAAACGCCCAACTGCCCCCGCTCAGTTCTGGGAAGATAACTCTGATATCCTGGCGGGGAGAGATCTGGTTGGAATGGGCACCTGGCTCGGTATTACAAAAAGCGGCCGGATTGCAGCATTGACCAACTATCGCGATCCGAATGAAGATCAGCAAAACAAAAAGTCACGCGGACATATTGTCAAGGACTTTTTAGAAAGTAGCATGCCGGTAGCCGGTTTCTTTACCGGTCTAAAACATGAAAAAAATGTGTACGGCGGATTTAACTTTATCGCCGGGAACCCGGAGCAATTATATTATTACAGCAATATCGAGGATAGTATATCCATGGTTTCCCCGGGCACCCATGGGTTAAGCAATGAGTTTCTAGACACCCCTTGGCCGAAAGTCATGAAAGGTAAAGAACGGCTTGCGTCATATCTCAGGCAGAATGCGACAATTGAGACAGACCCGCTTTTTGACATTATTTCCGATGCCGAACAGGCGCCGGATGAGCTTCTGCCGGACACGGGGGTCGGTCTGGATTTTGAACGGAAACTATCACCCTTATTCATCAAAACACCCGAATACGGCACCCGCTGCTCAACAGTTCTTCTGGTTGATCGAAATAATCAGGTGACATTCATTGAACGACGGTTTAATAAAGGTCATTTTGAGAATGAAAGCCGGTTTACTTTCCAGCTGAATGAAGCGTAAAGTTGCTGATTTTGAGAAATCTTACAGCCTAAAAGCGAACAGCCCACATAGGAGCTGTTCGCTTTCCATCATTATTCATCTCTTTTCCGGATCTTCCGGATTTCATCAGCAACGAACTGCACCTGTGTACCGACAACAACTTGGACATTATGCTTACCGACGACATTGACCCCCGGTACACCGGTTGCTTTAATTTTATCCTGATCAACTTTATCCATATCATCCACTTCCAGCCTGAGACGGGATACACAATTATCAACTGTCCGGACGTTCTCATCTCCGCCAAGACCTTGATAAATCTCCTCAGCCATTACAGCTGTTTCGTCCTTTTCAGAAGCGAGTGTACCTTCCTCAACATTGTAGCTTTCATCCACTTCGCCTTCTCCCGGCTCATCACTTTCCCGACCAGGTGTATTTAAATCAAGTTTCACAATCAGGAAGCGGAACAAGAAATAGTAAAGAACCGCAAATACCAAACCTTGCAGAATCAGCATATATGGCTGATTGGCAATGGGTATGCCCAAGCTTAAGGTATAGTCAACCAGACCGGCACTGAAACTGAAGCCGGCAGTCCATTCAAACATGGCCGCGACCGCGAGTGACAGCCCTGTCAATGCTGCGTGGACAACGTACAATACAGGTGCCACGAACATGAACGAGAATTCAAGCGCTTCGGTTACACCAGTGAAGAACGATGCAAAGGCCGCCGCCATTAACAGGGATGCAGCCTGTTTTTTCCGTTTCGTTTTAGCTGTATGATACATCGCTAAAGCCGCTGCTGGCAGACCAAACATCATAATTGGGAAAAAGCCGGCCAGATAGCGACCTGTCACACCTTTTTCACCTTCGCTTGCCCAGAAGCTGGCAATGTCATCGATGCCAGCAACATCAAACCAGAAAACCGAGTTCAACGCGTGATGCAAACCGGTTGGTATGAGCAATCGGTTAAGGAAACCGTATATACCTGCGCCAACAGCTTCCAGACTAATGATCGCTTCACCAAACGAAACCAGCGCATTATAGACAACTGGCCAAACAAACAACAGCAACACTGATACAACCATCATGGACGCCGCACTCATGATCGGTACGAGTCGTTTTCCGCTGAAGAAAGCGAGTGCATCCGGTAATCGCACATGACTGAACCGGTTATACATAATCGATGCAACAATACCTGATAGGATACCGATAAAGACGTTTTGAATATTCTCAAAGGCTGGATTCACCGCACTTTCCTCGATACCTTGAAGCCCGGCGACCCCACTGACACTAAGAACGGTAGTCGCAACCAGCCAGGCAACAAGACCACTTAAGCCGGCAGCACCATCCTGCTCTTTTGACATACCGATGGCAACACCAACCGCAAACAATATACCAAGATTATCAAGGATGGCCAAACCACCGCTATTCAAAAACGTCGCAATCGTACCTGCAGTTGTGCCATCAATTTTCTCGATGTATTTACTGATACCAACCAGAATCGCGGCAGCCGGCAATACTGCAACCGGCAGCATCAAAGAACGGCCGAGATTCTGCAAATATTTCATCATTGTTTTTTCCCTCCAAGTTGAAAATAATAACAAGGATCCATTGCCTCATAAGGTAAGACGCACTGAACCGTTTACAAAATAAATCCTAAATTATAATTTCTTATAAGTGTGATCTTAACCTCTCAATATGAAGTGTAATGTATCCCAGCTCTTCTTCCGGCAAGTTAATGCCATATGCTTTCGATGCTTCTTCTGCCAGCTGTCTGGCGCACTGATAAGAAACACCGTATTTCTGCTTGATCATTTCAAACATGTCTTTATCCATGACATGACTGTTCTGATGCTTTGCCCGTGTTAAAGCAAACTGAAGATGGGTGACCAGCCGCTCATACGAAATATCAGCTTCATCAATTCTAATGTTCAGATACTCCCTGATCCGCTTCACCATCGTTTGCACCATTGTTGTCTGCCGGACCGTTTCGTGGATATCACCTCCTCGAACTTTCATCGTGTGGACATACAACGCTATAAACGCCGCTTCATCCACAGGCATTGCCACACCGATAACATTTTTAATGCGTTCAATAGCCCACAATCCGATGTCAAACTCCTGCCGGTACAGCACTTTAATTTCACGTAACAGCGCATTTTTTAGCTGAATGCCGTTTTGTTCACGTTCAATGGCAAACGAAATATGATCGGCCAACTGAACCCGGATGTGTTCATTCAGTTCTGTATTCAACTGTTCCTCAGCATGTCTGATAATTTCCTCAGACAGGGTAAAATGCTCTTCCGGAACCCGGAGCAGAAGCTGTTGCAGTTTTTCATTTTCCTTTAAAACGAATAGTTTCTCAATCTTTTGCGGATTAATCACGTCATTTTTCTGCTTGTCAAAGCCAACCCCCGCACCGATCGCTATCTTTTCCTCTCCGTCATCCATCACAATGACAGCATTATTATTCAATATCTTCCTGATTTTCATCAGAAAGCACTCCTTTCACACACCGGAAGTCATTTATCCGAAGCGGTAATGATCACGGTTTCGCTTGCCTTGCCTTCTTTTTCCTCCGTCATCGTGTATTGCTTTCCGGTTTCCTGCGCATTTGTGATCACAATTGGTGTCATATCACTTGAAGCGTTGTTTCGAATATATTCCAGGTCAAAATCCATCAACGGCTGGCCAATAGAGACTTGATCACCAATACTGACAGAAGCAGTAAAGCCTTTCCCTTCCAGCGAGACCGTCTCAAGGCCTATGTGCACCAGCACCTCAGTGCCATCTTTGGCACGCAGCCCAATTGCATGCTTCGTCTCCGGGATTTGAATAATTTCGCCGTCAATCGGTGCATAAATTTTTCCTTCAGCAGGTTTGACAGCAACGCCGTCTCCCATCATTTTTTGACTAAAGACCGGATCAGGTACCTCTTCAAGCTGAACAATCTCCCCGTTGACCGGTGTGTATATCTCCGTCTTTGAATCGCCTTTCTTAAACAAATTTTTAAACATGATGCAACACTCCCTTTCGATGATAAGTCTACTGTACGCATTAGTATGCACCAAACCTTTCCAAATAAAAAAGCATAGCGGTATATAGGAGAAGCGTGTCTCCTTTAAAAAATACCACCATGCCTAATCAAGTCAGTAACATGTGATGCCTATTCAACTAATCTAGCTTTATACTACCATCTCATAGGCCCCTAAACAACACATATATATGCCACCATTTAGTATGAATCTTTTAACCAGATTATATTTGAATCTTTATACCTGTTTTTTCAGGTAATTTGACCCGTTTTATACAAAAGCCCTTCGGAAATAGAATATATATACTATAATGAATATAACAAAATCTTTAGGAGGGAAAGTAAAAATGGCTAAAATGCATCTGATTCCTTACCAGGTGGAAGAAATTGAGGATACAGCTAAAGAAATCCCTCGAGGTATTCAAATGATTCAGGCTCCGGACGTATGGGAACAGGCGAATGAAGGCGACGGTAATGTCATTGCCATCATTGATACGGGCTGTGACACGAACCATCCGGACTTAAAGGGACAAGTCGTTGACGGCAAAAACTTCACGAGTGATGGTGAGGAGACCGACTATAGCGACGGTAATGGACACGGCACTCATGTAGCAGGTACGGCTGCCGCAGCAGCAAAGGAAGAAGGAATCGCGGGAGTCGCGCCAAATGCCAAGTTGCTGGTTGTCAAAGTACTGGATGAAAATGGAAGTGGGGATTATCAATGGATTATTGACGGTATCAATTATGCAACAGACTGGGAAGGCCCAAATGGTGAAAAAGTGCGCGCAATTTCTATGTCACTCGGTGGCCCGCAAGATTTACCGGAGTTATATGAAGCAGTTAAACGGGCGATTAATTCTGGGATTCCTGTTGTTTGTGCCGCAGGAAATCAAGGGGACGACCGCCATGATACAGATGAAACGGCCTTTCCAGGTGCTTATAATGAGGTGATTCAGGTCGGTGCTATTAATTATGACCGCGACATCGCCCCATTCAGTAACACGAATGACGAAATTGACATCGTCGCTCCCGGCGTAGATATCCTGTCGACTTACACAGATCAAAAATATGCACGGCTCTCCGGTACATCAATGGCGACACCACATGTATCAGGCGCACTCGCCCTGGTCATAAGCATCGCTGAGACGCAATTCGACCGGAAACTGACAGAAGCAGAATTGTATGCCCAGCTGGTCAGACGCACCGTTCCACTGGGCTATCCAAAATCAGCAGAAGGCAACGGACTGGTCGCACTCGATATTCTGAATCGATTCGAAAACTTGTTTCAGACGTTTAACACGGCTTTTAAATAATAGAGTTTGGAAGCGGGATCCTGTTCTGGTCACAGGATCCCGCTTCGTTTTGTGTTTCTGCCGCACAAGTTTAAGCTGGAGATTATCAGCTTGACTCGCTAAATATTCTCCTTGACGATTTAATTGAGTACCACAATTCGTTCTATAAAGTATTGCTATACCCAACTCTTTTTCTATGTTTTTAACCCTCAAGGTGATAGCTGGTTGAGTCATAAACAGCTTCCTGGATGCTTTCGTTATGTTACCTTCTTTTTTTATCACTGATAAAATTTCCCAATCTTTAAGGTTCGTTATTAGCCCCCTTGTTGTACAATATTCCCCCGCCATTCGCCGATTCAGATGATCTTTAGATTTTCTCGAGCGCATAACTAAAGAGGCCGACCATTCGCGGCCAGCCTCCCTCATTGCCGAGTTTACGTACACGCTGGATAAAGCCCTACCATGCCATCATCGACGCCAGCTATTTTACACAGACTTTTTAAAATTATTGGCTAAAGTTTCTTGTGATATTTGATTGGAGACCAACCAGGTCATAATGAGTTCCTCCTCATATTATTAATTTCCAATAAAAAAAGATACTGATAAAAACAATGGTCAACCATGCAGACATCGCCACCATACCAACCCGCAGTAAGTCCCGTTGAGTGAAGTAGCCATAAGAATAACTTATCAAATGTACAGGGGACTGAGTTATTAATAAAAAGCCTGGTATCCCTATTAAGTAAACACCCATGGCTATTTCAAGTGAACTGAACATAGCAATTTTTTCACCCAAAATGATAGCTAAAGGTAACACAATGGTTAAGAATCCCAGCACATTTACAAATAAAATTCTGGCTGCTGCTATCAATACAAATAAAGCAATCACAACTATTATTGGATGGAGGTTTTCAAATGAACTGACTAACAATCCCGCAAAGACGTCCATTGCCCCCGTATCAATCAATATATTCGATAACATCAAGGTAGCTGCAAAAAAAATCATCATATCCCAATTAATCGCAGATCTTGCCTCATTCCAATCCAGTACACCAATATAGGGGAATAGAACAGCAGCGGCCCCCAGCATGCCTATCAAAGGTATTGAATAACCATGCCATGCTTGCGTAAGCCATAAGATTAATGTACCGGTTATGATAAAAGCCATCTTTACTTCTTGTGGCTTCCACTTTCCCAATTCTTGTTTCCGGGAATATAATAGATTCTTAACCGTTTCTTTATCGACACTTTCGCTGGGAAAAATGATCTGGAGTATTAACCATAAGATCAATACAAAAGTTATCATTGGAAAGCTAAAATATATCAGCCAATTGATATAACTCATCTCGTCTGAAATTGAAGAAAACATACCGAATGCATAGATAGTAGAACTGGCACCAGTTGGGACAAAAGCTGCTGAGATTGCACTGACATATGCCACACCAATAAAAAAGGATTTCCCTAGGTTGGTGGTCAATTGAACCTTCTGCAATTTGTCAATTAGATTATCCAATATGTCACTGATTAATTTTCCTTTTCCAATATTGGAAGGTATAAATATAGTTAAAACAAACATCATCATATAAGACAGCAAAAGTAGTAATTTTCCTGACCCTTTAGCTAAATTCAATATCGAAAGAGCAACCCTGCTGGCTAAACCTGTACTTACAAAAGCATGTGCCAGTATAAATGTGGAAAATAACAGCCACACCAGACTGGAACCTAAATAACTTAAGACATTTTCATAGGATGTAAGATGAAACGAAAGGATTAATATAAGGAGCACCGAGCTATAAGCAAGAGGAAATACTCTGCCTATCCATAATACCTGGATAAGCAGCAATGCCCCTCCAGCTTTTAGCTCCGGTGCCCAACTCCCTATCCAAAAAAATAGGATATAAAGACTTGCGGATACACCAAGTAATATTTTATTTTTCACACGCTGTCCCTCCCGTGAAAGGAAAGGCCCAATTATGCTCTTCCTTGTTTAAGCTTTTTTACCCACTCAACAATAAACGGATAAGCAATTGACAACACTGTCATAATCAGCAAAGTAATCGTTATAGGAGAAGCAAATAGAATATTAATGAAATTATCATGTGCTACTATACTCTTTCTGAAATTCTGCTCCATATCCGATCCTACAATGACACCTAGAATCAGCGGTGCAACAGGAAACTTGAGTAGCTTCATAACAACTCCAATCACTCCAAAAATCACTAAGATATAGAAATCTATAATACTGTAACTTAATGTGTATGTTCCGATAAACGCCAGCACTAATATTAATGGATAAAGAATTTTCGGCGGTGTATCCAGTATTCTGACCAGCAGTCCGATCAGTAGAATATTAATGACCACCAAGAATAAATTTCCTATAAACATACTATTGACTAATGTCCATACTGTGTCCGGGTTGTTTTCAAACAAGAGTGGGCCAGGCTGCAGACCCAGCATGATTAAAGCACCCAGAATAACAGCTGTTGTTCCTGAGCCGGGTATCCCCATTGTAAGTAAAGGTATAAATGCACCAACAGATGCAGCATTGTTGGATGATTCCGGAGCCGCAACACCTTCAATTGCCCCTTTTCCGAATTTATCTGGATTTTTAGATAACTGTTGTTCTGTTGTATAACTCAGCATGGAGGCAATCGAACCTCCTGCACCTGGAAGAACACCGATAAGAAAACCAATCGGCCCTTGCCGGAACATCGGCCACTTTGAAGACTTCCATTGCTCTCTGGTAATACCTTTTTTTCCAACTTTGCTTTTTTCTTTCTTTATGTCATCAATGTTCAAAAAGTTGTATAAAACTTCGCCTACTGCATATACACCGATAATGACCACTAGAAAATCAATACCTTCACTTAACTGTGGGATATCAAAAGTAAAACGGTAAACCCCAGTTTGAAGGTCAATCCCGACCGTGCTCAGCAATAGACCGATACTCATTGATATGAAGCCTTTTACCATGTTTCCTTTTGACAAGGACACAATAGCTGATAATGTAAACACCAGCAACAGGAAATACTCAGCCGGTCCAAAGTCCAGTGCAAAGGATGCCAAAGGTTTGGCGAGCAGGATAAATCCTATAATCGCCACAGTCCCCCCGATCAATGAAGCGATCGCTGAAATAGTCAAAGCCTGTCCGGCCCGCCCTTGTTGTGTCATCGGATAGCCATCGAATGTGGCTGCAATAGCTGATCCATCACCCGGGGTATTAAGTAAGATTGAGCTTCGTGAACCACCGTACATGGCCCCATAGTAAATAGCCGCCATAAGAACCAATGCACTGGTTGAATCCATTCCAAAAGTAATCGGTATCAGCACCGCAACGGCCGTTGCCGGTCCCAATCCCGGTAGCATTCCAACCACTGTTCCAAGGAATCCTCCAATGAGAACCCACAATAAATTCATCGGCTGAATTGCCGTTGTCAGACCTTCTATGAAACTCTGGAAATCCACCCCCATAATTTTCTCTCCTTTCTATGGCAGACTTACATTTAGCAGTTCAGAGAATGCATACCAAAAAACTACCGAAAATAAAACGGATATTAATATATTTTTTATCCAAGGCTTTCTTCCATTCACGATAAATAACAATGCTGTTAAAAAAATAATCGTTGAAAACAAAAATCCTATCCGTTCAAACAGGAACGTATATACAAAAATCATAATTAGCGTAGACACGATAATAAAAGGTGTCCTGCCGACAAAAAGCGCTTTGAATGCTTCAAATTTCTCATCCCGTTTCCGCCATTCCTGAACAAAATATATAATACTGAACAGTACTAATATCCCGCCTATTAAAAGGGGAAAGTAAAGCGGTGCAGTTGGATCTCCCGTACGAGATCGGGGTAAATTGAAGGTTAATACCAAATAAACGATTCCAATTGTTATGAAAAATGAGGGCACAATTAATCTGGCCATCATCACCCCTCCTTACAAGTCTAATGTAGACGGGGGCATCTTCTAAGATACCCCCTTTGTATCTTTATTCTGTTAATCCTGCTTGCTGCAGTAACTCTTGATACTTTTCTGTTTGTTCTGCCAAAAATTTCTTTGATTCCTCGCTATTATGGTAATACGGTTCCCACTCGTTATTTTTCATAACCTCTTGCCAAGCTTCGGATTCTACCATCTTACCTATCTTCTCATCCCAATATGCAATTTCTTCTTCAGTCATATCTGGAGGCCCCATAATACCTCTCCAATGTGGAAAGACCATGTCTACTCCCTGCTCCTTCCAGGTTTTTACTTCTTCCAGTCCTTCTATCCTTTCTTCCGAGCTGACTGCTAAAATTTCAAGCTCGCCTGCCAAGTGTTGTTCTTTTGATTCGGATACTGACATTGATGCTACATCCACGTGACCACCTAATAATGCCGTTAGTACATCCCCGCCGCTTTCATAAACCATAAATTCTAGTTTCGAGACATCTACCCCGAACTCCTTGGCTGCCTGTACAAAGGACAAATGATCGTTGTTTCCCAGACTTGGAGCGACGCCAATTTTCAGCGAAGTCGGATCCTTTTTTAACTGCTGCATTATTTCTTTACCTGATCCAAAAGAAGAATCGGGTGGTACAGCAACAGATATCCATTCAGTACTCAAAATGCCTAGTGGTGTAAAATCTTCATACGTTAAATCACTTTGTCCAAGCAAGTTATTCGTAATAACCAGACTGGAGTTTATAGAGATAGTATGAGCATCCTGGTTTTTTAAGTATTGCCAGCCTACTTCTCCTCCACCCCCTGGTTTATTCGATACATTTATGTTTTCTTCTATAAGTCCTTCATCATCAAAGATTTTCTGCATTGCTCTAGCTGTTGCATCCCAACCACCTCCTGGAGTAGCCGGTGCTATAATCTCAATGTTCCCATTAGGAAAATTTTGTGCAGACCCGCTGCTTTCATCTGAACAGCCAGCAATAAATACTGCCAAAAGAACTAATATGGCCCCTATATACTTTTTCATTGTTCTCCCCCTTATTAATAAGATCTAATTAAGATAATATACTGAATTTTTTCCTATGTATACGTTTTCAAAGAAAGTGAAATAAAGTATATAAAGTAAGTTTTATTCATTTTGTTCATACACATACTTAATTGGAATAATAGCGGCGCTCAGGTCTCCCCACAACTCCATAATCTTGTTCCACCCTTGCATTCCCTGTCTGAACCAAGTACTCCAAATAACGGCGGGCAGTGGTTCGGGAAGACCCTATCTGTTTTCCCATTTCTTCTGCCGACCATGATTTATTATCGCTTTCCATATAGTGTTGAACTTTTGATAAAGTAACTCTGTCTATGCCCTTTGGTAACGATTCCTCTTTTGATTGTTTTGTTGTAGGAGAAGACGAGAGCAGTTCGTCAACAATTTCCTGATCCAAATGGTCTTTTTCTTTCAATAAGTCTCTCTGTTGTTTATATTTATTTATCACAGTATTAAACTTTTCCAAACTGACTGGTTTAATCAAATAATTAAAAATGCCCTGACGAACACTTTTCTCAAGCAGCTTTTTTTCTGTCGCAGCTGTAATGATAATTACATCAAGCTCAGGATAAATTTCGCGTGCGACTTGAATTAAATTCGTTCCAAGATAATCAGGCAAATATATATCCAAAAGCAATAAATCCGGTTTCTGCTGCTTAATCAAAGATAATGTCTCCTCACCGCTAATCGCTTTACCGATTACATTTACGTTTTTCATTTTTACCAAAAATTCTTCATGTATATTTGCTATTCTAAAATCATCCTCTGCGATAACGATGTTAATCATTCTGCAACCTCCTCATTCTTTTTTAGGGATATACACCGTAACGATTGTTCCGTCTGAAGTTGATTCTACTTCTATTACGCCGTTTAATTTCTCTACAGATGATTTAACATTTGCCAAACCAAAACCTTTTTTCCCTTCAAGGCCTTCCTTCTTCGTTGAGTACCCAGCCCAAAAGACTTTCTCTACTTCTTCTTTATCAATACCCTCCCCATTGTCTGTAATCTCAAAAATAATATCGTTTCCAAGGTCAATCGTTGAAAAAGAAACGCGAGGATTTAGCTTGGCAGACACTTCTTCCACTGCATTATCTATTAAATTACCGATTATAATCATCAGGTCGCTAACTTCGATATGAGAAGGTAATGGGCTTAGATAACTGTCTTCATCAATATCAAAATCAATCTTCTTTTCAGATGCCTTGCCTACTTTACCTATTAGAATAGCTTGCACATTTGTATCTTCTATCTGATCAAAAATACTCCGGTTTATTTTATCAAGATTATTAATTTCCCGATCAATCAGCGCCAGAACTTCATCATACTTCCCTAACTGCAGCAAACCATACATAAGGTGCATTTGATTGGAATACTCATGAGTTTGAGCACGCAAGTCATCCGAATACTGCTTCACCTCAGATAACATATTTAACATCTCGGTAATTTCTGTTTTATCTCTGAATGATACTACCACCCCTGTAACCGTACTGTTTGCAAGTAACGGCAGTAAATTAACAATCAGTGTCTTATTATTTATAAAAAGCTCCTGATTTAATTTACCTTCCTTAGTTTCATATACACCTTGGTAATCAAGGTTAGGCAACAAAGAAGTAATTGGCTTATTAACATAGGAATCTCCTACATCAAGCAATTTTTTTGCTGATTCATTAATCAGTGTTACCATACTATCTTTATCAGTCGCGATGACACCTTCATTTAGTGAAGAAAGTAATGTATCTCTGTTACAATATAATTGAGCTATTTCCCGTGGTTCATACCCGAAAATTTCTTTCCTGATATGACGAGCAAGGAAATAACCCAGCAAGATGCCAATAACAATCACAGCCATCGAAACATATAAAATAATTTCCACTCTATCATAAATAAGAGACCACAGATTTTCCTTTAAGTACCCAACCGTAACGACCCCCCGAACGCTCCCAGTTGAAGACATAATAGGAGCAACACCCACTATCGAGGGACCTATAAACTCTTCTGTTTCCATATTATAATAACCACCGAACACTCGAGCTCTATATCCGGATTTAAATTCATGCACCCTGCCAAGATAATCATCATTAGGGTGCGTTAAGATTCGTCCATCCTTATCTTGTACGATTATAAAGTCCGCATCATTTTCCATGCTGTATTGATCTGTTAGAAATTGTAACGATTGTCTGGTTTCCTCTTCCTCCAAACCCTCTGTGACTGACGGGAGCAAGGATACAGTTCTAGCGGTTTGCATACTCAAATTATATTTATTTGAAATGATTTGTTCAATTTTGGAATAAGTAAAAAGACCTGAAAGAATAAGTATCAGTCCTATAATGACAGCTAAAAGTAAACCAGTGATTTTGGTTTGTAAAGAAACATTCGTTATATTTTTGAACAACACTTAAGCCCCCTTTCAACACTCTGGGTATTTAATACTCTTCAGATTCTATCATATTCTTAAGATACTTTAGAATAGCAGTCCATGAATACCTCAACCTTCCAAACGATAAATCAAAAATCGGTCATACGGATCATCCTGGAATATCTCTGACAAGCTAATCTCGCTGATAAGGGTTATGTTGCGTGGAATCAGAATAGCCCTTCTGAGTTCCACGGGTTTTAATGTTAAACAGTTTGTCATAATAGTATTCTTTCATGGATATGCTCCTTAAACGGTCATACATCTTTTCCCTATTATACACGATCGACCTTTCCTTCATCATTGAAGATTCGGCAAATGCAGCCGGAGTCAGTTTTTTCTACATAACAAAAGAGGCCAACCGCTTCATGGTCAGCCTCCTTCATTCACTTTTTACTTACTCATATTCTTTTTCAAATGTCTTTGTGCTTCTTACCGTATCGATTGGGCGGACAAATTGTTCAATTTGCTCACGCTTCGGTTCCAGCATTGGTGGCAGTGCCAGATTCTCACCCAGAGTTTCATACGGTTCATCACCCATAAATCCTGGGCCATCTGTTGCAAATTCAAATAAAATTTGCGGTGCGACCGGTACATACAGCGATTCAAAATAGAAGCGGTTCACATAGCCGGAAGTGCGGAATCCGAAATCGTCCATCCGCTTAATCCACTCTTCCAGAACAGAGCGGTCTTCAACACGGAAAGCTGAATGGTGAACAGTACCATAACCCTGCTGTGCGTTAGGCATGATAGTATTAAATTCAACAATAACCCGTGCGCCATTACCGCCTTTGCCGACTTCAAACAGATGGCGGTCACCTTCCTGATCGATCTCTTTGAACTGCAGAACTTTTTCCATCACTTCTTTAAAATAATCGAAGTTTGCAATCCTTACATGAATCGGGCCGAGTCCGGTAATCGCATACTCAAGCGGAATCGGCCCGTCCTGCCAAGGGGTTCCCGCTTCCACCCCTTCATTATTTTCATCCGAAACCAATTGATATTTCTGGTCATCGAAATCGGAAAATGACAGTGTTTTAACACCGAATTCTTCCTTGATCCCGTCATGCTGGACTTCCAATCGGTCAAACCGTTTGACCCAATATTCAAGCGCCGCATCACTTGGTACACGGAATGCTGTTTTGGCAATCTCATTCGTTCCATGCTTTCCTTGAGGGATTCCCGGAAAATCAAAAAACGTCATGTCTGTGCCCGGGTTGCCCTTGTCATCGGCAAAGAACAAATGATATGTCCGGATATCATCCTGGTTGACTGTCTTTTTTACTAGTCGCATGCCCAGTGTATACGTAAAAAATTCATAATTCTTTTCAGCACTGCTTGTGATGGCAGTGACATGGTGCATCCCTTTTATGTCATTCATGCAAATTCCTCCAAGTTTTAATATCTATTTAGTTTGAATTTATTTATCTTTAATTCAAACTAAATATAATACACTTATCCTGTTTATGTCAATTTTTATGTTTTTAAGTTTCCGTCCAATCAAAAAACAAGCACAGCTCCACAGCTGTGCTTGTACACTTAATTTCTAAAACCCGATGACACCCTGGAAAACAAGGCCATCTTCATAACTGATCACTTTGACCATATTTTTATCTTTTACAAAAACACTTTTATATTTCGGATGTCCTTGTGCATCTTTCAAAATGATAATTCGTATGTTCTGATTATTTTCCACAACCTGCATTTGATAATCGTCTGCATCCACCTGCTCATCGAGTATGTCACTTTCAGGATACATTCCGTATGCGACATTTTCGGATTCTTCGTTCACATGTTTCTTCTCTGCCTCAACCGCTTTTACTTTTTCCCCCGAATTAGAGGCTTCTGCTTTTCCAGTAACTTGTGCAGAATCTGTACACGCTGCTGAAGCAAACAACATCGCTCCGGCCGCAGTACTCAAAAATAATGTTCTCATTTCCAGTCCCCTTTCCTTTTTCGGGTTATCACCATCATAGTGAAGCTTTTTGATAAAAGGATTGGAGAAGCATTAGAAATCACTGAGAATTTAATGGAAAATTTGCGGCAGTGTTGTAATCATTCTGTAAGAGATTGTCCCAGCTTCTACCTTTTTTATTTGCAAGCTCATCACGATCCAGTGCCCATGGCGGTTCTTCCATCCAGCCATGTTTGATCATGATATTGGTACCATCCTCTGCGTATGTATGTTTTGCAGAAAAACTCTGCCCATAAAAAAGACGATCCGCTAGGGACCGACACGTAGAAAAACCTTTATTTACTTGATGGTCAGCACGGGGCATTTGGCTCCCTGGACAATTTGATAACTGACACTCTTTCTCAGCCATTTCTTCACAGCGCCAAACCCGCGATTGCCGGCAATAATCAAATCAATGTCATGTTCATCCGCATATTCACAAACTTTAGCCCCTGCATTCTGGGTGCTATCTGCAATGACGATATCTGTATAAATTGGTATCGACTCTGTATCGAACTCCCGATTAATCCGTTCCATATCGGGGCGAATCTCATCAGCCATTTCATACTGAATGCCTTTTGCAATCGTTACATTTGTGTTCGGCCCTGTCTGTGTCACAATTGACACGACGTGTACTTCTGTTTCCGGAACCCCTGCAGCCTGCAATTTAGCTTCCTGAAGCGCTTTTTCACTCAATTTCGAGCCATCATAAGCCACTAAAATATTTCGTTTCACCGTAAGCACTCCCTTATGAGGATTAGAAAACAATAAAATTTTTCTTGCTTTCATTATAGCATGGTGCACAGAAAATCAGAATATGCTTGCAATTACTTTTTGAAGATTAAAAATGACAAAATATGAGCTTAACCGACACCAATTTTCATGCTATGATGTTAATATCAGTTTTCTATTTTCTGCAATTACATAGGGAGGTTCAGGAATGTTTACGAAAGGCGGCTCTTAATCACCACTGGCGTCCCATTCTTTATCGGGCTGATTTTTGCCATAACCGGCAGCCCTGATATGCTGCCGCGCGATACACATATTATATTAATTGCACTAAGTGTAATCTGTTTTCTGTTCTCAAACCTTGCCCCGCGGAAATGACCATTTGATGCTCGCTTTTCCATAAAAATCATCATTCCAGCACTGTTTATTCCTCTTTGCAGGAGGGAATTGATTACAACTATATTTTTATCTAAATCAGGAAAGGAGACAATACATGACACCCAATCAAATAGGATTCGCATTATTATATCTTGGTTTATTTCTATTAATTGGCAAATGGATCAGAGTGCGTGTGAAGTGGATGCAGAATTTATTCCTGCCCTCGTCTGTTATCGGCGGGTTTCTAGCTCTGATTTTGGGTCCGCAAGTACTCGGAAAAATATTGACACCAATCGCGGGTGAAAATTCATTCTGGGCCACAGGGCTTCTGACTCCTGAGGTCATGGATGTATGGAGCCCATTGGCAGGGTTAATGATAAATGTTGTCTTTGCCACATTATTTTTAGGCACCGTGCTTCCAAACTTGAAAAAAGTCTGGCATATCGGGGGGCCGCAGCTCGCATTCGGCTGGACACTCGGCTGGGGGCAATACGTTTTTGGTTTGCTGCTGGCTATATTGATATTAGTCCCGTTCTATGACATGCCGCCGTTTATAGGCACTCTTATTGAAATGGGTTTTGAAGGCGGGCACGGAACTGCAGCAGGTCTACAGGGAACATTTGAAGAACTTGGATTTGCCGAAGCATATGATCTGACTATTGGCCTTGCCACCGTTGGTATTTTATCAGGCGTGATCATAGGGATTGCCGCCATCAACTGGGCAGTGCGAAAAAATAAGGCAAAAGTTATCGGTGACATCAAAGAATCATCTGAGTTAAAAAAAGCAGGTATTATGGAATTCGAAAACCGGGAAGCAGCAGCAAAAATGACTGTCCGTCCAGAATCAATCGAACCACTCTCCCTGCATTTTGCAATGATTGGGGTTGCCATCCTGGTTGGCTATGGCATCCTGCAGGGCATCACATGGCTTGAAAGAACAATAATCGGATCCGAATTCATGACATATGTACCGCTCTTTCCGCTGGCAATGATCGGCGGTATCATCGTGCAGCTGATTGCGACTAAATTTGATAAAACCGAAATTCTGGACCGGCAAATGGTCATGCGGATACAGGGCTTTGCGCTCGATGTTCTGATACTGGCCGCAATCGCAACAGTCTCACTTGATGTCATCGGGCAATATCTTGTTCCGTTCTTATTGCTTTCACTTGTTGGTATTGCATGGAATGTGTTCGGTCTGTTTTTCCTTGGACCAAGGATGATTCCAACATATTGGTTTGAAAGAAGTATTGGTGATTTTGGCCAGTCCATGGGTATTACAGCAACGGGACTGTTGTTAATGCGTGTGGCCGATCCGGACATGAAATCACCGGCATATGAGGGTTTCGGATATAAACAGCTTGTCTTTGAACCGTTTCTCGGCGGAGGACTTGTTACAGCACTATCTGCACCACTCGTCTTTCAATTCGGCCCGATACCATTCCTCATTTTTGCAGCTGTCATGCTTGCAATCGGTTTAGTAGTCGGCCTGGTTTATTTCGGGCGAATGAAGAGCTAATCATTAAAAGAGCATGGCTGCCTTAAAATCGGCAGTCATGCTCTTTTTTATGCTATCACTTAAGATTTACTCTTCTGTTGCTTATACTTTTTCTTAACGTTATGAACCCAAGCTCTGTCATTATCCATCATTTTCTTAGCCGCATAGATCGTCAGGAACTGGATGGCGATAATCGGTATGCCCATCAGACCTGAAAGAACTTCCAGCGGTGCCAGACCGCCGATCCGCATCAAAAGCAATGCCAGAACTGTAATGATGGCCGCCACGATAATTCTCAGCGCTCTTGATGGTTCGGCCTGACTCATGTTCTCAGTGCCTGTATATGATGCAATCGTATACGTTGTCGAATCCAATGTTGTCGTCAAAAAGATAGTTGCAATGATGATAAAAATAACGAGAACAACCGATCCCAGAGGCAAGTTCGACAAAATTGCCGGTATAGCTGCCATTGCATCTTCCTGCACAATATCCAGTACAGGAGTCTGTCCGGTAAGATACTGATGTGCACCAAGACCGCCCAGGACACCCGTCGCGACCCAGGAAAGAAGTGTTGGTGCGAACAAGTAAGTCAGGATCATCTCTTTGATGGTGCGTCCTCTGGATATCTTGGCAGCAAACACACTGTGCAGCATTGCCCATGTGGCACTGTATGCAAACCAGAACACCGTGTTGCTAACAATGTATGTGGATCCATTCATATTGGTTGAATCCGTATAAAGTGATATATCAACATAGTTTGCCAGTAAATGACCGACACTGTCAGTGAAAAAGTTCAGGATAAAAACACCTGGGCCAATGATCATGACAAATAAAGCAAACGCAGCAGCAAGATACATATTTAGAGTACTTAAACGTTTAATCCCCTTTTCAATGCCCAAATAGGCACTTATGGAGAATAAAAATACCCAGATAATTGTCACAATCAGGGTTAAGGTAAACGACTGTCCAATATTTAGCAGTTCAGCCAGATTATAAGTGACAATCGGAGCACCCAGGCCTAACGTAACGGCTGCACCTGAAAGAATACTGATAAGAAAGATAATGTCCAGTATTTTGCCGCCAATGCCATTGACAAATTTATCGCCAAAAACATCGCGACACGCTTCCGATATCCGCATAAACGGTTTTTTACGGACATGCAAAATATAGCCCATGGCAGGTGCCGCCATGACAAAGATGGCAAACACTTGAACGCTCCACATAAACATACTGTAGGCATTCCCCCACAGTAATGCTTCCGGTGACCCGGATTCAGCACCGAACGGCGGATTGACCGCCACGTTTGCCCACTCAGTCATACCAGTACGCATGATAGTCGAGCCAAGCCCCATGGCAATCAAAATTGACGCATATTCAAACAAATTGAAACGCGGTTTTTCATTCGGATCACCCAGGACAACATTACCGTATTTAGAAAATGACAGGTATAACCCGGCTATAACCAGAATGATTGCATACCATATATAGCCCCAGGTAAACACGCTCACAATCTGATCAAAAATGCTGTTTAAGAGTTCCAACGATTCTTTCTCATACATCGCAAAAGGAACACAAATAAGAATCATAATGATTAAGGACGGAGCAAAAATTCTATGGTCAATAAGCCTGGTGCTCAGCCCCTTACCACCATTTCCTTTCATCCAGATACCTCCAATCGAAAATCAGGGATAATAACCGTTCCTTATCCCATTAAATACAATTAAAAAATAAATATATTGTACCTATTACCACGTGATTATAATTATAAACTTAGATGGGTGGCGAAAAATTATACAGACAGGATTCATGCCAGAATTGCTAGGATTTCACATTTTATTTTTTCATATCATTCTCTGTCACTCAATCAGAAAACGAGCCAGAGTCTGCCCCCTGGCCCTTCTACTTTCGGAATGTTGTGAGCTTCAAAACGGCCTTCATAAACTCATCGAATGATGAAAAGTATTTTTTGCGCTGATTGTACCACTTTCGAACCGTTTCAAGCAGCCAAAACGGAATAGATCTTTCATCAATCAAATGATAATATGCTTCATAAGCACTTTTTAAATGCTCCCATCGGTAGTCATTCCCCGACAATATATATTCAGACACATCAATTATTTTTGCTCTGCCATTTTGCAGCAAAATATTTTTTAAATGCATATCACGTGGGTTCAACCCTTTTTCGCGCACGTACGCTCTCGCAGCCTCCACGTCCCATACAATCTGTTCAGGGATATGAATGCCTTGCAGGAGACAGTCCTGGAGTGTTATCCCACCCTCATAACTTAAAACAAGATACTGTTCCTCAGCAGCAAAACATGCCGGGAAATAAGCGGACTCCCCCAGTCGATTATAAATGTTTTGCTCAGTTTTTATCTTATCTGTCTTGCCCACGGCATAAATCTTAAATGCATATGAAGGGGCGAACCGGTATTGAAAAACAGCCGCATCCGTCCCTACTCCAACACACTTCAGATCATCCGAGTGGCCAGATATCGTTACAGGTTCATTGTTCGGATTTGAATAAACGGTTATTTGGGAAAGCGCGTCATGTGCTTTGGCCCATTCATTTTTCATTTCAACTCTCCAATCAGTACGGGATAAATAATTCCTATAGACATTATACTACACCTAACGATTCTAATGCCTATTTAGGGAATTACTCCCGTCAGACCGGTCAATTGGACTTACTTTTTCTGATTCGATACGATCGTAGCTACTAATGACCCAAACGTAAGCATCAGAATCAGTGATTCAAACACTGTCATATAGCATCACCTTCCCTTTTAAATCAGGAAACGCTGCAGATTTCTGTTGCCAGGTCCACGCCGTATTCAATCTCTGAGACGAAGCCATAATGTTTTTGATAAATGGTTATTCATTTTATTATGTTTAAGAATATGTAAGACACGGCTTGTCCTATGACCCATTCAGAAAGGAAAAGAAGATCAAGCAGAAACTTAATCTTCTTCAAGGTACAGGCACTCATGTAATGGCGGACAGCCGAGTACTATCCAAATTTTGATGAACAATTCTAACCTGGGCTGTGAGGCGTTGTTGAATATTTTACTGATATTGGGCGACTTCATGTTCAATTGATCAGCAATATCCTTGATGTATATACCCTTTTGCTTTGCAATGTCTTTAAAACGATTCTTAACGACCGGCTGATGATCATTTTCGATAAAAGGATTGATTTGATTAAAATGACTGATCTGCTCCATTTTATCGATGATGGAGCCAACTACAAAATCTTCAATCCGGTAATTGTCATCCCGGTTTGTATCCCGATGACGGTTAATTAAATTTTCAAGTTCAGTCAGTTCTTTCAGTTGATAATACGTGTCGTCTTTGATCTGAATGGTTATTTCCTTCATGTATAAATCACCTCAGGATTGGACAAGACTAATGTCAAACAAATAAAGGATGATGAAAATGATAAACCTTTACATGTTGAACCGGAATGACAAAGAGGAAGATGTCATTGAAACGCTGCACGAGACATTCGATAAAGGCAGGAATGGATAAACAGCTGGCTGTAATATTCGGCATGATAAAATATACCTGTTAATGATATATTCACTTGCTTTAAGGAAAATACATTTAATTATAATCCTTCTTGTTGGGAGCCGCTTTTTAAGCATCTTAGGAAAACCGGGCCAATTTCAGCCCGGTTTTTTCTATCATTAGTGCTTATACAGCGCCGTATCGTCCTTTTTGCTGGCCCGGTGACTCAAGGTCGTGCGGCGTTCTGAAATTCGCGCGACTCTTTCTGGATTTCGCGCGAGAGTAACCCGAAATCGCGCGAGTCTTCCTGAAATTCGCGCGAGGGCGGCTCGAAATCGCGTGACTCTGCCCGAATTTCGCGCGAGAGAACCCGGCTGTCTTGCGCACTGGATGTCCCATTGCCTGCCCCTCAAGTAATTGCTAAAATGAATCCTAGAGGAGTGACGATACATGAAAGTCTCCGAGCAGCACCGGTCTGTTGTTTTCATTACAGGGGCCTCAGGAGGATTCGGCCTGCTAACAAGCCTGGCATTTGCTGAATCAGGCTATTTCGTTCTGGCATCAATGCGAGATTTAGCAAAAAAAGAAACATTGCTGGAAAAAGCACGCAAGCAGGGTGTTGAAGCCAACATCGAATGCGTCTGCTTAGACGTCACCAAGCAGGATGATATTGATTCAGAAATACCAGATATCATCGAACATTTCGGGAATATTGATGTATTAGTCAACAATGCGGGCTATGCGGCTGGCGGCTTTACGGAGGAACTGCCACTTGAGGAGTGGCGGCAGCAGTTTGAAACAAATTTCTTTGGCTTGATTGCTGTCACCAAAGCTGTTCTTCCTTATATGAGAAAACACCAGCGCGGAACAATCATTAATTTGTCCAGCATTAGCGGCAAAATGGCACTCCCCGGTCTCGCTCCATATTCTGCTTCCAAATATGCTCTTGAAGGATTCAGTGAAGCGCTCAGGCTCGAAATGCTGCCTTATGGAGTTCATGTTGTATTAGTTGAGCCGGGTTCCTACCAGACGGATATTTGGTCAAAGGGAATGGACCATTTCAATTCTTACCCTGAGTCTCCATATAGAGACAAAAACGAATCATTGTTGAAAATCGTCAATCATATCGCTAAAACAGCCGACAATCCCGAAGAAGTGGCACGGCTGATTGTCAAGGTGGCTCAAGAAGAAAACCCTGATCTCCGTTACCCCATTGGCAAAAATGTCAGAACCATGACACGGCTGAAAAAGCTGCTGCCATGGAGATGGATCGAGCGTGTGATTTTGAAGAAAATCAGCCCTCGTAAATAGAGAGTAACTTTAGTGCAAAAGGTGTTACAATATGTTTGTTGGAAGTTTCGTCATACTCTACAAACAACAACGAAAAGATTTAGAAATAACATCTACAGAAATAATTAACCCTTAGCGTTATGTTTTGTTTGCGTGCAGCCCAATTTCATTTTATATGAAATTGGTTTATTTATGAGGAATATGAACATATTTTAAGAACAAGCATTCTAAACACTGATAAGGCATCACTAACGTCCATATTCACGCAAATCTAGGACAAAACGGAATTTGGCTTTTCCATACTCTTTTTTTATAATGTTATTCATTGACTTTAAAAAAGGAGTTGTTGACTCGTATATGTGGAAAACATACCGTTTTTTAGGCATGGTTGTTATTTTCCTGGTGTGCATGGTGTTAGCAGCATGCGGCAATGCCAATCAAGAAAACGAAAGTAATAATGCTGCTGATTCTAATGCCAACGAAATCGGAGAAAAAAGCATTACATTAGGAACCGATAGTTATGTGTCCAACACATCAAATACCTATGTAGCCAAACTAATGCTGGGAGAAATTGGGTATGACGTCGAAATAAATCAAACAGACGTCGGTGTTGAATATACTGGCCTGAGTGATGGATCAACAGATGCGATTGTTGGTGCGTGGCTCCCAACAACACATGGAAGTTACTGGGAGGAATATAAAGGTAGCCTTGAAAAAATAAACACCGTTACCGAAAAAGTGGAACTCGGTTTAGCCGTTCCAGCATATATGGAGGACATTAATTCGATTGAGGACTTGGCAAATAATACGAATAATATTGGAGAAAAGCTGGGATGGACAATCACTGGCATCAGTCCCGGAGCAGGTGAAATGAAACTTATGGAAAGTGAAGTCATGCCCGGATACGGTTTGAATGAAAATTGGGAACTGCTTGAAAGCTCCGGTGCAGCTATGTCCGCAGCTTTATCAGATGCAATCGATCAAAATGAACCGATTGTTGTCACGTTGTGGACACCGCACTGGACATTCAATGAATTTGACTTAAAAATCCTGGACGACCCGAAAGGAACATTTGGCGAACCGGATGACGTATTCTCCGTCGCCGGAAAAGATTTTAAAGAACAATCACCAGCAGCATATAAGTTCCTTGAACAATTTTCAATTACGAAAGAAAGTACCCAAGAGATGATGGTTGATATTAAAAATGGCATGGATGAGGAAGCTGCCGCGCAGAAATTTATTGATAACCATCCCGATCTAAAAGAGGAATGGCTGAAGGGTTTTGAATAATACCTCCATAGCAGCCAACTTTCCTGGCGAACAGGAGGGTTGGTTGTTTTCATTGTTTTGGTGAAATTGCAGTCATAGCTTGTCCTGTGACACTGTATTATGCAATGATAGGAAAAACTTGGCTTTATGGACTAAAACACCTCTTAGACATTGCTATGGGAAAAAACGCTAAATAAAAAACTGGCGCATAACACCTTAAATTGGATGTTATGCACCATGTTTCATCTATTATTCTGCTTTACCGATTAGCTTTTCGTTTTAAACCACCGTTTGTTACAGAGGCAAGCTGCTGCTTTAATATATTTACTTCCTGTTTCAGGTGACCGATTTCATCTGTCTGTTTCTTTATATCCCTGATTAACTTGTTTTGATTTTTTTGCTTTTCTTTTATGATTTCAACAAGTTGCTGCTGATTCTCAACATTGCTGACGACTTTTCCAATTGTCTGCATCATCGTCACCACATTTTCTTTATAGCTCTCACTGTGAGACTGTCGAGAAACACGTTGCATATTCTCCAATCTTACGGGAAAGGTACTCGTTGCTAACATTTCCCTGATTTGCTGTCTATCATAATCTTGATCACTGCATTCCTTAATGAACTTCAACACATCAATTCCATCCGGTCGGTAATACGTGACATTATTCAGTTTTGTTTTCGAGATATAAACATTAAAATCTTCAATCCATTGTTCCAGCGTGTTTTTCTGAACCCCAATAATGTGGCTCAAACTATCTTTGCTTAAAAATTCCAATGTTTCATCGTCTCCCTTTTACCATTTATCCTTTTCATACTCATGGTAAAAAATGAATTTGGAACAAATATGTAATAAATGTAGAAAAAATGAGTGATGAATTACTGTTTTGCCTTCACTATTTCTTTCACCCTGCCTACAATGCCATCTTCCAACATGACCTTGATGCCATGAGGATGTGCAGCAGAATTCGTCAGTACTTTTGACACGATACCTTCCGTCAATTTTCCGGAGCGCTGATCCTTTTTCTGTACAACACGCACTTTTTGTCCAAACTTTATATCTTCTCTTCTGATTCTGGTCATATTGAATTTAACTCCTTTGTTAGCTTGGGTGTGTCAATAATTTTGTGTAAATGACGCTATCCTTGTTGAAAGAAACTTAGCCGCTATTTTTTCTGGGTAAAGCATCATGATTAAGATGTTGCGTCCAGTCGATCAGGTTCTGAATAATTTAAACCCTCACTGTAAGGAAAAACCACTGGACTTAACTCCTAGATTTTTTCATCTTGATCACGCTCAGTTTTCTCCATATACTCTTTCATTCTTTTCTTATTGGGTGTAAGTGTCAAACCTAAATACTTTCTTTCATTATTTGCGTCTTTGTAGAACGACACCGTCATCAATATGACGACTATACTAAATGGCAGTGCTGATATAATCGCTGCAGATTGCAATGCATTTAACCCGGTTTCTCCGCCCGATAAAAGCAACACATATGCAATTGCTGATAATGCCAGTCCCCATACGACTTTCACAAAACCTGCCGGGCGCAATGTTCCAAAAGCAGTTTGCATTCCTAACACAAATGTTGCAGAATCGGCTGAAGTAATGAAAAAAGACGAAATGAGCATCAACGCAATAATAGATAAGACAGCACCCATTGGCAGTTCATTGAATATACCAAACAACTGGGTTTCAGACGACATTTCAAAAATTTGCGGTACATTTTGTCCCACTTCCACACCTGTCAGACCAAAAGCACTGAACCAAAGGATACTGACGATGGTTGGCACAAGTAATACCGCAATGACAAATTCTCGGATTGACCGGCCTCTTGAAATTCTGGCGATAAATATACCTACAAATGGACTCCAACTCATCCACCAGCCCCAATAATATATCGTCCAGGATTGCATCCATTCATGTTTTTGTTGGTTTAATGGAGCTACATCCAAGCTATTGTATAGCAATGAATTTAAGTAATCGCCAGTGCTGCTCGTCATCATATTGAGAATGAATAAAGTTGGGCCCAGAATTAAGATTGCAATGAACAATAAGCCCGCTAATGCCATATTTAAATTACTCAAATACTGAATTCCTTTGCTTAATCCACTCCAGGCGCTATATAGGAACAATACGGTAACGATAGCGATAATAATCCCTTGGACCAGCTTGTTGTTGGGGATGTCAAAGAGATAGTTTAACCCGCCATTGATCTGCATTGCTCCAACACCTAAAGACACTGCAACACCGATAATTGTTGCAAATACTGATAAAACATCAACGACATTACCGACAGGGCCATCTACCTTGTCTCCTAAAATGGGACGCAATGTTTTTGATATCAAACCAACTTCATTTTTTCTAAACTGTGAATAGGCTAACGCCATTGCCACAATACCGTAGACAGCCCATGGATGAAACCCATAATGCAGGAATGTTGATCGCATTGCTTCAGCCAGAGCAGCTTTCGTTTCAGGATCGGCAGTAGGAGGAGCTAAATAATGTGATATTGGTTCAGACGAGCCATAAAACACTAAACCAATCCCCATACCAGCACTAAACAGCATTGCTAACCATGATATCGTTTTAAATTCAGGTTTTTCAGTTGGTTTTCCCAGTTTGAGTTTACCTATTGGACTAACCCCTAGAAATATACAGAAAAATAAAATCAAAGTAAATATCGTCATATAATACCAGCCGAAAGCTTCCGTAATCCATGCACCAATAGCACTTGAAGTCTTGCCAAATTGATCAGGAAACACAGATCCAAGAAGTACTAGTATTCCGACTATTAATGACGCGTAAGTGAATACACTGGAGAATTTCTTGTTCGTCTGATGCATGATAAAGTTTCATCCTCTTTTGTGTTATTTTTAAAAGACGTTGTTATTTTATCACAATAATACATCAATAAAAAATTAACCTTAGCTTTGATTACTCACTTAGTCAGTTCTGTGGCAACTTAACTTTTTGACAACGCACATTAACAACATGCTGCGGTCACTCAACATGAATCTCCTCCCCGTTTTCTGCCCCGTTATTTTTATATGGGTCATTTATATTATCCTAGACAAATTATTTCGGAATCGTACAATTTTCGAACCATGTTTTTAGATACATCACTCTTTTGGACTAGAATGAAAACGCTACATTTGCTCTATTGTCTATATCACACTAAATAGTAAAATAATTCTTAACACTATTATGGGGAGGAATTTTTGTGCAGAGGAACTTCTTGTATCTAGTAGTAACTATTCTATTCCTGGCCTTCACCTCTACTTCAGTCCTGGCTAAACCTGTTCAAGTACAGGACGCCGAATCTATTCACTTCAATTCGACCGTTGTCGACGGCCACAATGACACGATGATGAAGGTGATTGATGAAGAAACATGGCTTCCTGAAACCGACATCGGTGAAGAGACTTCGTTTCAGCTTGATATTCCCAAACTCCAGGAAGGCGGTATCGACGCGCCTTTCTTTGCAGCCTATACGTCGGGGTATTACGACAATAACCCGCGCAGTATAAGCAGAACACTAGCTTTGATTAATGCTCTCTACTGGACGGAAGACCAAAATCCGGACGAGTTCAAGATCTCTTCCACGACCAAAGAAATCAGACAGACTGTGAAAAATAATAAAATTGCAGCTATCCCGACTATTGAAGGTGCCTATTCTTTGCAGGAGCATAATGCAAAGGGCCTCCTCCACCAATACCATGACCTTGGTGTTAAAGTTCTTGGCTTTAACTGGAATTATTCGAATGCCCTGGGTGAAGGTGCTGATCGCGTATATGGCGATCCGGAAAGAACGCCTTCTGAAGGTGGTCTGACAGAATTAGGTGCTGAGGTCGCGCGGGAAATGAATGATATTGGTATGGCGATTGATGTCTCGCATATGTCCCGAAATACATTCTGGGAAGTCATGAATATCACTGAAGCTCCCGTCATAGCCTCGCATTCGGGTGTGAGTGGTATGAAAGAACACCAGCGAAATTTGACGGATGAACAGCTGCTGGCACTTGAAGAAAATGGCGGGCTGATCAATATCGTTTTCTATCCTGCATTTTTGACAGACGACGAGAAAGGTTATGTTGAAGATGTTATTGATCATATTGAATATGCCGTTGATCTGATCGGTATTGATCATGTCGGGTTGGGCTCTGATTTTGACGGTGCTTCCATGCCTGAAGACCTGCCAAATGCATCAGAAATGCCGAATATTACCAAGGAATTAGCAAGCAGAGGCTATTCGAAGCAGGAAATTGAAAAACTACTTGGAGGAAATGCGCTGCGTGTTCTTGAAGAAGTCGCAAAAGCTGCAGAAAACGACTCTTCCAAGCGTGGCGTAAGCCCTGTTGTAGAGCCGGATTATGAAATGGGTGAAATCATTGACAGCAGAACACCACTTCTTGAGGCGGACATCGAAACAAAAAGAGGCCCTGCTGTTGATGAAGACAGTTTCAAGATTATTGTAAATGGTGTCACCTACGAACCTGAGTATGATGAAGAAACATCAACATTGTCATTACAGCTTAACGAGGAACTGCAGGAACGTTTCCATGTGGTTACTTTTGAAGTAGCAAATAAAGCGGGAAAAATCACTAGGGAGACACGGATATTTTATATTGGTGATTCGTAAAAGTTTAAAACGAAAAAAGAGCAGGATTGAGCCGAAAATCCTGCTCTTTTTTTGCCTTAACATAGTAATTCTAATGAACAAACAAACTTTTTAGACCTTTAGGCATATGATGATATGTAATCGTTAATAAAAGAAAGGGTGCTTAAGTCATGTTCTTCCGCCCATATAAACCTCCCGCATATCATCAAAATCAATATCATCCGAATGATTTCTATAGCCATTTTCCGCCTGCACGCCAATATCCCCCGGTAGATACAGAAATACTTTCTCAATCACTTCATGAATTTCAGATTTTAATCCAGCAAGGGGGAGTGTTGTTAAATAAATTGGATGACACCGAATTTTCCCGAAAGCTCATGCAGGCTGCACAGCAAGGAAACCAGTCTGAGGTAGATCGTTTAGTTCATTCAATCAATGGGTTATACGTATCGACTCAAACAACCTATACACCAACAGGCGTTATTTTTGACCTTGAATCACCTGCTGCAAATCAAGGCGCTAATTGCTGTAACTTAACGATGACACTTAAATGGGGAATGTGATGTTGTAAGAGCAGGATGAGGTCCTGCTCTTTGAACCAGGGCTGAAAAATAAGTTAGAAAACTTGGCTTATCGCCTAGCATTAATGGCGAAAGCCTTAGTTGCACTTATGCAGTAAGAAAGAATTTATACTTTCTTAACTGCCTAGGAAAGCTTGACAATCGTCCTGCCGCGCACTTTGCTATCCAGGATATCTTTTAGGACATCCGGCAGCTCTTCCAATGAAATCTCATTAACCAGCTCTTCATGCATGTCCGGTTTAAAATCGGCCGTTAGACGTTCCCAGACTTTCAATCTTTTTTCCATCGGACATTTAACTGAGTCGATACCAAGCCAGTTAATCCCTCTTGAAATGAAAGGAAGTACGGATGTTGCAACCTCTGTACCACCTGTGAGGCCGCTCGTTGCAACAGATCCATCATACTTTAACGTACTCAAAATATATTGGAGTGTCATCCCGCCTACGGGATCAACAGCACCGGCCCACATTTTACGGCGAACTGGTTTGTGTTCAGTATCCTCGACCTCACCGCGGTCAATGACATCTTTTGCCCCTAGCCGTTTTAAATAGTCCATTTCACTGGATTTGCCTGTACTGGCTGTAACATCGTAGCCTCGCTTGGCCAACATATTGACGGCAAGACTGCCCACACCGCCTGTAGCACCTGCCACCAGGACAGGACCTTTGTCTGGTTCTAAACCGTTATCTTCAAGCCTTTTCACGGATAATCCTGCGGTGAAGCCTGCTGTCCCGAGAATCATCGCTTCTTTTAGAGATAAGCCTTCCGGAAGAGGAACCGCCCAATCTGCAGGTACGCGCGCCACTTCGCTAAATCCCCCGGAATGGCCGGTGCCTAATTGGTAGCTTGTCACAATGATCTCATCACCCGCTTCAAACCGATCGTCCTGTGAATCAATAACTGTGCCGGCTAAATCGATGCCCGGTATTAAAGGAAAAGATTCGACAAGCTGGTGATTAATAGCCACCATACCATCCTTGAAATTCACACTGGAATAAGCAACACGAATCGTCAAGTCCCCTTCCGGCAAATCCTCCATGTGCAATTGTTTGATGTTTAAATCAGCTTCATCTTCCGTTTTTTCAAGTACCAACGCCTGAAATGTATCCATGAGTTATAGAAACTCCTTTCATGAAGTATTTATACAGATTATTACCTGGAATACTGTTCATAAAACCATCACTGCTATTTTATCAAAATGTTAGAGATTGTCAGTCTCATAGCGATATTACTGGCTTTTTAGCCGATGACTTTGATAGTCACAAACAATTCACATTTAGTTCACACAAAATCAATTGATATCCAAATGGACATTCTATACGATAAAGTTAAATGGGCAATTTAATATTATAATGGAATTTAGAGATTTTCCAATAAATGGAGGCATAAAATGAGAAAACGCGTTTGGATCGTTCTGATTGTTGGCGCCATGCTATTATTTATCAGTGCATGCGGCAGTAGTAACAATGAAGGAACTGCAGGGGAGAATTCCGGAAATGAAGAACCAGCCGTGCTTGAAGTTGAATTTGATTTGCCTGAAACAGCTAATGCCGGTGAAACAATTGAACCAAAGGCAACCGTTACATACGGTGATGAACTGGTCAGTGACGCCGATGAAGTCACATTTGAGTACTGGAAAAAAGGAAATGAAGACAACAGTACAAAGGTTGAAGCGGATAATAATGGTGATGGTACCTACACTGCGGAAATTTCATTTGATAACGATGGTGTATATGAACTGTATGCCCATACAACAGCCCGGGGTATGCACACAATGCCCAAAAAGTCTATAACCGTTGGTGACGGCGGCAACCAGGAAACGGAAAATGGTGATGAGAGCCAGGATGAAAGCAGTCATAAACATGGCAGCGCGGACGGCTTCAGCATGGATTTTGCTCAGCTCGATAATATGAAAACAGGTCAGGAAACCAATTTAACAGTTCAACTGCAGATGGACGAAAAGCCGCTTGAATCGGCCAATGTTCAATATGAAGTTAAGAGTGATTCAGGAAATACCGAATGGGTTGAGACAGAGGAAAGTGAAGCTGGTGAATACAATGCCTCTCACACCTTTGATGAAGCCGGAACATATACGATTACGGTTCATGTTAAAAATAAGGACGGATTGCATGAGCATGAAGAGCATGAAGTTGAGGTTAACTGAGTGTTCCAATTTGCCTGTTAGTGAAACTCCCAATTCAGTTTCGGCTGATGTCAGTCGAACATTTTACTGGCAAATTGGTTCGCGACTATCCCCTTTGGCTTTACCTCGCAAGCTTGAGGTCGATCGATTTTCGTATGGTTATCCGAATAAAAAACGCTTGGAGCTAAGCCTTCAAGCGTTTTTTATAGTAAGAAATGGACCTAGAACGTTATAAACTGTAAAACATAACCGCCTAAAACACCTATGATAACAATTAACCAGGCTGGAACTTTCCATATATTTACCAGTGCAAATAAGATGACACCCAGGGCAAAATCAGTCGTACTGGCAATCGAGCTACTAATCACCGGATCATAGAAGGCAGCCAGTAAAATTCCGACCACACTCGCATTCACACCCATTAATACACCTTGAAAAGAGGCCCTTTTACGCAGTTCGTTCAAAAACGGCAGCGCTGCAATAATGAACAGAAATGAAGGAAGGAAGATCCCGAGTGTAGCAACAACAGCTCCAATGATGCCTTCCATCATCGTGCCAAGGTAACTGGAGAATGTAAATAGCGGTCCCGGTACAGCTTGTGCCATACCATAACCGGCTAAAAATTCATTTGCTGACAATAAGCCTGTGGGGACGACTTCCCGCTCAATCATCGGCAATACAACATGGCCACCGCCAAATACCAGCGAACCAACCCTGAAAAAGATATCAAAAATGTTAAGCAGCGGATTATTGGAAGTGCTGTTTAACAGCGGCAATATAATAAGCATACTGATTAAAATGCCTAAAGACGTCAAACCAAGCTTTTTTGAAATATTGATTGAGAATGGCTGAACGTTTGACTCGGCTTTATCTTTAAAGAAAGTTAGACCCAATAGACCAGCCACTAAAATGATTAAAATCTGCATCCAGGCAGACGGATACAATAACATGACAGCAGCCGCTGCGACAGCTATCGCCAGCCGCGATTTATCGGGTGTCAGCTTTTTACCCAGACCTATCAGCGCATGCAGGACTACCGCTGCTGCAACGATTTTTAAGCTATGTATGAACCCTGCATCGGCCAGTGAAAATGCCTGATACATCATCGCGAATACAACGAGCACAATAACCGACGGAATGGTAAAACCGAACCACGAAATGAGTCCGCCGAGCAAACCGCCACGCATGATTCCGATTGATATGCCTACCTGACTGCTTGCCGGGCCGGGCAAGAATTGGCATAGCGCGATGATATCTGCATATGTCTTGTCGTCAAGCCATTTGCGGCGGTCAATGTATTCGTCTTTAAAATAAGCAAGATGCGCAACCGGCCCACCGAATGACGTCAGGCCCAATTTGGTTGATGTTAATAAAATTTCGATGAGCGTCCGGATTTTATTTTTTCCAGGCACAGCATAACCTCCCTATTTGATCTCTTTAAACAGTTCATAAGCTTTTGCTCTTGCTTCATTAAGTACCTCGTCACCTTTATCCGTAATCCGATAATACTTCCTGACCTTGCCATTAACATTCACGTCTTTTTTCTCGAGCAGTTCATCTTCCTGCATTCCATGAAGAATCGGATAAAGCGTTCCGGCACTGATTTCATAGCCGTGCTCGTGCAACTCTTCCAGCATCCATGACCCATATATCGGTTCTTCCTTGGCGTGATACAGGATGTGAATCTGTATAAAGCCGAGAAAAAGCTTTCGTAACACTTTATTATCCAATGACAGCCCCCTCTTCCATAATCGATATACAATATCGAATAACGATATCGAATTTCTATTTTGATTGTATACTATTCTAATAGTGAATACAACAGGTGAATTAACTTCTCATAATAAAGAGAGCATTTAAAAGACAGAACAGCTTTATAGATCCCTTTTCAGAAGGCACAATCTTTATTCTCGTTGAATACACTAGACACAAAACCAGAAGAAGGTGACAAATATGCCGAAACCATTGCCTGTAAAGATTGAGCCAGCTAGAATCAGCGGCAGGCCGGAATTAAACGTTATCTATCCCGTAGTATTCGGTATGCGACTCCAGGAAATGGAACAATTCATCAACCAGTCAATCGCCCATGAAACACAGCAGCTTATCAATATGCAAATCGATGAGATGCCTAGTTCCCTCATCGAAATGGATGGCTCATTTGAAATCAAAAACAACCAGCGGAACGTTCTCAGTTTGTCGCTGTCCAATTATGCCTATCATTACCAGGCTGCCCATGGCATGACCTATATCCGTTCGTTAACATTCGATCTCCAGAACCAAAAGCGGTGCAGTTTGAGTGACCTGTTTAAACCGGGGAGCAATTATATCGAACGGCTGAATGAGCTGGTTAATGAGCAGATTGAACAGCGCGATATACAGACTTTCGATGAACATGTTGGGATTCAGGCTGAACAGGATTTTTATATCGCTGATAAAGCGCTCGTCATTTATTTTCAATTGTACGACATAACGCCGTATGTGTTTGGGTTTCCGATGTTTCCGATATCCGTCTATGATATTGCGGATATAATCAATGAAGATGGACCGCTTGGCCGGATGGCGGTGAATGATTGACAGACCAACTTTACCCGCGATATTTGATTTAATTGCTGTCTAATCCATTCTAATGCTTTTTTGCAGCCTGTTCCGGAGAGGGATAATCATGGCCCTCGTTCAGCCCGGGCTTGTCCCCCGGGTGGATAAACGGCTGTTATTTGTAAAAATGTAAATTTGGGCTGTAGACATAACCTAAAAATTTTTCACTATTAAATACCGGACGAACCTCTTCATGTTATACTAATCTAAGTTTAACGATTTATCTGAACAGGAGAACGGACGAATGACACATTTTAAAATTGACAATAACTTTATAGATAGCGAGTTGCTTCCTGCGTTTTCCCTTACCGTCGAAGATTTGTATGCCGCAGCTATATACAGTGATACAGATATTCAGGCTGAAGTGGTGAGGGTCCTGCAAAACAATAGTAGGACTCCTGTTTTCGATTTGGAAGATGGCTTGTATCAGCGATTGACAGTAGAAGCCAATGTCGCCTTTTACCATAAATGGTTCGGCTGTCCAATACCGACGCCTGAGATTCTTGTGCTGTTTGAACTGCAAGGCTGTGCCAAAACCCCGCTGCATAAGTGCTCGGCCTCTGAATTCCGCCGGGTCCATTTTGCCAAATATTTTATGAGTGGCGTAAATCCAATGTTATTCCGTGAGCCCATTCATGGTGTAGATATCAGGACAATCAATACGTTTATCAATATGATGCAAAAACTCAAGGATCATCATATACCGGTTCTCGTCTTAGTTTCCAACATGGAGCACGCGCTGCTTCTTGGTGATGTCGCGTACAAACTCCAGGAAAAAGGCCTGGAACCAATTGAAGTCGATGACAGTGAAGACGAAACACCTGAAGTTGAAACTCCTGGCGCACCAACAACCGCAAAATTATTTAAGATTCCTGCAAAAGTGGATGACAAAATGATTTTGTTTGATCCCCCTGAAATTGATTACATAGAAAGTCAGGATGGAAAAGCCATGATTGTCATCAATGACGAGTCATACGCAATGGATTCGACCCTTGCGGAAATCGAAAAGCGATTGGAAGTTTATGGATTTTACCGCTGCCATCGGTCCTACATCGTGAACCTGCAAAAGGTGCGCGAAATCATCACATGGTCGAAAAACACCTACTCTCTCAGAATAGACAATAAATCGCAGTCGACCATCCCACTGTCACGGACCAAAATTCAGGATATCCAGGAAAAATTCAGCCTGAAATAGGTACATTTTTAGAAAACTTGGCTTATCGCCAAGCTTTTATGGCGAAAGCCTTAGTTGCCCTTATGCAGTAAGAAAGTATTTATACTTTCTTAACTGCCATTGAAAACCGCTCCGGCAAGCAGCTTTTGGCAAGTATTGTTCCACCGTTGATCCGGTACATTCCACCCTCCCGACGGTACATTCCGGTCAAATATGACTGCATCCATTTGTCAAAATGAGTACGATAAATGCAGAATCTGCGGGGAGGTTTTCAGTTGGAAAATACAATTGAGGTAAAGGGAATGCGAAAAGTTTTTGGCCAAAATCCAGCGATCAAGGATGCCAGTTTCAACGTAAAAAAGGGTGAGATTTTCGGACTGCTTGGACCAAGCGGATCTGGCAAAACAACTACTATTAAAATTCTCACCGGAGAGCTTGGACAGACAGCCGGCGAGGTGAACGTGCTTGGGATTGACTCGGAGCGGTTTGGAACGGCTGATTTCAAATCCAGAATCGGGATATTATCCGATAATAGTTCACTCTACGAACGGCTGAGTGTCTATGACAATTTAAAACTGTTCTGCAGGCTTTATGGTGCACCTCTGGATCATCTTGACGCGATACTCCGGGAAGTGAATATGGAAAGCGAGCGGAACAAAACCGTCTCAAAACTATCAAAAGGGATGAAGCAGCGCGTTTTGCTGGCAAAGGCGCTCATGCATAAACCTGATCTCGTCTTTCTGGATGAACCGACATCTGCTCTGGATCCGGGTAATATGGCACAGATCCACCGCGGGCTGCAAAAACTCAATGAAGCTGGAACAACGATTTTCTTAACAACCCATAATATGGAAGAAGCGACTGAACTGTGTGACCGTGTGGCGTTTCTGCATAATGGTGAGCTGCAGGAGCTGGACAGCCCGGCTGCGCTACGCTACAAATACTCCACCCATGCATTTCATGTCGAGACATTTGCCGGCGACCGGCTGGTCATTGACAATGAACCGGAAAATGCCGATCAAATCAAAGAGCTTATTGGAAACGGTCAGGTAAAAGCCATCCACACGGACAATCCAACGCTTGGCCAAATCTTTTTAAAAGTGACCGGGAAGGAGCTGGTATAATGAATGTTCAGCGTATAAGTGCCATTTTTGAAAAAGACATAAAAGACTTCATGAAAAATATGATGCTTTTGATGATGCCGCTGATTCCAATCGTATTATCACTCATGTACACCCGAATTGGCGGAGATGAAGAGCTTCCCATATTTCTCATTTATTTGGTAGTCGGCGTTACGTTTTCAGCGGTAACGTCAAGCTGTATGATGACAATGATGGCTGAAGAAAATGAAAAGAAAACACTGCGCGGACTGATTCTGTCACCAGCCTCCTTTCTGGATATCATGGTCGGAAAAAGCCTGGTAACCGGGCTCATAACCCTAATATCACTTGCAGTGTCGCTGGTTATCATAGGGATTGAGCCGTTCTTTAGCATCAGGGCTATCCTTGGACTCGTTTTGATGTTCTTGTTCTTTCTGTTCCTTGGCATCGGTATCGGTCTGTTTTCAAATTCGATTGCTGCAACATCTGCTTACCTGATGCCAGTCATGTTTCTTTTTGGTTTCACACCAATGATTCGATTGCTCGGGTTAGCTGAAGACAGTATAGCCATTACAATTGCTGACACATTTCCGATTATGCAGGCAATCGAAATGCACGATTCAGCCTCCTGGCTCCCGCTCGGCATTATCACAATTTGGGTTCTTGCAGCAGCAATTTTTATGTACGTTTGTTTTAAAAAGACCATGACCGACGACTAATTTCATTGTTGCCGCATTTCTAATAGGGATGCGGCTTTTTTATGTCCTGATTCAACCCGTGTGATGAGTTTATCGGGACTGAAGTTTCTACTCTCGACTGAAGTTTATCGGCTCTCGCCCCTTCTCCTTTTCTCTTTGTCAACCCTTTAATAGTAGTATTTTTCAAACAAAATATCACAATTTCTTGACCAATTTTCAACGAATGATTGACAAGCTAAAAAAATGGGAAACCTTCTGTTACAATTGTTCATAGGTTTGCACTAGCTTCATAGTAAAAACATATCACTTACGAATAGCAGAGGTGTTGCTTCATGAGACATACACGGAAGCATCTGAGCAAATGGCTTGTCTTTATACTCATTGGACTTATATTGCTGCTCACCGGATGCAGTGAACTGACCGTCATGGATCCTAAAGGACCGGTCGGGGAGCAGCAAAAAGATCTGATCGTTTACTCACTTTACTTTATGCTGGGCATCATCGTAGTCGTTTTTGTCCTATTTGCCTTTATGGTAATCAAATACCGTGACAAACCAGGCCGGGACCCGAAAGATTACAAACCCAACATGCATGGAAATAAAACCATTGAGACAATTTGGACCATCATTCCGGTCATTATTGTTATATGTCTTTCCATCCCGACGGTCAACACACTATTTGACCTGGAAAAACCGCCGGAATCATCTGCTGAACAAGAGCCGCTTGTGATTTATGCGACGGCAGCTGACTGGAAATGGTTTTTCAGCTATCCGGAACAGGGAATTGAAACGGTGGACTACCTGCATATTCCAACTGACCGTGCAGTAGAATTCCGTCTGTCATCGGCGGATTCGATGTCGGCCCTCTGGATCCCTGCACTTGGGGGGCAAAAATACAATATGGCCGGCATGCAGACAACGCTCTACCTGCAAGCAGATGAAACCGGCGTATACGAGGGGCGCAATTCGAACTTTAACGGGGAAGGTTTTGCGGCACAAACCTTCGAGGTTTATGCTGAATCCAGCAGTGAGTTCAACAATTGGGTAGAACAAACCCAAAATACTGCGCCTAAGCTGACACAGAGTAAATATGACAGTTTATTGAAACCAGGCATTTTAAACAGCACTAAGGAGTTTTCATCCACACATCTGCAATGGGTCAACCATGGCACCAGCAATGGTATGGATTACGCCATCAACCGCTTCTGGGATGATTACGGCGATAAACTCCATCTCAAAAATGGCAAGAACCATAGTCACGATTGAATGAGGAAAGAGGGTGGACAATATGCAGCTAGATGAATTTTTTGTAACCGGGGAACCACTCATATACGCAGGCATGGTTGCCATTGTACTCGTAACAAGTGCCATCATTTTCCTGCTCACTTACTTTAAAAAGTGGACATGGCTGTGGCGTGAATGGTTGACAACTGTTGATCATAAAAAAATTGGTATTATGTATATTCTGAGTGCATTGGCGATGCTGTTCCGCGGGGGTGCCGACGCATTGATGATGCGGACACAGCTTGCCTTTCCGGATATGAACTTTCTTAACGCACAACACTATAATGAAATTTTTACAACACACGGAACCGTCATGATTATTTTTATGGCGATGCCGTTTCTAATAGGCCTTATGAACATCGTTGTTCCACAGCAGATCGGGGCACGCGACTTTGCGTTTCCATTCGTAAATGCCTTAAGTTTTTGGGCGTTCTTTTTCGGGGCGATGTTATTTAACATCTCGTTCGTCATCGGGGGCTCTCCCGATGCAGGATGGACGAGCTACACACCGCTTGCCGGCGCCGCGATGAGTCCAGGGCCCGGACAAAACTTTTACCTGATGGGTCTCCAGTTATCCGGGATTGGAACCCTGGCAACAGGGGTCAACTTAATGGTCACGATCTTGAAAATGCGTGCTCCAGGCATGACATTGTTTAAAATGCCGATTTTCACCTGGTCCTCGCTAATTACCATGTTCATCATCGTGTTTGCCTTTCCGATACTGACTGTTGCACTGGCATTGTTGACGATCGACCGGATATTTGGATCACAGTTCTTCACATTAACCGGTGAGGGGCTTCCGATGATGTGGGCAAACCTATTCTGGATGTGGGGACATCCTGAAGTGTACATCGTTATCCTTCCGGCATTCGGGATTTTTTCCGAAATCATCGCGACATTCGCGCGGAAGCAACTATTCGGCTACAGTGTCATGGTCTGGTCAATCATTTTAATTGCCGGGCTGAGCTTTCTTGTCTGGGTGCACCACTTCTTTACGATGGGTGCTGGAGCGTTCGTCAACTCCGTCTTTTCGGTTTCGACAATGGCGATCGCTATTCCAACAGGTGTGAAAATATTTAACTGGCTGGCAACACTTTATAAGTCGAAAATACAGATTACCGTACCGATGATGTGGTCACTGGCGTTTATTCCAAGTTTTGTAATTGGCGGTGTCACAGGTGTCATGCTGGGCATGGCCGCAGCCGATTATCAATTCCATAACTCATACTTCCTGATTGCGCACTTCCACTATGTGCTGATTGCAGGAACCGTATTTGCCTCATTTGCAGGTCTAATATTCTGGTATCCAAAAATGTTTGGTCACAGAATGAATGAGCGGATTGGAAAAATCGCTTTCTGGTTTTTCGTTATCGGTTTTCACGTCTGTTTCTTTCCGCAATACTTCCTGGGACTGGACGGCATGCCACGCCGGGTATTCCATATCGTTCCTGAATGGTTTAACCTGAACGTCATTTCAACTGTCGGCGCATTTGGCATGGGAATTGGCTTCGCTGTGTTTGTTTACAACATTTATTACAGCTACCGGTACAGCGAACGTGAAACAACCGGTGATCCATGGAATGCCAGGACGCTTGAGTGGGCAACACCGATTCCTGTTCCTGAGTACAATTTTGCCGTCGTGCCACATGTTGATTCACTTGATGCCTTCTGGGCCATGAAAGAGCGCGGTGAATCACCATATGATGAATCCAAGGTCGAACCGATTCACATGCCGAATAATACCAGCCAACCATTCATCATGATGGGAATATTCACGCTAGCCAGCTTCTTCCTTGTCTTTGAGTGGATATGGCTTGCACTAGCTGGTCTGATTGGCGGCATAGTTATGATGATCATCCGTTCATTTGATTATGACGAGGGTTATCATATCAGCTCGGAGGAAATCATAGAGACTGAACGCTCAGCAAGGGGGTTATAGCATGAGTACAGAAGAATCAAACGCTAAACCGCTCGAATACCAGACAGAGCAAGGTGAAATGAGCATTATCGGCTTCTGGGTCTTTCTGGCAGCAGAAATCGCATTATTTGGCACACTGTTTGCCACATATGCTGTCTTGTTCGGTCGTACAGCAGATGCACCGGCTCCCGCTGAACTGTTCGAACCGGGCACTGTGCTAATCATGACCTTTATCCTACTGACAAGCAGTTTTACATGCGGGATTGCCATTCATGAGATGCGCCGCGGCTCGGTAAAAGGTGTCATGACCTGGCTGATTATCACGCTCGCCCTCGGCCTAAGCTTTATCAGCCTGGAGATCTATGAGTTTATACATTACGCGCATGAAGGTGCAACTCTTCAATCGAGTGCATTCTGGTCAGCCTTCTTTGTGCTGGCGGGGACACATGGCGTACACGTGTCACTCGGTATCGGCTGGGCAATCCTGCTTTTGATTCAGACAGCGCAGCGGGGAATCACGCCCATCACAAGCAGGAAAATCTTTATCTTTGGTTTGTACTGGCACTTTTTAGACGTCGTCTGGATCTTTATTTTCACAGGCGTCTATCTGATTGGGATGGTGTTATAATATGGCAAATCAATCCAAAAAAATTCCGTATCAACACATTATAGGCTTTATTCTGTCGATTACTTTGACATTGCTGGCGGCATGGACGGCCATCCGTTCCAACCTGCCGGTCATGTGGATTATAATCGCAATCCTCGCCATGGCCGTTATTCAGGCGGCTATCCAGTTGTTTATGTTCATGCATATCACTGAACGAGGAGCTGGAAACGCCCCATGGAACATGATGTTCCACGGAGCTGTAGTCGCTGTAATTCTGGTCGCCGGTTCGCTGTTCACCATGTCATTCGGGTTTAGCCATGATCATGGCGGAGGCAGTCACGGACAGCACCAGCAGGAACAGCATGAACAGCAGCACGATAATTAAAGCCATTAAAAAACCTCTTTCCCACTATGGAAAGAGGTTTTTTGCTAAAATTTACGTTCAAATCAGTTGAAAATTTCTTTTTTCAAGTAGCTTTTTCTATACTTATCCGCGATTTTTACTGCATCAATTATAAGCATTATCCATGCCACTTCAGCTAAAATCAGACTTCCATAGAACATTAGCCAGGTAATCGAAAAGATAGCTGGTACTGCAACAAACATGACTTGTATAAAATAAACCCACATACCTAAAATAAGCACTGACTGCACACCCGCAAAAATTTTCTTTTCCAAACGAAAGAAAATAAATGGTGTGACCGTTGACAGCAACATAAACATTAAGGTAATACCCATTTCAATCATCTCCAATTAAAATGTAAACGGATTCTTACTTATATTGTAACAAATTCTCCTCATTTTTGTCACACATAGTTCACATTTTTGCTAAAAAAATTTTGACATCGGATTTATGCCACTATTTTCTTTGGATGTTCAATGTTATGACAGCCAACCACTCAACATGAAGTTCAGTTTTTATCACTAAAAAATATAAGCTCTGCATGGATTTCTTCGCCGATTTCAAGTATTGCAAATGAATAATATGGAAGTGTTCGTTTGTCTGTCGGTGAGCCCGGATTGATCAGCAGCTGTTTTTTGAAATACTGGATCATGGGAATGTGCGAATGGCCAAAAATGATGACATCCGGCTGATCATCGCTGAACGCTTCGATGGCCCGCTTTTCGGTCGACTTTTTATCACCGTGTCCATGGACTACACCAATTGTGAAGCCTTGCACGTTTAGGACTTCCTTCGCCGGCAATAGCTTCCGTATCTCCTCCCCGTCAATATTTCCATAGACGCCTGCCACCTTTCCATATTGGCCAAGATCCTTATAGACGCTTTCCGTCTTCCAATCCCCGGCATGAACGACTAAATCAGCCGCTTGAAGTTCGTCAGTGAGCCTGGATGGCAGCTTTCCTTCTTTTAAATGCGTGTCCGCTATTACAACGATTTTCATGTATAGAATCCCCTTTATTAAGCATGTTTATGCTAACTTTTTAAACATAAACCATCCACTGGACATAAACCTGAACCATTACGTACAGGACAACCGCATACTTATAATTGAATTTGAGGCCGTTTTTTAATGGACTCAATCCGTTCGTGCCGCTCAGTACAATGACTGGCATGATCAGCGGTGACAGAAGAATCGAAATGGCACTTCCGGATGTTACCGCCAAAACAATAAGTTCAGGCGGATAAGGCAATGAAATACTTTCAAAAATACCGGCCACGAGAACCATTACCGTAAGCGGCCCAAGCCCCATAAAGCCAAGCACAATAACAATCAGTGGCAGAAAGTATAATATGTTGATGAATGGTACAATATCCTGAAGCGAATAAATGCCCTCGACAATCACTGTTCCAATCCCCGTCTGATTTAAGCTGAATATCATGACACCCGCCGATGTCAGCACACTGAATTGATAAGCCCGTGATGACAGCCCATTCAGATAGTATTCTTGCATTTCCGAAAGCAGCCTTTTGGGTCGTTTCTTGACCAGAAAATAAATGCCGGACCAGATGATTATGACAATTGGGATCAGTATCATCAGTTTAACATTAAGCACTTCATACACCAGAAAAATCGTCCCGAACAATGTGATGAACAGAAAACCAAATTCCAGCGTCTTACGCTTCTGTTGCTTCTTGTTTGATGACTTCTCAAGCACTGTATCGATTTCCGTTTTGATTTCAGCTGTCAGATCAATACTGTAACGTTTTTCTTCAAAATAAGAAAAAATAATTGCCACAACCATCGCTGCTACTGTCACTATAAAGCCTTGTAAAATCGTGGCAGAAAGTGAGGCATTCAATGCCTCCACTGCAAACGCAAAGCTCGGTATGCTGATCACCCATAAGGTCGAGAGTGCAAACGCACGCAACAATGCCGTTCCTTTATATTTTTCCCATTCCTCTCCCTGTTGATTTTTTAATATATCATTAACAAAGTGATACATCATTGGAATGGCACCAAACAGCAAGAAATATGAAATGATATGTGTAAAGAACATGACACCGGTATAAAATTTGCGACTCGTATCAAGAAAATTATGTGCAAAACCAATGATTTCCTCAATATATGGTTCAGACCGCAATACCCAGCTGATCATTGGGACAACAGCCAAAAGGCCAATAATATTACTCATTTGCAGCAGACCGCTTTGCATATTTTCAAAAAAAGATCCGTCTGCAAACAGCAGCATAACCGCTAATCCGGTCAAGAAAAGAAACAGCGGAAGTTTGAAACGATGTATTTTTAATTGGATCACTGCCAACAGCAGCATGAATAAACCAAGAATTGCATGTAATCCCATTAATAGTTCAATTTCCAGAAAATATGTAATGAAATACAGCAGGGCATAAAGAAAGATGACAAACCTTAGTGCCTTTGTGGTGACACTCATTATGATGTTCCTCTCAAAATATTAGTCTATTACTCATTTTAAGCATAGACGAGGATAAAAGACAATAGAACAACACATGATGGATCGAACAGAATCGCTGATTGATGACGCCCGCTCAGGCCCCCTACAGCGTTTATTTTTCCACCTACAGGGGAATTGCTAAGGAGTAATGAACAAGGAGAATCATTATGTCTTCAACTCAGGTTATTTTATTGCTGTTAATCGGCTATCTCATGTTTACATTTGACAAAAAACAAGGTTATTTGCCGGTTCCTGTTTTGCTTGTGGTGCTTGGAATCGGTCTGTCATTTATCCCCTACTTTTCGTCCATTAATGTAACAGCCAAAATGATTTATCATGCCTTTCTGCCGGCGATCCTTTTCACATCCGCTTACAGCTTTTCATCGGACAATTTCAGGAAAAACGCTGGCATCATCACTTTCCTGGCTACGATTGGGATTATGGTGACTGTCGTTATCCTTGGCTCGGTGATTTTTACTGTGAGTGGTCCGTTTGTATCAATATCGTTTATCGGAGCGCTGACCATTGCCTCAATTTTGACGCCAACCGATCCTGTGTCAGTTGTGTCGATACTTGAGGAATCCGCCGACAGCAAAAAAATCTCCAGCGTTGTCGAAGGTGAATCGCTGATCAATGACGGGACAAGTATTGTGATTTTTTCATTTCTTGCCGGTATGCTGACCCAAAGCAAGTCCTTCACTGTCATGAATTTTATAACTGATTTCCTGGTCGTTTCTTTTGGCGGTGCAGCACTTGGGGTCGCTTTTGGCTGGTTAATGAGCAAAGCGGTCCATTACACGCATCATAGAGAGTACCAGGTCATGCTGAGTATCGTGATTGCTTACGGTTCGTTCAATCTGGCTGAGCTTATTGGCGTATCGGGCGTATTGGCGACTGTTTTTGCCGGTATTATGCTTTCCTTTGAATACGGCCGAAGCGTTCGGGAAGAACATTTTAAAGATACATTGAATGGCTTCTGGAGCATAGCTGAACTTTCTTTATTGTCGCTGCTGTTTTTATTAATCGGAATTGAAGCAGCCAAATTTTTGCAATTTAATGCTTGGGTCTTCGCGTTCGTTATTTTCATTCTTTCATTAGCTGTACGCTTTGCCATCATTATGGGAACGACACAGGTTTTCAAAGAGTGGCGCCAACGGATAAACTGGCGCGAATCAGGGCTGATTTCGTGGTCCGGCTTAAAAGGCTCAATGTCCTTTTACCTGATTCTGGAACTGCAAGCCAAAAGTTCCGGCGACCACAACATGATCATATCGTTATCATTCGCAGCTGTGCTGATTTCACTTGTAATTCAGAGCCTCGGCGTTTCCCCGCTTTCTAAGTGGCTTGCTAAATGACTGCAGCGCCCTGATTGTGAATCAGGTGGGAGGCAAAGGATGGTAGATGGGTGTCTTACATTATTTGGTATTAAGCGCTACAGATGACGTCGGAATCGCTATAGTCAAAAGGAAACTTCATTATAGCCAGTTAGAGCGGAAGACATAACTTTACTAGTCCGTCCTTCCCCCGCCTTCTGCTCATACAGAAAACTGCGGCACCAATCACAGCTAATATCAACAGAACTGGAGAACTTCCACTGCTGATTCCACGTGTTTAAATCTTCCTCGCTTGAGTTAGCTATATTATTTTCATCAATGAAGTTGAGCTTTTAACAACATAACCGCCCCGATCTGACACTTCAGACTGAATTGAATGAAGCAAACAAAACAAGGCAACAATAAAGTGAAACTTCAATCCAGAAGCGGAGTCTTACTGCCATGAAAAGCTGTTTTCACCTTAAATTCATGGATGAATGCCAGTTAATGCAGGATAAACACGGAATTTAAATGGAGGTGCATTAAATTGAGTAAAGATTATCGTGAGTACAGAACAGGACAGGGCGTACCTGCAGAAGGAACATACATCTGTCAATCAGGTGCAAAGGCGAAGCTGAGTGAAAAGGATGATTTCCCTGTTTGCCCTGTCAGCAACAAGGAAACGTATTGGAAACATGATGATGAGTAGTGGGCTCGTTCTTAACAAAATGCTAAAGTTCACAATGAATTTGATGAAGTTTAGTGCGGAAATGATAAAGTTCACATTGGTTTCGCTAAAGTTCTCAATAAATCCGCTAAAGATTATGTCAACTACATGCAATTACAGCACATTAAAATAGATAAGATCATCATGATCGTTAGCGAATTCTTGACCATCCGGTGAGGACTGGAATGTCAGCTGCGGGTCGCCTTCGATTAATACTCCTTCTACTATTATAATCGTATCAATATTCAAAAAGGGGACACCCTGAAAAAATATTTTTTACCATGCCTCCAAAACGGGATTTGTTACGATTACAGGTATAAAGAGAAGCTAAACGCTGCACGTCGAAAATTACATCGTCAGCCTAACCAGGGATAAATCAATTGTGAACGATCGAAACAAGTGATACATTTTCCATAAGGGTCAATGAAGGAGGTATGACGATCATGAAACATTGGCTAAACGAATCGAATCATGCGGTTGTTTTCACCGGTGCAGGCATGTCGACGGAAAGCGGTCTACCCGATTTTCGCTCAGCCAACCAGGGATTGTGGAACCAAAAAGATCCAAGCAAGATTGCCAGCACTGAGGCTTTAAACAATAATGTAGATGAATTTATCGAGTTTTACCGGACGCGAGTACTTAATGTAAAGGATTATAAACCGCATAAAGGACACCATATTTTAGCAGATTGGGAAAACCAAGGGCTCATCCAGTCGATCATTACGCAAAATGTCGATGGTTTTCATCAGGAGGCTGGCAGTCAAAATGTTGCCGAACTTCATGGTACATTGACAAAATTACACTGCCAATCGTGCGGGGACGAATATAGGAGCGAAGAATATGTGGATCAGGAATACTACTGCGCATGCGGCGGTATTTTACGGCCTTCCATCACACTGTTCGGAGAAATGCTGCCACAGGATGCTTTCCAATTGGCACTTGCCGAGTCCGAGAAAGCCGACCTGTTTATTGTATTGGGGTCTTCATTAAGTGTCACACCGGCCAATCAATTCCCGCTGATTGCCAAGGAAAATGGCGCCAGGCTGGTAATTGTCAACCGAGATCCGACTGAATCTGACAAATTTGCTGATGAGGTCATCCATTCAAGAGAAATCGGTGGCGTACTGGAGGAGTGGGACACCTGAAATGAAGCTTTTATCAGTGGGGGGCTTTCCCCCGATGATAAGTTATGTCGTATTATGTAATATTATGACTTTCTTTGTAGAAACTGTTGCGTTTCATATCAGCAATGGGCATAATAGTTTTTGTGCGCGTTTTAAGTCAAAGGTCCCGATAATTTTACATTTTTTGAAAGGTGGAAATAGTAGGATGGAAGCTTTTGAAGCAAAACAATCGGGGTTGGAAATGGCAATACTTATCAAAAAAAGAGAAATGATTGAAACGGGATTGACATATGGATTAACAGATCAAAAGACAATAAAGTGCAGTCAACAACTTGACAAACTTTTAAACATGTATAAAAGCACCGGAGATTTTAAGCTTACCGGGTGATAATTGAATCAGACATACTGAAGCCGGGACTTGATTGTATCAAGATCACTTATAAATTGCTCAACTTCGTTACGATTTAAACGGACAAGTACTTGATCATATAATGTCAGGACTTGTCCATCTTTTTCTCGTCTACTTTTAGTCAAATAATCGAGAAGCGCGTTCAGCTGGTTTTCGTTAAGGATCGTTTCGGTAGATAAATGCTTCACCTTTTGCAATATAAATGCTTCAGCTTTCGGGTCAAACTCACCACTTAAAATCTGTCCATTTAACGCCATGATTTCACTCCTCTGTCACTCATAATCGTTCTAATAGTTTAAGCAATTTGGACAGATCTAATCCACATTTTCAGCGGTTTGCCGCATGTTTGTCACGGCAGATGCTCTACGCTTTTTTGTTGTCAGTATGACTCCAAAAATGACAGCCAAAGCCCCGCCAATTTTCATCAGTGTGATGGTTTCATCAAGCCAAAAGTATGCTCCGATCATCGTAACCACTGGCAGGAGGTTTAAAAATATTGAAGTTTGCGAAGCACCCAGCTCCCCGACAGCACGATTATAAAAAATAAGCGCGATAAACGATGGGAAAATTCCGAGATAAGCAATTCCTGCCAAGTTCCCCAATGTGGCTAGTTCATTCGGCATTCCTGTGATGAACCATTCCACTATCACAATAGGAAGCAGCATGGCAACGGAAATTCCGCTCATCACGAAAAGAGCCCCAAATTGCGGAAACAAATGCATATATTTTTTCACCAAAATTGAATAAACCGCCCACGATCCGATTGCACCAATCATAATGGCATCACCAATATTCCAGTCCATGCTGGCAAGCGAAAAAACGTTGCCGCCCAGAACGACCCAGACAGCTCCCAATAGCGATATGAGCACGCCGAGTAATTGCACGTTTCGGAGTCTCTCTTTTAAAAGGATGGCACTTAGCACAACTGTCACAACGGGAATAACTGTTTCAAGTACCGACACATTCGTTGACGTTGTAAACTGTAGTGCACCATAAATAAACGTGTTGAAAAACGTAATCCCCGTCAATGTCATAATCATAAACGGCTTTTTATATTCCAAAAACTTATGGCGATATTGCCACCCGCTACGCAGCCCAAAAGGTAGCATTACAATAAACGCCACCACGAGACGGAAAAACGCAATCGTGAATGGCGGCAATTCATTAATAGCCCTTCCAGTCAGAATATTCCCCGCATAAAAAATCACCACGAAAAGCATCATGATGTAAGCATAGAACATGGAACCCCCCCTTTTTTTATAACACTCAAAACACATGAACAATTTTAAATTAAATGTATCCACTCATTTGTATCGAAAGTAGTCTCAATTATTGTAACATAACAACCCAACTTACTTTTTTGAAAATTCCCCCTTGACATTCAATAATAAAAAGTGTATTCTATATACTAAACTCATAAACTGAATTAAAACATTCTTATCCAGAGAGGTGGAGGGACTGGCCCTTAGAAGCCTCAGCATCGGTCTATGACTGGCTGTGCTAATTCCAGAAAGCATAATGCTTACAGATAAGAAGAGCGATGAGCGTGAATTTCAAACCTCTTCTTATATGAAGAGGTTTTTTACGTTCTGGTATTGATTCAGTAATCTTGAAATTTTAAAAGAAAGAGGGAATGAAAATGACTAAAACTGTAACAAAAGCACCATTTCGCGCCGACCACGTTGGAAGCCTGCTGCGTCCTGACCGGCTGCATGAGACGATAGATGAATTTAAAAATGGCACTATTTCTGCTGACCAGTTACGTGACGTGGAAAATGAAGAAATCAAACGGATTGTCGACAAGCAGATTGAAGCGGGCCTGCAGGCAGTTTCGGATGGTGAGTTTCGCCGCACATGGTTCCATCTTGATTTCATGGAGCATCTGAATGGGTTTGAAGGCTATGTCCCTGAACATGGTTATGCCTTTAAAGGCAGAGAGGCGGAAAAATATAACGTCAGGAATTCAGGTGACATTTCCTTTAATTCGGACCATCCGTTTCTCAAGGATGTTAAAGATCTGATTGATATCGTGGACGGACGATCTGCCATAAAATTTGCCATCCCAAGTCCGAATATGTTTTTTAATGATGGAATTAGAAACCCTGACATTTACCAGGACCTGGAGAAGTATGCAGAAGATATTATTCAAACATACCAAGAAGCAGTCCAGGCATTTTACGACGCGGGCCTGCGCTATCTGCAGTTTGATGATGTATACATTGCAGGGCTTGCAGCCGACAGTGTCCCGTGGAATGAAGACACAGGTGATGAACGTGATTATCTGATTGATCTGGCCGTCCGTGTCCTGAATGAGAGCCTGGCAAAGAAACCGGACGATCTAACTATTACAGTGCACCTATGCCGCGGCAACTACCGCTCGACCTGGGCATTTGAGGGCAGTTACGATCGTATTGCCCCAAAACTGTTTGCCAAAGGGAATGTGGATGGATTTTTCCTAGAGTATGATGATGAGCGTTCAGGCGGATTCAATCCACTCAATTACATACCGGAAGATGGACCGCGCGTTGTACTCGGTGTGGTAACATCTAAATCGGGTAAATTGGAAAACAAAAATGACGTGGTGGCCCGCATCAACAAGGCATCAGAATATGTTCCGCTTAATCAGCTGTGCCTGAGCCCGCAATGCGGATTCGCTTCCACTCATCACGGTAACGAGCTCACTGAAGAACAGCAATGGAGTAAACTGAAATTCGTAGTAGATACGGCAAAAGAAGTCTGGGGATAATGACAAAACAGCTTGCAGATGATTGTTCTGCAAGCTTTTTTTGTTTGCTTTATCGTTTTTTTCCTTTATTTCGTCTATTGTGCTCATTCAATTTAATGACAACACCTTGAACCACCCGCGTATTATCATCAACTTTGCCTTCATTTTCTTCCTCATGCAATCCCCACATTTTAAGTAGATAAAACAGAGCGACCGAGTAGCTGGACAACTGCACGAATTTCAGAACGCCTCCTGCCAGCTGCTGGTCATAAACAGCCGTCAGCACAGGAATCAGCTCGCCTGAAGCAGCTGTGTAGGAAGTATACATCGGATCCTGTATGACCAGCATAAAAATACCAATCGGCATCAAAAACAATGCAGTAAAAAATACATAGGCAACGCGCAAGAAATAGCTGTGATCGGCTATTTCCCTGGACGGCTGAATGATTATCCACCATGTGAGAAGGGCGAACATCACCAGTAGCACTTCATAAAGAAACTGCAACAGCGCATTTCCGGTAATGACATTAAAAACTGATGGGATAAGGAAAACCGTGACCAGGCCATTAAAGATGACTGCCAGCGGCCATGGATGCGCAAACAGAAATCTGGCAACTATTGACCGTCTGTGACGCCAAAAAAAGACTTTCAAATACTCCCTCGGCAGACTCAAGATAAATAACGGAGCCACAACAAAAGCCATCACAGACAACTGGAATATCAACGCACTGACTAAATAATCATCGGCAGCCAGAGAAAATGGTGATCCTTCCACTAAATAGAATAAAATAACCGCTGTGACAAAATACGTCTTATGCCTGTTTGTCACATTATAATGAGGTGATTTAATAACTGTTCTTCCATACCAATAACCAAGTAGCAACGCAGCAATTAGCGTTAAGGGGCTAACCAGTTCATACCACGCATAATCAGCAAGTAAAGACCCCATTCTAAATCACCACCATTCTGTCGCCGGCAGGCTTTTATTCCTTTTAGTTTATCAAACTATGCTGAGAATTGATACAGATCCATTTTTTAATCAGACAGCGGGCTAAGCTTATGCAGGAATTTACGGTATTCGCTTCGATCGAGTATCTGCGGAAACCTTGTACCAAGGTTTCCGCTTTAAGTCAATCTATAATTTTTCCTGGATTCAAAAGACCTTCAGGATCGAGTGCCTGCTTGATTCTGCGCATGACACGAAGCGCCTCACCATGTTCGCGCCCTTGATATTTTTGCTTACCGGTACCGACACCATGTTCACCGGTGCAGGTACCTCCCCGCTCAAGTGCATAACTGACAATCCGCTCGTTCACTTGGTTCGCACGCTCAATATCATCCGGATTATCCGGGTCAAGCATCAGAAGAATATGATAGTTCCCATCACCGACGTGGCCGACAATTCCACCGGAAAGTCCTGATTCGCCAATAGCTCCCCGTGCATCTTTAACCGCACCGGCCAGCTCGGAAATCGGCACACAGACATCGGTGACCATCTGTTTTCTGCCCGGATGATTGTGAATAAATGCATAGGCCGCGTTATGCCGGGCTTCCCAAAGTTTGTTGCGTCCAGCGGTTTCCGTTTCGAATTCAATCTGCCGGCAGCGCATATCACTGACGATTTCTTCCATGAATGCGATATCATGCTTCAGGCCTGGTTCATTGCCATGCAATTCCAGGAATAATGTCGGTACTTCACTATAATCTGTTTCACTGTACCGGTTCATTTGCTTAATCGATTCTTCATCCACCAATTCCACGCGAGCGATTGGGATCCCGGCCTGCATGATGGCAATGACGGCATCGACCGCATCATCCACACTGGAAAATTCCGCCCTGGCGGCCATAATGTGCTCAGGGATTCCAATGACTTTCAAGGTCAGTTCAGTAAAGCATCCCAGTGTCCCTTCCGAACCAATGAAAAGTCCGTTCAAGTTATAACCGGACGACGATTTCGCTGCCATGCTGCCGGTATGTATGATCGTGCCATCTGCCAACACAACTTCCATATCACGTACATTATCCCGCATAATGCCGTATTTAACCGATGTTGTCCCGCTTGCGTTAGTAGCTGCCATGCCTCCGAGTGTTGCATCTGCGCCGGGATCGACTGTGAAAAACAGGCCGTACTTTTTCAATTCTTTTTCCAGCTGTGAACGGGTGACACCCGGCTGTACCTTAACAAGGAAATCATCCTGGCGTACCTCCAGTACCTTGTTCATATTGCCAAAATCAATCACGACACCACCATGCTCCGGAATGACATTGGCCTCCAAGCTGGACCCGTACCCATATGGCACAACCGGTGCATCGTACTGACTTGCCAGTTTAACTGTCTCACTCACTTCATCGACATTTTCAGGAAATACAACAATATCCGGCAAATGCGGTGTGTGATATGATTCATCCGAGCTGTGCTGCTCCAGCATCGTCTCATTGGTGGTCACACGTTCTTTTGCCAGAGCTTGCTGCAATTCTTCCACCAGTTTTGTGTTCGCTTGTGTCCCCTTCATGAATACATTCCCCCAATTGTTTTTAGCTTATCCTTCATCGGGCCTGTGAGATTTGAATCAAGTTGCCGCACGTATCATCAAAAATCGCAAACGTGATCGGTCCTGTTTCAGTCGGTTCCATCGAAAATTCCACACCTTGCCTTTTCAGGCGGTCATATTCCGCGTGAATATCATCGACGACAAATGATGTGCTTGGAATCCCTTCTTCATATATTGTTTTTTGATAAGTCTTTGCAGCATCATTTTCATTTGGCTCCAGAAGCAATTCAACCCCATCAGGCTCTTCCGGTGATACGACAGTCAGCCACTTAAAATCCCCTGCCGGCATGTCCATCTTTTTCTGGAATCCGAGAACTTCCGTATAAAATTGCAGCGCTTTCTCCTGATCTTCTACAAATACACTTGTGATTTTAATTCGCATGTCGATCCTCCATTCATTTATATCCATTATAGCAGGAATATTGGAATATTTTAATACAAGGATGTTGGCCAAATATCAGAATTAGTCTCCATATCCATTCTTAGAACGGTTATGGAGACTTATTGAATGCAATCTATTTTATTCAAACACTGAATCGCTACAAATTCATCGCGGCGAAAAGGACGCACGTTTACCTTCTGATTGTTTTTTAATGTCAGTTCCATGTTCGCTTTCCTCTCCTACGGGGGTTTACTTTGTTTGAAATGTGACCTTTATCATTTCTCTACTGCGCGGCAAATTAATGCAGAGCTATAGATCTCCCCATTCCTAATTCGATATTTCCAGAAAAAATCCTATATTCGTTGCGATAAAGAAACTATTAGCCTATAATAATTGATTAATCAATCGGTCGGATAACAATTCAAAAAAGCAAGCTAGGCGCTCCGCCTATTTGGTACTTAGGAGGTACTTTCAATGCGTCAGTTCCGTCTGCTCCATCGTTCCATTAAAATACGTCTGTATCTGCAATTTGCCACCACCATAGCAATCACGACCATCATGCCGTTCATAGCTATCTATTTCACCCAGCTTGTCGGAGCAAAAATCACAGGAATTCTTGTAATGCTGGTTATTTCTTCTGGAATAGTTGGGGGATTCCTCGGTGGTTATGTGTCGGATCAGATTGGCCGAAAAAAATTGTTAGTTTCATCCGAAATTGCGATGGGGGTCTCGTTTCTAGCGATTGCATTTATTAACTCACCGTGGGCTGTCATACCATACATCAGTTTCGTACTGTTTATGATCAACATGTTTTTCAGCGGACTGTACATTCCTGTATCAACGGCGATGATTTTTGACCTTGTCCGTAAAAAAGAGCGAAATTTTGTGTTCACTGTCCAGTACTGGGTTACCAACCTGGCTATGGCGATCGGCAGCATAACCGGAGCCTTCCTGTTTGAAGACTATCATTTTTATTTGTTTCTGACGGTTGCGGCAGTTACGATAGTTTCCGGTCTTGTGACGCTACTTTTCATCGATGAAACGTTTGTAAAAGCCGAAATAGGTGGAACCGCTATGGAGCGCACTTCGATCCTGAGCAATTACCAATCCGTTTTCAAGGATCGCACCTTTATGATATTCATGATCGCCTCAATGCTTGTCCTATCACTTGAAAGTCATTTGACGAACTATATTGCGGTTAACCTGGAAAAAAACATGACAGAAACAACCTGGTTCGGCTCGTTTTCCATTAATGGGATCAATATGACTGGCATCCTGCAGGCTGAGAACACGCTGATTGTCGTATTTGCGGTGAGTCTGGTGACCTGGCTGATCAGACGCACTTCCGATTATAGCAGGTTAATTTATGGCATGACTATTTATGTCGTCAGTTACGCTTTACTGAGTTTTACGGTCAGACCATCACTTCTGATTAGCTTTATGGTACTGATTTCACTCGGGGAACTTATTCTTGTTCCAGTGCGGCAAAGCTTGCTTGCAGAGCTCACCCCTGATTCCCAGCGCAGTTCCTATCTGGCAATCGACAGTTTTATGGAACAGAGTATGATGATTATCGGCGGTGCCGCTATCACGATTGGAGGGGTTGTTCCGGGGTATATTATGAGTCTGGGGTTTTTAGTGTTGGGGATGGCCGGAGTATTCCTCATGGCCACCATTATGAAACAACCGCAAAAGGAGGAGCGGATTTCAGGCTAGAATGTCAGTCTGATTAAAGTCGGCTTAAGATGTCACAGATTTGGCTCGAATAGACATATTTCGGCCCAAACTGTCACAAAATCAGCTCAAGTTCACAATTTCCCCGCTCAAGTTGTCACAAATTTACCATAAAATCCCAGTTACCCATTCAAGTCATACCCTTTTCTGATACCAAGCCAGCGCCTTCCGTTCAGTTTCCAGTACAAACCGATTCTTGCCATCTATATAAGCATCTATATCATCCGGAAAACATGCAGCCAATTCCAATTTCAAACGGCTATAGCTGACAGCTTTATCCGGATGTTCCCGCAAATAGTCCCGGAATGCCAAGTGGCGCTCTATGTGGTGATTTCCCGCTTCAAATATGTGTATGTGATGGGTCCGTTCATTTCCGCCTTTTTGAAAAAAGCGCCTTCCGGTTATCCCAAATTCCCCTTTCGCTTCATAGCCAATTGTCTCCATCCCCAGGTCGAATTGATCAATCCGGTTGATGTCCCTTACGACCGGCATCATGTCGATCACCGGTTTGGCATAAAGGCCCTCCACGGATGTACTGCCGATATGATGAATATCAATTATTTCGTCACTAAATATCCGCTGCAATTTCCCCGCTTCAATATCAAATAAAATCGGCCAAAATGCATCATAATGAACCACGTCTACTTTGCGCATTGTACCACCTACCAATACGGTCCCTCTTCATTGGATAATTTCATAAAAGCCGGCATGAGACTGATTGTAATAGCACTTACAATCAAAGCCAAAGTAAAGGCAATCCAGATCGTTATTCCACTGATATAGGGGATTATGAATGCGATCGGTATCGGAGTCATCCTCTACGAAATCCTTGTACCATTCGCAACCGGTTCATCCGGTCTCAGCAGTACAACATCATTCTCCTCCTGGACACCGCCAATGACTAGGACTTCTGATTTATAACCGGCAATCCGCATCGACGGGAAGTTCACGACACCGACAACCTGGCGTCCTTCCAGCTCTTCCGGCTCATATCTCCGAGTAATTTGTGCCGAGGATTGTTTCGTTCCAATCGCCTCACCAAAATCTATCTCCAGTTTAATAGCCGGCTTTTTGGCTTCCGGAAATGGTTCTGCCCTAATAACCGTACCAACACGCATATCAATTTCCATAAAGTCATCAATTGTAGCCAACGCAAATCCCTCCAAATAATTTTTCCTTTCCCAAGTTAATAGTTTCGCGAAAATGCTTATGTATTCCTGCTTTTTCCACTATAACTGTTTGAAATTTCTATACCAGACTTTTAATATGACAAATAACGGTTATCATTATATAATAAGTATAGGAGTAAATTCCTTAAGGGGAGTAGCTTTTACAGCAAAGTCGTCATTTCGGAGTGTATCTTATATTCCCGGCTTTGCTGGCAACGGACAGTTGTTAGCAAGACCTTGCCATTCAAATGGTCAGGTCTTTTTTCATATCATTCAGTCTATATAATTGGTATTATCCGCAGCCGATTACGACATACACTTGATTAAATTAATTTTGAGGAGCGTATGACTTATATGAATCAATTTATGTCCAAAGGGATGCCTACATTCATCGAGAAGGAACTGGAGATTATTGATGAGCTGGTCAAACCAAAACTTAAGAAAAGTTCCAAGTATATGCTTGTTGCCATTCCATTATTAAGTATTTCGATTATCAATCTATTTTTCATGCTGGTTATCCAAGGACACGGTCAGGATATGATGCTGGCCCTCGGTCTTTACGCGCTGCTTGGCGCGATTGGAGCTGCGCTGTACAAAGAGTCCAAGCACGTGAATAAAGAAATACAGCAAATCGGAATAAATCATATCATCAAACGGATTAAGGACAGCGAGCATGTGAATGATTATACAAAAGATCAATACATCAATAACGTTAAAGCCAAGCCAAAATTCAGCATGCAGACCTTTTTTAACTTCCTATCAGAAGAACACCGGCGGAAAAAAATGATGGAAAACTGATGATTAGCAGAGAACCTTCAATTAAGCGGAGGTTCTCTGTTTTGATTATCACTCAGCCTCTATACCTTCCTCTTTAGCTTCTGGCTGCTCCAATTCAATTTGGAGCAGCCATTTTACTGTCATATCAGCTTTCTGTGGCATCTAGCTAATAATTATATTTGTATTTCTTCAGAAAAGACGTATAATAATAAAGTGAAACTTCATTCAGTGGGTGTCTTTTTTCCCACTGAATATTAGTTGAACAGAATCGAGCATTTATGTCTAAATACGATTTAATATCTCACAGCATTGTTATGACGTCAAAATTACATCAGGGGGTTACATGAAAAACGTATCTAGAGTTTTTTATATCACAGTTGCTTTAGTTATTATCACTGTTATATTCGGTGCTATATTCCCGACCCAATTCGAAGCAATAACCGGAAGTATCAAATCCTACGTTGCCACAACATTCGGATGGTATTATATGCTCCTCATGTCCGCACTGGTTATCGTGGCGATTTTTATTGCCGTCAGCCCAATGGGAAAAATCCGTCTCGGCAAGGATAATGACAGGCCGGACTTCTCCACGGCAACATGGGTTGCCATGCTGTTCTCAGCGGGAATGGGAATCGGGCTTGTCTTTTATGGTGCGGCTGAACCACTTTTCCATTATATGTCTGACGCACCGACAGCAGAAGAAGGTTCCGGTCAGGCATTTAAAGAAGGTCTGTCCTATGCCTATTTTCACTGGGGGCTTCACGTTTGGGCCATGTATGGTGTAACCGCACTGGCGTTGGCATTTTTCCAATTCCGGAAAGATGAACCGGGATTGATTTCCTCAACACTGAAGCCATTGTTTGGCAAAAAGATGGACGGTCCGCTTGGCACATTAATTGACGTGCTGGCTGTCTTTGCAACGGTCTTTGGGGTAGCCACCTCACTTGGCTTTGGTGCTGTGCAAATTAACGGCGGACTGTCGCATCTGTTCAACTTTGAAGTTGGCTTCACATCACAATTCATCATTATAACCGTTGTGACGCTGCTGTTTTTGATTTCAGCATGGTCCGGGTTGAGTAAAGGTATTAAATATTTATCCAATACTAACATGGTGCTCTCGATTATCCTGCTGATCGCTGTATTAGTCGTCGGTCCGACATTGCTCATACTTAACATGTTTACCGAGACGTTTGGCATGTATATGCAAAACATCATCCAAACAAGCTTCCGCACCTCGCCGCTGGAAAGCGATAACCGCGGCTGGCTTGATGCGTGGACCATTTTCTACTGGGCATGGTGGATTTCATGGGCACCATTTGTCGGTATGTTTATTGCCCGTGTATCACGCGGACGTACTATCCGTCAATTTATGACCGGTGTCCTGATTTTGCCGACCCTGCTTGTCTCCATCTGGTACGCGACATTCGGTACAACGGCAGGCAACGTACAAAACAGCGGTGTTGAACTGACACAATACACAACCGAATTGGTTCTGTTCAATATGTTTGACCAGCTGCCATTATCACTTGTCCTGTCGGTTATAGCGATATTGCTGATTGGATCATTCTTTATTACATCGGCCGACTCAGCCACATTCGTTCTCGGCATGCAATCGACACATGGTTCATTGGAGCCGGCAAACAAGATCAAGATCGCATGGGGGATTGCCCAGTCGTCGGTTGCACTGATCCTGCTTTATGTAGGCGGACTCCAAGCAATCCAGAATACCATCATCGTTGCAGCACTCCCGTTCTCTTTTGTGATGATACTCATGATCATTGCCCTATTTAAAGCACTGAACAAAGAGGTTCAGGCAATCAAAGGACGCGGCTAAAAAATAATCTAAAAAAGCCATCCTGCACGCTGAATGCTAAGCGGCAGGCTGGCTTTTTGTTCTGTGTCATTTAAGCATATCAAACGGCTTGATCATCCCCAGCACAGCTCTTATATAAGGAACATCCAATTGTACACTCTCAGCCAGCCTTACTGCCCCTCCCTGCAAATGATCGACTTCAAGACGCAAGCCCTTTCGCCGGTCTTTGTGCATGGATGACGTGGCTTCAGAATCCAGCGATTGTACATTCTTCATGGCTGCCTCGACATCGGCATCTATTATGACAGCACCATATTTTTTCGCCAGTTCCTGAATTTCTCGAAGTATCATTTCGGCAATATGCAGTGTTTCAGGTTGCTCCCGGACTGCTCCGATTGGCAGATTAGCAGCCGTGGTCACACCCGACAATGCCGTGATGAACATATACTTTTTCCAGAGTTCCTGCATTATGTCCCTGCTGTTTTTTGAAATGAATCCAGCGTTCTCTGAGATCTCCGCCAGCTGTTTGCAGATATTTTCCTGAGAAGGTTCGAGCGGCCCAAAATACAAATGATGCATATCCCCCGCCTGCTTGACATGCCCTTTATCATTTAACGCAGCAAAAATATAGGACAAACCGCCGATCACATAGTCCCTGCCGATTGTTTCCTGCAGAATTTTTATGTGTTCGATGCCATTGAGTACCGGCAGTACATAAGCTCCTTTTGCCGCCAAAGCAATTAAATTATCCAGTGCTCCTTCAAGATGAAATCCTTTAACACTGAACAGCACGAGGTCTGCTGATTTAACCTCGCTTGGAGCTGTTATTACGTGAGGATCCCTTATCTCATAATCTCCATGTGTACTTTTAATTATCAAACCATTTTCTTTAATTTGTGCCGCTCTTTGTTCTCTGACCAAAAATGTCACATCGGCGCCTGCCTGAATCCAGCGCCCGCCGAAGTAGACACCCAATGCTCCTGCTCCCAATACAACGATACGCATCAGAACTCTCTCCTCCCCAGAATTTATAGTTAATATTAAGAATAATCATTGGAAATCATTTTGTCTACCATTCTAATCAAAATAGTGCCTGATAATAATCTTTCTGATAATCCCGAATTATTGACAATAATCGCATTTTTGCTATGATAGATGAATCAAACTAACGACACGTTCAGGAAGAAAGGAGATATAGCATGTTGCCGGATCAACAGTTTTTACGGATTCCAGGGCCGACACCAATCCCGCCAAGTGTCCAGCACGCGATGAACCAGCCGATGATCGGTCACCGTGATCAGGAAACGAAGGATCTATTACATAGTATTAAACCGAAATTAAAGCCAGTGTTTGGAACCAACCAGGATGTTCTGATGATTGCCGGGAGCGGCACCGCTGGCTTGGAGACTGCAGTCGTCAATGCCGTTCAACCTGGTGATGAAGTTCTGGTCATTGTGACAGGCGCGTTTGGTGACCGTTTTGCCCAAATTTGCACTGAGCACCAAATCCTCACTCATCGTTGTGACGTGGAATGGGGAGAAGCTGCCGCTCCGGAGAAAATCGAAAAATATTTAAAAAAACACCCGTATATTAAAGCAGTTTTTGCGACCCTCTGTGAAACATCCACCGGGGTTTTGAATCCGATTAAGGAACTAGCCCAGATTATTCGGAAGCATTCAGATGCGCTTTTTATCGTGGATGGTGTTTCCGGTGTTGGTGGTGCAAACGTTAGAATGGATGACTGGGAGATTGATATTCTCATAACCGGTTCCCAAAAAGCTATGATGCTTCCTCCAGGTCTGACGTTTGCTGCCGTAAGCGGTCGGGCCTGGAAAGTGATTGAAAATAACAGCCGTCCTTCCTTTTATTTTGATTTAGCGAAGTACCGCGATCAGCTGGAGAATGACTCGACACCTTTCACACCGGCTTTATCATTATTATTTGGACTCAGCCAAGCGCTTGAGCTTATAGAGCAAGAAGGACTTGAGGCGGTTTTTTTACGGCACCGGCAAATGAGGGATATGACGCGGGCGGCTTTTAAAACGCTCGATATACCGCTTCTGACGAGTGATCAGGCCGCATCCCCAACAGTGACAGCCATAAAGCCGGACGATTTTGATCCGGATGCGCTTCGGAAAGTGCTGAAAACTGAATTCGATCTAACCGTAGCTGGCGGCCAGAAGCATTTGAAAGGCAGCATATTCCGCATCGGTCACATGGGTTACTGTTCACCGGCAGATATTCTCCAGACCATCAGTATGGTTGAAGTGGGTTTAAATAAAATCGGAAAACCTGCCGAGCTTGGAAGAGGCGTCAGGGCAGCTCAGGAAATTATGCTTTCAGGAGGTTCTTAAATGTTTCATATATTAATAGCAGACCCAATCAGTGACGAAGGACTTGACGTTCTGCATAAAGGTAAAGATGTTTCCATCACAAAGGAAACGGATCTGAAGCCTGAAGAACTGGAAAAACGAATACCGGAATTCGATGCCCTGCTGGTGCGGAGCCAAACCAAAGTGACCCGCAGCATCATTGAAAGGGCGGACAAACTGAAAATCATTGGACGTGCCGGCGTCGGTGTTGACAATATTGATCTTGACGCTGCAACTGAAAACGGGGTCATCGTCGTCAATGCACCAAACGGCAACACCAATTCAGCGGCTGAACATACCATGGCCATGATTATGACGCTTTCCCGCAAGATCCCGCAGGCCCATTCAGCCTTAAAGAATCATAAGTGGGAACGCTCAAAGTATGTCGGTGTTGAAGTGAAGAATAAAACACTCGGCATTGTCGGTCTCGGACGAATCGGAACAGAAGTAGCTTATCGTGCCAAAGGTCAGCGGATGAACATCATAGCCTATGACCCGTTTTTAACCGAGGAAAAAGCAGACAAAATGGGGATTCAGTACGGCGAATTGGAAGACGTTTTGCGAGAAGCAGATTATATTACCGTCCATACGCCGCTCATGCAGGAGACCCGACACATGATCGGAGCCGAAGCTTTCCGGCAAATGAAGGATGGCGTTCATATTGTCAACTGTGCACGCGGCGGTATCATCGAGGAAGATGCACTGTATGATGCAATTGTTTCCGGAAAAGTGGACGGTGCTGCCATCGACGTGCTTGAGGAGGAGCCATTTCATGATCATAAACTGCTGGAATTACCTCAAGTGGTTGCTACACCGCATCTGGGCGCCAGCACCGTAGAGGCTCAGGAAAATGTCGCTATCGATGTATGCCGCGACGTTCTTAGCCATTTAAGCGGCGAGATGGTCAAAAACCCGGTTAACCTGCCGTCACTACCGGGTGACATCCTCAGTCAGATCGAGCCATATTTCAATCTGGCTGAAAAGCTCGGCATGTTCTTGATCCGGCTAACAGAGGACGTACCGGAAGAAGTGAACATTTACTACTCCGGCGACCTGTCAGAAGTTGAAATAGCTCCAATCACCCGGAACGCTGTGAAGGGAATGCTTGAGCGCCACCTCGGCAGTCACGTGAATGATGTGAACGCGCTGTTCCTTGCCGAAAAAAAAGACATTACCATTCATGAGAACCGGACATCAACTACAAAAGGATTCACTAACCTGATGACTGTTGAAGTTAAAACGAAGTCAGGCGTACGCAGTGTTTCCGGGACACTTCTGAACGGACTCGGGGCCCGTATCGTCAGGGTTGATAATTACAGTGTTGACGTGATGCCTGAAGGACACCTCGTTGTCATCCATCACAATGACCAGCCAGGTGTTATCGGAAAAATGGGGAGCCTTCTTTCCGATCAGCATATCAACATCGCCACGATGCAGGTCGACCGCTCTGATGTCGGCGGCAACGCCATCATGATTCTGACCATTGATAAGTATCCGGAGCAGCAGGATCTCGAAGCATTGAAAAAACTTGAGGAAATTAACGACGTCACCGCAGTTGATTTGTAGAATGCCGTTGGGCTTGATATAACTAGAAATTTGAAAAAAGCGCTTGAAGTGTCTCAAGCGCTTTTTTGTGTCACGGCTTATCTGTCAGCACCGCCTCACACGCCTGACCTTCCGCTTCACAATGTCTGATAACGCGTATCTTTTCCCCCCATTTCTGACCTCAATCCAGCTTCGCCAACACTTCCAACAGCTCTTCTAACCTTGTGATTTCAAATGTTGGATTGTTATCACCAATCTCATATTTTTGGTGGTTGATCCAGACAGATTGCACACCAGCCCGTGATGCGCCCAATATATCTGAATTCGGATTATCGCCCACCATTAGCACTTCATCTTTTTCTGCGGATAACAGACTCAATGCATGGTCGAAAATGGATGGATCCGGTTTTCCCTTTCCAAATGCTCCCGAAATGACAATATGATCAAAATAGGGCTTTATTTCCGGTGTGATATTCAATTTTGTCTGCTGAAGATCCGGGGAACCGTTGGTAAGCATTAGAAGCTGGTAATCCCCTCTCAGCTTATTCAACACATCAAATGTTTCCTCAAACACATACTGATTTTTCCGTCGTTCTTCCTGGAATGCCTCAGCAAGCTCTAAGCCCAGCTGCGGATCATCAACTCCCGCTTCTTTTAGTGCTTTCGCCCAGGATTCCTTCCGATATATCGGAGCAATTTCATTTAACTGACGGAAGGATTCCCCTTCATCATCAAATTCACCCCATAATCCTTCAAACGGGCTGATGCCGATCATCTCAGTGAATTCATATGTATCATAGGAGGCGAATAAGCTTTGCGCATGTTCACGAATCTTAGTTTCCAATAAATTCGGGTCAGCGTCACTTTTTTGTGCAGCAAGCCTGCACGCTGCCTTGAACGCCTCATCAATACTTTTCTCATCCCAAATCAATGTATCATCGAGATCGAACATGATAGTTTTGAGCATATGTGCACCACCTTTTTTCAAATGATAGATTTATATTATCATGTTCCAGTGAAAGTTGATAGGCTATTTAATTTAAAAGCTTTGAGGAAGCGTCATAATCTTCGTGAATTAAAAAATGACATGAACGTTAAATTCATGCCATTTTTTAGTAAGGTGGGAGCCCCCCTATGTTAACGGTTATACTGTTTGTTTTTCCGTTTATTCAAAAACTTCCGCACCATCGGATAAATGATCGGCCCGTATTTGATTAATCGCCTTATCAGTTTCTTCATATAATCTCCTCCGCTTTCTTTTGGTTACTTGTATTATTCCTTTTCAGAGGAGAATTAAAACAGATTCATTCAATTAGACGAATGCGCTACAGCTGACCAGGGAATCGCTATAGATTGGTTACTTCTCAATCCTCATACTTAATCAGGGCGGCATAACTTCCAAACCCGGCTGATAATTGGATATCGATAATGTTTCATATTCATTTCTCATTTCAATAGATACTAAACTATTTCGACTTCATTCGCTAAAAATCCTCCCTGCAAAGCATTCTTATTTATGTACTGCATAAAGTGACAAAAACTGGATATATTAGTAATTATAATAATAGCTAAAACATGGAAGGGTGGGATAAAAATGGCTGATGAAGAAAAACAAGATGATAAAATGTCACGCCGCAGATTCATAAGAAATTCGGGCTATGTAGCTGGGGGTGCTATTGGCGGTGGTATTCTTGGCACCTTTATTGGTACCAACTTCCTCGATGACACAGAAAACAGGTCCCAAGAGAATAATTCAACTAATTATAACCGTGCACTGAAATTTTTTACCAGACGATCCGATTTCCAAATATTAAGTGCTGCAAGTGAGAGGATTTATCCTAAGGACGAACTGGGACCTGGAGCAATAGAGTTGGGTGCTCCCTACTTTATCGATCATGAGCTGGCGGGATCCTATGGAAATAACGAAAGAGAATATATAAAAGGTCCATTTTTCGAAGGGACTGAGTATCAAGGATTTCAGACACCGCTGAAACGCAATGCAATTTTCATGGCTGGAATCAGAGAACTGGAGAATCAAAGTAAATCCAAGCATGATAAGTTCTTCGTTGATTTAGAGGGCGAACAGCAGGATGAAATCTTGAAAAAGTTTGAGAATGATGAGGTGAAACTGAAACATGTCAGCTCAGCATACTTTTTCGATTTGCTGCGCTCAGCGACACTTTCCGGAACATATGCAGACCCACTATATGGCGGCAATGCTGACATGCAGGGCTGGAAGATGAAGGACTTCCCTGGCAGTCAAATGAGTTATATTAATCGAATCGGCAGCGAGGAATTTATTGAAGTCGAACCAAAATCACTGGGGGATCATCAATCATAAAAAAGCACAGTCGAGGAGGATTAGAATGGTGAAAAAGCTTGACAAAGTCGATGTCGTTACGGTTGGCGTTGGCTGGGCGGGCGGTATTATCGCCTCTGAAGTTGCGAAAGCAGGTGTAAAAGTTGTTGGTCTTGAACGGGGTGATGATAGGTCAACAGAAGATTTTCAGATGGTTCATGACGAATATAGATATGCAATCCGTTATGAACTAATGCAGGATCTTTCCCAGGAGACAATTACATTCCGAAATAACCTGGACGAACGTGCATTGCCGATGCGCCAATTTGGGGCATTTCTGATTGGAACTGGTGTCGGCGGAGCAGGCGTCCATTGGAATGGAGATACATGGTTTTTTGCACCCTATGATTTTCAAATCAAGACGATGACAGATGAGAAATACGGTAAAAATAAACTCCCTGAGGAATATACGCTTCAAGACTGGGGCATCACATACGACGAATTGGAACCGTACTACCGCAAGTTTGAAAAAATGGCTGGCACAAGCGGGGAGCCTAATCCATTGAGACCAGAGCGAACAGAGGAATATCCAACACCACCGATGAAAAGCACGCCAATTCTTGACCAGTATATGGAAGCAGCCAAAAACTTGGGACTGCATCCATTCCGACAGCCATCCGCTAATATTTCGGAACAATATACAAACCCGGATGGTCAGACATTAAACCAATGTCAGTATTGCGGATTTTGTGAAAAGTTCGGGTGTGAGTACGGAGCAAAATCCGACCCGACTGTAACCGTTATTCCGACCGCTCAGAAAACGGGTAACTTTGAGCTTAGGACAAATTCCTATGTAACAGGAATAACCCATGATGGAAATAAGGCGACAGGTGTAAGATATGTGGATGTCCAGACAGGAGAAGAATTTGAGCAGCCGGCAGATGTCGTTGCCTTAACAAGTTACACATTGAATAATTGCCGCTTGCTCCTGCAATCCAATCTTGGCCGTCCATATGACCCCTCAACAGGAAAAGGTGTCATAGGAAAAAATTACTGCTACCAGATTACCGCTATCGCAACCGGATTTTTTAAGGACAATTTCAACGCCGCTATGGGAGCCGGGTCACTTGGAACAACTCTGGACGACTATAATAATGACAACTTTGACCATTCCGACCTGGACTTTATCCACGGCGGTTCGATAACGATGAAGCAACTGGGTAAAAGACCAATTAACGAAAATGCAGTCCCGGGTGATATACCACGCTGGGGGAAAAAATTTAAACAAGAGTCGATCAAATGGTTTAACCGCTCCATACCGGTGACATCACAAGGGGCTTCAATGCCGCACAAGAATAATTATTTAAGTCTTGACCCGACGTATAAGGATAGCTTTGGAAATCCACTGCTGCGAATGACGTATGATTTCACGGAACAGGACCATGCGTTATATGAATATATCACAGCAAGGTGTGCTGAGATTCTGGAAGAGATGGGCGCCGAAGTTGTAGAACCAAAAGAACTGACGGATCATTTTGACATCGTCCCTTCCCAGAATGACCATATCACCGGTGGCGTCATTATGGGAGAAGATCCTGAAACATCCGCATTGAACAACTATTTGCAAATGTGGGATGTTGATAATGTGTTCGTTATTGGAGCATCGGCATTCGCCCACAATGGCGGCTATAATCCAACAGGAACGGTTGGTGCTCTCGCCTATCGTGCAGCAGAGGGCATTTTAAAATATCGGAAAGAAAAAGGCCAGCTGGTTAAGCGTAATAAAAATGGTAAACTTGCTTAAACTTAAGGAGGAAAGGAGAGATTCCAATGAGTTTAACAAATATGGGCATTCCTGGGCTAATTCTCATTCTGGCCATCACACTCATTATATTTGGACCGAGAAAACTGCCTGAAATCGGGCGTGCCCTTGGACAGACACTATCGGAATTTAAAGGCTCCGCCAACAAACTGATGAGTGACCACGACGATGAATCTGACATGAGACAACCAGCTGAAACGCCGAAAAGTGACAGGGATCTGTCTACTTGAAAGGATCGGAAGAAGTTAAAATTCAATCAGTGGGGGGACTTCCTTTATCCCCACTGATTGTTAGCTGAACAGAACCTGACATTTACTGGCGTTTTGTACGATCTTCATGATTTAAATTTTCCAGAAACTCATCAGGAACAATATTTTTGCCAGCTGTCAACATGGACTTTTGCAATACCTGGTGCATCCTGCTCAACTGCTTTTCTGATCTTCATAAAATGGAAGCCCTCCTCTATTGGATTTCTCCAGTTCACTTCATGATAACACAACATTCCAATAAATTTAGAGCTATGATGAGACTATAAGAAACTTTATTAGCAATCTATAGCGATTATGGTAACGTAGAGTAAATTCCCTGCCACTCACACAAAAATAGCACGCAATTTTATTGCGTGCTATCTTGATCAACCTGTTACATATCATGATGTGGATTTTGTTTTTGCCGTGAATGGTTACGCTGTTTTACCTTGTGGGATCCCTGCATAGGCTCGCCGTACGGCTGTTTTGGGCTCTTAGGCAGGTTCGGTTTTTCCTGCTGCTTTGGTCCTTTAGGTTTTCCGCCCATTTTCCATTTCCTCCTTTGTGCTTTCTCGCATAGTTTTTAACGAGGAAACAAAATCTATACGGACTTGTTCAGGAAACCATGTTCTCCCCGCGCTTCCGGAATCCTGTTTTAATCATTTTCACATATGGCAAAAAGAAGCTGATGATGAAGCCGCCAAATAATGCATTGATCAATGTGCCGATTCCGACTGCTCCGCCGAAGCTGGCTGCCAGGATAACAAGCACAACGCTAATGGCTGCCCTTGAATAGGAAACATGCCAGCCGGTCAGGCTTGATATGACCAGCATGGAACGGTCAAGCGGGTTAGGAGCAATTTTCGAATGCAAATAAAATGCCACGCCCAGCGCCATTAGTATTGTCCCCAATAACAGCGCTGCCCATTTGCCATACCACGTCCCTGGCGTCACAATATCGCCGAGCAAAAACAGCCACGTGTCAATCCCAATTCCGGTGACGAGCGAGGTGATCAGGGCAAAAAACTCCGGTCTTTTTTTCTCTGCGAGGGCGTTTCCCAGCACCATTGTTAAACCAACAATTATTTCAAAGCTGCCGACCGTCAGTCCAAACGTCCGGTGCAGCCCCACCAGAAGCGCATCAAACGGCGAAGCACCCATTGTTGATTGGATTGTCAATGCAATGCCAAGCGTTAGGATAATAAGACCGGTCAGATAATAATGAATACCTGCACGAATCAGCCGCATGATACCACTTCCTTTCTGTTTCAAATCTTTATTGAAAATCAGCTTTCCGCCTTTTTTAACCAGCAAAAAGCATCTTTAAATATTCTTCGTTTCCATTATTACAGTCTAACAAAGGTTATTAAAAGAAGAAACAAAATAGCTCCCCACAGACATACGCCTATTTTGGTACTTCCGCCCTTCCCGCCTATACACATTCGCCCTTGCATCAATATACTGCAGTAAGGGTTGAAGGGAGGTCTTATATGAACAGATACCAAATTTATTATCTCGTTGGAATAGGACTTTTGATGGCAGGTGCTTTAATTTTAGCCTTTTTATTGTATAATCCATCTGAACAATCCAATTCACTAAATGAATACCGGAATGGTGACAATGGACAGGAAATTTACTGGGGTGTTGATTCTGTCAGCTATACAATGTGGCAGTGACATCTACTTCCAGAATGACATATACAGAAAGGAAGCCCAGTGCTTTAGCGCAGCAGGCTTCCTTTCTTTGTTTTAATGAACGTTATGGGACTTTTATCTTTTGTGAACTTTAGCGAAGTTAGTGTAAGCTTTGGCATTAAACTTATTGCGAAACCACAAAACCTTCTACCTATTTGAGGTTATTCTGTGATCCACTCATTAACCAGATCCTGATTTTCTTCAACCCATTTCCTGGCACCGTCAATTGGTTCCTCAGCATCGTTTACATAAGTCATGAGCTGACCGATTGCGTCGTCATCCATTTTCCAGTTTTTCATCCATTCGCTCACTTTTGGAAAATCATCAGCAAATCCCTGACGTGTTGCATGATGGATCTTTTCGGTCTGTCCATAAACATTTTTCGGATCCTCGAGGAATTTCAGATCATATTGCGAAAAAACACGGTGCGGGCTCCACAATGGTGCAACAACCGGCTCCTTATTCTCGATGGCATCACCAATGGCCGAAATCATAGCTGGTTCGGAACTTGGTATCAATTCATAGTCAAGACCATATTCAGGTATCAATTCTTTTGTTACTTCCATCGTGCCTGCACCTGCATCAAATCCGGTAATCTCGCCCTCGAACTTCTCCTTATTAGCGTTCAGATCTTCAATGCTGTTGATGTCTTCCATGTATTTCGGGACAACAAGACCCACTTTTGCGTTGTCATACCAGGTTGCCTCTGAGAAGAAAACTTCATCCTTATATTCTTCCAGATAAGCCTTGTCCTGTACCGGGAGCCATACTTCCAGATTAATATCCAGATCCCCCGATGCCAACGACTGCATAATGACACCCATATCCAGCGTTTTCAAATTGACATTATAGCCCTTTTCTTCCAGGATAACTTTCCACATATTCGTAACGGCAATATTTTCCGCCCAGTTGATCTGCGCCATATTAATCGTGCCTTTGCTGTCCGATGAGCCGCTGCCGGAATTTCCTGATTCTTCTGCACCGGAATTTGAACCACATGCTGCCAATATAACGACTAATGTCAGTCCAAGTACGACTAATTTATTTTTCATGAACTTCATAGATGAATAATCCTCTCCTATTTATTATTATCTGGATGTACTGGTAAAAATTCATAAATTTCCTCTGACCTGATGCTTGCCACCAAACGTTCCAGCCAGCGGTAATATGTTTTTGACTGATCAAGCTGATGATAAATCCTTCGTGCTTCTTCAACTAATTCTTCCGAAACATCTTCATCTTCAAAAATCTGGTCCAATTCAAACTCAGCCTGTTTAACGGCTTCAATATTCATTTTTGCTTCACGGTCCCACATTTGGCAGAAATAGGACATAAATGTATTGAAAAAATTCTTTTCGGCCGCATACGTATGTTTCCTTGAACCGCGCTGGAATTTCTTTTTGACCATTTCAATTTCCTGCAATTTGCGGACGCTTGTGCTCATGCTCGGTTTGCTCATGTCCAGTTGTTCCCGCATTTCGTCAAGATTCATCTGATCCTCGAAATACATGGTGGCGTATAATTTTCCGGCAGCAGGCGTCACACCGTATACATCCATTGTCTCGGCAATGGCTTCAATAACGTATCCTTTTGCCTGTTCCAATTTTTCCTTCGCCATTTCATCGTTGGAACCAGTCATTCAAGTTCACCTCGCTTTAAATAAATTTAATACATTAAATATATTCTTTACAAAATTAATCATAACGTATATACGAAATATGTCAAATGCCAATTGAAATTATTTTAAATTTCTATCTGCAGTTGTTGCTTTGTCCCTTATCATGAATGTACTCTTTTACCATCTGCACATTTGTGTATGAAAGATCCGTGTTAACTCCCAAAATTATTCCTTTTGACAAACCAAAATCGACATGATAAAGTATCCTTGTTCAAAATGTTAAATAAGTTTTAAATAAAATTAATTTACAAAGGAGGTTTACTATGGACATCAAAAAACAATTGATCGATGGCTCATGGGTGACATCCAATTCCGATGCCGTCCGTGACATTATTAACCCTTTTAATCAGAAGATTGTTGCAACAGTCACTGAGAGTGATGAATCGGATACAAAAGCTGCAATCACTGCGGCACGAAAAGCCTTTGATCAGGGAGATTGGGCAACCACTCCCGCTGCTGAGCGCGGAAAAATTGTCCATAAAATTGCCGATTTGATCGAGCGCGACCGCGAAGAATTGGCTGAGCTCGAATCACTCGATACCGGTAAAACAGTTGAAGAAAGCCTTGGTGACATGGATGATATTGCTGGTGTGTTCCGTTATTTCGCTGAGATGGCTGATAAAGACGGCGGCGAGATCATCGAATCCCCTATTCCAAATTCAACCAGCAAGGTGGTTCATGAACCTGTCGGCGTCTGTGGCCAGATTACGCCATGGAACTATCCACTCTTGCAGGCATCATGGAAATTGGCACCGGCATTGGCAGCAGGCAACACACTTGTCATGAAGCCGAGTGAAATCACGCCGCTTACGTCAATTAAAGTGTTTGAATTAATGGCAGAAGCCGGCGTTCCGGCAGGTGTTGTCAATCTGGTGCTCGGACCCGGCGATTCCGTTGGTGCAGAACTTTCGGCTAATGACAATGTCGATTTGATCTCGTTTACCGGCGGTATTCATACGGGCAAGAAGATCATGCAGGCAGCCAGTTCGAACGTGAAAAATCTGGCACTGGAGCTGGGCGGGAAAAACCCGAATATTGTCTTCGCCGATGCTGATTTTGAAACAGCTGTCGACCAAGCGATGAACGCCGTATTTTTCCATGCCGGCCAAATTTGTTCAGCGGGAACTCGTCTGATTATTGAAGAAAGCATTCATGATGCTTTTGTCAGTGCGATCGTTGACCGTGTGAAAAACATCAAACTTGGCAGCGGTTTTGATGAATCAACTCAAATGGGACCACTCATTTCTGAGGACCATTTAAATAAAGTGGTCAATTATGTTGAAAACGGCAAACAAGAAGGCGCAACGGTTGCTGTTGGCGGCAGCCGCCCCGACGATCCGGAACTGCAAAACGGCCTTTTCTATTTGCCGACCATATTGACGGGGTGCACGAGTGACATGCGTGTTGTACAGGATGAAGGCTTTGGCCCGGTGATTACCGTGGAAAAATTCACGACCGAAGAAGAAGCGGTCCGTCTCGCCAATGATTCCATCTACGGGCTTTCCGGCGGTGTCTTTACCAATGACATTGCCAAAGCCGAGCGCTGTGTTGCGAAACTGCGGATGGGCACTGTCTGGATCAACGACGTGAACCTGTACTTCCCGCATGCACCATGGGGCGGCTATAAACAGTCCGGCATCGGCCGTGAACTCGGCAAGACAGGCCTGGAAGAATATCAGGAAACCAAGCACATTTTCCAAAATCTGAAGCCAGAACCCGTTAATTGGTTTTAATCACGCATTTTAAAGCAATATGACAAGGTTAAGGAGGGCAACTTGGCATGATGTCAAGTTGCTTTTTTATGGCTGAGACTGAGTTGAAGATGTGAACTTTAGCATTTTGACAGCTGTTCGTCATCTGGCTCAATCAAGTCACGCCCAATAATCCGGATCGGTCATCCGCATTTCTTCCACCATATCCTCGAGATCTGCAGGAGTGATCACATATATCGGATAATCGTTTTCAACTTGCCTGGCTTCATCATAAAAATAGCGGTTACTGCCGGGGAACTCCTCATCCAGAAGCATCAAGCAGCCGTCGCTTTTATCGATCAGCCACTTGTTATTTGTCTGATACTGATACGGCCCGCTATAGCCACCTTTATAAAGCGGCCGAAAAAAGTCCGCAGCTGCCGTTAATTCCTGATAAGCTTGCTGAATCGGCTCAGGCCAGCGTTCTTCTTGATTTTCAAATGGTGGAATGACAGCAAATTTAAGCCCATATTGGTCTCGCAGTTCAAGTGCTGCTTCCCCGGCCCAAAGTTCAACGCCCATTTTGCCGGAAATAAGTACCCATTCAAGACCTTCTTCAATAAAACCGATCAACCGCTTTGTGATTGCCGCTTTAATTATATCGATCCGTTCATCATCGTGCTTAAAAATATTTATCTCCATCGGCTTGTAGCCTGTTACCGCCAGCACTTTCATGATGTTTACTCCTTCCCGAAAATCGGCCCGTCGCGCACATAGGTATGATATTCGCCCGATTCGCCCATTGGGCAGACATCCTCATATGTCAGAATATCTTTCACAAATGCTTCATCAACGCGCCGGCCATCCCAGCTTTCTGGCAGCTTTTCCGCATCGACCTTGATTACTTCAGCCTCGAAGCCAAGCACCATAAATTCACGCAGCAAGCGGATCACTTTTTGTTGATCCGTCCATAACGGATAGACAGCCTCAACACCAGCTTCCTTTGTGACTTGTTCGCCCCATTTGCGATGGCCTTCAAGATAAATATCACCGAACGCCATCCCATCAATACCATAATGCTGCTTCATCTCGTTGATATAAAAGATAAAATCATTTGTATATGTATTAAAATTAGTTTTGATAAAATGAACTGGGATGCCGAGTCGATCTGCCTGATTCAAAACGCGTTCACGCTTCTCATCATGGGCAACCGTTTCCTGACTTTCTTTCCAGACCGTCGTCAGCAGGCACTCCACCTGCAGGCCCTGCTTTTGCAAATAATAAAGCGCCAGACAGCTGTCCTTTCCGCCGCTGAATGACAAAGCTACTTTTTCAGCCATTCGATCCACTCCCTCCAAAATATCACTCAATATCATATTACGTGATGCACAGGCATTTTTCAAAAACTATTCTTCTCTGTCTTTCCTTGTGCTTACATTAACTATCATTTTCTTTTTCACTTCCTGTTGATTTTCGTTTTTTAATAGATCACGGATTTCTGTGAGCAATTTTTCTTTTTTATCTGGCTTGGACACCTTTTTCGAGTCATTTTCGTTCCTAAATTTCCCAATCAGGCGAATGAAAATAAAAATGGAGATTGAAATGACTGCGAAATCAAATACAGATTGCAGAAATTCACCATATAGCACATCTGCATTTTTGAACGTATATTTTAAATTTGTGAAGTCCACCCCGCTTACCAAAACACCTACTAAAGGCATCATAATATTTTCAACAAGTGATGTGACAATTTTTCCGAATGCTGACCCGATGATGACCGCAATCGCCAGATCCAGAACGTTACCTTTCAGCGCAAATGCTTTAAAGTCTGACCACATATTCTCCCTCCATTTCGGACTTGTACTATTCTATGTTTGATATGAAGCGATTCATACAGCCTGATTTCATGAAATATATGGTGTCGTATAGTAAACTTACAAACAGAACCTATTAACCGGAGGCTCAAACCATGACAATCCCTATCAAACAAATAAAACTCAGACGGCTGGAATGACCCTCAACAACCCATTCACCACAAGTTTCGGAACCATGCAGGAAAAAGAATTCTTTATCACTGAAGCCATAGATCACAGCGGTAATCGCGGATTTGGCGAGTCAGTCGCCTTCCCCGCTCCTTGGTACACGGAGGAAACGGTTGAAACAAATCATCATATCATGAAAGACTTTTTAATTAAATTACTGCAGGAAAATGATGTCCGCCACCCGGATGATGTTCAAAAAATATTCAAGCCGATTAAGCGCAACAATATGGCCAAAGCTGCATTGGAAGGGGCTATCTGGGACCTCTATGCTAAACGGCAAAACATTACACTTTCCGAAGCACTCGGCGGCGCCCCGGCACAAATAAATGCCGGTATCAGCATCGGGATCCAGCCGACCGTGAGCGATCTGCTGAAAAAATCAGCATTCATGTGAATCAGGGATACAAACGGATCAAAATGAAAATTAAGCCGGGGTAGGATTATGAGGTGCTGCGTGAAGCCCGAACCCATTTCCCCGACACACCGATTATGGCTGATGCCAATTCAGCCTATACACTCGAAGATATCAATCAGCTGAAAAAGCTGGACGAGCTGGATCTGATGATGATCGAGCAGCCCCTGGCACATGACGATATTATTGATCATGCGAAGCTTCAGGCCGCTATCAAAACGCCCATCTGCCTTGATGAAAGCATCCATTCAGTGGAAGATGTTCAAAAGGCAATCGAACTGAAAAGCTGCCGGATCATCAATGTCAAAATCGGACGGGTTGGCGGCCTCACCGAAGCAAAACAGATTCACGATCTATGCCGGGATAACGGCATTGCCATCTGGTGCGGCGGCATGCTTGAAGCAGGAGTAGGCCGTGCACATAACATCGCCTTGGCCGCCTTGCCCCAGTTCACACTGCCCGGGGATACTGCGGGCTCATCGCTGTATTGGAAAAAGGATATCATCAAACCTGAAGTCACGGTTAACGATGGCGTCATAACCGTACCTGACAAACCGGGCATCGGATATGAAATTGATGACGAGGCTCTGGAGGCATTTACAGTAGATGAAGAAGTTTTCGACATTTAAAGAGATTAAAAATCCCTGCAGCCGTGTATGCAGGGATTTTTCAATCATACTATTTCGTAAATTCATCCGTCAGATTTGTTACAATCTGTTTTTTACGGGAGACGACGCCTTTCAGCAGGGAACGGTTATTTTCATCAAGAGTAACGTCAAATGCTTTTTCAACGTTGCCTTTTGCACTGCCTAATGCCAGTACGTCTGAATCATTTTCCAAAATATCAGTTGTCACGAACAGGAACAATTCCAGTCCTTTGTCACTAATGATTTGTTCCATTTCCTTTTCAATGGCTGCCTGTGATTCGTAAATCTGGCTTGTATCAACCGCATTCACCTGTGCGATCTGAACTTTCGCATCGCCCATCGTAAATTCTTTGGCGTCCATTGTCACCAGATCAAGTGCTGATTTGTCGCTTAAGTCAGCACCGGCCTTCAACATATCAAGGCCATACGTTTCAAGGTCCACACCGGCAATCTCCGCCAATTCATGCGCCGCTTCTATATCTGCTGCTGTACATGTCGGTGATTTCAGCAGCAATGTATCAGAAATAATCGCAGACAGCAGCAATCCGGCGTTTTCTTTGGAAAGAATCGCGCCGTTCTCTTTATGCATCCTATTTAAAATTGTCGCTGTACATCCGACAGGCTCTGCACGGAAATAGAGCGGTTCCTTCGTTTCAAAATTGGATACCTTGTGATGATCGATCACTTCAGCTATGCGCACATCGTTAATGTTATCAACGCTCTGCTGGAATTCATTGTGGTCCACTAAAATAACGTTATCGACACTCTCATCCACTTTTTCGATATACATCGGTGCTTCCACACCAAAATAATCGAGTGCGAATTGTGTTTCCTTGCTGACCTCACCCAAACGTGCAGGCTGTGCATCGAAACCGAGTGTATTTTTTAGATCAGCATATACTAATGCAGATGCAATCGTATCTGTGTCGGGACTTTTGTGTCCAAAAATTAATGTTTTGCTCATATCCATTACTCCTTTAAACAAGTTTCCTTTATCCCATCTATAAGATTATCATAAACGTATGTCGAATGAACACTAATTTGTTGCTTCCAATGTATTCGTGGCATTCCAAATAACGTCATACGCATTGTAATCATTTAATGCGATATCAAGGTCATGAAACATCCGGTGCAGCGTGCGTATATTTTCCGTTTTCTCCTCGTTTTTAACAGCATTCGCCAGCCCCTGGATTTGTTTCAGGTCTTTTGTTAGCGCTTCATCATTAATGTTTGCTATCTCTTCATCCAATGTTGATAGAATGGTGTTGGCTCTTTTTTCCTGCTCATTCCAATCAAGTGAAGAGATGCCCCCATAGCCGGTTGTTTCATTATAAAAATCGTGCGTTTCCGAAACAAACTGGCCGATGTCCTGATTCGCTTCTCCGACAGTTTCCCGTGTTTCCTCTACCTGTTCCACGGTTTCCTTCGATAACTCATCCGCCTCTGTTGCCTGTTTGTCACTGCCTCCCAACAGCGACATGGCATTCACATTAAATATATTAAAAAAGAACAGTAAGGAACCAATTAATGTGACAGCAATGATGGCAGTAAACGTCCAGCCGAGCCAGCCCATTTTCAAAAACTTCCGTTTAGTCAAAAAGACACTCCTAACATTATATCAGTATCTGAAAGTATAACACACAGGCAGTACACTGTTGTGGACCTAAAAAAGGCTTAGTTCTTTTCATTATACCATTGAATGACAGATTGTCTGATACCGGCATCTTCTGTCTCCTGTGCACCAAATTCCCCAACGTAAACAACCCTTACATAAAATTCATCACCCCTTTGAAGTCTGACCAAACAGTAATTCTCCCTAGGTGCGGGAACAATCTCGACAATCGTTTCGTCCTGATACGTTTCCCGAATCTTTGCTTTTTCATCTTCTTCTAAAGTCCATTCTGGTTGCGGATCCCTTACATTTGATTCCGCATTGTGCTGTACTTGCTTTGGACTGGCTTTGAGCAAGGCGTTTTTTTCATTTATGCTGTTGAGCAGGCGGATATTTTCAGCAAATCCGATAAACAGCATCCCGATCACAAAACCGCCTCCTGTCCAGGCGAAGAATACGGACCAGCTCACCATATAATAATTAGCGCTCACTGCAATAATGCCAATGATTAATCCCGCTGCCATCTGGGCAATACCTATAATGAATAAAATTTTGGCAATAATATTCTCGTTCAAGGAACCTATCTCCTTTCTTTTTCGGATATCGATTATGTCTCACTTTCAATTATACAATTTTTTTCTTATAGTTGATGGAGAAAGTCAGAAAGGGTTTTTTTGATGGAAAAATTTATTGTAATCGGCGCAGGTATATTAGGTGCCACTACCGCATACAAACTGGCCAAGTCCGGGTCGGAAGTTGTCGTCATTGACCGGCATGATACCGGACAGGCCACTGACGCCGCTGCCGGCATTATTTGCCCGTGGCTCTCACAGCGCAGGAATAAGGCATGGTACAAGCTCGCTAAAGGCGGTGCACGCATTTACCATGATTTAATCCAGGAGCTGAGTGATGAGGGTGAAACAGCGACTGGCTACGCGCAGACCGGGGCCATCAGTATACACACCGATGAACAAAAGCTCGCCGGCATGAAGGAACGAGCACTGAAACGCCGTGAAGATGCTCCGGAAATCGGAGAGGTGACGCTACTTGATGCAAAACAGACGCAGGACGTGTTCCCGCACCTTTCCGACCGCTTTGCCTCTGTCCATGTCAGCGGAGCCGCCCGGGTTAACGGACGTGAACTGCGGAATGCATTTATCCGCGGCGCTGAAAAACATGGTGCAATTGTACTAAAAGGCAATGCCCGGCTGCTTCAGGTCGGTTCCCGGGTTACAGGTGCGTCTGTGAATGGCCAAACAATCGAAGCCGATCAGGTTATTGCAGCATGCGGTGCATGGATTCATGAGTTGCTCGCACCCTTAAATATCAAGTTTAAAAGCACATCGCAAAAAGCACAAATATTGCACCTGCAAACTCCGCGTATGGATACATCAAGGTGGCCTGTCGTCATGCCTCCCAACGATCAATTCATGCTGACACTCGATGACAGAATTATCGTTGGCGCAACACATGAAGATGATGCCGGCTTTGATGGACGTATAACCGCAGGCGGACTTAATGAAATCATAACCAAGGCACTGGATGTAGCCCCCGGTTTATGGGACAGCACAATTCTGGAGGCGCGTGTTGGCTTTCGCCCGCATACACCGGGTTATCTTCCTATCATTGGTCCCCTTCCAGGATACGATGGGCTTCTGGTTGCAAATGGCCTTGGTTCATCGGGGCTTACAACCGGACCATATGTCGGCAGCCAGCTCGCAAACCTGGCACTGGGAAAAGAATTGGAAATCGACCTGGCCAACTATGATGTAACCGGTGCTGTAGACAGCTGAATAAGATTTTGCTAATCTTATGGCAGGTACATAAGGGGGGGCATTTCCATGGGGAAAAAAGCTGTACTGCTAGTTGTTGCTGTCACATTGGCCGTTTTAGTCTTTGGCTGGTACTTTTTGCAAAATGTTATGATTAATTACGATGTCGACCGCGATACATCCCAGCCTGGACAATATGAAAAAACGATTTTGATCAGCTGAAAGATTAAAAGACGCCCTTCTATCGGATACTCCTGCCGATCTTGAAGGGCGCTTTGGCACTGAGAACTTTCCCAAGAACTTGATGCCGCCACACCTCTGCAGTATGATTATCTTGAGCTTATTCCTGCTTCTGGCTCTTTTTTTCGTCATCTTCAATGGTTCCTAACACGACATCCGCCACTTCGGACGAGCGCAACAATTTATCGGTTAATTCAAATCTTATGTCATCTGCTTCATCCAGCGATAAGCCTTTTGTCAATTCCACAGTCCCTTCTACGTGATATTTCCGCCCTTCCTGAAGGACACGCATTTTATAGATGTCGACCACCTTGTCATCCTCCAGAAGTATTTCGGAAATCTTCTTCTTAATTTCTGCAGGGGCTGAAACGCCAATTAAACCAACCATATTGTCATAACCGACCCTAAAAGCGACAAACAGCATTAATATACCGATCAGCATCGTAAAAATACCGTCCGCTCTGAGTACGCCAAATACCTGTGCCAATAATACACCAAGCATCGCAAATACCGCACTGGATGTAGCAACTAAGTCCTCATAAAAGACAAGACGTGTAGCAGGGGTTGCGTTCTGTGCACTTTTAAATGCTCTTGTTAAAATGAAGCCATCATGATCTTCATCAGTCTCTTTTGTAATTTCCTTCATGGCTTTAACTAATATCAGCCCATCGATAACGAAAGAAGCAGCCAGCACACCTATGTTTAACCAAATATTGCCTGATTCAGATGGATTCTGAAATAGATGCCACCCTTCTTTAAGTGTTTCATAAGCCATAACGGTAACGACGACAACAGCGACCATACAAAAAATATTAATAACTCTGCCAAAACCTGTGGGAAACCGCTCCGATGGCTGGCTTTGCGCCAGTACACTCCCGAGAAAAACAAACCCCTGGTTAACAGCGTCTGCCAGTGAATGCATGGCTGTCGCAAACATGGAACCGCTCCCGCTAAAAAAAGCGGCAACACCTTTAATCCCGGCAAGAAAAGTATTGCCGAGAGCAGCCATACCGGAAGATGTATTTCCTTTTTTAACACGCTCAATAAATCCCATCATAAGTCCTCCTGAAACATATATAGGTTATTACATAGGATTCTTTACTGATGGGATTCTATACATTGAAAAGGATGATGCCATCCCCGGACATATGCGCTTTTCGCCCATTGATTAACATAAAAACTGAGCATCTCTCAGCTCAGTCGGCATCTTTTATAAATCGGGTGCCGAAATCTTTAAACACAAAATATTTCATCATGAAAAAGCTGGCCAGGAAGGACAAAAACATTGCCAACCCTTTGGCTATATTATAGCGCAGCCAACTTGGAACGGCTGTGTAATCCAGAACTTCATTCACACCAAGGAAAATAAGGTTGCTTACGCCCAGACTGATAATCCCCTGGATGATAAACAGGATACGCTGGCGGTTATTCCCTTTTGCCGATCGTTTAAATGTGATGCTTGCATTCCAAAAGTAGCTATTAGCCACAGCCAGCGTATACGCAATGGTGTTATACAATAAAAGCAGCATTCGGTCGTCTGTATGGAATAGAATTAACAACAGGTTTAGTGTCCCAATATCAATTCCTGCATTGGCAAAACCGATTACACCAAACTGCAGAAATTGCAGAGGGCCTCGTTTTTGTTTTTGCTGTGCCATGGAACTCCTCATGTATTTCCAGTCTTCTTAGCATCTCATTACTTATTTATTTTCCGTTCTCACATCGGATGTATTGATGTTATTGTGCGTTAAGTTCTTGCCTGCTATACTGACGATTTCCTTATAATAGTCAAGGACTTGCTTGGACTGGCTATCCCAGCTCATTTCTGCAATATTATTCCGGGCATCTTTCGCCAGTCGTTTTCGCAATGTTTCGTCTGCAAAACGCAGAACGGTATTTGTGAAGTCACCTTTCTTATCCTTATCATAAAGAAGACCAGTGCGATTGTCTTCAATCTGCTCACAAGTCGGACCGCTTTTGGCCGCAACCAGCGGCAGTCCTGATGCCATAGCCTCAGTAATTACAAGACCGAGTGTTTCGGAAGTTGACGGAAAGACAAAAACATCCGAAGATGCATACGCTTTGGCAAGTTCTTCACCGTGCATAAACCCGGTGAATATCGTGTTGGTCCCCGCAAAATGCTTTTCAAGCGGCTGGCGGTGCGGGCCGTCCCCGACAATTGCCAGTGCAAATTCATTTGATGCATCCAGCACGGATTTGATTTTTTCAATTTCTTTTTCCGGCGCAAGCCTTCCGACAAATAACAGGAGTTTCTTTTCCGGCTGTCCACCCGAAAGCTTTTCACGTACTTCTTTATCATATTTGTTCGGATGGAACAATTCCGTGTCCACTCCGCGCTTCCAGACGTGAACATTATTAAAATTCTGCTCCTCCAATTCCTCTTTTACTGCTTCAGAGGTACACAAGTTCAGCTCTGCCTGCTTATGAAGCTTTCGGAAATACCACCACAGGAATCCTTTAAACATTGGCAAATTATAATAATCCGCATATTTCGGAACCTGTGTGTGGAAAGAAGCAAGCATCGGGTACCCGAGTTTTTTGGCATAGTGAACGCCGGACATCCCTACGAGCGCCGGGTTCACCACATGAACAACATCGGGGTCATACGCTTCAAGCATACGCTTTACTTTCCGGGTCGGCAGTGAGAATTTTTTGGAGCGGTAAAGCGGGAGAGTCCTTGCCGGGACCCCTTCGATTTTCACACCTTCAAATTCATCCACGCCAAGATCCGGTGCAATCACGCGTACCTCGTGACCCTCTCGTTTAAAATACCGGATACATGCTTTTAGCCTTGTCACCACACCATCTGTGGAAGGTACGAACGTTTCTGTAATTATGGCAATTTTCAATGTCGACACTTCCTCAACTCTTTGTCTGAATTACTAGTTTAGGCCGATTATTTCCAGGATACTTGCGGCAGCACGTTTTCCTTGATAACCCGATCCTTATGGTTGATGACAGTATTGAAGATTTCACGAATCACCTCATCATCAAGCAAATGCGGCTCGAGTCCAAGGTCCCTCAGTTTGGTGTTCTCGGCCTGGAAGAAATGTTCCTCCTGCTCTACCCTTGGGTTATCAAGGTTGGCAATGGTGGTCTCGTAACCCTCTTCCTCAGCAACCTTCTTGACTTTCTCAGCCAATTCGCCGACTGAAAATTCCTCGGTGAACTGGTTGAATACCCGGAATTCACCTTTGTCAGCAGGGTTTTCCGCGGCAATTTCAATGCAACGGACCGTATCCTGGATATTCAGGAACCCACGTGTTTGTCCGCCTTTTCCATATACGGTCAAGTCATGACCGATTGTAGACTGAATAATAAACCGGTTCAGTGCAGTACCAAATACACCATCGTAGTCCAAGCGGTTCGTGAGCATTGGATCCATTTTTGTTTCTTCCGTATCCAATCCATAAACAACACCCTGGTTTAAGTCGGTCGCCCGAATACCCCAGATTTTGCATGCAAATGTAATATTATGGCTGTCATGCACCTTGGAAAGGTGATAAAAAGAGCCAGGCTGTTTAGGATATGGGAGCACATCTTTTCTTCCTTTATGCTCAATTTCAATATACCCTTCTTCAATAGGGATATTCGGTGTTCCATATTCCCCCATTGTACCCAGTTTAATCAAGTGACAATCCGGTACAAATTCTTTAATTCCGTAAAGAAGATTCAAAGTGCCCTCAACATTATTTGTCTGGGTATATACCGCATGTTCGCGGTCAATCATAGAATATGGCGCTGAGCGCTGTTCAGCAAAATGCACAAACGCATCAGGCATCTCCTGTTTCAAGACTTCACGCAGAAAATCATAGTGTACCATATCTCCATCATACGTGCGGATTTCCTTCCCGGTCAGCTCCTTCCACTTTGCTACACGTTCTTCAAGGGGAGCAATGGGTGTGATGGAATTTGAGTGTAATTCGTTATCCATTTTTCTTCTAATCATATTATCGATGATTGCTACATCGTGTCCTTGTTTTGATAAATAAAGAGCAGTCGGCCACCCGCAGAAGCCATCTCCTCCAGCAACTATAATTTTCACGTCATTTACCTCCAGTTTTCAGGACTGTTTATATGCCCCGGAAATTCCAATTAAAGCAGGCAATATAAAAAAGTCGCATTTTTTCACACATATCTTCTCATAAAAAATTATCATGTTACAAGCAATTTTACAACTGATGTGGTAAAGCAAGACTTCAAAAAAATTCGGTTCCCGCTCAGACAAGGAATTCAGAGTGATAAAAAAAGTTATGTCTATACTGTTCCCGCTTATTTAGATGTCTTGGTCCATATACATATTTCTAATTGTATAAATAGACAGTGCTATTCATTAGCTTAAGCCCGTTTCTGCAGGGTGGAAAGCAACTGTCTGTACGCTTTCGATTCCTGGTTCATCCCCAGTTCCTGGTAAATTTTGGACAGCCATTTAAGAGGGATCGGGTCTTCGGGCTTTAGTTCCATTTCCCAGCTGAAGCACTCAATTGCCTGATAGGGCTGGGCAAATTCATAATATAGTTCACCCAGCATTTGCATCTGGTCCAGATCATCATTGAATGTTATCAGCCTGTTCACTTTCTGGTAAACCGGATGAACTTCCCGGCGTTCAGCAAAAGGCTTCAGCAGTTCTCTGAGAGAAATCGGTTCGTTTGTTTTCAGCAATACAGAAGTATAGCCATGAATCAAATCCTCGGCTCTTTCCGGGTGAAAATTGATGGCTATTTTAAATAAAGACTGCAGCTGGTGTGACGTTAATGATTGTGATTCGAGATCGAGTTTTTCAAGCATTTTTCTCATGGATGAAGCTTGTGAGGTATTTAGTTCAAAGTCAGGATTATAAAACATGTTCAATATGTTTTCAAGTCGGTTCAATTCAATATATTCTTTGAGCAAATCCTGACTCAGCGGGGTATAACGAGGGAGTTCGCGGTGTAAATCTTCCAATATTTGCATGACTTGCGGGCTTTTCAAATGCCGGCTTAAAAGGTTTATGAGTGGATCATAATATTTCTCCGATGGTGTATCGATTAGCCTGTTGGCGTACAAAGCAGCTATATCCATCCATCTTGACTGTTCTTCCAGAAGATTGATGAGCTGCTGAAAGTAAGTGTCATTATCCTTTTCGCCGTATAAGACTTTCTCGGCAAAGATTAAATCTTTCGTCAGTATTTCTTCGGATTGGTTAGTGTACATATCGGCGTACTGCTTAAAATTCAGATCGGATTTTAGTTGTCTGACAAAGTCCTGATTTGGCGCGAAGTCCATTAAAATCCGGACAATCTGGTAGGCCATAAAGTTCTGTCCTTTACGACGGTACACATAAAAGACGGATTTTATTTCATTGAACAGTCGCTTTCTGGAAATGAAGGATTCAAAGAATGTTAAGATAAATGCCTTTTCCTGAGGGGTATAATGCTTGTCCAATTTTTTCAGCAGTGGTTCAAACCGGCTGATCCGATAGTGGCGATTCGTGGAAAGCAATTCCTCGATAAACGGGTGGGGAGCGTTAAAAACAATACCCTGTTTAAAGGCGGACTCGATGAATGATTGACGCCGCAGCTTTTTCGCCTTAGAAGCCGTGAGAAAATCGTGTTTATAGAAAAAGAGGTAATATATGTCATGATTGCCACTGACTGCTTCTACTATTTCGGCCTGACGGTATAGGGCTATTTTCTGCGGATAAACGTGCAGCGGCTTCCCGTTCGCTCTGTATATATAAAACGTGTTTTGTTCCACTATTAATCCCCCCTGTTTTTTTACCACTATAACATATTTAAGCCGTGTTCAGCATGTTTATGTTACTATGAGACATAATATGTCCGGCATCAGACAGGGTATGAATCAGATGTGAAACTTATTCTATCCAAGATTACTTGAGTTCGAATACTGCTTCTTCGTTAAGGACATTCGTTCGACAACACGCCGCATCTGTAGATAAGTCCGTTCAAAAATCGGACTCTGAATGAACGTAAAAATAAATGTAAATATAAAGACCGGGCCTCCCAATATCAACCCAAGTATCAGTACCGCGCTCTCTGTTATGATGCGTACTTTCCTAATGGACGCACCCGTTTTATCGGAAATTGAGAGCATAAAACCATCACGCGGGCCCGAGCCTACGCCGGCCGAGTTGTATATACCGCCGCCCAAGCCCATAATGACAATGCCGGCAACAATAATGACAACATCCGCCCAGCCGTCATTCGCTTTTGGAAGGAAATCCAGCCACATATAAAAATCGACAAAAGCCCCGACTAGTACAGCATTCAAAAATGTTCCGATTTTAATATAGGATTTATCGAGGATCCACGAAATGGCGATCAGTACAAACGAAATAATAATTGCCCAGGAGCCGATGGACAATCCAACCAAATCAAACAATGCGACATTTAATACGTCCCACGGATGAATCCCCAAATACTGCATATTAACCGTGATGGTAATCCCCATACTGAAAATCATGATGCCAATAAAATAAATCGACCAGCGAAATACATTGATCATTTCATCATGCCTTCTTTCTGCACACAGTTACGGAATGTTTAGTATATCATATTCAGCGGCCGATTACTGGTTTCGGGCATTCGATGAATCGAAAGTGTTTTAATCTGCTCTGTTTAAACATCATTTCTTCGGGATTTAATGCGCTGTAGATTGTAGCATAATCGCTATAGGATGAGCTTAAATCGCTGTAGTTTATGTGAGAATCGCCATAGACTCTCCAATAACCAGTTTCTGCTATAGGCAGTAATTTATGGTTACGGCTGAAGTTTTGATTCTCGGCCTGAAGTTTTCATCCTCCCGCCGAAATTTTGTTTGACGGGAATAAGTATTGGATTTGAGGCTAAAGTTTTTTATGATAGTGTTTTGTCACTCTTGCCCATATTCCAATTATCATGCCCGTATTTCATATCTCAGAAGCATGCCTGATTGGCAGCTTTAGTAACATACTTAATGACAATATGATAGAATTCTATTATGCCCAGTTTAAAGAATTAGCTATGTAATCAAAGGAGGCACATGTATGACAAACCAAATACCCGAAATCAAATTGAATGACGGTATGCGTATTCCAGCAATTGGCTTTGGCACCTATAAACTATGGGGAAATGAAGGTGCGGGAGCCATTGCAAATGCCATCGACCATGGCCATCGCCTGATCGACTCAGCTTACAACTATGAAAATGAGGGAACGGTCGGTGCGGCACTTAAGCGGACGGCCGTCTCCCGCGAAGAGTTACGTATTACGTCAAAATTGCCCGGACGGTACCATACTTATGACAAGGCCGTAAAAGCCATCCAGGAGTCCCTCTACCGCGCAGATCTGGATTATTATGACTTATATTTGATTCATTGGCCAAACCCGATTCAGGATCAATATGTTGAGGCATGGCAGGCATTAATTGACGCGAAAAAATGGGGACTAATCCGCTCTATCGGCGTCTGCAATTTCCTACCTGAACATATGGAACGGCTCGAAAAAGAGACAGGTGTATTGCCGAGCATCAATCAGGTTGAACTGCATCCATTCTTCAATCAGGAAGAACAGCGCAAATGGCATGAAGAGCACGGTGTGACAACTGAATCCTGGAGTCCCCTGGCACGAGCAAATGAAGTATTCACTAACGATACAATCAAAGAGATTGCGGCCAAATACAGTAAGACCGTTTCACAAATTGTTCTGCGCTGGCATTATCAGCATGGTGCTGTCGCCATTCCGAAGTCTGCATCACCAAAACGCCAGCTGGAGAACATGTCCATATTTGATTTTACATTGGATGATGCTGATATGACAGCTATGAACAATCTGACACGTCCGGATGGCCGTATGAATGACCTGGATCCAGCCGTTTATGAGGAGTTCTAGAAAAGGCATTACAGGAGGCTGTTCCTTTTGCTGGTTAGCAGGGGCAGCCTTTAATTAATTTATATCAAAAATGGGGCCTAACGGAGAATTCTGTAAGGCGTTCTTTCTAATCGATTCAATCGAAGCATAATCCCTGAAGACTTGGGGATGATAATGTGAAGATTCGTCTGGAGGGAAGTGGAACAAATGCCTGACAAATTGTACGATATAATCGGGATTGGGATAGGCCCTTATAATCTTGGATTAGCTGCTCTCTTGGATACTATCCCTGAACTTGATGGCTTATTTTTTGATAAGACGCCAACGTTTGAATGGCATCCGGGGATGTTAATTGAACGGATGAATTTGACCACCCCCTTTTTAGGAGACCTTGTCACATTCGCTGATCCAACAAGCCGGTTCACCTATATCAACTATTTGCATGAACACAATCGTCTATACCAATTTTACTTTTTTAACAAGTTTCAAATTCCCCGTCAGGAATATAACCAATACCTGCAATGGGTTGCCGATCAGTTGGAACAGCTCAACTTCGGTTATGAGGTCGTCGATGTGATAGATCATGAAGAAGCTGATGAGCCTCACTATGAGGTGATCGTGGAAGAACCCTCAACTCAAAAACGATCCTCATACTTCGCAAAGAATATTACAATGGCAACTGGCAGTGAGCCCTTGGTACTGAACACCATGAGAGGACACCCTAAGGAAGATGTTCTACATACAGAACGATACATGTACGAAAAGGAAAACTTAGTTGAATCCCCTCACGTTACAATAGTGGGTTCTGGTCAGAGTGCCATCGAGGTCTTCCTGGATCTGTTAAAAGAACAGGAGAATAAAGTGTTTCAATTAACGTTGTTCACCCGTTCCAGCGGCCTATTTCAATTGGAGAAAGCCAAAGTTGGCCAGGAGTATTTTTCACCCGACTTTGTGGATTATTTTCATTCGCTTGGCTTTAAGCAGCGACTTGACACATTAGACACATTAGGAACGCTCAGAAAAGGGATTAACCCACAGACATTGATAGAATTGTACGAAACGCTTTACCATAAAACAATTGGCCAATCGAAACAGCCGGTAATCATTCAGCCCAATACAGAGGTGAAGCGCATAAGCCAAAACAATGATAAGTATTTACTGCACTGTCACCAGTGGCAAAAAGAAAATTCCTTTGACTATGAAACGAATAAGGTTATCCTGGCAACAGGCTATAAACCACATATTCCTGCATGGTTCTATGATCGTTTTAAGGATAAAATTATGTGGGAAGACGATGACCGTTATAAAGTTACCCGAAATTATCAACTCGCGTTTAAGGGTCAGCGGGACCACCGTTTTTTCACCATGACCAATTTGGAGCATTCCCATGGCACGGCAGCCACCAACTTGGGATTGGCCGTTCAAAGAAACATTCAAATCATAAACTTGCTTGCCGGACAGGAAGTATACAAGGACAGACGTGATACCATCTTCCAGCAGTTTACAATGGAGGATTAATAACCAGCGTCTATATCTGTCGTCAAATGCACCACCTGCCTAACTTTATAAAGAGTTAAGATCTTGGGATGGCATTTACCTTTATTAAAGGGAGGCAGGATTTAATGATCCGGATTGATATTCGCTTCAAAAAATGTATGTATCAGACGTATTTGAGCAGGATTTAATTCTATATTGGCCAGCATTCTCAAAAATCCCTTTTTAACCTCATCCCTTTCATCGCGGGTATACTTCATGTTGCTTAATAAAGCTGCTGCTGCAGGATTGTTTGATTGGATATAATGTCGCCAGTTTAATCTCCATAATTCAAGTTTTAAGTAGTGAAAATTCAGTATGTGGAAACCGAGAATACCCATCGTAAATTCGTCAGACTCGTACCGGCCTTCATCACAACAAGTTACAGCGATAGGTAATATTGGCATTTTATATCTGCTATACAATAAACTATAACTACTGTACATTGTTTCCCGAAGGTTCATCCTGCCGGAGCATAACGATTCATAGTGAATCATTAATAGTGCATCTTGATTCTGTATTTTAATTTTCATAAGTACAAGTGTATTCGGGCATGACTTGTCATTTATCCCTGAAAAGTCTTCGGCGGGTAATGAAATAACAGCGTTAAAGTCAATATGGTAATATATTTCTGGAAAAAAGCCTTCAAGAAATTCGGGAAAGAATGTATTCATTAACTCTTTGAATAACTGATCGTGGTGGGTATACATGGAGTGACTTTCACCTACTGCAGAGGGCAGTGGCATGATAACACGTCCTTTCAATTATGTAGAGGCACCCAGGTGTGGGTTTCTATCAATAGTATACACAATCACTTGGATAAGAACAAGTGTTCCGAATAAAAACTTATATACCTATTGCTTAATTCGAAAATACAAAATCCATTGTATGAATTATATTCACTTAGCGTTTGATTCCTATAAAAAATGAGGCTGGGACATAACTAATTTTATCAACTCTAAAGACGAACAATACTACGATTTAGCGAAGGAAATATACGTAGACTCCTGCAGGAGCAGAGGCATAGGTGAGACCCCGCAGTGCGAAGCACGAGGAGGCTCACCAGCCGCCCGCGGAAAGCGGAGTATATTTCCGGAGCGGATTATTTACACTAACCATTTATTCTAGTTGTTCGGATTTTTGTTTGAAAAAGATACTTTTGTCCCGACCTCTGCTAATTAAACGGTAAAATTATGATTCCTTATCATTCAATACTATATTGAATTTAATGCTTCTTTAATAGACGTGGTTCCACCGACTACCTGAAATTCCTTGCCGATCGTTGCGTCATTTTCCAAACTGGCAAGGATGACACTTGCAATGTCTTCTCTTGGAACCTCATCCCTTTCAACCTTGGCACCCGCATTAACCTGACCGATCCCATCATCATTCGTCAACAAACCTGGATGGATAATTGTATAATCTAAACCGGTACCTTTCAACCATTCATCAGCATAATGCTTTGCGGCAACATATGGTGCAAATGATGACTTAGCTTCCAAAATGGCTTCACGTGTTGTATCAAATGAACTGATCAATACAAATCGCTTAGCAGCGGCAGATTTCGCTGCCTCAATCGTTTTGACAGCGCCGTCCAAGTCAACCATAATGGTTTTGTCTTTGCCTGTATGCCCGCCGGATCCTGCAGTGAATACGACCGCATCAACGCCTTCAGCAGCTTTTGCAATTGCGTCAACGCCTTCCTCCAGATCGACGACGACAGTTTCTGCACCGAGATTTTCAAAAAAAGATGCTTGCTCTCTGTTGCGGATCATTGCCTTTGCTTCCATGTTATCGTTTTTCTGAATAAGCGTAACAAGATGCTTTCCAATTTGACCGTTAGCTCCTGCAACAAGAATTTTTTTCACCGTTCGCCACCCTTTCTATAGTATATTTTTCGTTACTGTTCATTTCCACTCATTCAATTCAGATAAACAGTCAGTCTTCTTTCTTGCCGATTACCATGATGTCATAGCAGGGATACTCATCTCTACAGACAGTTTGTATTTTTCATTATTAAGAAAGATAAATTCGGAGAGCACATGCCGCCCTCCGAATTTATCGATAGTATTAAGCTTCACCATAACTCTCGATCATATTCGCCATATGCGCATATGATCCCCCAGCAAGCAATGCGGAAGCAACCAAGACCGCCTCAGATAATTCCTCTTTAGTCGCTCCCTGCTTGTCCGCACCTTTCGTATGGACATCAATGCAGTACGGGCAAAGCGTTGCATGTCCGGCAGCAACTGCGATTATTTCCTTAAACTTCCTGCTTAACTTTCCATCTTTCATGGCAGCTTCGTTGAATCCAGAATAGCCCTGGAATGCATCTTTAGCATGTTTGCCCAGCTGATTGAGATTCTTAAGATTTGAACGTTCGTACAACGTATCATCTGCATCTTCCGACAGTGCATTATGCATATTGGTACCATGCGTGACAGCTCCGCCTGCTTCCACTGCGGATGTTACCATGACACCTTCAACCAATTCTTCGAGAGAAGCGCCTTCCTTTTTAGCGTTTTTGGTATGTGTATCAATGCAATACGGGCATTCGGTAACATGTGCAACCGTAACGGCAATGATTTCCTTCTCTTTTTTGGTTAAAGCGCCGTCCTTGAATACACCATTATTAAACTCCCCAAAAGCCTTAATTTGATCCGGTGCAAGTTCTTTCAGTTGATTTAAATGCTGCGCATGACTCTTTTCATAAAAACTATCAGCCAACATGATTCCTCCTTAATAAATATTTAACCCTACTCTTCATTTTCCCTTACGCAACAGGAATAAACAAATATCCTGCCTTATTCGATCGGTTAAACTCCCCAGCGTAATTAACATTAGGGGGCAAACTGTGCTATATTATCTCTTACATGGAAAAAAGGAAAGTACGGCCCGGAGAATTACTCCTTCAATGAAAACTGAAAAAAATAAAAGTAAATTAAGAAAAACTCAGATTGAGCTCATTTTTTAAGGGTTAATTCGAGTACCGACCCGAACAATCTGTAAAATGCTCCCTTCTTTACATGATTTATGGCGTTCAGCTCAGACTAAGGATAAAGGAGGGCTTCGATTGAGTACTGATAAAGGCAAAAAGAAGAAAAACAAAAGCAAAGAAGAATTAAACGCCATGAAAGGCGGTAAAGAAAGACATCGCCGAAATCGGTCTTAGATGTTCGTTTCAAATCAAGGAATCCGCTAGTTGGGATTCCTTGATATTCTTACCAAAAGTTTATCTAATCAGTCACCATAGCTGATTCAAATCTTTTAACTCCATTCTCCTAATAGCATAGTCCGTTGTTTGTGGTTCCTTTCAGTTTCCAGTATAATTTTTACTAAACAGATGCTCAAAAGAGTGAAACCTCAATTAGTGGAGGTCTGACTGCCCGTTACATGCGGGATAAAATCTGCAGGGGTGAAAAAATGAAATTACAAGATAAAGTCGCCATTGTTACTGGTGCAGCTTCCGGAATGGGAAAAGAAATTGCGAAATTATATGCTAAAGAAGGCGCAAAAGTTGTTGCAGCGGACTTGAATCTGGAAGGAGTCGAAACAGTCGTTAAAGAAATCACTGAAAATAATGGGGTGGCAAAAGCTGTTCAGGTAAATATCGCAGAGCAAGACGACATTGATAACATGATCGATACAGCCATAAATGAACATGGAACGTTGGATATCCTAGTCAATAACGCTGGTATTATGGACGGGTTTGAACCGGTTGGAGATGTTTTGGATGAACGCTGGGACCTGATTTTTGATGTCAACACGAAAGGGGTTATGCGGTCAATGCGCAAAGCAATCCCAATTTTCCTGGATAAGGAAAGTGGCGTCATCATTAACACCGCTTCGACCGGGGGGTTCAATGGGGCACACGCAGGCGCAGCATATGGCGCATCAAAACATGCGGTTATCGGCATGACGAAAAATACCGGCTATATGTACGCCCAGAAAGGCATCCGTTGTAACGCCATTGCTCCTGGTGGTGTCGCAACAAATATTGCATCCTCCATGGAGAGTGTCAGTCAGTATGGTATGGAGCGTACCAAACCGGTACATTCAGTGATGCCGAGAGCCGGCGAACCCGACGAGATTGCAAAGGTCGCTCTATTTCTGGCATCTGATGATTCTAGCTTTGTGAACGGAACTGTTGTAACAGCCGACGGTGGGTGGACGGCTGCGTTTTAAATAAAACCCTTACTAAAAGAGGCTCTCCCTAAAGATACCTTTATGAGAGGGACCGTTTTTACCTCTCACTGCCCTACCATCACAACAAGGAAAACAGAAATCGTGAACACAGAGATGATTGTCGTAGCTAGTATGTATAATGGAATTTGTTTGACAAGCGTGTGATATCTTTCGGAAAACACATAAACAATCGCCCCTGTCGGCAACGCTGACAGTATGACGACAGACGTTTTCCAAAGATCATCTTCGAGGGGAAATACACCGTAAACGAAAAACGCCGCGAATAATGGTAGCGCTATTAACTTTAAGCCGAGCAGCGTGATCAGCTCGGATAATTGATAGTTTTTGTTTTTTACGACATTCCTTTGGCCGGTCAATCCCAATCCTAAGGCAAACAATGCAGTCGGGCCGGCGGCAGGACCTAACGTTTCGGTAAACACATTTATAGATTCCGGAACAGGGATTTGGGTAACGGCGACAAAAATCCCTAATATTAAGGAAGCATTAATCGGATTTAACACCACCGATTTTCCAATCTGCGCTAACAAGGAAAAGATGTTTGCCTTCTCCTGATGTTTATTATTCATAACCTTTGCGGTCTCAAAGGAGACGACCACCAATGTGATGATGGTCAGGTCGTAAATAAACGTTACGATGGCGGCTGGTACGGCAGCTTCCTGCCCAAATGCAGCAACCAGCAGCGGAATACCCATAAAACCGGTATTGCCGTACGTCGTAATCATCCCGTACATGCTGATCTCTGGGAACGGCTTTTTAAAAATGAATTTAAAGATCAGGAGCGTCAATAAAAAGCAGCTAAAAATAATACATAAGTTGGCAAGAATGAAGTTTACGTTCAAGATTTGGTCCACCGGTGCAGTTGAAAGCGAAAAGAACAACAATGCCGGAAGCGCGAAGTAAAATACAAAATTATTTAATGATGATGTACTATTAAATGATAATAATGAAAACCGTCCAGCCAGAAAGCCGCATAAAATGATTGCGAAAATCGGAATCACTACCTGAAACAATACAAGCATCGGATTCCCTCCCCCTCAATTGAATGTCGCACAAGCTTCTCTATTCAACTATTTTTCCATCGTATTCAAAAAAGACCAGCCAAATGATGTCTGCTCATATTTGTAACACAAAACTAAATCGGCCCATATAATGCCCTTAGGCAACTGACATAGGGGTGATTATATGGATGATTATATTAACCGAATCTTGATGAATTGGAAAAATAAACCTTTAGAGACAGCAAAGAAAATGATTGATAAATATGGGTATCCTCAGGAAGCGACAATGGATAGACTTATTTGGCATCATAATGGTCCGTGGAAACACACAATCGTTCACCGGGAGACAATTCCACATCATTTTCCCCACCCGCATCCTGATTTTTTGGAACAAGCCGTTGATTACTGCGTGCCATTGGAGTTATATGACGATATCGCCGTATTTGATGGAAGTTTGAACATCGACCGTACAAAAGGAGAAATCAGCTCAATGTGTGACCAGGAGGCCATGAATATTCTGTCCCTGAATGTCATGAACGATATCGTGATGGGCAGATGCGATGTCCGGACAGCCAAAGAATTTCTGGCATACACCGCCTATATGTACCTCAACATGAATGAAAAGTCGCCATATACAGAAGGACTTCTTTTTCCAAAACAGTACAATACCAAGGATCCTGGCATTTGTTACTTTAAATGAACACCCCTGCCGCTTAAAACCTTATAAGGTATTAAGCGGCAGGTTGTTAAATGGAATGTATGTTGATCATTTGCAACAAATTATAAATTACTATCTTTATTCTATATTTTTTAGAATCGCATAAACCTCCGGCGCAGCTTTATCCATTCGGACTGGTTTCCATTCCTGATTCACCCACATATGCACGGTGGTTCCTTTTGCGAGCAGTTCTCCAAAAGGTTCAACCGATTCGTTACCTGTTCCATGTATAAATTCTTCTTCACTAATTTTCCGCGCTTCGTACGCAAACTCTAACCGTACTGGTGAATAGCTTACTACTCTTGTAAGCACAACGATGCAATCATCATATCGGGCTGACTTCTTATACGTAACATTGACACCCATTACTGGCAATAAAAAGCCTATATCTTCCATTTCACTGTAAGTCAAACCATAGTGACGCATGCATTCCGTGCGTGCATTTTCAAACCACGTTATATAATTGCCATGATGAACAACCCCCATGCGGTCTGTATCCTTATACGGCACGCGAAACTTTGTCTGATGCCAGGCAAATGCCATATCATTTCCCCCTTCTATCATTTTCCGGAAAGTTTCTCTGCTGCTTTTTCCTGCAAACGGAATTTCTGCACTTTCCCGGTGCTCGTCATTGGCCATTCGGTAGCTTCGACAAACCAGACATGACGCGGGATTTTAAAACGGGCAACCCGGGATGTACACCAGTCAATAATATCTCTCCGGGTGCACAATTCACCCTGTTTCAGCTCAATAAAGGCAGCACCTGTTTCGGTTGTTAACTTATCCGGTACACCGACGATATTCACTTGATTGACTGCCGGGTGCTGGGAGATGACAACTTCCACCTCGCGCGGCGAAACCAGTTCACCGGACACCTTATACATTTCTTTACTTCTGCCAAGAAGCTGAATGTAACCATTATCATCAATCTTTCCAACATCCCCTGTCCGCAGCCAGCCATCTTTATCAATAACTTCTGCTGTTTCTTCCGGTTTATTGTAATAGCCATGGGAAACCGTGACGCCCCTTACGGCCAATTCACCCACGGAACCTTCCGGCAGTGTTTCGCCTGAATTAACGTCTATCGTCTTATATTCAACAGCACTGCCATCGAATTCTGGCAGACCGCTGACACCGCCAAGTTTAGGACGGCCAACCCTGGAAGAAATACGTTCCAGCGGATCACCAATCTCCGTTGTAACACCTGATGAGGCTACCTCTGTCTGCCCATAGCCTGTAATCGCTTCGGTCAGACCCAGCACATCGATCGCCTTTTCCCATACAGGCACAGGAGCCGGGGCAGCACCACACCACATGGCAAACAGACTGGATAAATCAAATTCAGAAAAACGCGGATGATTCAATAACGCAACAAGGGTAGACGGAACACAAAGATAATCATTTGCTTTATATTTCTCCATTAATTGCAGTGACAGGAGCGGCGATGCGCCAAGTACAGATATGAACGAACCGCCGACAAATGACATGGCAAAAATCGCTTCTATGATCGCAAAGCAGTGATAGAATGGGAGCGGCGCAAACGTAACACGGCCATCTTCAATCGCCCTGCTCATACATGTGCCGTACCCGCAGCGGAGGAGCATATCATCAGTGAGCATCACACCTTTTGGACTACCTGTTGAACCGGAAGTGTACATAATAATGGCCACTTCATCGGGATAACGCGATACACGCCATCTTTCATCCATTTCTCCCCTGGAAACAATATCTGCCCCTTCCAGAAACGCATCCCATGTCAGAAAACGGTCATCAACCGGTTCCTCGTCCCCAATTAGGAGGCAGATAACCTTCTCTAATTGGCTGTGTGTCTGAAAATCGTCATCATCCAGTAATTCGGCGACTGCTTGTCCATGTTGCTTGTCTTTTACCGTCTGATGTAAAATCAGAAATTTTGAATCCGACTGAGAAATGATATATTCGAGTTCATCCTTGGCGAGCATCGCATTGATTGGGATAAAAACGGCTCCGACGATGGAAGTCGCGATCATTAATGATGGATAAGCGGCATCATTATCCATTAAAACAGCAATATGATCCCTCCGCTTCACCCCGAGTTTTATGAATGCCCTGGCATATTGAACCGCTCGATCCCAGACTTCGCCGTATGTAAATGCTTCATCATTGATATACATATACGATCTGTCTTGATATTGGTGGCATGCTTTCGAGAAATGACCGGCAACCGTATCACGTGGCCACACTGGAAAACGGGCTTCCAGTACTTCACGCCTTTTCGATACAGTTTGATTTAACGTTGTTTGATTCGCAGACATGGTTTCTCCTCCCTATCGATTTTTTAAACTTTTTTAAAGGCAAGTACAGCATTATGGCCGCCGAATCCAAAGCCGTTAGATAAAGCGAGATTGATATTGCCCTCTGTGGCTTCATTGGCCACATAATCCAGATCACATTCCTGATCCGGATTATCCAGATTGATTGTCGGCGGGAACATATTTTCTCTCATACTATTTAGTACCACAATAGCTTCCGCACCGCCTGCTGCACCAAACATATGACCTGTCATGGATTTGGTCGAACTGACTTTGAGATGATAGGCCTGTTCGCCGAATACGTCTTTAATTGCTTTTGTTTCGGAAATATCACCTGATGGTGTGCTCGTCCCATGAGCATTAATGTAATCCACGTCTTCCGGCTTAACTTCCGCTCGTTCTAACGCCAGTTTTATTGCTTTTGCGGCACCATGGTTATCCGGCTCCGTTATATGATAGGCATCTGTTGTACTGCCATAGCCGACAATCTCACCAAGTATCGGTGCGCCGCGCATCCTCGCATGTTCGTATGCTTCCAGAAATAAGACGCCGGCACCCTCTGACATGACAAACCCGTCCCGGTTCTGATTGAATGGCCGCGATGCTGCTTCAGGTGCGTCATTTTTTGTTGACATGGCACGCATTTTTGAAAAACCCGCAAAATAAAGCGGTGTGATTGTTGCCTCTGCCCCGCCGGCTAAAATAGCATCTGAATAGCCATGAGCAATATTTAAATAGGCCTCCCCAATCGCATGATTGCTTGTAGCACACGCAGACACAGCAGCAAAACTTGGCCCGCGAAAACCGGTCTTGATTGCTGTTAAACCGGCAGCCATATTATTAATCATCGTCGGAACCAGAAACGGTGACACACGTCTCGTTCCTTTTTCAAGCATCGTTTCATGATTGTTTAACAGTGTTTGCAGACCCCCGGTTCCGGACCCAATATAAACACCGGCACGATCCACGTCCAGTGTTTCCAGGTTGATTTGGGACTGTTCTAGCGCCTGAACCGCTGCAGCATACCCATATTGCGTAAACAGGTCATATCGTTTTATTTCTTTTGCTTCAAGGTACTTTTCAGCTGGAAAATCATCAATATAACCGGCGATTTTTGTGTTGATATCCGCAAACTCTTCTGATTCCAGCAGCTTAATCCCCGATTCGCCCTTTTGAATGTTATCCCAAAAGGTAGTGACGTCATTTCCTAGTGGCGATACAACGCCTTGTCCTGTTACAACAACTCTGCGTTTCACAGGAAATCCCCCTTTCAGAAGGCATTTTTATATGTACAGTAACTCTTTTCATACCCTGTATTTTAACATAATGCCGAATATTATGTTTCATAATGTCACAAATACACATACAATGCTAAATTAAATATTTTCAATAGACGTCGAATTCATTTATAATAAGGGACACCTTGATGAACCATTATTTCTAAGGAAGTCATTTTTAAAAAAGGAGAGATACATATGAGCAACAAAATTAAATTGGGAATTGTCGGTTATGGCAACCTTGGTAAAGGTGCAGTAGAAGCTATTAAAGCAACTGATGACATGGAATTAGTTGCCGTTTTCACGAGAAGAGATCCACAAACACTTAAGCTTGACGACGCTGGTGTAGAGGCTGTACATATTGACAATGCAAGTGATTATCAGGATAAAATCGATGTCATGCTGCTCTGCGGTGGATCGGCAACAGATTTGCCAGAACAAACCCCGCACTTTGCAAGTATGTTCAATACTGTGGACAGTTATGATACACATGCAAAAATTCCGGAATTTTACCAATCGGTCAATGAAGTTGCGGTGAAAAACAATACGACAACCATTATCTCAACAGGATGGGATCCGGGCTTTTTCTCCCTCAACCGTGTAATGGCCGAAGCGGTTTTACCAAATGGCGAAAACTATTCATTCTGGGGTAAAGGTCTGAGCCAAGGACACTCTGATGCCGTAAGAAGAGTCGAAGGTGTAAAAGGTGGCGTACAATACACGATCCCATCTGAGGATGCAATTGGAAAAGTACGCAAGGGTGAAAATCCGGAATTAACAACCTCCGAAAAGCATCGTCGCGTTTGCTATATCGTTCCTGAAGATGGTGCAGATAAGGCAGCAATCGAAAATGAAATCAAGACAATGCCAAACTATTTTGCGGATTATAATACCGAAGTGAACTTTATTTCTGAAGAGGAATTGGCACGCGACCATTCCAAGGCACCACACGGCGGTTTTGTCATTCGAAGCGGAAAAACCGGTGAAAATAACAACCAGCTTTATGAGTTCTCACTTACATTGGACAGCAACCCTGAATTCACATCAAGCGTAGTAGTCGCATACGCAAGAGCTGCCCATCGCATGAGCCAAGAAAAACAATTTGGTGCCAAAACGGTTTATGATGTCGCCCCAGCCTATATTTCACCACGTTCAGCGGAAGAATTAAGAAGAGATTATTTGTAAAAAATAATGCGGCAACGACTCCCTTGTTAATAAAGGGAGTCTTTTTATGTTCAAGAAGAAAGAACTTGGATTATCAAAAAAGCATCTCCATTGTTTAAAATATTCAAGTTTAAAAGACTATGTGTTTTACATGTGTGTATAGTATGGATAGCTAACAAATATTTAATAGTCAACATTATAGGGCCTTAATTTAAGCCATATAAAAAAAGACAGGATTTCATTACCCTGTCTCACATATTCAATAGGAATAGTATTAACTGTACCCCCCTTCTTACTCAATTAGAATCCAACTTGGTCGGCAGCATGATTTGCATGTTCTTTTGAATAACCATCAAATTTTAGTTGGTCAATCAGCCCTTGTCGTGAAAATGACATAGTGTCCAAATAAGTTTTAGCAGATTTCACCGCCTGCTTTTTCCAATTTACTTCAATGTTTTCAACGGCGAATTTCGCATCTTCTTCTGGATAACCATCAAATTTTAATTGTTCGATTAAACCCGATTTTGAAAACGCCATAGTTTGAATATAAGTTTCAGCTGAGCCAACTGCGTTTTGTTGCGAAACGGTCATACTTGGTTCTTCCTCAACTTCATTTGCTTTATCGTTTTGTTCTACTTCGGTTGGTTCCTCTTTGCTCTCTGTCGGTTTTTCTTTATTTTCATTTTCAGTTGGTTCTGTGGTTTCTGGTTCAGTTGTTGGTTCTGTTTCTTCTGTTGCTTCCACATCCTTGACCGCTTGCTGTTCCACCTCACCGTCAGAAAAAATACTTACAACAATCCCTAGTGCGATCAATCCCAAAAACCCGTAACCCACAAATTTTAACACTTTTTTAATCATTTAATCCTCTCCCTTTTTCATCATCATTTTTAATGTACTCGTCAATCCATTTTCTGATTAATTCTGTTTGTGTATCCCCGTTCTTTTTCGCTATTCGATTAAACTCCTCTTTCAACTGCGGTTTCAATCTTATTTGGAAAGTTGCTGTTTGGTTTTCTTCATCCATTTGTTTTCATTCCTCTCTGCGATTTGTTACTTATAATATATAATGTAATGACATGACATGCAACCCTTATTTATAAATTATTGTTATTTTTTTATAAAGCTATAACAACCGCACCATACAAAAACACACCCAGCACCCCTAAATTGGCCAACTTACAGCTTATCCTCTACAACAATGCATACACACCAACTGAAACCCCAAGCATAATCGGCAGATCACTGATATAGTCAGCGACTAATTAGCGGCAATTAGTACTCTTGCGGGAGCGTCCATCATGATACAACACTCCCCAGAGCATCAACCAACACATCTAATATTATTAGCGCAATAACCACAAGCATGTAGCCAAGTGCGGCATTGAATCCTTTTTCTTTGTTGCCAATCATGACGAAAATAGCGCCGCCTATAACCACGAATAACGATACCGGATAGGCAAGCGATTGGAGAAGGTCAATTAATGGTGTAAATGCATTCATGGTCAGCTTTCAAAAACGCGGCAAAACATGGCAATTACAATAAGCAACAAAGAAAAACCAATCAGAAAATCCGGTTTCCGCACAAAAAAAGAAGCACAAGTCGCAGCTGCTGAGGTTGAAGACAAGTTAAATAAGGGTAAGGCTGTTGTTATGAAAGAATTACCAATCGATGAGTATTTTGAACAGTGGATTTCCCTATACAAAACAAAAATATCAGATGCTACTATGAAGCAATATCAGTACAGCTTAAAAGCAGTCAAAAATCATTTTGGAAGAGATCCAATACAAAATATCACTCGGCAGGATTACCAGCGATTTATAAACGATTTTGGTGCAAATAAAGCAAAAGAGACTGTTCAGTAGGTTAATATGTACATGGACAACCCCTGCTAAAAAACCATGCGAAAACATCTGAACTATGCAGAAAGCGAAAAATTAATCCAGTATTTAATGTCCAATCTTGAAAATGGATTGACGTATTATTTGTTGTTACTCGGTATTGTAAGTGGTCTGCATTTTGGTGAACTTGTGGGATTAACAGGAAAGGACTTTGACTTTGAGCAAAATGTCATCAGTGTAGATAGAACTTGGAGATATTTAAAAAGTGGATTCGGTGAAACAAAAAATGAACAGTCTGTCCGTGTGATTTCGATTAATCCAAAAACAATGGTTGAATTTAAAAAGCTGTTTATGCAGATGCCCGATAATCTGAATCGGCTTGTATTTTACAGCCAAGCATCAAAATATGAAGTGGTCAGCAATTCTGCTGCTAATAATGTATTGAAACAAGCTGCTGACACATTGAATATTAATCAGATTATGGTACACGGACTGCGTCACACTCACGCGAATATATTGCAGTACAAAAAAGCATCAATGAACTATGTAAGTGAACGCTTAGGACATGAGGATATCGGAACCACGTGGAAAACTTATTCTCACCTCATGGAAGAAAGGCGGGAAAAAGATGAACGGATCACAATTGATACTTTTGAGAGGCTTGTGTAAAAAATGTGTAAAACAAAATAAAAAGTATCGTTTCGTGCCGTTTTCTTAATCATAATAAAAACACCTGCAAAAGCCTTTATATCGGTGTTCGCAGGTGTATATTTTATTTTTTATCGTAACTCAATTTATCCTAGAGATACCTGAGGTGGGATTCGAACCCACACGCCCGTAGGCACAGCATTTTGAGTGCTGCGTGTCTGCCAATTCCACCACTCAGGCATAGTCGTTATCATGGAGGCGGTAACCGGATTCGAACCGGTGATAAAGGTTTTGCAGACCTCTGCCTTACCACTTGGCTATACCGCCAAATATGGAAAATAAAAGAGCGGAAGACGGGATTCGAACCCGCGACCCCCACCTTGGCAAGGTGGTGTTCTACCACTGAACTACTTCCGCGTGTAATGGCTGGGCTAGCTGGATTCGAACCAGCGAATCACGGGATCAAAACCCGATGCCTTACCGCTTGGCTATAGCCCAATAACATTTAAATAATGATATGGGGCGACCGGTGGGGATCGAACCCACGAGTGCCGGAGCCACAATCCGGTGCGTTAACCACTTCGCCACGACCGCCATAATAATATTATGGCAGGGGTAGTAGGAATCGAACCCACATCAAAGGTTTTGGAGACCTTCGTTTTGCCATTAAACTATACCCCTATTAAATATATGGTGGAGGGGGAGAGATTCGAACTCCCGAACCCTGAGGGAGCGGATTTACAGTCCGCCGCGTTTAGCCACTTCGCTACCCCTCCGTAAGAACTGATTCAAAATGGTGGCTCGGGACGGAATCGAACCGCCGACACACGGATTTTCAGTCCGTTGCTCTACCGACTGAGCTACCGAGCCGACAATATGTATGACTTAATTCTGTTAAAATGGCGGTCCGGACGGGACTCGAACCCGCGACCTCCTGCGTGACAGGCAGGCATTCTAACCAACTGAACTACCGGACCTTTTTTGGTTGCGGGGGCAAGATTCGAACTTGCGACCTTCGGGTTATGAGCCCGACGAGCTACCAGACTGCTCCACCCCGCGATATGGTGGAGGATGCAGGGCTCGAACCTGCGACCCCCTGCTTGTAAGGCAGGTGCTCTCCCAGCTGAGCTAATCCTCCAAATGTACAGTATATGTCCAAATATTGATCTTCCTAAAAATAAGTAAGTATGGTGACCCGTACGGGATTCGAACCCGTGTTACCGCCGTGAAAGGGCGGTGTCTTAACCTCTTGACCAACGGGCCAATTATTTATTACATAAGTGGCGGAGAGCGAGGGATTCGAACCCTCGAGACCGCGATAGCGGCCTACACGATTTCCAATCGTGCTCCTTCGACCAACTCGGACAGCTCTCCATGGCTCCACAGGCAGGATTCGAACCTGCGACCGATCGGTTAACAGCCGATAGCTCTACCACTGAGCTACTGTGGAATAATCCAAAATGAATATCATTGCAGTATAGCCTAATATAATTGTGCTCGTCATGTTGCAAGATTATTCGGAGTAGCCTCACTCCTCGCAGGTCCGCACGTGGCAGCCGGTTCAGGGCTGCTCACGACCAGCTACTGTGGAATGGAAAATGCCTGGCGGCGTCCTACTCTTGCAGGGGTTAAACCCCAACTACCATCGGCGCTGGAGAGCTTAACTTTTGTGTTCGGCATGGGAACAGGTGTGTCCTCTCCGCTATTGCTGCCAGACCTATGCATGTGTTTTTAGTCTGATTGAGACGCTATATGATTTTTACGGACAAAAATTATTATACGCATTTTTAGTGAAAAATGCAAGGATTTTTTTAATGAAAGACATATAAAATTGGCTTTGTATCATTCTTTCACAGGACAAGCCACATCCAGCTTCAGCGTCCAGCGACTAGCGCGACTTCCCTCACCTCCGTACGATAAGGCAACATCGATTCGCTTTCGCTCCCAAAGAGTTTTCTTTATCTCCTTCGGTTCAGTCCAGTCCGTACGTCGCTAACCGGGCGCTTACGCTTTTGCTTGATACCCTGAAAACTAAATAAGAGCGCCATTCAATGCCAAGTAAGTTAGTTAAGTCCTCGATCGATTAGTATCCGTCAGCTCCACGTGTCACCACGCTTCCACCTCGGACCTATCTACCTCATCGTCTCTGAGGGATCTTACTCACTTGACATGATGGGAAGTTTCATCTTGAGGGGGGCTTCATGCTTAGATGCTTTCAGCACTTATCCTGACCACACGTAGCTACCCAGCTGTGCTCCTGGCGGAACAACTGGTACACCAGCGGTGTGTCCATCCCGGTCCTCTCGTACTAAGGACAGCTCCTCTCAGACTTCCAATGCCCACGACGGATAGGGACCGAACTGTCTCACGACGTTCTGAACCCAGCTCGCGTACCGCTTTAATGGGCGAACAGCCCAACCCTTGGGACCGACTACAGCCCCAGGATGCGATGAGCCGACATCGAGGTGCCAAACCTCCCCGTCGATGTGAACTCTTGGGGGAGATAAGCCTGTTATCCCCGGGGTAGCTTTTATCCGTTGAGCGATGGCCCTTCCATGCGGAACCACCGGATCACTAAGCCCGACTTTCGTCCCTGCTCGACTTGTGAGTCTCGCAGTCAAGCTCCCTTCTGCCTTTGCACTCTGCGAATGATTTCCAACCATTCTGAGGGAACCTTTGGGCGCCTCCGTTACCTTTTGGGAGGCGACCGCCCCAGTCAAACTGCCCACCTGACACTGTCTCCGGACCGGCTAACGGTCCTGGGTTAGAATGTCCGTACAGCCAGGGTGGTATCCCACGGATGCCTCCACGTAAGCTGGCGCTCACGTTTCCACGGCTCCCACCTATCCTGTACAAGCTGTACCAACATTCAATATCAGGCTACAGTAAAGCTCCACGGGGTCTTTCCGTCCTGTCGCGGGTAATGCGCATCTTCACGCATAGTATAATTTCACCGGGTCTCTCGTTGAGACAGTGCCCAAGTCGTTGCACCTTTCGTGCGGGTCGGAACTTACCCGACAAGGAATTTCGCTACCTTAGGACCGTTATAGTTACGGCCGCCGTTTACTGGGGCTTCGGTTCGCCGCTTCGCGCCCGAAGGCGCTAACGCTTCCCCTTAACCTTCCAGCACCGGGCAGGTGTCAGCCCCTATACTTCGCCTTTCGGCTTCGCAGAGACCTGTGTTTTTGCTAAACAGTCGCTTGGGCCTATTCACTGCGGCTCAGACTCGGTCTGAGCACCCCTTCTCCCGAGGTTACGGGGTCATTTTGCCGAGTTCCTTAACGAGAGTTCTCCCGATCACCTTAGGATTCTCTCCTTGCCTGCCTGTGTCGGTTTGCGGTACGGGCACCTGTGAACTCACTAGAGGCTTTTCTTGGCAGTGTGGAATCAGGAACTTCGGTACTCATTTTCCCTCCCCGTCACAGCTCAGAAATCATCGGACGGATTTGCCTGTCCGACTTCCTCACTGCTTGGGCGCACCTATCCGACAGTGCGCTTTCCTTATCCTGCTGCGTCCCCCCATCGTTCAAACGCTCACGAGGTGGTACAGGAATATCTGCCTGTTGGCCATCGCCTACGCCTTTCGGCCTCGGCTTAGGTCCCGACTAACCCTGAGCGGACGAGCCTTCCTCAGGAAACCTTAGGCTTTCGGTGAAAGAGATTCTCACTCTTTTCTCGCTACTTATACCGGCATTCTCACTTCCAAACGCTCCACCAGTCCTCACGGTCTGACTTCGCTGCATTTGGAACGCTCTCCTACCATTGTTCGTCAGAACAATCCGCAGCTTCGGTGATACGTTTAGCCCCGGTACATTTTCGGCGCAGAGTCACTCGACCAGTGAGCTATTACGCACTCTTTAAATGATGGCTGCTTCTAAGCCAACATACTGGTTGTCTGGGCAACTCCACATCCTTTTCCACTTAACGTATACTTAGGGACCTTAGCTGGCGGTCTGGGCTGTTTCCCTTTCGACTATGAACCTTATCACCCATAGTCTGACTCCCAAGGCTTGCATCTCTGGCATTCGGAGTTTGACTGAATTCGGTAACCCGGTGAGGGCCCCTAGTCCAATCAGTGCTCTACCTCCAGCACGCATACCTTGAGGCTAGCCCTAAAGCTATTTCGGAGAGAACCAGCTATCTCCGTGTTCGATTGGCATTTCACCCCTACCCACACCTCATCCCCGCATTTTTCAGCATACGTGGGTTCGGGCCTCCAGTCAGTGTTACCTGACCTTCACCCTGGACATGGGTAGATCACACGGTTTCGGGTCTGCGACCATATACTCTTAACGCCCTCTTCAGACTCGCTTTCGCTGCGGCTCCGTGTCTGCCACTTAACCTTGCATATGATCGCAACTCGCCGGTCCATTCTACAAAAGGTACGCCGTCACCCATTAACGGGCTCCGACTACTTGTAGGCACACGGTTTCAGGTTCTCTTTCACTCCCCTTCCGGGGTGCTTTTCACCTTTCCCTCACGGTACTGGTTCACTATCGGTCACCAGGGAGTATTTAGCCTTGGGAGATGGTCCTCCCGGATTCCGACGGAATTCCTCGTGTTCCGCCGTACTCAGGATCCACTCCGGAGGAAACCTCTTTTCGACTACAGGGCTCTTACCTTCTGTGGCTGATCATTCCAGATCGATTCGTCTAAGACGTTTCTTGATAACTCCAATGGAGTGTCCTCCAACCCCGGAAAGCTCAGCTTTCCGGTTTGGGCTGCTTCCGTTTCGCTCGCCGCTACTCGGGAAATCGCATTTGCTTTCTTTTCCACCGGGTACTGAGATGTTTCAGTTCCCCGGGTCTGCCGCTTGTGCCCTATTGATTCAGACACAGGCGCTGCCCCATTACGGACAGCGGGTTGCCCCATTCGGAAATCCCCGGATCTCAGTCTACTTACGACTCCCCGGGGCATATCGGTGTTAGTCCCGTCCTTCTTCGGCTCCTGGTGCCAAGGCATTCACCGTGCGCCCTTCTTCACTTAACTAATTCATGCGTCCATCTGATGAACGCGTCTCGCTTATCGCATTGAATGTCTTTGCTCTTATTTAGTTTTCAAGGTACAACTGAGAGATTTGCTCCCTCAAAACTGAACCAAACAACCCAGTATGTTCCGTATAATCCAGCTCCGGCGCCTATCAAATTGATAAACAGGCGCCTACGCTTTCTCATAATCCTTAGAAAGGAGGTGATCCAGCCGCACCTTCCGATACGGCTACCTTGTTACGACTTCACCCCAATCATTGGCCCCACCTTCGGCGGCTGGCTCCCTAAGGTTACCTCACCGACTTCGGGTGTTGCCAACTCTCGTGGTGTGACGGGCGGTGTGTACAAGGCCCGGGAACGTATTCACCGCGGCATTCTGATCCGCGATTACTAGCGATTCCGGCTTCATACAGGCGAGTTGCAGCCTGCAATCCGAACTGGGAATGGTTTTATGGGATTTGCTTCACCTCACGGCTTCGCTGCCCTTTGTTCCATCCATTGTAGCACGTGTGTAGCCCAGGTCATAAGGGGCATGATGATTTGACGTCATCCCCGCCTTCCTCCGGTTTGTCACCGGCAGTCACCTTAGAGTGCCCAACTGAATGCTGGCAACTAAGATCAAGGGTTGCGCTCGTTACGGGACTTAACCCAACATCTCACGACACGAGCTGACGACAACCATGCACCACCTGTCACTCTGTCCCCGAAGGGAACACGGTATCTCTACCGCCATCAGAGGATGTCAAGACCTGGTAAGGTTCTTCGCGTTGCTTCGAATTAAACCACATGCTCCACCGCTTGTGCGGGCCCCCGTCAATTCTTTTGAGTTTCAGCCTTGCGGCCGTAATCCCCAGGCGGAGTGCTTAATGCGTTAACTTCAGCACAAAGGGGTGGAAACCCCCTAACACCTAGCACTCAACGTTTACGGCATGGACTACCAGGGTATCTAATCCTGTTCGCTACCCATGCTTTCGCACCTCAGCGTCAGTTACAGACCAGAGAGTCGCCTTCGCCACTGGTGTTCCTCCACATCTCTACGCATTTCACCGCTACACGTGGAATTCCACTCTCCTCTTCTGCACTCAAGTCCTCCAGTTTCCAATGACCGCCCGCGGTTGAGCCGCGGGATTTCACATCAGACTTAAAAGACCGCCTGCGTGCGCTTTACGCCCAATAATTCCGGACAACGCTTGCCCCCTACGTATTACCGCGGCTGCTGGCACGTAGTTAGCCGGGGCTTTCTGGTCAGGTACCGTCAAGGCGCTGCCCTCTTCGAGCAGCACGTGTTCTTCCCTGACAACAGAGCTTTACGATCCGAAAACCTTCATCACTCACGCGGCGTTGCACCGTCAGACTTTCGTCCATTGCGGATGATTCCCTACTGCTGCCTCCCGTAGGAGTCTGGGCCGTGTCTCAGTCCCAGTGTGGCCGATCACCCTCTCAGGTCGGCTACGCATCGTCGCCTTGGTAAGCTTTGACCTTACCAACTAACTAATGCGCCGCGGGCCCATCTGTAAGTGACAGCTAAAAGCCGCCTTTCAACACGGCACCATGCGATGCTGTGTATTATCCGGTATTAGCCCCGGTTTCCCGGAGTTATCCCAGTCTTACAGGCAGGTTGCCCACGTGTTACTCACCCGTCCGCCGCTCGTTCCACAGGCGCTCGCCCCGAAGGGCGATTACCTGCTTCCCGCGCTCGACTTGCATGTATTAGGCACGCCGCCAGCGTTCGTCCTGAGCCAAGATCAAACTCTCCAATAAAGTTTGTTAAGAGATTGACACCGATCAATCTCTTTCATGGCTTTGCTTCAAAAATTGATACAGGGTTTCATTGGTCTTCTGCCAAAACCAAGTTTCGGCTTCCGACCTCTTACCTCTGACATCTTTGTCATACTGGTTGTTTTGTTCAGTTTTCAAGGAGCAAATTTTGCGTTACTGCCTTTCGACAGCGACTTAATTAGTATATCACCCTTCGAATCCAAAGTCAACAGCTTTTTTTCGAAAGAGTTCGTTGCCTGCTGAAGTGCAACGATATTTAATTTAACACGTTCTCCTCATGTATTTCAAGAGGAAATTTTTGTGTTTTTTGTGCCGCTCAAAATCCAATATGAATTTTTGCGACGGATATAAATTTACCATGCCTTAAAAGGAAAGTCAACAAGATTTTTAAAGTAATTAAGCCTTCAAATGAAATTTTGTCAGGAGAAATCATTAGCAGCCTTGTATCAAGGCTATTGGAGATTCATACAGGCAGACCGAAAACAATGCACAAGACTGAACGCCCTGTTTCTTAACGACATTACCTTGCCTTGCCTGCAATAGCATATTTAAATACCCCGAGACTGGTTTACGCGGTATTGACGCTGATATACACCGGCGCCTTTTGTACCAATTCTGACCGGCGAAAGAATTCCTTTTTCAGTCAAGTAATTGAGTATAGCGGCCAGATCAAGCTCATACGGTTTAACGCTGGGGTTCTGTTTGATTTCTTCATATGACAAGACATTATTTTTTGTTTCCATAATATCAAGTAAATGCTTCGCTGAAACTTTTGCTTTTCTGCTGATGGCAAAATCTGCAGCAAGTATCATTAATTGTACACGTTTGGCTATCTCTTCATGGCTTTCGATTAATTCATCATATAATTTGTAGACCTCGGGATCAATTTTCCTTACCTGATTCCACAATGTCACTTCCGGGTAATACCCTTTTTCAATAACCGCAAGCCTTGCCAAATAATGAAGTGAATGCACCATTCGGGTGAAAGCATCTTTATACTGTTCCGACATGTAAAGATCTTTAACCTCTGTATAGCTTTTGACCAATTTTCCGAACTCCATTGCTTTCCTCAAATCTCTTTTTTCAAACGGAAAACTTCTTAATTGTTTTTTCAGCCCCGAAACATACTCATTCCGGTCAAAAATCGCTTTTCCTGCTACGATCCACTCAATGGCTTTCCGGTATCCGTTTGTATCAATCCACCGTCTGAGTAAATCGTCGGTTATGGTATGCATCACAGCTGTATTGCCATTATATAATTCATAGTGCTTTTCGCGCCAATTAATTTCGGAATTGCCGACAATATTAAGCAAAATCACATCAAAATTGTCTGTGATCGGACTGTCCGGCGTTTTTCTTTCGATTAAAATAATGCCCAATGTATTTGGGTTGCTCGCACGCTCCTGATAAATCGGCCGCAATAAATCCTCCATCATCTAAATCCTCCATTATCTTGAGTACTATATATAATTCGTTATGAATTTGTGAAATCCTTTTTCTGAACCTCAAATTCCTGTAAAATATGCTATACTGGCACTGTAGACAACAAGGAGGACTATTCATGGCAGATAAATTGGTTTATTCCAGTAAAATAAATAAAATACGTTCTTTTGCCCTGATACTGATTTTTGTCGGATTTGCTGTAATGTACGGCGGGATCCTTTCCAAAAAAATTGAGTGGCTGATGCTGACGTTGTTTTTGCTCGGTGTCATGTTCATTCTGTTAAGCTGTGTTGTTTACTTCTGGATTGGCATGCTCTCAACAAAAGCCGTTCCGATCATTTGTCCAAGCTGCGAAAAGCCGACAAAAATGCTTGGAAAAGTCGATGCCTGCATGCATTGCAAGCAACCGCTGACACTTGATAAAGATCTAGAAGGCTTTGAATTCGATGAAAGATACAATAAGCGCAAATTTCGGAATGCAGCAAAAGCCAAAATAAAAGATGATCAATAAAAAAATCCAGTCTGTACAGACTGGATTTTTTATACCATTCAAAATTAATGCTTCTGCGTTTCCATCTGCTGGCATTCCTCACACTTACCATAGATCTCCATCCGGTGATGACTGACGTCAAAACCTGTTACCTGTTCAGCCAACGATTCAACTTCATCCAAAGTCGGGTAATGGAAGTCCACGATCTTGCCACATTCTTCGCAGATAATATGGTAATGTTCACTTGAGTTAAAATCAAAACGGCTTGATGAGTCACCGTAAGTCAATTCCCGCACAAGCCCGATTTTCCGCAAAACACGTAAATTGTTATAAACCGTTGCAACACTCATGTTTGGGAACTTCCCTTCAAGGGCTTTATATATGTCATCGGCTGTCGGGTGAACCATTGAGTTGAGAAGGTACTCAAGAACCGCATGACGTTGTGGTGTTATGCGAACGCCAGAGTCTCTGAGTGTATCAATTGCTTCCTGCAATTTATTATCAGACACCGTCATGCACCCCACTTTCAATATTTATGCAATTCTAAGCTATATTATTATATTATAATTCTTATAATTAAAGTTTACTCGTTAACCCTTTATCCTGTCAATAAAAGTATATTTCCAACTTGTTCACATTATTAATTAAATGTTTTTAAGTTAGATATCTGCCTTAAGCGGGATTTCTTCCCCCCCAGGGACTGATTGACATACCTTGCCGCCACAAATAGAAAATCTGACAGCCTGTTCAGGTAGGATATAACCAGCGGTTCTGTTCATTCAAGGCGATCGCCGTTCGCTCCGCACGCCTCAACTGTTTGTGCGGCGTGAAGCGCACTTGAAGCAGAATGACCTGACGGCAGAATAAAGTTGTGCAGCATTTCCAGGTGTTTATCCCAAGCATTCATCTGCTTCTCAAGTTCATCGATATGTTCCTGCTTCAGTTTCTAGGCTACTTCCCTGTCTGTCGGAATCGCAAGTTTTGCCCCCACGTGGAACAAAATCGTTTGGCTGCGCTGCATTTGTTCCATAAGTACATCCTTTTCCACCCGATCTTCCTTATCAAGGAAGCTGGGTGCACGTCCAATCATCGAATTGGCCTCGTCACATGTGCCATATGCCTCCACATGAAGATCACTTTTCGGCACACGCTCGCCATAAATTAAAGACGTATTTCCTTTGTCGCCTTTTCTCGTATAAATGCGCATCTTTAATACCCCCTTGTTATATCCATTTTATTCACATATTCCGATCCGCCATCTATATACGTTTGCAGATTCTCTTCAAAAATCTCAAGCGCCCGCCGTTGGTAAAACGGGGAGACACCTGATAAGTGCGGCGTTACAGTCACATTCTCTTCCTGCCAAAAAGGGTGGTTTTCCGGAAGCGGTTCTTCTTCAAAGACATCCAATATTGCGTGAGCCAGTTCACCTTCGCGGATCGCTTTTAAGATTGCTTTTTCTCGCACAGCTTCCCCCCGGCCCATGTTTAAAAAAACGGCGTTATCCGGCATCTTCCGGAATTGATCATATGTAAAAAAATCTTTTGTTTCCGATGTGCTCGGAAGAACCGAAACAACATAGTCCGCCTCAGGCAGCAAAACCTCAAGGTCATCCTGTTTGACGATCCTGTCAAAGTATTCCACGGGTTGCCCGCTTCTGGACACACCATAAACATTCATCCGAAATGCTTTGGCAAGCCTCGCCACTTCCTGTCCAATAGATCCTGTCCCGGCTATAAGCATCGTTTTATCCGTCATTTCCTGCATGCGTACAGAACGATCCCATTTATTCGCCTTTTCATTTTCCATCAATTGCTTGGCCTGGCGGTTGACTTGCAGCAGCATGGAAATCGCATATTCCGCCATCGGATATTTATGTATACCCCTTGCATTTGTTACCATAATATTCTGTTCACTGATTGCTCTAAACGGCAATTTATCAATACCAGCCGACAGTACCATAATCCATTTCAGCTGTGAGGCCTGACCGATCAATTCAGCGGTAAGGTCTTCGCCGAATGTCATAAGGATTTCCGCCTTATCTATATGCTGTCTGGCTTCATCCATGTCCCTGCAAAAAATAAATGTTGAATCGGGATAGCTTTCACGAAGCCTAGTCCGGTGTTTTTCTGAAATTTTTGCTGATGATAGGATGTTCAAGTAAATCCCCCCTGCTGTTTCTTATGTTCATCTTAACCGTATTCATCTGAAATTTCCATCTTCACAGGCAATTACAACCCCTAAAATAAATAAAGCGGGGCGGTTCATTTAATGTGAACTGCCCCGCTTTTTTGTTAACTGGCTTCCCGTAAGTATTTAAGCGCTTCTTCCACATGGCCTTCCACTTTCACCTTGCGGAATTCCTTTTGCAGCTTGCCTTCTTTGTCGATAATGAAAGTAGAACGCTCAATCCCATCATTCCATACACCGTAGTCTTCTGCTGTTTTGTGATCCACATCCGCCAGCAGCATAAATGGCAGGTCATGTTTGTCAATAAACTTCTGATGGCTTTCGATCGGATCCGGGCTGATACCTATAATAACCGCATCCAAGTCACTGAATTTTCCCTTGTTATCACGGAAGTCACACGCTTCATTTGTGCAGCCAGGTGTCATATCTTTTGGATAAAAATAGAGGACAACATTCTGACCTTTATAGTCCGACAGGCTGACTTGTTCACCGTCCTGATTTTGCAATGTAAAATCAGGTGCTTGTTTACCCGCTTCTGCACGCATCGATATTCCTCCTTAGAAGTTGTCGATTGTGTGTTAAATAAGAAGGATATTCCCAACTTTTGAACATCCCAACATGTTCACTATACCATATCCTTTTTTCTGTCTCTATTATCCTGATTGTTCTGTACAAGTTTTAATACAAAAGCAGTTGGCAAAACATACCCGATCAGCGCCTGCACAAGTGCGATAAGCCTGCCGATTCCAATCGGTGTAATGTCACCATAACCAATTGTCAGCAGGGTGACACCGCTGAAGTAAAATGAATGGATTAACGAACCGACAACGTTCACCTCACGAAGCTCCCCATCTTCAACCAACAAAATATGATTCATTGACAACACAAAATAGATTAGCCCGAAACCTAATATGACAATCAGATAGATAATCAGTAATGTATAAAAAAGTTCACCTGAAAAACGGCTGTCGCGCATCTGCATATGACCGCGAAATAGTCCGCCTCTGATAAACTCAATAATGCTGATTGTGATGACAATGATAATACCAATAATTACAATCCAGGAAATGATATCCATAGAATCCCCCGCTCTACTCTCAGCATATGCTTATCCACCTGCTGAATTGCCATTTATTTTTCCTTATCAATCCAATCGGGTATAATCAGAGTTGGATTAATGTAATCATTTTTTGGGAGGCATTATCAATGAACTTTTCAACATCACAAGCATTACACAACGAAGCGCTCGAACTTATTGTCGGTGGCGTGAATTCCCCGTCACGTGCCTATAAAGGAGTCGGAGGCGGCACACCAGTTTACATGGAACGAGGAAAAGGCGCCTATTTCTGGGATGTCGATGGCAACAAATATATTGATTATCTGGGGGCGTACGGGCCAATCATCACCGGCCACGGACACCCGCATATCGCTGAGGCGATTAAACATGCAGCCAGCAACGGGGTTTTGTATGGTACTCCGACAAAATTAGAAAATACGTTTGCCAGAAAATTGAAAGAAGCCATCTCTTCTTTGGAAAAAGTCCGGTTCACCAATTCGGGCACGGAAGCAGTCATGACCACAGTCCGGGTTGCCCGTGCTTATACCGGGCGAAATAAAGTCATTAAATTTTCCGGAAGTTATCACGGCCATTTTGATTCGGTTCTCGTTGAGGCAGGGTCCGGTCCGGCGACACTGGGAACGCCTGACTCTGCAGGGATTCCACAGTCGGTTGCTGAAGATGTGATTACCGTCCCGTTTAATGACCTGGAAACATTCCGGCAAGCAATGAACCGCTGGAGTGACGAGGTCGCAGCCGTACTTGTTGAACCGATTGTCGGCAACTTTGGTATTGTCGAACCGAATGATGGCTTCCTGCAAGGCGTGAATGAGATCACACATAACGCGGGTGCACTGGTCATCTATGATGAAGTGATTACTGCATTTCGGTTCACATACGGCAGCACTCAGCAGATTTATGGCATCGAACCCGATATGACTGCCATGGGCAAAATCATCGGCGGCGGTCTGCCAATCGGCGCATACGGCGGACGTAAAGATATCATGGAACAAGTTGCACCGCTCGGCCCTGCATATCAGGCCGGAACGATGGCAGGAAATCCCGCCTCAATGGCATCAGGAATTGCGTGTCTGGAAGTGCTCGCAGAAGACGGGGTTTACGAAAAACTGGATTGGCTCGGTGAACGTCTCGAAAAGGGCATTTTGGCAAAAGCAAACGAAGCAGAAATACCAATTTCCGTGAACAGGGTTTGCGGCGCACTTACTGTTTATTTTGGTGGTGACAGCGTCGGGAATTATGAGCAGGCTGAAGCCAGTGATGGCGACGCCTTTGCCCGGTTCTTCCACCTAATGCTTAAGCAGGGGATTAATTTGGCCCCGTCCAAGTTTGAAGCGTGGTTTTTGACAACCGAGCATACTAAGGCAGACATCGACGCAACGATTGAAGCTGCCGGAAAAGCCTTTGCTGCTTTGGCAGAAGATTAGGACCGTTAAAACCACATGAAGGCTAGTTCTTAACAGCCCTCTTTCCCCTATAATCGAAATCAATCATGAAAAAGGGGCATGATCTCAGGATTTTTCTGAAATCATGCCTCTTTTTATAGTTTAGATACGATTATAGAAGTAAGGAATACTATACAGGGTTAAGCTCCATCCAAATTTTGCACCTGATACAGATCGTAATAATGACCTTTTTGTGCCATCAGTTCACTGTGTGATCCAACTTCTTTAATTTCGCCATCCTCAATATGGACAATCCGATCTGCGTGAGTGATTGTAGCCAGACGATGTGCGACAATAAATGTCGTCCGATCGGAAGCAAGGCGTTCCATCGCTTCCTGAATAATATGCTCACTTTCCAGATCAAGTGCTGATGTGGCTTCATCGAAAATCAGGATTGGCGGGTTTTTCAAAAACACCCTGGCAATGGCAATACGCTGCTTCTGACCACCGGATAGTTTGACACCTCGCTCGCCAACCATCGTATCGTAGCCCTCATGCAATTCTTGAATAAAATCATGGGCATTCGCTGCTTTGGCAGCCTCGACCACTTCTTCATCAGTGGCATCGGGATTGCCCATTCGGATATTCATGGCGATTGATTCGCTGAATAATATATTATCCTGCAAAACCATGCCAATATTATCACGCAATGAGCGGGCTTTCACATCTCGAATGTCGGTTCCATCCACTTTGATTGAACCACCCGTCACATCATAAAAGCGCGGTATCAGACTGATCAATGTTGACTTACCACCGCCACTCATACCGACAAACGCGATGGTTTCGCCGCTTTTCACATTAAGGGTGACATCCCGTAAGACTTGCGTTTCTTCATCCTCATACTTAAAAGAGACATGATCAATATCGATATCTCCATCAACACGGTCAATTTTTTTGGCATCTGGATTATCAACAATATCATACGATTCATTCATTAATTCAAATACCCGGTCAATCGAGGCAATCGACTGTGTCAGGACTGTGGAAGAGCTGATTAGACGGCGCAGCGGACTATACACCCGTTCCATATAACCGGAAAAGGCAACCATGGTACCGACCGTTACATTCCCCTGTATTACCTGATAGCCGGCAAACGCAATGACCAACAATGGCGCCAGATCAGTAATGGTGTTCATGACGGCAAATGTTTTGGCATTCCAGTCTGTATGGTTAAGCGCTTTGTGCAAAAAGTTGGCATTTCGTGAAGCAAATTGTCCCTGCTCATAGTCTTCCAGCGCGAAACTTCGTGTGACCGGAATACCCTGGACACGTTCATGCAAATGCCCTTGTACTTCAGCAAGCGATTGCGAACGCTCCCGTGTCAGTCTTCTGAGTCTTCCATAGAAAAATTTGACGCAAAATCCGAATATCGGGAACAAAATAATGGCGACAATTGTCAGGCCGACATCCATTGTCAGCATAATACCAATAGCGATTAAAATGGTGATCATATCTAACCAGATATTCATGAGGCCCGTCACCACAAAATTTTTCGTTTGTTCGACATCATGTATTACCCGGGAAATAATTTCCCCGGTTTTTGTCTGAGAATAAAATTTCAGGCTCAGCTTTTGGATGTGGTCAAACAGTTTATCCCTGACATCATACAGGATAGTGTTCCCCACCCATTGCGCCAAATATTGTCGAAAGTATTCAATCGGCGGACGCAAAAGAAGAAAGATGACAAATGCGCTCCCCATCAGCCAGAACAGCTGCTCCAGCTTGGCTGAATCTGCCATATCCTCCGCATTGATGATATTGTCAATTACATACTTTAAAATCAATGGAATGAGGAGGGGAATTCCGAACTTCATAATTCCGACGAAAACCGTTATGACAATTTTCCATTTGTATGGTTTGACGAATTGTAAATACTGTTTAATACTGCTCATAACTTCGCATCCTTATAAATCATATAATAACTGCCTTCCCGACGCTGTTGTTAAACTTGGCTTATAGCCAAGCTTTAATGGCGGAAACCTTAGTTACCAAAGAAAAGCCCTTGCTACATTGGTAACAAGGTTCGGTCACTTTTACGCTCATTAAATTATAAATCCATTCGGTAATGTTAATCAATTATTTGGATTCATTATTGATACGTTAGATACCGTTCATACCATTGATCTATGAACTCCCCTGAAAATGGACCTTTTCGTTGTCTGATCCAGTCTGTCAGATAGTCAATATTCCGGTACAGAATACGATCCATCGCACTCGGATAATTCATTTGAGCCTTATGTTCTTCATACTCGTCCTCATCCAGCAAATCAAACGTCATATCAGGATATACTTTAATATCGAGATCATAATCAATGTATTTCAGGCCTTCACGATCAAATACGAAGGGCGAGCTGATGTTGCAATAATAATAAATACCATCATTGCGGAGCATCCCAATAATGTTAAACCAGTACTCTGAATGGAAATAACAAATTGCAGGTTCCCGTGTTATCCAGGACCGGCCATCGCTTTCTTTCACTTTTGTTTTATCATTGGCACCAATGACAATCATTTCAGTCCCCTTCAGTACAAGCGTGTTTTCCCATACACGATGCAGCTGGCCATTATGTTTGAAGCTATGTATTTCTATGGTTGATCCTGATTTTGGACCGGGCATCCTATCTCTCCTAACCCATTTATGATAACGGCAGCGGCTTATCCCCTTAACGGGGTTTTTAAAACCTTTATTCTTTCATTATAAATTCAACAGAGAAATTTACAAAGGAAAAGAAAACAGCATTAAAAAGAGCTCCCAAGGAAGGGAGCTCTTTAAAATCGGTGTGACTGCGTTATTTTTTGTTTTGTTGCGATTTTTGGTTTTTCTGTCTTACTGATTGAGCGTCTGTTTCAGATGCAAACTCAGTTCCGAACTGACCTTGTCCTTGTTGTGCCTGCTGGTTTTGCTTTTTTACTTTTTGTACGTTGGTACCAGCAGATGTTTGGTTTGGCTGTTGTTTTTTAGCCATCAATATCACCTCCGCAGTTATTACTTTTTCCATTTCGGACACTGTTATCCGTTTTAACTGCAGTTAAAAACAGCATACTGAGGCATAAAATGGAAAAGGCATAATTTTGCGGCTGCCCATCAGGTTATATATCGTGTCATTTTTTGATGCGAGACAGGAAAAGGATATGTCTCCAATTCATCACGGCTTACGAATCGCACACGATCATCTTCCGTCTCTTTACGTGATGTTTTCGCTGCGACAATTTCCAACTGCCAGATAATATGTGAAAAAACATGCTTGAGATCACCCTGTTTATCTGACAGTTCAACGTCGATTCCATATTCCATTTCAAACCAGTTCACCACGTGGTCATTGCCGATTTCAGCCACCGGTACCATCGGAAACTGCCACAAATTGGCCAGAAGACCATTTTCCGGGCGTTTTTCAATCAAATACTCGTCATTTTCGTTACGGATTAACAGAACTGTATAGGGAATTTTTTTTTGTTTTTTCGCTTTTGATTTGACGGGAAGTTCCCGTTCTGTCCCTTCCTGAAACGCACGACAGTGGTCCTGGACTGGACAAAACATGCACATCGGTTCTTTAGGCATACAAACCAATGCTCCCAGCTCCATAATCCCCTGATTGAACGAAGATGGGTCATCATATGATATCAGCTCCCTGGCATAACCTTCAAATTGCTTTTTGACCTTTGGCTGAGCAATATCATCTTCTATTTTCAACACACGCGAAAGAACCCGCATGACATTGCCATCAACCGCAGGCTCCGGCTGATCAAACGCAATCGATAAAATCGCACCTTTTGTGTATGGTCCAATGCCTTTAAGTTTCCCTAATTGCTTTGAATCATCAGGCACTTCTCCGCCATATGACGCTTCAACTTCCCGGGCTGCGTTTTGCAGGTTGCGTACACGGGAATAATAACCCAGACCCTCCCACGTTTTTAGAACATCCTGCTCATCTGCATATGCTAAATCATGCAGCGTTGGATATTTTGAAATAAACCGTTGAAAATAAGGAATAACAGTATCAACCTGAGTCTGCTGCAGCATAATTTCTGAAACCCAGACCTTGTATGGGTCCCGATCTTGCCGCCACGGCAGATTACGCTTGTTAGTCTGATACCAGCCGATTAATTTTTCCTGGAAACCATGAATGTCGAAATTCTGTAATATTCTAGTCATTTTACTACACCCTTTATGTTACAATTAAAAAAGAACAGGCTGTCACTAATAACTTTAGGAAATTATTGCATTCGGATTTGCCACTTTAAGTTCTTTTATAACTATAAGCCGTAAGATTTGCTTTAGGCAATGATTTTTAATAAAAAGAGTAAATGGACGTCTTCAAATAAAATCAGTAAGCATATAACTGAAAAACAATCAACATGAATCCTGCCGAGGAGGAATTCAACTTATGGATACAGGCACCCATATCGTTATGGGGGTTGCAATCGGCGGACTGGCCACGCTGGATCCCGCTGTGCAAAATGATCCTGCTTTATTCAGTGCTGTACTGGCCGGGACCGTTATCGGCTCACATGCGCCTGATTTCGATACCGTTTTAAAATTACGAAATAATGCTGTTTATATACGACATCACCGTGGAGCGACACACTCGATTCCCGCTGTGATCATGTGGGGAGTCCTGATAGCAAGCATCATTCATATGATTGTCCCGGACATCAGTTTCTGGCACCTATATGCCTGGACGGCACTGGCGGTTGTTATCCATGTGCTCGTTGATATTCCAAATGCATACGGGACACAAGCTTATCGGCCATTTTCAAATAAATGGGTCGCACATGGAGTCATTAATACGTTCGATCCGTATATATTTCTGCTTCATATCGGCGGAATTGTCGCCTGGCTCCTTGGGGCCGCTCCGGGATATACGTTTCTGATCATTTATGCCGTTATTGCACTCTATTATGTGAAGCGGTACATGGATAAACGGGAGATTGTCCGGAAGATCAAGGATTTTTACCCGAATACCGAACAAATTGCGACCTCTCCGACCATTAAACACAATCAGTGGCGCGTTGCCATTACAACAACAGATTACTTTTATGTAGGATCAGTAATCGATGGTCATATTGATATTGTCGATCAATTCGAGAAAATCCCTTTGCCGGACAATAAACTTTTTAATTTGGCTATACAGGATAAAAACGTTGCTGCATTCTTATCGTTTTCTCCGGTTTACCGCTGGGAAGTGCATGACTTCGATGACTTTACCGAGGTTCGATTCGTTGATCTGCGGTACCGGTCAAATGAGCGCTACCCTTTTGTGGCTGTCGTTCAAATCGATGATAGTATGCGGATTATGAACTCTTATACAGGCTGGATTTTTTCCGAACAGAAACTTCAAAACAAACTTGAAGTTGGCGACAACCCGGTCTGAAGGAATAAATGATACTGATATGAAGAGGCTGGGACAAAAGTGCTTTTATCAAACAAAAATTCGACTAGCGTAAATGGTTAGTGCAGATACCCGCTTCGGGGGTCTCACCGATGCCTTTCCTTCCGCAGGAGTGTACGTATATTTCCTCCGCTCAATCTCAGTATTATTCGTCTTTAAAGTCGATAATTTTAGTTCTTTCCCAGCCTCTTTTTCATTGCTGTTACTAAGTTTATTGTTACTTTAGTAGTTCGTAGGAGCGGAAGACAGCAATTATTCCTTGACCTTATCCCCCAGCAGTGAAATCGGAAGTGCTTCTTCCTTCTCATTTACCTCATTCAATAAATTAAGACGATGCCCCCAGGCAAACACCCCATTTATATAATTAATTTTGAATTTATAGCCCGGATCACCTTTTAATTCGTGGACATCCCGTGGTGAAAAGTCATCCGGATTGATCATATAAGCAATGGCGACCTGCATTTTGCGCTCGTTAATGGCCACTTCGCTGATATTTCCAAGCTGTTCAGCCTTCTGTGCTTTTTCCTTCAGCCGGCCAACCTCTTCACGTAGCTGCTCGACTGTATAATCACTATATCGGTAATCCATTGTTTGATGCTCCCTTCTCTATCACTATACACTTTACCAATAGTTCAGGAAAATGAATACGCTCAAACGCAAAAAGACGCACCCGGCTTCTCCCATAAATGCGTCATTGCGGAATATCCCTTTGCCATCCGGCTCATTATGATTTTCTAAAGTTTCCTAACACTTCACTGGTTTCACTAATGCTGACGAACGCTTTCGGATCGACATTTTTAATAAGTGACTTGACCAGTGCCAGTTCATAGCGCGTAATAACAGTATAAAGCACTTTATTTTCATTATTGGTATAGGCTCCATAACCATTCATGACGGTAATGCCCCTGATAAGATTACCAATAAGTTCATTTTTAAGCTCTTCCCCTTTAGTTGTTACCACCATTAAACTCAATTTTATATGACGGGTATGAACTCGGTCGATGACGACGCCGGTAATGTAAATCGAAGCCATCGTCAAGATTGCCAAATTCCAGGAAAAAACAAATCCAGATATAAACACAACAATACTATTGATACTAAAAATTAGTATGCCAAGCGGAATATCTTGTTTTTGAGTGACAACAAGGCCAATGATATCAGCACCTCCAGTGGACCCATTAAATCGTACAATGAAGCCAATAGCGATACCGGTAATGATGCCACCAAACACTGCAGATAAAAGCGCATCATCGGTTATTTTTAAAACCGGGATATACTGCATCGAAACAGAAGTGATGAAAACAGACAAAACGCTGTTCCATATAAACCCCCTTCCTAACCTCATCAAGCCGATAATGAAGACAGGAATGTTTAAAATAACGAGCCAAATACCTGAGTTTATTGGTGAAAGCAGCCCAAAAATCATAGCAAGACCTGTCACGCCGCCTGATAATACTTCGTGAGGAAGCAAAAACATATTAAAAGCAAATCCTAAAACTATAGAAGCTGCAAACAGAACTGCATATTTATATACATGATACATTGACATCACCCTCCAAAAGGCTTGAACAGAATCGGGCATTTACGGACAATTATCCACTAAGAACAAAGGCACAAGCACCCGTTTACCGACGTACGGACTGCGCTCAGTGCTGCTAGTGAGTCGGCGCTATATTTTATACTTGTCCTCATAAAAACACCTAGTGAATTTTAGGGGTCGTGTCACTAAAAGTCAATATTTTTTTTAACATCGTTATTTAACTATTTTATTGACACAGTCTAGGAGCAAGTCAGTCTACTCCGGTGTCATTCAGAAATAGTATAATTGCAGCAGGTTATGGTATCCTTGTGTTAAAGTCATTTTAGAAGAGTATGCCATGCCAAGGGATTACTTACGACTGAAGAAATTTGGAGGAGATAAAGCATGTCTACGGTTGCAATTACAGGAGCAGGAAGCGGTCTTGGCCGTGCGCTTGCACTGAAATATGCCAAAAATGATTATAAAGTATTTTTACTTGGACGGAATGATACAAAACTTCATCTGGTTCAAAAAGAAATTCAGCAAAATAGCGGACAGGCGGAGGTAATCCTTTGTGATGTTCAGGAGCCTGCATCAGTCAGCATTGCCTTTCAGCAAATCGGCGAACTCGATGTGTTCATCAACAATGCAGGAGTTGGAATCTTTGGCCCGCTGGAAAATTACTCTGTGAGTGATATCGACAAAACACTCCACACCAATGTCAAAGGAACCATCCTGAGTGTCCAGTGCGCGCTTCCGCTGATCCGTCAAAATAACGGGCGAATTTTAACGATCATTTCCACTGCCGGGCTGCGCGGGAAAGTGCATGAGTCAATCTACTGTGCAAGTAAGTTTGCGGTGAAAGGTTTTACAGAAAGTCTGCAAAAAGAATGGGAAAATGAGCCAGTTACGATAACACCTGTTTACATGGGCGGCATGAACACGCCTTTCTGGGATGATTCATCACATGTGGAAGACTCGTCTGTACTGAAAGGCCCTGAAGTAGTGGCCAAGCAGATTTTTAATGAAGATGACGGCCGGGGTGAAATTGTTATTGACCGGTAGTCGATGCCTGGGAATTTTCATGGCTATCTATTAAAAATCTAGTCTCTGACATTCTGATCCAAAAACGCATTAATCAGATCAATTGTGAAGCCTTTGCGATACAAGGCTTCTTTTACTTTCTGCTCAAGCTCCAAGCCACTGTGTTTCTGCTGCTGTTTACGCAGAGCTTTTTCGCCCTGCTTGACAAGTGCTTCCCATTCGGCATCATCGTCTTTTTCTTCCTGCAGTTCTGCGGTAACTTCCCTGACAACATCACTGGCAAAGCCTTTTTGCATCAGTGTTCCCTGCAGCTGCTGAACCTGCTGGCGAAATGACTTTTTACTGCTTGAACCAAGCTTTTTCCTGGCCAGCTTTGCTGCTTTTTCGAATTGAATATCGAATGTATACATGGCAATCGCTTCACCGGCAATTGGATCATCCACACCTTTTTGCAAAAGCTCCTGTTTGACGAGCAGCGGGCCTTTGCTTGATGTATGTAGGCGTGTCCGGACGAAGCTGTGCGCAAATTGCTTGTCATCAATCAGACGCTCGGCTTTAAGTTTGTCCATGATTTGAGCGATATGTTCCTCATCAGCTTCTTTCTGGACAAGGTAATCGCGAATTTCCTTTTTCGTGCGCATTCGATAGCTTAAAAAATTGATCGCAAGGGTATATGATTTATGTAACGTATCTTTCTGGACAAGCGCTATTATGGTCGCATCATCGAGATCTAAATGTTTACGCAGCCGATACTCAACCAATATCGCCTCATCGACACTGAACCCATACTTTTCACCATTGCCGTCATCCAGAAAAATATTAAAGCGGTCTTTATGTTTCTTTTGTGTGGTGATTCGAGTAATTTTCGCCAACACGTCTCCCCCCTCTGTCAAAAATATTATATCATGAAAAATACCAGGAAAATCAGCATACTAAAAGAATTATTTGAAATAAACTATAAAGATTGGAGTGAGTAAGATGAATATCATGATCACCGGCGGAACCGGCTTTGTCGGTAGAAATCTAGTCAAGGCATTAACTGAAAAGGGGCATTTCATTTACATATTGACACGCTCACCCGAGAGGTATACAGACACAACAAATAACGTATTCATCGGCTATGACCATCCCGTTAAAGACCTGCCGGCAATCAATAAGGTCATCAATCTGGCCGGGGATTCGCTGTTCGGCTATTGGACAAAAAAGAAAAAAACCGTTATTCGCACCAGCCGGATTGAGACGACACAAAAGGTTATCCAGATGATGGGACAAATGGAACAAAAGCCGGACGTCTTCATCAGCGGCTCGGCAGTCGGTTTTTATGGTACCTCGGAGGACCTCATCTTCACGGAAAACACCTCAAAGCCCGGAGATGATTTTCTGGCAGATGTTGTGACAGAATGGGAACAGACAGCCAAACAGGCGGAACAGCTTGGCATCCGTACCGTGTTCAGCCGATTTGGTGTCATACTCGGACAACAAGGTGCTCTTTCCCTGATGAAACTGCCGGTTAAAATGTTTGCCGGTGGCAGGATAGGAAACGGTGAACAGTGGGTCTCCTGGGTACACATAGAGGATGTCGTCGGTATGATAGAATTTTGTATGTTTAACGAACATATCAGAGGTCCCGTCAATGTAACCGCACCAAATCCGAAACGGAATAAAGATTTTACCAGGATCCTTGCTGATGTCTTAAACCGTCCCTTTTGGCTTCCTGTTCCAGCAATGATGGTCCGGACGATTATCGGTGAGATGAGTTTGTTAATCGCAAAAGGGCAATATGTTCTTCCGCAAAAAGCTCAGGATTACCGCTATTCATTTTCTTTTCCATACCTGAAAGAGGCATTAAGAGAGACTGAGCGGCAGTGATTTGTTTCTCGCGTATATTTGTATGGATTTGGGGCATCCTAGCATTGAAGTGAGGGATTACTTATGCCAAAAAAACCAATTGAACAAGAAAGATTTTTATCCAAGGCACAGGAGGTTCTTTATCAAAAAGAATTCAGGAAGGCTGACCGTGCGTATAGCCGACTGTCTCAAAGAGGAAATCGCAGTTGATCGTGCGGTTTCCTCTTTGTTATCCACGACAGTGTTAGTTGAACCGAATCGGGCATTCAGGGACAGTTAACCGTCGTCGTTTGGCGGGATTACTGACCATTAGATGCGGGGGTAAATTTGTGGAATCCCGGCACAAAAGGATTGCCTATTCACATGCAGTCAGTGGATAACTCTTAGAACAAATGTGGATAATGTGCACAAATCTGTTGATTACTTTCTCACAGCCAATCATCATGTTGGTAATTCTGTGGATGATTGTGTATAACTATACTGAAAAACTTTAACCGGTATTTGTCAAAAGTGCAGCAAATACCGGCTTTTTTATTGATTTAGGCAAAACTTTTTTGCGGTATACTCCGTAAGAATACGATATCCGATGGAATTGAATCAGGTTCTATGATCGAACTCCGTGAAAAATATCAGACCGCTAAAATCGAGCTCGGTTTTGAAGGGGATTTGGATAAATTTCAGGAAAAGATAATTTCCCTGCCTGCTGTTACTGACTGCTATATTGAACGAGATCTTCTGCATATTGCCGGCGAGGATCTGTCTGCAGCACGGCGTGAGATTTTGGCAGCTGCTGCAGCTGGAGCATGGCCGGTGACATCTTTTGCCGTTAACCGTGCGTCACTGGAGGATATGTTCATGAAGGCGGTGAATAGCTGATGCAATGGTGGACACTTTTTCAAAAAGAACTTATTGAAAACATACGAAACGTAAAATGGATCTGGGTGCCGCTAATCATGATACTGATAGCAATTATGGATCCGCTCACTAATTACTACCTGCCGCAAATTATTGAAGCTACTGGCGGGATGCCTGATGGTGCTGAAATTCAGCTGCCGGATTACCAGCCGAGTGATGTTGTCATGATGAGTATTGGTCAATTCAACACAATTGGCGTCCTGATCATGGCACTCATTTCAATGGGGACTATTGCCGGCGAACGCAAAAATGGCGTCTCAGAACGTCAAGCCTGTTTCCTATATGAACTATATTACCGCCAAATGGGCATCATTTGCACTTCTGATACTGATCAGTTTCTCACTCGGAATGCTTGCCAGCTGGTATTATATCAATTTATTATTCGGTGAGTTATCATTCGGAACTCTACTGCTGGTATTGTTTTTTTACGGCTTATGGCTGCTGCTGGTCGTATCACTATCGATTTTTTATAATACATTATTCAAGACACCCGGTCTTGTCGCATTCCTTACCATTGCAACAGTTATACTAATGGGACTGGGGACCACAATATTTTCCCATGTTCTCGAATGGAGTCCTAATCGTATTTCCAACTATATTCAGCAAATGATTGTTACCGGGAATGTGCCGTCTGATTTAATCGGTGCAGCCATTGTTACGGTCATCATGATTGTACTCTTGATAGTCGCTTCAGTATTTACACTCAGGAAAAAGAAATAAGGATATAGCTATGTTAATTATATAACCAGCCATGTAACTTATTATGAGTTTGTCAATAATTTTTTGAAAAGTACTAACAAGAAACATAGTGCAGTTTTGAAGTAAAAAGCCCCGCACCTAATAAAGTGCGGAACTTATTTAGTCTTCCCCTATTTTTTTATCCTCTGATTTTGGGAGACGACCTGCTTTTTTTGCTGATTCACGCAACAAAAATTCCACATGACTGTTGACGCTTCGAAATTCATCTTTCGCCCAGATTTGTAGGATCTCATATAGTTTCGGATCGATCCTTAACGGGAAATTTTTCTTTTGAGCCATCGAATCCCTTCTTTTATTGATAAAGTGACCCCGTGTTGACAACTGGCTGTGTCCCATTGTCGGAAACAATCGAGACCATCAGATTATTGACCATAGTTGCACGACGCTCTTCGTCTAATTCCAGCACGCCATCCTTCTCCAGCTGAGCAATGGCGTCCTCAACCATTCCCACAGCACCTTCCACGATTTGTTTTCTGGCTGCAATAATTGCACTTGCCTGCTGGCGCTGCAGCATCGCTTGGGCCACTTCGGTGGAATAAGCAAGGTGCGTCAGTCGTGTTTCCAACACTTCTACTCCGGCAACCGTCAGCCGTTCCTGAAGATCCTTTGCCAACTCCTTCGATACTTCTTCCGCATTTCCGCGTAGTGTCATTTCATCATCCGTAAACGTATCGTACGGATATTGCGTAGCGACGGCACGAATGGCTGTTTCACTCTGGATTTCCACGTACTTTTCATAACGGTCCACTTCAAAAACTGCTTTTGCGGCATCGACCACTTTAAACACAACCACAGCTGCAATTTCTATCGGATTACCGTTGACATCGTTCACTTTCAGTCGGCTGCTGTTAAAGTTTCTGACACGCAATGATACCATCCGTCTCATTGAGAATGGAACGGTAACAGCAATCCCTTCTTTTCGGATGCCTCCCATATATTTCCCAAGAAAAATGACAACTGCTGCCTGATTCGGCTGAACAACTGTAATACCGCTTCCAAGCACAATTGCAACGATCAGAGCAATACCTCCAATAATAAACTGCCCCTCATAAAAGCTCATGATCGTCACCGCAACCAGTATTGCGATTGCAAGTATTCCGACATACCCATTCATCATCCACGCGTCTTTTTCACGAATCACCTGGACATTCACACCTTCCCCTATTTTATTGACTTTATATTATTATGATATCACAATTGTTTATTTTTGTAAATTATTTATCCAGCCTCCAAGTTGCTTGTCGGACTTTTCTCATTAAAAATGACGAATCCCTTTCCATCCGTCCGAACGGTGACATCACCGAACATTGCCGTCGGATAAATTGCTGTATTGACTTTGTGGAGATTTTCCATGACGCGGTCAACCGGATGCCCGTAATCATTTTTTTGACCATATGTCAGTATGGCGGCGTTTGGACTGACAGCCTGTACAAACTTCAATGATGTACTGGTGTTTGACCCGTGGTGGGCTACTTTTAATATTTCCGAATCCAGATTATGCTGTTTCATCAATCGCTTTTCCTGTTCTTTTTCAACATCACTCATCAGCAGAAAATCCACCTCGTTAAATGTCATTTTCAGAACAATAGAAGATTCATTATTTGTCCGCGAGCCGTTATGGGTATTCAAAATCTTCACTTTTAATAAAGGATCAATTTTCAACAGATCATTCCGCTCGGCAATTTCGATTGGAATTTGCCGTTTTAGAACCTGACTGATGTACCTGGCGTACGTTGTGGTTGAATGAATCTTACCGGTATCCACGATTCTGCCCACTTCAACAGATTTCAAAACTTCAACCAGACCGCCAATATGATCGATGTCCGGGTGGGTCGCAATCACTAAATCAAGCTTATCCACATTTTGCTTTTCGAGAAATGCCACAACCTTTTTTCCTGCTCCGGGCGGTCCGCCATCGATCAGAACGTTTTTATCAGAAGGCGTTTGGACGAGGATACTATCCCCCTGACCGACATCTATGAAATGAACATCCATATCCGACTGCTGCTCAGCGAAAGCTGCTGGTGTATTTATAAAAATAAACATGATGAAAAGTGTGGTCCATATACTGATTTGCCGCTGCATCATAAACATCCTTTTATACGTGAGTGCTTATAGTTTTTGTGAATTCGCGTTACTATTATGCGACATGATCGGTGAAAATATTAGCTTCGGATGAAGCCGATTTGATGTTTTAGTGTGCAGTGGAACAAGTTTTTCAATGCGGCGCCATGCTTTGGTTCTCCAGAACATGTTCAGTTCTCCCGCACATATGAAAATGCCATTCCCTTTCTGCTGAAGTCCTCTTACCGCATAAATCCCGGACAGAAAAAAAGCCGCTGACTCTGGTCAGCGGCTTTTTCTTTTCTATTACAATGTTTATTCTGTTTTTCCAACAACAATTTCGCCGTCCTTGACATCTACATTGACAGCCTCGATTGATTCTTCTTCCAGAACCAAATCTGTAAGCTGATCTTCAATTTTGTCCTGGATGACGCGGCGCAATGGACGTGCACCAAAGCGTGGGTCATATCCAAGTTGGACAAGCTCATGTTTCGCTTCGTCCGTAACTGAAATAGAGATGTCACTTTCTTCAATTGTTTCTTCCAGTTCTGCCAACATCAGATCTACAATTTGCAGAAGGCTTTCTTCAGCCAGTTCATTGAATGTGATGATGCTGTCAAAACGGTTCAGAAACTCAGGTTTGAAATAATCACTTAAGTTTTCCAGGGTTTGAACCGATTCATGTTCATCCCGGTTGAAACCGACATTAATTTGTTTTTCACCGGTTCCAGCGTTACTTGTCATGATGATAACCGTATCTTTAAAGCTCACAGTACGACCGTGAGAATCGGTCAATTGACCATCTTCCATAATTTGCAGGAACATGTTCTGAACATCAGGGTGTGCTTTTTCAATTTCATCCAGCAGAAGGATGGAATAAGGGTTGCGGCGCACTTTTTCAGTCAGCTGTCCTGCTTCTTCATGTCCAACATATCCTGGTGGTGAACCGATAATCTTAGAAGTGGCATGTTTCTCCATATATTCACTCATATCAAGCCGAATCAGACTGTCACGTGAACCGAACAGTTCTTCGGCAAGTGCTTTTGTCAGTTCGGTTTTACCGACACCGGTTGGTCCGACAAACAGGAAGGATCCGATTGGACGATATTTGGATTTCAGTCCTGCACGGCTGCGGCGAACGGCTTTGGCAACTTTTTGTACCGCTTCGTCCTGGCCGATGACTTTCTCACCGAGATTTTTGCCCAGATCACGCATTTTTTCCTGTTCATCTGTTTGCAGTTTGGTTACCGGGATACCGGTTTTTTCTTCCACGATCAATTGAATATCGGAAATATCCACATCGGTGACCTGCTCTTCATCTTTTGCTTTGTCCAGTTGTTTTTGAAGCTGAATTTCCTGATAGCGCAGGTGTGCTGCTTCTTCATAATCTTCCTTCTCAGCGGCAGCTTCTTTTTCACGGACAATTTCATCCAGACGGCTTTGAATTGAATCCGAGTCCTTTTCTGCGTTGTCGAGATTTAGACGTGAGCCGACTTCGTCCATCAGGTCAATCGCTTTGTCCGGCAAGAAGCGATCCTGGATATAGCGTTGTGACAATGTGACGAACGCGCGAATCGCTTCATCGGAGTAACGGACTTCATGGAATTTTTCATAACGGTCTTTGATGCCATCCAGGATCTTAACAGCGTCTTCCAATGATGGCTCCTGAACCATTATTGGTTGAAAACGACGTTCCAAAGCAGCGTCTTTCTCAATTTGACGATACTCATTAAGCGTTGTTGCGCCGATTAATTGCAATTCACCGCGTGCCAACGCGGGTTTCAAAATGTTACCGGCGTCCATTTGTGAACTTTCAGCAGTGCCTGCTCCTACAAGCAGATGGATTTCGTCAACGAACAGAATGACGTTTTGACGTTCCTGTAATTCTTGTACGAGTTGTTTCATGCGTTCTTCAAACTGACCGCGCATGCTCGTATTGGCAACAAGTGATGCGACATCCAACAGGTAAATTTCTTTATCCATCAGTTTGGCCGGCACTTTGCCTTCCGTAATTTTCAACGCTAGTCCTTCTGCAATCGCGGTTTTACCAACACCAGCTTCACCTATTAGAACCGGATTGTTCTTGTTCCGGCGGTTCAGGGTTTCAATGGTGCGTTTCACTTCATTGTCACGTCCAATAATCGGATCAACTAGTCCGGCACGGGCTGCATTTGTCACGTTTTTGCCGAGCTGATCAAGTAAGCCATTATTTCCGGCACCTTGCTGTGTTGTTGTGCCTGTGAAACCTTGACCTTGCTGACCATTTCCCTGGAAAAATTTGTTGGCAAAATCTCCTTGCTGACCTTGACCATTGTCACCGTTCATCATGCTTCCCTGAATTTCACGGAAACATTGATTACATAGATGCATATTCATACGTTCATTGTTTATTTGCATTGCGACGTTAATTGATGCTGGACGAATACCACAATTTTGACATTGCATCATGTGATTCCTCCTTGATTGATATCAAATATATTATTAAAAGGTTTGACTTTGACTTTCTTTGACCTTTGATTCTTATTATACTCTGACCTTCTTTGACTTTCAAGTGTTTTTGATCAATTTTCTTGGAAAAATTATTTACTCATTTGAGGGCGTGCGTGCTGAGGTAAACACACTTTTTAATACTAATCTCCAACGCTTTGATCAAACAATTAAAGGACTTCACTATTACTATTAACGTCAAAAGGGCTGCTCTAAACATCGAGCAGCCCTTGGCGAAAAATCATTCTCAGTTTTTGACCTTTTCATTTTGCCGCAATTCAACGCGCCTGATTTTGCCTGACGTTGTCTTCGGCAATTCATCAATAAATTCAATTTTCCTCGGATATTTATAAGGGGCGGTTAATTCTTTAACATGTTTCTGCAGGTCTCTGACCAAATCCGGGTCATCAGGATTCACCCCCTGCTGAAGCACGATAAAGGCTTTGACAACATTCCCCCGGACTTCATCAGGACTGGCCACAACGGCACATTCCTGAACAAATGGATGTTTTACCAATGCATCTTCAACCTCGAAAGGACCGATTGTATAACCAGAACTGATAATAATGTCATCACTGCGTCCTTCAAACCAGAAATAGCCGTCCTCATCTTTGGACGCCTGGTCACCCGTTACATAATATTCACCGCGCTGAGACATCCTGGTACGTTCGGCATCTTTGTAATACTCACGGAACAATGCTGGACTGTCCAGTTTCACAGCAATATCACCGATTTTATTGGCCGGAACAGGCTGTCCGTCTTCATTAATAATTTCCACCTCATTACCCGGTGTCGGCTTACCCATTGAACCCGGTTTGACCTTCGTATCTTTCATAAAACCGAGCAACAAAGTATTCTCAGTTTGACCATAGCCATCCCTAACAGTCACATTAAAATATTTTCGGAATGTATCAATGACTTCACGGTTGAGCGGTTCCCCGGCGGAAACAGCACTATGCAGGGCAGGCAGCTGATAGTCATCCAGATTATCAACTTTAGCCATTAGCCGGTACTCAGTTGGTGTACAGCACAGGACATTAATATCTTCATCCTGCAACAGACCGAGATATGTCTTTGGATCGAACTTGCCCAGGTAAACGAATCCGGTTGCACCTGAGCCGAGCACCGATAAAAACGGGCTCCAGATCCATTTTTGCCAGCCCGGACCGGCTGTTGCCCATACTTTGTCCCCTTCATTAATACACAGCCAATTCTCTGGTGCTGTATTCAGGTGGGCGTAACCCCAGCCATGTGTATGAACAACCGCTTTAGGGTTGCCGGTCGTGCCGGAAGTATAGGAAAAGAAGGCTACATCATCTTTAGTCGTATCAGCCATATCGAGCTTGTCCGATGCATTTTCCTTCAGTTTATCCATGTTGTGCCAGCCATCGACCGAATTGCCGACCGAGAAAAGTGTCAGCTGTTCAAATTCCTTTACATCTGTAAATTGACCCACATACGGATAGTAGCTGACGATTGCACTGACCTCACCATGGCTGATCCGATATTGCAGATCCTTTGTTTTCAGCATTTCGGAACCCGGGATAACGATAATCCCCGATTTTAATGCAGCAAGATACGTTTCATATGCTTCAATCAATCGCGGAATCATGATAAGAACCCTATCACCTTTTTCAAGCCCTTTCTCCTTGAAAGCGTTGCCAATTTTATTTACATTTTTCATTAGCTGTTCGTATGTAATCTCTTTGGACTCGCCCTTTTCACTGCACCAGACTACCGCGTTTCTTTCAGGGCTTTTTGCTGCAAAATACTCCATTTCTGTTACGATATTATAGTCATGCGGAGCAATTAAATCCTGTTTGTTCATGCTATCAACTCCAATTTAGATTTCTTTTAGTATATCAGAATTTATCTAAAATTTGAATTAATATTCAAGTTAAATAAAAAGCTGCCTTTCATTAGAAGGACAGCTTTTTATCTCGATATAAGGGATTAATATCCGTAAATGGGTCTCGGGAGTTTATTTTTCATTACGAGGTGGTCCAGACTTTTGAATTGATAGCCTTGTTTTCTCATCTCCGTTATCATTTTATCCAGTGCTTTGGCATTATCGGACGATACCGTATGAAGCAAAATGATCGCCCCCGGGTGGATATTGTCCATAATATTTTCATAAGCGTAGCGCCAGCCTTTCTGTTCACTTGTCTCCCAGTCAACAAATGCCGACGACCAGAATATATGCGTATAGCCAAGTTCCCGCGCCCATTTCAAGGTTTTTTCGCTGAACATCCCCCGTGGCGGGCGCAAATACTTGATTTCCTCCTGATCAGACACTTCCGCAACCGCGTTCTCCAGTGATTCCAGTTCTTCCTTCATTTTTTCTTTCTTCACGATGGTTAAATCAGGATGATGGTATGAGTGGTTCCCGATTATATGCCCTTCATCAGCCATCCGTTCAACAAGCTCAGGTTCACTTTTTACATAATGACCCGTCAGGAAAAAAGCGGCTGGTACGTCGTGTTCCTTCAAAACATCAAGGATATCATCGGTATACCCTTCTTCATAGCCATTATCAAATGTCAGATAGACCACCTTTTCCCCAGAGTGATCAGCATAGTAAGCACCATACTTATCGAGAATCTCTTTGTACTGACCTACATCCGGAATTTCATGATCATCATTCTTTTTAAAACCCCATCCGTAGCCGCCAGCAGCATGGGTAACGGACCCGGATGGCAAAAAAGCAAGGAAAAACAAAGTGAACGTCATTGCCACAGCAATGTATTTTCGCATAGCACACCCCACCTATTTTTTCCTTACTTTGTCCATACTCAAGTTTAATTATTCATAACGTGCAACACACTTTAAAGAACCATCGCCGCAATCCAGCCGAATAGAATTAGCGGGATATTAAAATGAAGGAATGTCGGTACACATGTGTCCCATATATGGTGGTGCTTGCCATCAGCATTCAGTCCGGAAGTCGGCCCGAGTGTACTGTCTGAAGCCGGCGAACCCGCATCACCCAATGCGCCTGCAGTCCCGATCAGCGAGGCGGTTGCTAGTGTTGAAAAGCCCGCAGCCAGACAAATCGGAACAAAAAGAGCGGCAAGAATCGGGATGGTACCAAACGATGAGCCAATACCAATCGTGACCACCAGACCGACAAGCAGCAAGACAAGCGCGATAAGTGCCTGATTATTGCCAAGGAAACTGGATGACATTTCGACAAGCGCACTTACCGCACCTGTGTCTTCCAGGACTTTTCCAAACCCGGAGGCAACCAGCATGACAAATGCAATCTGCCCCATCATCGCAATACCATCAGCCATGACCTGGTCTCCTTTTCTAAATGGGACAACCACAAGAGCGAACATCAGAACCAGCCCTGTAAGCGCGCCTGCTATCAGGTTTTGAGTGATAAGTTGAACGATTAAAGCACCTGCTATCGCAACAAGCGTTAAAGCATGTTTCTGATTAAAGGTAACGTTCTCTGCTGGTGGTGCTGTAAAATTCGCCTCACTTCCACCCGCGCCAGGAACTGACTCCCGATCTTTTCGATACGTGATAAAGATGGCAATCAACAGGCCGACAACCATCCCCGCACCGGGAATCAGCATCGCCTGTGTCGTCTGGCTTATCGTGATATCGGAGCCATTTTCAATCATACTATTCTGAATGGTTTCGTGGAAAATCAGACCGAAGCCAGCCGGGATCATGACGTATGGTGCTTTCAAGCCAAATGTTAATGCTGCCGCCACACCACGACGGTCAACCTTCATTTCATCAAATAGTTTTAATAAAGGCGGAATTAATATTGGTATAAATGCAATATGAACCGGAACAAGATTTTGCGATAAACATGCCACACCAGCAATCGCCAGCACCATCATCCTTTTCCTGCCGGTCAGCACTTTGATCAGATAATTGACGAGAATAGCTGTAATGCCTGTATAGCTTATCGCTGCAGCGAAAGCTCCAAGCAGAATATAACTTAATGCTGTGCTTGCTTGACCGCCCATGCCACCTACCATCATTTCAATTGATTCGATAAGCGTCAAGCCGGACATCAAACCCGCTGTAATTGCTGCTGCGATAATCGCAATGATGACATTGACTCTCAGCAAGCTGAGCACAGTCAATACTAGTACGGATATGACAACAACCCATTCCATTTTCGTTTCCCCTCTCTGATTTCTCTCTAATATTACTTTACCATGATAAAGCATTAAAGCGAGGAGATCAACCCTTTTGCGGGAAATTTTTATATGGGCTGAAGTTTTGCTTTTCGGGCTGAAGTTTTGCTTTTCGGGCTGAAGTTTTGCTTTTCGGGCTGAAGTTTTGCTTTTCGGGCTGAAGTTTTGCTTTTCGGGCTGAAGTTTTGCTTTTCGGGCTGAAGAACCCCCACTGGAAAATTTCCAGGGGGGTTCTTCAGCCACCACTACTTAAGATTAAAGGAAAATGAAACGTGGTCCTGGATTGGAATCCACGCGCCTATTCCCTGTTTCGTGACATTTTTAATCACAATGGATTTATCGTTACCTTTCAATTGAAAGTACACCTCACCAAAGGTCACTTGTCCTTTTTCGTTCACTGCCGGGGCGTATGCCTGTAGTTCACCGTATTTTTTCGCGGGTACACTGTAGGAGTTTTCTTTTTTTGTATTTTTTCCGATGACCGTTGAGTATGCGAGTGGCAGTTCGATCTTATCTTTTGCCTTAAGCAGCATCATCTTTTTTATATCATCCGGATTGGCAATTTTGTTCGTCAGTGCACCTTTGACTTCCTTTTTGTCCTGCTGATTATAATTCATTTCTTTTTCAGAATCACCGCCGATATTATTGAGCTCGTTTGCATTAACTTTCTGATACTCCCAGTTAATGTTTGTTTCACTCGAGTTATAACTTAGCGGCCATCTGCCGATATAGACCATTCCCCGGTAGCCGAAAGCAATCGGTGATGGGTTAATGGACGTTTCATTAAGCATTTTAATCAGATCCGGGTTCTCAATCGGAACCTCAACACTTTCAATTAATTCCTGAGTCAGTTTGCTTGGTTCTACCACTTCCTGATCCTGTGTAGAGTTAGGGTAAGTGTTTTCCTTTGATATGTTCAGAACATGGCTCGGTATCTCAAATTCATCTTTTGACTCTTCCTTTTCCTCAGCCATACCATTAACAGGAATTAATAAAACCAATAACATAAATATCGTGATGTAATAACGTTTATTCATGTGTCCCATTCCTTTCAAAAGGTCCGCTTTTATCTATACAGCTTCAGCTCCCGGCGGCTGTCAGGCTCAGCCAAAACACCGCTCACGGGTCGCTTCCGCCTTTGCTGTTAGTTTTTTCGGACACATGAATATTATACGCAGCAATATTTAACGGCTTAATTCGACTGATTCGAGCGTTTCTTCAATTGTAATACTGTTCTCGACTGAACGGATCATCGAGCAGTTTTTTCGTGCCACTGCGAGATTTTTATACAGTTTTTCATCATCCAGATGATAACCTTGTATCACATAATGCAAATCAATCCGTTCAATCCGGTTTGCTTCGTCCGGATTACGCTCAACATTTACCGTTATCGTCATATCAGCGATTTCAGTTCGCTGCTTTTTTAAAATTTTCCTAAAAACCGAGGCACTGCAACCTGCGATCGATGCTACCATTAATTGAAATGGACGAAAGCCATATGCTTCATCACCTGAAATATCCAGGTCTCCATAGTCCAAATTGATGCGTACTCCTTCATCTTTCATATGAAAATCCATTGTGATTTTCAACTCCTTGTTTTAAAATTACTCTTGTTATCATCTACCCAAAATATTAAATCATAATGCTTTTTAAATGAAATATTTTGTATTGGCCTCGTACAGTGTATAGGGGGAGAGGAAAGTTATGGTATCAGCACAGACAAGGTTTTGGATTTTAATCGCACTCGTCTTCATATCAGGTTTTTCCCAAGGGATGATTCTCCCATTGTTATCCATTATTCTTGAACAAAATGGTATTCCATCCTCTGTTAATGGACTGCATGCGACCGGACTGTACATAGGTGTTCTGATCGCATCACCATTCATGGAGAAGCCAATGCGTAAAATTGGCTTTAAACCGATGATTATGATCGGCGGCATGCTTGTCTTCGTTTCGCTGGCGCTGTTCCCTGTCTGGCAAGCACTGTGGTTCTGGTTTATTTTGCGGATTATGATTGGAATTGGGGACAATATGCTTCATTTCAGCACCCAGACCTGGATCACAACAACCAGCCCAAAGGACTCACGGGGAAAAAGTATTTCATTTTACGGCCTCTCATTTGGCCTGGGTTTCACAGTAGGACCACTCATGACACGCCTGCTGGAAATCCATCAGGCATTACCGTTTTTGATAGCCGCAGCCTTAAGCATGCTTGTCTGGTCAACGATGTTCTTTGTCCGAAACAGTACCACTGAGGACGTGGATGTTCACAATATCAGCAGTTCAAGCTCCATCAAAAGGTTCATTCAAACTGGAAAAATTGCCTGGGTGGCATTGCTACCGGCGTTTGGATATGGATTTTTGGAAGCAACGCTGCACGGTATTTTTCCTGTGTATGGCCTGCGTATCGGACATGACGTAAACATTTTATCACTTATCATTCCGTTTTTTGCCGGTGCCAGTATCATTACACAAATCCCTTTAGGTGTATTAAGCGACCGTTTGGGAAGACGAAAAATCCTGATGTCCGTTATATCTGGTGGGATTATCGCATTTCTTTTCGCAGCTTTATTTGAAACGTCTGCCACCGCTTTATTTGTCTCATTTGCACTTTCGGGTATGCTGGTTGGCTCCCTGTATTCATTAAGCATTGCTTATATGACCGATCTGCTACCCGTATCACTTCTTCCGGCAGGCAATCTGATGACAGGTATAGCCTTTAGTATCGGAAGCCTTATCGGACCATACCTGGGCGGTCTATTCATTGAATTCCTCCCTGGTGTTTCTTTTTTCTATATTATTATCTTTATGCTTATCGCTATGCTGACAACGATTTTTTTCAAAAAAGATCCCACTCCGCAGCATGCTAATTAAGGGACACGCCGTCAACGAGTGTCCCTTCTGCTGCTTTATAACAATCAGGGGGAAAACGCCCCACTGATTGAAGTTTCACTTTATTAATCTGATTTCATTTTTTCTCTGAAAATGGCGTTAATGGCGCCGCCAATCATAATAATGATGCCTGACAGATAAAACCAGATCATTAATACAATGACCGTTCCAAGGCTGCCGTATGTAGCTGAGTAATTGCCCATTGAATTGACATAAAAGGAAAATGCCAGTGAGACCAGTTGCCAACCGATTGTTGCAAACAAAGCACCCCATATAACATTTTTAAAATAAATTCGTTTATTGGGTGCCATTTTATACAGTGCCGTCAGAACGATAAAAATGACCGCGGATGATACAACCCAGCGCAATGTATCCCATACGTTCAGAAAACCTTCAGACAGCCCAAAGAAGGCAAAAATATATTCACCGATTATTTTACCGAAAACAGGCAGCAAAAAGGCCATGCAAATGACGAGTACCATTGCAATCGTTAAAACTATGGCAATCAACCGCATGACAATAAAGGAGCGGTCCTCCTCAACATTATAAGCACGGTTGAACCCCTTCATAATCGCATTAATTCCATTTGAAGCTGCCCACAATGTACCAATAATCCCGATTGATAATAATGATCCGCTCTGATTATTGACAAGCTCGGACACATTATCATTGATCAGCTGGGAGATCTCCCCCGGTGCATAGCGCTGAATAAACTCAGTAACGTTTTGCGAATCAATTGGCAAGTATCCGAGCAGTGTCATTAAAAAAAGCAGAAACGGAAACAGAGAGAGCAATAAAAAATAGGCAAGCTGAGCTCCAAGTCCAAAAATATCATCATCCGTTATACGTTGAAACAATTTTTTACCGAATTCAACAGTTTTTTGCCACATCTGACCGCCCTCACTTCAGTCGTTTACAAATTGTTATTCAACTCTTCCCGATCGTTCTTATTTGTAAACTGTTCCAATGTTCCTTCAACCTGCTCCAGTGCATTGATGGCATTATCCGCACCTTTAGTGAACGTTGTATTAAAGCGGCCAAACGCATCCTTTGCTCCTTTAACTGCCTCGGACGGACGCTTCACATAATAAGAGGAACCGCTTCTGATATCGGTCATTTTCTCTTTTGCATAGTTTCTTGCGTCCCGGTCTAGTAAAGAAAGCAGTCCTCCCGTGATTGTACCGATTAATAAACCTAGGCATAATTTTCGTTTACCCATCTTAAATCGCTCCTTTTACGTTATAAATTATTTTCATTCCTGATATATTTAAGTAATTCATGACAGCCTTCTGACACTAACTCATAGGTATAATCAAATTTACCCGTAAAGAAAGGGTCCGGGACATCATCTTCCTTGGTCTCATCGACAAATTCCATTAGTTTGGCTACCTTAATCAGACCATTATTGCCTTTCAATTCCTGCAACTCGCTGATGTTCTGATCATCCATCGCAATCAGATAATCGAAATCACCGAAGTCCCGAATATGGAACTGTCTCGCTTTCATGCCTTCATAGGAAATACACTGCTCCTCCAGTATCTCCCTTGTGCCTTCATGCGGCAACTCTCCGACATGCCAATGACCCAGCCCCGCTGAGTCCACTTCGATTTTATCAGAAAGTCCTTCTTTTTTCACCAAATCTCGAAAAATCGCCTCAGCCATCGGTGACCGGCAGATATTCCCGAGACATACGAATAGCACACGTATCACGGTCATCCCCCGCTTATTATTTATTCATTATCCAGCTGTCATTATAATGGGAAATACGCTTAAATGCCACTATCCTTGTTTGAATGATAGACACAAAACGGCAAAAAAATTTAGGCAAGCGGTGCAATACACCCTTCGTCGTTATTTTTTGCCGAATTGACATAGCTCGCAATGTCATAGGCCTTTAAATCTTCTGTCTCAAGTGACTCCAGGAATTGACGGGCCTCTCGTGGCGTCTGACCGCCTATTTCGAGCCACGCATTCTCTTTCCCTTTTGGCAGAATGATCGGCATTCGGTGATGAATATCCTGCATGAAACCATTCGCTTCTTTTGTCAGGATGGTGCATGTGAAAAGTTTCTTATCACCTTTCTCCCATTTATCCCAGAGTCCGGCAAATGCAAACAGGGCCCTGTCTTCCACTTGTATCCGTTTTGGCTGTCTTTCCTCCCCGTCGCGTCTCCATTCATAAAAACTGTCTGCTACGATCAGGCAGCGCTTACGGGGCATGAGCCGTTTGAAACTTGGTTTTTCGTCGGCTGTTTCACTGCGGGCGTTTATCATCTTATACCCGATTTTTTCATCATTTGCCCAAGATGGTACAAGCCCCCAGCGCAAGTAACCGGCACGTTTCTGCCTGCCGTCATGAATGATGGCAAGCACATTTTGTCCAGGGGCTACATTATAGCTTGGCTGAAAATCATCAATTGGCTGCTCAATTCCAAACTCCCGCAAAACCTCCAGTTCATCGGCAAGCAATGTATAACGTCCACACATGGTTTCACCCCTCCCGTTCAATAAAAATGATTAAAAAATACTTAAATCCCATTGTGTCGCAATATGACGGAGCAGGCGAATACCGGCGACACTGTTGCCTTCATCGCCAAGAGCCGGCCCATAAACACCGATCCCGCAGCCGTCGGTAAACGGCATTGATTCATCACGAACTCTAGGCGGAACAGCGGCTATAATACCGCCGGAGACGCCGCTTTTTGCCGGAATGCCGACATAGGTGGCGAATTTCCCCGATGCATCATACATCCCGCAAGTCAGCATAAGCACCTTGGTTATTCGAGCAATCTGTCTCGGGATAATCTCCTCGCCATTTTTGGGATCCATGCCATCATTGGCAAGAATCATCCCAATCCGTGCAAGGTCGTCGAGTGTCACATCGATTGAGCACTGTTTAAAATAGGTTTCCAGTGTGATATCCAAATCCGATTCCAAAAAGCCGACTTCCAGCAAATAATAGCCAATCGCTTTGTTCCGTGTCGACGAATCCCGCTCAGAATTAAATACATCTGTATTCAATTTCGGGCGGTACCCGAGCATGTTCTCAAGCAGCTGAAATAAGGGCTCAAGCCGCTCGTTCGATGTATTTCCGGGCAAAGCTGAAGTCACCGTGATCGCTCCGGCATTATTAAATGGATTCAGCGGTTTTTTGACCGGTTTCATCTCCAGGTGGATAATCGAATTGAACGCTTCACCTGTCGGCTCCACATCAACCCGCTGCAACATATACGAAACACCGCGCTTCATGCAGGCCACGATAAACGTGAGAGCTTTAGATATGCTTTGCAGTGTAAACGGAATCTCCGTATCCCCGGATTTTACTGACAACCCGTCTTTACCAATGATTACAATGCCCAAATCATCCGGATCGGCCTTCTTTAATTCCGGAATATATGACGCCACTTCTCCATCATCCGTATTTTTCCGGTAAAAAGCAACCCAGTCATCTACATACTGCTGCAGCCATTCCTGTGTCTCTTCAGTATTCCAATTCGCTACTCCTTGGACCATCCAATCACCTCTCCTCATAGTATGCCTATCTGATGAAACCTTCATGTTTTGTTCCAAAAAAATCACACAGACATCTGAAGCAGTATTTCCGAATGATCTTCTGTGACACATTCTTCAGCGCGGTAAAGATTTCTCCCCTCCTACAATTACTATTATTATATCGTTGAACCGTGATGATGAAAAGAAACAGACACAGGATAACTGAGCAATGTATTTGCTTGTTTTTTTATCCAAATGGGAGTACGATTGTATTTTGAGCAAAATAAGAAAGGCGTCATAATATGAACAAACGTGTCTACTTTTTAATGATTGTCGCATTCGTGGTCGGAATGGTCGAACTGATTATTGGCGGGATATTGGATTTGATGGCAGCTGATTTGAACGTCAGTCTCGGTCAGGTCGGCTTTTTGATTACGATATTCTCACTGATTTTTGCTGTTGGGGCCCCTATTTTGCTGATCCTCACTTCAAACATTGAACGCAGATTTCTCACTCTAATTTCTCTCACTATATTTCTCATGGGGAACCTGGTCACCGTATTCAGCCCGACATATACTGTTGTATTCATCGGGAGAGTCATATCGGCCTTAAGCGGATCACTGCTTATCATATTATGTCTGACCATTGCACCATCTATTGTACATCCAAAATACCGCGGCCGTGCAATCGGAATTGTCTCCATGGGCGTCAGTGCTTCTATTGTGCTTGGACTGCCGGTCGGATTGCTGCTGGGAAATGCATTTGGCTGGCGTGCGCCATTTGTACTGATTTCAATTTTGACTGTGTTGTCAATGGGCGGTGTGCTACTTCTGATGGGACGTGTTGAGCCGAAACCTTCAAGCCCAATCAAACAGCAGCTGGCAACGCTGAAAAACCGTGGAATCTTTTTTGGACAAACCGTTACCTTTCTGTTTATGGCAGGTCATACGACCCTTTATGCATATTTAACACCATTTGCCAAAACCATTCTGGAGGTGGACGGCACATGGGTCAGTGTCATTTACATGATTTTTGGGATCGCAGCTGTCAGCGGGGGCGCTATTGGCGGCACGCTTTCAGATACATGGGGGTCAAAGAACACCATTATTGCAACGACAGCTTCGCTTACGCTGGTGATGTTTACGATACCATTCACGACGTTTGCGCTGCCAGCATTTTTGGCTATTCTGATCATCTGGGGAATGCTGAGCTGGACATTGGCTCCGGCTACACAAAGCTATTTGATCGGTTTATCACCCGATACATCAGATATCCAGCAAAGTCTGAATAACTCGGCACTTCATCTTGGCATTGCATTTGGATCACTGATCGGCGGATTGGTGATTGAGCGTGCCTCTGTGGAACAAAACGCGGCAGTCGGCGGATTATTCGTTATACTTTCGATCGGGGCAGCAGTGATTTCCATGTACGGTCAGGAAAAACAGCAAAAAGAAAGGGGACTGAGCCATTGAGACTAGTCCCCTTTTCTTTTAACATAAATTAAATTTTACTTTTCCCGCATTTAACGGCCGTTCTGTTCCACTAAAAATCAGTGGGGGGTTTACTCCCCACTGATTTAAATTTCACCTTACTTGCCGATGAACTGCTGTGTCCAGTGATTGCCTTCTTCAACATAGCCAACACCGATATGGGTGAAGTTCGGGTTCATGATATTTTCACGATGACCTTCACTGTTCATCCAACCGTTCACAACTTGCTCCGGTGTACGCTGGCCTTTGGCGATGTTTTCACCGGCTGTCTGATATGAAATGCCATACTGCTTCATCATATCAAACGGCGACCCGTAATTAGGGCTGTCATGGGAGAAATAGTTGTTTTCTGCCATATCACGGGACTTCTCACGAGCAACTTTGCTTAGTTCTGTGTCAACTTTTAGTGGTTCCAGACCTTGTGCTTTGCGCTCCTGGTTTGTTAATTCAACCACTTGCTGTTCGAATTCACTCAGCTGCTGTGACTGTGATTGATTTTGCTGATTTTGCTTATCAGCTTGCTGCTGGGGTGCTTGAGCTTTTTGCTGCTCACCTTGCTGTTCTTGCTGCTTGTCAGCTTGCTGTTGTTTTGAATTATTTTGCTGCTGCTCTGGCTTGTCTTGTTTATCTTGCTGATCCTCTGACTTATCTTGCTGTTGCTCAGACTTATCATTTTTATCAGGCTGTTCCGACTTTTGTTCGGGTTTATTCTGTTTTGACTGTTCATTATTATTTTGCTGCTTGGTCCAGTTCCAATTGACCTGCGGGAAGTTTTCATTTAAATAGTTGCTAAACTTCTCAGGTGAAGACTCCGTCCAATCACTTCCATTAGTAGAATAATAGACTTTATGCTGAACTGATTGATTCCCCGATTTATCTGTATTGGCGGAAGCATCTGCAGTTGTTTGAAATGCTCCACTGATTAACAACCCGGCGGTCAGTGAACCGACCATTAATTTGTTAAGCATTGATGTCACCTCTCCTGTGTTTTTTGAATTGCAGAATCATCATACCATGCATTTTTTGTAATATTATTGGAACTGAATTCCAATCGTATATGCCTTACACAGATTTTGTCAGATATCGGCTTAATACCAAGTATTGATGTTTTAAAATCGGCGACTCCTCAGGAAAAGGTTTTATGCAGTGGTAAAATTTACAACGAAATCGCTGTTGACACCTGCTCAAAACAAGCCTGTATATTACAAACAACCATTAATTGTAAACAAAATGTTACTTGATTTTTTATTGCATATCATTTGAAATAGATAGAGAGTGAAATATTTTCGTGAAGCTTAGATTCAAAACGAGCCAGCGTTTACACCTATTTGTCACCCCCCTAAATAGAAGTGTAAGATGGCTTATGTCCTATTCATATCTGAGTTTATGATCTTATCCTTATTTAATAGATTACACACCATTGGAGGAGCATAACCATGTTATCAACCGCAGAAATCGGAATTGATTTAGGTACAGCCAACATACTGATTTATTCAAAATCAAAAGGAATTGTTTTAAATGAACCATCTGTTGTTGCAATTGATCTAAATAATAAAAATGTTGTAGCTGTTGGGTCAGAAGCGAAAGAAATGGTCGGCAAAACGCCGCAGAACATCGTCCCGATCAGACCATTGAAGGATGGTGTTATTGCGGACTATGATGTGACGGCCCAAATGCTAAAGGAATTTTTGAAAAAAGTGAGCAAGAAAATGGGCTTATCCATGCGCAAGCCAACTGTTGTCGTATGTACGCCATCAGGAAGCACAACCGTGGAACGGCGCGCAATTCATAATGCCGTTTCGAGCTATGGTGCCAAACATGTCCATTTGATTGAAGAGCCCGTCGCGGCTGCCATCGGTGCTGATTTACCTGTTGATGAGCCGATTGCAAACGTCATCGTTGATATTGGCGGCGGAACATCCGAAGTTGGCATCATCTCATTCGGCGGCGTCGTCTCCTGCAATTCCATTCGCAGCGGCGGCGACAAAATGGATGAAGAAATCATCAATTATATCCGAAAGAAATATAATATTATGATTGGTGAACGTACTGCAGAGAACATTAAGATGGAGATTGGACACGCTGACGAAAATCATACTGAAGAATCCACGGATGTCCGCGGACGTGACATGGTAACCGGTTTGCCCAAAACAGTGTCAGTTTCCTCAAAAGAGGTCTACTCCGCCCTAAAAGAATCATTAGATCAGATTCTGGAAACTATCCGGTCAACACTGGAAAATTGCCCGCCTGAATTAAGCGGTGATATCGTTGACCGCGGAATTGTACTGACCGGCGGCGGATCCATACTGAACGGTATGCAGGACTGGCTTTCAGGAGAAATCATAGTGCCTGTCCATATCGCACCAAATCCGCTCGAATCTGTTGCCATTGGTACAGGTCGTTCCCTGCAGATGATTTCAAAACTGCAGAAAGCTGCTAAATAATAATTTCATACTCGCATAAAACCGCGCTTGCTAATTATAGTATGCGCGGTTTTTTGTGATTTGATTTTTGTTGCCTTCGGGCTGAAGTTTGTGGTTTCAGGCAGAAGTTTTCTTTCTCCGGAAGAAGGTTGTACTTTCAGGAAGAAGTTTCGGATTTCGGGCAGAAGATTCCACTCTCGGGAAGAAGTTTGCCTCCTTCTGTCACTCCTCCCTTTAACACACTATGATGATGTTATGGGACAAGTGAACGGAACCCCCGAGGTTATTAAGCTTTTTAATGAAATCAGAGCCATGATTGATCTATGAAAAGTTGTGAATGCCACCTTTTCAACCGATCATTAAGATTACCTGTTTACATATTTTTCAGAATACTATATAATAAGATTAATCATGTTAAAGCGTTTCCACGCTAATGCCCATGATGTATACTTTAACTACAAACTAAAAACTGCCTAGTCTGTTTACAGTTCGACGCCAGTTCTGAATCAACAGATAAAAGCCAGTTCAGATTGACCTCGCAGAATACTGTGGTCTTTTTGAAGTGGCTTGTTTTATTGTCACAGAAAGGAGTGATGAAGTGGCTGGAGCACTTGAGAATATTAAGATTCTCGATTTATCACGTGTGCTTGCCGGGCCATATTGTACGATGATTCTCGGTGACCTTGGCGCCGAAGTCATCAAAGTGGAAGCACCGGGTGGAAGTGATGAGACACGGAAATGGGGCCCGCCTTTTCAAAATGGTGTCAGCGCCTATTACCTTTGTGCCAATCGGAACAAAAGAAGCCTTACGCTAGATCTGAAGTCTCCAGAGGGCAATGCGGCAATAAAAGAACTCGTGCGCGAAAGCGATGTTATCATCAATAACTTTAAAACCGGAACCATGCAGCGGCTCGGACTCGATTATGAGACACTCGCCAGGGTTAACCCGGGACTGGTCTACTGTTCAATCACTGGTTTTGGTGAAACAGGACCATATAAAGACATGCCGGGCTATGATTTTATCATTCAGGCGATGAGCGGCTTGATGAGCATTACTGGTGACAGCGAATCCGGTCCCCAAAAAGTTGGTGTTGCCATCACAGATATTCTAACCGGTCTTTACGCGTGTATTGGTATCCAGGGAGCATTGCTTGAACGGGCACAATCAGGCAAAGGACAAAAGCTTGATCTTTCCCTTTATGATTCAGCTGTCAGTTCGCTTGTCAATATCGGCAGCAACTATTTGATGGCCGGAAAAAAACCATCTGCCCTCGGAAATCAGCACGCAAATATTGTCCCCTACCAGACATTCTCAACGAAGGACGGGGAGATGGTGATCGCTGTCGGAAACGATAATCAGTTTAAACGCTTATGCGATATTTTAGAAAGACCCGAATATGCATCAGATGAACGCTTTCAGACAAATCCAGACCGTGTAGCAAACCGGAAGACGCTGATTCCGCTGCTTCAGGAAGTGTTTTCAACCAAACGGACTGCTTACTGGCAGGGAAAATGCCAGAAAAACAGCATTCCATGCGGGCCAATTCAAACGATTGATGAGGTTTCCAAGGATCCGCAGCTGAATGAGCGTGATATGTTCATTAACACCGAACACCCGACAGCAGGCGATATACAGATGATCGGCAGCCCGTTGAAACTCTCACGCACACCGGTAAGTACACGGCACCACCCGCCGGATGCCGGTGAACACACTGATGCCATACTCGCAGAATTAGAACTTAATCAATCAAAAAATTAGGAGCTGATTAAATGGATTTTAATTTTTCAGAAGAACAGAATATGCTGCGCCGCACGGTTAGAAGCTTTGTGGATAAAGAAATCATGCCATACATTGCCGAATGGGACCGGAAAGGACAATTCGATCCAGCTATAATAAAGCGTCTCGCAGACCTCGGGCTGATGGGCGTCTGCATTCCGGAAGAATACGGCGGCAGTGGCATGGACTACAATTCACTCGCCATTGTGTGTGAAGAGCTCGAACGCGGAGATACGGCATTTCGTACGGCAGTTTCCGTTCATACCGGTTTGAACAGCATGACCCTGCTGCAATGGGGTACTGAAGAACAAAAGCAAAAATACCTCGTCCCTCAGGCTAAAGGTGATAAAGTCGGCGCCTATGGCCTGACAGAACCCGGAGCCGGCTCTGACGTTGCCTCACTTCAGTCAACTGCAGTCGAAGATGGCGACCATTATATCCTGAACGGATCAAAAGCATGGATTTCTTTATGTGACACAGCCGACCATTTCCTTGTGTTTGCCTATACCGACAAAGAAATACGCCATAAAGGGATTTCGGCCTTCATCGTCGAGCGCGACTGGGAAGGGTTCGATTCAAAAGCGACAAAAGGCAAACTTGGCATCCGCTCCGGTAATACTGGTGAAATCTTCTTCGATAATATTAAAGTACCGAAAGAAAATCTGCTCGGTGAAGAAGGGGAAGGATTCAAAATTGCCATGGCAGCACTTGATAATGGGCGGTTCACAGTGGCTGCAGGGGCTGTAGGGCAAATCCGGGCATGTCTTGAAGCCAGTGTCAACTATGCCAATGAACGCGAAACGTTCGGTAAACCAATCGGTAAACATCAGCTTGTCCAACAAATGATTGCCAACATGAAGGCAGGTCTTGAAATGAGCAGTCTGCTCGTCTACCGTGCTGGTGAACTGAAAAATGAAGGGAAACGCAACACGGAAGAAACCTCCATGGCTAAGTGGCAAGCGTGTGATTTTGCCAACAAAGCTGCTGACGATGCTGTCCAGGTACATGGTGCATATGGCTATTCCGATGAATACCCGGTCGAGCGTTATTTGCGCAACTCGAAGGCACCGGTTATATACGAAGGAACGCGTGAGGTGCATACACTCATGCAGGCCGGGTATGCATTGGGCTATCGGGAAGATAAACCATTAAACAAAATGCTCCCGGCCTGGGAAGGTAACAAGACAAAAGTATAGACAATTCATAAAATATGTTGCTGATCAGCAGAGGGAAATGTGTACTTCTTGTCCCTCCTCCCTCTGCGTTCTCATGAAAACACCATTAATGATTAATTAGGAGGCAAGATGTTTAAAACGTCAGCTGTTGTTAAAAAGTGCATCTGCCATATCACTTTCTAACAGATAAAACGTCGTGATTAAAATTAATCAACGACGTCCCTCTAATAATAATTCTCCCGATAATGCTCATACTGCCGATACAGATCATGTAGCGCCGAAACGAGTGCATTGCCGGCTTTTCCCAAATAATGTTCTTTCATCGTTTCAGCAGGCTTCTCAATACCATCCGCGAGACTGTGCCCTCTTAAAAGATGGTGGACAAAGTGCCTGCCGTGTTCGGTTGCCAAGGTGCAATTGGCCGCTACAATCACACCATATTTTTTATCAATCTCCGCGGTTATCGTAAGCGTTTCATAAATGCTTTTTGCTGCCATTCCGGATGGCAATCTAGCATGTCCTGCGATAAATACTGTATTTATCATCCGTCATCCCCTCCAGTTAAAAATCCGGTCCGCGGTAACCAAGCTTTCTGGAGATTGCTTCAGCTGTTGCTTTTGTTTTGGCCTTCAGCAGTTCCAGGTTATCTCCTTCAAAATGACTGGACAGACCGCTGACTGCAAGCGCTGCGATGACCTGATTACTATAATCATAGATGGGATATGAAATTCCTGTTGTATCAGCATCCTGTTCCCCGATACTGTACGCATAGCCATCTTCATAAATCAGCCGCAGCTCCTGAAGCAACTCCTGTTTATTAATCGTACCGTTTTCAGAAGCCCGATGCAATTCAGATCCTCGCAAAATTTCTTTCTGCTTTGCTCCGGACATGTTTGCCAGAAGCATTTTCGGGCCGGAGCCTAAGTAAAGTGGCGAATTCTTGCCGACTCTGGTATTTAGCCTGAGTGCTCTTGAACTATCTACCTTTTCAATATAGGTAGCTTCATCCTGATTGGCAATAACCAGGTGAATCACCTCGTCAATATCAGCGGCAAGCTTCTGCATGTCAGGCAAGGCGATTGACCGGATTTCCAGCTGATCAGAAACAAGTTGTCCCAGCTCGAGCAGTTTCAGTCCAAGCCGATACTTGCTGTCATGCTCGTTCTCTTTTGTTTTATATAAAAAATTACCGGATTCCAGTGCTGATAACAGTCGGTAAGCGGTTGGCTTTGGGATTCCGGCTCTTTCGGCAATTTCCTTTAATGTCAGTTCCGGTGTTTCTGGCGAGAAGTAATTTAATAATTTCAGTGCTTTGATGACACTCTGATTCATAGCGAATACTCCTTGCAGTTATCTAAGTGGTGATTTTTATTTTATTATCAATACCTAAAGAAAAAAGGCTGCCGCAAAAGCATAGCAGCCCTTTCAATAAAATTTAATTTGTTACATGTGCTTTCTTCGTACTGTTTGATTCATAGATATTCACACCGCGTCTAGCCATTTCTTCAATATAAGGATCCCCTGGAACAATCTGCTCAGGCGGATAAACACCACGCTTGGTGACCGTTCCCTTTGCAATCATCTGGGCAACAACTGAAATCGTGTTAGCAGTGGCGCGGGCCATAGCAGTTACGTTATGTTTCCTGTCCTTGTACGTCCTCATTTCAAATTCGTGCGTTTCCGTTTGCGCATCTTTTGTACCGCTGACTTTAACTCGAAGCAATACAACATCATCTTTGTCCCCAAGATCGACAATCGGATCAAGTACTTTTAACAGTACTTCCCTGGGGTTGATTTCCCGACCGTTGACATCGACTGAATAATCCATGCGTGTCAGATTCAGGTCGACGAGCAGCTTGAATTTCTCTGCATGGCCAGGGTAGCGGATCGTTTTATATTCCAGCGTCTTCAGATGCGGATACGAAATGGACAGCGTTGATGTACCACCTGATGTATGGAAAGCTTCGAGCGGCCCGAACTTCTCAAAATGGACACGCTCAACTTCCGTTAAAGATTCGATTTCCTGTTTGACACCGTCACGGATAATCAATGCCGGATCGGTATAATGATCAAAAACACCTTCCATGGAAAAAACATGATTGTATTCAAACGGCGGCTCAGGGTTGACCGGGATTCCGCCCACATACAGTTTAATCTCTTCCAGCCCGTCAAGCTTACTTACCCCGTGACCGGATAAAATATTGATCATCCCCGGTGCCACGCCTAGGTCGGGGATTAGTGTAACCCCGGCAGCCTTAGCGTCCTCTTTCAGCTCAAGGACTTTATCGGTCACATGGCCGATGTGTCCGCCTAAATCCACTGAGTTGACACCAACCTCAATCGCGGTCTTAGCAACGATTTCATTAAAGGAGTAGAATAACGCATTGATGACGACATCAAACTGCCTCATGTAATTGCCAAGCTCCTGTTTATCCTTGGCATTAACTTTATAGGCTGTCAGTTTTGGAGAATTCAATTGATCCACAACATGCTGGGCAATTGTCATGTCGATATCTGCCAGGCCAACCGCTGTAACGCCCTTACTTGATACTAAATCACGAGCGGCCTCTTTTCCCATCAGTCCAGATCCCAATACACCTATTTTCATAGTTTCGTCACTCCCCCGATAAAAACTTCTGTCCGTTTCCCGGTATACACATCAAATTTCCGATTACAGAGTCTCGGTTCCACCAGTTTACTCAGTATCAATCTGTGCACGCTGGAGCTTTCCACTGTAATCGATGTAAACTGCCTTCCACTCGGTAAATACATCGAGTGCCTGTACGCCGGAGTCACGGTGACCGTTACCGGTTCCTTTTGTACCACCGAACGGCAGATGGATTTCGGCACCTGTTGTACCGGCGTTCACATAAACTATACCGGTATCCAGATCACGCTGTGCCTTGAAGACACGATTGGCATCGGTTGTGAAGATCGAACTTGAAAGACCGTATGAAACACCATTGTTCACTTCGATTGCTTCTTCAAAACTTTTTACCGGTATGAGTGAGATAACCGGACCAAAAATTTCTTCCTGGGAAATGCGCATATCCGCTGTACAGTCGGTAAACAGGGTCGGGGCGAAATAGTGTCCGTTTGTATATTTACCGTCATCAAGCACATAGCCGCCAGCAATCAAATTGGCCCCCTCTTCTTTGCCGATCTGAATATATTTTTCGATTTTTTCAAGACCGGCCTTGTTGATGATCGGCCCTACTGTATTGGATTCATCTAATCCGTCGCCGATAGTTAATTTTTCAATTTCGACAAGCAGCCGCTCCTCAAGCTGTTCTTTCACGTCTTCATGAACAATCACTCTGCTGGCCGCCGTACAGCGCTGACCGCTTGTGCCATAAGCACTCCAGAGAATGCCTTCCACTGCCAGATCGAGGTCAGCATCATCCATGACCGTAATCGCATTTTTACCGCCCATTTCGAGGGAAACTTTTTTCAATTGCCTGCCGCATTCGCTGGCGATATGACGTCCAGTGTCATTCGATCCGGTAAACGAAATGACCTTGATATCAGCATGATGGACCATCGCATCACCGACCTGTGAGCCTTTACCATACACCACATTCATAATGCCTTTTGGCAGCCCAGCTTCTTCAAGGATTTTTGCCAGTTCATAGGCCATAATTGGCGTTTCAGTTGCCGGTTTCCAAATAACCGCGTTGCCGGCAACAATGGCCGGAAACGACTTCCAGGTGGCAATTGCAATTGGGAAGTTCCACGGTGTGATGATACCGACAACGCCAACCGGAGCGCGCTGGCTCATCGAAAACTTATTCGGTAGTTCAGCCGGTGTAGTGTGGCCGAACAGGCGGCGCCCTTCCCCTGCCATGTAAAATGCCATGTCGATGCCTTCCTGTACTTCACCGCGCGCCTCTTCCAGCACTTTGCCGTTTTCCATCGTCAGCAGCTGGGAAAGCCGTTCTTTCCGCTCTTTCATCATCTGCCCGACTTTAAACAATACTTCAGCCCTTTGCGGTGCAGGTACCAATGCCCACTCTTTTTGCGCTTTTTTCGCACCTTCCACTGCATTGTTGACTGCCCCGCTATCTGACAGAGGAACATTCACGATTGTGTCACCATTGGCCGGATTGATCACCCGAGTGGATTCACTCGTTTCCACCCATTCGCCGTTAATAAAATTGTTCAGCTTTTTTGTCTCAAGCAAGCTTTGAGCCATAAGTTATACCTCCTAAAATTGATAGTGTATATCCTATCTCTTAGCACGATCACGGATTTGTGTAATCGTGGATGAAACGGAAATCTGTTCCTTTTCGGTCATAATTTCAATAACTGCCGGCACATTGTTTTGTAGTGCCGCGTCAAACGCTTCAGAAAATTCATCGGCGCTCTTGACCAAGTAGCCCTCTGCCCCGACGCTTTCGGCCAAATTTTTGAATGAAATACGCCCCAAGTCAGTACCAATAACTTTTTCGGGATAATGCATCTCCTGGTGCATCCGGATTGTTCCGTACATGTCATTGTTAAACACGAGACTGATGACCGGGATCTTGTATCTGACCGCGGTTTCCAGCTCTTGCATCGTCATCATGAATCCCCCGTCACCAGCCAGAGCGATGACCGGTTTATCCGGCAGTGCCAGTTTCGCTCCAAGTGCTCCCGGAAGACCATATCCCATGGCACCGGAAGTCGGCCCAACATACGTATGTTTTCCCTTAAACGGATAGAACGCGTGCAGCCAGCCAGCAAAATTCCCGGCGTCATTGGTAACCAGTGCGTTATCAGGCAACATGCCCGCCATCACTGACACTATATGCTTGTTGATTGCGTCTTTATGCGAAACACCCAGACTGCTTATCTCCTCAAAAGCACGGCGACGACTGTTCACCCAGCTTTTCCAGGTGCTTTTAATCTCCATTCTTTCCAGTGCCTTAAGTGCCTTTTTTGCATCAGCAACAATACCTATATCTGGACTGTATACTTTGCCGATGACGTCATAACTGATATCGATGTGAATCAGTTTTTTCTCTGGTGCCAGGATCTGATAGTCCTGTGTCGTCACTTCTGACAGCCGAGTTCCGATCGCCAGTATCGTACCTGCTTCCTTCACGGTCTGGAGGATATTTGCATTTGTCCCCAGCCCAAGATGTCCCGCATATAATCGGTGATTGTTAGGAAACACATCCTGCCTGCGAAACGCTGCAATCACGGGCAGACTATATTTTTCGGCAAATGACACGAGTGCGTCTTCAGCTTCTGAAGTTTTCACACCCCCGCCGGCAATGATCAGTGGTTTTTCAGATGTGGCCAACAGCTCTTCCACCAGTTTAATTTCTTCCTGAGCCGGTACTGGTTTCGGTTTAACAGCAGGCGGCCCGAACGTCATCTCCGCCTCAGCGGGCAGAACATCTTCCGGTAATGACACGACAACCGGTCCTGGCCTTCCTGTCTGAGCGATACGGAACGCCCGCTGCACGATTTCCGCCACGCGTTCCGGGGCTTTCACTTCAACAGCCCACTTGGCGGTATGTCGAAAATACTGCTCAAGATCAATTTCCTGAAAGCCTTCCCTGCCGCGGAACTTACTGTGTACCTGTCCCAGGAAAACAATCATTGGCGTGGAATCCTGATAAGCGGTATGAACCCCAATGGAAAGATTGGATGCCCCCACGCCTCGTGTAGCCATCACAACACCGGGCTTCAGGGATGACTTGGCATATCCGTCCGCCATAAAAGCTGCCCCGCTTTCATGCCTTGCTGATATTAATCTGATGGAGGATTCATCATACAGTGCATCCATTAAAGGCAGATAGCTTTCGCCTGGAACACAGAACGCATCGCTTATACCTTCCGTTTTCATACACTCCACGATTGCTTGTGCTGCGGTCATCGTTTTGGTAGTTCGGGGATTTGAAGTTATTTTCATTTAATCGGTCACCTCCTTTAAATTCAGCTGGCTCATGCGGACAATAACATCATCTAAACGTTCAGATGTGACCGTCAGTGCCACTCTGAAATAGCCTTCCCCCCGTGAACCAAACGCGTTTCCAGGGGTAACAATCACACCCCCTTCGTGAAGCAATTTGTTTGCAAACGACATCGATGTGAAACCATCCGGTACTTTTGCCCAAAGAAAGATCGTACCATTTGGTTTGTCTGCCTTAATACCAAGCTTTTTGAACGCTTTATAAAGTTTCTCCATGCGCTGCTGGTAAATCGTGTTATGCTTCTTAACTGCTGAGAAATCGCTTCGCAGTGCAGCAGCAGCCGCTTTTTGAATCGGTAAAAACTGGCTTGTGTCAATATTGCTTTTAAACGTTGCCAGTGCGCTAATGACCTCCCTGTTCCCGACAACGTAACCGATCCGCCAGCCAGTCATATTAAAACTCTTCGACAGTGATCCGAATTCCACAGCAAGTTCTTTGGCATCCGGTACCTGCAACACACTTGGCGCTTTATAACCTTTAAACGTAATCATGTCATACGCTGCATCGTTTACAAGCAACAGCTGATTTGCCCGGGATAATGCAACCGCTTTCAAAAATGTGTCATAATTTGCTGTTGCCGCCGTTGGATTACCGGGATAGTTTAATAGCATTAATTTCGCCTGATTGATAGATTCCTGGTCCACATGATCATATAGCGGCGCATACCCATTTGTATCATCCAATGGCAATGCTGCGCTCTTCCCGCCAGCTAAATGGACAGCCGTCTCGTAAACTGGGTATCCAGGATCAGGTACTAGCACCATATCCCCGGGGTTTATGGTCGCATGCATCAGATTGGCAATCCCCTCTTTCGATCCGATTACAGCGAGCACTTCTGTCTCCGTATCCAAGTCAACATCGTACTGCTTTTTGTAAAAATGAGCAACCGCTTCCCTAAATTCTTTAGAACCGCTATATGCGGAATAACGATGATTGGCAGGAATTTTTGATTCCTCAGCCAGCTTATCAACAATAAAGTCAGGTGTCGGCAAATCCGGTGCGCCAATCCCCAAATCGATCACATCAACACCATCTTCCTGAAGCTTCTTTTTCATCTGCTGAATTTCGGAAAATAGGTATGGCGGCAAATTACTCACTTTATCAGAAACAAAAGACATTCCGTATCCTCCATTTCATTTTATGAAATGCCATTTCAATTATCTGCTGTTAGTGTAAATCACGGTCTGAAAAATTGCAACTGTTTGTGAATAAATTATTTTAAAAGGAGTAAGCTGTTTCTTTTGAAGGCTCCCAGACCACGTTTTAAAACGCAAAACATATTAAATATTTCAAACAGCTCATTTCATTGTTATGATTAAAGAAATCCACCAATTCATTTAAATGGGGTGATATGATGAATACTGAGAAAACGTATGCGGCTTATTTGGACCAGCAAGATGAGCTGGCAAGTTTCCGGGATGAATTTTATCTGCCTGAAAATACGATTTATCTGGACGGTAACTCGCTAGGCCTGTTGTCAAAGCGGGCAGAACAGGCTGTTGATGACATGATGGCATCGTGGAAAACTTATGCGATTGAGGGATGGACGAAAGGCAATGAGCCGTGGTATTACCTGTCCGAAAAACTCGGGGCAATGACAGCTCCGTTAATCGGTGCCAGCTCTGAAGAAGTCGTTGTTACCGGCTCGACGACCACTAACCTTCATCAGCTCACCGCCAGCTTTTACCAGCCTGAGGGAATGAAAACAATGATACTGGCCGATACCCTGAACTTTCCCTCTGATATTTATGCGCTGAAAAGCCAACTGCAGCTGAAAAGGTATGATCCGGCCGAACACCTCGTTCAAGTCGAAAGCAACGACGACAACACGCTCGACACAAGGAACATTATCAATGCGATGACTGATGACATTGCCCTGATTGTACTTCCAGCAGTCCTGTACCGGAGCGGCCAAGTGCTCGACATGAAAACATTAACGGATGAAGCACATAAACGCGGGATTCCAATTGGCTTTGATCTTTGCCACTCGATCGGATCGGTGCCGCATCAATTGTCGGAATGGGGCGTCGACTTTGCCTTCTGGTGCACGTATAAACATTTGAATGCCGGCCCAGGGAGCGTCGCCGGGCTTTATGTGAACCGAAAACATTTTGGCCGTGAACCGGGGCTTGCCGGGTGGTTCAGTTCATCGAAGGCGAAACAATTTGATATGGAGCATACCCTCACACCCGCTCAGGATGCCGGAACTTATCAGATTGGTACACCGCATCTCCTGAGTGCTGTACCGCTCATTGGCTCGCTGGAGATGTTCAAACAGGCCGGCATCGACAATATCCGGCAAAAATCACTCCAGTTAACAAAATACTTAATGAATCTGCTTGAAACTGAGCTGGCCGATTATGGATTTACAATCGCAAATCCAAAGGACGACACAACACGAGGCGGTCACGTTTATATTGAACATCCGGATGCCGCCCGTATCTGTAAGGCCTTAAAAGCTGACGGTGTCGTGCCTGATTTTCGGAAACCCAACGGTATCCGCCTAGCCCCAGTTGCACTGTACAATACCTTTACAGAAGTATGGGAGACCATTCAGATTCTGAAAACAATCATGATTGAGGCACGCTATAAACATTTTGAAAACGAAAGGGGTATCATTGCCTGATGACACACGCAAATTGGATCGATATTTCACAGCCGCTCACTAATAACATGGCCCACTTCCCCGGTGACATGCCATTTGACTATTCACTTACTTATACGACAGAACAAACCGGGTCGGTCAACGTCGGTCAAATCACCGGTAGCATCCATACCGGCACACATATTGACGCACCATTCCACTACGATGCCGGCGGTAAAACCGTCGATCAGCTGGACCTCAACCTGTATATCGGTGAAGCTGTCGTGCTTGACGTGAGTCATACCGACAAAATCACAGCCGAAACACTTCGTCCATATAACCTGTACGGGGCTGCACGTGTTTTACTGCATACATCATTGCCCAATAACCCGAAACGCTTTCCCGATCAAATGCCGGAGCTTGACCCAAGTATTGCGGAATTCCTTCATGAACAGGACGTCAAGCTTATTGGCGTTGATTTGCCCTCTGTGGATCCGCCTGAAAGTAAGGATTTGGCTGCACACCATGCACTATATGATAAGAATATTTTTATATTGGAAAACCTGATGCTTGATCACGTAAAGCCCGGACGCTACGAACTGATTGCCCTGCCACTTGCCATAGACGGTGCTGATGGCAGTCCGGTCCGTGCCGTGCTGAAGCCAATTGACGAATAGGAGGTGATTTGCCATGAGCGATAATCCGTTCGAACAGGAAAAAGACATTCACACCGATTTTTTGGAAAAAATGACCTATGGCGATTACTTACAGCTTGACACTCTATTAAACAGTCAAAAACGGCTTTCCAATCATCATGATGAAATGCTGTTTATCATCATCCATCAAGTGAGCGAACTTTGGCTAAAGCTGATTATCCACGAAACAAAAGGCGCGATTGAAGCGATCGAACGGGATAATCTAAGGGCTTCTTTTAAAATGCTTGCCCGCGTCTCAAAAATACAGTCGCAAATCATTCATGCCTGGGATGTCCTGGCAACCCTGACGCCTGCCGAGTTCCTGGAGTTCCGCGACAAACTCGGAAATGCCTCAGGATTTCAGTCATACCAGTATCGTCTGGTTGAATTCGTGTTGGGCTATAAGGCACCACATATTTTAAAGATTTATGAAAAAGACGCGGAAGTTTATGCACATTTGGAGGAAGCCTATCATAAACCCGGGCTTTATGATGTTGCCATCAAGGCTTTGGCCCGGCATGGATTTGATATTGATCAGGAAGTACTCAATCGTGATTTTTCCAAAACGTACGAAAAGAACACTTCAGTCGAGAAAGCATGGATGGACGTGTACCGTGATGTATCAACATATTGGGAACTTTATGAACTGGCGGAAAAGCTGGTCGATATTGAAGACTGGTTCCAGCAGTGGCGTTTCCGGCATATGAAAACAGTGGAACGGATCATCGGACATAAAACAGGCACGGGCGGGTCCTCAGGTGTCGGTTATTTGAAGCAGGTGCTCGGGCACTATTTCTTTCCGGAATTATGGGAACTGCGGACCGACATATAACTCCTTGCAGTCTGTGATTGTGGATGGCGTCCAAAATGGTTTATAATATTGGTTACATTTTTATATGGAGAGGAGTCAATTATGCGGGATTATTGGTCTTCCAGGATTGGATTTATTTTATCATCAGCAGGAGCGGCAATCGGCCTCGGCGCCATATGGAAATTCCCTTATATGACCGGGATGAATGGGGGCGGTGCCTTTTTCCTGCTATTCATTGTATTTACATTAATCATCGGGCTCCCCTTGCTGATCACTGAATTTGTTATCGGCCGCGGGGCCCAGAAGGAAGCTGTCAGCGCCTTCAAAAAGCTCGCTCCCGGCAGCGGTTGGTCAATTATCGGCTATTGGGGGGTCGCCGGCTCATTTATCCTATTGTCATTTTACAGTGTTGTCGGTGGTTGGGTGCTCATTTACAGCGTCATGTCGCTATTTGGCTCCGTCATTTCAGAGAATGCCAATTATGAGCAGTTATTTGGAGCGATTACCGGCAATCCGCTTATCGCTATCTCCGGGCATGCCCTGTTTTTAATCCTTGCCGTCATTATTGTTTCCTTTGGTATTAAAGAGGGGATTGAAAAAGCAAGCAAAGTGATGATGCCATTATTGTTTATTTTCTTTATTATACTGGTCTTCCGTTCCATTACCTTTGAAGGTGCGGCGGAAGGCTTAAGATTCTTTCTGCAGCCGGACTTTTCTAAAATGACAGCAGAAGGTATTTTGTACGCGCTCGGACAGTCTTTCTTTGCCCTGGCTGTCGGTTTTTCCGTAATGGTGACATACAGTTCCTATCTTGAAAAAGATGTGAGTCTACCCTTTTCAGCAGCGTCTGTTTCACTCATGAACATTTTTGTGTCGCTTTTGGCAGGGCTGGCCATTTTCCCTGTTGTATTTTCATTCGGGCTGGAACCGACTGAAGGCCCTGGTCTGCTGTTCATGGTACTGCCGGCAGCTTTCGCGCAAATGCCGTTTGGTGAGGTATTTTTAACCCTATTCCTGTTGTTATTCCTATTTGCCATTTTCACATCTGCATTCAGCATGCTGGAGATTATGACATCAGCCGTCACTGCCAGAAAGAACTATTCACGGACCAAAGTCGTCTGGGTCTCCGGTCTAATCGTTTTCTTTGCTGGGATTCCTGCTGCCCTGTCTTCAAGTGCGCTTTCAGATTTTAAAATTTTTGGCAAGACCGTGTTTGACGCCAGTGACTTTCTTGTCAGCAACATAATGCTTCCGGGCGGATGTTTGCTGATGGCGTTATTTATCGGAATCAGGATGGATCGCGCCTTGATGAAACAGGAATTTTTATATGGCAACAACCTTTCATCCGGGGTTTTCCAGCTCTGGTTTCAGATCATGCGCTGGCTCGTGCCGCTTACGATCATTATCGTATTTTTAAATTCATTAGGGATCATTTAGTCGCGGAAGTCTGCACAGCAGGCTTCCATTTATCTATGGGGATACTGAAACATAAGATTAATTGTGTGCTTAATTGTGAACTTTAGCATTTGAGGTTAATCCAGTTCAAAAAAGGGAATTTTACTATAAAAGGGAGGTAATTACATATGGCAAATAAAATTGTCATCGTCGGAGGCGTGGCAGGCGGGGCCAATGTTGCTGCCCAAATCCGCCGAAATGATAATGACTCGAAAATTACGTTGTTTGATAAGGATGAACATGTCGCTTTCTCAACTTGCGGCATGCCATATTATATCGGCGGCGTTGTTGATAAACGGGACCAACTGCTTGTCAGCAGCGATAAAATTGCCGGCAAATTTGACCTGGACCTGCGAACCAATACGGAAGTGACTTCGATCGACCGAGAAAACAAACAGCTTACCTATCGGGACTCTGCAGGGGAACATCGGACATCTTATGATAAATTGATTCTCTCGCCCGGGGCTTCCGCCAAAAAGCCTGAACTTGAAGGAATGAATGACAATCGGACATTCACCCTGCACAGCATACCGGATATGGACGCAATTGAACATTATATTGAAACGGAAAAGCCTCAGAGTTGCGCCATTGTCGGCGCTGGTTTCGTCGGGCTCGAAATGGTGGAAAATATACACGCACGTGGTATTGACTGTACAATCATTGACCGTAGCGAACAAGTCATGAAACTGGTTGATCAGGATATGGCTGCTATAATCGAAAACCACCTCAAAGCAAAAGGGGTCCAGCTTCTGCTTGATGAAAGTCTTGAATCATTTTCCAACAACGGTGCAACACTCGACTTAACAAGCGGAAAGAGCGTTCAAGCGGACATGACTATTATGGCCGTCGGGATCAGGCCGAATAAGGTATTGGCTGAGGACAGTGGACTGGAGATCGGCGAAACAGGGGGCATTAAAGTAAATGATTATATGCAAACAAGCGACCCTGATATTTATGCTCTGGGTGATGCAATCCAGACAAATGATCTGCTGACCGGGACACCAAGACATGTTGCGCTTGCTGGTCCGGCACACCGGCAGGCTTTTATTCTCGTCAACCACCTCCAGGGCGGCACTAATCCATATGCGGGTGTTCAGGGTACAGCTATATTCAAAGTATTTAATTTGAGTGCGGGCGCCACAGGGCTGAATAAAGCCGTGCTCAAGCATTTGGACATCAACTATAAAGAAGCTGTGCATGAGGGTCTATCTCATGCCGGATATTATCCAAGTGCTGAAAAAATCACATTAAAAGTTTTGTTTGACGCTGAAAACGGACGTATATATGGCGCTCAGGCCGTTGGCAGGGAAGGCGTTGATAAACGTCTAGCAGTCATGGCAACAGTCATGAAGGCAAAAATGACCGTCTATGATCTTCCGGAGCTGGAGCTTGGTTATGCTCCGCCATATTCATCGCCAAAAGACCCAATTAATGTCCTCGGCTATAAAGCGGAAAGTATGCTTGAATCATAAAGTGAAACTGCAATCAGTGAGGCGTTTTTCCCCACTGGTTGTTAGTTGAACAGAATCGGGCATTTAGGAACAGTTAGTCGATGTCCTTTGGCGGATTACTGTCCATTATATGCGGGATAAATTAAAGTTGTTTGACTTTTTGACTTTTTGACTTTTTCCGCTACGAGTTGAGAGATAGCCCAAGGTCAAGAATTGTCGATAAGTAAGACTATTTTTGAAATTTTTATTGCTATCCCCACTATTTGAATCCTTAACAATTTCCATAAACTGCGACGTAATGACAGTGTATTTTTTGTTCACGATTTCTGAGTACGAAGAATCCTCTCGCGCGAAATCTGGAGGGTGTCGCGCGATTCTGTTCCACTCTCGCGCGAAATTCAGAGAGTGTCGCGCGATTCTGTGCCACTCTCGCGCGAAATTCAAGAGTGTCGCGCGATTCCGTGCCACTCTCGCGCGAAATTCAAGAGTGTCGCGCGATTCCGTGCCACCCTCGCGCGAAATTTAGAGCGCCACGCGATCGAACAACACAAAACTTCGATTGGAAGAAAAGCGAGTCATTTAGGCAGCAAAAGTATTCCTGCTAGGTTAATGGTTGAGAAATCGGGGCTTTGTCCGTCGTAAAATATAAAGTCCGTAAACAAAACTTAGCGAAGTGTATTTCCAAAGCGGTTTATCGCACACAAATTTTTCACTATGTCGCAATTTATCTCAACTTCGATGAAAAAATTCAAAGTAAACGAAAAGAGCCAAAGATAAAGAAGCACCGGAACGCCGATGCTTTTTTAAACTTCAATTCAATTATTAAAATCCTTCATCAAAACGGTAGATTAATCGGAATTGGTTTTCATCCGACAAATTCGATACATGGACTCTGACATTATGTCCCAAAAATACTTCATCTTCTGTCATCGCAACAACCATTGCCTTCGTGTTGTTTTTAACATCATAATAAATATCCCCGACTACCGGATTGTCGCTGCCATCGTCACCGGATATCTGCGGTGATTCATCTTCTGCAAGCTGTACTTCTGAAACAAGTGTTTTATCATAATAGGCTATATCTTCACTATCTTCCGTTTTTCCGGGAACCAATACAACATACTCGCTGTGTTTAACGCCATTATCCCGTGTTGTGACGACATTCCCATCTTCTACATTGTCGACTTTTTCGATTTCATTAAGTGAATAATGATCGAGAAAATCTGGCGCAGGCTTAATGATTAAAATGTAATCACCCGGCTCAGGTTTCTTGTTTTTATCAACTGTGTAGCGTTTCCCGTAAAAAATAAATGAATCGTTATGTTTTGGTCTGCACGGTTCAATATTGCTGGCTCTTGTTATGTCCTGCTGCATATCCTTTAAACGATAAAGGTGTACGGATTGCTTGAACATAGGCTTTACGGAATACACCTTATGAAGCTCATTCTTATAATAGACAAATTGTCCTTTTCTGACTTGAAATAGCTTCATTCTCTTACCTCCTCCGATATGGATTATACCACTTCTATTTTCCGCAATACGATACAAATTAAACATAAAATTGGTGAATATACAAATTTATGCATGCCATTTTTTAAACTATTTGATTTCCAATTCCTCTGCCAGAAGCGAAAGCTCTTCCCAGCGTTCCATTTTTGCTTCCAGTTTCTCCTCAATTTCCTGTTGTTCCTTATAAAGTTCTTGTACTTTTCCAGTATCGCTCCCGGCACCGGCTATCTGTTCCTGAAGGTTTTCAATCATGGTCTCCAGTTCTGTTATATCATCTTCAATTGTTTCCCATTCCATCTTCTCATTGTAAGACATCTTCTTCTTTCGAGCCGGTTTCTGGCCGGACTTTTTTGACGGTTTTGGTCCGTACTGTTTTTGCGCCTCTTTTTCCCATTTCAAAAATTCACTGTAGTTGCCGTAGAAATGCTCAATCGGGTTATTTTCTTTAAAAACAAGCATATGATCAACGACACGATCTAGAAAATACCGGTCGTGCGATACCGTAATGACAACCCCCGGAAACTGATCGAGATATTCTTCGAGGACTCCCAGTGTCTGTGTGTCCAAATCATTGGTCGGCTCATCCAGCAGCAGCACGTTTGGTTCCGACATCAGAACTTTAAGCAAATATAGACGCCGACGTTCCCCGCCGGACAATTTCCGGATATAATTCCATTGTTCACGGCGCGAGAACAAAAATCTTTCCAGCATTTGTTCCGCCGTAATGACGTCACCATTCTTTGTATGGATCACCTCGGCAACTTCCCGGATATACTCAATAAGCCGTTTATCGTCATCAAGTTCTTCATCACCCTGCGTATAGTACCCGATTTTAACTGTTTGTCCGATTTCAATTTCACCTTTATCCGGTGCGAGGCGTCCGACTATAATATTCAGAAGTGTTGTTTTTCCCGAGCCGTTCGGTCCCACAATCCCCAGACGATCACCCGGAACAACCAGAAAATCAAAGTCCGCTATCAGCTGTTCGGAACCGTAACTTTTTTCAATTCCCTCAAGCTCGATGACTTTTTTGCCGAGCCTGGTGGATCCTGCTTCAAAAGACACATCCCGGGATTCCGTATCAAATGTTTGTTGTCGCATCTCCTGAACCCGCTCAACGCGTGCTTTTTGCTTAGTTCCGCGTGCTTTTGGCCCACGCTTTAGCCAGGCAAGTTCGCGGCGCAATGTATTCCGATGCTTCTCTTCATAGCTTCTTTCCAGTGCTTCACGCTCTGCTTTTTTCTCCAAAAATAATTCATAATTGCCGTCATACGTATAAAGATTGCCTTTATCCAATTCGAAAATCTGATTGGTGACCCGATTTAAGAAGTAACGGTCGTGTGTTACGAGCATCAGCGCACCTTTGTATGATGCCAAATGCTTCTCAAGCCAGTCGACTGTTTCATTATCCAGATGGTTGGTCGGCTCGTCAAGAATTAAAAGATCAGCTGGCTGAATGAGTGCCTTGGCGATGGCTATCCGTTTTCTCTGACCGCCTGAGAGCTCCTCTACCTTTTTATGGAAATTTGTGATTCCCAGTTTAGTAAGAATTGTTTTAGCGGCTGTATTGGCTTCCCATGCTTCATGTTCGTCCATTTGCTGCTGTTTTTCCATCAGGCGCTCCTGGACTTTTTCATTTTCGGGATGATGCTGCAGCTCTAGAAGTACCTGTTCGTATTCACGCATGACCTTCATAATGGCTGCTTCCCCGTAATAAATTTGCTCAATCACATTCAATCCCGGCTCCAGTTCAGGCTCCTGAGCCAAATATTCAATTTGATAATCTTTTGCATGGTTGATGGTGCCTTTTTCCGCTGTATCAATCCCGGCAATGACCTTCAAGAAAGTGGATTTACCGGTGCCATTGACACCAATCAGTCCGATTCGGTCATTGGGTTTGATCATACACGAAATATCATTCAATAATATCTTGTCGCCATATGTTTTATATAAGTTCTCGATCGTGAGCATTGTATTACCTTCCCGTAGTTGAATCTTTATCGTTACCGCGGTTTTTAATTAGCTGTTTTAACAGCATGACAACTAAAAATAACAGCCAGGATGTCACCAAGTAGAAAATAAATTTGCTTGCCGGGTCCATATATGTGAAGTAGAACGCCATTCCAATCCAGATAACGCCAACTATGATGATTTGATAAATTAAGCCTTTAATTTTGACTGCCTCCAGTTATACAATCTTCTAACTCTAGTGTATCTTACTGAGGCCGACTATGCCATTATGAAAGTTTAAGGAGCTGAAAAAATAATTGAGCCTATGAACAATTACCCGTTTAGTTCTCGGATGACATTTGCTGTTTCAATTGCCGCAGCAGCTGATTCCGATCCTTTATTACCGGCTTTCGTCCCGGCGCGTTCAATCGCCTGTTCGATGGTTTCAGTCGTCAGCACACCAAAAATAACCGGTTTGCCGGACTGCATTGCCGCATTGGATATCCCTTTGGCCGCTTCACTGCAAACATAGTCAAAATGTGGCGTTGAGCCGCGTATAACCGCCCCAAGTGTCACAACAGCATCATATTCATCCTTGGCCACCATTTTCCCGGCAGCGACAGGAATTTCAAATGCGCCCGGAACCCAGGCAATATCAATATTCTCTTCTTTGACACCGTGCCGTTTCAGGGTATCTGCTGCCCCTTCCAGCAGCTTACTCGTAATAAAGTCATTAAACCGTGCCACAACGATGCCAACTTTCAAGTCTGAGCCAACAAGACTGCCTTCAAATGTTTTCCCCAAATTGATCATCTCCTTTAGTTATGATGAAAACTGAATAAATGCCCCATCTTTTGAGATTTGGTGTGCATGTAGCGTTCATTCTCCGCCGTTGAACCCGTCTCGATCGGTACACGTGCATCGATTTGAATGCCGTGAGACTGAAGCCCCCGCATTTTTTCAGGGTTATTCGTCAAAAGATTTACTTTTTCTGAGCCGATATCCTTCAAAATTTGAGCGCTGATATCATATTCGCGCATATCCGGAGCAAATCCAAGCTGTTCATTCGCTTCAACTGTATCCATTCCGGAATCCTGCAGCTGATAGGCACGCAGTTTGTTAAGCAGCCCGATTCCGCGCCCTTCCTGACGCATGTATACTAATACACCGGCGCCTGCTTCATTAATTTTATTTAAAGCCTCATACAGCTGCGGCCCGCAATCACAGCGATGGGAACTAAACACATCACCTGTCAGGCATTCAGAATGCACCCTGGCCAATACAGTCTCTTTTTCATGAACATTACCTTTCACGAGTGCAATGTGTTCTTTATCATCTAAATCATTCGTGTAACCATACACGGTAAACGTACCAAAATCGGTCGGCAGTGTCGTTTTTACAGCCCGGCTGACATGAATTTCATGCTGCTTCCGGTAAGAAACCAGATCTGCAATCGATATAAGCTTCAGACCAAATTCATCAGCCATTTTACGTAAATCCGGTACCCGGGCCATTGTGCCATCGTCTTTGATAATTTCACAAATGACGCCTGACGGGAAGGCACCGCTTAAATCTGCCAGATCGATGGAAGCTTCTGTGTGACCCTGTCGTGTTAAAACGCCACCATCTTTGGCGATCAGCGGGAAAACATGGCCGGGCTGCTTAAAATCTTCCGCATTAACATTCGGATCAAGCAGTGCCCGGATTGTTTTCGAACGCTCATCTGTGCTAATACCCGTTGTTGTATCGTTGTGGTCGATGCTGACAGTGAATGCTGTTCTGAACGGGTCACTACTCTGACTCGTCATCAATGGCAATTTTAGTTTCCCGGCTAAATCCGATTTAATGGATGTACACACAAGACCCTTTCCATAGGTAATCATAAAATTGATTACGTCCGGTGTCGCTTTTTCCGACAATGCCACCAGGTCACCTTCATTTTCCCGGTCTTCATCATCAACCACAATCACCGGTTTTCCTGCTTTCAAATCGTTTATCGCTTCATCAATTGTATGAAACACGTTGTCCACTTCCTTTGTTTTTGGAATCAATTTACATGATGCTACTGGCTGAGTATATTTTTTACATGTTTAGCCAGCATGTCACATTCAATATTGACGATGTCCTTCTCGCCTTTATCGCCCAATACTGTCTCGAACACTGTATGAGGGATAAGTGATATCGTAAACGTGCTGCCACTGATGGCGAAAACTGTCAGACTGACACCATCGACTGCAACAGATCCTTTCATGATAAAGTAAATGACCAGTTCTTCCGGAATTTCCACATCATAATATATCGCATTTTCCTGTTTTTCTTTTCGGACAATCGTTCCGGTCCCATCCACATGACCGGAGACAAAATGCCCGCCAAACCTGCCATTTGCTGGCATCGAACGCTCAAGGTTCACATGCGATCCTTCCACAAGCAGCCCGAGGGAAGTTGCTTTCACCGTTTCCGGCATGATATCCACCTGAAAACTGGTATCTGTAAAGTTCGTTACGGTCAGACAGATACCATTGACTGAAACACTGTCACCAATTTGAATATCTTTCAAGACTCTTGACGATCCGATTGTCATTTGAATTGATTTCTCGGATACTTGTTTTATTTGTTTGGTCGTGCCCTTTTCTTCAATAATCCCCGTAAACATCTGTATCACCCTTTTGCGGTTCTGCTATGACTTTAATGTCCTCTCCGATCATTTCCACGTTTGTGATATCCAGCGGCAGTGTTTCTGTCATATGCCTAAAGCCGTTGCCCGCGATAGACGAAGGCGCGTCTTTTCCGCCAATTAGTTTAGGTGCCATATACTGCACAAGCTGATTGATTTTTCCGCTTTCCAGAAAAGACCCGTTAACTGCAGAACCGCCTTCAACGAACAATGACATGATCTTCCTGCTTCCCAAATAGTTAAGCACAGTGACAGAATCCAGTGAGTCAAGCGGAATGATGCTCACACCGCTTTTTTCCTTAAACGGTTCCATTTTCTCTTCTCTGATATGCTCTTTAGTGAAAATCCATGTATCAGCTTGTTGATCATTTACGACATTTGCATCCGTCGGCGTGCGCAGGTCACTGTCAAGAATGATGCGCAGCGGATTTTTACCGCCATTCGGAATACGTACTGTCAAACTTGGGTTATCAGCAAGAATCGTCTTCACACCCGCCAGAATCGCATCATGGATATGACGATATTGGTGGACATCGCGCCTTGCCGCCTCACCGGTCACCCATTTGCTGTCACCCGTATGTGTTGCGGTTTTACCATCCAGGCTGACAGCAGACTTCATTGTTACATACGGCGTTTTGGTCCGGATGTAGTGGAAAAAAAACTTATTAACCGCTGCCGCCTCTTTTTGCAGCACACCCAACTCAACATCGACACCTGCTGCTTCTAACTTTTCTATCCCGCGCCCCGCGACTTTTTCATTCGGATCCTTTATGGCAATAACCGCCCGGCTTAATCCCATTTCTATGATCAAGTCAGCACATGGCGGTGTTTTACCATAATGGCTGCACGGCTCAAGCGTGACATAAATTGTTGCACCCTTTGCTTTGTCGCCGGCCATTTGGAGCGCATGAACTTCCGCATGCGGCCCCCCTGCCTTCAAGTGCGCACCTACTCCTAAGATTTCGCCATTCTTAACTACAACCGCGCCAACCGGCGGATTCGGACCTGTTTGGCCTGAAACACTGCTGGCCAGGTTAAGCGCCATTTGCATATAGTGTTCATCGTTCATGGTTACTCCTCCTTATGAAACAATCGGGGATTCATTCGGCTTCTCTTTCAATTTAAATACTAAAAAAACCCCTGAATTCGCTTCAGAGGCTACAAGGGCAGAATTTTATCGTATCGTTTATGACTATTAGGCAATTCAGCCAAGCTTATCGCAATCGAAAACATCAATTGCATACACTTGACCTATGTAAACGATCCGTAAAAATTCCTTCTCCCATCCAGACTGTCACTGTCGGTTCCGGAGTTTCACCGGATCCACCGCTTGGTTGGAAAACCGCACGGGTAGCGGACTCGGAAGCTGTGCTTCATCACCGCCGATTGGGAATTTCACCCGACCCCGAAGGAATATTAAGCATTCATATTTTAAATTTATTATAGTATAGCACCTGCCAGCAGTAGAATACAATCATCCTGTTTTTTTCCCTTTATAAAAATAAAGGGAAATCTTTCACGCCAGCAGAATAATTATGGCATCTTTTCAAACTCCTGTACCATCAGCTCATAGTTCATGGCTCCCAATGCCTTAAACTGAATTCTTCCACTGGAGTCAATCATAAAGGATGACGGTATTGGCTTTATTTGATACTGGTTGGCTACCTCCGAATTCTTATCCATTAAGACCGGAAATGTCAGTTGATATGCATCAACAAAATCCTGAATACCACTTTGGCTGCTTTCCGAACTGGTTAAATTAACTGCTAAAATTTCAACATCTTTATCCTCATAAAACTTCTGCATGTCCGGCATTTCAGCGCGGCATGGCCGACACCAGGTTGCCCAGAAATTCACCACCACCCGCTGACCGCGATAGTCGGACAAAGAAACCTCTTCCCCTTCAAGCGTTTCCAACTTAAAATCAGGTGCCATATCACCAACTTCCAGACCTGTTTCATCTGAGCCGGAGTCTTCATTCAGTTTATCGCTTTTCTCCTGATCTGCTGTGTTTTCCGCAACCGTAAAATTATTCTCATCAATCGACTGTTCCCCCCGTGAATCGGCAGTCAGATCATAAACGGCCCATGCAAACATTCCTGTTAAAACAACAATAATCACTATTTTTTTCATATCTAAAACCTCCCTTTAACCCAGATTAGAAAGCCATGTATCTTCTACAAGCTTGAGCAACACCTGTGAGATCCGTGTCATTTGGCCTGTAAACAGCAAAATGCCCATAAAAATCATAACCGCTCCGCCTGCTTTCATGATTTTCTGGCTGTAACGGAGAATCAAATGTGTCGACCCAAGGAAAAATGTCAATATGAGAAAAGGCAGTGCGAAGCCGATTATATACATAGTGGTATAAATCGTTCCCTGTGTCGGGTTGCTTGCTGCCACAGCCAATATAGACGCAAAAATCGGCCCGATGCAGGGGGTCCATCCTGCGGCAAATCCCACGCCGACAAAAATCGTCCCTAAATAGCCCGCTGGTTTACGTGCAAATTGCATCCTTTTTTCCTTCATAAAGGATGAGATATTAAGCAAGCCTGCTACAAAGAGGCCCATCCCAATTATGAAAATACCGGCAATACGCTGAATGAATAAACCTGAATCGCCTGTCAGCATCCCCTGAATCCACTGACCTAAAAAGGAAATACCGACACCTAGGCCAAGAAACACAGTAGAGACTCCCAACAGGAAAAAAACGGAATGAATCAGCAGTTTACTGCGTATCCTGATATCTTGATTTTCTTTCAGTTCCTTCACACTCATACCGGTAATATAGGATAAATACGCCGGGAAAATCGGCAATGTGCAAGGGGACAGGAATGAAAGAATACCTGCTCCAAATGCCAGCCAAATCGTTAAATTTGAAGCGGCTGTCATGATTTCACCTTCTTTTTTTGTTATAGAGAAAATCAACCAAACTTGTGATAGATATAAGAATCAAAAATCATAAGATCACCATATAACCATACAGCGCCACATCCGTATATGGCGATAAATAATCATATGGCTTGTCCCAGACTCCAGACAGCAAATATATAAAACCGGGCCTAAAAAATACTTGTCATTATGTAAACAACCTTTTCGAAAACCCAATCTGATACCATCGTATGTCCTTCAATCATTTCAAATTCACTAAAAAACAATTATGTGAAAAAACCTATATTATTCAGACCGGAAACAGTCTGCTATAATGCTACTAAATCTATTATATGAAGGGGTACATCTATGCAGCTGCGAAAAGGGAGAAATAATTGCATTACTGATGTGGCGGAAGTAAAAGTCGGTCATGTAACGCTCTATGAAGAAATCAATGAAAAGGATACCATTTGCACCGGGATCACTGCTATACTACCTCATAGTAAAAGCCTTTTCCGAAACAAGGTCCGGGCCGCAAACTCTGTCATTAACGGATATGGAAAAACAGCCGGCCTTGTTCAAATTGACGAGCTAGGTCTGCTGGAATCACCCATTATGCTGACAAACACGTTCAGTATTGGTCCTGTCTTGCAGGGAACGCTTCAATATATGCTTGGTGAAAATCCGGAAATCGGCGATACAGCAAGCTCAATCAATATCGTCGTTGGCGAGTGCAATGACAGCTATTTGAATTCAATGCGTCTTCGGGCTGTCAAACCGGAACATGCGGTAGAGGCAATTGAACGTGCATCCGGGGAGACGATTGAAGAAGGTGCCATCGGGGCAGGAAAAGGGATGGTCTGCTACGGTTATAAAGGTGGAATCGGGGCATCATCACGGATGGTGAGAGGCTATACAGTCGGATGTCTGGTGAACAGCAATTTCGGCAAACGGGAACATGCACTATTCGCCGATTTCAATAGGATTCATATGAATACACCTGATGGATCAATTATGATGGTGATTGCAACCGACGCACCGCTTTACGACCGGCAGCTGAAACGTCTTGCCAATCGTACTGCAGCCGGATTAGGGCGAACCGGCAGCTATATTGGCCATGGGAGCGGTGATATCGCCATTGCATTTTCAACTGCCAATTTATTTGACCATAACAGTGGATCCGCTGTGGAAAATGAAACATTTCTCCGTGACGACCATCCTGTCATGAACAGACTTTTCCAGGCTGTCGTCGAGACGACAGAAGAAGCCGTCATCAATTCACTCCGCCAGGCTGAAACAACGAGAGGACGGAAAGGACGCGTGGTCGAGAAAGCTCCGCTGTGGTGATGGGCTATTAGATGCAAAGATCTGCCATTGACGGCAGATCTTTTTACATGGGTTTTCTTTCTAACAGTTTGTTGTTTTTTGACCGAAATGCATAAACTGCGACGTAAAGACAGAGTTGAGTGGAATAACATCGCTTCGGAAATGCACTTCGCTATTGCAGCGTTTGATTTCCGCTGCTTGGCAGTCGCACACCTTAGGACAACGCTTCAGCTTCCTCGGAAGCAAAACCCGCTCCCTGCTCAGATCTTCAGCCGCCCGCTTTCCCGCAGGAGTCTCCTGCCCTTCGCTCCAATCAACGCCACGTTAGCGCAGTGTATTTTGTTCACGACATCTGAGTACGAGGAGTCCTCTCGCGCGAAATCCAAGGAATGTCGCGTGATTTTATGCCACCCTCGCGCGAAACCAAGAGTGTCGCGCGATTTCATGTCACCCTCGCGCGAAACCAAGAGAGTGTCGCGCGATTTTATGCCACTCTCGCGCGAAATCCAAGGAGTGTCGCGCGATTTCATGCCACTCTCGCGCGAAGTTCAGAGCGCCGCACATCCTTGTGCCCGCTTCATGCGATCGAACAACACAAAACTTCGATCGGAAGAAAAGTGAGTCATTCAAGCAGCAAAAATGAATATGAGAGGCTTCTGTGGGACAGCGATCCTTCGAGACCCACGCGAGCGTTTTTTGAAAGCAAGAAGGTTCGTGGTGAGCCCACGGAAGTGAGTATATTCCTGCTAGGTTAATGGTTGAGAAATCGGTCTTTAGCCATCGTAAAATATCTTGGTCTGTGAAACAAAACTTAGCGAAGGAAATACGCTGAGTCTCTTGCGGGAGCAGAGGCATAGGTGACCCCGCAGTGCGCCAGCACGCAGAGGCTCACCAGCCGCCCTAAGGTGTGCGTAGTGTATTTCCGAAGCGGTGTTTAAGCGCACACATTTTTCACTATGTCGCAGTTTATATCAATCGTGTATTTATGAAGATCCTATTATAACTTAAAAGTTATAGAGGTTATTGAGGAACCTGCAGCGATTATGGGGCAAACTATAGCGATTCTTCGTCCATCTATCGCGCACCGCCATAGATTAACTTTTGGCTTCCTCCCGTTCGTCCGAATGCGGTCCACGCTTATTTTTAAACCGCTTATAAATACGCTCAATTCGATTAAACACCCACTGCAGCGCTAGTCCCTGAATGGCAATGCCGATAACTGAAACCACTGTCAATGTCCAGACTGAAATGGACTGATCTATCTCAAAAACCCGGTGACCAAAAAAGAGCAAATAGCCTAACACAACGAATAGCCCGTCAAAATAAGTCCCGACAGATCCTTCATTTGTCCAGATAAGAGCGGCTTCTGCAAGCAGCAAAAATAGGATAATGGACAGGATCAGTGACTTCGATTGAAATGTCAGCTTTTCGACAAATGGCACGACATAATATTTTGTGATTGTTTTTATTCGGAAGAGATAGATAATCCGTACGATTCTGGCCACCTGAAAAAACTGATCAAACGGGATGATAGCAATGATAAGAAAGGGATTATGTTTGATAAAATCCCACTTTGAACCAGATAAAATAAAGCGGACGGTAAAATCAGCAAAAAACACTGCCCATACGATCCAACTGATTGTCGAGTTATACGTATCATCTGTCCAAATTGTTATTATCGTAAGCATCACAAGCAAAATCATGATACTTTCATAAATGATCTTCGCCACTTTTTGCATGATCCGAACCTCTTCCACCTAGCTTATATTCAATTATATTAAAAAAACCAGGGCATTGTAACCCTGGCACATTATGCTATGGGACGGTATCTTATTAGGCGAGTACGTCGTGGTATTCAGATGTTTCCTCTATTTTCTTCCTGGTATAAGGGCATGTCGGGTCGATTTTCTTTCCTTCGCTGCGTGCATGTTCGACCATTCTTTCAACAAGCTTGCCGCCGATGCCCTCACCGCGGAGTTCTTCGGAAACATACGTATGATCGACATTCAGCTCATGCTCGCCTATTTCCTTAAATGTAATCTCTGCTTTCGGGTTTTGCTCATCGTCGCCGATATAAAACTTGTGGTCACCTTTTTTGATATCTGCCATAAAGATTACCTCCTGAATAGTTTTACTATACTAATTCCCAATTTATCTGAGCCTTAATCTTTCAGCATTATCCAAACCATGGGCCCGTGGCGATGATGGCAGCGACAAAAATAATCATTAAATAGTTTACCGATACCATAAACATTTTATCCGCCCATTTTCGTGTGTCTTTGGCAAACAGACCGCTGAACGCCAGGGCAAAATATCCAACGTTAAGCAGAGTTGCAATAACAACAAATGCTGTTCCAAGCGAAAACAGATAAAACGGCAACGGCAAAAGACATGCTATATAAACTACCATCTGACGTTTCGTGATTGCCATGCCATAAATAACTGGCAGCATCGCGACGTTAGCCGCTTTGTACTCATCGTACTTGCGGATGGCAATCGCAAATGTGTGCGGCATCTGCCAAATAAAAATAATCAGTGCCAGTACAATTGGAACAATATTAGATGCTGGTGCAAGGGCAGCCCAGCCTATTAACGGTGTCACTGCACCTGAAATGCTGCCGATGACCGTGTTCAAGGTATAACGGCGCTTGGACCACATCGTGTACAGCACAACATAAGTGAACCAGCCGATAAGCGCATAAATGACGGCTTCAAGTGTCGTAAAAGCCAACATAACTAAACCAATAATGCTTGTCCCAAGTCCAATCCACAGGACGGTCCGAAGCCCGATGTTGCCGGTAACCGTCGGCCGTGTTTTTGTCCTGTCCATCACAGTATCAATATCGACATCGTACCAGTTATTAATGACAAGTGCTCCGCCCATCACGAGCGTACTGCCAATTATCGTCAGTAAGAAAATGCCAAAGTTTGCTGCAAAAGAAGCTTCCGTAAAATAGACGGCAAGCCAAAATCCTGCAAATATCGGTACAGCATTAGCAATAAGCACCGGTAATTTAAACAGTGATTTCAGATCCACCGCAATTGATGTTTGGTTTTCTTTCTCTGATGTAATACCGCCTATATCTGATGAGGTGACAATTTGCCTGCTCATCCTCTTCATCCTTTCAGTTGACATAAAATGAAACTTCATTCAGTGGAAAGCTTTTCCCCATTGAATGCTAGTTGAACCAATCGGGCATTAGATGCAACATAACCGATAAAAAATATCTCTTTATATATTGTAAAAGTTTAGTGCCGTTTTTGTAAGCAGAATGAACTATATAGCTTCAGTATGCTACTTTTATGGAAAGTCATTCACCATAGGACACAATAGGTATTATATCATGTTTCAGTCACGTATGCCCGACTTCACAAAAATGTCATTCCTCGTCAATCCGCTGAACCTCATATTTAAACCCTAGATACTGATAATTTTGCCGCTGATACATCTCCCGTGCTGTGTCCTGGCCGTCAGCTACCAAGATAACCGTCCGGTCATAAAATCTGTCCATGACAAACCGCTGCAGACTGCCGCCGATTCCTTTTCGCTGCAATTCCTCCTGGACAGCCAGGTCATCAATTTCAACGAACTCATCTGAGAGAATCACATTCATCGTTCCGGCAGGCTCCCCTTGATAGTAAGCAATCACCTTCATGTTGTTCTTATCAGCAAACTGCTTTTGACTCAGTTTTACCTTTTCATTGGCAAACGATTCCCCGTTTTGCCTGTCAGTTTCATACTGCAGGCTGATGAAATCATTGTAATTGTGCTCAGTTACTTCCTCAACCCGGATTTCTGTATTTACCTGCTGGAAAGGAAAATCATTTGGCTGAATGGCATATAACTCCATAAACCCAATATCATAGCCATTATCTTCAAAATACTTCTGCAATCCAGGGCCCGTTTTTTCATTTTCCGGAAATTCAAATTTTAAATGTGTCTGATTATACTTCTGATGAAATTCTTTTAAAAATATCTCTGTCTGTTGGAATTCTGCCAGCGAGGGCATTAGTTTAAAGTCTATAAAATTACTATCATATCTGATCAACATTTCCGGATAATGATAATGCCTGTATTGTTCGTTTTCTGCTATTACACCGCCTATAATCTCGATGTCCCGAAAAGTTGGTTTCTTCATTTGTATTCCCCTTCTGTTATGAAAACTGTCTTATGCAAACTTTATTATATCAGAAAAGCAGAAACCTGTTTGTCTCGGTTTCTGCTTTTTCAATGGCTATTCATTTTTAGCTTATAAATGGATTATTCCTTAGTGCCTTTCATCCATTCATCAACGGCTTCCTGATTGTTATTCACCCATTCTTCAGCTGCTTTGGCAGGATCCATTCCATCGTTTATTTTTACCATGACTTCTCCGATTTGATCTTTTGACCACTTAAACTGATCAAGTATTTTGTGTGCTTTCGGAGCGTCTTCATCCAGGTCTTTCCGGACAATGGTATTGATATTGTCAGGATCACCGTAAATATTTTTTGGGTCCTCAAGATACTTCAGATCATATTCCGAGAATGTCCAGTGCGGGGACCAGAGTGTGACGATAATCGGCTCTTTATTTTCAATAGCTTCGCCTAATGATGAGGCCATAGCCGGAGAAGAGCTCGCTTGCAATGTCCAATCATCTAACCCATACTCTGGCATGACTTCCTCTTTTGTCAGTTCCATTTGACCGGCACCGGGTTCAATCCCTGTAATCGTATATTCTGTTTTATCACCGATCGAATTTTTGTTTTCTTTCAGGTCTTCGATTGAGTTAATATCCATATATTCAGGCACAACAAGTCCAAGCGGTGCTCCTTCCAAATTTGGTCCAAGATGCACCAGGTCCTCTTTATACTTTTCCCAGTAGCTCGCGTCTGTATGGGGCAGCCATACGCTTATTGTTGCATCAGCCGAACCATCAGAAACACTTGTATACATTGCACCGGAATTAACCTGCTTCAAGGTAACGTCGTAGCCGGCTTCTTCCAGTACGACTTCCATGACATGGTTGCTGGCTGTCGCCGACGCCCATGCAACGTAAGGAATTGTCAGTTCTTTTTGCCCAAGTTCCACTCCACTGTCGCTATTTGACCCTTCGTCTGAGGCTTCATTCTCTTCACTGCTGCCACCACATGCTGACAGAACCATCAATAACAAAATTATTGCAGTAATACTTAGTCGTTTCATGCTCTTTAACACTGTTTTCCTCCTTTGCGATAAAACAATATTTATCTGTTCAACCCATGAAACATCTGACGCATAATTTCGGGTGTGAACTGCAGCTGATCGGGATACGTTGCTTCCCAGTTCGCGTATGATTCACCATTTAATTTCCTGATCATTTCAGACGTATCAAATATGGCGAGATCATAGACCCAGTTGGCCATAATCATGATCGATGCCATATGTGCACCTTCATTCGTAGCGCCGCAAATATCTTTCACCAAATTCACCTGATAATCCCGAAAGTAAGCATCAAACACAGACGTCATCAAGCAGCCGTCTGTGACAAATCCGCCCATAATCAAATGTTTGATTCCCATATTCCTGAGCATCAGATCTAAACTTGTATCATAAAAGCTGCTCCAGCGGTATTTATCAATGATAATGTCGTCTTTTTCAGGCTTGATCTGGTCCTTGATCTCTACCGCATCGGTCCCGTTATTGTAAAATACCGGTTTGTCCTCTTCGGTCAAAGGTTCCTCATTTGAAAGACCGATTTTATCCTCACGGTTAATATGCCGGGTGTATATGATCGGGATGCCCATTTTCCGACATTCGGCAATCAGTTTTTCTGTATTATTTACTACGGTATTCACGCCCTCAATACCGAATTCGCTTTCTTTTTGCACATCGATTAATACGAGTGCAGTATTAGTCTTGTCCAGCGCTGTCACCCCCTTTGTATTTTGGAAAATGGTTAAATATCTCCCTTGACTCCATGGCATTAGCCAATCGGAGCGTCCAGTCAAAGTATGTCATGGTTTGCTCGATATCCTGGAGATCACCTTGGGCCATCTCTTTCGCTTCTTCAGAATCACCATTCACTGCGATATCTTTAAGAGTACCTTCAACCTGCTCGTTGGCTCTTGAAATGATGTTCCTCTCTTGTCGCAGCATTTTGGTGAAGAAGGCAAAGAAATTCTTGAAGAAATCTTTTTCAGCAATATAATGATCTTTTCGGTCGCCTTTTTTCCAGACTTTGATCACCATTTCGGTATCCAGAAGATCACGCAAGCCTGTGCTGACACTTCCTTTACTCATGGCAACCTGATCTTTAATGTCGTCAAGATTAAGCGGTTTGTCCGCAAAGTAAAGAACACCATAAATTCTTCCCACGGATGGTGTGACACCATAAATCACCATCGTCTGAGCGATTGCGCTGATCAAAATATCCCTGGACTCTTCAATTTTTTGGATATCATCATTCGCTTCCATAAATCCACCTTCCTTTCTTTAATCAGTTCAATCTATTCGATTTGTTTAATTTGTTTTGAACAGTTAAATCAAATTATACAAAACGATACTGATTCTGTCAAATTGCAGTCTGCGTTACTGACTGTTGATATATACAGAAAAAACCGGCTCTGTAGTAGAGCCGGTCCTGAATAGAGATTTCTTAGGTTTGGCTGTTGCTGTAAGGACTGTTGTTAGTTAGCCTAAAGCGGATTCGAAACAACGATTTTTAAGAAAACTGTTTTAACAAAACGAGTCTTTTGGTTTTGGAACGGATAATCCGAACTTAGGTCTGAGATACAGCGCTAAGAATGTTCCGGCAAGGGCCATGATGCCCCATATATAGCCGTGCAGGCTGAATGATGAGATGCCACCGAAGTACGCACCGATATTGCAGCCAAATGCCAGTCGGGCACCATACCCCATCAGCAGCCCGCCAATAACTGATGCAGCTGCGTTTTTGCCGGTAATCTTTGAAAATTTGAAAAGACCGCCGGCTGCCGATGCAAGAAACGCACCAAGAATAACACCAAAGTTGAGAACAGTTGTGGAATCAGCAAAAATTGATGATTCCAATGCAGCCGCGTTCGCACCTTGCCAGTATCCCCAGCTGGCCACGTCAACTCCAAAGAATTGTGCAACCTTGGAACCCCATAGAGCAAAGGCTGATGTAATGCCCCATGGTGTACCGCGTGTCATTAACGTCAGGGCGTTCAGCAATGCTAATACAATCGCCGCTGCGAACAATGGCCATGAACCGCGGAAAATGCGTTTCCACCCTGCTTCAGTTGGTTTAGGTGCCATTTTCGGTGGCTGTTTCTTTTTCTCCACGACCAGCGTAATCCAGGCAATCAGGCCAAACAATACAATCGATAATAGCCAGGCACCGCCATAGCCAAACCCTGTCGATGTTGCCAGTGAAACGGGTTCAAATGACGGCAGATCTTCTGTCCAGAAAGGTAAGTGATATGCTCCAATCGTTGCACCGACAATAAAGAATAATAGCGTGATAAACATGACAGAGCGCCCACCGCCTACCGCGTAAAGCGTTCCAGATGCACAGCCGCCACCCAACTGCATACCGACACCAAACATAAAGGCACCAACTAAAAGACTGACGCCTACCGGTGACACATAACCAGAGACACCGCCGCCAAAAAATGAGTATCCAAAAGCCAGAATCGGTGCAAATAACGTAACGGCCACCGCCAGCATTAACATGTGCGACCTTAGGGCCTTCCCGTTTCCAACTGATGCCAGCCTGCGGAATGCCGATGTAAAACCAAAACGGGCATGGAATAATGTATACCCAAGCAAAAGACCGATCACAAGGAGTAATGACTGTACACTATCCTGTGTTGCCATAAGATAAACCAGCAGAATCGCCCCAACAATCAGACCTCCAATGATCAATGGCATTTGCGGTTTATTTAAATCAGTACCTTTTAGCTGTACTGGATCTTTCACTTCATCTATCGGCTGAACTTTTGCAGATGAATCCATTTAAAAAGACATCCTTTCCCTATCATTTTAGTAGGGTTTATCATATATCATAATAAAGGCTGATTGGTTTTGTGTCAAAATTTTTTTATTAGGTGTTAAAACAGACCTCCGCACCGCCGCAGACATACGATATTGTAATATAACCGAAAAGAAAAGGAGAATTGAGATGCCACAGTATAAAAAGTCGCACCCTGGCTTTTGCGTTTTCCCAGGATACCGATACTGCGGTCCAGGATGCAGCGGACCAGGTGCACCAATTAATGCAGTTGATGTTGCCTGCAGAGCGCATGATGAATGTTTGCAAAAAGGGGGATCACCATGCTTTTGCGACCAGCAATTTCTTCAGCATCTCCGCCCGCTGATAAACCCTTATACGCAAGAAGGTAGGCATGCGAGGACAATTTACAATGTCATGAGGATTGCAGCGCGTTTCAGGTGTTAAAGTAATAAGTGATCAGAATGGATTTCAGTTTGTCTGTGCCCTGTATCCCACATAGCCATGAATTCAATACTTTTAAATTATGAACTTTCCATTTAAATGGGCATATATTATATATGAGGTAATCATAAGGGAGATGAAATCCATGGAAAAATGGCTTAGAAGTTTAAAAACTAAAACACCTCAAGAGGGATTTGAATTAGCCATTACACTTGCACAGAAGGGAGTACAATATACACAGCCATCTGAAAAGATCAGGAAAAAATTGCGTCCTAAATACTCACAGAATGCAAAGAGTCTAATATCAGCTTCACAAGTAATTGCAATAAATTTTCAAACCATAGCTGCTGCGAATAATTATTGGGAAAGACAACGTTAATTATTCAATTTGCTATCATGGTGTCCAGGTACCTATACCGCTTTAATACGTAAACGTCAATAATCTCTGTCTGAAAACAGGGAAGGATTAACCAAACAAAGACATGAAAAAAGATATTTCTTACCTGAAACGTCTTTTGTTCATGTCTTTAGTCATTCATTATGGGAAATAGATTATCGTCTTGACATACAGCATTAATTCCTATTCTTTCCCTCAAAGTTATCGAGTAATGCACGCACTTCATCAGTTGACTCTGTATTCATCAACTGGTTTCTTAATTCACTCGCCCCTCGATACTCGCGGACATATATCTTAAAAAAACGACGAAGCGGTTTGAATGGACGTGGCTCAAATTCTTGTGAATAGTTATCATGAAGATCAAGATGTAACCTTAAGAGATCAAGCAATTCCTTACTGTTATGATCTTTCGGCTCCTTTTCAAAGGCAAATGGATTTTTAAAAACACCACGCCCAATCATAACCCCGTCAACACCGTATTGATGGGCGAGCTCAGATCCGGTTTGACGGTCAGGGATATCCCCATTGATTGTCAAAAGTGTATCTGGCGCCACATGATCACGAAGTTTCTTGATCTCCGGAATCAGTTCCCAATGCGCGTCCACTTTGCTCATTTCCTTTTTCGTACGCAGATGAATGGAAAGATTGACGATGTCCTGTTCCAATAAATGTGTCAGCCAGTCATGCCATTCATCTACATTCGTGTAACCAAGCCTCGTCTTCACACTTACGGGCAATCCTCCTGCTTTTGCTGCTTGTATAATATCTGCTGCAACATCCGGACGACGGATAAGACCGCAGCCCTTCCCTTTGGGTGCCACATTGGGGGCAGGACAGCCCATATTGATATCCACACCCTGAAAGCCAAGACCCGCCATACCAATACTCATTTGCCGGAAATATTCAGGCTTATCTCCCCATATATGGGCCACCATTGGCTGTTCATCTTCTGTAAAAGTCAAACGCCCGCGTACACTATGGATCCCCTCTGGGTGACAATAACTCTCTGTGTTTGTAAACTCTGTAAAAAACACATCAGGTCTGGCGGCTTCACTCACTACATGGCGAAAAACAACATGTGTCACATCTTCCATTGGCGCCAGTACAAAAAACGGACGTGGTAAATGACGCCAAAAATTATCTTTCATTTCCAAATTTAAAATCCTCTCATCATGAAAACAAATATTTCTCTGCTTCTTTTACACTTATACCATGCTTGAGCTCTTTTTATCAAACTGACAGGAAATGCTTATTTAACCGGGAAGTTTATATTTTAATTAGACAGCTTCCCTCTTCAGCCAGCACACCGATTCAACATGATGTGTCTGCGGGAACATATCAACCGGCTGGACTTCCTGTGTGACATAGCCGCCGTCTTCCAGAATGCGCAAATCCCGCGCCAATGTTGACGGGTTGCATGAAACATATACGATCCGCTTCGGCTCCATGCCCAGCATAGCCTTCAGCAGCTCCTCGTCGCAGCCTTTCCGCGGCGGATCCACGACAACCACGTCCGGACGCAATCCCTGAGCCGTCCACCACGGCATGACTTTTTCTGCTTCGCCGACATAAAACGCGGCATTGGTGAACCCATTCAGTTTGGCATTTTTCTTGGCATCATCAACGGCTTCCGGGACGACTTCTACCCCGTAAACCTTTTTAGCCTCCTGCGCCATAAATAACGAAATTGTACCAATACCGCAGTAAGCATCGACGACCGTATCATTGCCGCCGATCCTGGCATACTCCAATGCTTTATCATATAACTTCTTCGTCTGGGGCGGGTTGACCTGGTAAAAGGATTTGGCGGAAATAGCAAATTTAATGTCGCCGATCGTGTCATAAATATAGTCTTCTCCCCAAATCGCTTTGGATTTTTTGCCCCAAATGGAATTTGTCTTTCGATCATTAATATTATGAACGATCGATTTAATATGCGGGTAAGTATTGATCAGTTCCTTGACCAGCTCATCCTGATGCGGGATGTCGGGTGTCCGGGTAATGATGACAATCATTGTATCCTTTGTCACTTCACCTGTGCGAACGACAATGTGCCTTAACACACCGGTATCATTCTGTTCATCATAGGCAGAAATGCCAAACCGGTCAGCTATCCTGCGTACCGCTTCTACCATGCGATCATTTAGTTCATCCTGGATATTGCACGTTTCCATTCCATCAATGATCCGGTGGCTGCGTTTTTGGTAGAAACCAGTTTTCAGTTCACCGTCTTCTTTTTCCCCGACAGGCATCTGCACTTTATTGCGGTAACGCCAAGGATCTTCCATACGAATGATCGGATGAACCGGCACGTCTTCCAGGTGGGCGATTTTTCGCATCGCATTCTTAACTTGTTCCTGCTTCATATCGAGCTGCATATCATAGCTCATATGCTGTAGCTGACATCCGCCGCATTTGTAATACACATCACATGGCGGTTCAACACGCTCTTCGCTGGATTTAGTCACATTGAGCAGTTTCCCGAACCCAAAGTTCTTATTGACTTTAACGACCTTCACTTCGCCTTCTTCACCCGGCAGCGCATAAGGGACAAATAATGGATAGCCATTGATTTTCCCGACACCGCTCCCTTCATGGGTCAAATCTTCAAATTGGAGTGTGATGGTCTGATTCTTCTTTACTGGTGCTGCTTGTTTCGCCATTGATATCTTCCTTTTCGTACATTTATGTGATTCTAATCCTACCATATCCTTGGTGTAAATTAAAAAGACTGCCATTGAAAGCAGTCTTCCTGATTATCCTTCGTCATCTTTTTCGATAAATTTATCCGGTACAAAGAATTCGATATGCTGCTGCAAATTCGTAAATTCACCAGGGAGCAGCCCGCCGTATTCACCGTCTATGTTCAGCTGCATCTTATCATCCGTTTCAACGCTAATATGTTTAGCCTGCGTATACAGGATCCGTTTATCCTCGAGATGGGCACCCCTCACGGCCAGACTGGCAATGCGGACAAACTCGGCCAAATTCATTTTCTTTAAAATTAACAAGTCAAAATAGCCATCATCCAGACGTGCATCAGGGGCCAGCTTTTCAAAACCACCGACAGAGTTGGTATTGGATACGAGAAACAGCATAATATCTTCATCCAGGACATGACCGTCGTATTTAATACGTGCCCGGGTCGGCTTTACAGACGGAAGCATCTCCATACCCTTCACATAATAAGCTAAATGCCCGATCATTGTTTTCAGCTTGCTTGGTACTTCATATGTGAGTTCTGTCAGCTTGCCGCCCCCGGCGATGTTCATGAAATAGTGTTCATTTACACGGCCAATGTCCAGAAGCATTGACTGGCCTTCCAAAATAATATCTATTGCTTTTCCAATGTCCCGGGGGATGCACAGAGCCCTTGCAAAATCATTGGTCGTTCCGGTCGGGATGATTCCGAGTTTTGGACGGTTCTCCTGCTCCGCCAAACCATTAATGACCTCACTGATTGTACCGTCGCCGCCTGCTGCAACAACAAGATCAAAGTGTCGTTCAACAGCAACTTTGGCTGCATCTGTGGCATCGCCCTCTGCTGTGGTGGCATGTGCTGAGGTTTCAAATCCGGCGACTTCAAACCGTTCCAATACAGTGGCCAGTTCCCTTTTAAACGCTTCCCGCCCGGATGTCGGATTATATATAACGCGGGCTTTCTTCATGTTACTCCCCCTCAAATAACGCAAATCAATTTTTGAACCTAAAATCTATCATAGCCCTTTTTGATCAGATTGAAAAGTCATTGACCGAAAATGATGGACTACTGCCATAAATGACAGTAGTCCTGGAATACGTATATGGCGTTCTGTTCGTCCCGGCAGTACAGACAGAAACCTGGTGTTTTGTTTAGCGTTTTTCCTTATTTAGCGCTTCAACTTTTTACCGCTTATCAATCTCTTGCTGCAGGATCTTGTTGACCATTGGCGGGTTCGCTTGGCCTTTGGTTACCTTCATAACCTGGCCGACAAGATATTTGATGGCACGGTCTTTTCCGTTTTTATAGTCAATGATCGATTGTTCATTTTCATCGAGCACTTTCGTGATGATTTCAGTCAGCTGACCTTCGTCGGAAATTTGTACAAGGCCTTTTTCTTTAACAATTTTCTCCGGATCACCGCCGTTTTCTACTAGTTCTGCGAAAACTTTCTTGGCAATCTTGGATGAAATCGTACCGTCCTCGATCAGCTTAATCATAGTAGCCAATGCTTCCGGCGTCAAAGCTAATTCGTTCAACTCTTTGTAATGCTTATTCATATACGCCAATACATCACCCATCAGCCAATTGGAAGCTTGCTTGATATCGGCACCATGATTGACCGCCTCTTCAAAGAAATCGGCCATTTCCTTGGAACTGGTCAAAACTGCAGCATCGTATTCAGGCAGCTCTAATTCATTGATATAGCGCTGTTTTCGGGTATCAGGCAATTCAGGGATTTCAGCACGGATGCGCTCTTTCCATTCCTCATCAATATAGAGTGGCACAAGGTCCGGCTCAGGGAAATAACGGTAATCATCAGATCCCTCTTTAACACGCATCAGGATGGTTTCTTTCGTTTTTTCATCGTAGCGGCGTGTTTCCTGCAGGATTTCGCCGCCTGATAGGAGTTCTTTCTCCTGACGTTTCTCTTCGAATTCCAGACCTTTTTGCACGAATGAGAATGAGTTCAGGTTTTTCAGCTCCGTTTTGACACCGAATTCTTCCTGCCCGATAGGACGGATGGAAAGATTCGCATCACACCGCAGTGATCCTTCCTCCATCTTACAATCAGAAACTCCGGTATACTGAATGATATTTTTTAACTTTTCCAGATAGGCGTACGCCTCTTCGGGTGTACGAATATCCGGTTCCGAAACAATTTCAATCAGCGGTGTGCCCTGACGGTTAAAGTCAACCAGCGAATGACCATCATCCTGGTGGGTCAGCTTGCCGGCATCCTCTTCCATATGCAGGCGAGTAATCCCGATCCGCTTCTTCTCACCGTTTACCTCAATCTCAATCCAGCCGTTCTCGCCGATTGGCTGATCAAATTGGGAAATCTGGTAAGCTTTCGGGTTGTCCGGGTAGAAGTAGTTTTTCCGGTCAAATTTTGTATTGGTTGCAATGTCACAGTTCAATGCCAGTGCCGCTTTCATCGCATAATTGACCGCCTCTTCGTTCAATACCGGCAGCACCCCTGGATAGCCGAGGTCAATCGGGTTGATGTTCGAGTTAGGCTCATCGCCAAAAGCGTTGGGACTTGGACTGAAAATTTTCGATTCTGTTTTTAGCTCGACGTGTACTTCAAGTCCGATTATCGTTTCAAAGTTCATGATTTGGCACCTCCCAATTGAGGCCGTTTTGTATGATGATCAGTTGCTTGCTCATATGCATGGGCCGCGCGATAAACGGTACCTTCAGCAAATGCGTTGCCGATGATTTGCAGGCCGATTGGCAGTCCTTCTTCAGAAAAACCGCATGGCACTGAAATCCCCGGAACACCAGCCAGGTTAACTGGAATTGTGAGAATATCGTTGGCATACATGGTCAATGGATCATCAATTTTTTCGCCGACCTTAAAGGCAGGCGTTGGTGCAGTTGGTCCGATTACGACATCATAATCCTTTAGAATATTATCAAAGTCATTTTTGATTAGTGTCCGTACTTTCTGGGCTTTTTTATAATAGGCATCATAATAACCGGAGCTCAGTGCGAACGTTCCGAGCATAATCCGGCGTTTGACTTCATCCCCGAATCCTTCGCTGCGGGAATAAGTAAACATATCCATCATATTATCTGCCTTGTCCGAGCGCACTCCATAGCGGACACCGTCAAAGCGGGCCAAATTGGCAGAGGCTTCGGATGATGCAAGCAGATAGTATGCTGCGACAGCATATTTGGAATGCGGCAGAGAAACTTCTTCCCACTCAGCACCAAGTGATTCATAAACTTTCAAGGCACTCATGACTGCCTCTTTTACTTCCGGTGCGACACCTTCAGCAAGATATTCTTTTGGAACGGCAATTTTCATTCCTTTGACGTCGCCCGTCAGCTTATCCGTATAAGAAGGCACATCAACATCAGCACTTGTTGAATCCATTTTATCGTGGCCTGAAATAATCTCCAGAATGCGTGCGTTGTCTTCCACACTGCGGGTAATTGGCCCAATCTGGTCGAGCGATGATGCAAATGCGACAAGGCCAAAACGAGACACCCGTCCATATGTTGGCTTCATACCAACAACACCACAGAACGATGCAGGCTGACGTATTGAACCGCCTGTGTCTGAACCAAGAGAAAACAGCACTTCACCGGCAGCTACCGATGCTGCCGATCCGCCGCTTGACCCGCCCGGTACATAGTCCGTATTCCACGGATTGCGGGTTGGGGTATAACTGGTATTTTCCGTTGAGGATCCCATGGCGAATTCGTCCATGTTCAATTTCCCGACCGTAACGGTTTTTTCTGTGTTCAGCTTTTCGACAACCGTTGCATTATAGAGCGGATCATCAAAGTTTTTCAGGAACTGGCTGCCGCATGTGGTCCGCAGACCTTTGGTGACAATATTGTCTTTAATGCCGGCCGGAATAGCAAATAACTGCGCATTTTCATCTGGTGCGGCATCCAGCTGTTTTGCCTGGCTGCGGGCCTGTTCTTCATCGAGTGTCAAAAATGCCTTAACCTGGTCATCGACTTCATGAATGCGATTATATGAAGCATCAACCAGGTCTTCAGCCGAAATTTCCTTTTTATGTAACATACCTTCCAATTGTTTGATACTGTGGTCAAATAGTGACATCTATTTCCCTCCTTACTCCAAAATTGACGGCACGCGGAAATAACCATCCTGCTTGTCCGGTGCATTCTTTAACGCTTCGTCTCTTGAAATCCATTCTTTCGGCTCGTCCTTACGCATAACATTTTTTAAGTCCAAAACATGCGTAGTCGGCTCTATATGTTCTGTATCCAATTCATTTAATTGTTCGGCATATTCAATGATCGAACTAAGCTGATCAGTAAACATATCCGCTTCTTCCTCGGTAATGGCAAGCCGTGCTAAGTTGGCTACATGCTTGACCTCATCTTTTGAAATATCAGCCATGCCGGGCACCTCCATATAAATGATTTTATCTTACGTTTATTATAATTACATTTATTTAAAGACACTATTGATAATAGCAGAATGTAGCGTCTTTAAGCAAATGAATGAAAAATAACAGCTGCTCCTGGACTTTCTGGGGCAGCTGTTCGTTTTTACCGCTGACGTCACGGTTTTTAGGGATAGGTGATTTTACCCTTAAATTTAGCTATTACACATTTAATTTTGACATGGTTTCCTCGTATTCAGCTTCAACGCCTTCCTCAGGTTTCCCTGACTTACTCACAACAATAGCTAGAACCAGGTTAAGCAGGAAGCCGGGAACAATTTCATACAGGTCAAAAATGCCGCCTGACAGGAAGCCGCCCCAGACAATAACTGTAACAGCACCGGCCAGAATTCCGGCAAACGCGCCATTGCGGGTGAACCCTTTCCAGAATAAGGCCAGTAAAATAGTCGGACCGAATGCAGCGCCAAATCCTGCCCAGGCATAGCTGACCAGTTCAAGTACGGTACTTTCAGGATTCATGGCAATAAGCGCGGCAATCAAGGCAATGATCAGGGTAGCTATACGGCCAACCCATACAAGTTCCTTATCACCTGCTTCTTTCTTGAAAATGGCTTTATAAAAGTCTTCCGCCACTGCCGATGAGGAAACAAGCAACTGTGAGTCAATTGTACTCATGATCGCTGACAGAATTGCAGCCAGCAGAATTCCGGCAATTACCGGATGGAATAACAATTGCGAAAAGGCAATAAAAATCTTTTCCGGATCTTCAAGCATCTGGATACCATTTTCTGTTATGACCGAAATACCGAACTCACCCAGAACACTCACTTCCTGTGTACTGATGAATGCCAGCCCCACAAAGCCTGTAAATATCGCACCGTATAAGCCAAGGACCATCCACGTTGTACCGATAAAACGGGCCATCGGAACATCTTTTGGTGATCTTAACGCCATAAAGCGGACGATAATGTGCGGCTGTCCAAAGTAACCAACTCCCCAGGCCAGGGATGAAATAATGGCAATTATACTGACCCCTTCGACCATATTTAAATGAGTCGAACTGATGTCCCCGACAGCCTGGACAGCAGTATTCCAGCCGCCCATCTCGTTAATCGCTACAATCGGGACGACAATTAATGCCAGAAACATCAAACTGCCCTGAACGAAGTCGGTCCAGGCAACTGCCAGGAAGCCGCCCAATAAGGTATACGACACGACAACAATGGTTCCGATCCATAAGGCCGCCTGATAATCCAGTCCAAATGATGCCTCAAACAGTTTAGCGCCAGCTACCATTCCGGATGATGTATAAAATGTAAAAAACAATAATATAACGAGTGCAGAAATAACCCGAAGAATGTGCGAGTTATCTTTAAAACGGTTTTCCAAAAAATCCGGAACCGTAATGGAATTATTCGAAACCTCCGTATAAATGCGCAAACGCTTAGCCACAAATTGCCAGTTCAAATAAGCGCCAATCGACAAACCAATTGCCATCCACGCTTCAGCAAGACCTGCAGCATAAACAGCGCCCGGCAGTCCCAATAAGAGCCATCCGCTCATATCAGATGCGCCTGCACTTAGGGCGGCAACCCCAGGGCCTAATTTACGGCCGCCCAGAACATAGTCGGACAGATTGTTTGTCATCCGGTACATGATGATACCGATTACAAGTATCCCAATAAGATAGACAATAAACGCTATCAGTGTTGCCTGCCCCATTTATTTATTCCTCCCCTCTGTAAACAATGTAATAATTGAAAGCAATACCACAACAGGCATTGGGATAAACATCCACATCCATGTTGCCCCGGAAATGGCATACTCCATTATTAACCCCCCTTTCTGAATAGTCTTATTATACCATATGTTTCACCCATTGAAATCATAATTTACAGAAGCATGTTTCCGGCCTGAAATTACACAAAAAACCTGAAACAGCTTTCCACACCGTTTCAGGCAAATAACATCATATTGTAATAGGGTAAAGATTAATGTTCTTTATAGATTAAAAGTGGCTGACATCATTGCTAACTGAAAAAACAGTTGGTTCCCATTCCATTGCAGACTCATTTGGTGCATCTTGCATAGCAGCAATTCCTCCAATAAGCATTGTTCCAAAGGCTACAGTTGCTATTAGCTTTTTCATGATATCCCCCCCCTTTACAGGCTAATTAGTTCTTCATAAGTACTATTAGCCAGCTTATAGTATTTAACAGATTCTTTATATCTGTTATTCCCTTCAAAATGGTGTGCAAGCATATTGGCATAAATAACCAAATTAGCATAATCTTTATGTTTTTTCAAATATGGTATAAATTCGTCAATCACCAATGACTCAAACTTTGAAGCTTCCTGATTGATCGCATATTTGTAAGTATAGGCAATGTAGAAAAATAATTGAAACGTGTCTTGATCCTCTGGCTCATGTAATAATTTTAGACTCATTTTAACCATTTCCTTGGCTTTATCAAAATTATTAATATTATAATATTCCTTAATTAATGAAGTCGCTGCAAGTATACGTTCAAATAAGAATAATTCTTGTTCTTTAATTATCTCTTCATAATGATAGATAGCTTTTTCCGTTTCTCCCACCGTCGAGTAAAGATAACCTAAATTTTGGTTCGTCAATTGGATAATTTGTGGGTTTTGCTTCAATTCACCCAAATGTTTGGCCAAATTGTAGTTTTTGATTGCTTTATCATACATCCTTATTCTACGGTATGAGATCCCCAATACAACATGGCATTGTGCGCATCGGCTAAAGTTGTATGTAACCCGAAAAGTTGCAATTGCCTTCTCGGCATAATCTATCGCTTCGAGGGTATTCCGCAGCTTACTATGTGTAACCGCAATCGTGTACTGCAAATCTGCAACTTCTTCTTCTGGCAATTCCAGCTGATTCAACTTTTCTTCTGCAGCTTCATACATGCGCATTGCCTGATTAAATTCATTCTGGGCTGTGCTGTAGTTTCCCTTGAATTTATACCAGTAGAATTGATGCAGAGTGTCAAACGTATCGGACATTTCAGTTAATTTATTAACCTGTCTCAGAGCCTCATCAATTTTACCTATTACCAGGAAATAGCGTACTTTATGAATCTCAAACATGACTAGACTGTCAGCTGAATGGTTGTCATACATAACCTTGTTCAATTCTTGATAGTTTTGAACCATTTCGTTCATATCATAATCAGATGATAACATGCCATACCATTTTTGCAGTTTCTCTCTTACCTCTTCATCAGATCCGTTATCTAGCTGAATCCCCAGCCTGGTGCATAATAAGCTAATCACATTTAGGCTTGCATCAGTTTTTTCGTTTTCAATCTTTGATAAATAAGCGCTTGAGACAATTCCTTCAGCCAGCTCAGCTTGGGTCATTTCCTGTTTGATTCGGTGCAGTTTGATATAGGCTCCGATTTCCATCTTTTTACCCACCTCACTAGCTGAAATTTAAAATAACTTTGTAATAATTCTATGTTTATATCATAACATAAATTCCAAAAATTCATATTGGGAAAGTTGAAGGGTAAATATACTAATAAACCCCTCCACAACTTGCATACTTTCCTGAAATGAGGAAAGTTAGTCAAGAATAGCCCTTTTTCCGCATATTTCTTTCTGAAAAGGGCTATTCTTGACATTATTAGGTCTATTGACTTATTCATATTTTTGATTAGGAATCATAGACATGGACAGTGGCTTCATCGTCACCTGCGTTTCGGTATATAAGGCTCTCCATTTTTTGGTTGGACTTGATTTTTACTTCCAAGTCATAATAATCTTGGAACATTTCTTCCACCAGACCATACGTGTATTGCGTGAAGCCGATAACTTCTCCTTTTCCGTTAAATTCAAGCGGGATTTCAAGCGTCAATTGCTGCAGTTCTTCATCGATGTAAAAACCTTCACCGATCACCCCTACATAATCCGGAAAATACTCTTCGATGCGCGTGCCAAAATTTTGTACTAACTTCTGTGTATCGGCGTATTTTTCTTCTCCTTCTTCAGATGGGAAGAGAACGTTTTCTTCATTGACTGTCTCCCATTCGCCTATCGATGCCTGATCGGCATCAACACTTGTTTTGGCTACAAAATTGCCGGGTACCGGTGAACTTTGAGCTTCTTCCTTGTATAGGGCAATCATAATGGGAATGTTACTCATTTCATCAATATTTCGGACACGTTCCAATACTGTCTGGGCGATTTCCTTTCCTTTTTCCATCATTTCCGCCTTTGGAATTTCTTTATGATAGGTATTGCCGTCAACTTCATAGGAATAGACCGACTTTAACGCTATACCGAGTGATGCACCGACGAGTTGCACTGTATTATCATCATTCTTCTTCAAAAAATTTTGCTCCAGAATGTGTGTCAGGTATTTTGGGTTATTCTCATAATCTTCCTTTGTGGCATTCTCTTCATTCAGCGGCGGATTTAACGCCTGTTTTCGTCCATTTAAATCTGCTTCACTAAACTGATCGTCTTCATTTTGGACCCTTTCCTCAAGGTTCTTGAGCTGCTCGTCCGTCGGGTAAGTATCCAGCCAGTTATATAGCATATCAGATGTTAAATACTGGCCTTCTTCAAAAAAGTATTTTTCGGGATCAAAATAATCTTTTGACAGCCTTCTTAACCCGGTCTCCATCTCATCAATATCCACTCGGTTCCCCATCTGATTCGTGATAACGCCCCGGGACGCACTGGGACGGTATGGCAGAATCGTCCGATAATCTTCATCCGACAATTGGTGACTGGAAACGATTGAATTTTGCTGTTGTTCGTTATTGTCTTCGTTCTGGACAACTTCATCGTCATTGTTGATCGATGGTGTACAGCCTGCCAGGATCAGAACAGTGCCTGTCAGGATCATCGCTATTTTTTTAAACACATCGCCCACTCCTTAACCGTCCAAAACTTCTCTCAGCTGCTGTTCGCTCCAAACTGCAACGCCAAGTTGTTCTGCTTTATCCATTTTTGAACCCGCATCTTCTCCGGCAATCAAAATATCGGTGTTCTTGCTCACACTGCCGGTAACAGATCCGCCAAGTTGTTCAACCAAGGCCTTAGCCTCTGACCGAGTGAAGTGTTCCATTTTCCCTGTTAAAACAACTGTCTTTCCGGAAAATGCAGTGTCTTCTTCCACGTCCTGAGCTTTGGGCCCCTTGTACTCCATATTCAGTCCGAGTTCATCCAATTCATAAAGCAGTTGTTTCACTTCATCTTCAGCAAAATAGCGAACAATTGAGTCGGCCATCTTTTCGCCCATTTCATTGATCGCGGTTATATCTTCAAATGCAGCCTGTTGCAGACTCTCCATTGTTTCAAAATGGCTGGCTAGCGTTCGGGCTGCTTTGGAACCAACAAAGCGGATGCCGAGTCCGAATAACAGCCGTTCCAGTGAATTTTCTCTTGAAGCATCAATCGCCTGCAGCAAATTACTGGTTGACTTTTCGCCCATCCGTTCCAATTGCAGCAAATCATCACGTTCGAGACGATACAAGTCAGCAATTGTATGAATAAGTTCTTCCCGGAAGAGCTGGCTGATTACTTTCTCCCCAAGTCCGTCGATGTTCATCGCATCACGGGAGACAAAATGAATAAGTCCCTCTTTTAATTGAGCCGGGCAATTCGGATTAATACAGCGCAGGGCAACCTCTTCCTCGAGACGGACAAGTTCACTGCCGCACGCCGGGCACTCTTCCGGCATAAAAAACTCCTTCTCATCACCTGTCCGCTTTTCCTCAACAGCACGAAGCACTTCGGGAATAATGTCGCCGGCTTTTTTGATAACAACCGTATCGCCAAGCCTGATATCCCGCTCACGGATCAAATCCTCATTATGAAGTGAAGCACGCTGAACGGTTGTACCGGCGACCCTGACCGGCTCCAATACAGCTGTCGGCGTGACAACACCGGTCCGGCCGACGCTCAGTTCAATCTCACGGAGCGTTGTGATGACTTCCTCAGCCGGAAATTTATAGGCAATGGCCCAGCGTGGGTTCTTTGCGGTAAACCCTAACTCCTCCTGCTGGTCAAGATTGTCAACTTTGACGACGATGCCATCAATTTCGTAGTTTAAGTCTGGACGCTTTCCTTCCCAGTACTTAACATAATCGATCACGTCATCTATCGTATCACACCGCCGCCACTCAGGATTCGTTTTGAAACCGAGCTCCTGCAAATAGTCGAGTCGCTCACTGTGTGATTCCAACGTACCTGTTTGCCATTCACCGACTCCATACAGAAAAATGTCCAAGTTGCGGCTCGCTGCGATTTTCGGGTCAAGCTGACGCAGTGAGCCTGCTGCCGCATTACGCGGGTTTGCAAAGGGATCGTCGCCATTTTCCTCCCGCTGTTCGTTCAGTTTTAAAAACGATTTATGCGGCATGAACGCTTCACCACGCACTTCAATCGTATTTTCCTCTCGAATGGAAAGCGGAATACTGCGAACCGTTCTTAAATTGCTAGTAATATCCTCACCGGTTGTGCCGTCACCACGAGTGGCCCCGCGGACAAATTTACCATTTTCGTATGTGAGTGATACCGCAAGACCATCAATTTTCAATTCACAGACGAATGAAATTCGCTCATCGGTTCCTTCATTGGCGCGCCGGGCAAAATTCCGCAAATCATTTTCATTAAACGCATTGCCAAGACTCATCATGGCCACGTTGTGCTGCACTTTCTGAAAGGCATCCAAAGGTTCTCCGCCAATACGCTGTGAAGGCGAGTCAGCTGTGATCAGTTCCGGAAATTCCTCCTCCAATTTGAGAAGCTCCTGCATTTTCCGGTCATACTCTGAATCGGGAACACTGGGGTTATCAAGCACATAATATTCATGACCATATTGATTTATTAGTTCTCTTAGCTCGTTAACGTGTTGCTGTGCTTGCTGTTTATTCAACCGTCAAGCACCTCCTATTGCTTCGTGATTGGTGCGAACTTGGCCAGTAGCCGTTTAATGCCTGTCGGTGCGGGAAAGGCAATATCAAGCTCCATACCTTCACCTTCTCCCTGAACCTTGACGACCGTGCCAACGCCCCATTTCTTATGTTCCGCTTTATCGCCCGAACTCCAGGCCTGTGATTCCGCACCGGTCGTCTGCTGCATTCTTCCGGCACTGCGTTTTGGCTGCGATGGTTTGCTGTCCGATTTTTCGACCGAGCCATACATCGTCGCCCGTGCCTGCTCGATTCCATCAACCAGATCTTCCGGTATTTCATTTATGAACCGGCTGATCGGATTCATATTCGTCCGGCCATAAATCGTGCGCATTTTGGCATGGGTCAGGTAAAGCTGCTGCTCAGCCCTGGTAATACCCACGTAGGCAAGACGGCGTTCTTCCTCCATTTCCTCATCGTCAAACATCGACCGGCTGTGCGGAAAGACATTTTCCTCCATGCCAACTAGGAAGATGACTGGAAACTCCAGTCCTTTGGCGGCGTGCAGAGTCATGAGCGTCACTTTCGGTTCATTATCCATTTCTTCCTGATCAACACGGTCTATATCAGCTACTAATGCCAGATCAGTCAAAAAGGCGATGAGTGTTTTATCCTCAGCACCTTCCTCAAAGTCCTGGGTGACGGTCTTAAATTCCTCAAGGTTTTCCAGACGACTTTGTGACTCCAGTGACCGTTCGTTCTTCAACATTTCTTCATAGCCTGTTCGCTCTAGAATCGCTTCAACCATATCTGTCGCCGTCAAAAATTCCTGCTGTTGCGACAAAGATTGAATTAGGTTGCCGAATTCCGCCAGTGCGTTGGCTGCTTTTTTCGTAACGCCGATAAAATCGACCTCTTTTACTGCCTGGTTAAACGAAATTGCATGTTCGGCTGCATATGCGCGCAGCTTCTCGACAGAAGTTTTCCCGATACCGCGTTTCGGCACATTGACAACCCGCTCGAAGCTTATATCATCATCCGGATTGGTGATCAAGCGCAAATAAGAGGTCAGATCCTTAATCTCTTTGCGATCATAGAATTTGGTGCCGCCAACCATCTGATAGCCGATATCCGATTTAATCAGTGTATCCTCAATAGCCCTTGACTGAGCATTTGTCCGGTAAAGAATCGCGATATCATTCGGCGAGAATCCTTCTCCGGTCAATTCCTGAATTTTATCGGTCACAAATAACGCTTCTTCCTGCTCAGTTGCACCTTGAAAATAATGAATCTTCCTGCCGTCGTCATTTTCAGTCCAAAGATTCTTTGGCTTCCGGCCGGAATTGTTTTGAATCACTTCGTTGGCTGCAGCAAGAATCGATTTCGTGGACCGGTAGTTTTGTTCGAGAAAAATGACCCGTGCGGACGGATAGTCTTTTTCAAACGACAGGATATTCGCGATATCAGCACCCCGCCAGCGATAGATGGACTGATCGGAATCGCCGACAACACAAAGATTCTGATATCTGCTTGCCAATTGTTTCACAAGATAGTATTGAGCATGATTGGTATCCTGATACTCGTCCACATGAATATACTGGAACCGGCGCTGATAATGTTCCAGCACTTCGGGGACGCGTTTGAATAGGTGAATCGTCTGCATAATCAGATCGTCAAAATCGAGTGCCTGATTCTTTTGCAATGTTTTCTGATAGCGTTCATACACCTGTGAAACCTGACGCTGGAAAAAGTCACCGACGTTTTTGCTGTATTCTTCCGGTGTAATCAGTTCGTTTTTCGCTCCGCTAATCTGCCCGAGCATTGCCCGCGGGTCAAACTTTTTCGGGTCGATGTTTAGATCTTTCAGGATTTGTTTAATGACGGACAGCTGATCACCGCTGTCCAGGATTGTAAAGTTTTGGTTATATCCGATCCTGTCAATATCGCGGCGCAAAATACGCACACACATGGAATGAAAAGTGGAAACCCAAATTTGCCCGCCTTCTGTTCCAACCAGCTTATTGACACGTTCTTTCATCTCTCGTGCTGCCTTGTTCGTAAACGTAATCGCCAAAACATTCCGGGGAGACACATCTTTTTCACCGAGCAAATAAGCAATCCGGTGTGTCAACACCCGTGTTTTGCCGCTTCCCGCTCCGGCCATGATCAGTAATGGCCCTTCTGTATGTTTGACGGCCTCTTGCTGCTCTTTGTTTAGTCCGTTCAGTAAGTCGTGCATTGTCTGACTCACCATGACACACCACCTTTAAATGAACTGCTTTTAATTCATATCTTTAACTGCATTAACTGTTTTCAAGGCTTTGTTGATATCCGAATAAATCAGGTTTCCGACTACAATGGTGTCGGCTTGCTCCTTCATTTCGCGGGCCTGGGAATCACTTTTAATCCCACCGCCATAGATGAGCTTTGTATTGTCAAGCTGTTTTTTCACATCTTTAACAAGTTCAGGCTGACCATACGTCCCGCTGTACTCCATATAAAATACCGGAAGCCGAAAAATATGTTCCGCCATATAGGCATATGCCACAACATCCTCATCATCCGGCATCTCGCACTTCGTCTCTTTAAAAGCCTTGGCATTTTCGTTCAAAATACAATAGCCTTCCATAAGAATCTCATCCCAGTTCATTGAATCCCGGTATTCCTTGATAGCCTGATGCTGGAGATCCATCATCCATTTTTTCTCCGTACTGTTCATTACCATCGGAATAAAGTAGAAGTCAAAACCGGGTGTGATCGACGCCATATTGGATATTTCCAAGACACACGGGACAGAATGTCGGCGGATGCGCGAAAGCAAATCAAGCACCCCATCAAGTGTTACATCATCCGTGCCGCCGACCACTACGGCATCAGTTCCCGACTCACAAATCGCATCAAGATCCTCGTCCGAGATCTCCTTGGCAGGGTCCAGTTTAAATAAATGCTCCCAATTTGTTAAGATTTCATTCACCGTAAAGTCCCCCATATTTAATAATTGATTCATTTAGTCAGTCGTATTCACTGTAAAAACACGTTTTACCTTCATTCTAAAGTATACCAAAAAATACGCTATGAATTTAGGATTAAGTGGGATAAAAATTGAGGAATTTCCTGAAGAGAACGTTCAGGGCAGTGCGCACCTGCGCGTTGGCTGCCGAATAAAACAAGCTATCCCCAAATCTGGAGATAGCAACAGTTTTACGCATTTTGATCAAGCAGTCGATCCAGAACGATTTTATACCCGTCACTGCCGTAATTAATGCAGCGTCGCACACGTGAGATCGTTGCAGTTGATGCGCTTGTTTCCTCTTCTATAAAGTTATAGGTATAACCTTCTGTCAACATTTTTGCAACCTGCAGCCGCTGAGCGATTGAATGAACCTCGGACATTGTTGCAATATCATCAAAAAATTTATAGCACTCCTCGCGATCCTTCAACGACAGAATCGCGTCAAACAACTGGTCCAGCTGTTCTCCGCGCAGTTTGTCTATTTGCATGATGACATCACCTGCCTTTTTTGAGCTCGCACTTCTAATCATCTGATACCGTAACTGATTGTTTAATTCCCGGTTCTGTTGGTATCACATTTATCCATGTGTTGCCTTGAATAAACTTTACCGGGTTACCGTCCTTTACTGGGATGATTCTGCCATCACGTTTTTCCCATTTCAGCTGGCGTATTTTGCCTTTCTGAACAAGATAAGCGTCACCGCCTGATGTTAAGTCAATTTCACGCCTGCCTGCGTCATCAATGACTTGGTGCGGCGCTTCCACAATGAGAATATTATCGGCAGTTACCGGTTCTCCAGTGTTCAGGTCGACAGATTGTTTTCCGTCACTGTAACGGGTATACGCCTCGCTGTCTTCATCGTATTTGTAGTTAACCACGTATGTCAGCTGATCGGAATAATCAATTTCAACATTCTTTGCAGGATCACCGGAGATGTTGTCCGTTTCCTCTGCAGCAGTAAATGGTAAAGGCTCATATGTCTGCGTCACATTATACCCTTTTTGCTCTGCTGTCTCATACACGCCCCCAAATTGCAGATAGGAGTTGTGCGGTGCATTCCTAAATGATTCCCGTTTAAATAATTCCCCATTATTATCATAAACAGCGCCGTTCAGGTGTTCAATTCCACGGTTTTGAATCATATCGTTCACAAAGTTGGCTGCCCCGTGATAAATGTAGATAGAATCATAGCCATCAGCCAATTCAAAATAATATTCCCGTGCGCTACGGACAGGACCAGCAACATCCGGCATTTCGCTCTGGTACATGGCCAAGAGGCGTGTGATTCGCCCTTCCGCCAAAATTTCAAAAACAATATCCGCCTTGCTCAGACCTGATTGCGGCCGTGCCTTGCGATGATTGTTGACCATCACACTGACAATCCGATTGTTGACCGGCTGATCGGTATGAATTCCTGTCAGCGGGAATGTATTCATGTTTTCCGAGGCTGCAGGTTCTTCTTTTTCTGCTACGGAGTTTTCTTTTGATTCACTATCTCCTGCGTTTTTTTCTTTATCATCTGAACATGCTGCAAAAAACAACAGCATGAACAGCAACAGGCAAACAATAACCTTTCTCAATACCTTCCACCCCTTTTTGAAAAAGGTTCTGATCATACATGTTCACCGCGCTTCGTGATACATCTGATTCCGGCGGGCGCACCACACTCAAATCTCAGGATTCTTTCTTTTATTATACGTCATCTCATCGTTGCTGGAAAGAGCACTTCACGCTTTTTCACATCAACAACACCCTGTTGTGTGATCCGGATGTACGGTAAATGGGTTGCTGATAAAAAGAGAATCGAGTAGACCGGATCACCAAATGTATAACCGAAGTCCGCCAGCAATTCCCGCAGCTGCTTCTCTTTTCCCATTAGCTCGCGCATCGTTCCGGCAAACATGCTTCCGCTCAGAGTCAGCGGCAGCTCAAATAAGATTTCTCCCTCATGGGCAAGTACGATTCCGCCACCCATTTCTTTCAGGCGTCTCCAAGCAAGCAGCATATCCTGTTTGCTTTTTCCGATGAATACAAGGTCACCGGTTGATGAAAAGGAACTAGCCAATGCTCCCAGCCGATTTGTAAAGCCTTTAATCGCCGTATTGACACGCCAATTTCCTTTTCTGCCAATCAGCATGAGAAAGGCATCATCAGTGCTATCCGGAATCACATCAAGTGTTACGTCTGTTTTGATGGCATATGGCTGTACGATAACATCATTTACCATATTAAGGCCGATTGGAACGGAGAACTGCATATCTTCCAATGTCAGATCCCAATCAAATGCAATCGGCTCAATGTCATATTTCCCCCAATCGATTTCTGAGGAAAAGCCTTTCGCTTTATGATTTTTTTTCACCCATTCACCTTTTGCTAGAACACTGACCGGATGCGGGTTTTGTTTTTCCTGTAAAATATTAATATTGGCTACCCTGCCTGGGGCGATACATCCGATATCATCAATCAGCCCATAATGTGTTGCAGCGTTGTGAGACGCCATTCGGTAAGCATCCGTCAGCGGCACACCTTTTTCAATCGCTATCTCAACACAGACGTTCATAATACCATTTTCATAGAAAGCGGGCGTTGCACCATCGGTTGTCATCGTAACATGATCAAATGTATCGATGCCCTCGGCTAGCATTTCTTCAAGTATATTCGGAAGATCGGGGCGGATTGATGAGTGACGCAGACCGACCTGATATCCGAGCTGCATACGTTGGATCGCTTCTTTTCCGGTCATGGCCTCATGCTCTGCGTCAACACCCAGCAGCTTCATTTTGGTTAATGTTCTTTCAGATGCGCCAGGCAGATGACCTTCAACCGGTTTGTCAAGCCGATTTGCCTCCTGAATCCAGTAAAGCAGACGGTCGTCACCGTCAAGCAGATGCGGCCACGCTGTCAGCTCGCCGCCCTGAATAACGGACGGATGCTTGAGCCAAGACAATACCGTCTCCGTATTGAAATATTCCTCAGGATGCTGCAACGCTGTCTGTGAATCAAACCGTGCCCACCAGTACATCGTAACCGGTGATTGGTTAAACTTATCCAACAAAGTAAACGCTTTCTTTCGGTCCATTAAAAAATTAAACATAAGATTATCATTGATAAATGTTGTCGTGCCATATTCAGCCCCATGCATGGCCAGATTTTCAGGATTGTATAGCAGGAAAGGATGGGCATGCGGCTCGATATATCCCGGTACCAGATACATACCGTCACAGTCGATGACTTCCGTTGATTGATTTTTTTCCGGGAGTTTATCCCCGACGTAGACAATTCGATCATTGAAAATCCAAATGTTGGCACGCAGCCATTGTTTCGTATAAGTATTTAAATAAGTGCCGTTTTTCAGTACTATTGTAGGCGCCTCTTCCCCATCAATAACAGCAACATGTTTTCTTAATTCGCGGTTTCTCCAAAAGATGTTTTCCGACATACAACAACGCTCCCAATATATGGTTTTTTCTATCGTAACATATAATACGCTTTCACACGGTACTGTTTTAAAAAGGGAAATGAATTTTTTGTGACAAAACACCAAAAGCGGACGCACTAGGCTTTGCACAAAACCGGAGAAGGGAGCTCAGCGGGGTCCTTTAACCACTGATAAAAACCCGCTTTCCCTTTAACAGAATGCGGGTTTTTATCATGGAACAGACAGGATAACCAGTCTATTAACTATATTCAACACCAATATCTTTCCGATAAAAAAACTCTTCTGATTCCACATTTTGTCCCAGCCATTTATATGCGTATTCAGCAGCCTCTTCTACACCGGCGCCCTTTGCCCCTGCAAGCAGCACTCTTCCCCCATCGGAAACGATTCCGTCATTTGTTTTCCGCGTTCCGGCATGAGCGACGAACGAACGGGCGTCGAAATCCATTTCAGGTAACTTAACACCCTTTTTATAGCGACCCGGATACCCTTTTGCGGCGAGCACCACACCCGCACAGCATTGTTCTTCCCATTGTAAGAATGGATCTTTTCCATCGAGAACATCGAGAAAAACCTGAAGCAGATCGTTTTTTAAAAGCGGAAGGACCACTTGCGTTTCCGGGTCGCCAAACCGGGCATTGAACTCGATTACTTTCGGTCCATTGTCCGTCATGATCAACCCCGCATACAAAATACCGGTAAACGGTCGGCCCGCTGCAGCCATTCCATCAGCGGCCCTTTGCAGAACATTTTCAGCTGAAAACGCCAGCGTTTCCGGGGAAATATTCCTGACAGGCGCGTATGCTCCCATTCCGCCGGTATTCGGTCCCTTATCCTGGTCATAGGCGCGTTTATGATCTCGAGCTGGTATCATTGGAAATACGTTCGTTCCGTGAACAAACGCCATCAGAGAAAACTCCTCGCCGGCTAGGCATTCTTCAATGACAATAGACTTGCCCGCTTTGGAAAAAGCATCATTAACAAGCATGTCATCAACGGCATCTGTTGCCTCCTGAACTGTCTCTGCAACAATCACCCCCTTGCCCGCAGCGAGTCCGTCAGCTTTAACGACGATCGGGGCGCCCTGTTTTTCGATATAGGATTTGGCTTCACCGGCATCCGTAAAAGTGGCATATGCAGCCGTGGGAATACTGTTCTCTTCCATAAAAGTTTTAGCATACCGCTTGCTGCCCTCGATTAAAGCAGCATCTTTTTCCGGGGCAAAAATAGCGAGCCCTGCTTCGCGAAAACGGTCGGCAATTCCGGTAAGAAGCGGATTTTCCGGACCGACAATCGTCAAGTCTACTTTCTTTTTCACGGCAAATTCTATCAATCCATCAATATCCAGTTCATCAAGGTCCACACATTCTGCAGCCTCACGGGCCCCGGCGTTTCCCGGTGCTGCATAAATCGCATCAACCTTATCACTTTCAGCCAGTTTCATAATCATGCTATGCTCACGACCGCCGCGTCCGATAACGAGTAGATTCATAGGAAAACCCCTTCCATTCTAGTGTTTGAAATGCCGGGTGCCTGTATAAACCATCGCAATGCCATATTGGTTGCAGATATCAATCGAGTCCTGATCACGTTTGGATCCGCCAGGCTGAATAATCGCTGTAACCCCTGCCTTAGCAGCTTCCTCTACGGTATCAGGCATAGGAAAAAATGCATCAGATGCAAGTGCTGCTCCTTTTGTTTTATCTCCCGCCTGTTCCAGCGCGATTCTTGCCGCCCCGACACGGTTCATCTGTCCTGCGCCAACACCAAGGGTCTGCATGTCGCTTGCGAGTACAATGGCATTCGATTTAACATGTTTGACCGCTTTCCAGGCAAATAATAAATCATCCAGCTCGGCTTCTGTCGGTTTCTTTTCAGTCGGGAATGACAGATCATTGCGGCAGATTTCCTTGTTGTCGTTGTCTTGAACAAGTACACCGCCGTTTACACTTGTTAATTTGTGAGATGTGATTGTTGCCTCATCCATTTTCAATTCAAGCAGCCGGATATTTTTCTTTTTCGTTAAAGTTGTGAAAGCTTCCTCGGTAAATGCCGGGGCAATGACGATTTCCAGAAAAATACCGCTTAATTGTTCAGCTGTGTCTGCATCGATTGTCCGGTTACAGGCAACTATCCCGCCGAAAATCGAAACCGGATCGGCATCATAAGCCCTTGAAAATGCTGTGTTCAAATCTGCAGCCATTCCGATACCGCATGGGTTCATATGCTTTACAGCCACGGCCGCCGGTTTGTCATATTCCGCAATGATACCGAGTGCCGCATTCGCATCCTGAATATTGTTATAGGATAATTCCTTGCCATGAAGCTGTCTGGCGGATGCAAGACTCATCGGCGATTCAATTGGTGCTTTATAAAACCCCGCTTCCTGATGCGGATTTTCGCCATATCTTAATGTCTGGACTTTTTCATATGTAATGGTATAGTTCTCAGGAAATACGTCATCAGTAAAGTAGCCAGCAATCAGCGCATCGTATTGTGCTGTGTGACGGAATACCTTTGCAGCTAATTTTTTTCGCATGGTCAGATCAAGCTCATCATTTTGGATGGCTTGCAGAACGTCATTATAATCGTCCGGATCAACAACCGGCGTCACGTCACGGAAGCTTTTTGCTGCCGCCCTTAGCATTGTCGGTCCGCCGATATCAATGTTTTCGATGATATCTTCTTCGGTGGCATCCGGTTGATCAAGCGTTTGTTTAAATGGATAAAGGTTTACAACAACAACATCAATCGGGGTAATGTCTCGCTTTGAAAGCTGCTGATTATGCTCGTCATTATCCCGTTTAGCCAGCAGTCCTGCATGAATCACCGGATGAAGTGTTTTGACACGTCCCTCCAGCATCTCGGGGAAACCCGTTACGTCTCCAACAGCTGCTGCCTCGATGCCAGCATCCTGAATTGCTCGCAAAGTGCCGCCGGTTGAAATGATGTCATAACCTTGTTCAGCCAATCCTTTGGCAAAATCGGCAATACCAGTTTTGTCGGAAACACTTATCAATGCCTGCTTTTTCATGAAAAAAACTCCTTGTTTTAGTGGTTTGTTATGGTGATGCGTCTCACGAGCTTGAGCCGCTCTCGCACGAGTTCATTTATGGTTATCAGCGATTCTCTTTAACCAGCTCTTGAATCACTTGCGGATAAAGCTTGTGCTCAACTTGCTGAATCCGTTCTGTCAATTGTTCCTTCGTGTCATCTAAATTAACCGGGACCTCCTCTTGTGCGATAATCGGGCCGGTGTCGATTCCGTCGTCGATATAGTGTACAGTGACACCTGTTGAGCCCACATTCGCTTCATATGCCTGTCCGATAGCGTCCAAACCGGGGAAATCGGGTAATAATGATGGATGGATGTTAATGATCCGCGCCGGAAACTCCCCCAAGAGCGTCGGACCGACAATTCGCATATAACCGGCCAGAAAGATCCACGTCACATCCGTTTCATGCAGCTTTTCCAGCAGGACACGCTCATAATTAGCTTTCGATCCATAATCTTTCGGGTTTACAATAAATGTCGGCACCCCAAACTTTTCAGCTTTTTCCATGACGGCAGCGCCCGGTTTGTCACAAACAAGCAGCACGACGTCACATAACAAATTATCTGTCTCCATGATAGCCCGAAAATTACTGCCGGTTCCGGATGCAAATACGGCTGCCCGTGCGTTTGTCATAACGTCATATGCACTCCTTCTTTTGAAACAACTTTGCCAATCACTGTTGCTGTTTCACCATGTTCTCCGAGAATTTTCAACGCACCCTCCACGTCCTTTTGTGCAACGATCATTGCCATACCGATCCCCATATTAAAAATGCCGTACATCTCCTCATTAGCAATATTCCCCAACTGCTGCAAAAAGGGAAATATTGAAGGGCGCTCCCAGCTCGTTGGATCAAGTTCCACACCAAGACCGGCTGGCAACATCCGGGGCAAATTTTCGAAAAAACCACCGCCGGTTATATGGGAGATGCCTTTCACTGTTATGTCATTCATGACTGCGCCGGCCGATTTGGCATAAATTCTGGTTGGGGTTAACAGGACGTCCCCAAGCCGTCCATCCAGACAGTCATACGTTTTTTCCAAATCCAAATCCTGCACCAACTTGCGCACCAGTGAATACCCGTTGGAATGAATGCCGCTTGAGGCCAAGCCAATCACTGCATCGCCGGATGAAATGTTTTCACCCGTTATTAAACGGGATTTTTCCGCAATCCCGACTGTAAAACCAGCTAAATCATAATCCGTATCACCATACATACCAGGCATTTCCGCTGTTTCACCGCCAATCAGCGCTGCTCCTGCGTTCTTGCAGCCGTCAGCGATGCCCGCCACAAGTTGTTCAATTACGGCCGGATCATTTTTGCCGCATGCAATATAATCGAGGAAAAACAGCGGGTGTGCTCCTTGGGCAACGATATCATTCACACACATGGCAACAAGATCAATGCCGACTGTATCGTGTTTCTCCAGATCAATTGCCAGCTTCAGCTTTGTGCCGACACCGTCTGTCCCTGATACTAGAACAGGCTCATGATAGCTTAATGACGACAGTTCAAACAAACCGCCAAATCCGCCGATATGCCCAAGCACTTCTTTGCGTGCGGTTCTTTCAATATGCTTTTTCATGCGCTCGACCGCATCATACCCTTTTTTAACATCGACTCCGGCTGATTTGTACATATTTTCCATTGGTTGCCCCACCCCTTTTTCCTGCATGTAAACTCAGCCTCTATAGACAGCTTCCTGATCTGAGTTTTCCTTCACTGGATAGTTTCCGGTCATACAAGCCATGCAAATGCCCTGATGAATCGTCTTATCTTTAACGATGGCTGTCTCAAGCCCTGTTTCTGATAAATACGCCACACTGTTTGCTCCGATAATCTCGCTTATTTCATCAATCGAATGATTGGCAGCAATCAATTCGTCGTGCGTTGACATGTCAATCCCGTAGTAGCATGGGTGCTGAATCAATGGTGAGGCGATCCGGACATGGACTTCCGCCGCACCTGCTTTTTTCAGCATACGAACAATCCGTTTGCTGGTTGTTCCGCGAACAATGGAATCATCAATCATGACGATCCGCTTTCCAGTGACAATCCCACGGACCGGGGCAAGTTTCAATTTCACACCCTGTTCACGCAGTTCCTGGGAAGGCTGGATGAACGTTCTTCCAACATAGCGATTTTTGATGATGCCCATTTCATAAGGGAGACCGCTCGCTTCCGCGTAACCAATGGCTGCCGAAATACTCGAATCCGGAACACCGATAACCATATCTGCTTCAGCCGGTGATTCTTTTGCCAGTTCTTTCCCCATCCGTTTGCGTGATGCATGAACATTCACCTCATTGACATCACTGTCCGGACGTGACAAATAGACGTATTCCATCGCACACATTTTCCGCCGGCCTCTCATGGCAAAGCGGGTTGACGCAATTCCCTCGTCACTGATCGTCACCAGTTCGCCCGGCAAAACTTCACGTTCGAACGTTGCGCCAATCTGATCAAAAGCGCACGTTTCGGACGCCACCACATAGGCATCGCCAAGCCTGCCGATCGATAGCGGCCTGATTCCGCTCGGGTCAAGCGCTGCATACATTTTATCCTCGGTCAATATAACAAACGCATATGCTCCGGTAATTTTATTGATCGCCTCAGTTATGGACGTTTCATTAATTCCAAGTCCTGTACGTTTAATCAAGTGTGCCAGCACTTCTGTATCGGAAGAGGTCTGTAAAATACTTCCCTGACCTTCAAGCTCACCACGCAAGTATTTAGCATTCATGATGTTCCCGTTATGCGCCAGAGCCATGCCCTCTGTCTGTGATTTAAACACCAATGGCTGGACATTCTCAAAGACTTTCCCGCCCTGAGTGGAATAGCGGACATGTCCGACAGCTGAAGCACCTGAAATTTCACTGAAATCGGCTTGTTTAAAAACATCGTTGACAAGACCAAGCCCTTTGTGAGCCTTCAGCTGTTTCCCGTCACTGGCCACGACGCCTGCGCCTTCCTGACCACGGTGCTGCATTGAATGAAGGCCGTAATATGTCAGTTCCGCTGCTTTTTCATGTCCCCAAATTCCGAATACGCCGCATTCTTCATTAATGCCTTTCATTTCAGCAAGCATGGAATGGCTCCTTTCCATAAATCATGCAATATTTGGACATCTTCGTCGATTAAAGTTCCATCATTGGCTCTTACAACGAACTTACCACTATCGGTAACGCTCCCAATCTGACTGGCATTAGCAACTGCCGCTTCAAATTGCCGTTGTTGGTCCGGTTTTACCGAAACGAGAAAACGCGACTGTGATTCGCTGAATAACGCAACCGTCGGATCACCGGAAACTACGGCTTCCAAACCAAGCCCTTTTCCGTTAAAAACACTTTCGGCAAGTGTAACACCAAGGCCGCCTTCAGCCAGGTCATGTGCTGACCGGACAAGCCCTTCCCGGATTGCCGTGAGCAGCTGCTCTTGACGATCAGCCTCCACCTGCAAATCAATGGCCGGCGCTTTTCCCTCATATGTACTTTCAACGACATTTTGCAGCTCACTGCCGCCGAATTCAGCCTTTGCTTCCCCAATTACATAGATCAGGTCTCCCGGCTCCTGAAAAAAGCTCGGTGTTAAATGATCAAGCGATTCAATCAAACCGACCATGCCAACGACCGGGGTCGGAAAAATTGATCTGCCGTTTGATTGGTTGTAAAGTGATACATTTCCGCTGACGACCGGCGTTTCTAAATGACGGGCAGCTTCACTCATGCCTTCCACACTTTGTTCCATCTGCCAGAAAACTTCCGGATTGGTCGGATTTCCAAAGTTCAGTCCATCCGTCAGACCAAGCGGCCGTGCACCCGAAGCGACAATGTTCCGTGCTGCCTCAGCTACAGCAATCTTGCCGCCGGTTTCCGGATTTAGATAAATGTAGCGTGAATTACAGTCGGTTGTGATCGCCAATGCTTTATCCGTCCCCTTTATCCGTATAACGGCCGAATCTGAGCCCGGGGTTACAACTGTATTCGTCTGCACCATTGAATCATATTGATCGTAGACACTTTCCTTGCTGGCAATCGTCGGCTGCTGCAGAAGCTGCTTCAGCATTGCAGTGTGATCCCCGACATACGGTACTGTATTTTCCATTCGCTGAAAAGCCTTAACATAAGCTGCTTCTTTGGCCGGCATATGGTAAACCGGTGCTTCTTCGGCCAAAGCATCAACCGGAATATCGGTAACAATCTCACCATGCTGTTTGAGCAGGAATGATTTTTCCTCGGTAACTTCTCCGACAGCCACTGCCTGCAAACCATATTTTTCAAAAACATCAATGATTTCCTGTTCACGCCCCTGTTTCACAACAAGCAGCATCCGCTCCTGTGATTCAGACAGCATCAATTCGTAGGCATTCATATTCTGCTCGCGCTGCGGCACAAAATCCAGGTTCATGGCGATTCCTGTACCAGCCTTACTCGCCATTTCACTTGCTGATGACGTCAGTCCGGCTGCCCCCATATCCTGCATCCCAACGAGCGCATCAGAGTGAATAACCTCCAGGCAAGCTTCAATCAGCAGTTTTTCCATAAACGGATCACCCACCTGCACAGACGGCCGGTCCTCGTCAGATTCATCACTTAAGTCATCTGAGGCGAATGTGGCCCCGTGGATACCGTCACGGCCGGTTGGCGCACCTGCATAGATAACCGTGTTACCGACACCGGAAGCAACACCTTTTTGAATATCATCATGGTTAATCAACCCAACACACATGGCGTTAACGAGGGGGTTTTCCTCATAGCTATCATCAAACTGAACCTCTCCGCCAACCGTCGGGACGCCGACACAGTTTCCATAACCAGCGATGCCGTGAACAACTTCCTGAAACAGGTATTTCGTCCGGCCGGTCGTCAGATTGCCAAACCTCAGTGAGTTCATTAAGGCAACCGGTCGTGCTCCCATTGAAAACACATCGCGGATGATGCCGCCGACACCTGTTGCTGCCCCTTGATATGGCTCCACCGCCGATGGATGGTTATGACTTTCCACTTTAAAAACAACCGCTTGCCCGTCACCAATATCCACGACACCGGCACCTTCTCCGGGTCCCTGCAAAACATGCGGGCCATCTGCCGGGAACTTTCTCAGGAGCGGCTTCGATGTTTTGTAGCTGCAATGCTCCGACCACATGACCGAAAAGATTCCTGTTTCGGTAAAATTCGGACGCCGCTGCAGAATATTCTTGACCTTCGCATATTCCTCATCACTCAGTCCCATCTCAAGGTAGAGTTTTTCCCGTTCAACACTTTCCGGACTGATCTCATGCGTTAGCGGCATATGCGTCCCTCCAATTTTCGATCAGTGACTGAAACAGCCTGATGCCATCATTACTGCCGAGTAATTTTTCCACGGCGCGTTCCGGGTGCGGCATCATGCCAAGAACATTTCCCTCACCGTTTATGATGCCGGCGATATCCGCAGCTGAGCCATTTGGGTTGTTCGCGTATGTGAAAACAATCCGATTTTCCATTTTCAACTCAGACAGGGTTTCATCATCAGCGAAATAATTCCCTTCACCATGGGCAATCGGCAAATGGATTACCTCGCCTTTTTCAAAGCTTGTCGTGAAGCGTGTTTCATGATTGGCAACAGCAAGCGCCTCGTGGTGACACATGAATGACAGATTCTTGTTGGGCAACATAGCGCCGGGTAAGAGACCTGCTTCTAACAGTATTTGAAATCCATTGCAGACACCCAGCACCGGCTTGCCCGCCTCAGCATGTGCTTTGATTTGCTGCATCACATCTGATGCTGACGCGATGGCTCCCGAACGCAGGTAATCACCGTAAGAAAACCCACCCGGCAACAGGATTGCATCATAGTTTTCGAGATTGCTATGTTCATACCAGACTAAATCAGCCTCCATCCCGAGAACATCTATGACAGCATGGTACATATCACGGTCACAGTTCGAACCGGGGAACACGATGACAGCGAACTTCATGGACGCACAGCCCCCTCCACTTCAAAGTGATAGTCTTCCATAACCGGGTTGGCCAATAGTTTGTCACACATTTCGCCGACTCGTTTATTAATATCCTCAGAGTCCTCCAGAAAAAGTTCAACCAGCTTCCCAGTCTGTACACCTTCCACTTCAGAAAATCCTAGCGCACTGAGCGATGTTTGAATGGCTTTTCCCTGCGGATCGAGAACACCCTGCTTCGGCATAATACGAATGGTCACTTTTTTCATGATCTGGCCTCCAGTCGACTCAATAGTTTTTGATAGACTTCTAGCAAATCACCGGTTCCCTGTCGGAAAACATCTTTATCCAGATTTTCATGTGTTGTTATATCCCAAAGCCTGCACGTGTCAGGCGAAATTTCATCGGACAATACAATACACCCGCTTGCCAGCCGCCCGAATTCCAGCTTGAAGTCAACTAATTGAAGGTTGACCGCCTTGAAAATCCTAGTAAGCTGCTGATTGATTTCCAATGCTTTCGTTTTGATCTCCTGCAGTTCGGATTTGTTGATATCACTCAGAAATAAAGCATGCTCATCGTTGATCAACGGATCTCCCAGATCATCATCTTTATAAAACAACTCGATAAGCGGCGGATTGAACGGCGTATCGGCTTTAATATCGAGCCGTCGTGTAATACTGCCCGCAGCCACGTTCCGGACGACAACCTCCAACGGGATAATCTCCGTCTGATGAACAAGCTGCTCAGTTTCCGAAAGCTTTTCAACAAAGTGTGTCTGAATGCCTTGTTCATTTAGAACGTTAAAAATATAAGCGGATATTTCATTGTTCAGACGCCCTTTTCCGGTAAAAACTTCCTTTTTCCCGCCATTAAATGCCGTGGCATCATTTTTGTAATCCAGCACGAGGTGTCCCGTTTTATCCCTAACCTGATAAACCAGCTTTGCTTTTCCCTCATATAACAAATCTGTTTTCATCATTCCACCTCAAGTCCAATTCGATCGAATATGGCATCCACATTTTTAAGGTGGTATGTATAATCAAAACAATCGTCAATCTCATCCTGTGTCAGCTTTGTAGTAACCTGTTCATCGTCCTCAACCAGTACTTTGAAATGTGTTCCCGTCTCCCATGCCTGCATGGCTTTTGGCTGCACCAGATCATAGGCCTCTTCCCGGCTCATGCCCTTATCAACAAGTGCGAGCAGGACACGCTGGGAAAAAATGACGCCATGCGTTTTATCAATGTTCTGTTTCATGTTTTCCGGGAATACAGTCAGTTTGCTTACGATACCTGAAAAACGGTTCAGCATGTAGTTCAATGCTATCGTTGAATCAGGCAAAATAATCCGTTCTGCCGATGAATGGGATATATCCCGTTCATGCCAAAGCGAGACGTTTTCGTACGCTGTTACCATATGCCCTCTAAGAACACGGGCAATGCCGGTCATGTTTTCCGATCCGATCGGGTTACGTTTGTGCGGCATGGCTGATGAACCCTTTTGTCCTTTTGCAAAAAACTCCTCTACCTCACGCGTCTCCGTTTTCTGCAGACCGCGGATTTCCGTGGCAAACTTTTCAATCGACGTTGCAATCAGTGACAGGCTGGAGATATACGCAGCATGACGATCGCGCTGCAATGTCTGGGTCGATACCGGTGCCGGTGTCAGACCAAGCTGTTCACACACATACTGTTCAACAAATGGATCAATGTTCGCATAAGTGCCGACTGCGCCTGACAGTTTACCGAATTCAATATTGTTTGTTGCGAGCTCAAAGCGTTCCAGTTGGCGTTTCATTTCTTCATACCAGAGCGCCATTTTCAATCCAAACGTTGTTGGCTCGGCATGAACGCCATGGGTGCGCCCCATCATGACGGTATGTTTATGTTCAATTGCTTTATTTTTTAGGACATCGATAAAATTGTGCAAGTCTTTACGGATAATCTCATTCGCCTGTTTCAACAAATAGGATTGGGCGGTGTCAACGACGTCTGTCGATGTGAGGCCGTAATGCACCCATTTGCGCTCATCACCCAGCGTTTCGGAAACTGCACGGGTAAAGGCGACCACATCATGTCGTGTTTCCTGTTCGATTTCCTGAATCCGCTCAACGTCAAAAGAAGCATTGCGGCGAATTTTTTCCACATCTTCAGCTGGAATAATTCCCAATTCACGCCATGCTTCACATGCGAGAACCTCCACCTCCAGCCATGCATTGTACTTGTTTTCCTCGCTCCAGATTGCGCCCATCTCTTCCCGGGTATAGCGTTCAATCATTGCTTTGCCTCCTCATATACTGCCAGCTGTTGTTTTGTCTCATCCAATGTATCCGCGATAAAGATCATATGCCCCATTTTCCGTTTCGGTTTAATGGCTTCTTTGCCATACAAATGCAGGAAACCACGCCGCATATCCGGAAGCACATTCAAGGCCGTTTCCACATCATCACCAAGAATATTGACCATTACAGCAGGCCGCAGCAGTTCAATTGGCATCAGCGGCAAGCCGCAAATAGCCCGGATGTGCTGCGCAAATTGTGATATTGTGCATGCCTCAATCGTATAATGACCCGAGTTGTGCGGCCTTGGCGCCATCTCATTCAGGTAAATATTGTCACCTTTGACGAACATTTCGATCGCAAACGTTCCGATGATGTTCATTTTTTCCGCAAGTTTCCCTGCTGCATCAAGTGCTTTTTGCTGTACCACAGAGCTGATGGAGGCCGGTACAGTTGTTTTATATAAAATATGATCCTTGTGCTCGTTTTCGGAAACCGGGAAAAACGTAATCTCACCTGATTGCCCGCGTGTAAATATAACGGATATTTCTTTATCAAAAGGCACCCATTGTTCGATAATGCATACATCATGCTGATCGGAAAATTCACATGCCGCTTCAATGTCATCCTTCGTGTTTATCTTTAGCTGACCTTTGCCATCGTATCCCCCGCTGACTGTCTTTATGACAGCCGGAAGCGTCATGTTTTCAAGAGCGCTTACACACATTTCACTGTCTTTGACAATCTGATTGGCGGGGATCGGCAAACCCGCGTTACTCATAATCAATTTTTCTTTTTCACGGTTCTGGGCTATGTCCAGTGCATATGTACCCTGGGGTAGTTTGCCTGTTCGTTCAATATAAGCAGCCGCCTCAAGATCAACATTTTCAAATTCATATGTAACGACATCACTGATATCAGTCAGTTTCTGTATGCCGTCCATATCATCATAAGCTGATGTAATTTGCTGGTCGGCAACCTGTGCGGTCGGGCAGTTTGATGTCGGGTCGAGAACCGCCACCTGATAGCCCATATATTTTGCCGCGATGGCCATCATCCGTCCAAGCTGGCCACCACCGATAATTCCAATTGTTTTCATGGGCAGTGTCACCTTATTGGTCTGCAAGCTCATCCCTCATTTCATTCACTGATTGTTTCATGCTTTCGCGATAATCTTTCAATCTATCAGCAACATCATTGTCGAATGCACCAATCATCTGGGCAGCCAGAAGACCGGCATTTTTTGCACCTGATCTTCCAATTGCCACCGTTGCAGTTGGTACACCGCCGGGCATTTGCACGATTGAAAGCAAAGAATCGAGTCCGTTCAGTGCTTTTGACTGAACCGGCACCCCGATGACCGGCAGTATCGTTTGTGCTGCAACCATCCCCGGCAAATGCGCCGCTCCGCCGGCCCCCGCGATAATGACGTTCAACCCCTTCTCTCTTGCCTGTTTTGCATATGTGAACATATCGTCAGGTGTCCGGTGTGCCGAGATCACTTCTTTTTCGTAAGGGATGTGTAATTCATCCAATGTGCTGCATGTATGTTTCATCGTTTCCCAATCCGAGATACTGCCCATAATGACCCCAACGCGTGCCATCCTATCCCTCTTTTCGCGATTTATAATTAATAGCAGCTATTTTCTAATCCTATCTTGTTTTTAGAACAAAATCCATAAACTGCGACATTGTTTAAAATGTTGGTTGACTGCCGTTCCGGAAAAACACTTCGCTTTCCGCGGGCTCGCGATGAGCCTCCTCGTGAGAAAACCGCTCACTGCGGGGTCTCATCGTCTTCGCTTTCCCGCAGGAGTCTTCGTGTTTTTCCCCCACTGGTGTTGTGCGTTTATAATCTCGGTACATTTATTTATTGGCTTTGAATAAACACTAAAGCGTATAATTCCTCACTAGCAGCCCGTATACACGAAGACTCCTGGGGGAGCTAAGGCATCGGTGAGACCCCGCAGTGCGCCAGCACGAGGAGGCTTACCAGCCGCCCCCGGAAGGCGAAGTGTATACGGGCTGCGAGGCAGAAAGTAACACTATGCCGAAATCAACATAGCACTTATGTCGCAGTATACACCAACTGTAAGGATTAAACAGAAATAAAAGTAGATACAGATTAAATTAAAATAAGTCTATCCGTCTCCCTCATTTCTATGAGAGAAGATGAATAGACTTAGCACAACTAAATAAACGTATGGCTGCTGAAATCCTGACGCTGCATGCACAGGTCAAACAGCCGCGTAGCCACAGTGGTCCCATCCTCCCTCATAGTCCAGCATTTACGGTGCCGGGTAGAAACTTTCAGGCCATATTCCCGAAAATATATGAGGCAGCGTATGAATTTTATGGTCTCATCATAGCAGAGGCGGATTAATGATGTCAACAAAAATCGAACGATTATATATAATTAAATTTTAATGTTCGGTTTTTGCAGAACAAACACTCACCTTATTTGTTAAAATGGTGCTGACTGCGGTTATTCCCCGGCTTTGCAACCGACCGCTGGGCTGCTGGGGGAGCCGTGGCCCCGCTATTATTATTGAACAATCGACCCTTTCGTACTTGTTTCACCCAGAAGCCGCCGTTGATCTGTTTCGGTTCATAGGAAATAATAAACGCTTTCGGGTCAATCGTTTTGATTGTTTCGTAAAGCTTCAGTTCATATTTTCTGGGTGTCAGAATTTGCATGGCGAGCCGGTCACCCTCCATTCCATAAGCAAACCAGCTTGTCACGCCATATCCTTTTTCGCGAAGCTGACGTGTGAATTCGATATAGGGATCAGATGAAATAACATTGACAGTAATGTAGCCCAGCGCCAGCTTTTCTTCAATTTTAGTCCCGACAATAACACCAATACCAAAACCGATAGCATAGGCAAGGATATTTTGAATTTCGTTCAAGTTATCCAACACAAGCCCCAGCCCGAGAACGTAAACCACGATTTCGAACATACTCACAAACGCAGCCATGTAGCGCCGCCCTTTTAACGTCAAAATCATCCGCATGGTCGAAAGCGACACATAAACAATATTGATGACTAATATAATGGCTACCATAACAAACGCATTACTGAGCAACTTTTTACCTCCTACCGGTTAAAGCCGGGACAATTGATTTTTCCTGAATCATGATATTCACCTATTATCGCGCCGATGCATAAATTATCGTAACATTTTATTGAAATGGGGTGTTATCATGGATCCTTTCAAACAAATGTCTGACTGGCGGAAAAATATGGATCATTTTTTTGGCGAAAATTTTTGGAATGAATTTGAAAATATTATAAAACCAACAATTCCGCAAATCAATATTTATCAGCAAGATCATGAACTGATTTGTGTAGCGAGCATTCCCGGATTAACCGACCTGAATAAAATTGATATTTATGTGGACCATGCAACACTGGAACTGAAAGGCGATATCGACATTGGCTATGCAGTCGGTACCGTGGTCAAGGAAGAGATTCTCCAGGGTGTTTTTGAGCGGACGATCACGCTGCCATACCCAGTCCGGCGCGACAAGATAAATGCTACCTACCAGAATGGCCTGGTTATAATTCATCTACATCGGCTCATTTCAGATGAAAGCAGCCGAAATAAGGTGAACATCCGGCTGACGGATGAGACCTAAACCTTATTTGGTCCGTACACGCGCTTGGCATCAGACGACTGTTTTCCCTGAAGCCGCTTATTCAACGACTTCTTCCAGTTAGGCGCAAGCAGATCGCATGTCGCCAGCTGCTCAGCGAGATCAAGATCCCTCTTCCTCACATACATGACCTCGTTGCAGGCAGCAATGGTCCATTCAGGATGCGGACGATCGATAAGCTCCATCTCCATCCCCGCCCCTGCATAGCCTTCCTGCAGCACTCGGTAATACCAGCCTGTCAGCCCGCTGTTTTGGATTTTTAAAGCAAAATCCATCACGCGAAAACGACGAGCAGGCTTCCAGCATGGCCTGCGGGGTTGTGAAACCTGAAGGATGCTGTCGCCGAACCGGTATGTATCACCTATGCAGACAGATGTTTCATCAACATTTTCAAGCGACAGATTCTCTCCCATCGCCCCGACGCCAATATCGTCTATATTTAGGTCTTCCCGCCAATGGGCATAATGTTTTGCTGGATAAGCGAAAACAGCCTTTTCCGGACCTCCGTGAGCTTTTTTATCAGCTATTTCATCTTTGACAAACCCTTCAAATCCAATCCACTGATCGCCGTCTACTTGCGTTTTGAAGATGCCGCTTTTCCATGGTCTCTCCATCCGGTCTTCGGCATCCGGACTCCCCATTCGCTTTACTTTCCCTGTCAGGATTATATTAACGACTGGTTTCGTCATTTGATTCACCTCTTTTTTTATATTGTATCTTTAATACCTGAAAAACAAAACCACACACGTTGTTATTTGAGGGGGATTGAATCCAAAATATTGAAGCGGGGGTCTTACTGATTATCCACTAAGACGGGATAAAGTGGTAAACTAGTACATTACATCATAATGTACCATAAATTATCCAGCGAAAAAATATATTTTCAAGAGTTTATGATAAATTCATGATACAGATAGGGAGGGGCGGAAATGAAAAAACATCTTTTTTGGATTTTGCCATCGATTGTTATGATTACTGGGATTTTTCTGATGCTCAATCAGAGTATTTCCGATGTAACGGAACGGCTGGAACAGGACTGGAGCAGGGTTATGACGGAGATAGCCCTCAACAATGATGTGGAACTCAATGTCTATCAGCTAAACGGCACTAATGCCAAGCGTGTTCATGCCGAATCATTCCAAATCGATGCCATGCAGACGGTATTTTGCCATACATAACAACTCACTTGCCTATATACTGGAAACTATCCAAAAACAAAACCAGGCTACACCTGAATCCTATACATATTTGGCAGAAACCTCCCTCGGCAGTGACGAGGAACCATCGCTGATATCATTGAGCTTTCCCGACCCCGCCGGTGGAGACAATTTGAGCGAAGCAAGTGATATAACTGTTTCATATCAGAATGAATCGCCGTAGCTCCTCTTCAGTGCGAGCGGCTTTTCGGAAACAAAGTACTAGGGGAACCAGGCATTTAACGTCTATTCAGCCAGTATAACAGACAGCGGAGCGATTCAGTCCAAACGAAAAAGCAACTCCCCCAAAAGTTCAGTTGACCCGCAGTGGCTGAACGAATCAACCGTTATGTGGCTTGAACACAGTGCTGAAACCAACGACATTTTCGTTTCCACCAGTAATCCGGCAGTCGTAGCGAAAGCATCGGGGCTTAAACAAGATGAGTGGCTGCGTGCCCTTGGAAAGACATTCGGGATGCTGGCCGCCTTCATTTTCCGGCACCTCGTATTTATTGAGGATATGTTTGCCAGAGCACCGGATTTTTTAACATTCACCGGAAACTCATATATCTTTATCCTGTCTTTCGCCTTAATTACCTTCATCGCTGCACAATCAACAAAGGCGGCACGCGATTGGCACGCACCAGCACGAATTATCTATTTTGCCGGAGCGCATATCCTAATGCTTGCAACATTTTTTGGACCGTACTACTTTTAATCTAAGGTCAGTTCGTGCAAAACTTCTGCCGGGCAAACCGCATTTATGTTATAGTGGATGAACAAACAGAATCATTTGGAGGAAGCAGACATGACGGATCAACTGAAGAATGCGACGTTTGCCGGGGGCTGTTTCTGGTGTATGGTAAAGCCATTCGATCAATGGGACGGTATTCACGGTGTGGTATCCGGCTACACCGGCGGTCATACAGCAAATCCGGCTTATGAAGATGTGAAGAGCGGGACGACCGGTCATTATGAAGCGGTGCAAATCACATATGACCCTTCTGTTATAACGTATAAGGAGATTTTAGATATCTACTGGATGCAGATTGACCCAACTGATGATGGCGGCCAGTTTCATGACCGCGGGAGCTCATACCGAACAGCTATTTTTTACCATGATGGCGAACAGCAGGAGCTCGCTGAAAAATCAAGGCAGTCAATTGCTGAAAGCGGAAAATTCAAGGACCCGATTGTTACGAAGGTTTTGCCGGCTGCAACCTTCTATCCAGCCGAAGATTACCACCAGGATTTCTATAAAAAAAACAAGGCATATTACCAGAAGGACCGCGCAGAATCAGGCCGGGATGAATATATTGAGAAAGTATGGGGGGAGCAGGTGTAGAGTCGCTCCTCTTTTTTTACTCGAACTCTTGCTTCTGCTGATATGGGTGTTTTTTCTGCTGACGTTTTGCTTCTTCTGCCGATATTCCTTCTCTTCTGCCGATATTGCGCACCTTCTGCCGATAAGGTTTGGGCAATATCGCACTCTTGCCTTTGTCATCCTGCCGGAGCTGTTCACACCATACTGAACAGTAAAAACTCTTAATGAATCTCTCCTCCACCTACCATTAAATTTGGTATAACCTGCCCATCAATAATAAAGAAAGCGCTTAAATTAACTTGTTGCCTCATAATACTGAGTTAAAGGTAGTTATACGAAGATATAAGACGCTTTTTGCATTATTATCACAAAATACGTAAGAATACTTAGTTTGATACCTTATGACACGAGTGTTAGGTTTAATAACATTGCGGCAAATTTGAGTTCTCCATTTCGAAAGGGAAAAGAATGTGACATTACTAACAAGAATAGGAGTGATACTATGGAATCTGTTCCAACTAATCAACAATCCAGCGAAGAAATGAATGATGATTATTCCCTGGACCGTGTTCCTCGTGAAAAAAGGAACATGGGTTGGCTAAGTATTACAAATATTACATTTGGTATTGCAACAGCGATTTTTTATTTCCAAATGGGGAGTGTGATGGCCCTGCAATTTGGGGCAATTAATGCTATCATATCAGCTGTATACGCTATTGTTATCGCGGGTATTCTAGGTACATTTATTGCATACTTATCCGCTAAGTCGGGGATGAATGTGAACCTGTTATCCCGCGGTGGCGGATTTGGATATGTTGGAGCCTCGTTAACGTCTTTTATTTACGCCACGAATTTTATCATGTATTGTGCTCTCGAGGGTTTAATTCTCATAGCTGCCGTACACTCTTTTTTCCCTGCCATTCCGGAATGGCTATTAATTGTTTTCTTCGGTTCGATTGTAATTCCATTAAATTGGTTTGGCATTAAGCAATTAGATAAATTGCAAAAATGGTCATTGCCGCTTTTCTTCTTATTTCTTATCGCAGCAATTATTATGGCTGCACTCACGCCTTCCACCTATAATGGCACCTTCTGGAACTATATGCCGGAGGGGGTTCAAGTTGGAGGAACAGCTTTACTGCTTTGTATTGGAATGCAGCATGGAATCATGGGGCTGACACCATTGCTTGCCTCAGATTATGCCCGTTTTCTAAAGCCAAAAGATACAAAAATAGGGATATTCGCTATTGGCTTTATTCCACAGATTTTCTGTTTTGGTATAATGGGCGGTCTTGGTATTTGGTTTGGAGTTCGTCTGGGAGAGCCAAATCCTGGTGTATATATTGTACTTCTCCTTGGAATCTGGGGCGCATTATTTACAATGCTGACACAAGTAAGAATTAATATTACCAATATATACAGCGGTTCCCTATCCCTGTCCACTTTCTTTGAAAATATTTTTAAATTTACACCGGGCAGACGCTTTTGGGTAGTTGTAACGGGAATAACCGCTATGATTTTAATGCTTGGGGGTATTGTCAATCACCTGGATACGGTCATGACCTTCCAGGGTGTCTTCCTCATGACCTGGGCGTCTATCTTGGTGACCGACGCCGTTATTGTCAAAAAACTATTAAAAATCGGTCCGCTTTACTATGAAGCACGCCAACAAAATTTGTATAAATGGAATCCAGTAGGCGTTATATCCTTATTAGTGGCAAGTGCTTTAGGGACGGCAGCCGCATTAGGTTTTATGGGATCATTTTTACAAAGTACCGCTGCATTTTTCGCAGCACTTCTGGCCGCAGTAATAACCGTGACGCTAGCTGTCGCCACAAAAGGTAAATATTATATAAAAAACGAAAACAAAGAGGTATCCGAAGAAGATTATATAGCATAAAGAAGCAATGGGACTATTCACCCACTTCCAGGCTACCACATAATCGGGGAGAGCTGCCCGCTACGTTGACAATAGTGCGCAGCTGTCTCCTTACATTTTTATCCCAATATTATACTAAAATCTCCCGGTCCCTTTTGTTACATCTGCGGGATATAAAAAGAAGGGAACAAGATGTAAGACACCTTGTCCCTAGCTCAGAAATATAAAATACAAAATAAATATCACAAACAAGGCGTACATAACCGGATGAATCTCTTTGATGCGCCCTTTCAAGATCATGGTGATTGGGTAAAAAACGAAGCCGATGGCAATCCCGGTTGCAATGCTGTAGGCGAGCGGCATTGTAACGACTGTCAAAAATGCCGGCACAGCAATCTCAAACTCATCCCAGGCGATGTTTTTCATAGAAGCGGACATCATAACACCGACAATGATCAAGGCTGGTGCGGTCACTTCCGCCGTCACGACGCTCAATAGCGGTGAGAAAAATAATGCCAGAATGAAAAACCCCGCTGTCACAACAGAGGTAAACCCTGTACGGCCGCCTGCTCCAACACCTGAAGTTGATTCAATATAAGACGTTGTCGTCGATGTTCCGATAACTGCCCCGGCGACCGTAGCAGCTGAATCAGAAAGCAGTGCTTTTCCGGCACGCGGCAGTTTGTTATCTTTCATTAACCCTGCCTGATTGGCCACTGCCACAAGCGTTCCCGCTGTATCAAAGAAGTCAACAAACAAAAACGTCAATATAACAACAAGCATTTCTATCGTAAAAATGTCACCAAAGTGTATAATCGCCTGACCGAATGTCGGTGCAACACTTGGCACTTCACCAACGATATCGCCGATGCCATCCGGCGTGTTAATTAGACCGGTAACCATCCCTGTAATTGCGGTCAGAATCATACCGTAAAAAATACCGCCTTTAACATTGAGACTCAGTAAAATAACCGAAATCACAATGCCAAAAATGGCAAGCAGTACAGTTGGTGACGTTAAATCACCCAATGCCACAAGGGTCGCATCATCTCCGACAATAATGCCAGCGTTCTGAAAGCCTATAAATGCAATATAAAGACCAATCCCGGCACCAACAGCCATTTTCAGGTTGGAAGGAATCGCATTAATCACTTTTTCGCGCAGGCCGGTTAATGTCAATACAATAAAAATGAGTCCGGATGCCAAAACACCGGCAAGCGCTGTTTCCCAAGGGATCCCAAATCCTAATATAACCGTATAGGAGAAGAATGCATTCAGGCCCATTCCGGGAGCAAGAGCGATCGGGTACTTTGCGAGCACACCCATGATCAAGGTACCTAGCGCGGCAGCAATCGCAGTAGCTGTAAAGACCGCTCCCTGATCAATCCGTGTCATCCCTTCAGGCAATTCCTCAACACCGACCAGCGCCAGCGTTGACGGGTTCACAAATAAAATATACGCCATGGCCAAAAATGTCGTCATGCCGGCCATGAATTCCTGTCTGTAACTCGTACCTAATTCCTCAAAACGAAAATATTTTCTCATCGTTTCTCCCTACTTTCCTTATAAAACTTGGTTTATCGCCAAGCTTTAATGGCGATAAACCTAAGTTGCACTTATGCAGTAAGAAAGGATTTATCTTCTTAACTGCCAAAATAAAAACACTCCTGCCGGGGCAAGAGTGCAAACAAAGCAAGAAAAAGCAATCAGAAGAAACATTCAACTGTTCATCGTCATGACTCAATCTTGCGTAGTCAGACCATTTACGGTGATCTGGTAGAAACTCCTGGGCCCTATTCCCGAATTATACGCAACTATTAAATTATATCGCTATATTACTATAAAAATTCGACATCGTCAATCAAAATACGAACGTTACATTAATATATTTTTATATTGTTCGTCATTCCCACTCGATTGTTGCAGGCGGCTTGCTGGTGACATCATAAACAACACGGTTAATATGTTCGACATCGTTAACCAGTCGAGTTGAAATATGCTCAAGAATATCCCATGGAATTCGCGCCCAGTCGGAAGTCATCCCGTCAACTGACGTAACTGCCCTGATCCCAATGGTGTAATCATATGTCCGGGCGTCACCCATAACGCCAACACTCCGGATATCAGGAAGAACAGTGAAGTATTGCCAGATGTCCCGTTCCAGCCCGGCAGCAGCAATTTCTTCACGTAAAATCGCGTCTGATTCACGAACAATTTCCAGTTTTTCTTCGGTGACCTCGCCAAGAACACGGATAGCAAGACCCGGCCCTGGGAACGGCTGGCGCCAAACGATACTTTCCGGTAGTCCAAGCTGGAGACCAAGTTCGCGCACTTCATCTTTAAACAAGGTATTCAGCGGTTCAATCAAGTCAAATTGCATGTCTTCCGGCAGCCCGCCAACATTATGATGCGACTTGATTGTCTGGGCTGTGTCCGTGCCGCTTTCAATGACATCCGTATAAAGCGTCCCCTGTGCCAGAAAATCAATATCTTTTATTTTGTCAGCCTCGTCGTCAAAAACATATATAAATTCGTTGCCAATGATTTTCCGCTTCTGCTCCGGATCATCCACTCCTTCTAACTTCGACAAAAACCGCTCAGCGGCATCAATTTTAATGAAATTCATATCAAAATCATCCTGAAAGGTTTTCGTAACCTCGTCTGCTTCATTTTTTCTCAGGAGTCCATGATCAACAAAAATACAGGTCAGCTGCTTACCGATTGCTTTATGGATCAGCGCCGCTACAACCGATGAATCGACCCCACCGCTAAGGGCACAGAGCACTTTTCGGCCACCGACCTGCTTCCGGATATCGTCCACTTTCATCTCGATAAAGTTTTCAATCGTCCAATCACCTTGACAGCTGCACACATCATAAACGAAGTGCTTCAGCAGCTGATGGCCATATTCCGAGTGGCGCACTTCTGGATGAAACTGCACACCATATAATTGGCTCTCCGGATTACTCATCGCAGCAATCGGTGTCGATGGACTGGTTGCATCCGTCTGGAATGACTCCGGTGTCTTTATCACCTTATCGCCATGGCTCATCCAGACAGCTTGTTTATCAGGCGTATCCCCGAACAATACTGGATTCTGCTTTAGAGTTATTTCAGCTTTCCCATACTCACGGTTAGCTGCTTTGGAAACCTCACCGCCATAGTGAAGTGCCATCAGTTGCATGCCGTAACAGATGCCAAGGACCGGAATTCCGAGTTCGAAAATGTTCGGGTCGCAACGGAAACTGTTGTCATCATAAACACTATGCGGCCCGCCTGACAGGATAATTCCTGTTGGATTCATTTGTCTCACCTGATCCGCCGTTATCTTATGGGAGTGCAATTCACTATACACACCATGCTCCCTGATCCGTCTAGTAATCAGCTGGTTATACTGGCTGCCAAAGTCCAGTACTAAAATCATTTCATTCTGTTCCATTTATTTCCGCTCCTATCCAGTGCTTTTTGCATCTATTTTGTCGTCGAAGAATCCTAATACTCATTATCTCGCGCGAATTGTGAATGGTGACGCGCGATTTCATGCGGACCTCGCGCGAAATTCAGTGGGTGTCGCGCGATTTTCGTACTTTTCGCGCGAAATAATGGTAGTGTCGCGCGAATCAGAGACAACACCGAGCGAACCGGGCGTCTCATCTCACGAAACCAAAAAATAACCTGAACTTCTGCCAGCATACAGCCAAAAGCTGCAGGAAGGCAGAAATCCAGGTTACATATCACGTCAACCTATTGAATTCCGCCTTCATAGTCAGGGTATTTACGGTACCCCGGTAGAAACTTTCGATCCATATTATCGAGGATATATGAATGGCGCTTATTTATCATCTATTTTAACACTCATTATTCTACCTAACCATTTAATCGTTGGTCAAGCCATTATTTGCTTCATTAAATATTTCCATGATTGGCTTAATTTAACGGTTTCCTGATTGTTCATCTCATTTTTATACAGGATACGTTCATAATGGGCCGTTAAATGATGCATTTCATGAGTCCCGTAGCGGAAGTCAACCCGCTTGGCGTATTCACGCAATGTCTGGTCGGGGCTTTTGGCCATACCTTTATGGTTCAGAAGCTCCAGCAGACAGTGAAATGCATCCTGAAATGTCTTAGCATCTTTACGTCGTGTCAGTTTACGGAATAAATAGGCCGTTCGCCAACGGAATCTCGTCCGGTATATAAGCCAGACAATTAATCCAACAACCGCTATGCCGATGAGCAAATACCACCAGTTCATTTCAAAATTAGACGTGTTATTATCATTCCGGACTGCCGATGTTTCACTCTCATCTTCCTCTTGTACCTCTTGCTGCTGGCCCTGTGCTGTTTGTGCTTCTTCAGAATCCAGTGTGTCGTCCTGACTGGTTTCGTCAACATTCATATGGAACTCACCCAAGTTTGAGAAGCCTTGAGTCGGCTCGAATGGAACCCATCCAGAACCTGGAAAATAGACTTCCACCCAGGAATGGGCGTTGGCATTCGTAACTTCATAAATATCATAATCATCTGTTGTGTCGCCACTTTCGATAATTTCGCCGCTGGTAAACCCTTTTGCCCAGCGCGCCGGGATATCAAGCGACCGCAACATCACGACCATTGCCGTGGAATAATTATCACAGTAGCCCACTTTTGATTCAAACAAAAACTGATCGACATAATCCTGATCTTCATCAGGGACAGGAACATTACTAATCTGGTACGTAAACCCGTTCCGTCCGAAATACGATTCAATGGTACGCGCTTTATCGTAACGGTTGTCATCGTCTTCTGTAATATCTGCTGCCAGCTCGCCTACACGGTCAGGGAGCGAGCCCGGCAATTGTGTATAACGGTCCGATATAGCTTCAGGATCCTCGTCAGGGTTGACTTCACGCAGCTTGTCAATCGAAAACGATGGCGATTCATAAGTGATGGTATATTGATCAAGCCGCATCCCATCCCCATCAAGCTCTGTCCGTATCTCTCCATACCTGCGATCAAGTTGTAAGTCAACGTACTGTTCCGACTCGACTTCGGATATACCATACGGGTAGACCAGTTTTTCCAAATGACTTTCATTCTGAAAATCGATCATTGTATCAAAATCTTCCGTTTCAACATCACCCGAAAAGGTCTCAAGGCCAACTTCGCCGCCCTCCTGCAGTTCATACTGCGGGTCAGCGGACTTTTCCCACCCTTTTCCAGTATAGAGGTCTTTCGTCTCCACACGCCAGTAATGTTCCTCTTTAGCCGCTGCCTGGAAAACCGGCGTATAATCCTGTACAAACGATCCGCCAAGCCTGCTGTCATTCTCACCGTAACCAACTTTTTGGATGCCCGTACCACTGCCGGAGCCACCGGCATTCTGGGCGGCACTCTGAATAAATGGAACCGGATCGGGCCACTGCGGGTCAAATTTTGGAGCAGCGTACCCGACCAAGGTTGAAAACAAGACCACACCGACAAGGGGTAGCCCCCACGCAGGGGAATTTTTCAGCCATGAGAAACGGACCGACTCGCGATCAATTTCTTTATAAAAGTTCGACATACCAAGCGCCACAAACGATATGATGAATGTGCGGACGATGGCGCCATTTGCCTCATAAACTGTGAACGTATCCAATAAACTTAAATAAACAAAGGTCAGTAAAACAAACACAAAGATTCGTTTCATGACGATAAACCAATAATGAAGCAGGTAACTCAGCATCCAAATGAGCAGCAAAAACAAGACACTGCGGAATAATGGCGTCAGCTCATACCATTGCTGGGTCATCAAAGCATTCAAGTTGTAGCCAACTTCCATCAGCAGCTGTTCAAACCATGATCTGCTTAAAACCGGAGCTGCCATATACAGACTGTTGATGATAAACATGAGCCCCAGGCCTTTCAGCGGCATTGACAGCCACCATTTCACCCCGAGTGCCGATATAAAGAAACAAAACACTGTATACAGTATAAACACGGTTATATTGGTTACGTCACCGATTTGATTAACGGGATACAGCCATTCCAAAAATAGAATGAACGCACATGCATACAAAAGTGAGGTGTATATATACGGAATTTTTGGTTTCAAACGACATTCACCTCTATCATTTTCCTGGCTAACGTTTCTTCGGTCAGAACATTCATCACAACGCCTTCTGCCCGGAGCTTTTGAATCATATTCTGCTCCTGTCCGGAAATCAGTGCCGAGGCCTGAATTAGTACAACCACCAGATTTTTAGTTCGCTGCCTGGCCTTCTTGATCACATCGTAGAATTGGTCTTCCAAATTGGTCGTGACAAGGATCATGTTCGCTCCTGATGTGATTTGCATCATCTCTTCCCTCAATTTAACAGGAAACGGAACCGTTCCTCCGGGCTGAATCCTGGTCAAATATCTTCTTATCCAATCGTGTTTGCCTGGGTCGTTATGCAGCGGAAAGTAAACCGTCTTTTCACCAATTGACATAAAACCTGCTTGAGATGTCTGTTTTTCAACTGTTTCAAGCAGTGACATCGTCAGTTCAATCCCCGTTTCAAAGGCAGGCTCATTTATCCCCTCATTTAGGCAGGCGTCCAGGATAAGCAGTGTACTCGTGCTTTTTTCCTGTTCAAATTCCTTTGTGATGACGGTATTTTTTTTCGCCGTCTGCTTCCAGTCAATCCAGGAGAATTTATCTCCAGGCATGTACTCCCTGATGCCTGTGGCGACATTCGTATTTTTCAAGTGCACTGATTGTGATGAGGCCGACCCTTGATCATAGCTGTTAATGCTTTCTGTCAACCTGATGGGCCGCTCATTCGGCATGGCGACAATCCTGTCATCCACATAAAAAACATGTTCTTTTGTCACAATTCCGAAGACATCACCAGTCCGAACACGCACTGCCTGCAGCTGGTGCTCACCGCGTGGTATTTGGTCGATGATATAAGACAGTTCAATATCGCGCCTGAATCCGGGGAAAACAATCTTTTTGTTCCTGCGCGGGATGTTCATTTTTTTCGGATTTCCCAGAGAGCGCTGTCGTTCGTGATAGTCATCAGCTTTCTGAAGTGTATCTGGAAATATCTCTTCACATATACAATAATACAGCGGATACGGAGTGGAACGTTTGATGCGAAGCTTTACCTCAATGCGGCCACCTGCTCTGGTGACATAGCGGGAAAGGCTTCGTGTAACATGCCAGTTTTTTAGCGGATAAAACAATAGCCCCAAATGATATAAGAGAATCGGCAGGGTGGCAAAAAACAAAAACCAACTTACAAATCCACCCTGGAACATCGCAAATGAAAAAAGGAGCAGCAGAAGAAAGATTACGAAACTCAATTTGCCTGCAAATCTGATCGTATCTTTCATGAATCAAAGTCCCTTCGTATAGGAATGTGTGTATTTCGGACAATTTTTTCAATAACGGCGTCAGCTGTCATTCCGTCATATTTCGCTTCGGTGTTTAGAATAATCCGGTGAGCTAATATGAATGGTGCCAAATACTTCACATCATCCGGCAGAACATAGTCCCGGCCATGAATATAGGCGTATGCTTTGGCAGCTTTCATCAAGGCAATCGATCCGCGTGGGCTGACACCGAGATAGATCGCAGTGTCCTGCCTTGTTCCGGTTGCCAATCTAATAATATATTGCTGCACATTCTGATCAATATAAACATCCTTAACCTTTTCCTGCACAGCCAGCAATTCATCTCTGTCCATAACAGCTGAAATCTCGTCAATCGGATGGTTCCTGGAGGTGCGCTCCAGCATCTCCATCTCCTGTTCAGCTGACGGGTAGCCAAGTTTCATTTTGAGGATAAACCGGTCAAGCTGGGCTTCGGGAAGCGGATAAGTTCCTTCATACTCTATCGGATTCTGGGTGGCCATGACAAAGAAAGGCCGCTTCAACGGAATCGTATTACCATCGACCGTGACATTCATTTCCTCCATACCTTCAAGCAATGACGACTGTGTCTTTGGTGATGTACGGTTAATCTCATCAGCAAGCACAATATTACCCAAAATCGGACCTGAACGAAACTCGAATTTCAATTCCTTAGGATTATAGATTGATACCCCCGTCACATCGGCAGGCAGTAAATCCGGCGTGAACTGAATACGTCTGAAGTCACAGTCCAATGATTTAGCCAATGTTCTGACAAGCATCGTTTTACCAACACCGGGTACATCTTCTAGCAGCACATGACCCTGGGCTAAAAGCGCCACAAGGCTGAGTGCTGCTTCTTCTTCCTTGCCAATCATAACTTTATTTATATTCGATAGAACTCTCTCAATCTTTTCATTGTAAATAGCGGTATCCTGCATCATCCGGTAAACGCCTCCCCAGCATTCTATTACATTTTAACTATACTAGAAACGACCTATGAAGTAAAAGTAGAGTTGCTGATGTAACTTAGTCTATTAAGGAATACTAGAATCCATTATGCGTTAAAACCTTCCTTTTTATACAGTCATCATGGGATTACCTTTCATCCCCACCCAAATATCGGACTGCTCCAGCTGATAAGCCAGCTTAAGCAGCATATATTCTCTACCCTTGGATGCCATCACCTGTACACCCAATGGAAGCCCTTCTTTTGAAAGGTGTACCGGGACAGACATCGCTGGCTGGCCAGTCAGATTGGCAAGTTGGGTAAATGGTGTATAAGTGAGACTTGGCAAAAAGATATCCCAGATGATTGCCTGTTGTTCCGCTTTGTTCGCAGTCTCCATCTTGCTGCGCCACAATTGCTGCTCCCCGGATGAATGGGAAAGTTCGCCCACTTCAGGTGCCGTATAAGCTGCAGCTGGTGTGATGAAGAAATCATACGTCCGGTGGAATGCTTCCATTTGGGCTGCAGCCATATCCCATGACGCAAGACTTGCTGAAAATTCCGCCGCAGATACAGATTTCCCTGCTTTATGCAAAAGCCATGTTTCGATTTCAACATCTTCAGGGGTAAGTTCCCTTTCCAGCAAACGTTCCAATCGGGCTGTAACCGCTGATATTTCGCCGCTGTTCATCAGATAGTAATCCTGCATTATCCGGACGCCATCTACATCATGGTCTTGCTCCTCGACAATATGCCCGGATTTCTCCAGCCAGCAGACCGTCTTGACAACGGCTTCACGTGCATCGTCTGAAACCGGTGTACCAACCGGCGATTCTGTCGTATAAGCAATTCGCAGCTGTCCTTTAAAAGGCACCGCCATATCGGTTTTATATGAACCCGGAAATGCAGGTGTCTGAAACGCTGCTTCGGGCTGAACAACTTGCAAAATATCAAGCAATGCTGCACTGTCACGGACGCTCCGGCTAAGAGCAAAATCTATGGAGGCTCCCTGCCATTGCCGGCCGGCACCGGGCCCCACTGGCGTACGCCCGCGTGTCGGTTTTAAGCCGAACAACCCGGTAAATGAAGCCGGGATGCGAATCGACCCGCCGCCATCACTGGCACCCGCTGCCGGGACGACACCTGAGGCGACTGCCGCAGCTGCTCCCCCGCTGGAACCACCTGAGGCGTAATTCGTATTCCAAGGATTTCGTGTCAGTCCATGAACTTCAGGCTCCGTAATATTTTTAAGACCAAATTCCGGTGTATTCGTATGTCCCATAAATAAAAATCCGGCCGCACGCAATTTACTGACGTAGTTAGAGTCCTGACGGCCGATATGATCCTTCATCAGTTTCGATGAAGATGTGATCGGTTCATTTTCAAGTGACTGGGAAAGGTTTTTTAGAAGCATTGGAACGCCTGAGAAAGACCGTTCAACACCCAGACTCTCCACTTCAGCCATCACACGGTCTTTGCGGGTATGTACGACGGCATTCAGAGCGGGATTCACCTGCTCAAGGCGCTGAAAAGCAAGGTTGAGGAATTCATCCGGAGTCATTTCTTTCATCCGTATCAATTCAGCGATATCGACCGCATCGAGTTGCATGTATGTGTATAGGTTCATCGTTCCCCTCCTGATTAATTACTGCCATTATTGTACCATGTTGTTTTTCACTTGCCGATTTTCTGATACATTATTCCCTTTCCTGCTTTTTCCACGGAGGATCCCCCGCTTTATGCAGTTTTTGGTTCACTTTATATGTCACATAAGGTATGGCAAAAGCCAAAAATGTGCAAAAAAGTGTCATCATACCGGGAAATTTCGCTATCAGGACATCCCACATATCCTATCTGCTCCTCTGTTTTTGCGTCTTGTCAGCTGCACCAGGTGCGTCAATATTAACCTGTGCAGTAACATTTATCGTGCTTTCGGCAAAAATGTTTTGACCGTGGTCCCAGTCATTCTTAATCTTCTCCCAATGGTTATAGTGATGCCGGCGCAGTTCTTCTTCGATACCAAGAACATCGGCCTGCAATTCTTTCTGTACCTTTTCGATTGTCTGATTCATCAGCTTTTTCATTTTGGATTCCATACTTTTTTCCAATTCCTTTACATTTTCTTCAGACGTCACGTTTTGTGTGCCAAATGTTTCGGATATTTGCCCTTCCACCTGAGCATTTACCGAAACATCAACACGCTCTGCGGCTATGTTTGTGATCCTGATGGAACTATTCAGACTCATCATTTCTACTGTCACCGGCTGATCCTCTACTTCAGCCTTAAGACTCCCGCCCGCAGTCCTGCCGGTTATCAGATTATACCCCTTAGTTTCTTGTGATCCGAGTGTACCGATCATGCGATTGCTGTAGCCCTGAAAGACCGCCGCACCCTCGTGATCCAGCTTATCACCCCGCTTGACCATCCTCGGGAGCACATAACTGTCTTGCTTTAGCAGGTAACTGTGCACTTCACCGATCCGGACTGGTTTGATGACACCGGCATTTTTATAACTGTTTTCCAGAGTCGACTGAATATGCATCACAGGAATTTTTTCATTTTCAGTTGTCACTTCAAGCATTTCTTTCGCCTCTCCCTCTGAAATGATGATGCTCACACTCCGTCGCATTTCATGGTCACGGAGGAACAAATCCATGATACTTGCAAACATATGCGGTTTTTCAGCAAGTTCCGAAGATACAACCATAGCCTGCAGGTGTGGAAGATAAGGTGAACGGCTTGTCTGCGTACTCAATTCCCGTAAAACAGCGAACATACTGTTTCCGGTAGCTGATAAGTTGGCAAACGCTTTTTGATCACCGCTGCTTTGCGTTGGTCCCCCGAGAGCTGACGGAACAACAAGCTGGTTGGTCATTGTTGCCGCATTTTCATTGCCTGTTCCTTCTTTCGGCACATCAACTGCAATCCCCAGCACAAAGCCTCGCTGCTCAATCTCTACACTATCCCAACAGCCTGTCATAAAAGCAATCATTAAGATAAATTGAAGTCGGCATATCCACTTAATCATTGGCTTTAACACCTCTGAGTTTTGCTATCATATAAAGCAGAATCGTAATTGATACAGTAATCGCAGCCCCGTAGTAGGATGTGAATGTTCCAAACGCTGACACCTCATTGATGTCCTCAGGTATCATTCCCATTAAGTATGCCAGTGGGGCAAGCAGAAAAATAATTGGCATTTTCCGATCCTTTTTAAAAATCGAATTTAACGCAAACACAGCTGCATCCATTGCCATTGTTGTCGTATTAAAGATTGCCATAATCCAAATCACAAAAAATAATGATTCAAAACGTTCAAAAAAGCCGCCGGGAATTTTAACCTCCTTCGCCAATTCAACAGTGGGATACTGCAGGTTGGCTGTTACCAAATTACCGAAAACACCAATACAGATCAGATAGAACAGAATATAGAGGAAGACAGCAATCGAAGCACCGGCTGAAGCTTTCCACGGAACATTTTTCGGATTTTTTACCAATGCCGTATAAAACAAAAGAATGCCAAACCCGATATAGGAAAACGTACTCTGATTCATCGCATTCCAAAAACCGGCTGCATCTGTCCTCATAACTGGAAGCAGATTGCCGGGTTCAAACCATCCTGTCGTAAATACCATAACAATAAGTGATATTGCCAAAATGATCGGGAGGAACATCATATTCAGCCGAAACAAACCTGTCCGGGATCCTGACACGGCATATACCACAACAAGCAAAAAGGCGAGCGCCACTACTTCAACGGGTGTTCTGTCAAACAGATATTGGTCGGCCACATTTGCTATAATACGTGTCTCATAGGCCGTCAGCATAATGCCCTGGATAGAGAGCAGCACCGTAAAAGCAATCCCGGCAGGTCTGGAGGTGATCTTTGACGAATAGGCAAGGAAACTTTGCTGCGGAAATTTTGCAGCCAAACGGGCCACTAACCATGTCATGGCAATAACAATAACGCCGCCTGCCGCTAGAGGGAGCCAGCCATCAGAGCCAATCGTCTGTTCTGCCAGGTCTTTCGGAACCGATAGAATCCCTACCCCAATCATAATGGAAGGGACAGCAATCAGAATTTCCTTGTCACTAATATAATCATCAGAATACTCAAAGCGCGTCATTGACTGGAATCCCCCTTATTGGCAGATTTGCTGTCATCTGTCCGCAAAAAAGATGGCCTTCTTGGTCGCATCGTAATGGGAGCCCGTAAAACAAGATCTTTCCAGTCCCTGAAGAAAGTCGGCGAAAATGGTGCTGAATAAGGAACACCAATACTCTTCAAATTGACGATGTGAATGTTAATCATAATGTAGATAAGCACAATTCCATACAAACCAAGAATCGCGGCAGCCATCATGAAAGCGAAGCGCAGAAGGCGGAAGGAAATGGCTACACTGTACGCAGGTATGGAAAATGAAGCAATCGCAGTCAGTGCGACAACAATTACCATAACCGGACTGACAATTCCCGCTTGAACAGCTGCCTCCCCAATGACAAGACCGCCGACAATCCCAATGGTATTTCCGATGGTTGTCGGCAGGCGTGCACCGGCTTCGCGGAGTAGTTCCATCGTCATTCCCATCATGATAGCCTCAATAAATGCCGGGAACGGGACACCTTCACGGGTGGCTGCAATGGAAAACGCAAGCTGGGAAGGTATCATCCCCTGGTGATAGGAAACCAGCGCAATATACAATGCCGGCAGGAACATAGCCAGAAATGACGCAAAATAACGCAATAATCTCAAAAAACTTCCGATCATCCACCGCTCATAATAATCTTCAGGCGATTGCAAAGTGCCTCCAAGTGTCGCCGGGGCTATCAGAGCAAATGGTGTCCCATCCAGGATAATGCCTGCCTTCCCCTGCAGAAGTGCGGTGGAAACTTTATCAGGCCGCTCCGTGTTTATGAGCTGCGGAAACGGTGACAGAAAACTGTCCTCAATCCATTCTTCAATAAAACCTGACTCTGGTGCGTCATCCAAATCAATTGATTTAACCCGTCGATCAATCTCTTTGATCAAGTCGGGATGAATGATCCCTTCTATGTATGCGACAGACAGTTTTTTCTTGGAACGCCGGCCGATATCATACGTTTTAAATCTTAAATTCGGATCGCGGATATGGCGGCGAATCATCGTGGTATTTGTCCTGTAGTTTTCGGTGAATCCTTCACGCGGTCCCCTGATCAGCGATTCGGAAATCGGTTCTGAGATGGCACGGGTATCCCATCCTTTCATACCAATGATTAACACCTGATCGACTCCATCCAGATAAACCAGTGTACTTCCATAAAGGAGACCGTTTGCAGCATCATCCAGATCATGGCCCGTGGTAACATCACCGACTGAGACGAGCTCTTTTTCCACCTCCTGCAGCAACTTACCTGCTCCAGCTGGAAGATTTTCTTTATAAGCAAATAGCTGAAGGTTTTTCATCACATTCGTATTAATTTCCATTCTATCGGCCAGACCATCAATATAAACAATGGCACAGCGCCGTTCCGTCTGACCCAGAGAAAATACACGTATCATCAAATCATTTGGATTTTCCAGCATTTGTTTCAATGTATCCAGATTTTTATCCAGCGATTTTTTAAGATCAACCGGAAATTCATGCGTATTCTCATTGTTCTTGTGTTTGCTTCTGAAAAATGAGCTGAATCTCATCCCATTACCTCATTTACTTCTGTCGTCTCCCTTTGGTTTCCCCAAAATACACGATTTATACGGTATAAGACTTTTCATTCCAGCCAAACTAAGGCTCAGTCCGAGATTGCATGTCTGTGCTTGTGAAAGGAGAAGGCGATGATGATAAGCGAAAAGAGCAGATTATATCATAAACGAAATAGGGTAGCCTTAAAAAGCAGTGTCCGGGAAACAAATAAGCCGGAACCGAGCCGTAAGTGGTAGAACGAATGGCCAGGAAGAACGGGAGAAATAAAGATAAACTTGAAGCACTGCTATGGAGTATTGCCTTGCCCGGATTTGGACAACTTCTCAATCATAAATATCTTAAAGGTCTTTTACTTATTACGCTGGAATTTATTGTGAACATATACGGAAACTTCAATGCCATTATTATTTTAAGTTTTAACGGTGAAATACAGGAAGCGATTAATCAGACAAACTATGGATGGCTGATGTTTTACCCGTGCCTTTATTTTTTTGCCATGTGGGATGCATACAAAGATGCTGAAGGCAAAAGCAAACCATATGCCTTTGTTCCATTCGTGTTTTCTGCTTATTTTGTAACCGTTGGACTGATTTTCTCAAAAAGCTTTACGATATTCGGGCAGTTGATCGGGCCCATGTGGCTACCGATGCTGGGCGGATTGCCGGTCGGTCTGATTGTTGGCGGCATCATTCGCTGGCTTCTTTTGAAACGGCTGGAACTAGGCGGCACCAAAACGTAGGGGAGTTTGCTTAATAAGTTGCTGTTATATGACGATGCTTATACGCAGGCGAACAGTATGTGCTCGTCACTTTACTTCCAAAAACTTCTAACGCATTTTATAATATTTGTACCATGGTTCATTCAGTTGAATACAAATTTACCAGGCATAAGGGACGTGACAAATATGACAGCTCCCGTGGAAGCCATACGGTTTGATCATATCGATTATTCCGCAGATGGCGTACATATTCTTAAAAGCATTACAGGAGCCATTCCGGAGGGAAAAATCACAACGTTAGTCGGACCCTCCGGTGCGGGAAAAACAACCCTGTTCAAACTCTGCAACGGCCTGCAATCACCAGATTCTGGGGAGATTATTATCAAAGAGAAACGAATCGAGAATTACGAACCGATCGAATTACGCCGCAATGTCGGGATTGCTCTGCAAAAAGCAACGATGATCAGCGGTACCGTCCAAAAAAACCTGGAGCTTCCATCAAAATTGCAGGGAAAAGAATTAAAAGAAGGCCGGGCCAATGATTTGCTGAAAATGGTCGGTTTGAGTGAAGTGTCTTTGCAAAAGAAAATAAAGGACTTATCTGGCGGACAGCGGCAGAAATTATCAATTGCCCGTACGCTCGTGAACCGGCCTGATATTTTGCTGCTTGATGAAATCACTTCTTCACTGGACAGTGTCTCACGGCAGGACATTGAAAAACTCATCGAAAAAATTAACGATCAGTATGGGACAACCATTCTTTGGATTACCCACAATCTGCAGCAAGCACTGTCAATTGGCCATTATACCTGGGTTATGATGGACGGGGAGCTCGTCGAGACCGGTGAAAGCAATTTCCTTAGAAATCCGCAAAATGACCGGGTGAAACAGTTTGTACGAGGTGAAGTCGAATGAGCCTTCTGACATTATCGATCTCGCTGTTGTTCGTAATTATCCCGCTCATTTTATCCAAAACGCTTAACCTTGGCCTTGAGAAAGATACAATCATCGCAGCGGTGCGATCCATCATTCAGCTACTGGCTGTCGGATATGTTCTGCAATTCGTCTTCGATTCCGAAAATATGATTTATATTATACTGATGGTCGTCCTTATGATTGTGGCCGCCACTCACAATGCCCAACGAAAAGGTGCCGGCATCAAGGGGATCGTTTGGAAGCTGGTTGTCACTTTCATATTTGTGGAAATACTGACACAGGCAATTCTGCTCGGGCTGAACATCACACCGGCAACCGCTCAATATATTATCCCTATAAGCGGTATGGTTGTCGGAAACTCTATGGTGCTTGCTATCTTGTTCCTTAACCGGTTTACTTCGGAAATCGAGGATCATCACGATGAAACCGAGCTTATTCTATCGCTCGGCGGAACACCAAAGCAGGCAATTCATACGCAGCTGATCACAGCCATTCAGGCAAGCACCATCCCAACAATTGAAAGTCAGAAAACAATCGGGCTTGTCCAGCTGCCGGGAATGATGAGCGGCCAAATCATTGCCGGCGCTGATCCCGTGCAGGCAGTGCTCTTTCAATTACTCATTCTATTCCTTCTGCTGACGACTGCCGTGGTTACCAGTATCATGCTCGGCTATCTGTCATATCCTGCCCTGTTTAACCAGCGGATGCAGCTGGTTGGAAGCGTAGACCAGGATGATGAATAAATTAGTAGGGGATGGTTCTCCCGCCCACGTCCTGACTCTTGGCTGATATTTCCAGAAGTTTTATATAAAAAAACAGCCGCTGATGCAGGCCAGTATCAGCGGCTGTTTTTTCTATCCTAATGTTTATTTTGTCGTTACACAGTCAACTCAAGTATGACTTGGATGACGCGGTTATTTTCGTTTGATTCCGATCACGCGTCCTGCTTCTTTCGGTTTTTCATCAGGTGTATGGTCCTCTGCCAGTTCCTTCAAGTTTTCATAGATTTCTTCCGGAAATGATGCCGCCCTGCCGGCTGATTGATCGATCCCCATGAGCATCTGTTCACTCGTTGCCGCACGTTTGCCATTCTCTCCGAACAGTTCATAAAACACATGGGCACGTTTGGCATCATAGTCGATAATTTGTATGTGGACTTCGAATGATTCATCAAGCTTCATTTCATCCAGGTAACAAACGTGCGTCTCCATCGTATAAATCGTATACTGGTTCCGTTCACGAAAACCTTCTGTAATGCCAATCAGATTCATGAAACGATCGACACCCCAGCTGAATGCACGGACATATTCAGCATCATTCATATGACCGTTATAATCAATCCATTTTTTCGGAACCGTATTCTGAATAATTACCTTCGCTTCACCCATGGTATATCCCCCTTATCATCATCTTACAGTCTGCCTTCCAGGTTAGCTCCCGGCCAGTATTTTTCCAGCAGCTGCTGCAGCTCAATTAAAAATTGATCGCGTCGTTCTTCAAGTTTTTCCATTTCCACATCACCGGTTTGTGTTTCACTCCCGGTTACCACCTTATCTGCCAGTTCATCTGTTAATTCCGGTGCTTCCAGCTTCGTCCATGGCAATTTTAATGCCGGACCGAACTGTTTCAGCAAATGGCGCATGCCCTGTTTTCCGCCGCCCATGTGCAAGGTCATGAAAGGCCCCATCAGTGCCCAGCGAAGTCCCGGTCCATATATGATCGAGGCATCAACTTCTTCAGTCGTTGCCACACCATCATTAACGATATGCAGTGATTCACGCCAGATGGCCTCCATCAGTCGATCGGCTATATGCCCTTCTATTTCCTGGTGCACAACAAGCGGCTTCATTTTCATACCATCGTAAAAATTCTTTGCTTTTTCAATGAAAGACACGCTGGTTTTGTTGCCACCGACAAGCTCAACAAGGGGCACCAGATATACCGGATTGAACGGATGTGCAACCATGACGCGTTCAGGGTGGTGCCGACAATCCGCCTGCAACGTACTCGGCAGTATTCCGGATGTACTTGATGCAATTACGGCTTCATTTGGTGCATATTTATCGATATCGGCGATCACACTTCGCTTTAATTCCTCCCGCTCCGGTACATTTTCCTGTACAAAGTCTGCATTAGCCAAAGCTGACTGCATATCCGGTTCAAAAAACAGGTTATCCTGCGAAGCGCCTTCTGCCAGCCCCATTTCTTCCATTTTCGGCCATGCTCTTTCAACAGCATCACGCGTACGTGCTTCAGCAGCCGGATCCAGGTCTGAAGCTGTAACCGTATAGCCGTTTGCCAAAAATCGTGTAATCCAGCCGTTGCCGATAACGCCTGTCCCGACAACGGTAATGTTTTTTATTGATTGTTCCTGCGCTGTCATGCTAGTCTTCCTTTCCATATGGGTTTAAAAGATTTAATTCTTTGCGTGCTTCAGCCGGTGTCATGATATCAGATCCCAGACTTTGTACAATGCCGGCAGCTTTATCGACAAGCTGTTCGTTTGTTGCCAGCTGTCCTTTTTTCAGATAAAGATTGTCCTCCAGCCCTACGCGGATGTTTCCGCCTTGCAGAACGGATTCCGCAACAATCGGCAACTGCATCCGACCGATTCCAAAGGCTGCCCATCTGCCGTTTTCCGGAATCCGGCTTTTCATATAGGACAACGTTTCAGCATCAGCTGCCGCTCCCCAAGGTATACCGAGACAGAATTGGTATAGCGGATCACCGTCAATCAAACCTTCATTAATCAATTGGTTGGCAAAACGAACATGCCCTGTGTCGAAACATTCCAGTTCAGGCTTCACACCGCTTTCCTGGACAAGTTTTGCCTGCCTGCGCAGCCAGTCAGTCGGGCTGACATAAAGCATGTTGCCGAAATTAGTGCTCCCGCAATCAAGTGTGCACATTTCCGGCAGCAGTTTGCCGACTGGTTCATGGCGTTCTTCAGGTGTCTGGATGTCAGTCCCTTCGCCACCGCTAGTCGGATCATCTTCGCTCGGAACCCAGTCACCGCCGCCGCCGGATGTAATGTTAATAATCACATCGGTCTCCGACTCGCGTATCCGTTCCACTATTTCCTGATACAGACTGACATCATGGCTCAACCCGCCTGTTTTCGGTTCACGCGCATGGACATGAGCTATCGTCGCACCTGCTTTGGCTGCTTTAATTGCCGAATCGGCAATCTCTTTCGGCGTCACCGGTACATGCGGACTTTTGGCAGTGGTGTCTCCTGCTCCTGTCACCGCACATGATAGAATGACGTTTTTATTCATCTTTATCGCCTCCTGTTGATTTTTTAGGTACATGCTTAAAAATTTCTCCACTTTCGAAAAAGTTATTGACACGGCGAATCCAATCATAGTATTCCGTCCATTCGTGGAGTTCAGTCAGTAATTCATTAATTGCCTGTTCATTGTCTTCAGTCAATTCCGGATCCTGCTTTAACTCATCGATTTTTTTCTTAAGCCGTTGTTCAAAGTGTCTGCTTCGGCTGATCGCCCTTTGCCATGTCGATGTAAATAGCGAAATGAATGTTTCGTAATAATCTTCTTCAACCTGATATAAGTCTTTGCGAACACCTTTTTTAAATACACGTTCAGCAATATTCATATCGATCATTTCCCGAACAATCTGGCTCATCCTGGTCTTGCTCATTCCCGTTTCGGCTGCCAGCTCATCCAGTGTCATCGGCTCCCCATTCATGTAAATGATCCCAAGAACTCGGCCAACGCTTGTCGGAGCCCCAAAAGCATTCATATTATCGGTTATTTTTTCGATAAATTGCGTTTTGACATCTTCAATTTTTTCGTTTTGATTAGACATGTCAATCTCCCTTTTTATGACGTGATTAACTAAACCTTATCATTTTGGGTATTAAATTAAAATTGCTGTTCCAGCGTTGGATACCACTTCATTAAGCTGTCTTGCCCGGCTGCAATCTTTGTTCAATCCACCCCAGGACAACATCAGCCAAAATGGCCATAATAGCTGTCGGGATAGCCCCGGCAAGGATGATGGGCGTGCCATCCGTAGCATTGGTTCCTGTCACAATGATGGCCCCCAGTCCCCCGGCACCGATAAACGCGCCGATTGCTATTATGCCAATACCGATAACCAGAGCCGTTCGGATACCCGCCATAATCACACTGACCGCCAGAGGGATTTCAACCATTCTTAACAACTGAAATTTCGTCATACCGGACGCGTAACCGGCTTCAATAACTGTCTTGTCAACATTTTTCATGCCAACATACGTATTTTGGGTAATTGGTAGAATTGAATAAAGCACTAATGTAGTAATCGCCGTATTTGTACCAAGCCCCATCACAATCATAATCACGGCCATGGCGCCTAATGCCGGGATCGTTTGAATGATACTTCCTGCAGCCAGTACCCAACTGCTCAGCTTGCCATATTTTGCAATAAGGATCCCAATCGGAATCGATATAATCGACGCAAATAACACGCCATAGATCGACATCAGAAAATGCCTGTAAAACTCTGTCCAAATATAATCAGCATTCGCACCTACATAATTGATGAATTCTTGTATTGTCCCCACATTAACCGCCTCCTTCCTGATCGTTCTCGAAGTAATTATTTTTTTCAAGGAATTGTTTGGCTACTTTTCGTGGGTTGACCCGCTCAACATCCGCCATATAATTCAATTCCTGCATTTCCTCTGTGGAAATCTCATTGTGAAGACGCCTAGTGATATCTTTGATTTTCGGATATTTTTCCAGAACTTCATTATTTATCACCGGTGAAGCGTCATAAGGCGGGAAGAACTGCTTATCATCCTCCAGCACTTTTAAATTATATTCTTTGATTCGACCGTCTGAAGAATAGGCCAGCACGACATCCATATTACCGGTTGCTGCCGCCTGATAGACGAGACCCAGATTCATCGGATAAACATTGCCAAAGTCAAAGTACGTTTCCTGGAATCCTTCATAGCCATCGCCTTCCCGGTTAACCCAGGCATTATCAACACCGAATCGTAAATCATCTGCAAGAGGCTCAAGATCAGAGATTGTCTCAATATCGTGTTCTGCAGCAAATTCCTCTGTAACAGCAATGGAATAACTGTTTGCAAACCCATATGTTTCTTCCCAGGTCTGATTGAATCGATCCTGAAATTCGCGTTTTACCGTTTTAAGCGCCTTATCCGGATCCTTAATTGGCTCCATATCAAGCGCTCCCGCTATATCTGTACCGGTATAGCGAGTGCTTGATATATCAATGTCTCCCCGCTGCATCCCCTGATGCTGTACAATGGATGAACCAAGTTTTGTCACCAGTTCAGTTTGCGCGTCTGTTTCTCTTTCAATTAAAATGGCGAGCATTTGGGCCATTGTTTCCGATTCAGATTGGGTCAACGATCCGATTTTAATTGTATCCTGTGATGTGCCTGCAAGTCCGGGCAATGAGCAGCCTGAAAGCATCACAACCAACATACATATACCAAATCCTTTAACTAATCGACTCTTCAATCCGTTCACCTCCAACGTTATGCTGCTTCATAGCTGTCCTTTAATCCCTCAGGTGTGAGTTTACTTTCCAATAGTGCCAGTGAACGATCGGCAATCACTGCTAAAATCGTTGCCGGGATCGTTCCAGCCAGAATCAGTGATGGCTGATACAGATTCAAACCGTCAAATATAAAATCACCAAGTCCGCCACCGCCGATAAATGCGGCGAGTGCAGCCCATCCAATCAAATAAACAGTCGAGAGCCGAATCCCAGCCATAATAACCGGCAGTGATAATGGCAATTCCATTTTTAGAACTGATTGCCAATTACTCATTCCCATGCCTTTTCCAGCTTCCACAACGCCTTGATCTACGTCACGAACCCCTATATACGTATTACGTAAAATCGGAAGCAGTGAGTAAAAAAACAGTGCCAGGATCGCCGGGATTTTTCCGATGCCTACTATCGGAATGAAAAAGGCCAAAATCGCCAGACTTGGAATGGTCTGTAAAATACCAACAAATGAAATTAACCTGTCAGCCAATTTCGGCACCCGTGATAGCAGGACACCGAGCGGTACTGCAACTATTACGCCTAGTAACATAGCTGCCAGTGAAATATAAAAGTGTTCCCACGTTTTTATGACCAGCTCATTTCCATGTTCTGCAAAAAACTCCATCATTGCTACACACCTCCTATTCCGCTGCTGCTACCTTTTCTTCGAGCTCCTTGCCGTCGCCCCAAATCGTGTCATAGACCAAATTGGCAAGTGTTGCACGCGTTACGATGCCTTCCAGATGGTAAGCTTCATCCACAACCGGAACGTATGCTGCTCCCCGGCGAAGAATTTTGTGAACCGTGTCGCGCAGTAGACTCTCACCGGATACTGAAAACACGTCTGTTTCCATCAAATCATCAACAATGTTTGCCTTCTTATAGTTCAGGTTCATCGCTTCAATATCAATGTAACCCTGCAGCACATTATTCGAGTCAACGACAAGCAATGAATCAACATGCCGGTCGCGCATAGTAGATATCGCTGATTTGAGCGTCGCACCAGTTTGAGCTGTTACCGGAGAACTTTCCATAATCTGCCCGACAGTTGTCACATCAGGTTTACCCTGAATAAGACGATCCCGGCCAAGAAATTCTTCTACAAATTCATTTGCCGGATGTCTTAGAATTTCCTCCGGTGTATCAGCCTGAACGACTTCACCGTCACGCATGATGACGACTTTATCTGCCAGCTTAAGCGCCTCATCCATGTCGTGCGTAACAAATATAATCGTTTTGTTAAGTTCCTTTTGCAGTTTTTTAAATTCCTCCTGCAAAGAATCTCTTGTAATCGGGTCAAGTGCCCCGAAAGGTTCATCCATCAAAATAAGCGGGGGGTTGACGGCAAGTGCCCGCAGAACACCAATACGCTGCTGCTGGCCACCACTAAGTTCATGCGGATATTTATCCAGGTATTCCTCTGGCATATTAACAAGCTTCAGCAGTTCACGAGCACGCTCATCCTTCCTCTCCTTCGACCATTTCAGGAGGGTTCCGACAAGCACGATGTTTTCTTTAATGGTCATATGCGGCATCAGACCGATCTGCTGAATGACATATCCCATCGAACGCCGCAATTCGACAGCATCCTGATCCTTAATATCCTTGTCATCGACCAAAATGGAACCTTCAGTTATGTCGATCAGACGATTTACCATTTTCATAGTTGTTGTTTTTCCGCATCCACTGGGACCGATAAAACAAACAAACTCTCCTTTATTTATTTTTAAGTTTAAATCTTTGACGGCTGATGTACCGTCTGAATATGTTTTGAACACGTGGTTAAACTGTAACAATGTGATTGCACCTCCAAAAATTACTTTCCGTTTGAACACTTTTACAAGTATAGAGGAAAAAGCCATTCATACAAACAAGCATTTATCCTTATACAATTTCAAAAATCTGTGCAATTTTTATTGTATAAAGTTCACAAAGTTTATTTCGTAGAATCCCTGCTAATTTCTTCAGATTTCGACCATATCTGACAGTTAATACTTTTCTCCCTTTTTTATATAATCGAAATGAGAACAAAAAAAGGGACATGATATAAGGAAAAATAATTTCCTCAATCATGCCCCTTTTTCCTATTTGTTTTCGATTATAGTTTAAAAGGAAGGGTTCTTATACAACAACAAGACGCTATGCATCTTGTTTTTCGTTCATTGCCGCTGCCTGTTTCTTATCCAGACGCAGCTCAATTTGAGAGATTTGTTTCTCATCAGACATTAATTCCTGTTTGTTTTCTTGTACCAGTTGCTCAAACTTTGGAGGTTTCGCTCTCATCCGTAGACACTCCTTAATTGATTGGCTTTCACTGCATCAGACGTCTGATCAATAATCCTGTAGCTTTTGTGACTGACAACAGTGTTCGTGTAGCCATGGTTCAATTTTTCATAGCCTTTTGTGCCTGATATATCAGCAATAATACTATTTTTAGTCTTCGATGGCAGAACTTCACCCTGCACTAACATGCCATTCTGTTCAAACTCGATGATATCACCAGGCTCGGCCTTGTTTCGATCAGGTTTAAACATTTCGCTCCTCCTTGGATTTTGCTCGGTTTAAAGTGGGATGGGAAAACCGTGTTAATCCTTCGCCCCTATCGAAGGGGGTATGTTCTACTATACAGAAGAATTATGGCATATCATTGTTGAAATTGTGGCAGAAATGAGTAATTTTTAAACGATTCGGTTCAACTAACTGTCAGTGGGAAAAAACACCCCATTAAATGAAGTTCAACTTTATTGATTATTCGGGCGGACGATGACTTCGTTGACATCGACGTTCTGCGGCTGGTTGACTGCGTAGAAGACCGCATTGGCGATATCCATGCCTTGAAGCGGGGTGAATTGACTGCCGCGCTGCTTCTGTTTATTCAGAACATCCTCGTCGGTAATGGTTTCCATCAATTCTGTAGCAACCACACCCGGCGATATTGACGTTGTTCGGATATTTGTATTCGTCACTTCCTTGGCAAGCCCTTCCATAATTACTCTGGCGGCAAATTTTGTACCGCTGTATACGGCGCCTGAAGGAAATACTTCATGACCGGCAACGGAAGAAGTGGTTAAAATATGCCCTTCGTTGCGTTCAATCATATGCGGCAGTACAGCACCGATACCATACAGGACACCTTTTACATTGACATCAACCATCCGCTCCCATTCATCAATCTTTTTATTTTTCATATAACTGAGCGGCATGAGACCGGCATTATTGAACAGGACGTCAACCTGACTAAATTCGTCAATGGCATACTGAATCAGATCTTCCACTTCCTGACGGGAAGCCACATCTGTCGTTTTGATGGCAATGCTGCCTTCGTATTCATTTAACCGCTGGCGGATTTCTTCCAGCCTATCTTGTCTTCTTGCTGCCAGAACGACATTTGCACCTTCCCGAACAAACCTTTCAGCGGTTGCTTCGCCAATTCCACTGCTTGCGCCTGTAATAACAACTGTTTTTCCGTTCCATTCCATATATTCACACCTCTTTTATAACGATTCAATGCTACTATTTCCTTGTAATTCTATCGTTAAACCTCCTGGATCAATCGATCATTTATGCGCGGTTCTGATCTTTATCTTTTCAAATAAACCTGAAAATCCTGGAAGCAGCATACCTCTGATCAGGAAGTATCCATCAGAATACCACCTCTTTAAGATAACATTAGTATTTTATCTATCGATATATTAAAAGCCTCTCACAATTGTGGGAGGCTTAATAGTTATGATTATGATCCCATCATTAAATTTACAGCATTATTACCGCATCTCATGCTGTATCTCAATGACTTTACTTGACTACCAGTCTCCATGAAACCTTAGCCGAAAATACACAGTATGCAGCAATGTCAAGAAAACTAAGCTAAAAGCGAAAAATAAAGAGCTCGCAGAAAATGGTATGTTAATAAACATAAGCTGTTGAAGAGAAAATACAATCATTATGACGACAAGACTGATGACTGTTTTCAAATGTATTTGCTTAATATTTCGTGACGTTTTATATAACCCGGTAAGGACAACAGCCAGAATCCAATAAATGATGACGATGAGTGTAAGGATAAGCATTGTCAGAAAGTTAATGGATGTCACTAAACTTGTTATGAAGCTTGCCAGAAAAAACAGAACACCGGAAATAATGTTCAGCTTATAGATTTGTGTTGCAGGCAGATTAACCGGCATCATTTTACCCCTTTCATTACCACGTCAAAATAACAACATAATAACCATATCATCAGTTTTTCAAAAAAGAAACCACCAGGATCGTACCTGATGGTTAATTGAGTTATCCGGCAGTCATTCAAAACTGCTTCCCAAATATTTGCAAGTAGCCCAAGTAATACGACAAAGCAAACACAGCTATCAAGACACCGACCATTAATGCAAAGAACAGCCAGTCACGCTTTCCGACAGTCATACGATGATAATGTGTGCGGTCAGTGTCACCGGTGAAACCCTTCGATTCCATTGCAATGGAGACACGCTCCGCTTTTCGGATGCCGTTTGCCAGAAGTGGAATCGCATAACGCCGGAATTGATTGAGCCTTCCTTTAATGCCACGCGCCCGGCTGAAACCCCGGACGCGGTGTGCCTGTCTAAGTATCTGCAGTTCATGCTGGAATACGGGCAAGAAGCGGTAACCGGCCAGGATGCCGTATGTAATTTTCGGTGGTAGTTTGAATTGCTGCATGAAGCTGAGCATCAATTTCGTCGAATCCGTTGTCAGGATAAACATCAGAGACAGTGCACCGAAACAGAGCGATCTGAGTCCAACACTCACCCCTGTCTGGAAACTGCCAGCCGTCACTTCAAACGCCCATAGGCTAAAGATTTCTTCACCGCCGGAAAAGGTCTGATTGGCATAAAGCATGGTCGTCCAGGCAAAGCCCAGTGCGAGAATGATAAATGGGCTAAACAGTTTCAGCCAGCGCAAAATCGGAATATTGGTCATGGTGAAAGTTACCATCAACATAAATATAAAATACAATAACGGCGTGAAGACACCATATGTGAGTCCGAGCAATATTCCCGGAATCAAGACGGCAACCAGCTTAATCGACGGGTTAATGGATGAGATCATAAATCTCACCTTCCCGTTGCTTTTGCCGAAGCCTTGCCGGAAGCAGCAGCCTGGCTTCGCTAAGGAGTTTCCTTTCCTGCCATAAAGAATCCGGTGGCCCAGAGAACGCCACTTTTCCCTGTTCCAGGACATCGACACGATCGGCAGTGTCTAAAATATTCATATCATGGGTAACGAAAATAATTGCCTTCCCCTTCGCTTTGAGCCCCATGACATAATCCATTAATTCAACCGTTGTAGCGGCATCCTGACCGAATGTCGGCTCATCAAACAACAGCACATCAGGGGTCTCATCAAGCACCGTCGCCACACTCAAACGCCGCTTCTGTCCGCCGCTTAAAGCAAACGGATTGCTGTGACGGTGTTCCGTCAGATAAAACTGTTCCATCAGCCCTTCAGCGGTATTTTTCATTTCTTCTTCGGCATAACCGTTGAGTTTCATCCCGAATGTCAGCTCCTCATAAACAGTATCAGTTATAAACTGATGTTCCGGATTCTGGAACACAAAACCCATCCGCTTCCGCAGGTCATTCTCCTGCCATTTTCGAAGTGGGCGGTCAAACATGCAGATTTCCCCTTCTCCCGGCTCCAGAAGTCCGGCCAATAGTTGAAGAAGCGTCGATTTTCCTGCTCCATTCTCCCCGGCAACAGCAACAAACTCCCCGCCACGGATATCCATATTCACCTTCTTCAATACGTCTTGTTTTCCGCGGGAAAAAGACAAACCACGGGCAGAAAGAACTTTTTCATCGGATTGCACGTCCCAATGCCACCTTTCTCGAAAGGCAGGGCGATTGGAATATTTTCCAGGCAGAAAAATGCCTTCGCGTTCCAGGAGTTGCCTTTCTTCTATGAACAGCCGCTCCGGGACATTACTCGCCAAAAGAAGCCCGTCGCTTCCCATTACCAATATCCTATCAATCAGCCGGAGCCATTCCTCAGCCTGATGCTCAATAATCAGAACAGATATCTGCTGTTCCCTTTGTATCCCCTCCACGAGCCCAATAAATTCCAGGCTTGATACCGGGTCCAAATTCGCTGTTGGTTCATCAAGAATCAGCAATTTGGGTTCAAGCAGAAGTACGGCAGCGAGGGCAATTTTTTGTTTCTGACCACCCGAGAATTCATGAATTTTGTGCTGATTAAAACCTTTCATACCGACGGCTCTCAGCACCGATTCAATTCTTCCACGAATGTCGGAAGCGGGAATCTTTCTATTTTCCAGAGTGAACGCCAGCTCATCCTCCACTGTAATCATGCAAAACTGGCTTTCCGGATCCTGGAAGACAATACCGATTTCCTGGGTCAACTCACCTTTCTCATATTCCTGGATGTTTTCTCCAAGGAAAAAGATATCCCCGGAAGACGTCCCTTCGACGGCTTCCGGATAGAGTCCGTTGAGACAAAGCGCCAGGCTGCTTTTCCCTGATCCGCTTGGTCCCATTAAAAGCGTTACTTCATTTTGGTTCAGCTTAAAGTCAAGACCATCAAATAACCGTTGTTCATCGACTTCTTCATAGGAAAAGGAAAAATTATGCACCTCTATTATCGGCTTCTGGTATCCCTTAAGCACTTTCATATTTCCGCTTCCTTTGTAAGTCTTTCCCTAAAGCATAGCCTCGGAGCACACCAGTTTTTGCGAGCTGATCGCTGAGCCATTTGCCAAGAACCCCCGAGATCAGAGCGGCACTGATAATCCGTACAATCAACGTTGAGATAATCAGCCACGGTGCCAGGGCAATCATCCCGGCTGAATACAAATGCCAGGCAAAACTGACCACGGCAGTCGATATACCGGATAATACGAGAACCCGCAGCCGATAATCCTTCCACCCGGTCAAGGCAAAAACAAGTTCTGCACCTGCCCCCTGAATGGCGGCTGAAAGAAGCAACCCAGGCCCAGCCGCCGAACCAAGCAAGATCTCGACGACGCCTGCGATCACTTCGGCAGTGAAGGCAACTCCAGGCTTACGGAGAATGTAAGCCGCCATTATTGCGACAATAAACCAAACGCCATAGATGACTTCATAGCCAAACGGTGCCAAACCCAATGGCGCCAGGATATTCCGAATTCCTTCGCCAACCAGAAAGAATGCCAGGTAAATAACCCCGAAGACCACGCCCAAAATCGACATCAAGACAATTTCTTTCAATTTCCATTGCTTCGTCATAAAAATCCCCTTTATGCCTTATTGGATGGACTGTTGGCCGAAATAGTAAATGACATGGTGACATGGGAGACCTTCTCCTGCACACTGTCAAAAGACTGATATAACGCTTGAAAGATATCTTTCACCTCGCCATCTAGTCTCGTCGCGTAATGAGCAGCACTCACCTTAACGTTCCGGTGTTTGGAAAGATCAATTTGTTCGTAGATTGCGTCCATATAATCCTCTGTGCCCATCGGGTAAAGGGAAAATTTACAGCCGGCTTTCTGAAGTAACTCATTTGATTTTGTTTCATTTAGCGGTGTATCCACTTCATCCATATAGGAATCCGCATCTGAATCTCCCGGGCAACCGATAGAAAACGTGCCGCTCATCGCTATATGTTCCCCTGTCTTTGCCGCATGCAGAAAAAGTGCCTTAATCACATCGAAAACGTGTACCATCTTCCCACGCACACACGTGCTCACGTCATCGGTTTCCTTCCAAACCTTCGACGTGTCCACTTCTTCCAGCGCCCCCAAAATAATGTCAACGAACTTGTCACTCATCGGATACAAAGTGAACTGGCACCCTGCAAGTCTGCTTGTTCCGCAATTGTTGCTATTCATGTTTCTCCTCCTCCTTAATTTTTTAACAAAAAAACTGCACTCCCGAGGGAATGCAGTTTGCACATATATCATGATCACGTTCATTAATCATACTGTGAACTGCACTTCCCCACGCTGGTATTATCCAGTTCGGGTTCAAAGGGTCAGATACAAAATCCTCTCAGCCGCCACTTCCGGCAGCCCCCCTAGTGCCTATCGGTTATGCAGTTTTCATGTAGTTTCATGATAAATAATTTTGTGAATTTTGTAAAGGGCATTCAGTACGTCTATTAAGTGGTTCGCATTACTATACGCTAATGACTTGTTCTGATTCGTTTTCTTCCTTCTCAGAGACAGTCATCATAAGACTTCCAAGCACACAAATACTCAAGTTTAAGAGAAGCCCCCACAAGCCGCTTGCAATATTGAGCCATGAAAGACCTAAGACTGTCATCACTGATGCTACTGCTGTTCCTGCGAACATCCCTGCGAAGACAGCTTTCGGATGAAGGCGATTCCAGTATAGCCCCAGAATAAACCCTGGAGAAATCTGAATAAGCAATTCAAACTTCAGGACAAAAATCTGGTAAAGTGTTGCTGGCGGGAACCATGCAATTAATATCAGAATACCTACAGCTACCACACCTGCCAGTTTGCCCACGAGCAGCTTTTTGCGCTGAGAAGCCTTAGGATTAATGTAGTTTCCATATAAATCGTTTGAAATAATTGATGAAAATGTCAGCAATATAGAATCAGCGGTCGATACGATTGCTGCAATAACGCCACCAAACAATAAAATCATTGCCCAATAGAATAGAGCATTCTGACTCGCTATAGTACTTGCCATCATACCTACAAGCTGTTCAGAATCCCCCGTTGACAATCCAGGGAACGCATTAATACCTATTATCCCTATTAAAAAAACCACTCCAGCCGTTACAAAAGGCATCCATGCCATCCTACTGAATGAGCGCTTCAATGTTTTTTCGCTTTTTGCCGCAAATATTCGCTGGATAGCATGAGGATATACTGCGGCCCCGATTCCAATTAAAAGAAGCAAACTTAACCAGTTCCTGACCCCCGCTGCATCAGGTATACCAATTTTTTCAGGAGAATACGCCCGCATATAATCGGTTGACGTAGGCACCCCGCCAAAATAAATGATCGAACCGATTAACAACAAAAATACTCCAATCAACAATGCGAATCCCTGAATGGTGTCTGTATAGGCAACGGATCGCATTCCACCCAGCCAGCCGTAAATCAGCATGATAATAACAAAGAAGATAACACCTAACTGATGAGATACTCTCTCGAAGCACATAACACCATTCTTAATGCAATAGAGGAACAGGATATTGAACGTGCCCGCGTTGCGATGCACGAACATATTTACCATAGAAGGGATCAAGTTTTGTCGCATATAGAAGATATTGCAGAAGATTATTCAATTACTCAGAAAACCACATAAGATATCGCCGTAAAAGCGAAAATTTACTCAATTAGTATTTCACTTACCACTCAAGGCAGTAATATAGAATTAACATAGAATCTGTTTTATGAACCATTTGTTTCAGCATATTGAAATTAACTTTACAGGTAGAAGCAAAAGTCCGGAGGCGATTTTCATCACCCCGGACTTTTGTTGTTTTACACTAAGCTTTAATGATCAGAGCTTATTAACCTGATTTTTTTAACAGGAGGTTTTGATCGCTCTCATTAGAAGTAATTGCGCTAATAACTCCCATAACTGCAAAACCGGCCAAAGAACTGAAAAACATTGCCAGGTAAATATTCGCAACGATATTAAACGAGGTAAATACGACATAAAGTGTTGTCCCTGTAATTAATGACGCGATGGCACCGTAGTTATTGGCATGCTTCCAGAAATAGCCTAGAGTAATCGGTGCAATAATCCCTGAGATAATCGCTGAAAAGCTAAACTGAATCAGAATCGACAATGAATCCGGTCGTTCCAATGAAAAATAGAGTGATACCAATCCAACAGCAACCAGAGAACCTTTAGCTGCTTTAACAGATTTTCGATCCAGCTCAGCAGCTGAAATATCTTTCAAAAAAAGTGGTGCCAGTAACCGATAAAAGTCGTTGCCAATACTCGTTGTGATTCCTAGATACAAACTGTCTGTACTTGATAAGATTGCTGAAATAATTCCAACAATCATTATCGCGGCAATCACACCCGGGAAAGCTTCAATAACGTACATCGGTATCGCTGAATCGGCACTTTCCAATGCCGGGAACAATACACGTGCTGCCAGCCCGCCAAGCACCATTAATGTGGAAATGATACACAAAATAATTCCAGCAGACATCGTAAATGGAGCAAGCTCTTCTTCGGTTTCAATTGATAAAACTTTGTTTAATAGGTGAGGCATTAATACAAAACTGAATAACATAAATTGGACAGCCATAATCGCAAGCACACTATTATATGGACCATCAGTCCCGACTGCGCCAGTTAAATTCGGATCAATCGCTGCTAATTGCTCTGTCAATTCGCCGAAGATATTAAATCCGCCACCGATTGTCCAAAACAACGATACCATAATCAAAACCGATGTCACTGCCATTAAGATTCCTTGAATCCCATCAGTAATCATTTGAGCAAATGCGCCGCCAAGCCCTATATAAAGAATAGTAATTGTCACACCAATAACGATACCCCATTCATACGGGATGCCAATCACGGTTTCAAAAATCGTCGCAAGACCAACATTTTGGCCGACGATATAATAGACATTAAATAAAATCAATATAGTAACAAGGACTTGTAACGTTTTTGAATTGTAACGTCTCCCCAGCCATTCAGGCAGTGTCGATACACGTCCGAGTTTTTTTCCGTAACGCCAAAAAGCTTTGGCAAATAGTAATAAGGCAATCCAGGAGACGCCAAAACAACCTAGCGTATACCAAAGAACTGAAGTTCCGTATTGATAAGCAAGTCCCGGTACACCAATAAACAGGTTCGCACTAGCATAGGAGGTAGCAAAACTGGCTCCAACCAGCACAGGACTTACCTTTCCCCGCGCTGTCGCAAAGCCATTCATTGATTGACTATGCGCGCTTCCTCGCTTGCCAATCCAAGTAACAAGAGCAAAGTAAATGATCAATAGAATAACAACCGTCCATAACAAAACACTCGAGCTGGTTAGCATGCCTCAGTTTTCCTCCTTTCTGCCGACATAAACTTTTCTCCATAAAACAATACCGATCACCCAGCATACAGCGACTAACAGAAAATAAGTCAGGATCATGGCCTCTCCTCTCCTTTTGCCTTGAAAAAAGGCAGTACTTCGCCTTCAATTGTCGTAAAGCAGACCGAAACATCCATTTGATAGGTAATCTCACTTGGTTCTATTAGCAAATGTGTCAGCATTGAAGGGCCTTCTTCCAATTCCACCACACCGACGACATACGGAGTCTTCTCCTGCCAGGCAGGGTGACCTGTCCGATAAATGATGCTCCATGTTTTTAACCTGCCCTGTCCGGATGCCTCTTTCCATGTCAATTGATCACTAAAGCAGTGCGGACAATGCGCCCTGGGGTAGAAGATAGCCCGGCTGCAGTCATCGCAGAACTGGAGTGAAAACCTTTCCTTAGCGATACTGTCCCAAAACGGCTTACTTATTGATGTCTTGACAGGTTTTGGTAACGAAATGTTCATGATACTCCCCCCAACACAAGTGCTGTGGTTTCGCTTAGAGTTGCCCCATTACCCGTAACAAGTGCATGCCGGGCGTTTGGAATTTGTCGTTGCTCTGCATCACCGCGCAATTGATAGACGGATTCAATCACATGAGACATTCCCCCGGCTAAATCAGCCTGACCAAACCCGAGCTGACCGCCATGCGTATTCAGCGGATAGTCTCCATCATGCCCAAAACTATGATTTTCGATAAAATGGCCAAATTCACCGGGCCCACAGAGACCGGTACTTTCCAATTGTGTGGCGACAACACTGGTATAACAATCATATAGAGACAACAAGTCAATGTCATGAATATCAATTTCCGCTTGATCAAGGGCATATGGAATTGAATATTGAAATGGCAGATCATCAATGTCCGGTGCCTGGCTAACTGCACGATGAGTGATTTTTTCGCCTGCTCCTTTCAGATAAACGGGTCTATGCTTTCCTTGTTCCGCACGATCTTCGGAAGTAACGATTACTGCTGCCCCACCGGCAACCGGCATCACAATTTCTAAAAGATGAAGCGGATCAGCTATCATCGGCGATGAAAGAATGTCATTCAGTTCCAAGGGCTTGCCGTAAAAAATTGCATTTGGATTGAGCTGGGCATTTTTTCTGGACCAATAAGCGATTTTTGCGAATTGCTCTTGAGTCGAACCGTGTTTTTCCATGTGCTGCCGCTTCAACAATGCATAAGAAGTATTGGCACCTAAAGCTCCAAATGGTACATCGAATTCCCGAATGGGATTGCGGTTTGGTGAACGCAATGTTTCACCTTTTTCATTTTTGTTCGCTAATACGCATACGACGGTTTCACACATGCCCATTTTAATGGCAGCGGCTGCCCGCCAAATCATTCCCGGCCCCGTCGCTCCGCCAAGATCTACCATATTCGACATCGTCGGATTAATGCCTAAATATTCCGATACAGTTGCAGGAACGTGCTGGGGTGTCTCGCCAACCTGTGGACCAACAAGTAATCCGTCAACCACATCTTTGGAAATACCAGCATCCTTAATTGCCTCTCGAACTGAATCCGCGATTAAACTCAGAGTTGTCTTCCCTTCTGAATAGCGTTCCGGTTTCAGCTCGCCAATACCAATAATTGCCCCGTGAGGTTTGCGCGACATTAGTAATACTTCCTTTCTATCAATCTTGTAAAAGTCGCTAAACTATCTGGATTGCTTAGAGATGCTTTATTTTTCACTTCATATCCCAGCGCTTCCGTTTTTGCAGCACCTTCTACCTTTTTTCCATTAATCGTATAAGGGATTTCGTCTACAAAGTAAATCCGTTTCGGAACGTGTCTGGGAGATGCATGCGTCCGAATTTGCTGACGAATATCCTTGATTAACAGCTCGTCTTGTTGATCAGCCACAAGACATAGCACTATTTCTTCGTCATTATCAACAGGCAGACCAAAAACTATCGAATCCTTGACTTGTGCATGCTGCTCGACAACTTTATAAATTTCGGCTGTACCGATCCGAACGCCCCCGGGATTTAACGTCGTATCTGACCGTCCATAAATAATAAACGTTTCATCAACTGTCTGCTCAACAAAATCACCATGCGTCCATATCCCCGGCCATTTCGAAAAATAAGTGTTTCGATAACGTTCATCTCCTTCTTTTCCGTAAAAGGTAATTGGCATGCTAGGTGCTGGCTGGGTACAAACGAGATCGCCTTTTTCGGCATAAACCGACGCTCCCCTTTCATCAAGAACATCAACGGCCATCCCTAACGCCTTGCAAGTGATTTCACCTCTGCGGACAGGGTGAACCGGTGTGCCCATTACGAAACAGCCAATAATTTCAGTGCCCCCGGAAATGGATGCAAGCACAATATCTTGTTTAATCGTTTGATATACCCAATCGTATTGTTCAGCACTTAGAGGTGCACCACAGGACAAAACGCTCCTGAGCGTATCGAGCTGGTAATCCCTCTGCAGTCCAACATTGTTTTTCATCAGCGTTTCTAAATATTTTGGGCTTGTCCCAAAATGGGTGACTCCTATTTGATCTGCAACCCGCCAAAGGTGCGTGACATCATCAGTTCGCACGGGGGAGCCATCATATAAAAGGATTGCCGCTTCACTGGCCAGTCCTGTCACAAGCCACGGATACATCATCCAAGCGGTATTGGTATACCAAAAAAGAACATCATTTTTGTGCACGTCACAGTGCAGCTGGTGTTCCTTGACATGTTGAAGTAAAGTGCCGCCAGCAGAATGGACAATAGCTTTCGGCAGCCCGGTCGTCCCGGACGTATATAAAATGTACAGTGGATGTTCGAATGGAACTCTGATATAATCAGGCACTTCCGCCTGATTGTCACATAATGAATCCCATGTAAGCGTATCAAGCTTATCCGATTCAAGCTCACCGTTCAGTGTGACGATGGCAGTTAAGCTGCTGATTGCGTTACTCGCTTCTTTGACCTTGTCTGTCATTTCAAAAGGCTTTTGCTTATATTGATAGGAAAGGACAGAAAACAGCACTTTTGGCTGTGCCTGCCCAATACGGTCAATCATGCCTTTTGCACCGAAATCGGGAGAACAAGACGTCCACACCGCACCAAGTGAAACCGTTGCGAGCAACGCAGCAAGACCCTGGATGTTATTGATGGTTACCCCTGCCACCCGATCTCCTTTTTCGACACCCAGTTCTTTCAGTCCGCTCTGAGCGCTGGCAACAATTTGCTTCAATTCTTTTAATTGAATCGAGCGTTGAAATCCCGTTTCGTCTGCTTCATAGGCAACGATTCGCTGGTCGTCGCCTCTCAATAAATTCTCAGCGAAATTCAATTCTGCTTCAGGGAACCATTGGACATCAGGCATGGAATCTGAAGGTATGTAGATTTGCTCCCCTTTTTTGCCAATAATCTCGGCGTAGTCCCATACATTTGACCAAAACTCATCTAAATGAGCAATGGACCAGTGATGCAGCCGTTCATAAGGAAAAAGCGGCTGATTGGCAAATGCTGCAAAAGCGTTGATATGTGACTGTTCGATATCTTTACGGGCTGGCTCCCAAAGAATCGTGGAACGTTGTTGCGTCAGTTCTGTTGTCATGCGGATTCTCCTTTCGTTTTCGGTACTTCTATTAAGATAGCGAATGCTTGGCCGCCACCACCGCATAAAGAGGCAATTCCTTTTCCGCCCCCACGTCGTCTCAACTCATACGCAAGCGTTAGCACGAGCCGGACTCCGGTACCGCCGAGCGGGTGACCGACAGCGATCGCTCCACCATTGACATTGACATGATCATAGTTAACGCCTAATTCGCGGCAGCTGGCAATGACAACACTGGCAAAGGCTTCGTTAATTTCAAACAAATCAATATCGTCAATGGATAAATGCTGTCTTTCCAGCAAATTTTTGACGGCCTTTGCTGGCTTCGTTTGCAAACTGGCATCAGGGCCTGCCACTTCTTGCCAGTCAATAACTTCCGCAAGTGGTGTTTGATTTAAGTTTTGTGCATTTTCTTCAGACGTAACAAGGCCCACACTTGCGCCGTCAGTCATTTGCGAAGCATTCCCCGCTGTGATCGTCCCCTCGGGGGAGAAAGCGGGAGGAAGATTGCTCAGCTTGTCAATCGTTGTATTCACACGAATTCCTTCGTCTGCTTCTAGTAAATCGGTTATAGAGGCAATTTCATCTGCCAGTTTACCACCAGCCTGGGCATCGGCTGCCCGCCGCTGGGATAGTGCTGCATATTCATCTTGTTCCTGGCGGGGTATTTTATAAATATGGTTGTAATGGTCAGTGAGCGTTCCCATTGATTGATCCGTTAAAGCACACCATAGTCCATCATTTTGTAACGTGTCATTTAACTGTGTATGTCCAATCCCGCTTTTCATTCGGATATTCGCGGTATGTGGGGCATTTGTCATCGAATCAAACCCGCCAACGAGATATAAATTGCCTTCATTCAACTGAATCCGTCGCGAAGCATCTGCGATCGTTGCAATTCCTCCCAAACATACGTTGTTGAGTGTAATTGCAGGCGTTTCCGGATCTATTCCAGCATGATAAGCAACTTGTCTTGCGGGATTTTGGCCTGTTCCTGCCTGAATGACTTGAGCAAGTATGGCTCCGTCTGCTTTCCTGGCTTCGGGATAACGATGTAATAATGCTGCCACTGCGCTTGTACCTAGCTCGACAGCAGATAGTTTGGAAAGTGCACCTTTCCACTTTCCAAAAGGTGTTCTAACCCCATCTAATAAAACAGTTTTCATCGTACCTGCCTCCTATCATTAAAAAAGGCTGTTATTTTGTCGTCCCAACTTGCAAATTCTCCCCTAAGTATGTTGTAGCTTTAAATGTTTCTACTGCCATTTTTTATTCTCCTTTCATTTTTAATTGATGTGAATATCGCATGTAATTGACCGACTTCCTTCTCTGCGTCACCCCCTTAAAAGTTAAAAACCCTTCTCCAAAAAAGAGAAGGGTTCACAAAAACAACTTTGCTACAGCCTTCTCATCTTCGGATTTTGGCAAAAAATCCTCTGAAATTGGCACCGGGCCGTAATGTGCACTTTCATGCCACTGGCTGGTTGCCGAGAGTTCAGCGGGTCAGTCCCTCCCTCTCTCTGGATAAGAAGCTTTCGAAGTATTCAATTGTTCATTATTAAATCTATTATTATAAAACAAAACCCTTTTTCTAATAAGAAAAGGGTTTATGATGGCCATCATCACCTTTTCTTATCTTTCAGGCTATTGCATGATGGAATTGGCACAGTACTCCTGTATAAGAATCTGTTGCCGAGGCTTCAGCGGGCCATATCCCTCCACCTCTCTGGATAAGAAAGTAAGTCTATAAAATTAATTATATTTTATACTAAAATAATTCGTCTCTTCTGTCAATTGTTTTTTATAAACTTTTTAAAAAATCCAAATTACTATATTTATGCAACTTCTTCACGTGAAGCCATGATCGGTTTTGTCTATCAGCCCCTCCTATAACGGTGATGTTTGGAACATAAGCGATTTTTCGACAGAGAAGCGCCCTATATGTGGTACGATAAATGTAACAAAGGAGGTCTATCATGATCACCATTCTTATCGTCGATGATGATTCACATATCCGTGAGCTGCTGCGACTGTATTTACAAAAGGATAACTATAAAACAATCGAAGCGCAAGATGGAGAGGAAGCACTGACAAAGCTGGAAGAACAGCATATACATCTTGCACTTGTCGATATTATGATGCCGAATGTGGATGGGTATCATCTATGCAAAGAGATCCGGAATGACTATGATATTCCCGTCCTGATGATCACAGCCAAGGGAGAAATGAAAGACAAAGAACAGGCCTTTCTTGCAGGAACAGATGATTATATTACAAAGCCTTTTGAACCGAAAGAAGTCTTGTATCGCATCAAAGCATTACTTCGCAGGTTTCAGATGATAAGTGAAGAGATCATCCGCATCGGGGATACAACAATCAACCGAAAAAGCTATGAAGTACAAGCCAACGGAAAAACAATCATCTTACCCTTAAAAGAATTTGAATTATTGGCCCAACTGGCGAATTATCCGAACCGGACATTTACGCGCGAACAGTTAATCAATCTTGTCTGGGGCAATGATTTTGAAGGGAGCGACCGGACCGTGGACGTTCATATTAAACGACTGCGTGAGCGTTTCACAACAGATAGCCATGGCTTTTCAATTCAGACTGTAAGAGGGCTGGGGTATAAGCTCGTCGCCAATAAAGAATGACTGCTTCGGAAAACTCCCAAGGCAGATTGGAGGTCATCACATGCGTACACTTTATGTGCGTATTATTGTCATTACAATGGCAATTATGATTGCAAGTGCAATCGTAGCTTTTGCTGTGACAAATATTTACTATCAAATTTATTTAAAACCCGAAAATGACCAAAAAATAACACATATCGCAAAAAACATTGAATCCATTTATGAAGGAAACAGTAACCAGTCCTTACCGGCTTTCTTAACGTCGATAGCTGACCTTGGCTACAAGTTTTATTTAGTCAACCAGAATGGCGATGCTAAAACGTTCGGGGAATCATTCTCTTCAACAAAAATGGAACAATCAGAGATCCAGGAGGTTCTGAATGGTGACGTTTATCACGGGATTAGAAATTACCCCTGGAAGCCATTTGTCACCGGCTTTTTCGACAACCATCTTGAAAATACCATCGGCGTTCCAATCGAAGTAAATGGAGCAACATATGCCCTGTTTGTTCGTCCTGATACCATGCAGCAATTTGGAGAAATGCGTATATTCCTTGCAGTGCTTCTCATACTGACCTTGCTTTTCAGTTTCTTAATGGTATTAATCAGCACCCAATTTGTTGTCAAGCCAATTAAAAAGCTGACAGAAGCAACAAAGAAAATAGCTGCCGGAAATTATCATCTAAAAATGGATGTACACAGACACGATGAAATCGGCCGTCTCGCAAGTGATTTTAAAAAAATGAGTGACAGTTTGGAGAGAACTGAGGAAAAGCGGCAGGAATTTGTCTCAAGTGTCTCCCATGAGATCCAGTCACCCCTCACATCAATCCAAGGGTTCTCCCGGGCGATCAAGGACGAAAATCTGACTGAAAAGGAACGCTCGCATTATTTGACGATTATCGAAAAAGAAAGCAAGCGATTATCATTACTTAGCAAACAACTGCTTACTCTCACTTCCTTGGACCATGAAAAAGAGATGGAGATGATTCGCTATGACGCAGCAGAACAGCTGAAGGAAGTCGTGCTGGCTACCGAATGGCAATGGCAGGAAAAAGACATCACAATTGAAATGGACCTCGTTCCAACAACCGTCACTGGTGATCCAAGTTTACTATTCCAGGTTTGGATGAACCTAGCAGAAAATGCTATTCGCTATACAGAGACCGGCGGTACGATTACAATTCGTTCCTTCGATGATAAAACAGGAGCCTGGATCGTGGTGGAAGATACGGGGATAGGCATCGCCATAAAAGACCTTCCCTTCCTGTTTGACCAATTTTATAAAGTTGATAAAGCGAGAACACGCACGGAAAACAGTACAGGGCTGGGCCTGTCTATCACGAAAAAAGTAATTGAGCTTCACCGCGGAACGATTATGGTGGATAGTGAGCCCGGAAAAGGTTCCACGTTTACGGTCAATATTCCATATGAGTAATCTTTTGTTCATCCTCTGTTCATATTCCAAACGTATACTTAACGTGTGGAGAGAACAGGAGTGGTCAAAATGTTTCTTGCAATTCGTGAACTAATTTATGCAAAGTTCCGATACGTATTAATCAGTCTTATTATGGTACTAATAGCTTTGCTGATTTTTATTATATCAGGTTTGGCCCAAGGGCTGTCAGCAGATAATGCTTCAGCCATACAGCATTTGCAGGCAGACTACATCGTGATGGATTCAGATGCGGAACTGGATATGGCAAAGTCCTCTATCCCGCCGGAAATAAAGCGCAAAACAGCTGAAATGGATGGCGTGGATAACGTCACCCCACTGTCGATCAGAATGATGAATGCATCTGTAAATGATACAGACCAAAGTACGGATATCGCCTTATTTGTTACCGAAGCGGATGGAATGCTGATGCCTTCTGTCAATGAAGGTGACACAGTTAAACGCGATCATGGTGTCATAGCCGATGCTTCCCTGAAAAAAGAGGGAGTAAAAATTGGTGATAAACTGGCATTCAGTGAAGTCAGTGCCTATACGGTTACAGGTTTTACCGATAATCAGCGCTACAGCCATACACCGGTCGTATATGCGGATGGCGGCGAATCACAGGACGTAAATGTCCTCGCCCTGAAAGCAGATGAAACGAATATCGATGACATTAAACATGAATTAGAAGGTTCCTATGATGTGGTAACGACAAAGAAAGCACTGCAAGGGATTCCAAGCTATTCCCAGGAACAGGCATCATTGAACATGATGATTACCTTTATGTTTGTCATAGCAGCGTTTGTACTTGCGTCCTTTTTCTATGTAATAACATTGCAAAAACGAGACCAATTTGGCGTGTTAAAGGCGCTTGGTGCGAAAACATTATACCTAATAAAAAATGTAGTCGGTCAGGTTGTGCTCATTACCTTCCTTTGTACGGCCATTGCAGGTGGACTGACTATGGTAACCGCTGTGCTGCTGCCGGAAGACATGCCATTTCTGCTGACAGTCGGGGAGATGCTGCAGACTTCTATTTTGATTTTAGTTGTTTCTATTGTTGGTTCACTCGTTTCGCTTTTTCAAATTGTAAAAATAGACCCAATTGAAGCCATAGAGGGGGCAGGAAAGTGACACTGGTAATGGAGAACGTATCAAAGGTATATAAGGATGGTCCCAAAGAGTTTAAAGCGTTGGATCATGCATCACTGGAAGTGAAATCAGGCGAATTCATTGCGATAATCGGTCCGTCCGGTTCCGGTAAAAGCACCATGCTCTCGATTGCCGGAGCGCTGTTAGCACCAACAAGCGGAAAGGTTTTACTTGACGGCGAAGATGTCGCAGAACTATCAGCCCAAAAGATAACTAGGCAAAGACTCAGGAAAATTGGCTTTGTTTTTCAGGCAGCGAATCTAATACCCTATCTCAAGGTAGAAGATCAGCTTCAAGTTATCAATGTAATCGCCAAAAACAAGGGAGAATCCAAAAGCAGTGAATTATTGAAGCATTTTGGACTTGATCACCGAACTGCTAATTATCCGAGTGAACTTTCCGGCGGAGAGCGCCAGCGCGTCGCCATTGCCCGTGCACTAATAAATGATCCGAAACTAATCCTTGCAGACGAACCAACCGCGAGTCTGGACTCCAAACGGGGGCGGGAAGTTGTCGAAATGCTTGCTGATGAAATAAAAAATCGTGAAAAAGCGGGGATCATGGTTACTCATGATGAACGTGTCCTGGATATGTGTGACCGGGTCGTGAAAATTCGCGATGGCCGTCTCAAAAAATGATGAACGCTATACCGGCTCTACCGACATAACCAAGCGGAAGGCTTATTAACATGAATATCTACTTTTGGTCTTATTTCCCCCCCCAAGTTTACAGAAAGAAGACTACATGTAAAACAACCATAATTAGAGTTTAAAATGGGTGAAACCTGTTTGTATCAATAAACTGATACAATGGGTTTTAGTTTGAAGACGTGTTGATTATTGAAGACAAACTCACATGACAATGCTTCAAGCTGACAATTTTTTAAGTTGGGGGAATTCGCAATGACTAAACTTAAACATCCAATCAAGACGTCCGTGGTTTCCACCGCACTCGTCACATCTTTGGCATTCACACCTGCATTAAGTGAGAATGTGTCAGCCAAAGCTAACGCAAATTCTTCGGATACTGGTTCTTCCATTGAAGCATCAGAAATGACACTGTTAAACCAAGGTGACCGTGGTGAAGCAGTCGAGTCAGCTCAATCCGAACTTGCTTCCCAAGGTTATTATACATATAATCTTGACGGAATCTTCGGACCTATAACGAAAGATGCTGTAGAAGATTTTCAGTCTGACCATGGGTTGACAGTTGATGGAATAGTAGGTCCTGAAACGAAACAAGCCCTATCTTCGTCTGGAAGCAAAACCGAAGCTGAACCCGAAACTAAAACACAATCCGAAACCATAACGATAACTTCAAATTCGTCCGATTCTGATGTTGTGTCTACTGCAGAGAACTTAGTAGGAGAATCTTATGTATCTGGAGGGGAAACTCCAAGTGAAGGATTTGACAGTAGCGGGTTCATTAACTATGTGTTTGAACAGAATGGCACCGATTTAAGCAGAACACATGCTGATATGTGGGCCTCAGATGGTGAACATGTCGATTCGCCTAGTGTTGGTGACGTTGTATTCTTTGAAGGAACATATAAAAGTGGACCTTCGCACAGCGGCATCTATATAGGAAACAATAAAATGATCCATGCGGGTACCGAAGATACTGGTGTTGCAACTGCTGACCTTGACATAGACTATTGGCAAAATCACTACTTAGGTGCTAAATCATTTGATTAATAGTCAAAACAATGATGGGCTGTCCATAATAGATAGCCCATCATTTATTTGGAATTCACACATCCCCATGATTTATGTGTCATCACTGATTTCATACCACATTCTAACCAATCCATCAACGATACGATCGATCACAGAGTTATCGCTATCGTATTTAATGTGTGAAAAGGGGTTCCAGTTCGTCAGCAATCCTCCAACGTTTACTTCTGCATCTTTTGTTACAGCCTTATGGTAATCAAGATTTAATCCCTTTAAAGGATAAGCAAGAATATCATCTTTATCATAGAAATTTAACCATTCACCATCAATATTTGGATAATAGTGATGTATTGAAGGAGACGGAACGTTGATAGGGACACCAAAATCATTAAATCGGAGAGACCAAAGTGCTAGAGGGCTCCCCAAACTGTAAAATAAGGAAAGTGTTTCACCTTTTTCTAAAGGCGTATCCCCGGAATATTGTTTTGTGAGCTCCCCTATATTCTTTTGCCCCATCTGCAAATCATAAAAATAATTGCTGGCAACGACAGAGCCAAGGCTATGGCTGATCACACATAATGGAGCACTTGATCCAGCGTTTCCCTGAAGGTTGTTCAGACACTGAGCTAAAAGAGCATGTACCTTGTCATAATTGTGGTTGGCTTCTGAGGAAGGCTGATATGCTATAGCATCGGCAAAAAACTCAACGACAAAGCGGCGCAATAATTGGTAGTCTAATTCTGCATCCTGATGCACCCTTTCCCATAATTTATTCTCTTCATTTTCAAATACCGAAGACCAAAATACAGATTCGAATACCAAATGCTCTTTGTTTAGCTTTTTACCGAAGCCTTCAGTAATTTTTTTGATCATATCCGCCGCAAAATCTTCCTTGGGTGTACCAGCTCCGTGGAGTATAACAACAGCAATTTTTTGTGTCATATGTCCCCCCCCCTTTTTTGTCAGTCGGATTTTAAAAAGTCTACTTTTTAATTAATATACAAGCAGACGCTTCTAATTACAATACAGGTAAAATTAATGATATAATAACATAAATAATTCCGATAAATTTTCTTTGATTAAATATCACCTGCTTTCTATTTAGGGATAGCGCAAGCTGCACAACAGGCTGCGCTGGATTTCGCAACGACCTATTCTCTAATAGTATTAAAGGAACCATTTCCGATTTGCCAAATGTAAAACAAAAACTCGGAGAAATCGAACTTGGCCTACTAGAAGCAAAGCATCTCCTTTACTCCGTGTCTGATAAATGGGACAAGAGTGATGAAAGCATACGGAACACGACGGGACCTGAGCTGGGGGCGGTTAAATTATCCGTCGTAAATAAAGCAGTTCATGTCGTTGATTTGGCCATGAGAATTGTTGGTGCACGAAGCCTCTCAAAGAAAAGCAAACTACAGCTCTATTACCGTGATATTCGGGCCGGACTGCACAACCCGCCAATGGATGACATGACAATCATGAACTTCGCATATAAATCGATCAGTGGGGTGCTTCCCCCCACTGAATGTTAGTTGAACAGAATCGGGGCTGACCCTAAAAGCCACTAATCAGGCGGCTTCATGGTCAGCCCCTCATGCTGTCCTATAACTGTAGCAGGAAGGATATTAAACGACGCCAATTAGTACTCCAATAATCAACAGCACAATGCTTAATCCCCATAACCACGGCAGGGAGTATTTAATATGACGTCCCATTTCCAAGCCTGACAAACCGAGTGCCAGCCAAACCGCTGGTGCAAGCGGACTGACGAATGTCCCAACGATGTTCCCAATAATCATCGCATAAGCTGTAGATAATGGATCTGTGCCAAAACCTGATGCGATCTGCTCAACAACAGGAAGCAACGCAAAATAATACGCATCTGTACTTAGCAGTAGATCAAATGGCACTCCCAAGAGACCGATAATCAGGTGTAAATACGAGCCAACAGCATCAGGCATGACTGCCACACCATCTTCTGCCATTGCATCGAGCATGCCTGACCCTGTCAGAATTCCCAAAAATGACCCTGCAGCAAGAATAATCGTTGCCATCGTTAAAGCACTTGATGCATGTGCCTTGATTCTTTCCGTCTGGTCTTTCAATTTCGGATAATTGACTAGGAGTGCAATACTCAGCCCAATCATAAACGCAAAGCCAGCTGGAATGATCCCTGATACTAACACAGCTACAACACCTATTGTAATAAGAGCATTTAGCCAAATTAAGTTCGGACGTGCAAGTGAATTTTCAGTGAAGGAAGCCTTCCCGTCCCCTTTCTCCATTTCTTCTGTTGACTCCTCAAGTGCAGCTGCAGACTCCTGGAAAGATACTTGATGTCCAAATCGCTCTTTAATTCTCCGTCTCTCCCTGAATCCAAGGAAGACTGCTAATCCGATCATCAATACCATCCCAATAATTTGCATTTGTATGAGCGGATACCATAATTCGGTAACATCTATATTTAGAACAGAAGCAGTCCGTCCCAAAGGCCCTGCCCATGGCGTCATATTCATGATGGCTGCACTCCCAGCAATTAAGAGAAGCAGCAGATAAGGGTCCATGTTCAATCGTTTATATAATGGGAGCATTGCCGGAATGGTAATCAGAAATGTCGATGCACCGGAACCATCCATTTGAGCAAGTGCCGCAATCAACACGGTAGCCACACAAATAGCAATAATATTCCCTTTGGAAAGCGCAATCATCTTATTGATTAAAGGATCAAAAAGCCCCGCATCCTGCATAACCCCAAAAAAGAGAATCGCAAAAACGAACATAACAGCAACATTGATTACTTGATCAATTCCCTGATTAAAAAATTCGCCAATTTCACTAAAGCCATAACCGGCGGCAAATGCGCCTATTACAGGTATTAATACCATTGCAATGATAGGTGAGACTTTCCCTTTGATCAGTAAGAAGACAATCGTAAGTATGGTTGCAAATCCTATTAAACTTAACATAGAATCGTCCTTTCTTTCATATTGTTAAAATTTATTATTATTACGGCTCCCCCCTGCTATGTAAACGCTAGCAATATAGTATGGAAAGATACCTTTTTTGAGAGTTATTTAATAAATTAGCATGAAAAAAAAGAAGGATAAACCTTCTTCTGATAAGTTGTTTATTTATTAAATTGCTCATTTTGTTCATAAGTTTCACGAATGATATACTGACGTTCGGGTCTGCCAACACTTCCGTATTTCAAAGTGGTTGTAACCTCACTCATGGAAACCAGATATTCCAGATACCGGCGGGTGGTGGAGCGACTTGTTCCGATTTGCTTGCTCAATTCCACAGCTGTTATCCCTTTTCCTTTGACAGACTTTAAAAAATCGGTGATATCTTTCAATGTAATCGGATCAATTCCTTTAGGCAAATTTGCATTTGTCTTAGCATTGTAAACCGATGAATGATTTAGGCCTGTAATCGAATCGATCGCTTCCTGCTCCAAAGTCTCTTTTGCAGCAAAATATTCACGACTCCGCTTATATCGCTTCAGAGACTGAGCAAAACGATCCGCATCCACCGGTTTCACGATATAGTCAAAAACCCCGCCCCGCAGAGCCTCTTCAATGGCCGATGTCTCATTGGCAGCAGTGACCGTTATCATATCTATATCATGATATTTATGACGGATCTGCCAAAGCAGCTCCATTCCTTTTACATCCGGGATATAAATATCAAGCAATATCAGCTGTGGCCGGGATTTGCATTTTTGCAAGATTTCCAATGCTTCTTCCCCTGTCTTTACCACTGCGTCAACGGTATACCCTTCTACCATTTCGACGTATTTCCTGTTTATTTCAGCAATCCGAAAATCGTCTTCGATAATAAGAACCTGTATATTATCATTCATCCGTATGCCCTCCATTTCCGGGTATGATCATCACAAAACAGGCGCCGCCCATTTCTCCTTCTTCCAGAATAACTTCGCCTCCTGAGGCATGCACGATATGCCGGGTCAATGCCAGGCCATGTCCCCGGTTTTCGTATTCCTTAGTAGAATATCCTTGTTCAAAAATGTATGGAGCAGCTTCTTCCGTAACTCCAGGGCCGGAATCCTCCACCTCTGCCACGATATCTTCCCCCATATCTGTAAAAAAGATGGCTATTCGCGGCTCCCTCTCCTGACCATTTTTCACTGATTCAATCGCATTTTCAAGCAGATTCCCGAGACCGGTAATTAAAGCCTCTTGTTTCTTTCCCTTATATTGCTGGATAAGCTGACTGTCCGGATGAATAGTCATCGTTACCCCAAGTTCATTTCCCTGGTTAAACTTGCCCTGCAAAAGACCCTGTACTACCGGATCTGCTACATGTTGTGCCAAAAACTGAGATCGTTCCTGTTGGATATTTTTTACGCTTTTTATAAAATCGATGGCTTCCTGCTTTTCATCTAATTGAAGCAAACCAAGAATCGTATAGAGTTTATTGGAAAATTCATGCGTCTGGGCACGCTGCGCATTGGCATACTGTTTAATTTGCACAAGTTCCTGCGTTACATGTTCAATTTCTGTTTTTTTGCGAAATGTGGCTACAGCACCGGCAATTGTTCCTTCACTGTATACAGGAACCCGATTGACTAATACAACACTCTCTCCAAGTACCATTTCCTTGTCGTAATGACTCTCGCCAGTCTCCAGTACACCAGTCAAATCGGTATGAGGAAATAGTTCACTGATCGGTTTCCCGGAAAAATGATCCGGTTCGTGCTCATTATCAAATAGAATTTGTTTGGCGGCTGTATTCATCAACGTTACAATTCCCTTATTGTCAATGGCTATCATTCCTTCGTGGGTTGACTGCAATATCGCTTCCCTTTGCAGCAATAAGTAGGAAATTTCCTCCGGTTCCATATGGGACAATAATTTCTTTATATAACGCGCAATAAAAATGGCACCTGCTATCCCTAATAGGACAATGACTGACAGGGTAATCCATATAGTTTGGCTCTGATTGGCTATAATACCTTGAACATCCTCATTAAGAAAACCAACAGATACCACGCCGATAATATCCCCTGCTTCATTTAGAATCGGCACCCTTCCATGAATAGACAATCCAAGGGACCCAGTGCTCCGGGAAACGTGGGCTTTTCCGTCCCTAAGAGCACGGAGGTTATTCCCCTCTATCATTTTTTCCCCGATCCTGTCAGGGTTTGGGTGAGAATATCGAATTCCTTCCCTGTTTCCGACAACAACAAACTCTGCCCCTGTTTCTTTCCGGATTGGTTCTGCAATTTCCTGAATCACAGAAGAAGGATTTCCCAATTGGAAGGCTTCTTCTACTTGGGGTATATTGGCAACGCTCTGCGCCACACTTAAGGCGCGTTTTCCCATCTGGTCCTCAATGGTATCGGAAATAAATATTTGAAGGAATCCAGCAAAAATGATAAATATACCAACGATCAACAGACTGATCAAGCCGACCATTTTGAATTTTAAACCGAATTTGACGTTTGGCAACAAATTTTGCTTTTTATTATGCTTACGAAAATGAGTCATACTGTACGGTCCCTTCATGGCGAGAAGATATTGAATCAGTCCACTGCCCCAATAAAAAAACAGGAGAAAACTATCTTATGCCCCTGGTTAGACAGTAACTATTTATGTCGATTCTATTATAGTAGCAGCAGATGAGTATGTCACCTCTATTCACCTAACGGATCATACTTAAAAACTTGGAAGAATGGATTTGTGGATTACTAAGTGGGGAAACTTGAATTGAAAATAGCATTTGCAGTATGATTCTTATTGAAAACTTTATAACATCAGGAGTGATTCATAAATGCTTTTAAGAAACGCCAAACTTTATGGTCAGGAGAACAGATGGGATATTGAATTTAGGAAGGATAAAATACATTCTATTACGCCGGTTAAGATCAATAATGAATCCAATGATAATAACGTCATCGACCTAAACGGAAAGATCGTGCATAAAAATGCCCCAGCCTTATCATCCTTGTGAAATGATGAAAGAGAGGGGCAATGCAATGTTCAAAACTTATCTATGGCTGATATTCTGGGCGGAAGCTGGCAAGTATGGGGACTTTTGATCATAACGGCAATTGTCATCCATGGTATAGCAACACTTATCTGGAATCAATATATTCGTTATGCCGCTGCTTCAAGGGCATCCATACTATCCAACCTGGAACCGTTCATTGCCATGATCATGGGAGTAATTTTGCTGCAAAAACCGATTACCGGTCACGAAATGATTGGGTCGATTTTTTTGTGGGCGGTGTCTTGTTCGCCACCTACCAGCGATGGAGACAGAACCGGCTGTAACATTGATGCGGCTGCTTCTTTTGGATCAAAGGGGTCCCGCAACGGATCATTAAGATATAGAATGACGGGGCAGTCTCCATTGATAATGGACCGAACACATCCTTAATGCAACAATTCCGGCAAACAGAGCGCCTGTTGTCCAAGGTCCTTGGACGATGCCAAGACCAACCACTAAACCGCCCATTGTTGCCCAAAGCGCATAAATTTCTCTGCGAAAAATCATCGGTTTTCTCCCGGCAAAGACATCCCGGATCATTCCCCCGCCTGAACCGGTCAAGGTAGCAGCAACGAGAACAGCACTCAACGGCGCATTAACGCCAACAGCGCTCAAAGCCCCTTGTATTGCAAATGAAGCTAACCCGATCGCATCAAAAAAGATACCCCATTTATTCCAATATTGTATCCACCACCGATCCGGAATTAAAAAAATGAGAATAATCGTGAAGAAAACAGCAACAACCAAATTTCCCTGTGTCCAAATGGGGCCGGATTCGATTGGAATGCCGATTAATAAATTACGAATTGTACTGCCTCCATAGGCAGTTGTAAACCCTAAAACCAGAACACCAACGATATCATAATCCTCTTCCATTGCAATAAGGGCACCACTGATAGCAAAAGCAAGGGTGCCTATGATATTAAGAACTTCCCATGTCATCACGATTATCTTCCTTTTGTTTTATTATAATTCGGTAGCAACCCATTATACAAACATAGAAGGTTACTCTTACGGGAAGTAACTTTCCAAGAAGGCTAAAATAGCGCGCAATATTTCCGCCATGATTGTAACAATTCCTGTTTTCAACAGTTTAATGCATTTTTGTTTTAAAACAAAAAAAGACGCAGACCCTTACTTCGGAATGCGTCCTTTTTATATAATATACCCTTAAAATCAAACCCGTATTGATCAATCTTGAAATACCTATTCCACCCACGGCAAATGGATAATACAGCTGCAGAAATTTCTATTCCTATAACAACCTTTATTGAAAAATACGGTCAATCTCCTGAATTTCATCATCTGTCAATTGAACATCAAGGGTTTTCAGATTATTAAGCACCTGCTCAGACCGTTTCGCACCAGGAATGATGGCGTCAATAGTATCGCTCGTTAAATACCACGCAAGGACAACATGTGCTACGTCTGCACCTTTTGCATCCGCAATTTGGCGCACCTTGTTCACTTTCGCCAGATTTTGCTCGAAGGCTCCTTCCTTGAAGTATGGTGAGTTCGCCTGCAGGTCATTTAAACGTGAATCCTTATCATATTTTCCTGCCAGCAGTCCTGCTGCCAAAGGGAAGTATGGGATAAACGAAATATTTTGCTCAGTTGTATAAGGGAAAATAGTATTCTCAGCTTCCCGGTTCAATAGATTATATTCGCCCTGATAAACGTCAACATAGCCGTCCTTATCGGCTGCTTTCAATTGGTCGGGTGTGAAATTGGAAAGACCGATAGCACGGATTTTTCCTTCATCCCTCAATTCTTTCAAGGCTCCGACTGCTTCAGCCTCAGGTGTTTTCTCATCCGGATAATGGATATACATTAAATCAATATAGTCCGTTTGCAGCCGCTGAAGACTGTTTTCAACTTCCTGTTTTAAGAAGGCAGGTGAATTGTCATTGACCATGCCGTCATCCTTAAATACTGGGGAAACTTTTGTAGCAAGAACCAAATCGGATCGCTTGCCGCTTTCCTTGACTACTTCACCAACCAATTCCTCTGAGCGCCCCGGGCCATATAAATAGGCTGTATCTAAGAAATCAACACCATTGTTAATGGCTGTCCGCACAAGTTCTTTGCCTGCTTCTTCATCTGTATCAGGAAATAAATTGTGTCCACCTACAGCATTTGTTCCAAGACCAACCGGATTCACATATAATCCTGATTTACCAAGTTGTACTTGTTTCGCCATGTTAATCAATCTCCTTTTGTGAATAGTAGTGAAGATTATGGGTGAATTAAAAGATCAGATAAAATATCACTTATGCAACTTTTAACAGTCATTAGTCCCCGTTTCTCTTAATTCCCTAAGCTTTGATTTTTAAAACAATTATCCCGTATGTATATCCTGCTTCACTATGCTCATGTGCTTTGCATTACTTTTTCGACTCTGCTTAAGTCCGCCATTCTCAACAAATAACTGTCACGAGTTACAAGTTGCAGCTTGCGGCTCGTTTATGATATTTTTATTTCTTGAAGAATTTCCTCTAGATTTTGCATAGCTGAGTTTATCATTCGTTCATATAGATTCAAAATAGATTGACCATCGTTAATATGCTCCGGATGCGACGCGCAATATCCAGATTGATATCCTTCTCATCCAATCCATTTCCTTGTGCACCAGGATCTGAACCCCCGTGTCCCGGATCCAGGTAGAGTTTCATCAAAACACCCCTCGTCATTTAAATATGGTGCAGTATATTGTATTTCAAGGAAGCGACTCACGATTGGACAAGAGTTTACTTCCTATTAAATTGAGGAAAATAACGGAAGTATTGGGATTATCGATACTGAGATTTCTTTATCTTCTACATCCACCATCCAGCAAACAATGGCGCAATCACCGATACGACAATTGCACTCACCACCATGGCGATGGTACTTACCGAACCCTCCAGCGAATCACGCTCCATGGCAATAGCCGTCCCGATAGCATGGCTCGCACTTCCGATACCGACACCAGTACCGATATAATGATGGACACGGGTAAATCTAAGAACAAACGAACTAAGCATAGAACCGCCAATTCCTGCAATCATGACAAACACAGCAGCTAATGACTCAATCCCCCCCACCCCGGATGCCACTTCCATTGCAACTGGGGTGGTTGAATTTTTTGGTATAAGCGAGTAGATGATTTCCTCACCCACCCCTCCCCATTTACTAAGCAGGATGCCGCTGGAGATGCCTACTACTGCACCGATAACGGTTCCTGTAAGAATGGGAAAGGTAAGCTGTTTGAGTGTATTCCGATGCTCATACAAAGGATAAGCCAAGGCGACTACGGCAGGTCCGAGCAGATGATTGATCCACCCCCCGCCAATCATATAAGTCTCATACGGAATTTGAAAGAGAAGCAAACTCATAACCAGTATCAATGTAGCAATAATGACAGGAGCCATGAACGTATAGCGCCATTGCTGGTAAACCTTCAGTCCAATGAGATAGCAGACAATCGTCCCAATAACTGCCGTTAAGCCAATGATAAGATTACTCATTACTGTGACTCCTCTCTTTGTGCTCGATTAGTAATTGACTCACATGCCCCGCAGATATCATCACCATGAGTGTACTTACAAGACCGATGACTACCAGCAACAGGCCCTCCCCTGAAAACAGATCCAGATAATTGATGACACCAACCGTTGCGGGAATGAAAAACAATGCCAGATGCTTGATGAAAAAACGTGCGCCATCCTCTACCCAAGGAGCTTTAATGATCCCTGCCATCAGCAGGATAAACAGAAGAATCAGACCGATGACACTTCCCGGAATAAACAGGCCAAATACCTGCTGAACCCATGTTCCCATTATATACATAACATATAGCACTCCAATATGAAGGACTATTTTCATAGCATTTACCAATCAAGGTCACCTCAGTTTTCATTCAATGCCATCTAGTATAGCAAAAATACTAGATTCAAATCATTTAATTTACACTAGACATCTTCTCAATTTATTGCTACACTACAAAAGTTATCATTGGTAATAGTTATCATTGATAACTATTTTCAGGAGGTGTAACCCATAAAGTCTACACAAAAGTTCTTTCACCAATTGCTCATGTTATACCGCCCTTTTGAAAATCAATTGAATGCGCAGCTGAACAAACATAACCTGCATCGAGCACAATGGACCATTTTATACTACTTATACAATTTTGGTTCGGCAACACTTGTCGAAATTTCCCATTATCAGGGTGTTGAGAAACCAACTGTCACCAGAACCTTTGCCAGTTTAGAAGGATTGGGTTATGTAGAGAAAGCGGCGGGAAAAGACAAGCGCGAAAAACGCATGCAGCTGACAGTGCTTGGCAGAACCGTTTATGAGAATGTCCGTGTCAGCATTGACCAATTTGAACAAGAGATTTTACAAGGCATATCTGAAGAGGAACAACTGGAGACCATTCGAATTATGGAGGAAATCCGAAACAACATCAACAAGTGAGGAGATAGTTCGTGAAACAAACGAAGCTTTGGACGAAAGATTTTATGATCATATCGTTAGCAAATTTTTTCTTATATTTAGTTTTTTATTTATTATTAGTGACTATGACTGTCTATGCAGTAGAGCAGTTTCATGTATCGGAGAGTCAGGCTGGACTTGTAACAGGCATATTTATTATTGGAACATTAATCGGACGGCTATTTATTGGCCGTTTGATCACATCTATTGGTAACAAAAAAATGTTATATTTTGGTCTCATCTTTTTTGTTTTGATGTCCCTATTATACTTTGTCGATGGAGGCATTACCTTTTTTCTGATTACCCGCTTATTGCATGGAATTGCCTTAGGTGCAGCCAGTACAGCAACAGGAACCATTGTTGCGGAAGTGATACCTGCTGAGCGAAAGGGAGAAGGAATTGGTTATTACAGCATGAGCATTACTCTTGCAACGGCAATCGGTCCGTTCATTGGACTATATATGAGTTCACATACGACTTATCAGGTGATTTTTGGTTTTTGTCTGGCATTGGGAATCATCAGCCTGATTATATCCTTATTTGCTAGAATACCAGCCACGAAAAAGCCGCCAAAGATTGCAGCTGCTGAAAGTAAAAAGAAATTGAAGCTTTCCGGCTTTGTGGAACCAAAAGCATTACCAATCGGACTCGTACTCATCATCATATCGGTGGGCTATGCCAGTGTCCTTTCCTTTATTAATTTCTATGCGATTGAAATTGACCTGGTCGAAGCGGCAAGTCTGTTCTTTATTGTCTATGCCGTAGCAATCCTGGTATCACGACCATTTACTGGACGCCTAATGGACTTAAAAGGGGCAAACTGGGTCATGTATCCGGCTTTCCTTCTATTTGGAGCAGGGCTACTGCTGTTAAGTGCCGCACAAAGCAGTATCTCGCTATTATTAGCTGGTGTACTTATGGGTCTCGGGTTTGGTAATATGCAATCCACCACACAGGCGATTGCGGTGAAGATGACACCGCCATATCGGATGGGACTGGCAACATCAACCTACTATATCGCGCTTGATGCCGGACTTGGATTTGGACCATACGTACTTGGATATATCATCCCATTAACCGGATACAGCAATCTATACGTCATCATGGGTATCATGGTCCTTGCTACGACAATTCTTTATTATGTCATGCATGGAAAAAAGGAACATTCGATTTCCGTAAATATGGAACCTACAACATCAGAAACCAGGGCGAACTAAATTTACCACATGAAAAAATTGCTATCCGCATCAATTGGTATCCTGGGTGAGTTTTATCTCCCGAAGAATATTCCGAAGGGGAGATTGTTTTTTAAAAAATCTCCTCTTTTGTTGATGTTTCCATTCCAAACAGTCTTTAAATTTGTTTTAAATCAGCCATGTGATTTCACGCCTTAACCATATTACATTATTGGTTAACTACTCAATTAATTCTCTCTCCTTTTCTCGCCTTAATGGCATAGTGTTCTGAATCAATGTAGAATAATTCCGTATTGAATCCATTTTCTTTCAGTAAGTTATCCATTTCTTTAGACGGGATTCTTATTTCAAGCGGAGGTCCGGATTCAGTTTCAACTGCTTCCCAATCCACTAATAACAAATATCCTCCCGGTTTAAGAATGCGTTTCATTTCATAAATTGCCTGGTTTATATCTGTGACTTCATGAATGACAAATGTGTTTAGAACACGGGTTACCGAATGATCAGCGAGTTTAATATTTTCAAGATCACTCACAATTAGTTTAATGTTTTCAATATTTTCCCTTTCTGCATTCCCTTTAAGTCTTTCGAGCATTTCAGGTTCAATATCTACAGCATAGACGTCACTTTCTGTCAGCTTGGCTATAGGAATCGTAAATAAGCCCGGTCCTGCTCCTAAATCTGCAACTTTGTCCGCTTTATTTACATTTAAATGTTCATCAATTATTTTTTCAGGTTGTAGTTCCGCTTTTCGTTTCTTGCTCATTAATTTATCAGCGTTCTTAGGATCAAAACGTTTGTTTTCCACCACCAATATTCACCTCTTTTTGGGAAGCATTAAATCAAGTAGAATTAGGCAAGGATGATACGTCAAAAAAGCCTGCTTAGCCTTTTCCCATCTGCAGCCTCAATAACGTCATACCCCGCTTTTTCCAGATAAATAGTTATTAATTCACGAATCATCTTGTCATCTTCAACTACTAGAATGGTTTGTTTCTCCATGACCACCTCAAGTTAATTGTACTATTATAACAGTAGAAATTGATCTTTCATGAATTATCATCCCAATTCAGATAACCATGTACCCTCGACCAGATCGAGCAAGAAACCTGAAATACGCGGCATCAGCCCGAAAAATAACACCAGGCCCATAACAATCATAATTACTGCACCAACTTTCATAATCACCTGGCTGTGTCTGACAATCCATTTCGTTGAACCAAGGAAAAACGTCAACAAAAGAAACGGTAATGAAAAACCAATCACATACATGATCGTGTAAACTACACCCTGACCAGGATTACTGGCGGCCAGAAGCAAAATTGATCCAAAAATCGGTCCAATACACGGCGTCCATCCTGCCGCAAAGCCAAGTCCGATAAAAAATGTCCCGAAATACCCCGCCGGCCTTTTGGAGAATTGATACCGTTTTTCCTTCATCAATGACGGAATGGTAATCCAACCGGCAACAAATAATCCCATCACAATAATAAGAATTCCGGCAATACGCTGAATAAGCAGTCCAGATTCCCCAACGAGCAATTGCTGTGCCCAATTGCCTATAAATGAAGCACTTGCCCCCAAACTGATAAATACCAAGGAAACCGCCAACAGAAAGATGAGTGAATGACTTAACAGCTGTCGGCGAATTTTAGTATTATGATCTCCCTGCAATTCTTTTACACTGATACCGGTGATATACGACATATAAGCCGGAAAAATCGGCAGCACGCATGGTGACAGAAAGGACAAAGCACCTGCACCCACGGCCAAAAACATTCCAACGACTAACATTGTATCTGCTTCAATTCCACCCATTACGATCCCCTCTTTCTTTTCAAATATAGAATATATGAAAAACCGACGACGAAAACAAGCATCAGAAACCATGGTGTGATCATATAGCCAAATACAGTCACAAACGGCTGAATAAACAATAATAATAGAATGCCAAGGAACCAAACAGTTAATATAACAAGGATGGACGTACTTGATGCAACACCATTTTGCATAAAAATAAATAATAATAAGAGAATGGTCAGTAGAATTAGATACCCGAAGGCAAATTGATTATCGTTCCATATGTATTGAATAAATTCATATGCAAATGACGCCGTCAGTAATACAAGCAGGAAAGATTTCAGGAACAACAGTGTATCCAATTGCCATTTTGAAGACTTATAAAAAAACAACACCGCACTGAAAACGACAGCCAGATAAAATGAATCCGAGTCACTGGGATAAGCCAGGATGGACAGTGGGTCCTCCATGAAAACGGGAAAATTCAATATAATTTTTCCTGCCCAGACAAAAATAATTAGGTTAGTGAGCTGTGAAATCATTTCTTCCAGGTAGTCCTTTCGTTGTTCCTTTGACAAATCACCCAAAAAAATCAGGATAATAAACCCGAGTCCAATACTGAATACCATTATCCCGATTGACATTAATTTATTTGCTATCACCACGAAATGATTCCTCCATTCATACTCGTACCATATAATACATTGCCAATATGAAAATTTGATGAATATGCTTTCTCTGAATAGAAAAAGGCAATGAAGGTGTGGCAAAACCCTCCATTGCTTATCAGAAGCTATTCCATCTTTTCCAATTCCTGAACCATAAGGTCATAATTCATTGCGCCCATAGCAATGTATTGTACATGACCACTGGAATCAATCATATAGGAAGTCGGATATGCCATTACCTGATACGTATCAGCAACATCAGAATTTTCATCCATCAGGACCGGGAATGTCATGTCATATTCTTTCGCAAACGCCCTGACATCCTCTATGCTTTCTTCCGTATCTGTCAAATCAACTGCTAAAATCTCCACATCCTTCTTGTCATACAGCTTTTGAAGGTCGGGTATTTCAGCTCTGCATGGCGGACACCATGTAGCCCAAAAGTTGACGATGACACGTTCACCACGATAATCAGACAAGCGCACCGTTTCCCCTTCAAGTGTCCTTAACTTAAAGTCGGGAGCAATTTGCCCAACAGAAGTCCCTACTTCATCGGACTCCTCGACCTGACTATCTCCCCCGGCAGGCGGTGGTGATGTGATTTTGGCACCGCCCGAACTATTATTTTCTTCAACGGACGTTTCATCGGTCGAACTTGAAAAATCATAAACAGCCCATCCAAACATGACTACGACAACTAGAACAAGAATCGCTTTTTTCATTGTCTGTAACCTTCATACCTTTCTCATACTGATATTCACATAACCTTGATGTTAAAGAGAAAACCCTGATGCCTCGTAAGCAACTCCGTTTTCACCTGAAATACTCATTTTACAGAACCATGATTTCCCTTCATTATTCACCGTACAACACCAATATGAAAATTTGATGAAATTAACACTTGTTATTGTAAAAAGTTTAAAGAACAATGAAGAATGTAGGGAAGTTTTTAGAAACCTTCCTGATTAGCGAGCTCCATCCTAGAAGCTTTGTGAAGAACTGGCGCAGGACAATAATATTGACTGGATGATAGCTGCCTATGGAGGCCCCGGTGTCATTATTGGCACAAACATCGGAGTAATCCTGTCACAACGACTCCCCGGAAAATTGTGCTGTAAATGCTATCCGTATCATTGGTCGTTATTGGTGTCAGAATGTATTTTCAATAAAGAGAAAGAAGTAAGAGCTAATTAATAGACCCGTGTTTTCCATCGAAATGGAATTCGTTTCTGAGGAAGTATCGCCTGTAAAGCACTTTTCCAACAAGAAAAATCCGATAGAAGTTAATTTTCATCCCGGGTTTAAAGTCTAAAAATTCCACCAAGCACATTATTTAATTTCTTGTATGGATAGATACAAAGAATAGTTTCCATAATCGAGTATTTTATTAAGAAAAAGATTTAATTGTTCTTGCGTATTAACTTTCACTTTCATACTGTAACATCCTTCTCCCGATACTCGGTGAGCTTCAACTATCTCTTTTCGTTCCTCCCCTCATCGAGTCCTAACATCCTTATCATTTCTTTATCACGGCCTGAATAACATGACCCTGCCCTATATGTCTTTTCCCTTCCATCCGATTGGCTTCACCGTAATAAAAATGAATACATTTGTAATTTTTAATCCAACCCAGAATATCTGCCGGATTATATAACATATCAAGAGCTGGCGGGCCGCCTGTTCGATAGTTAAGCTGATCGTCAGAGTAAACCTCAAACATGACATAACCCCCAGATTTCACGGAATCCATCATGTTTTCCATTAAGAATGGCTGGTCTTGTTTCGGAACGTGCCCAAATACCATAATAGCAGCATCAAATTGATCGGTTTTCACTTTTTCGTTCGTCAAATCAATTTCAACCGCTTCGACGTTAACATTATTTTGGCCAGCCAATGTTTTTGTTTTCTCAAGGCCAATTGTTGATTGATCATAGGACGTTACGTCATGACCCAATTTGGCCAGATAAACCGCATTGCGACCTTCACCTTCTGCAAAGCAACCAACTTTTGAATGTTCCGGAATGATACCGCTCATATCGTGTATAAATACATTTTCCCTTTCACCATAAACATAATCTTCATCTGAAAAACTGTTATCCCAATGTTCTTTTGACATCATCATTACCTCCCTCGATTTGATTAACGTTCACCTGCAAACACTTGAGACCATTCCTCTTTACCATCCAGCATCCAGGAGGCAATTTCTTTGGCACCCTCAAGACTATGATTAGCAGCCCATCCGCATTGCTTTGGATTGCATGCGGGAACTTCGTCAGCCTCCAGAACATCTTTCAATGTTTTTTCTAAGGCCACTAATACATCATCATAACTGTCATTATTCAACACCGACATATAAAATCCTGTCTGACATCCCATGGGGCCGATGTCAATGACATTATCCAAATGATTCCGGATGATACCTGCCATTAAATGTTCAAGGGAATGCAAACCCGGCATATCCATATGGGATTCATTCGGCTGACAGAAACGGATATCATATTTGTAGACAATATCACCGTGTGACCCTTTTGTTTTTCCTGCAAGACGAACATAGGATGCTTTAACAGCTGTATGATCCAATTCAAAACTTTCGACGTTTGCTAATTCTTTACTCATTAGTCTTCAACTCCTTGATCATCGTTAATATAAGCGCTGCAGAATGTGTTGCAGCAGTTTGTAAAAACTCATTAAAACTCGCAGGTGCCTCCCTTCCAGCGATGTCCGACAACGACCGAATGATTACAAATGGTGTTTCGAACCTATAACACACTTGAGCTATCGCACCCGCTTCCATCTCAGCTGCCTCGAGATCCGGGAACTTGGTCATGACAAAGGCGACACGTTCTGAATCGGACATGAATGAATCGCCTGTTGCGATCAGACCTTTAACGACATAGTGTGCATTGGTCCCTTCCTTCGCTGCCTTTTCAGCAAGGTTCATCAAGCGTCCATCAGCCTGGTAAGCAGCAGGCATCTTTGGAACCTGGCCATATTCATAGTCAAACGCCGTGGCATCCACATCGTGATAACGGACTTCCGTTGAAATCACAATATCGCCAACTTCCAAGCTCTTGTTAAACCCGCCTGCTGATCCTGTATTGATGACGACATCAGGCCGGAAATGGCTTAATAAAATCGTTGTAGCAAGCGCTGCATTTACTTTGCCAATCCCTGACTGTAGCAAAACGACATCTTGACCGGCCATTGTTCCCTGATAAAAGGGAGTCCCGGCAACAACCTTTTCTTGATAGGAACCTAGTTGTTCTTTGAGGTTTTGGACCTCTTCATCCATAGCTCCGATAATACCAATTCTGGTCATAAATAAACCTTCTTTCTTGTTTTATTCTCATTAAATAGAAAGAGTCTAATTAAAATCTCTGTTTATATATCCTTTTTAAGAAGGTCTGCCTTATCCGTTTTTTCCCATGGAAATTCAGCATCTGAGCGTCCAAAATGACCGTATGCCGCTGTTTTCTGATAGATGGGACGACGTAAATCCAGCATTTTAATAAGACCAGCCGGACGCAAGTCAAAATGGGCTCGTATTAATTCAATCAAACGTTCCTCCGACACTCGCCCGGTCCCAAACGTATCGATGGAAATTGACACCGGCCCGGCCACACCAATCGCATAAGCCAGTTGGATTTCACATTTATCGGCTAATTCTGCGGCAACAATATTTTTAGCAACATACCTTGCAGCATACGCCGCCGAACGATCCACTTTTGTCGGATCTTTACCTGAAAATGCGCCACCGCCATGACGAGCATAGCCGCCATAAGTGTCTACAACAAGTTTCCTTCCCGTTAAACCAGCATCACCCTGCGGACCTCCGATAACGAATCTGTCCGTCGGATTAATCAAATACTTAGTGTCAGGGTCAATAAGTTCTTCTGGAACCGTCTCATCAATAACATATTTCTTCATATCATCTGTCATTTGTTCAAACGTTACCTCTGGGTGGTGCTGAGCCGAGATAACGATGGTATCTAAGCGTTTAGGTCGATCATTCTCATCATACTCGACGGTGACCTGTGTTTTGCCATCAGGCCGCAGATAGTTTACGATGTTATTTTTTCTAACTTCCGCCAATCGTTGGGATAACTTATGGGCTAACGAAATAGACAGCGGCATGAGTTCAGGGGTTTCATTAGAGGCATATCCAAACACGATGCCTTGATCACCTGCCCCAATCGCTTCGATTTCGTCATCAGACATACGTCCTTTCCGTGCCTCCAATGCCTGATTGACTCCTTGCGAAATATCCGCAGACTGCTCATCGATGGATGTCAAAATAGCACATGTATCCGCATCAAACCCATACTTGGCACGACTATAGCCTATCCTTCTGATTGTTTCCCTAACCGTGTTTGGGATATCAACATATGTTGAAGTTGTCATTTCTCCTGTAACCAAAACTAAGCCAGTATTCACTACGGTCTCACATGCTACACGAGCGTTAGGATCATGCTTAAGCACTTTATCGAGAGTAGCATCAGAGATCTGATCGCTTATTTTATCTGGATGTCCCTCCGTTACAGACTCCGAAGTGAACAGTTTGCGATAATATTTTTGTGTCATCTAACCCCTCCTAAATCATATTTGGTTCAGCCATTTCTTACTTAATAGCATAACTTGCTGAATTTATGGGAAACAATTCCTCTATCAACCTTATACTATATACCCGTATAGGTATTATGTAAAATAGTTTGTTTGAGAGATGTTCCCAAAAGGCAAATGTAAAAATTTCATACGACACCGGAAACGGGATAGAATGAAAGAAGCTAATCCAATTCACTGCTGTTTCGTTTGACGAGAACATGATAAATTGTGAACGCCATCATGCTGCTAATGAAGATGATAATAGCCATCGGAACGGCTGTATGACCGCCAGCAATCCCAACAAGTGGCGAAACAAGACTGCCTCCAGCAAACGGAAGGATGCCAAGAAAAGCAGACGCACTTCCTGCCATTTTACCTTGACGTTGCATTCCTAAAGAAAAACTTGTTGTGTTCACCATCCCTACACTTGCGACAACAAGAAACAGTGCCGGGAGCAACACCCACATTGGCAAGGAAAACAAGACAGTTGCAATCAGCAGCAAACTGCCGGCAAAGGAGATCGTAACCCCCCATTGTAATAAATGTGCTTCCTCTATTTTTGAAGACAATTTACCTGTAAGCTGTGCTGCTATAATGATGCCTATTCCATTAATAGCAAATATAATCCGATTAACGTTGCGGTTATGCTTAACTGGGCAAGTGATGCTGTTGTTTGGAAACCATCGGTCACAGCCGGCAATCCTGGTAAATACATATTCATTGATAATGGACCAAATGCAGTTAACGCTCCTAATATAAGCACCATCCATACTTTATTGAAGTGTTTTGATGTTTCTTGCTGATCTATTGTTTGTTTCATTTCACTCATAAAACGTCGAATCCTTTCTTAAATAAATTATTTGGGTCAAATATCTTACCACCATACTGTACGGGGGATATTAATGCAAAGCCTATTATTCTCTCTTTAAAACTTCGATTCATCCTGCCCCCCCTTATATTGTTTACCCAGATGAAAAAACCCTCTTCTTTAATCAATAAGAAGAGGGCTTGATATCGTAAGTATCGCTCTTCTTATCTTCAGCATACGCCTCTGGAATTAGCACAGTACAAAAAAGTCTGTTGCTGAGGTTTCAACGGGCCAGTCCCTCCACCTCTCTGGATAAGAAATATACAAGTATTTAATTACTATTGCATAGAATATATCAGCCTAAAGCAAACGTCAAGTCGGACGAACAAGGGGGACGTCGTTTGGTTTGCGTCACGTTTTTCTCGGTAAGAGCTTTTTACGATGCTGAGCCATTGTTGTTTAGAAGAAATCCATCCAAATTTTAATCGCAGTTCCCAGAATTAGAACGGCCAAAATAGCTTGCAGTACCTTCGTGTTGACGCGCTTTCCGGCATTAGCGCCCAGTGGGGATGCAATCAGACTTGCGATAATCATAATAACAGCCGGAACAAAGAGTACCTGTCCCGTCATGAGCTTGCCAGCAGTTGATCCAATGGAAGATATAAACGTAATGGCAAGTGATGATGCAATCGTCATCCGTGTCGGTATTCTCAGGACAAGCAGCATAATCGGAACCAATATAAATGCGCCAGCTGCCCCAACGATACCGGCACCAATCCCTGTCACAAATGCCAGCATTGCGGCAAGCCACTTATTAAATGTAACCTGATCAAGCGGTATATCATCAATTTGCTTCTTAGGAACAAACATCATAACGGCGGCGATGGTAGCCAACACACCATAAACAAAATTGACACCGCCATTTGTCATGAAACGGGACCCAAATCCGCCGATAAAACTCCCGACAAGAATGCTAATCCCCATGTAAAGAATTAATGTTTTGTTTAAGTAACCGCCTTTTCTGTATGCCCAAACACCGCCGATCGTCGCAAACAGCACTTGAACGGCGCTAATGCCAGAAACTTCGTGGGCTGTAAACGCTGATAACCCTAATAGGGGTGGAATGTATAAGAGCACCGGATATTTAACGATAGATCCGCCAATTCCAACCATACCGGAAATAAATGAACCGGCAAATCCAATGAGGAATAGAACAACGATAAAAACGAAACTATATTCCATATGAACCTTTCCCTCCTAAAAGAAGGGGGCCCCAGTAGCTGGGGTCTCCATTAAGCCTTTTTAATCCAGAATTTCAGGACGTCGTCTTCTTCTGCCTCTTCCATTAGTTCATGACCACCGGATTTCGCCCATGCTGCCAAGTCGCTTTTGGCTCCTTTATCTGTTGCATGAACTTCCAGAATGTCACCTGATTCTATCTCATCAATTGCTTTTTTCGTTTTGACAACAGGCATTGGACATGCCATACCTTTTGCATCTAATACTTTTGCTGCTTCCATCATAAGTTCCTCCTTATTAATTTATCACTTTATTATTCTCACAGTTGATCATATACTTCGTTTTTCCGAGGGGTTGCGCCTGCCTTAGAATATTATCCGTGCACTGCACAGCGATTTGGTCCAATTTCCATTTCGCGTTGTTTTTCGTCTTCCGGATTCATTTTACCCATATTGGTCTGCCGGATATTTTCATATTCATTCGGCTGTGGCGGTAAGTTCTCGGTAACCATTTTCCGGAATTCATGTTCATCATCCACCTGTAGGCCTGAGTTACGCTGATATAGATCCCCCAGACGTGCTTTGACACTGCCGTCATCAGTCAATTCTTCAACGAATGAATAGTGTGCGGGCAGCACAACGAGGTCGTCAGATAGTTCTTTATAACGGTTGTAAAGTGTATCGCGGAGATCGCCCACCCAATCGTCCGCCTTTCCGGCTAAATCCGGACGGCCGATGGATTTGACGAACAGAATATCACCGGTCAGCAGGTATTGATCATCAATAATCAGGGACGTGCTTCCTATGGTGTGTCCCGGTGAATAGATCGGCTGCACCTTTATGGTTGTGTTGCCAACAGTTATATCACTGCCTTCTTCCAATGGCGCATAATCAAACGTCACTTCACCAGCATCTTTCGGTGGCAAATGATACGTTCCAACAGTGTTTTCAGCAAGCTGACGGCCACCTGAAATATGGTCAGCATGAAGATGGGTGTCGATTGTATGCTTAATTGTGACGCCTTTCTCTTCAGCAAACCGTTCATAAATGTCTGTCATCCGGTTGGCGTCGATAACTACAGCTTCATTTCCTGAAACAACCATATAGGATAGGCACCCTTTACCAAGACGGACAAACTGATACAGACTGCCACCACCATCCAAGCCAGCTAGTTTAACTGGTTCAAGATGTTCACTCCATGCTTTCATACCGCCTTCCAAATCGTAAACATTAGTAAAGCCTTCTTCTTCCATCAATTCAGCTATCATTTTAGATGAATTGCCTTTAGCACAGACAACAATGATTTCCTGATCCTTATTCAGCTTTTCAGCAACAGGACCAACGCCATCAAGCAGGTTAAAATACGGCTCATTCATAACCTCAACACTGTCGCCTTCAATTTTCCAGTCATCGAATTCATCCGTATTCCGGACATCGAGAATCAACGCGTATTCCCGGTTTACCACGCGACGAGCCAGTTCCTTTGTTGTTATACTTTGTGACATTACTGATAGCCTCCTTTTGTTTTAAAATGTTAGTGATATATCAGCATCTTTGGCGAATTCAATAAATGATGCCGCTCCGCCAACCTCAATGCCATCAACAAAATTATCTTTTTCAAGATTCATGACATCCATCGTCATTTGACACCCAATCATTTTAACGCCCATTTCCTGTGCCATGCCCAGCAGTTCACTGATTGAAGGGACATTGGCTTTTTCAAAACCTTCCTGAAAATGTTCCTTTCCTTCCGGCAGCGGCAGATTCTTGTACGCTTCTTTATGAATCAGGTTAAGCCCTTCAAATGTGAAGAATATGCCCACTTCTTTATCGGATGCTGCAGCTGCGGTCGCAATGTTAAATACTTTATACGCATCAAACATACCTCCATTAGCTGCAATAATTGCTACACGTGTGTTGTTTTCCATTGTGTATTCCTCCAAAATTAGTCGTTTGATTTTTCAGTTGGACAGTCCCATTCAGACATGCCCTGTTCCCTACCGTATACAAACTATGACCTTCTACACTTACCAGTAGGGGTATATATAAATTAAAAAAATAGGTTTGAATGGAAAATGGTGACTTCAAGTCATAGCGGTTATAACGTGCGGAATGATATAAGCTGCTATCTTTATCTAATTGCTGCTCTAATAAAACAATGGTTGTTTTTTGACCCCCTTTCTTTTTCAAAAGTTTCTAATATACATATACCTGTATGGGTATATAAACAAGCAATAAAAAAAGGTTAGTACGATTTATGTGACTTAACCTATTTTTTAGTTTAGAAGAAGTTGCAATCAAATTGTCAGCTATTTTATCTGCTTTTGACAAGTAAATTAACTGCCTCTTTAACTAGATCCTCAGAGTTTTCACCATTTTGTTTCTCTTCACGGATACACTGCTCAAGATTCTGACTTACTATTACCGCAACCGTGCGATCCAGTGCATTTCGGACAGCCGTCATCTGAGTCACAACATCACGGCAATTTTTCTCTTCTTCCATCATTTTCGCTAGCCCTCTGACTTGTCCTTCTATACGTTTAACACGGTTTTTAACGTCTCCTTCGTATTGCATTCGATTGTCACTCCTTTCATAATATCCACATCTGAGGAAACAATATACGCAATCTAAATATCATTGGACGGCATTCACAAATATATCGCTAGACATTGACAAACAAAGTCATTGCTTCAATATGATATCGAATTTAAACTCATTTACAGTGTTCCAAACACAGGGTCAATTTTGCGATAGAAAAGTCTGTACAAATAAGGTTATGAAAGTTTGCTATCATCATTTCTTTTCTTTAAAAGGACTACACTTAGTATATACCCCGGCGGGTAATTTGTCAAACTGGGATAAACACTTGTATGTATATGTGTAAATAATTCTTGGGGAATCCTGGGGCTATTGAGAAGGCGCCCTTGCACCCTAATAGCCCGCACTGTCCGCTTTATACCCCGCTGTTTAAACAGAATATCACCTGTATCTGATCTTTTCCGTATCACTTTTCTTCGCAGTACGATCTTTTCTTAAGTCTGATCATTGTAACAACATTTATGCTGTCTTTTTTTCAGAGGATACCCCACATTATGTATCTTGCAACAGTACATGCATTTCGGATGTTCGCGTTTAAATCAGGTTTGGCACTTGACTAATTATTTCCAAACATCCTGTGCAATTTCAACTACGTGTCGTAACTTTGCCCACTGTTGTTCTTCCGTCAGTATGTTACCTTCTTCTGTCGATGCAAACCCGCATTGTGGACTCAGACATAATTGGTTCAAGTCTACAAAATGTGCCGCTTCATTAATACGCTGCTTCACTTCTTCCGGATTTTCCAAATCCGAATGTTTAGAGGTCACCAGACCGAGCACAATCTGCAGATCTTTCCGTTTGACGAATCGAAGCGGATTAAAATCGCCAGCCCGGTCACTGTCGTATTCTAAAAAGAAACCGTCAACGTTAATCCCGTCAAACAAAGTCTCTGCGACGGGTTCATAACCACCGGAGTACATCCATGTGGAACGAAAATTACCACGGCAAATATGCATGGTAATGGTTAAGTTATCTGGGCGGTCTTCTACGGCTTTGTTGATAGTGTCTGCGTACAAAGCAATCAGTTCATCCGGATCCGTCCCCTGAGATCGCATCCTTTCTCTTTCTTCTTCAGAGGACAAAAAAGCCCATGCCGTATCATCCAGCTGCAAATAGTGACAACCGGCATCATAGAAAGCTCGAATTGCCTTTTTATAGGCATTAGCCAAATCATGCATGAATTCCTCCGGATCGTTATAAATACCCTGCTGGATATCCCCTCGAAGCCGAAGCATACTTGGACTCGGGATCGTCATTTTGGCACAGTGTTCCCCTGCGATGCTTTTCAGAAACTTAAAGTCTTCAATCATCGGGTGATCACTAAAATCAAGTTTGCCTGTCACCTTGATGCCGCGGGCTTTCGTTTCCTGATTTTGAAACTGTAAGCCTGAATTAGCTTCAAACCTTTCAACACCGTCCAGGTTTTCAAGAAAGTCAAAATGCCACCAAGATCGCCGTAGTTCGCCATCTGTTACAGCATTGAGTCCCAACTCCTTTTGTTTTTCGACGATGCGTTTGATTTCCTGATTTTCGATGTCACGTAATTGTTCCGCGTTGATATCGCCATTCACTTTTTGCAGACGAGCCTGTTTTATTTTGTCAGGTCTTAATAAGCTCCCGACTTGATCAGCACGAAATGGCGGTCTATTGCCTTGAAGTGATTGTTGTTTGATAATAATTTACCTCCCTTGTTTGTTTACCTGGCATGAAAAAAGCCCTCTTCTTAAAATCAATAAGAAGAGGGCTTGATGCCGTAAGTTTCACTCTTCTTATCTTCAGCATACGCCTCTGGAATTAGCACAGTACAGATGTCTGTTGCTGAGGTTTCAATGGGCCAGTCCCTCCGCCTCTCTGGATAAGGAAAATACAAGTATTTAATTACAGTCCATACTATAACGTGTTCCTAAAACAAAAGTCAAGAGAAGAAGTCGAAGGACAGGATCCACGCTTTAAATTTGACAAGTTTATACCTTCATTTAATTTTATATAAAAGTTTAATGTATCTCGGATCTTCCACAAAGTATGAATTGAGCTTATAAAAGTTCAATTGAAGTGTTAAATCCCCCAATTAATCAAGACACTAATGACTAAAGCAGCCCAAGATATAGCGAGTGCTATAATGACAAACGGAAATATATACCGAAGCCATTTTCCATAAGGTACCTTACATAATCCAAGCATTGCCATTAGCCCACCTAATGTAGGTGAAAATAGATTTGTAATACCATCCCCAATTTGAAACGCCAGGATTGTCGTTTGCCGTGTAATGTCTAGCATATCACTAACCGGGATCATAATTGGTAACGTAACTAATGCCTGGCCACTGCCACTTGGAATGAGAATATTAATAATCGACTGTGACATCGTCATGAATACAGCAGCCAGCGTGGTTGGCAAATGCTCCAGTACCGAGACAAGACCATGAGCAATCGTATCACTGATATTTCCCTGGTTCATTACCACTTGCACCGCCATTGCTACACCAATCAGAATGGCTGCCAGTGCACTGGGTTCAAGTGCTTTTGAAAAGGCATTAGCGATTTGACTGGAATTCATTCCTGCAATAATCCCGCAGACAATTCCAATCATGAGAAATATCGCAGCAACTTCATTAATATACCAACCCTGTGTAAAAATGCCGGCTAACATAGTACTAAACCCTAGAATAACCACAAGTAACATCACAATATCCTTTTTTCTCATTTGATACGAGTCAAGTGGTTTACTAAGTTGCATGTCCTGGGTATTAATGCCATGGGCCAGGCTATTCTTCTGATCCCTTAAAATCTTTTTAAAATACCTGACATTATAATAAGCCAATACAGACAAAACGAGAATTACTAAGATACTTCTGAAGAACCATCCCGAAAAAAGTGGCATTTCCGCTATCTTATGCCCTACACCTACCGTATAAGGATTGAACGGCGAAAGACCAAATCCTACAAGTACTCCGCCTATTCCAATACCTGCGCCGAGCATTGCATCCCCGCCTATGGAAACACTTAATAACACAGCAATTGGAATAAGAGCAATATTATTTTCGAGCCCAACAAAGATCCCAAAAAATCCATAAACAAATGTCATAATCACAACAATAAGGAAACGTCTTTTCATACCAATTTTACGAATCAATGTGCCAACCGTATTCTCAAGCATCCCTGTTTTTTCCAGCAGTCCAAACATCATTGCTGCAGCAAATGTGATAAAAACGATATCAGCCATTTCCCGGAACCCTTCAGGAATCGCAGTGAATAAGTCCATAATACCAACTGGATTGTTCTCTACATATTCAAATGACCCAGGAATGGTTCGATTTGTGCCGTCAATGGTTTCCCTTTCATAAGATCCGGCTGGAATAATATACGTCAAAATAGCTGCGGCAACAACAATATAAAATAATAATGCCAGTGGATGCGGAATGCGATCCAACAATTTTTTATTTTTCTTATCATTATACATATTCATTCATCCTTTGCACCCGAGTATTACTGGTATTTCTGAAATTTTTCGAAGTCTTTGTTTTGATTTTTTCTGTGTGTGATGTTATCCCCCTTATTGTTTAGCAGACTCTATGGATAAAAAAATAGCCTCTTTCAATGGGCAAGAGACTAAATATCTATTCGTCTTATCTCCCAGAATAAAAAACCTGTTATTCTGCAGGAATTGGCACCTTTCCTTCTAATAAGGAGGTTGCCGGACGTCATCGGGCCTGTCCCTTAGTCACTCTAGATAAGCATAAGTTATAAAATTTTGAAGTTACATTAATGTTGGAATAATTGTATACTTGGGGGACTATTTTGTCAACGGGTATGAAGCGATTTTTGTTGAAAAGTGTCGATTACAGTCGAATAGATGTGCTTATATTGGGGGAAGCTTGTAGGGTTATATGATTATTATGAAAAGGTTGAATTAAAAAAGAGGTCTCCAAAAAGTACAGTAACTCAATGGACACCTCTCTAAATTCTTATCTCAACTAATATCGCTCACTTTATCGGTGGAGCAACATAATACTGTTGCAACTTGCCTATGCAGTTACACATCCTTTATTAATCTTGTCTGCCCTCCACTACAAACCAACCGTTCCTCAAATTCTCACGATTGTAGTAGAAACGTTCCCTGTCTTCATGCCTTAATACTTTACCACCTGCTGCCTCAACAATGGCTTGACCTGCTCCGGTATCCCATTCCATTGTCGGTGCAAAACGTGGATAGTAAACCGCTTGTCCCTCTGCTACGAGACAAAACTTCAACGAGCTTCCAGCCGAGACAACGTCAACATGGTTATGGTCAGCTTTCAAACGATCAATAAAGGCTTGTGTATCGTCAGACATATGCGATCGGCTAGCAACGACTTTCACCGTCCCGGAACCGTTCGCTTCTGGAAGGCGTATACTTTTATTGACTAAATCATGTTCACTGCTTATAGATTTCTCTGATGCTTGTTCTAATTTGTAGGCCCCCAAATCCTTTTTTCCATAATAAAATGTATCTGACACGGGAGCATAGATGGCGCCTATGACAGGGTATTGACCTTCAACCAGTGCAATATTTACAGTGAATTCACCATTGCCTTTAATAAATTCCTTGGTACCATCTAGAGGATCTACTAACCAGAATGTATCCCAATCTTTGCGTTCTTCAAACGATACATCTGCACCTTCTTCACTTAAAACTGGGATTTGCCGATACTCTGATTTAAGATTCTCCATAATAGCCTGATGCGCAAGTTCATCTGCGATAGTTAAGGGGGAATGATCATCCTTCGTTTCCACTTCAAAGTCTTGCACATAGATGTCTAAAATCTCACGACCGGCTTTTAATGAGGTTTCTAATAATTTGGTTAAATCAACTGCTTTCATTACGACACATACCCTTTCTCCCTCAAATACTTGATGATGACTTGGACCGACTCCTCTAAGGATTGCTTATCCGTTTCTACCGTTACTTCCGGCTTAACTGGTTCTTCATACGGTGCATCAATCCCAGTAAAGCCTTGGATGCCACCAGCACGTGCTTTTTGGTACAATCCTTTAGGGTCACGCTCTTCACAAGCTTCTATACTGCATTTCACATAGACTTCAATGAATTCGTTATCCTCAAGCAACGCTCTTACACGATCCCGGTCCTCACGGTAAGGTGAGATAAATGCTGTGAGGGTTACCAATCCAGCATCAACCATAAGATTCGCTACTTCCCCAATACGACGGATATTCTCTGTGCGATCCTCAGGGCTGAAACCCAAATTCTTGTTTAAACCGTGACGGACATTATCGCCATCTAAGCGATACGTGTGTACACCTAATTCATGGAGTTCTTTTTCTAAGGAAACAGATATCGTCGATTTCCCTGATCCCGATAGTCCAGTAAACCATAAAACAGCACTCTTGTGTTTTTTAATCTCTTGTCGATCTTGCTTAGTTACTATTGAATCATGCCATACAATATTTTTAGATTCACTCATTCTATTCCTCCTAAAACCACCCATAGTAGACAATCGTAACGGCAATCATCATTACGATGACACTTAAGGGGGCTCCTACTTTGATATAATCCTTGAATTTATATCCACCTGGTCCATAGACAATTAAATTGGTTTGATACCCTATAGGTGTAATGAAGGCTGCTGAAGCTGCAATGGCCACGACGATAGCAAATGCTGTAGGATCTTTACCCACTTGCTCGGCGGTGGACACCGCAATCGGGATCATCATCGCAGCTGCCGCGTTATTAGTGATGGTTTCTGTAAAAACATTCGTTATCAGATAGATGAACACTAAAAGCGCAAAGGTCCCAAGGGGTTGACCAATTTGGACAAGTCCTGATGCGACCCACCTCGCTGCACCCGTTTCATCGAGCGCTGCCCCAATTCCGAGGGCACTCGCTATAAGTAGCAAAATATTAAATTGTACGTTCTTTTTCGCCTCTTCAGGTGTAATCACCTTGGTAACGAGCAAAATAATCACTGCGAGACTCATCGCTTTAAACATAGATAGCACTTGAAAAACGACTAAAAGAATCATCACTAACAGCGTGCTAACAGCGATCCAACCTTTTTTCTTCTCGCTTTTAGCCTCTTGTTCGGAAACCAGTGTTGTGTCCAAAGGCGTAACGATATAAAAACCATTGTTTTGACTGTGCCGCTTCCTAAAATCAGCGCCCGCCAATAGCAGCAGGGTGTCACCTGGTTTCAACGTAATATCACCAATTTTACTTTTGATGCGCTCATTGTTACGATGAACGGCAATCACAGCGGCATCATATTTGCTACGAAACTGCGTATCCTTTAACTTACTGTAAAGCAGTGACGACTGATGTGACACAACCGCTTCAACGAGCTCTGAATGTTTACTCTCTAATGCATCTAAAGACAAATCGGAATCTGACTCCAAGCGCAGTCCTTGAATCTTTTGTAATTCAGCAAGCGTTGAAACGATGCCTGTGAAAATCAGACGGTCACCGGCTTGGATTTTTGTTGTTGATTTAACTGGACTGATGCGTTCATCCCCCCGGATGATTTCAATCAAAAACAGCCCCTGTAAATTGCGCAAACCGGCACGCTCGATAGATTGATTAATAAAGGCGAAATGAGGCTCAACAGCCATTTCTGCTAAGTATTCCCGAGCAGCATCATCAAAGGTCCTTGATAACGATTTGTAATTGGGTAACAGTTTGTAACCCATAGTCGCAATATAGATCAAACCAACAATCGCTGCGGGGATTCCAACAGTCGCCAATTGGAAAAACGAAAAACCTTGATAATCGCTATCCGTCAGCCAACCATGTATAACTAAATTGGTTGAGGTCCCCATTAAAGTGATCATACCGCCTAGAATTGTACAATAAGACAGTGGAATCAAGAACTTTGAAGGGGACAGGTGATGATCCTCACACCACTTTCGGATAATCGGGGTAAAAGTGGCCACAATGGGTGTATTATTCACAAATGCCGATAATCCAGAAAGAGGAAACATCATAGTGAATAAATTCCACTTCGGCTTCCGATCTGGATTGAGCACACGTGTCATCAACTTATCAAAAAAACCGCTTTTTCGAATTGCTCCGGCGACAATAAACAGCAGGGCAATCGTCAACATACCTTCATTAGAGAAGCCTTGAAGGGCTTCCTCTGGCGACAAAATCCCCGTTAGTAAGAACACTATCAAAACACTAACAAGAATCATATCAGGCCGGGCAACTTCAAGCATTAGCCCGACTAGCATTAATACAACAACGACTAATACAAACCCAATTTCCCACGTCACAATCTATCACGCCTTATTTGCAACATGCATTAACCTACTCAGTTTTCTTTCATACCCCTAACCAAGACTTCAGCGACTTCCGGACGTGTGAACTGTGGTGGCGGAAATTCACCATTACGCAATAAGCCGCGCACTTTAGTGCCACTTAAAATAAAACGATCTTCATTGTCATGCGGACACGTCTTCATGGAGGCCATTTGGTCACATTTCTGGCAATAGAAGCTCTGCTCAAACTTAAAGATGTGCATCCCCATTTCTTCTTCGTACTGACTAATTAACTCTTGCGCTTCATACGTACCATAGTAATCGCCAACACCCGCATGATCACGGCCAACGACAAAGTGGGTGCAACCATAGTTTTTCCGTACAAGCGCGTGAAGAATGGCTTCTCGAGGGCCGCCATAGCGCATCGCGGCCGGGTAAATGGCCAAGCGCACGCGATCCTTAGGATAATAGTTTTCTAGCAGGACTTGGTAACTCTCCATTCGGACATCAGCCGGAATGTCATCGCTTTTCGTTTCACCGACTAATGGATTGAGTAGTAAGCCGTCAACACTCTCCAAGGCGAGTTTTTGAATATACTCATGGGCTCGGTGTACTGGATTCCGCGTTTGGAAACCGACAACCGTGTTCCAGCCTAAATCAGCAAATAAGGCCCGAGTTTCCGTCGGTTTATAATAAAAACTTTCAAATGGCTTATGGTTCGGCCGATTGATCATATAAATTGGCCCAGCCAAATACACGTCACCGTTGTCATACAAACGTTTGACACCCGGATGTTTCTCTTCCGTCGTTCCATAAACGTTTTTCGCTTCTTTTTCTTTATTAGGCTGATATTTTTCTTCTAGTTGTAATATACCGTAAGTGACACCATCTTCACCTTGAAGGGCTACTTCTTGTCCGATTTGCAAACCATTCGCCATGTCGGAAGTGACTGGTAAAGTGATAGGGATACTCCAAACCTCGCCACTCGCCAAATGAAGATTTTCGACGACATTATCATAGTCCTTTTCACCCATAAATCCGGTTAACGGGCTAAAGCCGCCAATCGCGATCAATTCGACGTCGGAAATGCTCCATTTTGAAATCGTTAGAGCTGGGATATTTTCTAATTTGTTTAAGTAGGATTCGCGTTCCGCTCCTGTTAATTCGCGTTGAATCAATTCACCGCCGTGCGGTGTTATGGTTGTTTGTCCTTTATGCATTAGTGATGTCATCATTTAAACCTCCATTAATAGTAAGCTTGTAATAGATTCACTAGATTCAGTTCAAAGTAATCAGACATACTCCAGTAATTTCAATGCCGGCTCACTCGCCTTTTCAAGCTGCTTTCGCTTTTCCGGTGGTAATTCGGTCCAAGTATCTGGTTTCGGTCGAATCATAGAAGCACTTCGTTCGACCCACCTTTCATTTTCCTCTGGATTAGATGATGCCGGCTGTATAAATTGAATGACACGCCTTAATTGATCTTGCGGTGTTTCCATGAGCGTCTCATAACAAAGATAAAGCACTTGCTCTGAAGGTAGTTTCGCAAGATTCTCGGCAGCTGAAACCAAGGAGGAAGATAAGTTTTCACCCAAAACATCATACGGCATTTCAAATTGTTTCAATTTCTCCACTTCAAAGTAATCCGGGTGTAACCATTTGAACTCGCCCAAACGGGATATATCGCTATTCGGATTCGCTGGATCCTCTCCAGTGATTTCCCTAGCCTTTTTTAATGCCTTATCTAACTTAACAGGCTGAAAGCGGTTGAATGCCATTGCGGTTTCTCGTACATCTCGATATAAAAATATGAATTTTGCATCCGGAAACATTTGAACTAAACGATCCGTGAAGTTGACCGATAACCCAGATCGCTCAACACAAACATCCCGCTCGAATCGGTTAAGTAACCAATTGAATAACCGACGATATTGACGATCAAGCCGGTCTTCCGGAAATTGAGTCACCACAGATTCCAGTTCTTCAAACAATTGGTCTGGATATTCCGTTAGATGGGGAAGTGTCATTAGAAGCATCCCTGGTATCCCTGTTTCCATATTAAATTGTGATGTATCAGAAACTTGATACAACATTTCTTTAACTTGCATCCCTTTATTGATATAAGGGCCTAAATGTATGGGTTCCTTTTTGGAAAGAAAGTCCCAAAATTGTTTTCCATCCCATATTTCCAGGGATAATCCCGGCCAATGATTTTTTTCCACACTAGAACCAGAATCGTTAATGTGAATGGACAAGAAGAATTCCGAAAGACTAAGTATATTTGGATGTAAGTTAATACAATTTGAAATGGCTGTTGAGCCACTTCTTCCCGTTGAAATAATGAAAACCGGCTTTGTCATAAGACCATCTCCTCAAAAATTAGATTTTCATAATCAATGCCTAAGCCTCCTGTTTATAGACCTCCCTTCCTATGGCATTTGCCATCGTATGACTTAAGAACTAATAATTATGAACTAGTTGTTTATTAATCAACACTTTGTATATTATAATTATAGTAACGGCTATTAAATGGTTCAATAATCAGTTTTCTTACTTTTGTTGATTATTGAACAAAACTAAGAAAATGTTGATACATAAAAAGGAGTTTTTACATGGCCAAAAAAGAGGATCGCCGTATAAGAAAATCCAGACAATTGATAAAAGAGGCATTTATTGACCTTATGCACGAGAAAGGATTTAGGGGTATTAGTGTTTATGATATTGCTGACAAGGCAGATATTAACCGCGGAACTTTCTATTTACATTACCAAGACAAATTCGATCTTTTTGAAAAATATGTCGATGAATTATTAAATGAGCTTATTGCAACGATTGAAATATCGAATCAAGAAAAAGAAACACTCAACAAACAGAAAATGAGAGAAAGACAACCTTATGTTGAATTTTTTAAACATTTCCAAGAACATGCTTGCTTTTATGAAGCCATGTTTAAATATCAAGGTGATACTTATTTTTACAACCGGTTTATCGACATATTTAAAAACCACTTCTGTCAGGAGATTAAAAAGCTAAGGATTCATGATGATTGGTTAAAGGTTGATAAGGCCTTTTTGATTCATTCTATGGTTTATGCCCATTTGGGCAGCATCAATTATTGGATAGAAAATGGCATGTCAGATTCGGCTGAAACAATGGGAGAACAATTAAATACTTTACTATGTGCCATCGCAAGAGTAGGTCACGATTAACAATGACGATATTTCTAAAGACGAATCAACACATGATCATTATGTCTTTTTTCGCCCATCCCAGTGGAAAATGAGGAATAAAACTGGGGTATCTACAAGGTCTCGCCAATATTTTGCAAAAACCTTAAAGAACTCAAAATATAACAAAGCCTAATTTCTCAATGTTATAAGCGAGAAATCAGGCTTTTACAACCAATTATTACTGTGATAAATATTGAGGAGGTCATAACTAAATTTATCAACTTAAAGACGAACAATATCACGATTAAGCGGAGTATATTTCCGAAGCGGATTATTTGCACTAACCATTTATTCTAGTTGTTCGGGTTCTTGTTTGAAAAAGATACTTTTGTCCCGACCTCTCAGCTAGCCGTTCCTGATACACAACATTACGATGTTTTTTTCAGAACGTCAATCGTATTGATCACTCTATCTATTTCCTTTTCACCAGCTTCTTCCCAACGGCTTTTATCAGTTATGTTCCCATCCTTGTCAACAGGCTTTTGGAACTGATTGAAGCCTGTTGTGGTGAGCAATGAGTTTTCATCCCAATCCAATCCCGTGTTTACGACATGCTTGATGACATATGGCGTCCGGAATTCCAAATAGGCATTAGCACTGTCAAGTTCCCCTTCAATGACGTCAAACGGAACTCTGACATAGATTGTCTCACCGCCTTCCCGACACAGAACCATATCGAATTTCCCACGGTCATATTCCCAGTTCCCACAAAGAGTGTATCCATTAGACCGGAACTTTCTGTACACATCACCAAAATAGGCTTTTCTTCCTTCAATTTCTGTCTCCAGTTTTAGCATGTATCTTCACTCCTCGAATAAGATATCATGATTAAGTTTAACCAAATGACGGCATAAAATACCTCGAAATCTATACTAAAAACATCTGTTTGAATACTAATCCAAATATTTGGCCTCCCTTGCTAAAACTCTACCGTTTTCGGCTCAGCACCCTTTTTGTTCATGATTCTTATCGTAACTGGTGTAATCTCCAGCACAATATAGTTTGAATCATCCGGTCCATTAAACCAGTACTCCATGTATGAGTTCCACAATTCATGTTTTAGTTCAACACTACTGTTTATAGCGACTTTCCCTTCATACTCCACATATTCATCACCAAACCCTTTCCCTTCATAGCCTAATAAAATATGAGTGTATGGGTTTGCTTTTATTTCTTCTGATTTATGCGTTTCTATGCTTGTTGCTGTATAAAGCTTTAAACCTTTTCGGATAAAGGTCATATATCTTGAATGTGGTTTATTCTGTTTAACAGTCGCCATCGTACCAACAGCGTTGTCATCTATAATTTTTTCAATAGTCGTTTTTCTTTCCTGCTGGCTCAATTGATGCACTCCTTCTATTCAATAGTAAGTTATTTACAAAAGTAAGCATCGTGATGATTAAGTATTTATCCGTATTATTAACCTGTAAAATAAAGCAATACAAAAAAATTATGATTAATTTATTTAACAATGAAGTCAGAAGAAACGTTCCTTCGTATAAACCAATTAAGGTATATGCTCATATAGTACAGCAGGAGTGATCACTATGGATTCAGCATGGGCGTTTCTGCAGGAGATGGTTCATCTTTATATGATTGCGCTAATTGGATTTATGGTACGGAAAAAAGGCATTTTAAATCAAAACACTGATTATGTACTGACACAGCTCATTTTATATATCACACTTCCTGCCCTCATTATATTTTCATTAGATATTCCCTTTTCATTTTCCTTGGTTAAAGAATTCCTTTTGCTCTTGGGAATGTCTGCTTATATCCTATTGCTGTCCATTTTTCTTGCTGGATGGATGCGGAGGCGCTCAAAACTTTTAGATAGGCAGAGAAGTGTTTATGAAGGACTTATTATCTTTGGCAATCAGGGGTATATTGGCTTCGCAGTCATTTTTGCTGTTTTTGGAGAGCAGGGTATTGTTTATTTAACCATGTTTAACTTGATTTATTTCATTCTCATATGGACATATGGTATTTACTTATTCACAAAAGACAAATCTCAGATAGAGTGGACAAAAATATTTTTAAACCCTGGCGTGCTTTCAACATTGACAGGAATGGTGGTTTTGTTCCTTCCAATCAGCTGGCCGGGTTTATTTACAGATACATTTGAAAGTGTCGGAAAGATGACTGTTCCGCTTTCAATGATTTTGATCGGCAGTTTAATCGCAAATATAAGCTACAAAGACTTTGCCTTTCTGTTGAAAAACGTTTATGTATGGAAAGCAATAATGCTCAAGCTTCTTATCATTCCACTGCTGCTGATTCCTTTTGCAGCTTTTTCAGTACCATTCTCTTTACTCATGATAGCCGTTCTTACAGCAGGCATGCCTTCCGCTCCAACAATGTCACTTTATGCGCAAAAATTTGGAGCTGACACACATTTTGCCTCTTTAGGTGTGATGATTTCCAGTTTGCTAGGTGTCCTTACGATTCCATTGTTATATATTGTTTTACACCTGATTCATTAATAAGGAGAACATTATAAAACCATCGCCACAAACAAAACCGCTCGAGACCCTATAAGGTAAGGGCGAGCGGTTTAATTAATTCTATGACTATAAATGTAATTCATTATTAGAGATTCCCTGCACCTTGCTGTTGCAAGCGAATTTCACCGTCAGTGATGGCATACACCTTATCACAATAGTCAAGCAACCGTGTGTCATGTGTCACCACAATTGTTGTCTTGTTTCTCTTTTTGGTTAAATCTTTAAGCATCTTCATGACTTCAAATGCCCGATCAGTATCCAGTGATGCAGTCGGTTCATCTGCCAAGAGGAAACTGGGATCGCTGTATAATCCTTTCGCAATTGCAACACGTTGCTGCTCACCGCCGGAAAGCTCAGATGGATACTTATCTCTCAATTGCCCAATACCCAATGACTGATATAAATCCTGCAATTCGTCTTTGGAGAGATTATTTGTTTTTACTTTATCCAGTAGTTCCATTTGCTCATCCACTGTCAGAAATGGAACCAGATTGGATGCCTGAAGAATAAATCCAATCTCATGCAAACGAATGTTGGATCGTTTCTTTTCCTTCATCTGTGTTATATTATTCCCGTTTATCGTTACTTCCCCACGACTGGGCGATTGAAGGCCTCCGGCAATCGTCAAGAATGTACTCTTACCGGATCCTGATGGCCCAACCACAACAATCAATTCACCACTTTCTGCAGTGAAATTGGTCTTTTTTAGAGCTGCCACCATTGTATGCCCTGCTCCAAACACTTTATGGACGTCTTGCATTTCAAGTGCTGGCATGATTTAGCCTCCTATCGCTTTTAACGGATCTATTTTTACTATCGTCCTGACTGAAATTAATGCGCCTAATACAGACACCGCAATCAACACTAGCCCATACAACAGCATTACCAAATAATCAAATGCAACTGGAACGGCAGTTGGCAGAAAGAATCCGGTCAGAATTGTCAACAGAAAGCCTATTGCAACACCGGCAACAGCCAATTGAAAAGTTTGGGCAACAACAGAATTTGCCAAGTACTTGCTGGAGATTCCCTGTGCCTTCATAACTCCGAACATACTTACTTTTTGAATGGTTAACACATAAAGGAAAATGGCCAGGATAACAGCTGAAATAATAAACAAGAAATAAATCATAAAGGTTAGTGTCAGATTCTGGGCTGTATAGCCGGGGAGATTTTCGATAAATGTTGATGTCTCAACTACCTGTAATCCGTTATCAACAGAGACATCTGCTAAATTACCTCCGCGAACAACAAAACCGTTAACCATACCTTCATTATTTTCTGCTTCCTCACCGAAGCGGACTTGCTGTAATGTACCCAGGTTCGTATATAAAACAGGAGCAGCATTGAACTGGGCATTGTCTGTGAAACCTACAATCGTTAAAGTCACATCCGAAGACGATATCTCAAGTTCATCCCCAATTTCAAATCCTTCTTCCTTCAAGGTATCATCCGCAATGACTTCTCCTTCTTCTGAAAATGGTTCGCCCTCAATCACGTCAGGCATAATAAATTCATCTGCTTTGATTCCAAAGATTGATACATTGGACTGGCGTTCTCCGACACTGGCAATTGCATTTAATTGGCCTAATGCCGCATAAGCTTCTACCCCATTACCATTAAAATCGTCTACCTTCATATTGGAACGGGGTAGGTTTATGTCAGATTCTTCTGTCAGGATGATACCATCCGCATTCCACTTATCAACTGCTTCCCGATTTAATTGTTCCAATCCATTAGCTAATCCAGACAAGAAAAACACAAGATATGAGACAAGAACAAGCACTCCTGTTATCAGTGTATAGCGCAGTTTATTATATTTGATTTCCTTCCATGCTAAAAACATTGCATTCCTCCTCATGAGTAACACCTTATATTTTAAATTAACTTATCACTTGATAAGTTAATTGCATAAATCTTTTATAATAAATATATATATAAATCATTGGCTAGAATAACTTATTTATATCACATTTCCATCTAATTTATCAATTGATAAATTACATGCAAAAGAAGTGGTTACAAGCAAACAAATCCATCCTCTCGAAATCAAGACTTTTTCGTCCCATGCAAAATCAGGTCCACAAGTAATGTGTACTGACCCGCTAACGATTCAGATTGATATTTCAATGTAGACATCGTTTGTCCCATTGTCAACAAGCAAAAGCGGGCTGCTTCTTCCGGTGAAATCGTGTCCCTTAATAAACCATCCTCTTTCATCTCTTCAAAAATCTTAATAAACGGATCTAGATACGTTTCCTTCCATAATAAATAAATGTGACGACGATTTTCTTCTTTGAATTCAACGAAAATATCATGAACCATCGTCATAATGCTTGCAGGGTGTTCCCTCGATAACACTTCCAGCATGGCTTCCAGGCGCTCAGATATCGTCTCTGCAGATATCGCTTCTATTTTTGACTGTATGTTCATCACGAATGACTCAAGCATTGCAATATACAGTGATTGCTTGTCTGGAAAATGGTAATAAAGAGCAGGTTGGGTGATTTTGCATTTTGCAGCAATCTCTCTGGTCGTCACCGCCCGAAAACCTTTTTCCATGAATAGCTGCTGTGCTACTTTCAAAATCCGATCTCTCGTCCATTCTAAATCCTCTTTTTCCGTTCGTGATTTTTTCATAAAGCTTACTCCTTTATAAACCTTTCATTACCAAACATTTTACCTAATTTCGTATCAATTAGCATCTTAAACAGCCACTTCAACATAAAAAAAATGAGACTGTTGCTGTCGTTAGCAACAGTCCCATGTTCATTTAAATGTGATATTGACATGTCATTACTTATCACGAAACGGCTCGTTCTCTTCACTAAATTCCGTCGCGTAATTCATATTTCCGGATTCCCTAACGCCTTCATTACCATGCTCGCCTTCATCTACCGGGTCAAATAATAATGGCAGGCAAAACAAAGCCCCGACTCCGACAAGTGTATATACAACTCTAGACAAAGCAGCTTCCTGTCCACCAAAAAGTGTTGCTACTAAATCCCATTGAAACAATCCAATTAAACCCCAATTAAGTGCACCGATGATGACTAAGACCAAGGCAATACGTTGAATGGTTCTCATGATGACACCTCCAAACTTTAGTCGTTCTTTGCATCTTTAAAAATTGCCAATAACATTATCAGCGAAGAGCTTTCCATCTTATTATTAAAATGACTGCCTGATATTATACAATTATTTTACAAATCATTTTGTTCGCAGCGTATATCTTCCACGGACAATGGAAATCCTTTATCGCGTAAATTTTCAATGCACTCTTGCAAATAAGCTTCATCATGTTCGGGGTAAATTGTCTCCCCTGACTCTTTTACAAAAGTGGTGTTTCCGTAAAAACTTTGATGATTATGCCGAGAACATTGTTTACCTCGATAAAATGGATCCTCCCACAAAGGGTTAACTCGATAACCCCTTGACCTCATTTCAACCATAACCTTCTCATGGTATAAAAAAAGCCGCTCCGGGCTATATCGAAACACATACTGAACAGTAGCATGATTCTTTCCCCAACCATTCCCCCTAAGCGCACAACACTCCCGGTGCTGCCCGAGTAATTGGTAACGTGGCAATGCTGGAATCAATGATTCATGCCATAATCTCATCCTTTTTGACCTCCAATAATGCACTTCTAATCTGACTACTAGGAATTTTATTTACTCATCCGCAGTGCCAAGTGTCATTCCACCATCAACAACAATTTCTGTTCCCGTGCAGTAAGGGCTTTCATCAGAGGCAAGAAATGCTACAACCCTAGCAATTTCAATTGGTTGTCCAATACGTCCCAATGGCACTGAATCGTAATAAGCGGGAACACCCTTACTTTGAGTGACCATTTCAGTGTTGATTCCACCTGGATGGACCATATTCACTCGAATTCCTGTTGGCCCTAATTCTATAGCTGCAGCTTTGGACATTGCAACCACAGATGATTTTGTCGCGGCATAAGCAGAGGATTTGCTAATTGGAGCAAATGCAGAAATCGATACATTGTTTATAATGGAGCCTTTTTGTTGCTTCTCCATTTGCGGAACAACTGCTTGCATCCCCATAAAAACGCCAAGTTGATTGACATTAATCAACGCTTGATAATCTTCAAGCGTTGTCTCTCTAAATGGTTTGCGTTTAAAAGCTCCAGCATTATTCACTAACACGTCAAGCTTATCAAATTTATTTATAATCTTATCAACTGCTGATTTCCATTCTAACTCTTTTGTGACATCTAACTGAACCGGGAAGGCATGCTCTTCACCAACCATCTTAGCCACTTCTTCAGCCTCATCATAGTTACGAGCACCAACCCCTACTATAGCTCCCAAGGTGGCAAGGTGCTGAGCAATTGCTTTTCCCTGTCCTCGATTAGCCCCAGTAACAAGAATGACATGATTGTTTAAATTCGGCATACACACACTCCTTCTGTTATCATTACAAAACACTGCTTATATGTAAATCTTTAAAGAATAAGCTTCATGTTATCATGGTTCAATAAAACAATAATTATGTAACAGCTCTCCATTGTCACCTTTATCGACATAAACGAAACATAACGTTTGGACATTTCACTTGTTGACATGAACACTAAGTCAATGAGTCCTCAGGCTAAATACCATAAGTCAACACCATTCCGACCTTGGGGAAGGGTGGTTTTTAATCTAAAAAACGTCATTATAAATTATTTCGAAGTTGACTTAAAAACTTGTTTGCTGCACTTGAAAATACTTGATGTTTTTTCCATATAATATTTAATCCAGCTTCGAGTTTAGGGCTCAGGCGGCGAAAGCAAAGGTCACTATCTCCTGATGTATTAATAATTCTATCAATACATAGGGCATATCCAATGTCTTCTTTCACCATTAATGACGCATTATAAAGTAAGTTATAACTGCCTGTAATCGTCAGGTTTTCCATCTCTTGACCAAACCATCCCGCTAATTCATTACTGACTGCAGTTTGGCGTGACGTAATAAGCGGTTTATCGATTAAATCTTCCGGCTGAATGAAAGGCTTATCTGCCAGCGGGCTTGTTCTTAGCATGAGTACACCCCATATGTCTGTAGCCGGTAATTTTATGTAGTCATATTTTTGTTTATCCAATGGTTCGATAACAACCCCAAAGTCTAATAATCCGCTGTCTATCTTAGCAGTAACATCATCTGCGTTACCGCTATATACATGAAATTTAATACTGGGATGATCAGTGAGAACTTCGTTTAATGTTTTGGCAATAATTTGCATACCTTCCGTTTCTCCGCCGCCAATATATATTTCCCCACTAATAATGTCTGCAGGCTGATTAAAATTTGCTTCGGTTTTATCAACTAATTCAACAATTTCTTTTGCCTTTTCTAATAGGAATACGCCTTCATCTGTCAACGAGATTTTTCGGCTTCCTCTTATAAATAAAGTCGTTCCCAGTTCCTTTTCAAGATCATTTAATTGTCTTGATAACGTAGGTTGCGATAGATGTAAATAGCTTGCCGCTGCCGAGATACTTTCTTGATTTGCTACCGTCATAAAATAACGTAAAACCCGGATTTCCATGGTAGCCTCCTAATAACAGATATAACAAACAGGCATAACTAATTATTTAATATAGGTATTTGTTATTTTTCATACTATCATCTTATAATGTTATTGAAAAGTTTTAAAAAGGTTACAAAGGTTGAAGATAACCAGTTATCCAGCTGCCATCAAAACGGAATTACTGGAAACAATCACGGATAAAGAAACCGCAGAGGGGGCAAATGCGATGTACAACCAATATCAAATCGGGCCAGACCGGTTGCCAATGTTGTCGCATTTGCGATCGATCAGCCAGGGGATACCAATGTAAACGAGTTTACGATTGGGCCAACAACACAACCTTGGTAATCAAGAAAATGTGACAGTGAAAGTCACACCGCTCGAAGCATAATTGGCGATTAAGTGAATAAATAGAGGGGAATTATCGTCGATTCGGCGACATTCCCATCAGAGAGTGGCGAGCACTCATTTAAGTGAAAAACTACTGCCTGGAAGGGAACGTATAAAATGGAATTAGAAAAACTTTTATCCAAAATGGCAACGGATGGTGTGATTCATGGTGGTTCAGAAGTCAATGAAGCAATGACTGCAGTATCAGAGGAAGCGAGACGCTTATGTGCTCAATTGAATACTGGCGTTTACACAAATGAGCAAATCAGGCAGCAGGTTTCGCAAATTGTCGGTCAGGAATTCGATGAAGATTTTTCGTTGTTTTTACCATTTACCACAGATTTCGGGAAAAACATTAAAATAGGGAAAAACGTATTCATTAATTCTGGATGCCGATTTCAAGATCAAGGTCAAATCATCATCGGGGATCAAAGTTTAATCGGTCATAATGTGGTTTTGGCAACGATCAATCATGATTATCATCCATTAAATAGAGGAACCATGCATCTTAAACCAATTGTATTGAAGGAGAGAACCTGGATCGGCTCTAATACAACCATTCTTCCGGGTGTTACAGTTGGCGAAAATTCAGTTGTTGCAGCTGGATCCGTCGTAACCAAAGATGTCGAACCCAATACCATTGTCGGCGGTAATCCCGCAAGATTTATAGCAAATTTAGAGGATAAAATAAAATAATTATAACAAATACTGTCGCTTTAACTAGTTATAGATAGAGGACAAATGCAAAATGGATACGATTAAAGTAACCATACCATTACTGGGATTTGATGTAGAAATGGGCAAACGATTGCTATACCACAATCCAGTAATTCTATTCATGTGGTCAATAATGTGAAAGCAGCTCATTAACCCAACCTACCAAGAAAAAGCCTCTTGCTTTATGGTGAGTAAGCATTATTTCACATTGAACTTAAGTCTAATAGTGGTTGTTCAAAAAAATCCGGTAAAAATGACACGTGTAGCTTTAAACGACCATCTGCTAAAGCAGGTGGTCGTTTAAGCAAATTGTATCCACATAATACCCTCTTGCCCAGTGTCTATTTCCCATTTTCTTATATTCTGGATGCCGATCAAATATCATTAACGCACTTTTTGGGGTCGTTCCTGTTGTCGACTATTTATCTTATTTTACTTTCATTTTCATATTTAACACTTCGTTTTGATTATTTTGTTTTGTTAAAAGTGTTACAAACAGTAGTATTGCTATCGATAATGGTAAACCGATAAAAATAGGATGTATCCCAAAAGGATGACCTGAAATCTGCCAAATGACGGCTGTGATCAAACCGCCCCACATTGAAGCAACACCAGCGACATTCGTCACCTTTTTCCAAAATAAGCCAAACATTACTGGTGCTAGTAGACCTGAGACAGACATCGCAGTTCCAGTAACCATCAAATTAACCAATTCCGGAATTGTCAGGGCTGCCACAAGCGCAACAATAGATACGGCCAAAACGGAAATCTTACTATAAAACAGCATTTTTTGATTATCAAACTGTTTAAAGTTCGGTCTGATGATATCGTTTACTATAGAGGATGAACCTGCTATAAAGAAGGAGTCTGCACTTGATATAACGGTTGCCAATAGCACAACAATCATCACAACAACGATAGAGAATGGGAAGACATCTTCAATAACACCATAATAAATGAGTGCCGGATCAATATTTTCCAATCTTAAACCGTATCGGCTGAATACACCGATTGCAACAACAAACGCAGCTGTTAAAATAGCAATGATCATGGAAATCCAATAGCCATTTTTCGCTGTCTTGACATTTTTAGCTGCCCAAACACGCTGCCAAAGATCTTGTCTAATAAATTGATAAACGCCCAACGTCAAAAGATATATGAATATCTCACTTGGTTTAATATTCATAATGCTCATCATATTTTCCTGGTTAACAGAGCTGGCATATCCAGAAATGTCACCCCAGTTTCCAGCGGCTATCAGCACTATTAAAAACATGAGGATGATGCCCAATGTTTGAATTGTCCCGTGAATAACATCTTGCCAAATAACAGCCTTCAGTCCACCAAAATAAGTTTTTAATGTTAACAATGCCCACCCGATAAAAATTCCTAGAGTCACATTTAACCCGATCGTCAAATTCAGTATCGTGGCAATCGCAACAAACTGCATACCGGTCATGGCACAGTATGAAAATAAAATACTAATGACAGTCGGAATACGCGCCTGTTTACCATAACGCAAGGAAGTATAGTCACCCACCGTGACCATGTTATGATTTTCCCCCAGGCGTCTGATCCGCTTGAGCAAAAATAATGCAAAAATAATGACGGAAAAGAGCATCGTAATATTAATCCACTGCTCTCCCATTCCTAATCTGTAACCATTCTCCATATAACCTAATAATGTTGATCCGCCAACGCCAGTTCCAATAAATGTTAAAATTATAGGAAAAAGCGTCACAGATCTGCCGGCAACATTATAATCTTCATACGTTTTCGTTTTCCGGTTCATATACAAAGCCAAAGCAAACAGAAAAATAAAGTAAACAAAGACAATGACTGCTAATATAATTCGTTCATCACCACTAAACATACCATTACTCACCTCTATAAAATCCAAAACAATAGATTTAAAAGCTCCGTTTGATAAAAAGCCTCACAGCTATTCATGCATGAACAGTTGCGAGGTTCTCCTATTTCTATAGATATTTTTCAATTCCATCCTTTTCTCTATGTTCATAACGCTTATGCATTTTCACTTAAGATAAAGCTAACAAATTCTTCTTTTGTTACATTTCCGAAATAATCAGCTAAATCAAAAGGTTCCAACGCGTTTAATAAGTCCTCTTTTCTTAACCGTACCCTGACTATAGCTCCTTCAATGTCTTTTATATCTTTTGTCCCAAAGAAGTCACCTGTAATCTGGATGGCAGCGATTTTAGCATGCTCAATCGTTAAGCCAACGCTAATCGTTCCAATTGAAAAACGTTCTGTTAAACGATATTCGAACTGATTAAAGCGGCCATAGTTCCAGTCCCAATTATGATATTTCTCAGCAGCAATCTTATCAACACCGGCCCAATCTTCCGGCGTTAATTCATACCGCTTGGCTTCACTTATATCATTGACTTCAAGTAATTGGCATATCATATAATCCGTAAAATCCCAAACTGTCATATCATGATATTCAGGGGCTAAATGGGGACGGATTGCCCCCACCCGGCTGCGGACGGACTGAATGCCGTGTGATTGAATCTTCTTGTGGTTTGGATTCAAGACAGTCGCCATTGCTTCATAATCAGGATCCAACAGTAACGAATACCCGGCGTAAACACGGCCTTGCTGCAGGGTCATCGCCGCACCGGAAACTTTCTTCCCATCTAAAACCAAATCATTGCGGCCTTGATATTCCAGATTATCTACACCCAACTTTTCAAGTGCTTTAACGGCCGGTTCATACAAACGTGCATAATTCCCATAAATATCGCTATTGCCATCAAATAAGAAGCAAAAACTCATATTGCGATCATCAAGGTAAACGGCGCCGCCTCCTGATTCCCGACGGATGATTTTAATATCATGTTCATCCATGTAAGGCTGGTTGACTTCTTCATATGCATTCTGAAATTTGCCAATTTGAACGGCCGGATCCATCAAATATGGAAACAGAACATCCCCATCCAGGAAAACATGATCTTTCACATATTCCTGCAAAGCCATTACCATTCCCGGGTCATAGATCCATTCCCCATTACGCTTCGATTCAATTAAATACATTTGCTGCCCTCCCTATTCATCTGCCATGGTATGTAACACGTCAGCAATATCTTCATCAATCCGCACTGTTTGCGGACGAATCGCTCGTGGTATGAAATAATCTCTTTGATTCATGGTCACAAACAGCGCTTTCGTATTTTCCTGTGTCATTTGCTGAAAAGGATGTTTAATAAATTGCGGCGTTGTATGTCCCACACCAATTTCCAAAAAGAGTACTTTCTTATCCTCATTTTCTTTTAAGAATTGTTCATAGCGTTCTTTCTGTTCATGGAAATGAGCATCTTCGACCATGCCTTTTTCCTCATTGCGTTTGTTAATTTCTAAACCGGCACCACATTTCGGACAATGCGGAACGAGACTTTCGGGTATCTTCATATTCGATTGTTCCCTAACCATTTGGCGGATTAAGGCTTCATCGTGATACGTTTCTTGGTGACAATGTTCTGAACACTGCCACAATCCGTATTCTCCTTGAATGCGAAATACGTTGTCCATATCGAACTTCGCTGCGTAAAACGCATTATCAGCATTCGTTGTAATAATATGGTAGTTTTTCCCCGACATTAAGTTCCGTAAATCAATATAGGCCTGTCCTACAGGCTGGTCAAAAAAATTCAACAAACTGAAGCGACTTTGGAACGCCCAATATTCCTGTTCATCTTCAAAATTAAAAAGACTGGCCTGTAACATATCTAAGAAGCGATACTTCGCTATAAAATCAGGAAAGGCATCCGTAAATCGCCTTCCTGCATAGGTAAACCCAGCCGCTGCAGATAATCCTGCACCGACCCCAATGACAATTGCCTCGGCTTCATCTATTAATTGATGTAATAAGTCGGCTTGTGACAAAGATGACTTCATCGTTAATGTCTGCCAAGGTCCATCAAGCTGCTGCATCACAATCACCTATTCTTTCCGCGCTAATAATGACTGATAGATTTGTAAATCCTCATCTTTAAACACATTAAAAATAACTTGAAGCTTTGTCCCAGTGTTTCTTATATATTGTTTCACCGTCTGAATCGCAATTTCAGCCGCGCGCTGATTTGGGAAATTAAATTCACCTGTTGAAATGCAGCAAAATGCCATGCTGTTTAATTGATACGCATCCGCTAATGCTAAACACGAATAATAAGACGAAGCCAGTAAGTGTTCTTTTAACGGGGAGACACCACGTTCATCGATAAATGGTCCAACAGTATGTATAACATAATTTGAAGGCAGGTTGTAAGCTTTCGTCATTTTCGCTTTCCCCATCGGTTCTTTGCGGCCTTGTGCCTTTATCAGCTCATCACAAGCTAACCGCAATTGCACGCCCGCTCGGGTATGTATGATATTGTCGATACAATGATGGTTGGCTTGCGTGCAACCGAGCAATTCACTATTGGCTGCATTCACAATTGCATCAACTGCCAGACGCGTCATATCACCTTGCCATAAATAAAGTTGCGGCTGAACAGCTTCTAGATCAGGCAATGAGGTTACATTTCGTTCGTTATTCCACTGAGTTAAGAAAGCATCTTGAACCTGAAGAAATTGTTCTGACACTGATTCAGGTTGTCGGATATTACACAATCCCCGAAACAACGCTATTTTATCTTCAGCAGTATCCGCTTTATCTCGAATCAATTGTTCGGCAGCGTTTGGATTCTCACTCCCTAAATAATCATTCAGATAATTCAATCTAGCATCTTGATCCATATCCTGCTCCTCCCCTTATAAAAATAGACCTATTACAACGGTTAACCAGCTATCTGATTAAAAGTGGAATAGGTCTGTCAAGCATTTATTCATTAAGCTTCTTCTAATTGGTTAAATGCTTCTTCGTCCACCTCTTTTAATTTCACTACCCAATTTTCTTCCGTTTTGGCTGAGTTTAAAAGGGTAGGTTCACTAATCGCTGCTTCATTGCGCTCAACCACTTTGCCAGCTAATGGAGACGCCATTTCAAAAACAGTCTTAGAAGCTTCTAGATTTAAAATGGCATCATCTACGTTAAGCGTATCCCCATTTGTGTATTCTACAAATCCAATTGTTCCAATATCATCTTGTAATTCCGGTGTCATACTTATCGTATAAACGTCATCATTTTTTTCTATAAATAAGAAATTTGCTCGTTTTGTCATTATAAACCCTCTCTCTTTAATAATTTTCTAATATATGTCAGTTTATCATGAATACGTAATACCTCCAACGGAACCGCTTGGTTTGCCAAAATTTTGATATTATGTGATGCATTTATCTTTATCAAATCCACTTAAAGAAAATTTTTGTTAAATTGACACCATCTGGCATTGGTGGTAGCGTTAAATGAACAGCAAATACAGCATGATGGAGGGAATTGGATATTAAAACAACAGAACGATACAGACCTTTATTTGAAACGATCACCTTGCCAAATGGTATTGAATTAGATAATCGCTTTGTCCTATCCCCGATGATCACCAATTCTTCAACCATTGAAGGGTATGTAACGCAAGAAGATTTGGCTTATGCGAAAAGGCGTGCTTATTCAGCCCCTCTGCAAATTACAGGTGCGGCGTACATCGAGGAATATGGGCAATTATTTGAATATGGCTTTAGTATCGACGATGATCGCAGCATCCAAGGACTTAAGCAACTTGCCCAGGCAATGAAAAAAGACGGCGCTAAGGCAATTGTTCAATTAACGCATGCCGGCCGTTTCTCCAAAATATCGCTTAAGGACTTTGGTGTTGTTTACGGTCCAAGTAGAATGAACTTGAAAACGCCTGTTGAACATACCGTCTTACCGATGACCAAACGCAAAATCGGACATGTCATTGCCCAATACGCTGATGCAACCCGTCGTGCCATTAAAGCCGGTTTTGATGGCGTTGAAATTTCAAGTGCTCAGCGCTTACTCATTCAGACGTTCTTATCCACTTTTTCAAATAAGCGTGATGATGAATACGGTGCTCAAACGATTGAAAACCGTGCACGTTTTGGGATTGAAGTGATGAGGGCCGTTCAGAATGTTATTGATGAAGAAGCACCCGCTGACTTTATTCTCGGTTTTCGCGGTACGCCAGAAGAAACACGTGGCAATAAGATTGGATACAGTATAGAAGAATTCCTTTATTTCATGGATAGAATCATGGAAGTGTCAAAGATCCAATATTTAGCTACTGCAAGTTGGGGCAAGAATATTTATCAACAAACGATTCGTCAAGGTAAATTTAAAGATGAATTCATGAATCAAGTTGTTTACGAACATATTGCTGGTCGTATTCCAGTTATGGCCACTGGCGGTATCAACTCACCAGAAAAAGCACTGGAAGCCTTCCAATTCTCTGATATGATCGGTGCGTCTACACCTTTCGTTACCGAACCTGACTTTGTTACCAAATTAAAAGAAGGTTTGGAAGATGAGATTAACTTAAGTTTTTCTCCAGAAGAACTAGCCGATTTAGCAATTCCCGAAAGAGCCTTTAAAGACATTGTTGAATTAATGGATATTGGCGGGTCACTTTCAGAGGCTTCCCGTCAGGAATTGCGCAGATTATATAAATAATGGTGAACAATAGCGAAAAAACATCAACCCATATTAAACTTCTTTTAGAGATAAGGGTTGATGTTTTTTCGAAATACATTAGCTTTTCAAAAACCCCGTGTCCAAGCGTCACAATTATTCTTTCTACCGTTTTTATCATATTCGATATGACAGCTTACCCTTCTAGTTAATCCAATTCAGAAAGTGATATTCTGTACAGCCTGTCATCACTTTCCTCTGGCGTACCACGTCCATCTCTATTATTACTTATAAAATAAAGATAGCTATCGTCAACCAGCACATCCCGGATTCTTCCAAGACCGGTGATGACTTCGCGATGTTCACCTGTTTCGAGATCAAATTCTATAACAGCAGAGCCTCTTAATGCTGCAACGTACAATTTATCATCATCATAATCCATGCCGGATGGTGCCCAAGTTGAATCATCTCCAGAGGTGAATCGCGGCGTAACCATCCCTTCTTGTTCTTCATTGCCTTCAATAACCGGCCAGCCGTAATTTTGGCCGGCTTCAATTCGATTAATTTCATCATTTGCATCGTTGCCATGTTCACTGGCATATAGCGTTCCATCAGACGTCCAGGTAAGACCTTGAGGATTTCGATGCCCATAGCTATAGACATAGGAATCCGGAAATGGGTTATCACTTGGTATCGATCCGTCCAGATTCATTCTTAGAATTTTTCCGCCTAACGAATCAGGATCCTGTGCTATCTCACTGTCAGAAGCATCTCCGGCTGTTGCATAAAGATATCCATCCGGACCTATTTTAATTCTGCCTCCATGATGGTAAGCGCCACTGGGGATTTGATCGAGTAGCAGACTCTCTTCTCTCCACACATTATCTTCCAAACGGAGTGTGATGATGCGATTAAATTGGTCGTCGCCGTCTTCATACGTATAATAGGCGTAAGCTAGGTTTGATTCGGAAAAGTCGGGAGCAAGAACAAATCCGAGTAGACCTGCTTCCGAACCTGTGGATACCTCTTGCTCAAGCTCTACAGTTTGCCGTTCCACTTCCCCATTTTCAATTTCTGCGATTGAGCCAGATCTTTCTGTCAAATAGAATGTGTTATTAAGTTTTTCGATGGACCATGGCACCTCAAGATTTTCCGCAATAACTTCAATACTTTCAACAGGCAATGATAACTTTTCCTGCTGTGTATTCTCCTGCTCATTGGAAGAATTTTGCTGATCATTTGCAGAACACCCGACAAGGAAAAGAATGCCCAGCAGGCAGGGACCCATCAAAATTTTTTCACCAACCATCACTCCTGATAAATAACCTAAATACGGCTAGTTCTTAAAGCAGATAATGGAAAGGATGCCCAAAAGTTGCTTTTTGGTACATCCTCGAAACAGCCAATGGTAATTTATTAATCAACTCACAAGGTACTAACATCGATCACGAATCGATATTTTACATCTGAATTTAAAACCCGTTCATATGCTTCGTCAATTTGATCGGCCGAAATCACTTCAATTCTAGGTGCAATGTCATGTTCTGCACAGAAATCCAGCATTTCCTGCGTCTCACGGATGCCGCCAATCATCGAAGCTGCGAATGAGCGCCTGAGACCGCTGAGTGAGAACACACTTAATGACAATGGTTCTGCGGGCGCACCAACATTTACTATCGTACCATCCAGCGTTAACAGGGAAAGATAAGCATCCATGTCGATCTTTGCACTTACCGTGTTAATAATTAAGTCAAAGGATCCGCCAAGTTTTCCAAATGTTTCTGGATCGCTGGTTGCATAGTAGTCTTTTGCACCGAACGCCAAGCCGTCTTCCTTTTTATTCAATGTTTGTGACAGAACGGTAACTTCTGCACCCATGGCGTGTGCAATCTTAACAGCCATATGGCCAAGGCCGCCCATGCCAACAACCGCTATTTTCTTTCCGGGAGCGGCTCCCCAATGATTTAGTGGCGAATAGGTTGTAATTCCTGCACAAAGTAATGGTGCTGCAGCGGCAAGTTCAATGTTGTCAGGTATTTTCAGTACGAAATCTTCCGTTACGACAATATGGGTAGAATAGCCGCCTTGCGTATATTCGCCATACTTGTCAACGGCTGCATAGGTGTCAACTTTTCCATTTAGGCAGTATTGCTCTTCTCCTTTACGGCAGTTCTCACATTCGCCACAGGAATCAACCATACAGCCGACCCCTGCCCGGTCACCAACTTTAAACTTTGTTACCTCGGATCCAACATCTGTTACTATACCTGCAATTTCGTGTCCAGGTACAAGGGGATAGTTCACGGGTCCCCATTCGCCATGTGCAATATGGATGTCCGAATGGCAAATGCCTGCATATTTAATTTCAATCAGCACATCATGTGTATCAAGGTCCCGTCTTTCAATTTCAGCAGCTCGAAACGATTTGTCCGGACCGTCCACTGCTCGTGCTTTAGCTGTTATCATAGATAAAGCCTCCCATAATGGTATTTTTTAAATAAGGTACTTGCACCAGATATCATGAATGACTTAGGTTTACTTGTCATTCATTTCTATCTTGCAAATCATCTTATCCCCTATAGTTCACTCGAGGTCAAGTCGTTAATTTATATTTTTTTAGAAAAATACCATATCATTTTATCGACTTTGACACCTCACAAAAGCTGTGATAGAATTTTTAAAATTATAGAGTTAACTCAAGGTCTACATATTTAGGATAAGGGAGAAATGGAAATGACTTATTCGATCAGCGAAGTCGCAAGTAAATTGAATCTTACTGTATATACGTTGCGTTACTACGACAAGGAAGGACTGATGCCTTTTGTGGAACGCACAGCTGGCGGAAAAAGAGTATTTAAAGAAACCGATGTCGAATTGTTAAATGTCATTGAATGTTTGAAATCGAGTGGCATGTCGATTAAGGATATCAGGGATTTCATTGAATGGCTTTCTGAGGGGGATTCGACTTTACAGCAACGCTATGACATGTTCATCGAGCGAAAAGCTGCTGTAGAAAAACAAATGGCGGAACTACAAAAGACAATGGATCTCATTGAGCATAAATGCAATTATTACAAGATAGCACTGGATGCAGGAACAGAAGATGTTCATAAAGAAAATAAAATAGGAAGCACCGTTTTTGATTAACATAAAAATCGCCTGGGGCTCTTAAACCTGCATATGAAAACACTTTTTGATGCATTCAATTTATATCATTTTCCTTCTGTCCGGGTCATTACGCCGAAGTGCCATCTGTGTGCAGTCAGAAAACAGATCAGGGCCAAAGCGGAGCAAAATGCAACCGTTTCAAACCGTATCTGAATCAAAGTTTAATAGACGCCTCTTCATAACTATAATCGAAACATTTATAGCATTGGGGGCATGAAAATCAAAAATATCTTTTTGGACGAAAGATGCCACTTTTTCAAAGTTCGTTTCGATTATAGGGGTGAGGGAGACTGTTTATAGCCGGTCTTAAGGCGGGTTTTAGAATTGAAAACCTCATCCGAAATCTATATTTCTTACCTTACAAAAAAGGTACAAAGAGCCCTGACCAAAGGCATATTTTAATTTGGCAAAGGATCTCAAGGAATCGTATTGGTTCAATGAAAATTTACTACGTCATCTCCATTCCTTACTGACTATTTCTATTCACAGTGAAGCATACATCCTTGAAAAAATTGAGTGAAATTTAACTTTTTACCGGTTTTTTACGCTCACAGATTCGCTTGCTCCCTCCGGTGGATAGGTTTTCTTTATAAAAAATGCCAAAATGACCCCAATAATGGAAAGCACAGTGATCACTATAAAGGCGACATTCACACCATGGATCATCGGATTTGCAATCGCTGGATCTTGCGTTGCCCCTTCTCCTGTCGTGGTCATAACCGTCACAAGAATCGCCGTTCCAATCGAAGCAGAAACCTGGCGCATGGTATTATTCATCGCTGTCCCATGTGCGATTAACCGCTTCGGCAATTGATTCAATCCGGCCGTTGTCACGGGCATCATCACCATCGACAATCCAAACATCCGAATAGCATAATAGATAGTGAGATATGCAAATGAAGTAGAATCCGTTAGGGTTGCAAATGGCACTGTCGTGAGAGCCATGATGCTTAATCCCGTAATCGACAACCACTTGGCGCCAATTTTATCAAAAATACGTCCAGTGATCGGTGACATCAACCCCATGATAAGCGCCCCGGGTAAAATGGCTAGTCCCGACTCCATCGCTGTAAAGTCCCGCATATTTTGCATATAAAGCGGGAGCAATGTTTCGATTCCAATGAGACCCATAAATGCGAGCATTCCAATACCGGTCGTCAATGTGAAAATAGCATATTTAAATACCCGAAACTCAAGCATTGGATGGGCCATCCGCAGTTGCCTTATTATAAACAGAAACAAAGCAAGCACACCAATGCCTAAGGTGATAACGGTTGTGATATGTCCCCAGCCGAGATTTCCTGCACTTGTGAAACCATAAAGCAATCCACCAAAACCAAACGAAGATAGAATGATAGATAAAATATCCACTTTCGGCCGGGTCAGTTCTGTAACATTTTGCATGGCACGCGCAGCAATGGCAATAAGAAAAAGGGCAATAGGCAAAATGACAAAGAACATAACACGCCAGGAATAAGCATTGATCAACCAACCAGACAAGGTAGGTCCGATAGCTGGAGCAAATTGGATAACCAGGCCCACCAGCCCCATCGCCGCACCACGCTTATGAACCGGATAAATTAACAGAAAGACCGTTTGCATCAACGGCATCATAATCCCTGCACCCGCCGACTGAATAACCCGGCCAAGTAAAAGAACGCTAAAGTTCGGAGCAATCCCGGCAATCAATGTTCCAAAGGCAAAAATAGTCATTGCTGAAATAAAGAGCTGCCGTGTTGTAAATCGTTCAATTAAGAATGCTGTAACGGGAATCATCACGCCATTGACAAGCATAAACACGGTTGTTAGCCACTGGGCAGTATTGGCACTGACATGCATTTCGTTCATAATCGGCGGGATTGCTGTAATCATTGTCGTCTGATTTAAAATCGAAATAAATGCCCCGGTCAGTAACAAGGCAACAATTGTATTTCTATTATAAACTTGTGATGTCATTCCTACCCACCTCATTCTTTCTGTAAAAAAGATACTTTTATTATGACAAGTATTTATCATAATCCGTTTTCCATCTATTTGAAAAGTAGGAAGCACCATTTCCCGATTTTCGTCTCCCCTATATTCCGTTATCTGGCCAATTCTTGAATAATCATTTCATTTCTAAAAACACAAAAAGCCCCTTTGGATAAACATACCCAATAACAGAATATAAGGTTCCTTTCATCAAATTTTCACATTGAATCTGTATTATATATGTTAGGAAACATTGAAGTTGGAGGAAACATTTAATGGTGATAACAAGCAAATTGTTCTCAGTTAGCATAATTGTATTAAGTCTAACTATTGGATTTATTTCTTTCTATATAATGAGTAATCTGCCGAAGCAGCAAAAGAAAAAACAAGTCGAGAATTTGACTTCACAGCTTATTAATTTCATTATCTTTATTTGGCTCGGAAAAATTATATTGAATTTCTCTGTATTCATACAAGATCCTTTAGCAATATTGGCCTATCCAAGTAATTCGGATGCATTTTACCTGGCAGTATTATTTAGCGCCATAGTAATTTTGTACAAGTCTACACGGAGACAAATAGATGTGCCCGCATTCACCGAATCTTTTTTGTCAGTATTTTTAACAGCATCATTAATATATGAGTTTATTCAACTTGTTTGGAACGATAATACATACGCTTTTGGCTATTTAGTTTTATCATGTATTCTGCTAGTCTTATTTCTCGTCATACATGAGCGGATAACCACAAGTTTACTGATTATTGTCATGTTAACCGTATGGTCTTTCGGAATGATTTTAATAGCATTTACTCAGTCAATTGCACAGCCAAGTCATCATGAAAATAGGCGGGGCGATTATGATAATTATGGGATTAGTCTTGTTTTTCGGTTTCATGTCGCGCATCACAGGATTTCTGCTTGAATTGGTACAAGATACATGGTTATCAAAATTGGGATAATACGGAGGGATAATCAATGAAAAAGGCAATACTTATTGTGTTGGTAACAGTAATGTTCGGTTGGGCCGTATACGACTTTACTAGCTCATCCGATGAAACGTCTGTTGAAGAAGATACGGGCGGAAATAAGATTACGTCGCCACCGCCCGATAACGACGAAGGTGGAGCAGAGGAATCTAATGAAGTCGGACTTTCTGTTGGTCAAATAGCCCCTGACTTTGAACTGACCACACTTGAGGGGGAAACTGTACGACTGTCTGACTATAGAGGGGAGCGTGTCATTGTTAACTTTTGGGCAACCTGGTGTCCGCCATGCAGAGCGGAAATACCGGATTTCCAAAAGCTTTATAATGAAAAAGATGTTGAAATTTTAGCAGTGAATTTAACTGCAACAGAAGAGGGTGAAGAAGGGGTCAGAAACTTTGTAAATGAATTTGAGATGACCTTCCCGGTGCCAATGGACGCAAACTCTGACGTTGCAACGACTTATCAGGTTCAGGCATATCCGACTTCTTATATGATTGATTCAAATGGCCGTATACAATTCTTTGCAATGGGGGCAATGAATTATGATCTTATGGTGGAAGAGCTGTCAAAAATGGAATAAGCAATCTTTTTGTTATAGAATGACATTGAGGTGTTCGGGATGAAACAGACCATTTTAGTCGTTGAAGATGATGAGATGATCCGTCATCTAGTCAGAATAAATCTTGAAAAGAATCATTATGATGTGGTGGAAGCTGGTGACGGTCAGACAGCAAAAGATGTATTCTTAAACAGTCATCCCTGCCTGGTTATTCTTGATTTGATGCTGCCCAAATTAAGTGGGGAGGCATTTTGTGAATGGGTACGTAATCAGGAGCGGAATGAAGTGTCTGTCATTATGCTGTCAGCAAAATCCCGGGTGGATGATAAGATTGCAGGTTTAAAAATGGGGGCTGACGATTATATCACGAAACCGTTTGAACCTGATGAACTTATAGCCCATGTGGAAGCTGTTTTGCGCCGAACGGGTCAATATTGTCAAAAGATTGTCCATGACGGTTTATGTATCAAACCGCGACAAGGTGAAGTGCAGCTTTATGACAAGTCTATACCTTTGACCAAACACGAGTTTAATCTGCTCTATTATTTCATGCAGCATCCAAATGTTGTGCATGACCGTGAGCAGCTGATTGACCAGCTTTATCCATATGCTGAACATCAAGTACTCGATCGAACAATCGATGCGCATATTAAAAAGCTGCGGGAAAAAATCGAAGCAGACTCATCCAAACCAGAGCGTATTCAAACAGTCCGGGGAATGGGGTATAAATTTGCCGCTTCATAAATGGATAAAATCAGTCTTCCCTAAAGGTTTCTTATGGCAGTTATCTGCGCTGAATATAGTTATTGTTGCATCAGCTATCATATTGTCCGGTTTGGCCATTTATAATACCGCATGCTTTCTTGTAGATGCGATGGGATATTTGAATGATCAGCAGCAAAGACAGTTTAACTCTATTCTATTTAATTACTTACTGATTTTTGCCGTTACAACCATTGTGTCGGGCAGTCTGCTTCATTTTTATCTGACAAAGAAACTAACAAAACCAATCCGAAACCTGATCGAATCAGCCAAACAATTAAAAAAAGGCGAATATCCTGAACCTGTCAAAAATACAGCACAAGGAGAAGTAGGCGAGCTCACCGCCCATTTTAATGGTTTAATCAGTCAGCTCAAGGCCAATGATGAAGGCCGTCAGAAACTGGTATCGGACATATCGCATGAGCTTCGTACACCACTGACCAACTTAAATGGGTATTTACAAGCATTGGAAAACGGGGACATCAAAGGCAACACAGACTTGTATCACGCATTACATAAAGAATCAAAACGTCTCACGGATATAATCGAACAGATTGAGTTGCTAAAAGAGTGGGGTGATGTGTCTTCTCGTCCATACTCTGACCACGATGAAGCCGATATGGCAAATCTTATTGAACAATGTATTGCCATGTTCCAATGGAAACTAAAGCAAGAACATCTTAAAATTAGCGTCAAAACTGATCCCTGTACTCTTTCCCTCCATCCTGAGGGTATACAGCAAGTTATCACCAACCTGATTGAAAATGCCATTCATTATTATCAGGGTGAAGGCAGTATCAGCGTGAAAGGTAAACTTGGAGATCGCTTCTATCGTGTTTCTGTCAGCGGGCCAAGCGAAAAAATTCCCAAAGAGGAACAACACGGTATTTTCGAACGTTTTTATCGGCTCGATACTTCAAGAAGTCGTGAAACGGGCGGCAGTGGCTTGGGACTTGCTATTGCTAAGGAGATTATCGAACAGCACAATGGTAAAATCGGACTTAATACAGAGGCAAACATAAATACCTTCTGGTTTGAACTGCCTATTCCATAAAAGAAATGCTGTACAAAGCACCGCCACAAAATAGTGGCGGTGCTTGTGAATTCATTTACGGCTATAACGGCTGGAACAAACAGCACCTTTTCAGTCATGATTTACCTGCAGTTGAACCAATCGATGAAATGAATATAATAGCCATCGAGGAAGCTATCAACATCCGTGTTCGTATTTTCAGCACAAGCAGCAGCATCTTTCTTCTGGAATCCCAATAAATCCATCGTCATCGTACAGGCAGGCAATTATATTGATGTCCTGTTTCTTCTCCATTTTAATTAATTGTGGCAGTGCCATGTCATACTACTGATACGGTTAAGCCCTCTGACTTGTCCTTCAATACGTTTTACACGGTTTTTGACATCCTCTTCATATTGCATGACTGTGTTACTCCTTTCATTAATTCCACACGAGATAAAACAATTCCAATAAAAGCCGCCCATTCCTCTCCCATCTTTTATACCACTTATGAATTAATGTTTCTTCCGGCAGAGTAGGAATAAAGGTTTTGAGTATATTTATCACCAATTAGCGTAGGGGCTGTTTATGCAAAACATTATGAGACTAGCAATAACGGGTTAATACAACGGACCTAATCACCTGCGCGGAGAACAAGAAGTCACAACATCTCATGAATAACAAACATTATACAATATCAAAATTATATATTGTATAATGTTTATACTGATTTTACTCAAAATCTCTAGAACTATATCAATAATGCTTGAAAATACTCGATTTTGGACATTTTACTTTGTATGTTATGTTAATATTCTGGATGTTTAGGTGTCGAAAGGATGTGATTGAAAAGGGCATAGAAAAGATTCATATAACAATACATTGAATAAGATGGGAGCAAAGCACAAACATTCAAAGCTATTAATTACTAATCTTAAATAACAAATAGGAGGAAAAATAATGAAGAAAATGTCTTTATTGACCTTAATTTTTACACTTTTTTCTATTATGGCCATACCCCCAGAAGTAATGGCAGCACAGCCAGCAGAAGGCTTTAATCCTGCTGATAAAATGTATATAAAAGCTGACACTGAGCACTACTGGAAAGGTCGCTATTCTAACGGCCGGGTCTTCTCTGAGTACATTGCGAATGAGTTGGCTGGTGATTATGATAATTTGACAAATTATGCAGTCGGTGGAGCTTTTACTGGTGTCATGACCGGTACTAAAGGTGCTGCGGATGAACGTTCCAATTGGTCCTCTTGGCTAAAAGGATGGGGCGGCGTACAACAAACCGAAAGATTTCTAGAGGATATGAATGAAAAAGCAGATCCTGAAGCACTCTATATTATTAGCGTCGGCGGGAACGATACTTATGCCGTTGAAGAACTAGGGGCTGAACGTGCGGCAAAATTATCTAGTGACTTTGCCCTTAAAATGGTCCAGAATCTTGTAGAAGCTGGCGCCAAATATATATTGCTACCGAATCGCTTTGTAGATCAGCGTACTGATTTGACAAGTTTTAATGACATAAGAAACCAACAGGTTGTTCAAAAGATTGAAGATTATCTTGCTTTGGATACCACTCCTAACGATGTAGAGGTTATTTACGGACATAATCAGCGATTGCGTGCCAACATTGAAGAACAGGGCTTTGAAAAATTCGGATATAAAAGCATGGGCTTTTATATGATTTCCGACTGGGTACCAGCCTATGGTTATGCCTTAGTCTCTGAAGACAACAGCAATATTTTCCCTACGAACAATGCAGAAGACATCTATGGTGGTTATGGCAATTACTCAACCAACAGCAAATATTATAACCCTAAAGCAGCGGGCTGGAACCCTGATGATTTCTATACTTATGACGAATACCATTTATCCAACAGAAGCCAAAAACATATGGCTACGTATCTATTAAATTCCAACATTACGACAGACGATGGTGTTTTCGAGAAGGTCTATAACGGTGAAGTTAGTAATTTTGCTAAAGCGATTACTGATGGTACTATTCCGTCAGAATACACCACAGTCTACACTTTTGGCGATAGCAGTATTGACACCGGCAAGGCTTTAGAAATTACCACTGAGCTGGTGAAAAACCGAGGTAAACCGAAAGAATCGTCGTATACAGTAAAAGCAGGTGACAACCTATGGACCATCTCAAAAGAAAATTACTCCGGGGAACAAACCAATAAGCAGATTACAGAGGAGGTACGAGCTATATACCAAGCTAACCGAGATCAGATTCAGAACCCAAATTTAATATATCCGAATCAAACTATTAAATTGCCAACGATGAATGATTCCATGAACAGATGAATTACATGAAAGAAAGCCAATCCACCCCACCTGATTGGCTTTCTTTTTCATTTGCAATGCATATATTATGCAGACTCTGTAAAGATTTAAGTTTCAAGCCGTGAAAGCAGCAATAATCATTACATTAATGGACGCTAAAGCATGGTTACATCATGCCGCCCGTACTTGATAAGTTTATTTAGCGTTTCGTTAATACATTATTTTTATCCCTATGTATTATTAGAAACCCAAAAACACGAACTTGTCTTCGCTCATTTTCGTGTTTTCATTGAAATTTGTGAGGTTTATGTGAGGTTTTAAAACCTCACATAAACCTTTTTAATATAAGAAGATCTTCCAGTGCTTCCTTTTGTTAAGGTGGTGGTCGAATAATTCATGGATGTTGTATTAAAGTAATACATGTTAATTGAAGTATCTAAGCAAAATGTTATTCGATAGTTACATGTTCTTTGTCAAGTTCACGTAAAAAGGGAGATATACTCAACCTCTCAGCATTCTGTTCAATAGGATTATACCATTGCCTTGACGCTGCAATACATAAGTTTTTTTGTGCACGAGTAATGCCTACATAAAACAAACGTCGCTCTTCTTGAATTGAATTCTCTAACCCTCTTCCTATTTTAGGAAAGTAACCACCAGCTACCCCCGCAATAATGACGTTATCAAATTGTAATCCTTTAACTTGGTGTATTGTGCCAATAAACACTTCATTTTTGGCTAATTTTAATAAATTACTGATATCAAGCATATACTCATAATTTCTTACCAATGCTTTAGAAGATCCCTTTGATTCTTTCCATAATAGTGAACGTATATTTCTATAAAAGCTCTTTTTATTTTTGAAATCACTTTCTTTACCTTCATAAACTTTTTCGCAATCATAATCAAATACGTCTAATATATCCTCTAAATCAAATAGTTTATCTAATATTTTATTAACAGTATTCGACTGTTTCCTAGTGAAAAATATTGAGATATCCACATCCTTATATGAGTTATCTCCGTGAGTTTCAATATAATCATATATTTTTTGTACACTTTTTTCACCTATACCAGGTAGATATATAACAAAACCTGCAAGCGAATATAGACTAGGATCTTCTTTGAAAGATAATGCTGAAATAACCCACTTAACAACTTTATCATTAATTATCATATTTTGTTTTAATCTATAATATTGAATATTAGCTTCCTCTAGGGATTTTGAAACGCGAGAGATAATCTGACTACACATGTTGGCTCTTTCTCTTAGAAGAACTGCAGAATTACCTTCCCCTTCTTCAATCCAATGTAAAACCAAGCTTTTTATTTTTTTTACTTCTTCATCAACATCCTCACTCAAGTATAGTTTAATTTTTTCGCCATCATTATTGTTTGTATGCATTGGGGTTTTAGACTTTCTATTCTCATTATAACTTATTAATGAGTTAGCAACTTGGACAATATTATTTGTGGATCTATAGTTATAAGAGAGATTAAATGTTTTAGCATTAAATACATCGATAAACCTTTGAATATTTTGATCTTCCGCTCCTCTAAATTCATAAATAACCTGATCTTCATCAGCTACAGAAAGTACGTTAGATCCTTTCCCAATTAAAGAAAGCAGTTCGAACTGTACTTGATCAGTGTCCTGAAATTCGTCCACTAAAATAAATGGATATGCGTTTTGGAAAATTCTCCTTAACCATTCTTTGTTTTTCAATAAATCAATACATTTTGATATTAAATCAGAATAATTTATGTAACCGTTATCAACTTTATGTTGTAAATAAATATCTAAAGCTTTTCCATACCCAGGTGCGTGTTTTTGTACAAAGCGTTCTTTTTCTTCCTCTTCGTAAATCGAAACGTATTTTTGATAGAATAAATTAAATGAATAGGCTTCATAATATGTCTCTAAATCCTTGATTATTGTTTTGTTCTCATCAGGTGGAAATAATACTAAGGAACTTGGTAAACCAATTAAAGGACCATAAGTACTTAAAATCCTATGTCCTAGCCCATGATAAGTAAAAACTTCAATAAAACTTGGATCATCAATGTCAGCCATCTCTATCCGTGTTTGTAATTCTAAAGAAGCCTTTTTATTAAATGTTAAAACTAATACTTTTTGACCGTAAGGGTCAAGTCTTCCTTCCTGTTCAAACTTTTCAAGTTTTCTAATTAGTAATTTAGTTTTTCCTGTTCCGGGACCAGCTGAAACCATTGCTGAAGACTCCCAATCAAGGATTTCTTGAATTTTCAAGTCATTCATTGATATTCTCCTGTTCCTGCTTAAGGCGATTCTTAGATATATAAATACAAGTTCTTATTACCCTAGCAAAATCATCTGGAATATCAGCTCCACTTAAATTAGAGGCAACTACTTTACCTGTAATTGCTGATTTTTCCTTTTTCAAGGTTTCTTTAATCGCAGCTCGAAACCATGTCATTACATAAGACGGGTCTATACCTTTAATATGTTCTTTAACTTCTACAAGATCATATATATTAATGTTTTCCTGTGATGATACCTGTCTTATAAAACTAGTGTCTTCTCCAAAACTTAAGACTTTGTTTAATTTCACCAGCTGTCCACAGAAAAGCTTTTTTATTTCTAGATCGTCTAATATTCTTAACAAATTTATAATAGGAGCTTTTTTAGTTAGAACCCCTTCAAAATCACCCCACTCTGGTTCCCTGGGAAATTGAATTAATTCGTCAACCATTCCTTTTAAAGTATCTATTTCGCCTTCATCCCTATCAAATTCGGAGTTATTTTTATCAGCATCAAAATCTATCAAAGCTACAGTTGGTAATGAAAAATATTTTACAAGGCGATTAAATTCTTTTATTTTAGTTTTTCCTCCACAATTTAAAACAGTAACCCCATATTTATCAAATGAAAAACTAGAGTTTTCTGTATCCAATTTATAAGATAACTCATTTAGAGCCCCTTCTTCAGTTTCACCCTCTACCAAACATACTACATTTGAAAAAAATGCCTCTCCATTTATAGCATTCACTCTCTTGCTAAACCATTCTAGCTCCTTTGGTGTAGCATCTTGATTAAATTGAGATACTGTTGTACTACCACTAAATGACTTTCTCAAAATAATAATATCCCTAGGGTTTGTATTCAACATGAAAGAAGGGGAATGTGTAGCTATAAGTATCTGGTTATCTACAGATAAATGCTTAAAATCTCTAGCCAATGCTCGCTGTGAATGAGGTGGAAGAAACAATTCTGGTTCTTCTAATGCTAAAATCGTATTCCCTTTTATTGCAGATGTTGCAAAGCTCTTAAAAATTGCAAGTACAATGGCATTTTGATATCCTAAGCCCTGTTTGGTAAGAGCTTCGAAATCTGATTTAAAAGCTTCAAATATATATATTTCGAGATTACTTAAAAGCTTATCTGATTCTAAATTCAAAAGATTAAAACGTATATTGTGCTCTTCCTCTTCCTCTTCCTCTTCCTCTTCCTCTCCCTCATTGTTCACAGGATAATCTATAACATGCTTTGAATTTTTTTCTATTAATTTAGAAACCTCCTTTAATTCATCAGAAAGTATATCTGAAGCTTTTTCAATTAATTTTTGAATTGATTCCTTGGCTTTACTATCTATATCTATAGTGCCTACCAAACGATTAAGAAAAGTATTTCTTCCCATTTTTAATTCTGTTCTATTGTCTTTTTGGGCTCCCCTATATATAAAAGGAAATAGTTTCCTTTGTTTTTCGCTGAGACGGATTTCTTCATCTTCTGCCATGATGAATATTTTTTTTGAAAAACTCTCAGTTGATGTATCATATTTACACATATACCTTAAATGAATTTGTATACCTTCCTCTTCTGGCTGAGATTCTTCAAGTTCAATTCGTTTAAGGTAAAATTTAAACTCGCTTAAATGTGCCTCACTTAAATAATCAAATACCATATCTACTACTAATGATTCGTCTAAATTCCTGAAGTCACTGACTTCAAAATCACTATAATAAAGACTTTTAAAGGGATTTAAAATTTTATCTAGTAGAGAAAAAACACTAGTTTTACCCGAATTATTGGCACCAACCATGACACCATAATCAGAAAAGTTAATTGTGACATTCTCAAATGTTCTATAATTTTGGATACTCACAGATTTTAATCTCATTATGAATGCTCCTTTTTACTAATAAATATTAAAGTTTCATTAAAAGGTTAATAAAATAGCTTTTTGTATTTACTATAAAATGTTTATGGCAGAATAAAACTCCCATAAGTTTTAGTGAACCAATTAGAGGCTTTTTGGATTCAGACATATATAAGAGCCAAATCCTTTATCTATAATGGGTTTATGACAGCTCTTACATCATGCCATTCATGTACTTCCAGCCCCGTAATCATCAGCATTGTCCTTTTCTGGGTGATACTGCAATCGCTTCTATAATTAGAACATATGTACTTCCAGATGCTGGTTTTGAAATGTGTAATGTGTAACGATCAATATGCACTTTAGAGCAGTTAAAACTATTTTACGAACTTAAGATTAACTTTCAAGTATATCTTTAGCTAATTAGCGTTTTTCATATCTTCCAATGTATCAAGAGTGTTTTTCCAAGGCTTCATCTAACAACATCCATTCTTCACTTGAGATATCGTCATGGTAACTGTCCATACAAATAAATAACTCATTATTACTTTTGTCTTTTCTTACAAAACCACCTTTTAAATCATGTTTATTCAAATATCTCTTCAAAATTTCAAATTTTTTAGGAGAAAACTGATCTATATCTTCCGATTCACCACTTCTATTAAATCCACCTTTGGTTTCTATTACCCACATTTCTCCGTTTGATGAAATAACATAATCAGGGTAAAACGTCCTTTGGTTTCCAGAGTTATCTAAATACACAATGGAAAAATACTCATTTCCTTTATCCCCATTTTTATAAATCCAGTCAACATTATTTGAATCCTCACAGTACTTTTCGAACGATTTTTCTGAATCTGATCGGAATTCAGCTGAAGATAAGTAACCTTTATAAACATTACTTTCATATTCTTGCTGTAACCTATTGCTCCCATCATAAGTAAATAGAATTTCTCTTGGTAGACGAAACTCTTTCTCAGCAATCGTTGGTAAAGAAAGGTGGTTTTGATATTCCGGACTTGACATAGCAATGCGAAAATCCTCTTTTAATTTGTTAAAGTTATTTATAACAAAAGCGTAAACATCCCTAGTATCTAAGTTCAGTATTTTATGTTGATAATTCACATTTTTATCGAACAGTCGTCGTATAATAGTATTCATATGCTCGTAAGGTAAACTCAATTTAACCCCCAAAGACCCTACTCTATTATGATACTCTCGCCCATGCTTGTGTGTATTTAGTTGTTCAATCATATCCACACTATCCAATTTTTCAAATTCCTTTGCTGTTAAAGTATGTACTTCTCCGGTATACGTTTTTTTAACAATATTATTTGAAAAGGCGTATCCCCGTGTCCGTAATCGAGTTTGGTTTTCTTGTTTTCTAGTAGATGCTCCATATGCCTTTTGATAATAAAGAGCCATTGTGTCAAGAGCTTGTTTAGGGTCTGTTGAAATTCCCAGAACCGACTTTTGTTCACTCGTCAAACTCACTTTCCGATAATCCTTTTTCAAAAATAGTCTAACTGCATCTAACGCACCTTTTCCAAAATGGAACTTAACACCTTCTGTGAATTTTTCATCGAAAGTATATAGGTAACAGGAATCTAAAATATCACTACCATAATGCTTTAATTCAGGCATTCTTCTTATTCTTCCTATAGTTTGTATTTCAAATGTCTCACTAGTATTTTCTCTTAACTTTACTAATATCTGCGATCTAGGACAGTCCCAGCCAGTTGCTATTGCTTGCTTAATAATTACTATAATAGGTTGAGCATCAAGCCTTTCGATGTTTTCAAGATTTTGTTTCCGTTCACTTAACCAAACACCTAGCAAACCATTTTCGTAGGTTATATCTTTTGTTGATAAGTATCGTTCTACTTCACCCTGCATCCATTCGCTATTATTTGGAAGTTGAACAATGATCAGGGGATTAACTATAGACCCTTCTTCTTGAAGAGCAGATTTTAGTTCTTTTTGTTTGTCTAACGCCCTATCAAGAAGATAATTAACTTGACTATCTATGTTAACTGAACGACCAAAACCTTCATTGATTATAAGCATTTTCTTTATTAAGCCTTCTGCAATTACATCCTCTTCACTAACTTCAACAACCGTTGATTTAGTAGTTTTATTTGGAGTAGCAGAGGTACGGATAATCTTCTTAGGATTAAACAGTTCTAAAATATCATTAGCTTTTACGGTGTTGTTTTGATGTGACTCATCAACAATTATTATAAATTCAAGGCCATCACTATGTGCTCGATTTATATGTTCTTGAAAGTTCGCTTTTTCACCTTCTCTTAATGCTGTATTACCTGTTTTGGTTAATTTTTCCCAATTAATAAAGCAAGAATCATTCTCTTTAAATCCATCTGCCATTACATCACTCAAAAGCTTAGTTTGACTGTTAGGAATATACTTATCCATTTTCTCTTTACTTTGTTCTTCAAGATTGCCTCGACCTGGAGTTAGCCATACAAAGACATTTCCAAAATTACCCTTTCCAAATTCGCTCATAAAGTGTGAAAGCATTATCGTCTTGCCAGATCCAGTCGGACTCTTAAAAATAACTTCTTTGCTTTCATCTTCTATACTTTCCATCAATTCACCAACTGCCTTAAGTTGAAAACTAACCAACATTCTCTCTTACCCCCAGTTATCCTTATAATAATAGTCTGGAATTATGTTTACCGCAACATCATTTTGCTTTAAGATATCTTCTTGCTCACGATCTGGTAAAACATCATTTCCAAGGTAAATTGTTTTAGTTAATTTTAATAATTCACTTTCCTTAATAAATTCATCTAATTCTTTATCTGTTAAGATAATAGAATTTTCCTTATCATCACTGAAATTTATAGCATTCTCTAACTCTACCAATTCGCGAATACTATTAAGAAGTTCATGCGCGTATTCATAGTAAAACCTATTCCTGACTGGGAGGAAATTTACCTCAAAGTATTTAAGACTCATGTTGTATTTATTGATTTCATTCACTTTCTTTAATCTTTCATAAGTAACCTCTTTACAAATATTGTTCTGGTTATTTGTACAAAGAATAAAATTCCTTCCCCCTTCATCAGTTTTATTTAATTCCATAACTGCTTGTCCAGTAGTACCTGAGCCGGCAAAGAAATCTAAAATTGTGCTGTTTGGGTTAGAGGTTGCTCTTAACACTTCTATGATGAATTCTAGAGGTTTTGGATAAGTAAATCGTTTGTCTCCAAATATTTCTTTTAAGTAATTTGTTCCCCTGTTAGTAAAGAAGTCTTTTTCTAACCATATTGTAGGAATACCAGATCCAACTGTTTTATTTTCTCCGAATATCAATGTAGGTGCCTCTTTTTCAGTTCCTATAACTTCTAATGAACCGTTCTCAATTTTGTTAATTACACCATCGGGTAAATATTGAACACTGAATTTATTAGGATGTTTTTTTACTCTATTTTTACTAACTTTAATATATCCTTTTTGCCAATCTTCCATTAGGCGATCAGAAATTAGCCTCCATACACATTCCGCACCTTTACTACTGACCGGCCATAAAGCTACTGTTCCAGGAGGAGCTTCACTGTAATCGAAGGAAAAATCTTTTAATTCCTCAGTAAAACTACCATTTTTCACTCTTTCTGCAAGAGAAAGGCCGGTTCCTACTATGTTATGTGTTTGTTCATCTATAAATATGGGATATGTTTGATTTGGTCGTTGGGTTTTATCAAAAGTGCTTAATGTTAATCCTTCAAAAGGGCTCCTATCATTTCCTCCTGCAAATTTAACGGGATTTGGTTCAAAATCTACTGGAGTGACAAAAATCAGATACTCTTGAAGATAATTAAACCCTCCTGAAGGTTTCCCACCAGAAGTCTGAACAGTTACACTTACTACTTGTTTATCTCTAAAAACTTCTTCACACAAAAGTACTAAATTATGTACCTCTTGATATCCAATACTTATAACCATTACGCCATCTTTCGAAATTAAGTTATTAGCTATTTTTAGTCGTCTTTCCATAAATGAGATCCATTTACTATGCTTAAAACCATCATCTTTATCAACTATATCATCATCATAAGTAAAATCCTTATTACCTGTATTGTATGGTGGATCTATATAAATTAAGTCTATTTTTTCACGATGAGTTTTTTTTAATATTTCTAAAGAAGCTAGGTTATCGCCCTCAATTAAGAAATTCATTATAATGGACCCAAGATTTTAGACACGAAAAAAGGAGATGTTAAGGTAGGTATATGAAACGCAAAAGATATACACCAGAATTCAAATCACAAATCGTGTTGGAAATCTTGAAGGAAGAAAAACCAATGAGCCAAATTGCTTCGGAAAACGGAATCCATGTGAACCAACTTCATAAGTGGAAAACACAATTCCTGCAAGAAATGCCGAAGCTCTTTAACAAGCAGAATGAGGACCAGGAAAAAATGAAAGCCGACTATGAAGAAAAGCTTGAAAATCTCTATGCAGAAGTCGGAAAGTTAACCACGCAATTGTCGTGGATCAAAAAAAAATCTGGCATATACCACGACTAGACGGGAACGGATGGAGATGGTGGACTGGGTAGATCCGGAACTGCCTATCTCCCAGCAGGCTAAACTACTCGGAATCAATCGTTCAAGCCTTTACTATAAGCCTGTTCAACCGTCACCGGAAGAGGTTGCCATGAAACATTGGATTGATGAGATTTATACCAAATATCCGTATTTTGGTTCACGCAGGATTGCTGAAATACTAAAGAAAAAAGGAGTGAATATCAACCGTAAAAGAGTGCGGCGTCACATGCGTGAAATGGGTATACAAGCCATTTATCCGGGTCCTAATTTGAGTAAACGCAATCTACAGCACCGTATTTATCCATATCTGCTGAAAGGAGTGAATATTACTCGGCCCAACCAGGTTTGGAGCATTGATATTACATACATTCGCTTGCATAATAGCTGGATGTATCTAACGGCCATTATCGACTGGTATTCCCGTTACATTATCAGTTGGGAACTGGATCAGACGTTGGCAATTGACTTTGTCCTGGATGCCGTACAACACGCATTCACGCACGGTACACCTGAAATATTTAACAGTGATCAAGGCAGTCATTTTACCAGCCCAAAATACATTAATCTTTTAAAAGAGCATCCATCCGTACAAATTAGTATGGACTCAAGGGGGCGGGCATTGGATAATATCATGATTGAACGCTTTTGGAGAAGCCTTAAGTACGAAGAAGTCTATTTAAAGGACTATGGGTCACCAAGAGCGGCAAGAAGCAATATAAGGGATTATATGAACCTTTATAATCATGAACGGCCTCATCAATCATTAGATTATCAAACACCGGCATCTATTTATTTCGGGTAGCCCGTACCGTTATCCTTTCCATCTTGGGCAATTATCTTTCCTGTGCCAGAACCTGTCAAGGGAAAATACGCCCTTGACAGAACCTGACACAAGAAAGAGCTAGTTAGTAAGATGGGAAAGGGAAAACAATGATAACTCACCCCCCACCTTATTTTTATAAAATATGTGTCTTGACAATGGGGTCCACCTTAGTTTACCTAATTTATCAGCGTCAAAAAGAGATTGAAAACTTTGTTTCTAAACCTTTTTATGAGGTTGAAGCGACATTTTCATCCGAAAAGGGAAGTTATAAAGGCAAAGCGAACGTCAAAGATGATTCAAAAGAAACGGTGCAAGAAATATTGGATAAACACAATATTCAAGGGCATGAGCAAGGTGTTGTTGCATCTGTTGAAACAGAGCAAAAAGATAAAGAAGCTGAACCAATTAATAACCCATTTGCAGATTTATTAAAAGGAACGAAGTTTGATAAATAAAGTGAGGTCAGATGGTTTATGAAATATCTGATATAATTAAGTTGGCAAAGTAGTAGTGTGGCAGTTCCAAATCCGAACCAGTTCGTGGAATAGATTCTTTCAGCTAGTTAAGGAACAATGGTAAATGCTCGCATAATTAGAATGAAAGGTGCATATAAACTAAGCTACGTTGGCACAGTAAAGGAATCCAGGGAAATAACAGGACTTTCCCAGCAGAAAAAGTAAGAAAGCATAAATCTGTCAAAAAGGCAAATTGTGCTTTCTTTTACATACAAGTTTTTCAATTATACAGTGGTTACTTTTCATTCTTCTTATCCACTAAACCAAGTGTTAGTGAGCTTGAAGCATAAACCGCATGAAGTAGTTCTGGATTCTCCGCCAGTGACTCACCGTAAGAAGGAATCATTTCTTTAATTTTCGGCTCCCACTCTTTTAAATATTGTGGGAAACATTTTTTGATGGCATCCAACATAATCGAAACGGAAGTCGATGCACCTGGCGAAGCGCCCAACAATGCAGCCATTGAACCGTCTTTTGAATGGATCACTTCCGTACCAAATTGAACTGTACCTTTGCCATCAGCCTCCGTATCCTTAATCACCTGTACGCGTTGTCCAGCTACCACGAGATCCCAGTCTTCACTTTTAGCATTCGGAACAAAATCTCGCAACGCTTCAATACGTTGTTCTTTTGACAACATCAGCTGTTGGACGAGATATTTGGTCAATGGAATATTCTTAGCGCCTGCTGCCAGCATGGTGATGACATTATTTGGTTTAATAGAGCCCAATAAATCCATATATGAGCCGGTCTTTAGAAATTTAGGCGAAAAACCAGCAAACGGTCCGAATAGTAATGTTTTTTTGCCTTGGATGTATCGTCGATCAATATGCGGCACAGTCATAGGCGGAGTGCCCACAGGTTCTTTGCCGTATACTTTTACATGATGTTGATCTACAACCTCCGGATTGCTACAAACCAAGAATTCACCACTTATCGGGAATCCGCCGATATGCTTGCTTTCGGGAATCTCCGTTTTTTGCAGTAAAGGTAAGGCACCTCCACCAGCGCCGATAAAAACGAAATTCGCAGTATGGTATTCAAGCATATCGTCTTCGAAATTGTGCACTTTCACTTCCCATGACCCGTTTTCCATACGTTTGATATCATCTACTGAATGATTATAATGGATATCCACATTATTTTGATTCTCTAAGTTGTCGAACAATTTGCGTGTCAGTGCTCCAAAATTAACATCTGTTCCAGAAGCGACTTTTGTTGCTGCTATATACTCTTCTGGTGCACGGCCTTCCATTATCAAAGGAATCCATTCTTTTATTCTTTCTGGGTCGTCAGAAAACTCCATCTCTTGAAACAATGGATGGTTGGAAAGTGCTTCAAATCGTTTCTCTAAAAGTTTTACATTATCTTCCCCATGGACAAAACTCATATGGGGCAATGGCTGAATAAACTCCTGTGGATTACGAATTACATTTCCATCCACCAGATGAGACCAAAATTGCTTTGAAACCTGGAATTGTTCATTAATTTCGACCGCCTTGCTTATATCCATAGATCCATCCTGTTTTTCGGTCGTATAGTTCAGTTCACATAGGGCTGCGTGTCCTGTACCCGCATTATTCCATTCATTGGAACTTTCTTTTCCTGCCTTGTCGAGCTTCTCAAACATTGTAATATGCCAGTCCGGTTCTAATTTTTTCAGAAGTGTTCCCAAAGTTGCACTCATGATTCCAGCACCAACTAGGATTACTTCTGTTGTATTTTGTCTGTTGTTCATTGTTCTCATCCTTCTTATATGATTAACTGATAAATATAGTCTGCCATTTAATGCATTAGAATATTACATACCATCTTAATGATACTAGCTTTTTATTATTATAAGAAACGTTTAATCGCTGTAGATATTGGGGGTATTTCGTCAAAGTCTAATTTCTTATCCTCTGTTACCGAACGATAAGCCCATTTAGCATAGTTCTTCGCTTCTTCAGGTACGATTTTACCTGGTAATGGCGCAGCATTTGGATCAACGTATACATTAACGACGGTTGGTTTCGTTTGTTGCATTGCAGTTTGGACGACTGTATCAATATCTTTAGGATCTTTTAATGTATATCCTATACCACCACAGCTCTCAGCGAATTTGGCGAGATCTATATCACTAAAGTCAATCCCATATTCTAATTCTCCGGCGGCTTGCTGTTCATATTTAATAAAAGATAACTGTTGATTATTTAATACGAATATGGTTATAGGCAATTGATATTGTACAGCTGTTGCGAAATCTTGCATGACCATTTCAAAGGCACCATCACCAGTGATTCCGACAACTTGACGATTGGGATAAGCAATTTTCCCAGCGATAGCCCCAGGTAATGCACATCCCATGGTTCCTAACCAACTGGATAAAAAGAATTTATTATCCACTCCAATGTTTAAATAACGTGTCGACCATACTGTTGAGGTTCCTACATCTATAGAGAATATTGTTTTATCATTAGTTGTTTTATTAATCGCGTCCATTAACCGTTCTGGACGAATGGGACTATCGTTACTTTCCCTGTCTTTTTTCATCCATCCATCCCATTTTTCTTTATTTTTTAGCATTTCTTGTAAAAATGGGCGTTCCTCAATTGGTTTGATCGTTTCATTTAAAGCAGTTAATGCTAATTTACTATCACCAATGACACCGACGTCAACATTGAAACGGTGACCAATAAGATCAGGGTCGTTATCAATTTGAATACAGTTAATATCCTTCTCAGGTAGATAATAGACGTACGGATAATTGGTTCCTGCAAGAATGAGCAAGTCAGCATCTTGCATGGCTTGATAGGAAGGTTTTGTGCCTATCTTACCAAGGTTTCCTAGATTATAAGGATGATCATCCGGTAAAATTCCCTTCGAAGGCAAGGTAATAATCGATGGGATTTTTGCTTTTTCAATAAATATGCGTAATTCTTTTTTTGCATGTTTGGTACCTAAACCAATTAACATAACAGGTTTTTTACTATTTTCAATCAGTTTTGCTGCATCTTGAATAGACTCAACTGATGGTTTCTTTGGTGCAGGTGGCTCCTTATCTATTTTTTTATCTGTATGGTCGTCAATTTTTTGAGTTAATAAATCATTTGGTAATACAAGCACAGCTACACCCTTTTTGGCATATGCAGTACGAATTGCTTCATTTACTGTTTCAAAGATAGTTTCCGGTTCCTTAATCTGTTTATTATAGACAGCAACATCTTTGAACAATTCCGTAAGATTTGTTTCTTGAAATGCTTTTGTACCGAGAACATCACTGTCAGATTGACCAGCTAATATTAATTGAGGGATGTTGTCCAGTTTTGCATCATACATTCCATTTATTAAGTGGATAGCTCCAGGGCCCCCGATACTTAATGCCACACCGATTTTACCAGTCAGTTTTGTGAAACTGGAGGCGGCCAGACTTGCTACTTCTTCATGTCTAACATGATAAAAATCAATTTCATCTTCTACAACTTTTAATCCATCAACGACCGCATCAATGGAATCTCCTGGAATTCCGTATACATGATCAATATCCCATGCTTTCAAGGCTGAGATTAATGCGTGATTTGCTTTGATTTTTTTAGGCATACATACATTTACTCCTTTATTTTTCTTGATTTAGTGTGCCAATTTGCGTATTCAATTATGCATCAAGGGATTAACGTGCACTACCGTTATTTAAAATTACTTCAACAAGGAATTAATAGAATAATGTGATGATAAAAGGCAAAAATATTGAGCTTAAAACGGCAGTGAGTATCATACCAATTGAACTAAAAGCACCAGACTCTAAATCCAGTTCAAGTGCTTTTGCGGTACCAAAGGCGTGGGATGCATTACCATAAGTTAATCCTTTGGCAATTGAGCTTTGGAAGTTACCTATCTTTATTAAAGAAGAACCTAATATGCTCCCTATTAATCCGGTTGCTATAATAAAGATAATGCTAAGTGTTTCTAATCCTCCCATTTGGTGGGATACTTGAATTCCAACTGCTGTCGTAATGGAACGCGGCAGCAATGTAACAATCATTTGTTTTGAAAATCCAAATAAATTCATAACGAAATAGATAATGATAAAATTAAGTAAAATACCAAATACCACACTGGTCATTATGACTTTAAGATTACGCATTATCATATGTCGATATTTATATAATGGGTAAGCTAGACATACAACGGTACAGTCTAAAAATTTGGAAATCCATTGGCCGCCAATCATATAATCTTTATAATCAAGGCCGCATATAATTAAAATGAAGATGATTGCCAGTGATGCAATCAGTGCCGGGTTCAGTATGGAATAGTTGAATTTGTTCTGGATATAGCGTGCAATGACATACATACATATTGTTAAAATAACCATCATAAAGCCCGTTAAAATCATGGTGAATCATGCTTTTCGTTAGGTGTCCATTTTTGCACCATTTTTTCGGCCAAATAACCAGATGCTAACGCAACAATACATGTACCTAATATGATTAAAGCGATAAATATTAAGTAATTAAGGTTGATTTGTTCAATGATGTTCATACCTCCAACTATAGAGGGAATGAAAAAGAGAACCATTGTACCTAATAATATATTAGCCCCTTCTTGAACCCATCTTTCAGGTATCACTTTGAATTGAAGTAATAAAAAGAAAGTCGCTAACCCTACAATACTTCCGGCAATTGGTATGTGTAACACACTTTGTATCTTATTACCTAACGCGGTGATTAAAAATATTATGGAAATCTGTGACAGAATTCTAAAAAACTTAAATAACATTCGGCTTCATTCCTTATTGTCTTTTGCTTCTAAAAAATCCTTAATTCTTCCTCCCTCGTTTTGTTTACATACTCATTATAAGACGGAACATGTTATTACAAAAATAGTGGTTTGTCATAATAGATATTACGTTTATCTATGTAAGCGATATCTTCTATTTTGAATCCAGCTGTTTTTGCATAAAGTGAAGCCATTCTTTAGTGACAAAATTCATGTATTTATTGTTTTTCCATATCACACCAAGTTGCCATACAATAGATGGCGACTCGATACTAACGCTTCGAACATCGTCACTTAGCATTTCAATAATACTTTTAGGAAGGATACCAATACCAATTTGTGCAATAATCATTTGTTCAATAGAATTCCACTGAGAAATTTTCGAAACAATATGAGGTATAAAGCCCGCGCGTTTACAAGAGTCAGTTATTATGTCGTTCAGATAAAAATTTTCGTTAAATAATATAAAGCCTTCATTTTCTAGTTGTATTAAAGACACTTTTTCTTTATCTGCTAAAGGGTGATTTTTATTTACAACAAGTTTTAATTCTTCTTCGTAAAATGGAAAGGATTGAAAAAGACGATCATCAACAGGTAAAGCAGTAATTCCAACATCGAGTTCATCAATTTGAATACTTTGCTCTATTGTTTTTCCACCATTTTCGATAAGCTCATAAGTGATATTGGGATAGCAATTATGAAAATCGGCTAAAATTTTTATGAGTTTCTTAACATTCATAATTGGAGAAAGACCAATTTTGAGATGTCCAGTTTTAACCCCAAGTAAATTATCCATCACAACTGGTAAGTCTTTGTATAAATTTACAATTTCATTACATTGTTCAAAAAAGATTTTACCTGCATCTGTTAGTTTTAAACTTTTTTTGCTTCGATCAAATAAAATTAATTGCAATTCATCCTCTAAGTTTTTAATCGTTTTACTGATAGTAGGTTGGGCGATAAATAGTTTTTCCGATGCTTTAGTCATACTTCCTTGTTTTACAACTTCAACAAAATAGACCATGTGTTGTATATCCATATTATTCCTCCTGTGTTTCAGATGCTTAATGAAGATATTATCATAAAGTAAACAGGTTATGAATGGCATGGTAAATCCCTATAATTTAGGTCATCTAAATTAGTGGCGCTAGGAGACTTCCAATTTTACACTCTGGTGATACGATAGTGATTTAGCGATTAGTGAAGCCTTGGGTTACAATTAGAGTATTCAACCGATGTTATTGGGGAAGTCCTTGATGAATAAGCGTAACAAAATGATCTATGAGGCAACTTTGGCTTCAACTGATGAAATAATTTGTGGACGTAACTTGTTTGCCAAGTAATACTCATAATTCCATAAACAGTCGATTGTAATATGATGAAATTATAAGGTGGACCCCATTGTCA
>NZ_AGAV01000006.1 GCF_000224785.1 Lentibacillus jeotgali | reverse complement strand
ACAGCTACCATTTGATCCGTAACGATCGTGGAATCCTGTTCCACCTCAAAGGCCTTGATCGTCCGTGTAATCGAGTTTTTCTTCAACCGGGAGACGAAGAAATAACCGTCGTCCGTCATGCGGTCAAAACGCTCATAATCTATGTAACCACGATCAAATACGTAGGTTGCTTCCTTGTCATCCACCAACACTTCTAATTGGTTACGATCGTGTTCGTTGGCCGTCGTGATGTTGGCGTATTCCGGATAGGAAGAACCATTTTCCATGAATACCAACCGCAAGTGCAGTTTGACGCCGCCTTTCGTTTTACGAAAGGTAGCCCATGGGTGATTCGTCAGGTTTAATGGTATTGTGCTCGAATCAATGATTTTCACGGGCATAACTGTTCGACCTGGTTGAGAATGACGTATCTGATCAACTAATTGATAAAAGATGGCTGCCAACAAATTGGGATCCACAGTACGATGTTTTCGTGACAATTGGGAAACACTAATTGAACCCAGTCCCAATTCCTGTTGAACGTCGTCATCAAAAAGTGTATCACTCATCGCATGTAAGCTTTCCACCTCTTCCAGGTGGGACAGTAATAACAATTTGATGTACGAATAAGTCGTAAACTTTTTCGTATAGCGATCTTGCCCGGTTTGCATAATTTGTTCTGTAAGTTTTTCAATATTAATGGGTGCAACCCATTTACCAAATGATGATAATAGTGTATGATTGTCCATATTCTGAGTTCCTTTATATTGGATTTGGACAACAACCACCAATTCCATTATAAAGGATTTTTTTATACCCAGAAACCTATATTTTGGATAATTAACAAGATTATCAATTTTCTTTTATTATTTATGCAACGCTAGTGATCCAATGTATAGATAAATATACACCTACCATAAGCATTACTGAGCCGACAAAAAACATTATTATGCCTATTTTCATATCCACACCTCAGTTTAAGAGCCTTACTCTAAAAAAGACTGATGAGATAATAAAGAAAGCAATACTTGATGTCTATGTGTGAATTCTTCAACTATCCCTGCCCTATTGCTTAAAACCAATTGTCACAAAATCAGTAACCCAATTCTATTGAGACTTCTATCTTATTCAAGGTAGGCGCCCTATCGTATTATTGAAATCGTTACTCATGTTCACATCCAGTTACTGACCAAGGCAAGTTATAATAATCGGTAAGTGTGGAACATTATATCGAGAGAATTTTAAAATTAGGAGATGTTCTCATATGAAAGCAGCAGTTTGGTACGGAAAAAAAGATATTCGCGTTGAAGAAAGAGATATAAAAAACGTAAGAGAGAATGAAGTAAAGGTCCGCGTTGCTTGGGCAGGCATTTGTGGAAGTGATCTTCACGAATATACAGGTGGCCCCCATACCATTCCCAGTAATGAACCTGATCCCGTGACTGGTCAAACTGCCCCCTTAACGATGGGACATGAATTTGCTGGTGTTATTGAGGAAATTGGGAATAACGTTGAACGTTTCCAAAAAGGTGACCGCGTCGTCATCAACCCCACCCTTACACATGGTAAGAAACCGGAAGAATATGATGCATATGATGGGTTTAATTTTATTGGTCTTGGTACAGACGGAGGATTTGCAAAGTTTGCTGTGGTTCCAGAGGCGCAAGTATATGCTCTTCCCGAACCGCTGTCATTGGAAGAAGGGGCGCTGCTTGAGCCGACAGCTGTTGCTGTCCAAGCAGTGAAAGACGCGGAACTTCAATTTGGTCAAACGGTTGCGGTTTTTGGTGCCGGTCCAATTGGACTGTTGACCATTATTGCAGCCAAAGCGGCAGGTGCACGCAAAATTATTGCCTTTGATTTGTCGGCGGCACGCTTAAACAAAGCGAAAAGCATCGGAGCTACCTATGTTGTTAATTCAGGTGAGCAGGACCCTGTCGAGGCGATCAATGAACTGATACCTGGTGGTGCTGATGTGACACTTGAAGTAGCTGGCGTCGAAGCTACCTTTAAACAAGCACTACAAACTACAAAACCGCTCGGCAGAGTTGTTATCGTCTCAATTTTTGGGGAACCAATTGCCTTTAACCCATTTGACTTGACAACATCAGGTGTGAGTCTCTCGGCGTCTCTTGCCTACCGTCCGACGACATTTCAGACCACTATTGACCTCATGGCGGAAGGCATGTTGGATCCGAAAGAAATAATTACGGACCGCATTGCACTTGATCGTATCATTGAAGATGGATTTGAAGCATTAGCCAGTGACAAATCCCAAGCGAAAATTTTGGTGAAATTGAGTGGTGAACAATAGTTAAAGAATTGAAAAACCTTGCATTTGATGGCTGTTATATCAGGATTCCTATAAATATAAGCACTGGAAAACTTCTTGATGAAGAGCAAATTAAAAAAGCGAGGACAAAAGCGCAAAAGCTGCCCGCTTCTTTTTTAAAGAAAAGAAAGTATAACATTTTGGTCTAGTTACTATGGGCGCTTCCTTATTAGGGAAAAGCGCCCAATCGTATTACGGAACAATGATATTTGAAGTTATTCCAAAAATTACCGAACATACTATTATAAATATTGTTTGTATGCAAATAAGTGCTTTTACTACGTCACAACCCATTGTATTTGCCATATTTTTTGCGGCTTTTAAATTGATTGGCACGAAGTATAAAGAAAACAGAAATCCTCCCGAAAGTAAAATACTTATATAAACCAGCAATGGCTTAGTGGTTATATTTTCCACTAAGCCCCCAATGATAAAGAAAGGAACCCCAGCCCATATAAAAAAGGTTGGAATTAACAAAATCAATGCCATTATTACTAACATAAAGTTCTTTTTGAGCGACTTTAAATAACTGTGATAGTAAATATTCATCGTTGAAACCCCTTGATATTTAATTCTTCTAAATGCGCCTTCTTATTCAAGGAAAGCGCCCTATTGCGGAATTATTATGAACCCAATGGTTTCTTAAACACATAACTCACCTTGTCATAACCCATTCTTTTTTCATAAAAACGGTGAGCATCTATACGTTTTAATCCTGATGATAAAACGACACTTTCATAGTCATTTTCTTTTGCCCATTTATGTACATAAGAAAGGAGTCGTTCACCATATCCGTTTGAACGTTGACTGCTATCAGTAACTAAATCACACACCCAAACAAAACGCCCATAATATAGAGTTATCATAGGTTTAAACCCAGTAACTGCAACAATTTCTTATTGATCGTACAAAGCAAATAACCTGTACATATCCTTTTCTTTAGCTTCTGTCACCAAATCAAGATAAGTAGCTTCATCAGAATGAGTACGTAGTTGATTCATAATCGGAAATGCTTCAAGGATTTCCTTCTGAGATTGAAGTTCATTTACAGTTAATGTATTCATTGCCAAACTTTAATTATTACAACTCATTGTCCTATTCGATATTCCATTGTTGGATTCCTTCATTCCTCAAAGGACCAGTTCAAAAGGAGTTAACCTTATTCAGTTACAGCGCCCGATCGTATAGCTGAAGACTTGATTTCAAGATAACATCAGAAAACTGTTTGTTTGAAAGCAGCTATAAAATCCCTTCAAAATCAATTAATAAAATCCTTAATGAAGGTGCGAGACTTTTAGACGATCGTCAGCGGCCATTTCCGGAATATCAAAACAATGATAATCTATCGCTTCCCTCTCTTAAGATTACCGTTGATTCCAATCAACACAAAAAAGAGGATTAGTACAATACGGTAGGCTAATCCTCTTTTCCTCGCGTCAAAGGTTGCAGTTCTAAATTGTCTAAATCAATGACAAAATTATATTCCTTTAAAATATCTAATCCGAGCAATGCGTTATGTCCTTGAGGCAACATTCCTACATCTACTTGGACGTCTTTTATAATAAATGTGTCAATCTGCAATTCATTCATGTTTTTTGTATAAAATGGAACACTGCCACCAATCCCATATGCCTCATAAATCGCATCACCATTTTCATACCTTACTCCAATCGATTCTAAAATATCTGGTGAAATAACAGTATGGGATGATCCGGTATCCACAACGACATCGTCTATTTTTAGTGCATTGCCACGGAATGTGACAGTTAAACTGGTCGTAATAAGTTGTCCATCATAAAACAGATTCATTAAATCCTTCTCACTTTCATTAAAGGATCTTTACGTATATGGATAACAAAATTTTCATTTCCTGTATGATAAACCATCGTTCCCTCTTTTGCATTAAAAAACTCTTTATTTGCATCTTTATCTTCGACGGTTCGAATTGGGGCCACTTCATCAACTATCTTCTTATCACCCTCATAATGATAATCCAAAATGGAAACCAGAAGAAGTTGATTAGGAAATAATTCACGAGCTTCCTTCCATTTCATTTTGCATCCCTCCTTATCTACATTATAAATTAGAATAAAGCATTATCAAATACAAATGACAAAGCGCAAATGACCTCTAAATTATTCCGCGAAAGCGCCCGTTGAAATAATCGTATCACCAATATAATGAAAAAACATAAATCCTTTGCAGGAGCGCAAAGCTTATTCCGTGAAAGCGCCCGATTGATGAGCAATTTTTATATAAAAAATACTCCAATCAATAAACTGATGGCAAAAAGGATAAATGCTAGCTGTATCATGATGTACATAATCAATTCAAGTGGCCCAAGTTTTCTTTGTCTTTTAGTTTTTTCTAAATGCCTTAGATAGAAACCAGAACTTAAAATAAGCAAAACGCTAGCTACGACTATCAGCGCCTCACAGTTATTGCAAAAACGTCCCTGTTAGTTGAATACAAAAGGGCTATGAATATGAAATTCATGTGTTTTAAATATTCGTTCAGACCATAATTTTGTCTATCAAAATAACTTCATCTGCTGCCCACTACTATTTTCTTCATCGCTGCCTTGAACGCTGTAACCCATCGACTTATATCCCTGCATGCGCTTTTCATACATGGTCTTCAACTCGGGAACCTGATAATCAACATAACCATACACTTTTACAACATTCTTATTCGTATGAACGCGGTGCAATCTACCGACATATTGCTGGAGCGTTCCTTTCCAGGCAATTGGCATAGCAAGGAATAGGGTGTCCAATCTAGCATTGTCAAATCCTTCTCCTATATATTTACCGGTGGCAATAATAAGCCGCTCTTCATTATCTGAAAGGCTTTTCATAAGCTTTAAACGATCTTTCTCTTCCTGCTTACTCAGTTTACCTGTTAATACGATTATATTCTTAGCAAATCCTTTAAAGGCCTTTTCCAATTCATGTACATGTTCAATTCGCTCTGTCAAAATAATTGGATATGCATTATTCTCAAGTTCTTTTAATACATCATTGAATATCATTTTGTTCCGTTGTTCACTAATAGCCAAATTTGCATAAACCTTCTGGATGTTGTCGCCGTTATTTTTGAAACTTGTAAACCGTGGAATAAGCACATGGTCAAACGGATGGAGTTTTGACTGACTTTTGGCGGTAACCTTATAACGGATTTCCCCGCATTGCATAGCAACTATCTTATACAGACCGTCTTTTCTAGTTGGTGTTGCAGTTAGTCCATGAACGTAGGAAGCCTCTACTTCCCTTAATACTTTCTCAAAGCTCACCGCTGAAATGTGGTGGCATTCATCAACAATTACCTGTCCATAGCCTTTGACTTTTTCGCGCACATCTTCTGATCTGCTTAAAGTCTGAACCATAGCAATATCCACTTTACCTGTTGATTTCTTTTTACCCCCACCGATTTGACCTACCTGGTTTCCATCCAAATTAAAAAAGGCCTGCAAACTTTCTTTCCACTGAGTAAGCAGCTGCTTAGTGTGCACGATGATTAACGTGTTGATGTTTCTCTCCGCAATCAGCGCTGCCGCCACAACAGTTTTACCAAAACCAGTTGCTGCTGATAGGACACCACAACTATTTACTTTCATAGCGTGGATCGCTTCGTTTTGTTTTGGCAGAAGACTCCCATGAAAATGGATATTGATACTGCTGCCTTTGATGGTTTGATCATCGATGTAGAAGTTGATTTCGTTCCTGACTAAAATGGCTTTTATATCTGCTAGACAGCCACGCGGGATAACCACCGAATCCTCCGTCTCATAACTACAGTCAATTTTTCTGGGAATCCTGTGCGTAGACAGTCTTTTGGATTGAGCTTTAAAAAATTCAGGGTTATTGATGACCGCAAGCTTGATTAACTCGTGCAAAATATTTGAAGGTAGCTTATTTTTGGGAATATGTATGCCGTTTTTTCTTATGATGGTTATTTCAGAGGGTATTTTCACATAATACGGTGTCTGTTTACTTTTCACGGTGTAACTGTTGGAATGGTTGTACTTTCTCAGAATTGATTCAACAGTATCTTTGCTGATTTTTTTTACAGACGCCAGATACGCCCATTGATCAGCATATGGTTCAAATTTTTCATTAACAAATACACTATAGCCCTTCTTCCGGGGAAGTTGCTGTAAAGGTAGTGCAATCAGGTTTCCAAATCCGCCTTTTGGCATTGTATCCTGATTGGGAAAAAACCGGTCAAACGAATCAACACCTGTCTCGTACCGTTTTTCCAGGGTCCGGTTCATAAGAAGACTCCCTAATTTACGAGCAGTTTTCGCTGACATTTTATCACTGAAGAAAATCCAGATATGGCAACCATTTCCGGATTTAGAAATTTCCATGCTTGCAGGTGCACCTACATCCTTACAAACCCCCATGAACGTGAGTGCGTCCTTTTGCCAGTCCTTTTTATCAAAGTCAACTGCCAAAAACCAGCACGTTTCATCTTTTAACAGAGGATAGATGCCAATAGTTCTATTGCCACGCAAGTGATTCTCAATGACATTGTCCGTTAGCGGCAATAACTCCCGTTCTTTATATTTCTTATTGGGTTCATATTTACGGGAAGGCGCATAGTTGGATTCCCCATTTGATCTCCAATGAACCGCATATACATCTGTCCGCCCTTTAAACAGACTTCTGAAAATAGCGATGCGCTTCTGTAAAATTTCAGTTCTCGTAATGCGTTGGCCATGTTTGACTTGATTGTTAAAGACAGGAATTTGATGCTTTGCCAGCAAATCTTTCAGTTTTTGATTTTCATCTTTTAGCCGGGTGATTTCCTTTAATGCAATTTGCAATTTTTGCTCCAAATCGTTCATGATTTATCCCTCATCATGCAGTTTGATGTCAATTTTTAAATATTGCGCTATGCCAAACAAACCGTGTAACTTCATCATATTGCTTATGAAACTTATTTCTATTGTAAAATGATGATGTCAATCTGTCTATTAGAGGTATTGTTGTAAGCTTTGAACGTGCGGGTAAAACATTAATGACATCAATCTCGCAATCATTTTCGTAAACTGCATAAAAAATTAGATAATTTAACATTCGATGACGACTTTTTCCGTATTTAAGGCAACGGAAACCTACTAATCCTAAAATGCCAGTAAGAGTCCAATTGTTCCCCTAACCTATGATTAAACTGCATAAACAACTTAATGCAATGGCTAATGCCCCATATTTAGCTCGCCATTTTTCTAATTTTAGTGAACCGTCATTATTAATTATCTTTTCTACCAGTCTGTTAAATAAAAGATTAATACCAGTAATTACAATTACAGTGATAAAAATGAAAACAACCCAACCTATCCATGCATAGGGAATTTTCCCCGCAATCCAATTGCCGCCATAATAAATCAAAGACGCTGCTATCCCTACTGAAACCACAAATGATAAAACAATACCAATCATTTTACTGATTTTGAGCATTTTCAGTTTGTTCTTGTTTTTAAGGAGAACATAAACAGTAGCGGCAAGAAGCAAAACTATGAAAAACAACTCAGACATATAAATCCCCCCTACTCAATAAATATCTACATCGATACGGTCATTCCTTATTTAATAGTTATCTAAATCTACATAATCAGCACAATACTCCATAATATGGGTCAATGATTCAAGAAAGAGCGCAAATCTTATTCGTTTCTCGCGCCCGTTCGTATTATATGGTCAGCCAGTCATTGAACTGGTTGACCTATTGTGGTAAACTATCAAGGTTTACTCTCCTAAACCTTTTAACCATTCGCGTAATCTTGCTTTGGGATAGTATACCTTATCATTTATAAGAACGTATGGTATGTCAGGATATTCCTGAATTAATGTTTTTGCATCTTCTTTCGATATCCCCATAAAATAATGGACATTTTTTTCCTTTATCAATTCGTGTTCATCATCATCGTTAAAGAATTCACTAAGACTATCTTCTGCATTTGGATTTTTAAAGTTTTTAAGACCATCACCTATAAAGTACCCTGCAGCAGCAATACCTAAGGCTAACAAGGTTAAACTAAAATCCATATAGATATCCCCCTTCGAATATAATATTTTTATTCCATAAAACGGCCCCTAAGCGCACGATTGTTTAATTGTTTTTGTGACTCTGCTTAATGGACTTAAATACTTGTATCCAACTAGGAATTATCAACAAAATTGTTAAAATACAAGCCAATCCTGTAATTAGCATCTCTGATAATACTGACTTCTCAGGAAAAATATATACATCGAGGATCAATAAAGACAAAAGCATTATGAAACAAATGACAAAACTACGGCTTATACTATTTAGCCTTAAATTATCTATCTGCATAAAAACCCCTTTTCATTCCTTTTAAGCCTTTAATTAAGCAGCAGTCTGACCCTAGAAAGCTATAGTAACACATTTTTTATTCCGTGAAAGCGCCTAATTATGGAAGGCTGTGAAAGTTCCAAATCAATATTCTACATTTGCTTTATGATTTTAATTAATCGCATTAATGCCCAAGTTACCATTCCAAGACTTATACCTAAAACTACCAGGATGGCTAATACGGCTACAAAAGTCTCCATCATTAACTCCCTCTTTTCATAATTCTACAATCTAGCTAAAGGCAGAAGTTGATTCTTATTCGATCAGTGCGCCCGTTCGTATTGCTTAAGACAGTCACAATAAAAAAATAACCACTAAAATGGTACTCTTCATTGTTCATTCACTTCTAAATTCCCCTTTGCTTTTCTCTGATTTTTCGATAGAATAGAATACAAGCATGGTACTGTTGTGAGGGTGGGGACCACTCACTGGCCCTCTGGACACCAAAATCATTTTTTGATTTCTGGTGAAAGGAGGGATGTGTTATGAACACAGTTGTTTCAATTTTTATCATTGTCTTTGCGGGCGGCACATTTCTAGTTGCCTTACTGCAGTTTATACGACAAATGGTGAAAGATTTAAACGACAGAAAGTGAACCCCCACCCGTGACCGACAAATCACTTAAGGGTGAGGGTTCTTTTCTGCTTTACCTAATTAGGTAGTCCAGAGGGGATTCCCTGCCTGAACTTCTTTACCATGCACCGGGGATGTTCACAGCATTCCCGGTTATTTTATTTATACTACTTTCTAAATTAGATTATACACAGTTTCACTTATTTTGTCTAACTTTACTTAGTCTTTTCCCAAAACCAAAAATCTTAAACCTTTTCTCCCTCCTCTTTCCTAATTTTGTTATTCCAGATAAGCGCCCGTTTAAGGAACAAATTAAATTATCCCAGTTCCGAATAAAATTCCTATAGTCATACCTATACCAGCAATAAGAATCAGATTTTGGTTTGATAAGGGAAACTCTTTCGACTTCATTTCTTTGATATTATTTTGTTGCATTAAAAGTCACTCCTATTATCGTAATACGCAGTTTTAAACTTATGGTTATTTTAATTTTAACATATAATTATTCCACAATCTGGCCCTTATCGTTGTACAAAGTTTGAAACCTAAGATGTTTAACGTAAGACCATTTTGTTATGTCTTTTGATTTATTTTAACATAATCACTTTGAAATACTGATATATCAATAAAATTAGCATACTAAATCCTATGTGATTTGTATGCTAATTATCGTTTTATTTGCTTTTTTCTGCACTGTAAGTGAACTACTTTTTGTCTCCCTGGCTCCTATTTTAATTTCCTTCAAAAAGTTTAATCAACGCCTGTGTTCCGCTGTCACTTTCACCTTTTTCCGCAAGCTCCTTATATAATTTAAGTGAAAGCTCCAGCCCTGGTGTCGAAAGCCCCATTTCTTGTGCAGAATCCAGTGCAATCGTCATATCCTTAATAAAATGCTTCACATAGAATCCCGGTTCATAATCGCCCGCAAGCATGCGCGGTGCCAATTTTGATAATGAGAAACTGCCAGCGGCGCCCGTTGAAATGCTGTCGAGGACCCGGGATGGGTTCAACCCAGCTTTTTTGGCATATACAATCGCTTCACAAACCCCAATCATATTCGTAGCAATAGCTATTTGGTTTACCATTTTAGTATGTTGACCCGCACCGGCATCACCCTGCAAAATTATATTTTCACCCATAATTTTAAACAAAGGCAGAACTTCATCAAATACTTCCTGGTCACCACCGACCATAATCGCAAGTGCACCGTTTCTTGCTCCAACATCGCCGCCGGATACAGGAGCATCCAATGCATAAATATTCCTTTTCTTCGCTTTACGGGCTATTTCTATAGCTTGGTCTGGCTTGGAGGTTGTCATATCAATGACATATGTGCCATTTTCAGCATTTTCGATAATACCATCCCCTCCAAAGTAAACATTCTCCACATCTGACGGATAGCCTACCATTGTGATAATAACTTCAGAGTCTTTCGCTAATTCCGCAATCGTTTCCTTCCAGACAGCACCATTTTCCAGCAACTCGTGTGCTTTTTCTTTTGTTCGAGTGAACACGTTAATGGGATATCCGTCCTTTTGGAGATTCCGAGCCATACTTTTCCCCATAACTCCAGTACCGATAAGTCCAATAGTAGATCCCTTTGAAAGCATTTATGATTCCTCCCTGGCCATTATTTAAGGCTTCATTTTTCCACCTATAAGTCCTTCTTATAATTCCCCGACATCAAAATTCAAACTATTTATTTCGATATACCCTTCCAAGTTCACTCGCAAACTATTTCTGCCCATAAGCATACCTAATTGATTGTCGCGATGCTTTAGTTGATCTTTTGTTAAACCAAAACTCTTTTGTCTTAGGCTCTTCCTATTGAAACTGAGCCGGAATTTCGAATAAGTCAATCCCCCATACGACGGGCAGATAAAAGTATACTGCCAATACGGCCATGATAAGAGCCATGATATTAAGCCAAAATCCGTTTTTAACCATTTCCGTTATTTTCAGCTTTCCTGTACCGTAAATAATCGCGTTCGGCGGCGTTCCGACAGGGAGCATGAATGCACAATTTGCTGCCATTGCACATGGAACCATCAATGCATATGGATGAACATTTAGCGCCAGGGCAAGTGCTGCGACCACTGGGATAATCATAGTTCCTGTTGCTGTATTTGACGTGATTTCAGTCAGGAACAGAATGACTCCCGATGCAACAAACATAATAATAAGAAGGTTCATTCCTTCAAGTGCCGCCAATTGATTTCCTATCCAGTCGGAAAGGCCTGTTTCTGTAAATCCTGCAGCAATCGCCAGACCGCCTCCGAATAGAAGTAAAATACCCCAAGGAATATGTTTGGAATCTTTCCACTCCATTATTTTGCTTCCCTCTTCCTGTTTTGCAGGAATCAGGAACAGCAAAATTGTAGCTGTCATCGCGATTATACCATCACTGATCCCGGGAACATGAACAATATTTTCCCAAATAAATGTGCGGGTAATCCACATAAATGCTGCGAAAACAAACACTGCTGCAACGGCCTTTTCTTCATAAGAGATTCGCCCAAGCAACCTTCTTTCCTGTTTGATCTGTTCCTTCCCTCCCGGAAGTTCGCTAAAGTTTACCCGATAAACGACTTTGGTAAGGTAAAGCCATAATGCTGGAATCAAAATTATCACAACCGGCACACCAACCATCATCCATCCTGCAAAGGAGATTTCGGTATCAAACATTTCCCCCACTGTAGCTGCCAGAATACTCAGGGGAGGCGTTCCAATCAATGTTCCAAGACCACCAATGGTTGCAGCATATCCTATGCCAAAAATAACCGATTTTTCAAACTTCGGTAATTCTTTCGCATACTTGCCTTTTTCCAGCGAACCTGCTGCCTGATGTACAATGGCCAATCCCATTGGCACCAGCATCATCGTGGCTGCTGTATTAGAAACCCACATGGACAGAAAAGCAGTAGCTATCATGAATCCTAAAACAATCCGCTGCGGGCTCGTACCGATCACAGAAATTATCGCTAATGCAATTCGTTTATGTAGATTCCACTTTTCCATTGCTGTTGCAATAAAAAATCCACCCAAAAATAAGAAAATAATATCGTTTCCATAAGATGAAACAACTGCATCTCCATCCACTGCTCCGGTAATCGGCAACAAAATAATGGGAAATAGTGACGTAACCGCAATTGGAATAGGCTCCGTTATCCACCATGTTGCAACCCACAATGTTACAGCAAGAACAGCTCTCGCCTCAGGGTTTAACCCCTCCGGCTGAAAGAATAGTAGTGTTAATAAAAATAACAATGGCCCGAGGATCAGCCCCACTTTTTGAGCAGGTTTATAAGCGGGCTTTTTATTGTTGCCGCCTGATCCCCCACCTGATGTGGAAGAACGACTTTCCTCGCGGTATGCTGAAGCGTTTGTCTTTGTCTCATTCTTAACTTTTGAAATAGTTAAGAACCCTTTGGTATCCTCATGGGACTGCCAGAGCCTCTCCCATAAAGCTGCTATACCAACTTGTGCCATATTTCATTCACCCCTTCGATAAATAATGCTAGCGCTTACATTTAATATTAATCTATTACATGTCAGCTGTGTACCTTTCGAAACTATTCCAACCCTTTTGTAACTAAAAAAAGAACATGGCGAAAGGGCTATTTTTTTTCCTCCGCCATGAAAGCATAAATCATATGAATACGCTCCGGTCTTAGCATATAGTAATGTAAGGGGCGGCCTGTCTCTTGGTACGCGACATCCACCTTCAGTACATCTTGTCCCACCAGGTACTTTAAATATTTACTTATGGATACACGGGATATCCCAGTTTTATCAGCGATTTCTGCAGTCGAAAATGGACAACCTTCCCAATTGACAATCTGTCTTGCAATCCGGGAAAATGTTGGTGCGGTAAGCCCTTTCGGGAGATCTGGTGCACTTAAGGCTGACAGGTTTTTATTCAAAAGGAACGCATCCAGATCCTCCTGCCGGACATCCTGCTCATTTTTCATGCGTTCAAACTTTTCCCTGTATTTCATTAGGGCATCTTTAAAACGTTCAAAATCAAATGGCTTAATCAAGTAATCAAACGCTCCATAGCTTAGAGCCCTTTGTATCGATGTACGGTCATTTGCTGCCGTAATCGCAATAACATCAACATTTATACCGGCATTTCTTATCTCGGCAAGCCAATCAAGTCCATTGCTGTTAGCCATATAAATATCTAAGAGGATAAGATCCACCGTATTGTCATTTAAAAAATGCCACCCTGTTGAAATATCATGAACCACACCGATAGTTCTGAATCCTGGCACTTCTTCAATATATATCCGATTGAATTTCGCCACCATTGGATCATCTTCCACAATTAATACATTGATCATACACTGTCACCTTCATAAGGAATAATTACATCAAAGACGGTCCCCTCTCCTTTTTCAGAGGAAACCTCAAGTGTTCCCCCCAGTTTACCTAGGGCTTCTTCTGTCAGAAATAATCCGTATCCCCGGTTACTTCCTTTAGTAGAAAGGCCTTTTTCAAAAATAACTTCCCTTTCGGACGGCTTTAATCCTGGGCCATTATCCTGAATCGTAAAGTGAAATTGCCCGTTAATATGATTGATTGTAATAAAAACACGCTTATCTGCTTGATTTGCTAAAGCCTCGATCGCATTATCACTCAAATTCCCAATCATGGTTATGATTGCTTCCATTTTTTTCGTGTTTTTTAATACCGGCAGTTGCCTATCTCCATTCACTTTAACATCTACTCCGTTTTCCCTGAATTGGCTCAGTTTGTTATGTAAATACCCCGCCAATACCGGGTCTTTCACAAGACGGGAAACGGCGCCTATCTCGTTCTGGTAATTAACCGTAATATAATCAATATACTCCTGCAGTTCCTTGTAGGATTCAACATGAACCATCGCAGAGATAACATGTAACCTGTTCATAAATTCATGAGTCTGTGCCCGCAATGTGTCTGCATACGTTCTGGCATCCGTTAATTGTTCTGCCAAAGCGGTTAATTCCGACCTGTCCCGAAACGTTGCTATTGTTCCTGCTGTCTGACCATTGACCACAACTGGCTTGGTGTTTACAACGATATCAATACCGTTAAATTGTTGCTCCTGATCATATTCGATGTTCTGATCCAGTAATACCTTTTTTAGATCAGAAGGCGGCAGGTAAGATGCCACCTGCTGGCCAACTGGATTTTCCGGAAGCCCGGCACTAAGGAACAGCTCCATGGCAGCATCGTTGGCAACGGCAATTTCACCCTGTTCATTAATGGCAATAATACCTTCCCTTACTGAAGCAAACATGGCGTCTCGTTCCTGCAGTATTTGGGCAATTTCCTTAGGTTCAAGCCCATACAGTGTACGCTTTATGCGCCTTGTTAAAAGGACAGCCCCGATCACCCCAACCACCAGACCGGCAGCAGTCCCTACATAGACGATAATCTGACTGCCAAATACAGTATCTTCTACATTATTCATTAATATCCCGACGGCAACGACACCCACTTGTTCACCTTCATTCCATACCGGAATAAATGCACGCATGGATTTTCCAAGTGTCCCTTCAGCTATGGATGTATAAGACTCCCCTTGGAAAGCCCGATCCTCATCATTGCCGACAAAATATTGACCGATTCTTTCTTCAACAGGATGCGAGCGTCGAATATGATGATTATCCATAACTACAATAAAATCCACGCCCGTATCCTCCTGAACTGCTTCCGTATAGGATTGTATGTCACCTGAATTTTTCGGATCTGCTAATTCCTCGATAACAAGCTGAGACCTGCTAACTGCACTTGCGATGTTCATCGCTTTTTCTCGTTGATTTTCCCTTGTCCTATCTGCTGTCTCAGTTGCAATAAGATAACCTGTCACAGCTAATGCAACACTTAGAACTGCAACGATTAGCAACAGCATCCACGTCTGCAGTCGCACCGGTCTTCGGTTTCGAAAAAAATTTCTCATTAGATTTACCTCATAAAACACTTCATCTATCCGCTCAACTATTTACTTATTTTATCGCAATACCCTGCTTTACAAAAGGATGTTGAAAAACGTCGATAATTGTAAAACGATTCATACAGGAGTTTTATTTACTTTATCGAAACTAATAGTATAGGGTATCTGTTCCATTAAGAACAATAATTAAGGACGGTGAATCATAATGTTTAGACAAAATCTATTAAAATGGATGCCACAAATAAAAGGGATATCACATAATGAGCAAAGTGTGTATGAAGGAAAGCTTTCCAAGGTAATGAAAGAATTAAAAATTGAAAACTACGATTTTAATTGGGACCGCACCGGTTGTTTTATTGAATTTCACTATCTGGGTAATTCCTACAAGTTGGAACACTCTGTTGAAAAGGCTAAAAAAAAGGGACTTATGTTAGAAAATGGATTGGATTGTCTAAGGGAGTTGACCCAATCCCTTGAAGAACTGTCTGGAATCATAAAAAGAGGGACTTATGATTTCGAGACATGGATAGCAGGCATGAAACAGTCATCTTCTGAGCAGGAGATACCCGAATTCCAAGAAGAATTTCAAATAAGATATAAGTCATTAGGACAGCAGAATCTCTCTGATTATAATAAAGAAGAATATATACCTTTTGCTACTGAATCATCTCTGGAAGACACTCGACAAAACCCCCAAAATCATATTATCCGACGACGTCAGCGCAACCAAGGACCTCTAATTTAAAAGTTAAAATAAGATTATTATAGCTTGGGCAGCGCAGGATAATACGGACTTACAATATCAGATTATGCGCGCTGCCCTCCTATTATCTATTTAACTGTTTAATTGATTCCGTATCAAAATCTAACATATTTGAATTGCGCTGGCTTATGACTCCCCTAATATCTCTCGCGTTTTTTCAAGGATTTCCTCATCTTTTAACCGAAATTTAAATTCCACCCGCCTTGATGCATCCGCGCTGTAATTACCGGCGTCATCAGTGCGAAAGTCGGTATAGGATCTGCCGTTTACGGTTAATTTTTCTTTCAAATGCTGCTGAATATTTTTATAAGGAAAATCGTCACTAAGAATATAGGCGGCAACACTGTGCGCTCTTTCCTGCGACAGTTCCAGGTTATATAAATAGCCTCCATCGCGGTCCGTATGGCCTTCGATAATAATTTCGGCAATATAATCCTCGTATCCATTTTGCAGTAAAATGTCCAGATACTTCGGGACAAATTCATCCAGAAATTGAAAGGACTCAGGCTTCAATTCGGATTTGTTATATTCAAACAGTATTTCTGTATTAAAAATAATCGCACCCGTTTCTTCGTCCACTTCAATTCCCATGGCCGAATCACTGAATTCATCCTGCAAATCATTGACAAGTTCAGACCGGACACCCATCAACTGGTCAATCGTCCGTTTCATCTCTTCAATTTGCAATGACTTAATAATCATCATCGCAATGAAAATCAGGATGAAACATAATAAAATAATCGTCAGCAGATCGGTAAATGATGGCCAAAAATGACTTTCCTCCTGCTCGTTTTTAAACAGTCTCTGGTATTTAGTAGTCATTTGGTCTCATCCCTGTACCCTGGTTTCCAGTTTGCTGACCGAAAGCATTCAGCTGCCGGTTCAATCCTTGTATCTCACGTGTTAGCTCCTGCAGCATTTGCTGCATAGAACGTGAATTTGTTTGCTGAATGTCTTCGGATAATCGCCGTATCTCCTGGAATTCCTGCTTCATGCCATCATTTGTTTTGACCATCGAGTCATTGATGTTCCGGGACAGCTGATCAAGTTTATCGCCAAGTTGCCGCTCCACACCTGCCACGTAATTGGATAGGGTGTCCTTTAAAACATGAACACTTGCTTCGATCTGATTCTCCCGCTGATTGAAGGCGTTGTTCATCTGTGAAATCGTCCTGTTGATGTCGTTAATCAGCTCGTTATTCTGCCTGCCCATGTTTTCATACGTCCGCCCTGCTTCCTGCATTTGCCTTTCAAATGCCTTCGATTCCTCGTCATGCGCTTTCAGATGACGATTAAAGGTCCGGTTAAATTCCTTAAGCTCGTCAAACCGATCGGTTAACAAAAACTTATACTCAGCTTGTGTTTGATTGATAACATCCAGAGCTTCCGGCAAGCGGGCAATCGAATCTCCCATTTTATCAAAGTCTTTGGAGAGGTCACCTACACTCGAAATGATTCCTGTCAGTTTCGAGCTGAGGTCACTTCCAAACACCTGTTTAAATTCCTTGTTGTGTGCATCCATTTTTTCTGCCAGGTCATGATTTTTCTGTGTTATTTTTTCAAATGACGCTTGTATGGATTCCTGGCCTTCCATAATGGAAGAAATAAAGGATTTTAATTCGGCAACCGATTCCTCGAATTGGTTTAGCGTATCCATTTGGACTGTGGAAACTTCTTTCACACGTTCATAGGTATTTTCAAACGCTTTAGCCATGCGTTCATTTTTGCCGTCCATCTTTTTAAAATAGGAAAACAGTGAATCAAAGTTGTTATTCAGCTTGGTGGCGGACTCGCCAAACCCGTCTGTGATCTTTTTCATATGATGAAACAATGCCTGAAAGTCCTGCAGATTGCTAGAGAGGCCATCATTAAACTTGGCCAAATCCTCTGCCGATTGCTGCAGACTGCTTGTATAGTCCTGAAAACCGGAGAATGCATCTTCAATCCCTGTCAATGATTTCTGATTTGTTTCCTGAAGACGGACAATCGAATCGTTAATCGCCTCCGACACGTCAATCAGCTGGCTGAACCGATTTTGTTCATCTCCCTCCAAATTGGATTCTACCTTTAACATGATATCGGTAAGCATATGCTCGGTATTAAACACTTTAATAAGAACCGTCATAATCAATGACAACCCCATACCCGCTATACTTGTATAAAATGCCACATCTATCCCCGACAGCACTGCAGCCACATTTTCAACCAACTGGCTGCCGGTTGCATTTATACTTCCCAACGATATCGTCAGACCAATAAATGTCCCCAGCACCCCGATTAATATAAAAACGGAGACCGTCATCTGAACCATTTTAATAAGACTGACAACAGGCACGTTATAGACACGCCAATCGGAAAACTTCTCCTGTACAAAGGTTTCAGGTTTAACCGATTCCGATTGTTGGCCCCTGTCAAACTGCTCCTTAAAAGCCTGCAGTGGCTGGATATCCATTCGGTTCGTCTCATCCAGATAGTTTCTGATTCGTTTGAGTTTCATAAATAAGGTAAAGTGAACCAGAAGTGTAAGGGAAAAGCCGATGAACAGAACCATAAATATCAAATTGATTGTTGGATTCGATAAAAGCGCCTCTGCCTTTTGCTCGCTTGTAAACAGTTCCAGAATGAATTGCAGCATGCTTGCTCCCCCTGATGATACCTTTTGTTTTATAGGTATTCAGGGCTTGACCGAATCATGTGTATTTAACCATAAGATTTTAGTGAATCATTGAACAGTTCCCAAAATCCGTCACGGTTTAAGTTCTGGGCAAACGTTACATTTGCTTGTTTACCTGTAACACCCAACATATCGACAGAAGTCATGCCATACGTGAATTCACCTTTTGTTTCGATATCCACGCGGACATGTTTCAAATCAAAAAGCGACGGCTGGATTAAGTAAGCAATCGTACATGCGTCATGTACCGGACCGCCTTCAAGTCCAAACACTTCTTCATTCGTTGTTAAAAAGAAGTCCAGCAAATCGGCTGCAAATTGAGCAACCGGATTGCCGATTGCCTTAAAATCATTCATAATGTCCCTGTTTGCAATCGCCTGGTGAGTGACATCAAGTCCGAACATGGCAATCGGGATGTCACTGTCAAAAACGATTTTGGCCGCCTCGGCATCCACATAAATATTAAATTCCGCTGCAGGCGTCCAATTTCCGAATGTTCCCCCGCCCATCAGGACGATTTCCTCGATCTTCGGTACAATCCTTGGATCCTTTCTGATGGCTAACGCAACGTTCGTCAGGGGACCAGTTGCGACCAGCGTCACGTTCTGGTTTGAATTTAAAACCTTTTCAATGATGACATCAACTGCGTGTACTTCTGCCAGCTCTTTTGTCGGCTTCTCAGGTAAAACGGGACCGTCCAGCCCGGTTTCACCGTGAATTTCTTCGGCCACTTCCCGCTCCTTGAATAATGGTCTGTCAGCACCTTTAGCCACGGGCGTTTCGTCCAGGCCTATCATGTCACAAATCTTTAAAGCATTCAGTGTGTTCTTCTCAACATCCACATTGCCTGACACGGTTGTAATCGCCTCTATTGTTAATGGGCTGATTTTCGATGCTGCTAATATGATGGCAAGCGCATCATCATGCCCCGGATCACAGTCCATGATGATTTTTCGATTGTTCGTCATTTATGATACTCCTTTTCATACGATGATTTGGTCACATGTTTAAAAATTAGCATATATCATGCCTGAAGCCAACTTTAACGTTATTTTATTGAAGTCGGATCTTGCCGTTCAGGGTTAAAAAAATACAGCCCGTTTTGGACTGCGTTTAACTTATTGCTGACCGATTGCTTTTTTGATTCTATAAATCTCTTTTTCATTCTCAAAGTTTTTCCTGGCAAGAAGATCCATGCCATCTTTTAATTGGCTGAATCCTTCATTCATCTCTTCCTGCATTTGATCAAATCGTTTATCTATTTCTCCAAGTCGCTTGTCTACATCTTCAAATCTCTTATCCACCTCTTCAAACCGCTTATCAACCCTTGCAAAGCCGTCATTCATCTGGTCATGCAATTCCTTTATAGCCTGCATGATCTGGTCATTTTGTTCATTCGTCATGGTAACACCTCCCGGCAATACGCTATTTCAGCGAACAAGTTGCGTTGTTAACACCATTATAAACGCCCCCGATAATTAAGTCTATAGAGAATAGATAGAATCAATCATTTCTTGGGTTGTCTTATACATATATTTTCCTTCTCTGTTATAGTCTGCGTCTTATTTTTAAAAAATTTCCTCTCCCATGCCCCTTTTTGCCAACAACGTTCGATTATAGTTATAGGAAGGGTTCACTCCTATAATCGAAACCGGTCAGCGGAAAGGGGCATCCAAACGGAAAGTTATCGTATCGCTTAGCCATATCCCCCAATGGAAAGCCGTCATCTCAGGCGTTCGTACGCTGTCACCTTTCTCAATTTGCTTCAATCTGACCAATTTGTCCAATTGTGATTCGCTTCCTGTCAATACGATATAGTGCACGTTATGAATAGAAAGGGGTATGATGATGAAACTTTATTTGGACCCAGGGCATGGCGGATCAGATTCCGGCGCGCAGGGAAATGGCATGGATGAAAAGGATATCAATCTGGATATTGCGCGTCGCATCCGTAGAATTTTAACAAATGAATACCAGGATGCTTACGTACGGATGAGCCGGACGGATGACAGTACGATAAGTCTGAGTCAGCGGACAAATGAGGCAAACGCCTGGGGCGCAGACTTTTATTTGTCCATTCATTGCAATTCGTTTAACGGGTCTGCTCAAGGGTACGAGGACTATATTCACAGCAGCTTATCTGACTCATCACAAACAGCCCGTTATCAGGATACGATCCATGCAGAAGTTACAAAGGTAAACCAGCTGCGGAATCGCGGGCAGAAAAAAGCAAACTTTCACGTACTAAGGGAAACAACCATGTCAGCACTCTTAACAGAAAATGGGTTTATCGATAACGCGCATGATGCTGATTTGATCAGCGATGCATCATGGCGGCAAACAGTCGCACAGGGACATGTCACTGGATTAGCAAAGGCCTTTAATCTTGAGAAGAAAGAAGATGATGGTACACTGTATAAAGTCGTAGCCGGATCATTTAAGTCAAAAGAATATGCGGACAATCGGGTGGAACATCTGCAGTCAAATGACATCGAATCTTTCGTCACTGCAGTCACCATTTCCGGTGAGCAATGGTATCGTGTCCAGGCCGGTGCTTTTACAGCCCGGGAAAACGCTGAGGCGCGATTGGATAAAGTCCGTAATGCAGGCATTGATGATGCGTATATCATACAGGAGTAGGGACATAGGGTTACCCCCTAGTGTCCCACTTCTGTTTAAGATTCTTGAACAAGGTAAAGCTAAGAGAAAAATCGAAAGGATCTGTCTTATGGAACTGGAAATAACCTGGATTGATTTCGTCTTGCTGATACTTGCCAGCTACCGGCTAACACACCTCATTGTATTCGATAAAATTACTGAGTTTATCCGCAAACCCTTTTTAACAAAGAAGAAAATCTCAGAAAGTGAAACAAAAACAGTTCCCAAATCAAATATCGGCTACCTCCTGACCTGTTACTGGTGCGCGGGAGTCTGGAGCGCGATCCTTTTAGGCCTGACATATCTTTGGATTCCCGAAATCACCCAGTATTTAATCTTTATCCTGGCTATCGCCGGCGGTCAGGCAATCCTTGAATCATTTGTCGGGGTGAACATTAAGCGAACTGCTTTGTACGGTGAAGAGGCTAAGGAGCTGAAATGAGATTTTGGCGGCCTGTACCCGGCAAGTCTGTATTTGGGAGAAAAGTGTCTGATACTCTCCCCCCTCCCCTTTGGGACACCCTTTCTTCCTCTAATCAGAAAGTATAGAGGACACAATATGAACGGAATCCCATTCACCACCAGAAATTTCAGTAATGGGATACTTTTTTGGAAAGAGTTTTTGATTAATTTCAGCGACAGAAAAGCCTTCGTGATACAACTGTTTTGCATCTTCAGACACATTTTCCAAATAATCGAGTTTTTGTTTCAGCATTTCTTGCCCGTTTGGTATGTAGCCGGCATGACAGCAAAACATTGATTCAAAGTCATAGGCAAGTATCTTCCGAATCGATTCCATGGTAACCGGGATCGATTCACTATCCATAATCACTTTTGTTTTTGGGCTTACAAATAAATCTCCAGAAAATAACCTGCCAGTCTTTTCATTTAAAAGAGATACATGATCATGAGCATGTCCGGGTGTGTCAATCACTTTCCACTCATGATGTCTTGAGTGAAGAATCCGATTCATCGCCCGCGCTTCAAATGGTTTTCGTACACCCCAGGCATGCTGACGGTATTTTGGATATGGACAATTCTCTCTGCAAGTACCGATGCCCTTTGGGTGAATATAGATAGGAAGATTTTGATTTTCCTGCAGCCATGAGGCGGTTCCTGTATGATCCTCATGGCTATGGGTCAATGCAACAAAATCAATCGAATGGTTTTCATAATAAGGAATCAAATCTTCTTCCAAATGTTTTGCACCTGTGTCTATTAACATGCCATCTGCCAGAAAGACATAAACAGGCCGTCCTTTATATCCATCTTTTATAATTGTTCCTTTGATACAAGTTACATTGTCTCTATCACGTGTCTCTATCACGTGTCTCCCACTCCTTTCTTTGTTAGAGTGCTTGACTTATAGCTATATGTCGAAATGCTTAGTCACTTATGTTATAGGAATGTACACTTTGAAATATGCCAAGCGGTGATAAAAAATATATCTAAACATGCAAAAGCAGAATCACCCGTTTATCAGGAAACTTTAACCAGTTGTTTACCAATATTATCTCCACGAAATAAACCCAGAAATGCGTCAGGAGCGTTTTCTAAACCTTCTACAATGTTCTCCCTGTATTGTATTTTTCCTTCATTTAACCATTTGGCCAAATCACGCATCCCTTCATCGAAATAATCCCTATAATCTCTTACAATAAAACCTTTTAACAAGACACTTCTGGTCAGTAAATACGGCAATACTCGAACACCCATCTCCTTTTTTTCATCATTGTAATGTGCTATTTGACCACAAAGTACAACGCGGGCATGAAAGTTCAATCGCAAAAGCACAGCATCGGAAATTTCTCCGCCTACATTATCAAAATAAATATCAACACCTCCAGGTACGACTTCTTTAAGAGCTTTGCTTATATTTTCGGACTCCTTGTAGTTAATAACCGCATCAAAGTTAAGTTCTTTTTTCAAATAATTAACTTTTTCCTCTGAGCCAGCAATACCGACAACACGGCAGCCTTTCATTTTTGCAATTTGACCAACAACCATTCCGACTGCACCTGCTGCACCAGATATGACAACCGTTTCACCCGCTTGAGGCTGGCCGATATAAAGTAGCCCAAAATAAGCTGTCAAGCCAGGCATGCCTGCAATATAAAGCGCTGTGGTAATCGGAGCTGCATCGGGGTGAATTTTCCTTAATGATTGACCTTCCACTGCAGTATGATCAGCCCAATCAAGAAGCCCTGTGACAAAGTCTCCTGCTAAAAAATCCAAATGGTTGGATTTTATTACCTCACCGACAGCACCACCTTTCAATGGTTGGCCAACTTCAAATGGCTCTGCATATGACTTCGCCTCACTCATCCTTCCCCGCATATATGGATCAACGGAAAGGTAATGTGCCTTTACAAGCACCTGATCGTCAGCCGGTTCGGGGGTTTCTTTTTCAATAAGTTTAAATGCAGATTCATCGGGAAATCCTTTTGGACGTTTGTTCAGTAAAATTTGACGGTTCATTCTTTCCATTAATATTGCTCCTCCTTGATTTTAATGCTACTATCCCAGTTTTTTTCTAAATTTTGCGCTAATACAAATCCCATTTCATACATATTTACTAATTCTCGCCCCCATTAGTATTCTCGTTAATACAAGAATTCTTCTATTTACATTATTTTCCTCATTTCCTATGATTCTATTTATTGAAGTGTGCTCAATTGAAGACTCTAAAAATTTATTCTAAACACTGAACTATTGCTCTCTAATACAAATTTTCAGTTTTCTTTGGTATAAAAAGAATACCCATACAGACGTGCAAAATAATACAATTAGAATGATATATACATTTCTGTACATAAATACAGGTGAAAACCCTTCTTGGATGGCTAAAACGGTACCAGAAATTGTTACCCCAAAGGAGCCACCAAAAAATTGTATTAATTGAATAATTCCCATGCCCGTGCCCACTTCATCTACATGTAAAATTCTGGACACTTCATTACGTACACTTGTTGAAAGCGCTGAAAAACCCGGGCTCAGAAATAAATAAGAAAAAAGAATAAAAATAGGGGAAATCGTTGCTAAGAAAATAAACATCAATGTTGAAATGATAAATAGTACTTGCGATATCCAAATAATTGGACTATTACCGAAGCGATCTATGAGCTGACCAATCATCTTTGCTGCTAAAGCTGATAAAATTGCGCCTGGAAATACAAGTAAGCCTATTTCTGATGATTTCAATTGAAATATATCATTTAGTATATAAGGTAAAATAAATAACCCTGAGAAATATACAAAGTACGCTATAAAATTAATGTATAAAAGATTTCTATATTGTTTACTTTTTAATAATTCCGACTTTATAAACGGGTTTTTCGTCCGATAAAAATGTTTCGATGTTAATATTATGAAAACCAAAAACAGAAACAGAAATATTACATGAAATGTAGTAAAAAAGATCATTAAAGAAATAAGACTTATTGTGGTTGTCATGCAACCAACTGAATCAAATTTAACAGTTACATGTTCCTCTTTTGGTAACAACTTTACAAATATTGGTATAAAAAATATAACTAAGGCCGTTACTAAAAAAAGAAAATTCCAACCTAAAAATTGATCAATTACTCCTCCAATAACTGGACCAAGACCAAGCCCTAACACTGCGGATGAAGAGATAAGTACCAATGCCCTTCCACGTCTTGTAATCGGAACATAACGGGTTGCAACTACAATAGAAAGACTTATAATCGATCCAGCTCCGATTGCCTGTATAAGGCGAGTTATCAATACAAAAATAAAATGATATGAAAAGAAGCCTAAAAATGAGCCAGTGCCAAGTAACATTACACCTAATATTAGCAATTTTAAAGTGGGGACAAATTCGCTTAAGCGACTGAATGTCAGAGTTGATATAGCCAAAACCATGGAATAACCTGAAATTATCCAAGAGGCGTGAGAAATACTTATAGATAAATCTTCTTGGACACTCGGTAAAGAAACATTAAACATAGTCGAATTCATTGTTACAAAAAAAACAGCACAACTCCAAATGAGAAAAAGCTTTTGTTCCGGAAATACCTTATTTGCTATTTCAGATGAGCGAGATAACAACTTTAGACCTTCTTTCCGCATGAACCAGATTTGCGTGGGAAATTTGTCTACTAAATCTGTTAAATTTTAGAGAATGCTACTATTTAAATTTCACTCTAAATTCTTTAAATATAAAATTCTTCTTTCAAGCAATTTACCTATATTTAAAGATTCAATGTTCCGCCATCAATAACAAGAGTTTCACCAGTTATATATGAAGCTTCATCAGAGGCCAAGAATAATACAGCATTAGCCACTTCTTCAGGTTTTCCAATTCGTTTTAGTGCATTTGTGGTTGATAAAATCGGCCACTTTTCAGTTTCCTTCCAATGCAATACCATACTAGTATCGATAATCCCTGGTGCAATAGCATTTACACGAATATTTTTCCTTCCAAATTCTTTTGCAACTGATTTTGTAATCGCTATCACACTACTTTTTGAAGCTGAATAAGCTGATGTTAATTTCTGCCCTTTAATACCAGCAATGCTCGCTGCATTAATAATAGAACTTCCAGATTCCATTTTTGGGATAGTATATTTCATCCCTAGAAATACACCTGTCATGTTCGTATCAATAACCTCTTCCCATTGCTCAAGCGATACATCCGGCAATTTCCTTTCTCCTCCACTTCCCACACCTGCGTTATTAAATAGAATATTGACTTTCTTAAATGTTTCAATTGTATTATTAACCAAATTCTCAACGTCTTGAGAATCGGTCATATCCGTTACTTGTAATTCAGCCTCACCACCTTGATCTTTTATCATTTTTACTGTTTTCAGACCTGCTTTTTCATTAATATCTGTTACCATGATACGTGCACCTTCTTTGGCAAATCTTAAAGCAGTCGTTCTACCAATATCTCCACCAGCCCCAGTTACTATTGCTACCTTGCCATCTAAAAGCATACAATCACCCTCTTCCATAAAAGTTAAAGTTCTAAATCATTTCCGTACCCTCACAAACATATTTAAATGGTAGAGAAAATTTATTTCATTTTACTCTCTAATGTTTCTCTCAGAAGTCTACCAAAGCTACGTACCTTCTTTAACACCCAATGCCCCTTATTATTAAAAAATGCTTACGGCTTTACAATCAACTTTCCATAAGTTTTACGATCCGTTAGTACTTCTAGTGCATTTGGCACTTCTGTAAAATCATAGTTGTGATAAATCAATGGACGAATAGCACCATCTTCATATAGTTGTATTAGGTTATTATGAATTTCCTTAATTTTTTCTGGATAGAACTTGCGGTAAAGCCCCCAATGAACACCAACAATAGAATAGTTCTTTATTAGTGCATGATTAACCGGAGCTTCTGGAATACGTCCCCCAGCAAATCCAATAACTAGCAGCCGCCCATCAAAAGCAATACATTTCCGAGACAGATCAAATACATCAGCACCAACGGGGTCATAGATTACGTCAGCACCTCTTCCATCGGTTTCCTTCTTAACAATATCAACAAAGTCGTCTGATCTATAATCTATTGCAATATCGGCACCCATGTTTTTACATATTTGAACTTTGTCAGATCCTCCAGCAGTTGCTATCACCTTTGCTCCCCTTGATTTACCTAATTGAATTGCCGCTGAACCTACTCCACCTGCTCCTGCATGGACTAATAGAACTTCTCCTTTTTGAAGTGATGCACGATAATATAAAGCATAATATGAAGTTTGATAAGTTATAAACATTCCTGCCGCTTCACCCGCAGTTACAGAATCTGATATGACATAAACAGATTCCTCAGGTACACTTATCCATTCCGATAAACCGCCTTCAGGTTTACCAGGTGTTGCAATAACCCGTTGACCTATCTTTAGCTGACAACCATCCCCAACATCCCGAATAACACCCGAGACTTCCGAACCCGGTGTAAATGGAATAGGTGGTTTTTCTTGATATTTCCCCTGACAAAGTAAGATGTCAAAAAAGTTTAATGAACATGCATCTACCTCTAACAAGACTTTATCCGATTCCACCTTTGGGCGGGGACATTCTTTTAATTCTAGAGCATCTTTAGGATCACCTAAACGTGTTATTTTCCAACTCCGCATAAAATTCCTCTCCCTAAAAAATTACTAATAAGTTTACAGTTATTATAACCTAGAACTGCCTGTTGACTTTTTCAATTCTTCCTCCTGTAATTTATGCCAAAGTATCTTTCCGCTACTAGTTGTTGGCAGCGTGGATCTAAATTCAACAAAACGTGGATATTTATAAGCTGCCATATGCTTTTTCGACCATTCGATTATTTCCTCTTCGTTTATTTGTTCTTTGAATTCTTCTTTTAAAATAATAAATGCTTTAACCGTTTCACCTTTTCTTGAGTCAGGAACGCCGATTACGCAGGATTGATGAACTGCTGGATGCTTATAAAGATAGGACTCTATCTCACTTGGCCAAACTTTATATCCTGATGAATTAATCATTCGTTTGATACGATCAACCATGAAAAAATATCCATCTTCATCATATCGTCCAATATCCCCTGTTCTTAAAAAACGTTTACCTTCTATATTAAGGAACACTTTCTCATTTTCATCTTCACGATTGTGGTAACCAATCATAATCTGCGGTCCACTGACAATAATTTCCCCAACTTCCCCTATACCAATTTCTTTGTTTGTATTGGGATTAATGATTCTTGCATCCACTCCAAAACTTGGAATACCCAGGCACTGCATCTTAGGGCGTTCAACTGGATTTGAATGTGTCTGAGACATTGTTTCAGTTAAGCCATAACCCTCAGTAAATTTTAACCCTGTCATTTCATAAAGCCTCTTACCTACTGCTTCAGGAAGCGCTGCACCACCTCCCGATATAGTCGTTAAAGACGAAATTTTCTTTGCTACAAGGTTGGGATTTGCTATAAAATCTATCACCATCGTACTTATTGCAACCCAATTGGTACACTTATTTCGGTTGATTAACTCTAAAGCTGTTTCCCTATTCCAACGCGTCATAACGACTATTGTACTTCCAGCATATATTGGTACATGCATACTATGTACCATTCCAGTTACGTGAAAGAAAGGGAGAGTTGCCAAGTGCACGTTGTTAGAAGTTGTTCTTGCCCAGGAAGCTCCACCCACCGTATTTGCTTGGACAGTTCTATTTGTATGCATACATCCTTTTGGGTACCCAGTAGTACCAGATGTATAAGGGATTACAGCAAGATCGTCTGGACCCGAAGATAGTTTTTTTGGATTGTAATTAGCTCCAATACAATCAACCCACAAATAATTATTTGGCCTATTAGAGTCTTTTCTGTCGTGGATAACTTGTTTAGGAAGTTCTTCTAGAAATTCAACTGGCAAGTAATCAGAATATGCTGCTGTGATAATATTTTCTAATAACCCTTTCTCAAGTAGTGACTCAACATTTCCACATAACTCCTGACTAACGACGGCATTTTTTATCTTACAGTCTTTAATATAAAATTCTAGCTCCATTGTTTTTAACATAGGATTTAAAGGGACTACTATTGCATCTGCCCTTAAAATAGCATAATATCCTATAATATATTGAGGAGAATTTTGCATATATAATAGTACTTTTTCCCCTTTCGAGACTCCTAATTCATGCTGAAGGAAACCGGCCATTGCATCAACTTCTGTAATTAGTTGTTGGTATGTTATATCTTGACCATAGTAATTTATAGCTACATGATCAGGATATCGCTTTGAACTGATCTCTAGATTGTTATACAATGTAGTCTCGGGTGTAATTAATTCTTTGGATAATCTCAAAGGCCAATGTTTAAAGTGACGAGTCAACATGCATAACTCCCCTTTCTAATAAAATTATAATTTTTCTAATATCTTTAACTCTCCCTCATTAACGGAAACGATTAAGTCTGATGCACCAACATTTCCTGTAAAATTAATTAAATCTTGCATCCCTTTTTTTATACTAGAACGACCTACCTTACTATTCTCTAAAATATGTTTAATCCGATTTCTCTTTTCGAATTGTTGTTCTAAAGCTATCTGTACAGCATCATTGTACTTAACGTTGTTTAGATTGAGCCGCGATATAATTATGCTTGCACACAAGAAATCTTCAAGTGAAAAATGCCCTCCCGACCCTGCACATATAATATACACATCTTCCTTTTTTAAAGTGTTTAAGTATTCTGCTATAGTAGGGACGTTCCTTATATTAGCTATCAATAATTTTTTAGCATTTTTAGCCTGACAAATTGCTCGTGTACCATTAGTGGTTAGGAAAATAACATCCTTATTATTTACATATTCTGAAGGATAGTCTTGTGGTAGATGTCCACTTTTAAATCCGTCTATTCTAAATCCCCCTTGTTCCCCACCAGTAATAGAAGAATTCCCCAATTCCTCACCCAGTTTTTTTGCTTCTTCCATATTTTCAACTGGAAAGACTCTCCTTGCACCACGCTCCATTATTGTCAGAAGCGTAGTAGTTGCCAAAAGAACATCAATTACAACTACAGTTGCGCCTGATAATAAATCAGGCTCAATCTCTTCTTTAGTTAACCATAAACGACATCTTTTCACTCGTCCTTCCCCCCATCAGAAATTGATCCTAATATTAGATTTTATCGAAGGTATGTTTAGATGAAAAATTGATATATATCTTTTTCATCTAAACATTACTAATAATACCTAAATATATTTTTATTCAACTACTCTATCAATTACCTCTCCAAACTGTTCTCTCTGTTTGTCGAAGAAATCTTCCATTTCCTGCGGGGTCATATCAGGCAAAGTATAATAGTTTTTAGCAGCAAATTCTTTAAATTCCGGGTCCTTTAATGTTTTATTAACTACCTCTTCCCATTTAGATATTACCTCTTCTGGTAAATCTTTAGGTCCCCCTATGCTTATCATTGCTGTAATATCAAATTCATAACCCAGCTCGTCTATAGTGGGGACGTCAGGGTAGGATTCGAATTTTTCAGGGGAAACGGCTAAAAAGTTTAAATCCCCAGCTTGCTCAGCACCAAGTGCTGCTACAGGTGAAACTAGCGTAAAATCCACATGACCACCTAAAACTGCAGAAATAGATTCAGAATCACTACTATAACTAAGAATATCCCATTTCAAGTCAAAGTTTTCCGCTTGATTAACCAACTCTGCAAAAAGATTATTTGTAGTACTGGAAGCAGCAAAGGATAATGTATTTTCCTTTGAATACTCAATTAACTCCTCAAACGTTTGATAGGGTGCGTCTTTAGGCGCAACAAATACATATTGATATTGCATTACAGGTGTAACTAAAGTAAAGTCATCTCCATCATAATCCAGTAAATTAAGGTGTGGGTTCACCGAGTAAAGCTGGGTACCCATACCACCAGCCATTGTATATCCATCCGAATCAGCGTTAGCAATAGTAGAATACATTGATGCACCCCCGCCGCCAGTTTCATTTTGAATAACTATTTTTTGTCCCAAATGTTCTTCAGCGATTTTTGCAAATTCTCTAAAGAAAATGTCTGTTGTCCCACCTGCTCCATAAGGTATCATCAATGTAACTGGTCTTTCAGGGTAATCACTAGCACCACTACTACCTGAAGTTTCACTACACGCAACTAAAATTGATAATACTATAACTACCAACAAAGGAAATATAAATATTTTTTTCATTTTGACCATCCTCTCTGATAATTAATTTATTGTAATAATTAAATTATTTTCCAACAAAATTAGAACTCCTTTTCTCTTTAAATGCTAAGATGCCTTCAGCATGATCTTCAGTTGTGGCAACCGTTGCTTGTGAGATACGCTCTTGTTCAAGTACCTCTGCTAAACTTGATTGTAGAGATTGATCAGCAATCTTCTTAATGAATCCAAAAGCAGTTGATGGTCCAGCGGCTAGTTTAGCGGAATATTCCATAACTTTCTGCTCGAAATCTTCAAAAGGATAAATATGATTAACGATGCCTAATGAATATGCTTCTTCAACACTGATGGGCTCGGCATTAAATAACAATTCCTTGGCACGATAAGTACCAATCAATCTTGGGAGAAAATATAATCCCCCACCATCTGAAATTAAACCTACCTTTGAGAAACTTAAAACAAACTTACTGCCATCAGCAGCTAGAATCATGTCGCAAGCCAAGGCAAGATTAAAACCTGCTCCTGCAGCGTAACCGTGTACAGCAGCAACAATTGGTTTTTCTAATTCCTTCATTAAAATAATTAATTCATTTAAATTGCCAAGATGCTCATATGTGCCCAAAGGAGTTCTTCTCCCCATCCCCTTTACATCACCACCAGCACTAAAAGCTCTACCAGAACCTGCAATAGTAACAACACGTATATTCATATCAGTTTTTGCTTTACTTAATGCTTTCTTTAATCCAGAAATCATTTCAGAACTAAAAGCATTTAGACTTTGAGGTCGATTAAGCTTTATTTGCATAATTCCATCTTGAATTTCCACTATTAGATGATCGGATTCATTGTTTTGCATGTAAAATTCTCCTTTATATTAAATTAACTACAAGCCATACAACATCCATTCGCTTATGATTCAAATAATGAATGGTTATTAAGTTAGATTATTTCTTGATGTATTTTCAACACAGTATTGAATTAAGTTATTTACATATACATTTAAATCTTTAAACCGTACATCTTTTGTTTGACCTTTTTTCCATCTAAAATAAATTTGTTGGCAGATGACTGCTAATTTAAAATAGGAAAAGATTAAATAAAAGTTCATATTTGATACATCTCTTCCACTTTTCTTTGCGTACGCCTCCATGAATTCATTACGTGTCATGAATCCGGGATATGTCGTTACAGGATCATCCTCTGTTCCTTTTTTTAAAAGCGATGAATCATTGTCTTCTTTCCAATAACTCATTGCTACACCTAAGTCTGTCAATGGATCTCCAACTGTGGTCATTTCCCAATCAAATAAACCATTTATATAGTCAAAATCTTCATTAAACATTAAATTATTCAATTTATAGTCATAATGTATAATTGTAGGGTTCTGCGATTCAGGAATATTATTTAGCATCCAAGTTTTTAATTGTTCAATGCCATCTAATTCTTCTGTTTTAGATCTTTCATATCGATGAATCCAACCATTCACCTGACGTTCCACGAAACCTTCGGGCCTGGTCATTTCTTTTAGTTTTGTTTTTGTATAATCAATTTGATGTAATGCTACTAGCGTATCCACCATTCTTTTAGATATCTCCCTACCTAGCTCCTCAGTATACTTAACATCCTTGGGAAATGCGGTGTCTAAAACAACCCCATGCCTTCTTTCCATAATAAAGAAAGGACTTTCTATAATATTTTGCTCTTTTCCTGCAAACACATATGGTTTAGGTGCGGGGGAGAAATATGGTGAAATTTCATTTAATATGGTGAACTCCCTTTCCATATCATGGGCTTTAGGAGGAACTGGTCCTAGGGGTGGTCTTCTTAATACAGCTTCCCAATCACCTATTTTTAATAGATAAGTTAAATTAGATCGTCCAGCACTAAACTGTTCAACAGTTAATGGATCAGTAGGTAAGTTTTTTATATTTTCCCTAAGAAATGACTCTAGGTTGATTAAATTAAGTTCCTCTCCATCTCGAACCGGGATTGTCTCAGATGACATAACTACCCCTCCTCCGTAAAATTTTATTGGGCAAGCTTATTTTAGCATCGCCTTAATTGTGGATATAGGTATTGACCTTTGTTCTATTTGATCAATACAAATTGTATACGCCTCCAGATCTGTAATTATTTCTTTTATTTCACTTCTCCTCAGACTTAATGTAAAAAGCTCTTAGTCCCAACCTTTACATTTAAAGAAGAATTTTTTCATTCCTATCTTCCTCACCTCCTTTTTTATTAGTTATTACTTTTCCAATCATCAAAAAATTAGAGTTGATATATTCTACTCCTTTATTTGCTTATTGCTTTTTAACGTTTTTCTGAGATGATTAAAGATAACTAACAACGAAATCATTAATAATACTAACGATATTGGTTGGGTGAAAAATATACTAATATCTCCACTTGATAATACCAAAACTTGTCTGAATGATTCTTCCAGCTTAGGTCCAAGAACAAAACCAATAACAATTCCTACAAGCGGAATTTCTATCTTTTTCAAGAGAAAACCTAGTACACCAAAGATGAACATTACGATAATATCAAAGGAAGCTTGACTATATCCGTACGTACCTGCAATGCATAAAACTAAAATTATTGGTGTCAACACTGTTGGTCTTATTACAGCGATTTTGCGGAACACATTACTTGCATACCAATTAATAACAAAACAAAATGCGCTTGCTATTAACATTCCTGCAAATATTCCATATACAATAGGTCCATTTGTTTCAATAAGCTGTGGTCCAGGTACAATACCATGAATTATTAGTGCACCGAAGATTATAGCTGCAGTAGCATCTCCTGGTATTCCCAATGAAAGAAGTGGGATGAGGTTTGAACTGCCTACTGCACTATTGGCTGCTTCCGCTGCGACTATACCTTCTTTTTCGCCCTTACCAAAATTATCTCCATTTTTTGATTTACTCTTCGCCTGTGCATAACTTACGAATGTAGCAGTCACTGGTCCTAGTCCCGGAAGAGCACCAATTAAAGTTCCAATTATTGACGAACGTCCTAGTGTTTTTTTGACCGCAGTTACTTCTTTTATAGTTATATTGTCGTCTTTCTTTTTCTGATTATTCCTATTGGCCTCAAATTCAGAAGTGTTGGAACTGGATTTACTAAACTTAGAATAGTAATGTTGCTCCATCGTCTCAAATACTTCTGAAACTGCCAGTAAACCGATTACCAATGCTATAATACTTATAGAACCAGAAAGATTGTCTAGTCCAAAGTCAAAGCGCGGTATAGAGGTTACAGGGTCTGATCCTATTGTTGCTATCAACAACCCTAATAAAACCGAAATAATATTCTTTGATATTGAATTTCCGGTTATAATAGTTATTAGCACTAAAGCAAAAATAATCAATGCAGCATTTTCTGTTGGGCCAAATTGTAATGCTGCAGACGCCAGTAATCCAGCAGTAAATATTAACACAAGATTACCAACTAAATCGCCTGTTGTTGACGATATAAGAGCAAGTCTTATTGCCTTACGTGGATAACCTTTCTTCTTTAGCGGATTTCCATCAAGACCAGTGGCTGCCGCGGCAGGAGTACCCGGTGCATTAAACATGATAGCGGTTACGCTACCGCCAAACAATCCACCTTTATACATAGCAATTAACATACTTAGACCTGCAACAGGCTCCAAATAAAAAGTAATTGGCAGAACCAGTGCGATTCCCATTGTAGAGGTTAAACCTGGTATCGCACCTAAGATAGCTCCAGCGGTAACACCCGCAAGAATTAAAAGAACATTCATTGGGGTAATAATTGTAGCAAAACCTTCCGCTATTTGACCTAACATATCTTATACAACACCTCCCTTATATCTGAATAATATTTATAAAAGAACTCCTGATGGAAAATACAATGCTAATATTTCTGTGAATAGTAAATAAATGGATAGAGGCAATACAACACTAATAATAATAGACATTTTCCAACCTTCACCTAATACACGCATTTGTATTATTATAAAAAGAACAGAAAGAGCGAAAAAACCAACATATTGAATCAAAAAAATATAAGCAGTGTATATTAATATATTTAATCCAACATATTTTATTATTTTTTTGTTAAATTTAAAGTGATTCGAATTTTTATTAAATGCAAGTATAAATAGATTAGCTATACCGACAATCAATAACCCAGTTGTATAAATGAAGGGAAATAATCTTGGCTCCCCTTTCTGGACCTCCATTGGAATAACAACCAAGATAAGTAACAAACCAAGCAATACGACAAGTCCATAAATATAGATTTCCTTAACTTTAAAATAATTACTATCCATTCTCTCCCTCCATTTGTAATAGCTAAAAGATTAAGGCCTTTTGGTAAAAACCTTCCCACATCATTCTATATTTAGGATACTTTTTTCTTTTCAACAACATTATTTATATCACCTGGAATCCGTGATACACCATATCCTAACGTCATTGTTTTTACTTCAATTCCCCTTTGGTTCTACAGTCTCTGTTTTCATTCCGCCTCTTCTTAATTAATCACTAATTGGCACCTGCTGCAGCAATTTGCTTATCAATCCCGGTTATGATTGCTGTCTTTTCAGTTAAACCGAACAGTTCATCAACATCATAGATAGCTATTGGTATTTTTTTAATTCTTGTCTTGCAATTGCTCTTCGATGTACTTCATCAGGTCCATCCGCTAATCGTAATGTACGAATCTTTGCCCAGCTTTCAGCCAATGGAAAATCTTCAGTTACACCTGCTGCTCCAAATGCTTGAATTGCGTGATCAATAATTTTTAATGCCATATTAGGAGCAACAACCTTTATCATTGCAATTTCTGCTTTCGCTTCTTTATTTCCAACCTTATCCATCATATAAGCTGCCTTTAGTGTGAGAAGTCTCGCCTGTTCTATATCCATCCTTGCATCGGCAATCCATTCTTGAATAACACCTTGTTCAGATAATTTTTTGCTAAATGTCTCTCGTTCTTGAACACGCTTACATAATAATTCAAGTGCTCTTTCAGCAGTACCAATTGTCCTCATACAATGATGGATTCTTCCTGGCCCTAATCTCCCTTGAGCAATTTCAAATCCCCTTCCTTCCCCTAAAAGCATATTTGAGGCAGGAACACGTACATTATTATACTCGATTTCTGCATGTCCATGTGGTGCATGGTCATAACCAAATACAGGCAATGTACGCTTAATTGTTACACCTCGTGTATCAAGTGGAACAAGAATCATGGACTGTTGTTTATGCTTAGGAGCACCGGGATCATTTTTACCCATTACTATCGCAATTTTACAACGTGAATCTCCAGCGCCAGAAGACCACCATTTTGTACCATTAATGACATATTCGTCCCCGTCCCGTATAATACTTGCTTTGATATTTGTCGCATCTGAAGAAGCGATATCTGGTTCAGTCATTGAAAAACAAGAACGAATCTCCCCATTAAGTAACGGTTTCAACCATTTTTCCTTTTGCTCATCTGAACCATAACGTACAATAGTCTCCATATTACCTGTATCTGGCGCTGCACAATTAAATACTTCTGGAGCAATACTAGAGCGACCCATTATTTCACATAATGGCGCATATTCTAAGTTTGTTAGACCAGCACCATATTCACTTTCTGGTAGAAACAGATTCCACAATCCCTCCTCTTTTGCTTTCTGCTTCAACTCCTCCATTATTGGAGGGATTGAAGAAAATCTATTATTTTTATCCAACTGCTCCTCGTGTGTCTTTTCGTTTGGATAAATATATTCCTCCATAAATTTGCTTAATTTATTCTGATAAGCTTTAACCTTATCTGTATATTCAAAATACATATTATCCCCTTCTTCCTATTATTAATATAGAATCCATTTAATTACTTTTATAATATACATTCAACGTATTTTCCGGTATGGTTCTATTAAGTTTCCGTGACCTGTTCATTCTGAGGAAGAGAAGTATTGACAAACCCGGCCATGTTTATTCTCCATTACATAGCGAAGGGAAGGTTATCGCGGATTAACTTTTTAAGATCTTAATCCTCCATTTTTTCAAATCAAACTAGTCCTCACTTGCGGATAGGTACTGTTTCCGCTATCATTTCGCAATCCTACTACTGCGAAAATTCCGACTCTTTATTGGTCACCACCAGGTATTTCTCCATCCTACTCCGTATTTCATCCGGAACCTTGATCGTCTTTTGTTCTTCATAATTGAAGCAGACTGTAACGGCATGTGATTTTGCAACAATCTTGAACGTTTTCGGATTGACAAGAGTATGTTTGACGGTAAAACTTTTCCTGCCTATTTTTTCCACGTCCGTCAACAGCTTCAGCTTCTGTCCAGCATATGCCTGAGTGATGTAATCACAGGAGATTGAAGCAAGAATGAAATTAATTGAATTATTACGTTTCGGACATATTTCTTGAAAGAACTTGGTCCGGGCCTCTTCAAAATACAGGAAGTAACTAACATTATTCACATGACCGGCTGCATCTGTCTCTGAAAACCGGACGTAAATTTCTATTTCATAGGAAGCCATCTATTCCCTCCTTCCCATCTGTCGATAGTTACTCTGGCTTATCGTTCATTGATTATCCCATTAAACAGAATGTCAATATAGGTGTTGATGATTTCCTCTTCTGACAATTTCCCCTCCGGGTTGAACCAATTGAAGCTCCAATTCGTCATACCCAGCATCCCAAAGGTGAGAATATCTGCATGCAGACCCTTTTTAAATTCACCAGTTTTAATTCCTTCCTCAATCACTTGTTGAAATGCCAAACGGAATTTTCTCCGTTTGTGGCGAATTTCTTCAAAATGCAGTTTGTCAAGGTTTCTTCCTTCCCGATTGAAAATCCTGGCACTCTGCCTCTGTGTTCTAATACTGTTAACGATCATAGAAATAATGCTGTATAATTTATCCTTGCTATTTTTATCCGGATTCTGGAGGATTTGATCCTGTTCTTTAAGCAGACCCTCTATATAATTGATATGAATATCCTTCAGGAGTTCCTGTTTACTTTTGTAATAGTAATAAAAGCTCCCCTTTGTAACACCGATATAGTCGACAATCTCCTGAATGGATGTTTCGCTGTACCCTTTTTCATCGAACTGTTGGATGCTAGCGTTCTTGATTTTATTCTTCATTTGCCATTTTCCTTTCTACAAAATATTAGCCTATCTCTTAGTATATAGATTTTGCCGACTACAGCTTCATCAATCTTTTTCAATAATGGCAGCAATTCCCTGACCGCCGCCAATGCAAGCGGTAATCAACCCGTATTTTTCCCCAGATCTTTGTAGTTCATGAACTGCCTTGGTGACCAGAATCCCTCCAGTAGCACCTAATGGATGACCATGAGCAATGGCGCCGCCATTAACATTAACCTTTTCAGGATCCATCTGCATCTCTCTATCGCACGCAATCACTTGTGCAGCAAATGCTTCATTGATCTCAATGAGATCCATTTCCTCTAGCTTCATTCCGGATCTCTCCATTACTTTTCTTGTTGCAGGCACAGGTCCGATCCCCATAATGTTCGGATCCACACCAGCTACAGCGGAAGCCTTTACTTTTGCGAGAGGTTTAAGCCCTAACTGGTTTGCTTTCTCTCTGGACATGATCACAAGGGCAGAAGCTGCGTCATTGAGCCCGGAACTGTTTCCCGCAGATACACTTCCTTCTTTACGGAAGGCAGGTGGCAGTTTTTGCAGTTTTTCCATTGTCGTATCCGGTCGTGGATGTTCATCTTTCTCAAAGACAACGGGATCTCCTTTCCGAACTGGAACCGTGATTGGAACAATTTGTTCATCAAACCGTCCTTCTTCCATTGCATTTGCCATCCGCTTCTGGCTCCTTAGTGCAAATTCATCCTGTTCCTCTCTGGAAACATTATACTGGTCCGCCAAATTTTCCGCAGTTATCCCCATCGGTGGATCTCCTATTTCATTCGGGGAAAGCTGGGATTTTCTAAACTTTGGCAAGACCGGGCTGTACGCCTTGGAAGGTCGATCCATCAGATATGGAGCTCGTGACATACTTTCCGTTCCGCCAGCAATGAACACCTCCCCTTCACCTGTCCGTATAGCCTGAGCAGCAAGTGCCACTGCGTTGATTCCTGAACCACACTGTCTATCAACGGTTAGCCCCGACAAGTTTGTCGATAATCCCGATTGGAGTGCAGTAAGACGGGCAATATTCCCTCCGCCGCTTAAGACATTACCGAAAATTACATCATCTATGGATTCAGGTGTGATCTTTGCACGTTTCACTGCTTCCTTTATGACTTCCGCCCCGAACACGTGGGCAGGTACTGATGCCAATGCACTACCCTGCTTGGCAATAGGTGTTCGAACCGCCGATACGATAACAGGTTCTCTATTCATCTATTTTTCCACTCCCTCTGTATTTGATTACCACGTTTACATAGCATTCGATCCACCATCTACAACAATTGTCTCTCCGGTTATATGATTTGATGCAGCGGCAGCCAAAAACAAGGCAACCCCTTTCAAATCGTCCTCCCCACCGAATTTTCGAAGCGGAGTACCTTCCAAAATTTTATCCCCGCCTTTCTCTAGGAGTACTTTTGACATTTTTGTCGGGAAGAAACCCGGTGCTATAGCATTCACGTTTATTCCACGCGGCCCCCATTTGGCTGCCAAGTCCTTGGTGAATGTTATGACTGCTCCTTTACTGGAGTTATATCCGATAGCATCCATAAATCTTGGATCGGATCCTTTCAATCCAGCTGTGGAAGCAATGTTAATAATTTTTCCAGATTTCTGTTCGGTCATCACCTTGCCGACCTCCTGCGACATGAGGAATGTACCTGTGACATTGACATTTAGCACCTTTTGAAACGACTCAAGTGGCATCTCATCTACCGGTGCCCCCCAGGAAGTTCCGCTGTTATTGACAAGAATATCAACCGTCCCGAATTTCTCCATTGTTTTATTGACTACACTTTTTACATCATTCGGATTAGTTACATTACAGGCAAGTGCAAGGGAGGCTGCCCCCCTTTTTTTCAGTTCTTCACTAACTTCCTTGCAGTTCTCTGTTTTTCTGGAACAGACAACCAAATTCGCTCCTGCTTCTGCCAACCCCTCCGCAATCTGCTGACCGAGACCGCGGCCGCCACCAGTAACAATTGCCGTCTTACCGGTCAAATCAAATAAATCCTTCACATGCATTCACAAGACCTCCAATATTTGATTAATACTTTTTCAATTTTTGTTTGGCAATCATCCGGCGGTGGACTTCATCCGGTCCATCTGTCACTCTAAAAGTATGTATGCCCGCCCAGCTGAAAGCAAGTGAATAATTATTCCTCAACCCACTGCACCAAACGCCTAATTAGCACGATCGATAATTTCCACCGCCATGTCATGGCAGTCATCTTTATCATAGAAAGTTCCAGCTTTGTTTCCTTATTTCAACCTTTATTCTATCGGAATATTTAAACTCCATGGCTAGCACTCCGTGTTTTATATTTCTCTCCCAGTCAAAGGAACCCTCTTCGATTTATCCATCATTCATACTTGGAAAAAACCACCTTCCCCTTGATCACGTCTTTTCCTTTCTGATTCACAGTTCTTACACGAAAATACAGGTACGCATCCGTATGTTCCTCTACCTCAGCTTTTAATGTTAGGACATCATCAAGGAAAACCATTCCGGAAAACCTGATTTGATAGTCTTGGATAAACCCCTCTTCATAATAAGGTGTGAAAAGCTTCGCTAAATTGCCCATTGTCCACATCCCATGGGCTATGATACCTGGCAATCCGGCTTTTTCAGCTTCCTCATCAATGGTGTGGATTGGGTTGAAATCGCCGGAAGACCCTGAGTACTTAATTAAATCCATCCTGCTTACAGGGGGAAGTGTTATATCGTCCAATGCTTCACCTGTAGTTAATCTTGTTATGTTCTTCATACATTCATCGCCCTTCTTACCGTTTCTGTAATAATGGTAGTCATTTTTTCCGTGAAAATGACGTTTCCGTCAGTATCCTCTCCATACCTCTTTACGGCAAGAAAACCCATACGTCCATTGCTGCCTGATTTTTCATAGTAATCTTCCACTTCGGTATAGCAGTAGATTTCCTCTCCGACCAAAAGAGGCCTCTCATAATGATAGCTTTGTTCACCGTGGATCAGACCCTTTTTTGGAAGGTTAAGGCCTTCAACTCTACCATAATCAAAAACCCTGGGAAATGTCGGAGGTGCAATATTCCCGCCGTACCTCGATTTTTCACCGGTCTGCTCATCCACATAAATTGGATTAGGGTCTCCAATGGACTCGACAAAACGCCGGACATGTCCACGCTCTACCATATTTTTCACTTTTTCGGATTTTCTACCGATCATATTTTTATACATAATAGGGCTCCTTTCTAATCTTTCGGGCCGCCTGCAACGTAAATAACCTGTCCGTTGACGAAGGATGACCTTTCATCTGCAAAGAAGGCAACCGCATTGGCAATATCCTCCGGTTTCCCACTCCTAGCGGCTGGTATCTTGCTAACAGCACCTTTTACAAAGTCCTCATATGAAACTCCAACACGCTCAGCTGTTGCTTTGGTCATATCAGTCTCAATGAAACCCGGTGCTATAGAATTTGCCGTAACGCCAAATTTTCCAAGCTCTATGGCCAGTGTTTTGGTAAATCCTTGCAAACCTGCTTTTGCAGTAGAGTAATTGGCCTGACCACGGTTTCCAAGTGCGGAGGTAGAAGAAATATTAATAATTCTTCCATACTTCTGTTCCACCATGTATTTCTGGGAAGCCCTTGATGCGTTGAATGAACCTTTCAGATGAACATCCATTACTTGCTGCCAATCGCTATCAGTCATCTTGAACAACATATTATCGCGGATGATTCCTGCATTATTGACAAGGATATCAAGTTTCCCGAAGGTATTCACTACTTCCCCAACAGCTGCTTCCACTTCATCTGCTTCTACAACACTTGCTTTTTGCGTAAGTGCGGTATATCCTTGCTCCTTAAAATCTTTTTCGGCTTTTGCCAGTGCTTCTTCGTTAATATCAAGAATGGCAATCTTCGCCCCTTCTTCGGCGAACTTCTGTGCAATCCCTTTTCCAATACCTCGGCTCCCGCCTGTTACCAGTACTACTCTTCCTTCGAACCTTTGAGCCATGTTTATACCTCCTAAAAAATATAAATATTAGATAAATTGCCCTACTTTTACATTACCTTTTAACAGGTTCCGCGCAATAATCATGCGTTGAATTTCGTCCGTTCCGTCATAGATTCTCCATAATCTTGCTTCACGGTACCAACGTTCAATCGGAAGCTCTCTTGTGTAACCCATACCACCATGAATCTGCATAACACGGTCAACCACCCTGTTACCCATATTAGATCCATATAACTTGGCCATAGATGCAAGGTGCCGATTATCTTCTCCCTGATCAAGGGTGAATGCCGCATTAAGCACCATCCATTTTGCTGCCTCTATCTCAACTGCTGAATCCGCTATTTGCCACTGGATTGCTTGTCTGTCACCGATCGGTCGACCGAATGTTTTTCGTTCCTTGGAATAGTCGATTGCCATCTGCAATAGTCGCTCGGCAGCACCAACTGCACGTGCTCCTACAATCCATCTGGCAAAACCTATCCATTCCAGACCAAGGTTGTATCCGCCATGCAGTTCTCCAAGAATGTTTTCTTCCGGTACTCTCACATTGTCAAATACAAGTGCTGCCGGTCCCCATTCTCCCATGGTATCGATGTACTCAGACCTCCACCCCATGTCGCGGTCAACAATGAAGCAAGTCACACCTTCTCTTCCAGTTTGCTGATGCCTTTCCTTGTCGGTGATGGCAATAACCATCACGAAATTCGCCTCGTTTCCACCGGTAATAAATGTTTTTTCCCCGTTAATCACCCATTCATTTCCGTCCTTTACTGCAGTAGTTTTAATATTTCTCGTATCGGAGCCAGCATCCGGCTCTGTCATGGCAAAGCAGGACTTCTTTTCCCCGTTAATGGTTGGAATCAGATATTCTTCCTTTTGTCTTTCATTGCCGTAGTAAAGAATATTATCCGCAGAACCCCCAAACGTAAAAGGAACGAACGTTTTAGCAACCTCCATGGAAACGATGGCCTGCATCATCTGTCCAAGATCAGCTCCACCATACTCGCTCGGTGTATTAATTCCCCAGAACCCGGATTCTTTTGCTTTCCGCTGAAGCTCCTCTTGCTTTGCAGCGGACAGACTCGGCTTGCCTTCTCTCTCATTTCTTAATACTTCATTCTCCAAAGGTATTAGTTCATTCTCCACAAATTTACGGATGGTTTCCTGGACCATTTTCTGTTCATCTGTCAGTCTTAAATGCATGTTGTTTACCTCCATTTATATATAACAAGCGTTATACTAACTAGTTAGTATTTAATATGTGTGGTTTACTAGGAATATGTTTCAATCAACGATCTTTTTAATATCTTCCCTACAGTTGTCTTTGGCAGCTCACTAACAACCTCCACAGACTGTGGCGCTTTATAGGCCGCCAGTCTCTCCCGGCAGTAGGTGATTAGCTCCTCCCCGTCTAGATTTTCTCCCTCTTTTGGAACAACCACCGCTTTGATTGTCTCTCCTCTATACTTATCAGGTACGCCAATTACCGCAGCCTCCAGTACATTTGGATAGGTATAAATGACATCTTCCACTTCAACCGGGTAGACATTGTAGCCGCTGGCGATGATCATTTCCTTTTTCCGGCCAACAATATAGAAAAATCCGTCGGCATCCATTTTTGCCAAGTCACCGGTAAACAGCCACCCATCCCTAAGAACGTTTGTAGTTTCCTCCGGCATGTTCCAGTAGCCTTTCATAATCTGTGGTCCCCTGACCACCAACTCTCCGACTTCTTCGATCTCCAGCTCTTCTACCCCGGTAACGGAATCTACAATTTTTGCTTCCGTATTGGGGATAGGAATCCCAATACTGCCGGGCTTCTGCAAGCCACTAATCGGATTCCGGTGGGTAACCGGTGAAGCTTCGGACAGGCCGAACCCTTCTGCTACACTAGTACCGCTCGTTTCATTGAAATTATTAAGTACCTCAACTGGCAGCGGAGCAGATCCACTGGTACATGTCCTAAGACTTGTTAAGTCAAAATTCTTCTCTTTGTAATAACTCAATAAAGCAATAAACATGGTCGGCACACCTGGAAAGATGGTCGGTTTGGTTTTTTCGATGACTTCCACTGTCTGCTCAACGTCAAATTTTGGAACCAGAATCAGATTACCTCCGGTATAAAAGCACAGATTCATACAACTAGTCATCCCGTATACATGAAACAAAGGAGAAATAGTCAAGAACCTTTCTTCTCCGATGCGGGTTCGAACCTTGGATGTTGCATAACTTTGAAGCGTATTCGCCACTAAATTGTAGTGGGTCAGCATGGCCCCTTTTGAACGGCCGGTTGTACCGCCCGTATACTGCAGAATCGCTACATCTTTTTTGGGCTCAATGGAAACCTCCGGCACTTTGTATTTTTGATTTTTCATGTATTCATTGAATTTGCAATCGTTTTCAAATGAAACTGGTAAAGTGACTTCTACTTCTGTGGCATTAATCACCTCTTCAACAACTGGTAGCAGTTTATCCAATGCAATCAGCACTCTGGCCTCCGAATCATTCAAAACATGTAGCAGTTCAGATGACTTATACATCGGGTTTACCTGTACCACTACAGCCCCGCACATCAGGGTTGCATAATAGCTGATTGGATACTGCGGGCAATTTGGCAGCATCAGTGCCACTCTATCTCCTTTATTAATTCCCAAATTTCTCAGAGACCCTGCGACATTCCTGATCAGTTGTTCAAGTTGCTTGTAAGTGTATGTATCTCCATTGAAGGTAATGGCATTGTGTTCAGCAAATTTTTGAACAGAGTTCTCAAATATGTGGGTCAAAGAGACTTCAGGGATCTCAATTTCATGAGGGGTTCCACCGACGACATGTTTTAGCCATGGTTTTTTCACTAACAATCCCTTCCTTTGCATTTATCATTCACAGTTCACAACTCACAGATACATATTAACCATTTAGTATTTTCGGAATATTTAGTGTTTATTATACCAGATCCTATTTAAATTGCAATATAATTTTTAGATTTTTTAATCAAAAATGAGGGGTTCAGCAAAAACGTTACTCTTACCTTTATTTAATCTCTGATCAATTTATAATTGCCCATTCCTTTAGCCAGAATGTTGTCATTCTCATCCTTGATTTCCCCCTCTGCTACTACCATACGATATCCTTGTTTCAGGATGTTTCCTGTTGCATATATTATTTCACCTTCTGTAGAGGGATTGAGATAATTAATGTTCAGGCTAATAGTCGTACACCTTGTCCTGGTCATGGACCGGATGGCCATTCCCAAGACAAGATCCAACATAGTTGCATGAACCCCACCATGCAAGGAATCATTGGCGTTTAATAACTGTTTTCTAATTGGAAGCTTCAGGATAACATTACCTTCCTCGAACTCAATGATTTCAAAACCGACATGTGAAAAAAATGGACTTGATTCAAAACTGTTACGAACATCCTCAATTAATTTGTCCAAATTGGCTTTCACCTTCCTACTCTGTTTTTCTTGTTCTCAAATCCGTTCGTCAATTTTTCATTAAACATTTAATTTCAATTGCTTCAGTTCTTCGGTAAGATTCGGCACTACCTCAAATAAATCACCTACTATACCGTAATCAGCCACATTAAAGATATTCGATTCCGGATCCTTATTGATGGCCACAATCACCTTCGAATTGGACATACCCGCAAGATGTTGGATGGCGCCGGATATTCCTACAGCAATGTACAGATCCGGTGTCACGACTTTTCCTGTCTGGCCTATTTGCAAGGCATAATCACAATACTCGGCATCACATGCACCACGGGACGCCCCGACTGTACCACCCAGAACTTCAGCTAGTTCATAAAGTGGTTCGAACCCTTCTTTGCTCTTGACACCTCGACCGCCGGCAATGATTACATTCGCTTCAGACAAGTCTACTCCATCGGAAGCCTTACTGATTACATCCTTGATAACGGTACGGATGTCCCCTATATCTACATGCTTGGCCGTCACCTCTCCACTTCTGGATTCATTCCGTTCGAGTGGTTTAATATTATTCGGACGAATGGTCACAAATGTTAACCCTTCTGTAATAATCTTCTTCTCGAATGCCTTTCCTGAATAAATTGGCCGAATGAAAGCCACATTGTCCCCTTCATTGTCGATATCAACGCCGTCTGATATAAGCCCACTATCCAGTTTTGTTGCCAGTTTCGGTGTCAAATCTTTACCGATAGAAGTATGCCCCATTACGATTCCATCCGGTGATTCTTCCTGGATGACAGCCATTGCTGCCTGTCCGTATGCATCAGCAGTATAGTTTTCTAGCTTTTCATGCTGTACTATAACCGCACGATCTGCTCCATAACGAATGATTTCCTCTCCTTGTTCCTTAAGATCTTCCGACCCAAATATGACACCTACAACTTCAGCATCCGCATCGATTTTTTTGGCTGCTGCTACAGCCTCAAAAGAAACATTCCGAAGTGTTCCTTCCATGCTTTCACCAAATACTAGTAATTTACTCACTGTAATTCTCCTTCCTTATGCTATTTATAATACTTTCTTTTCGTCTTTTAACAAGGTAACGAGTTCTCTCACCTGATCATCCACTTCTCCTTCGAGTACCTTTCCCGCCCCTTTTTCTGGAGGCAGAAAAATATCGATTGTCACTGTCTTCGGCTCTAACTCCTCTTCCTCCAGATCAAGGTCGTCAATTTCCAGTTCCTCCAGCGGCTTTTTCTTTGCTTTCATAATACCCGGTAAAGATGGATAACGAGGTTCATTCAGTCCCTGTTGACAGGTGACGAGCAAAGGAAGTGCACTCTCAACCATTTCCACATCGCCTTCAACGTCCTTTTCAATGCTGGCTGTGTCCCCATCAATTTTCAGACTGGTGATTGTTGTAACACATGAAATATCCAGGGCTTCTGCTAGCCTTGGACCTACCTGACCACTCGATTCATCGATTGCTACATTACCAGCAAATATTAAGTCAGCTTCCTTATCATCAAAAAAAGATTCAAGAATTTTCACCGTTGTCGACTGATCACCATCTTCCAGGTCTTCATCAGTATTTATCAATACCGCTTTATCCGCCCCCATGGCCAGAGCCGTACGCAGTTGCTTTTCCGATTCATCATCACCTATCGTAACGACAGTCACTTCACCGCCATGCTCATCCCTTTGAATGATTGATTCCTCTACAGCGTATTCGTCATAAGGATTGATGATATACTCGGCACCATCCTCCTCAATTTGCCCGTCGTTTATTTTGATCTTTTCTTCGGTATCAAACGTTTTTTTCAATAAAACAAAGATATTCATCTTCCCACTCCTCGTTAACTATATTGATAACTTCCTTGTCAGGGATAGGCCCGTTTTCACTATATTTAGTTTTAACCCTTGGGTTCTATAATAACTGATTGTACCGTCAACTTTATTTGAAAACTATGGTATGGTACTGCCGATAGTCAATGTATTATCGTACTTAAATATTTTTACATTCGAGTGAATTTCATAATTCCCAGCCCTTATCTCGCAAGGGCTCGCAGACATAAAAAAGGAAGTACCTCCCCAAATCTTGTATAATGGTCGTTGACTAAACATCCCAAAAAGACTGGAGGAGTACTTCCTATGACCATTATACGGCAAACGAGCCTATTTGGCATCCAAGAATTATATGAAATGGAACCTACCCAAAAATATGAGGCAATCATTTCCGCGATTGATTTGGATTCGATTTACCATGAAGTGACCAAAAAATCGCGACTTGGTGCGCCGGAAGAGCTGAATTATGCAGCGATGATTATTTCCATTTTCATTCGATACATCGAGCGCATCCCAACGATAAAAGACCTGGTCAAACGTCTAAATGACGATATTGCCTTTAAACTGAATTGCGGATTTCTTGTTTCTGATCCAATCCCATCTGAAGCTTCTTATTCCCGGCTTTTTGCGAAGTTGAAAGAAACAAACGCTTTGGAAAAAGCGCAGGAAAAGGTTGTCCTCCAAGCCATTGCGGAAGGCTTTATCATTGATGATACAGTCGCAATCGATGCTACTCACTTCGAAGCACGCGATCAGGCACCACTTAAAGAAGAAAAGCCAAAGCCGGAGCCTAAAAAGCGCGGCAGTAAATCCAAAGAAGAGCGTGAACAATGGTTAAAGGAAAAAGCTGAAAAAGAAGCTAATATGCCTCTTTATGACAAAAAAATTGAAGCCCAATTAGACGCTTCCTTAACCGAACTTCGTGATGAAGTTCCTCGGGATCCCCAATGGGGAGTCAAGAAGAATAGTGAAGGCAAAAACGAATTCTGGTTTGGCTATAAAGGCCATCTGGCGGTTGGTACATCGAGTCAATATATTTTACAGTCCCTTTTCTCGTCAGGAAAAATGAACGACGGAAAAGGCGCCATTCCGTTATTGAAAGGGATTGATGAACGCTTGCCACTTCCAAACTTGTGTTATCAAACGATGGATGCCGGTTATGATTTTGAACCGATTTACCAGCAAGTGTACCAAATGGGGCAGCAATCCATTATTGCCTATAATAAACGGAATGAATCGGAACCAATTGGGTTTGATAAGTATTTTGCCCCGACTTGTTTCCGTGAGCATTCGTATCGTTATGATAGTTACGATGCCAAATATGAAACACTGAAGTACACGAGCCCGAAGGAATGCAAAGATTGCCCATTAGCCAATGAAGGTATTTGCAAAAAGTGTTCAAGATGAAAATTACCAAAGACCTCAGACGATACACAGCGCCGGCTCGTGGCTCCAAAGCCTGGAAAGCTATTTACAACCGTCGTTCAGCAGTGGAACGTTAATGCGTATTTAAAGGAGTTCTTCCAGCTCAACAATGTTCGTATTCGCACAGGTGAACGTGCTAAAGTCCATTTTGACATCGTTACTTTGATGTATAATGCTTCAAAACTAGCTGCAGATCGTATTAATGCGAAGCTAAACCAACAACAGGCTGCCTAGCAAGCTGTTTAAAGGAATTTTAAAAAATCCATTTTAAAAATTCTGCAGGTCTTTGTGTTTTTAAAAAGAGCAATTATGAAATTGATTCATTCAATCTCTCTTCTGACTTTTTTTCTTTTCAGCATCTACCAACTTACGTTTCAGTATTTTACCTACATTATTCCTTGGAAGTTCATTTATAACTTCGAATCGCTTTGGTACTTTATAGGGCGTAAGACTTCTATAACAAAACCCCTTTAGTTCTTCAAAATCAATGGATATCCCTCTCTTCGGAACAATGTATGCCTTGATTACTTCCCCCTTTTCCCGATCAGGAATACCGGCAACCGCACATTCCTTTATGTCAGGATGTTCGTATAGGACATTTTCTACTTCCTGGGGATAGACGTTGAAGCCCCCATTGATAATCATTTCTTTTTTTCTACCAACAATAAAAAAGTAGCCGTCCTCATCCTGTAAAGCCAAGTCACCGGTGTATAACCATCCCGCCTTCAGACTTTTTCTGGTCTGTTCTTCATTATTCCAATATCCTTTCATGATTTGTGGTCCCTTGATGACTAGTTCTCCGACAGAATTCGCCGGTAGTTCATTATTTTTCTCATCTACCACTTTACTGTCCGTTTCCGGCATTGGAATACCAATACTACCTATTTTTCTTATTCCCTTTGGGGGATTTCGATGAGTGGAAGGCGAGGCCTCTGACAACCCAAATCCCTCTCCAATTACCGCTCCAGTGATTTCTTCAAATTTCCGGATTACTTCCACAGGCAAGGGGGCTGAACCACTTGAACAAAACTTCAGGCAGTCCAACCCGTATTCCCGAACCCGTTCATGATTAATAAACGCATTGTACATACCGGGAACTCCAGGAAAAAAAGTAGGTTTGTATGTCTTTATTTTCTCTAACACATCAGCAACCTCAAATTTTTTGATGAGAAGATTTGTAGCACCAATATAAATTCCAAGATTCATGCCACTTGTCATAGCATACACATGGTATAGCGGAGTAGCAGTCAATACAGTTTCTTTTCCAAACTTCATGTCTTCCCCGTACATGGCATAACTTTGAATGACATTGGCGACAAGATTGTAATGTGTCAACATCGCTCCTTTGATGGCTCCTGACGTTCCTCCGGTGTATTGAATAACAGCTACGTCCTCGCCGGGAGTGATGGTATTGTTTTCTTCCAGTTTTTTTGAGCTTTTGATAAGTGATGCAAGAGAAATAATTTCATCATCTGATGAACCAACCACAAAAATATGCTGAAATTGGTAAACTTCATCCAGTTTTTTGATTTTTTCAATCATATTATCCTCTGTCACAATGTAAGCCACTTCAGCGTCACTAGCGATCTGCAATAGTTCTCTAGGTGTATAACGCGGGTTAATTTGAACAACAACAAGACCAAGTTTCATAGCAGCATAATAGCTGATGATATATCCTGGATCATTGGATATCATCAGGCCAATCCTTTCCCCTTTTCTCAAACCTAGCTCCTTCCATCCACCCGCAAGATGATCGATATATTCCTTCAATTCCTTATAAGTGTATTTTACTTCGTCCTGAATAACAGCAAGACGGTTTGGGTAATGGCTTACGGTATCTTCTAAAAGGGAATATACAGACACTACTGGAATATCCAATTCTTTAATCATTTGTTCCGGATAAGCTCTGAACCATTTACGTTCCTCAAGATTCTTCAAAATAATTCAACCCCCTTCTAAGATTATTCAAGCACGCCTTGTTCCTCGTAATATCTTTTTGCCCCCGGATGAAGTTTTTCTGGATCTATTCCATTCAAGGCAGTATCCAAAGTGAAATTTTTAGCGCGCTGAGGAACCTGTTCTTCAAAGGTATCCAAGTTTTCCCAGAAAAATTTAGTTAGATTATAAACGTAATCCTCATCCAATTTAGAATCCACTGTAATCATAGTTTCCATGACATACGTCGGTACATCTTCCTCTATTCCTTTATAAGTACCGCCTGGTAAAGCGCCTTTTGTGATTCCAATCCCCTTCTCTTCAATACTTTCCAATTTATTTTCGTCTATCGGGATAACCTTAATAGGACTGGTTATCTCAATTTCCTGTAAAGCCGGGATGAAAGGAGCTCCCCCACCGAGGAACACATCCACATTCCCATCTTTCAACATAGAAGCCCCGTCGGAATAATTTCCATAAGATACCTTCCCTCCTGCCTCTTCTATGGTCTGTTCATCAATCCCATATTCCTCCATCATCTTCCAAAATGCAACGGGTCCACCGCCACCTTTAGGACCGAGAAAGATATGCTTATCAACAATATCTTCAATCGAATTGATGTCCTCATTATCCGCAGTGGTTGCAATCGTCTGGTAAACCGGATAAATCGCAGCAATGGCAGCTAAGTCCTCAATTGGTTTATCGAATCCTGTTCCGCCTTCCAGAGCGGAGATAAAATCCGGTGTATAATTCAACGCCATCTGGACGTCACCCACACCCAGAGATTCCAGATTTGCTGTGGACCCGCCTTCCAGCTGGGTAGCATTCAATCCATTGAAGGATTCCGAATAAATTTCCGTCATTGCTGTAGTGATTGGGTACCATCCGGACCCCATTGGACCTGAGCCAATCGTTAAGAACTTATCTGGTGCTGTTGGCTTATCTCCTGAGCCGGATGTCTCTTCTCCTCCACATGCTCCAAGCAATAAGGCAACAATCGTTGCAATAACCATATTTATCATTGTTTTTTTCATACTTACACCTTCCCTTTATCTAATTATTTGTTTTTCCTCTACTGTATCATCCGTCCTAATTCTCCATTGCCATACAACTAAACCAATTACCAGCGCCAACCCTATAATATCCCCCAGAAATCCAGGTGTTACTAGCAATATAGCCCCCCCCATACTTAGCAGCCTTTTTAGAGCTCCTAATTCACTAAAGAGATACCCTTCCAAAGCTGCGGCAAAAAAGGCACAGCTTATTAAGGCACTTCCAGTAGCGATAGCAATTTCTAAAGGACTCCCTTCTTGCATCAACAAAACGGGATTATAGGCAAATATGAACGGGACAAAGAAACCACCAAGCCCAATTTTCATTGCATAAAAGGCTGTCTTGAGCGGATCCGACCCAGATATGCCAGCCGTTGTATAAGCCGTAATGGCAACCGGCGGTGTCAACCCGGAAAGAACACCAAAATAGAAAACAAAGAAATGAGCTGCTACAACGTTCACTCCTAGTTCAATGAGTGCCGGCGCGCCCAACACCGCCAGAATTACGTATGCAGACACTGTCGGCATGCCCATTCCCATGATGATGGAAGCGATAGCTACCAATAACAAAAGAAGTAATAAATTTTGACCTGCCACATCTATGACAAATCTTGAAAAAGTGATGCCAAGCCCCGTCAAAGATACTGACCCAACAATAATCCCGGCTGTAGCACACGCAGCAACAACTGCAAGCGCGTTTCTTGTGCCATTTTCCAATGCCGCAAGGATATCCAGTAAATTCATTCTTGTTGCCTTACGAATCCAACTTAAAAGGATGGTTGCAATGGTGGCATAGAATCCCGCTTTCATTGGACTATAACCGTAAACCATTAGTGCTATGATAAGAATAATCGGTAAAAATAGGTATCCCTGTTTCAACAGTACCTTTCTGAAGTCAGGCAGTTGCTCACGTGGTATACCAGCCATCTTCAATCGTTTTGCATGGAAATATACCACCATACCTGCAATGAAAAAATAGATGACAGCGGGTATCAATGCGAACAATGCTAATTGAATGTAAGGGATACCAATGGTTTCAGCCATGATGAACACTGAAGCCCCCAATATCGGTGGCATAATCTGCCCTCCCTGAGAGGCAACTGCCTCAACGGCGGCCGAAAACCTTTTACTATACCCTAGCTTTTTCATTAATGGAATTGTAAAGGAGCCGGTGATCGCAGCATTCGCTGCACCATTCCCTGTAATTGTCGCCACTAAAGCACTTGATCCAACGGACGAAAGTGCCGGTCCACCCGTTTTGTTACCTAACAAGCCAAATGCAGCATCGGTAAAGAACTGACCTCCACCGGACCGTATAAGGAATGCGCCAAAGATAACAAACAGAATCAAAACTGTTGAACTGACATACACGGGTGCACTGAATATTCCCAATGTCCCACTGAACATATGGTCAACCATTTTTTCATAACGGATTCCCGGATGTGCCAAGGCACCTGGAAAGTACTGTCCGAACATGGTATAGACTAGAAAGAATATCCCGACTGATGCCATCAGAATACCGTTTGTTCTTCTAGTTGCCTCCAGAACAAGGACAATAAATAAAGTCCCAAACACTGTATCCGCGGCACTGATGTTACCCTGCCTGCTTAGAATGGCTTCCGCTTCTGTAATCATGTAAAACGAGGTAGCCAGTGTCAGTAAAACTACCAAGATATCAAGAATTCCAAAATCTTTTCCTTTACGAAATGGAAACAACAAAAAGATTAATAGCATTGCCCATAACACGTGTATACTTCGCTGCTGCCATGATGGCAATGTTCCAAATCCTGCCGTGTAAATATGAAATATAGACAACCCAATCGCAAGCAAGGAAATAATCAAAACGAGAAACCTGGAAAAGTTCCATTTCACAGCTCTGTTTCTCCAAATATCTTCTACATACGCAGGTTTTTCTTTAACAGTTGTATCAATCTTGTTCCGATTTGCTTCATCCGCACTCATATAATCTCACCTCCAATCTTCTATAAAGTGCTTCCGCCGTCCACGCTCAAAATTTGCCCTGTAATGAAATCGCTTGCATTTGCTGCCAGCAACAACGCTGTTCCTTTGATTGCATTTTCATCTCCGATCCTATTAAGCGGATTTTTTTCCGTTATAGCATCACCATTTTGCTCTAGAACAACCCTTGTCATCTTCGTGGGGAAGAAACCCGGAGCAATCGCATTAACATAAACACCGTGTTGAGCCCATTTTCTCGCCAAATCCTTGGTGAAATGGGCAACTGCTGCCTTACTTGTGCTGTAACCAATAGCGTTTAGCACCTCCGGTGGCTCGGCTTTTAATCCTGCTGCAGAAGCAATATTGATGATTTTACCGGACTTTTGCTCAATCATCTTCCTGCCTACAGCCTGCGACATCAGAAATGTACCAGTTACATTTACCCGCATCACCTTCTCCCAGGCTTCCAAGGGCATATCTTCCACATTAGCTCCCCAAGTAGTGCCACTATTGTTTACGAGAATATCAATCCGTCCAAAGTCTTCAAGCACATCATTCATAACTTGGTTGATATCCTCTTCATTTCCCAAGTCACATTGATAGGCTTGTGCATTAACACCTTTAGATGTCAATGCTTGTGCGGCATCTTCACAAGCCTCTAATTTTCTCGAACACAAAGCAATAGCGCAGCCGGCGTCGGATAATGCTTCTGCGATTTGAAAACCTATTCCTCTTCCTCCCCCTGTAATGAGGGCTACTTGACCTTTTAATTGAAATAAATCAAACGTATTCATCCTCCACCTCAATTCTCATCCAATATTTTCCTTGCCACGATCAAACGCTGTATTTCGTTAGTCCCCTCATAGATTTTAGTTATCCGTGCATCCCGATAGAAACGTTCAACAGCATATTCGCCTATGTAGCCAATACCACCATGGATCTGTAATGCTTTATCGGCAACCTTATTGAATACCTCTGAAGCAAACAATTTTGCCATTGAAGCCTCTTTAATCACTTTCTTACCTTCATCGATTTTTTCCGCCGCATTCATAGTCAGGGTACGAGCCGCCTCTGTTTCGGTTGCCATATCGGCAAGCATCCATTGGATGGCTTGATTATTTGCGATTGGTTTCCCGAACTGCACCCTTTCTTTAGCATAGGCAGCGGATAATTCTATCAACTTGTCACAGGACCCTACTGCTCTTGACGCCAAGCCAACTCTCCCTTCTCCTAGAATCTTTAAAGCGTTCATGTAACCCATGCCCACTTCACCAATCACGTTTTCATGTGGTACCACGCAATCTTCAAAAATTAGTTGAGCCGTGGCAGATCCACGCAGTCCCATTTTCTTGTCTTTTTTTCCTATTGTTAGCCCCGGAAAATCCTTTTCCACCAGGAAGGCGGTAATACCGCCTTTTGCCCCTTTTTCTTTATCTGTTAAAGCAAAAACAGTAAATACGTCAGCTACCGGAGCATTGGTGATAAAATGCTTTGTTCCATTAAGAATCCAACTACCACCTTGCCTTTCAGCCTGAGTAGCTAGATTAGTAGCATCAGATCCTGCTCCCGGCTCGGAGAGTGCAAAGGCCCCTATCTTGTTACCCGCAGCCATATCCGAAAGATATTTTTGTTTTAAATGTTCGGAACCCATTTTGACGATTCCTGTGCTCCCGATTCCCGTATGTGCACTTATCAGGGAAACAAAACCATTATGTGTCCTTCCTAATTGTTCCAGTACGGTCGTTTTTCCGACTGCATTTAAACCAATTCCCCCATACTCTTCCGGAATACTTATACCAAAAAGTCCAAGTTCCTTTGCTTTTTCAATCAAATACTGCGGCAGAATATCTTCATCTTCAATCTGTTGGGCGTATAAATCCACGTCTTTGTCCGCAAAGTTTTTTATCATTGTCTTCATTTGTTCCAGTTCATCACTAATTGCCACCGTCATGATTATTCCTCCTTATAAGGGTTTTCATTAATATTAAAAGCAAAAATCATGCCAACCATTTCAAAACAAGACAACGGCGTTAGGAAACGCTTTCATTCATGGGGATAAAAAATTTCAGCTTGTTTATTCATAGTTTAATTATTACGTCTAATAATTCATAATTGAATTAATAATCCACAAAATGACTAATCCGTAACGATTCATTATTGAATCAATCCATTCAATAATGAATCGTTACGCAATAAATAAACCTCACAGACAGGTTAAATAGTTTACTGATTTTTTTCATTCATAAAGGTAAGCAGGTGATAAATTGTTTCTAGTGTTGGGGTAGCCACCCCTAACTTTTGAGCTTTTCTGACGACATATCCACACATGGACTCAACTTCCATTTCCTTGCCCTGTTGACGATCCTGTAACATCGAAGTTTGATGACTTCTTGCCAATTCAGCATTTGAAAAGATGGTCGAAAAAGCCTTCTCCTGATCAACAATCATTCCTGTTGCAGCAGCAGTCGCCAATGCCTCCCTGCATATGTTCTCTGCAGTCTTTCGTAACGGTGATGAATCAAGAATCTCCCCTACCTTTACCTCAACCATCGCAGATAAAGGATTGAAAGTAATATTCCAAAGCAGCTTTTTCCATTTCCGTTCCAGTATATTACTAGAATACTTAGCATCAATACCGGCTGAACGAATCTCTTCTGTCATCATTTTCGCTTTTCCTGAAGCCCTGGACTCCACTTCACCTATAACCAACTTTACTCTTCCCCTCTGGCGTACCTGTCCCGGGGCTTCCATGAATACTTGAACATACGTTGCAGCTGAGAGTAATCGATTAGCCCCGAAAATTCTCTGTAGCTTTTCTTCATTATCTACTCCATTTTGTACTGTTAGCACAGCTGAGCCCTCTTTTAGGATAGGAAGGAGTTGTTTAGCCATTTGTTCTGTATCATTGGATTTAACACAGAATAATATAAGATCCGATTGCGCCAGTCCATATGGATCTTCCGTAAACTCTCCACCAATATGTAAGTTCCCGGACTCTCCTTGGATGGACAACCCCTGTTCGCTCAATTTTTCCAGTTGCTTTCCCCTTGCAAGAAATATGACATCATGGCCACCTTTATGCAATAAAGCGCCAAAGAAACTGCCTACAGCACCTGCTCCAGCTACACCAATTTTCATGGTTTCTCCCCCTTTTTAGATTAGTTGAAATTAATTTTATACTTTTTCATCTTCCGTACAATAGTAGGCTGGCTTGTTTTTAATACTCTTGCTACCTCATACGTATTTTGAAGTTTTTTAACTGCAGATGAAATGATTTCCTTTTCCTTGGCTTCAGTAGCTTCCTTTAGTGAGATAATTTCGTTCGTTTCTTGCTCATTCGGATAATATTCAGGTGGGAGATCTTTCAAAAGAATCTTATCACTTTTTCCCGTTACAGCCATTCTTTCAATAAGATTATAAAGTTCCCGGATATTTCCCGGCCATTCATAGAAAAGCAAGAATTCCTTCAAGTTTTGACCGAATTCTTTTTTCAATTGGTACTTATTGTTCACCTGATTAAGGAATAATCTTACTAAAGGCTGAATATCATCCCTTCTTTCTCTCAAAGGCGGAACATAGAAAGGTATAACTTTCAACCTGTAATACAAATCTTCACGAAAATCTCCTTCAGCCACCATCTTCTCCAGATTCCTGTTGGTGGCAGCAATTATTCTTACGTCGACTTTCTTCGTTTGGAGTCCCCCGACTCTTTGAATCTCACCTTCCTGGAGAACCTGGAGCAATTTAATCTGAAGGTTTATAGGCAGTTCTCCAACTTCATCCATAAACAATATACCTTTATCAGCTACCTCAAACATCCCTGGTTTTCCTTTTTGGCTTGCACCGGTAAACGCTCCTGGTTCATAACCAAATAATTCCGATTCCAGTAAATCCGCGGGTATTGCACCACAGTTGATTTTCAAAAACTCTCCTTCCTTGGAGCGTGCACCTTCTTCATAGATGTATTTTGCCAGTACATCCTTTCCCACTCCGGTTTCTCCTAAAATAAGAACAGTGGCATTTATATCCGCAATCCTTTCTGCCGTTTCATAAATCGCTTTCATTTGACTGCTTTGAGTTACAATTCCATTCAGCTGTACATGCTTTTTTTTCAAATGGGACAGTTCCTTCTTATACCTGTCGTTCAGTTGGTTCAGTTTCGTTAGTTCCTCCTGCAGTTCATTCAGGTCAGACAGGTCTCTGATATTGGTTACGATTTTTTCAACTTCATCTTCCTCATTAAATACAGGAGTTCCTGTTAAAAGTGTTTCTTTTCCCTCGTAATTCTTCTGTACATAAGATACCGTTCTCCCGAATTCCACCACTTTTTTGGTGACGGAATTTTTTAAGATACCTCGGTCTACAAGTTCATCTACATTTTTGTTCAGGTAATACTCCTTTGGTATACCAGTTATTCGTTCGATGGCTGAGTTTGTCTTCCAAGTATCACCTTTATTATTCGTAATATAAATTCCATCATATGAGTTTTCTATCACCGCATCCAAATCCCTATTCAAACTTTCCAGTTCTTTATTCCGCATCCTTAAATCGACCAAAATATCTGTTTCAATACCAATAAAAAGCTGCCCTTGTTTCCCACTGGTCTCGATAAATAGGAAAGACTTTCCCTTATAGACCGCATCCACTAAGTTTGAGCCCGGTATTTTATTCCATACAGAAAAAATATCCGATATTTGTTTACAAGCTTCCATTCCTGCTATAAGCGATAACATCAAGGAGTTAAACGTAACAACCCGACCATCTTCATCCAAAACGATCCCCGGGAATGGAATTATTTCTATGGAATGATTACTTTCCATATCAGCTCCTCCTTTTAGAACCAAGAACCAGTCATCCTTGTAAATCTTGGACATAGCCTAATTCCACAGAAACATGCTCTGCCGACTTTTTAATATTTTCAAGAATGACTTTCTCCCGTTCAGGTGAATAGTCGGTTACCGGTATACTTACCCCAAGCGAGGCGATGACTTTACCACTATAATCCCGGACAGGATAGGAGAATCCCATCGTTTCTTCAAAGCGCTCAGCCTGGCTAATGGAATATCCCCTCTCCCGAATCAGCTTTAGTTCATCCTTTAATTTCTGCTTATCATAAATGGTGTTATCTGTGAATTTTTCCATATCAAGATCCTTCAAGTACTCTTCTATATCATCCGAACCCATAAATGCAAGCAGTAGCTTTGGGGCAGATCCAGCATAAAGCGGTGATCTTCTACCTACTTTTATAACGAGCCTTACGGGTTTGGTACTGTTTAGTTGTTCGACATAGACTGCTTCATCCCCTTCAATCACTGCCAAATATACAAGTTCATTTAATTCATTGTTCAATGTCCTCATATAAGGAAGAGCGATTTTTCTATATTCCAACTGTTCGCTAACTTTATTACCCAGTTCCAAAAATTTGAGACCCATCCTATACTTCACGTCAAGACCCGAGCGTTTGATCTTTACAAGCAATCCGGCCTGCTCCAGTGAAGACACCAGCCGGTAAACGGTCGTCTTCGGCAATCCGGATATCTCGACCAAGTTCATCAAAGACAGGTCCCTATTCCCGTCAAAACAATCCAATATTTTAATAGCCTTCAACAGACTTTGACTCATTTACGATCATTCTCCACCTTAAATATGTCTAGATTAATTCATTGGCTTTCAAATTCATACAGATATCTTTTATTCCAAAATGTGAAATATGCATTCTACTTATATTAACTTTAAATTAAAGTAAAAAGAATCAAAAAATCAATAGATGCTGTGTTTATCTTACAAATGGCTGGCAAATTAAATACCAGCCATTTTTGTCATTCCAGATATTCAATTATACTTGAAATACCTTGACCCCCACCAATGCAAAGTGTGACAAGCCCATATTTTTCTCCTATTCTTTCCATTTCATAAAGCAATTTCGTGGTGATAATTGCACCAGTAGCCCCTATCGGATGTCCCAGTGCAATGGCACCGCCATTTACATTAACCCGATCCAAATCCAGGCCTAATTCCCGGATAACTGCAATCGACTGCGCCGCAAATGCCTCATTTAATTCCACAAGTCCAATATCATCCAATGAGAGGCCACCCTGTTCTAAAACTTTTTTTGTCGATTCCACAGGGCCAATTCCCATTATGTCCGGTGAAACGCCACTTACAGCCTGCGCAATAATTTTCGCTTTTGGCTTCAGACCATAGTAATCTGCCTTTTCCTTATTCATCATTAAAAGCGCAGCCGCCCCATCATTTCGTCCACTAGCATTACCAGGGGTGACGCTCCCACCTTCTTTAAACACGGCCGGAAGTTTTGCCAACTTTTCCGGAGAGGTAAGTCTTGGGTGCTCATCTGTATCAAAAGTGAACGTATTTTTTCGCTCTTTCACTTCATAAGGTACAATTTCATCTTTGAATCTTCCTTCGTTGATTGCTTTATCTGCCAATACTTGACTGCGATGAGCAAACTCATCCTGTTCCTCCCTGGATATACTATACTTCTCAGCAAGATTCTCGGCAGTCAGTCCCATTGTCAAGTCGCCATATACATCTCTTGGCTGTGAACCCGGCTGACTTTCTGTATTTGGGTCCACCAATGCGCCATTTCCGGCATTGTAGCCATAACGTGCATTTCTCAAATAGAAGGGAGCAGTGCTCATGCTTTCGGAACCGCCCGCAATAATAACATCAGAAAACCCAAGTTTGAGTTGCATATCGGCATTATTGATTGCCTGCAAACCTGAACCGCATTGTCTATGCACCGTGTATCCACTGACAGTTTCCGGCAAATCTGCCCGCAATGCTGCAACTCTTGCAACGTTTGAATGGTCCTGATTTTGCTTGGCCTGTCCCAGAATGACTTCATCCACATTCACTTCAGGTCCGAACCGGGTCAACACTTCCCGGATCACTTCCTCTCCCAAGTAATCAGATGTAACATTTTTCAGTGATCCTCCCATTTTCCCGACTGCTGTACGCACAGAGCCTATAATATAGGATTCTTGCATACTATCCTTCCTTTCTTTTCAATTCACGAATTAACTCACCTGAGATAATATTACGCTGAATCTCTGATGTACCTTCATAGATTTTGGTAATACGTGCATCGCGATAATACCGTTCAATTGGATAGTCCTTCATATAACCGATACCACCATGAATCTGAACAGCAAGGTCAGCTATATTATTGTAGACTTCCGAGCCATATAGTTTTGCAATAGCCGCTTCTTTCACGACTCTTTGTTTTTGATCTGTCATCCATGCGACACGATAAGTAAGTGAACGCAAGGTTTCAATTTGCAGGCTGATATCAGCGAGCATATTTTGTACGGTTTGGATTTCCAAGAGCGGCTTTCCGAACTGTTCTCGTTCGTTGGCATAGCTTAAACAATGCTCCAATAGTTTATCGCATGAACCCAGATTCCGTGCGGCGAGACCGGCACGTCCATTTGCTAAAATCTTCAGTGCATTTACATATCCCTGCCCTTCTTCACCAAGCACATTTTCAGTAGGAACTTCCATATCTTCAAAAAACAGTTCAGCAGAATGTGAACCCCGAAGTCCCATTTTCTCTTCAACGTTTCCTAAGGTAAAACCAGGAAAATCCTTCTCAACAATGAATGACGTGATGCCCTTGGCTCCTTTAGAAGAATCTGTAACTGCCATAACAGTAAATACGTTAGCATCAACTGCATTTGTAATGTAATGCTTGGAACCATTAATTATATATTTATCTCCCTTTTTCTCAGCGGTTGTTTTCAGGTTGGCTGCATTCGATCCTGCAGTAGGCTCAGTCAATGCAAAAGCACCAATCCATTCTCCAGTTGCCATTTTCGGCAGGTATTTCTGTTTTTGTTCTTCATTCCCAAGCTCGACAATGCCAGCACTGCCGATACCATTATGCGCACCTATCAGCGTTGTGAATCCATTGTGTGTTTTTCCAAGTTCTTCAAATATAGCTGACTTGCCCACCATATCAAGACCGAGTCCGCCGTATTCTTCTGGGATGCTTAAGCTGAATAACCCCATTTCTTTGGACTGTTTGATTATTTTTTCCGGAATTTCATTATTTTCTTCAATGTCCATTGCAACTGGTTCGACCTCATCTTTTACAAACTTTCGTACGTTTTCACGTAAAAATTCAATTTCCTCTGGTAAATTAAAATCCACTATGATGTCCCTCCTACTTTATCTGTTTTGGAATTTAGCTTTTCGTTTCTCAATAAATGCCTTTGTTCCTTCTTTTTTATCTTCTGTTCCAAAAACAACTGCCTGTGACAGCTTTTCCAGCCACATTGCTGTTCCTTCATCCATATCATATCCCTTATGAACAGCCATTTTCGCAATCTGGATGGCAACAGGACCTTTTTTCAAAATTTCTCCTGCGACCGTTTTTGCTTTATCTATTAAACTTTCCTCCTCCTGAACGAAATAGTTCACTAAACCAATTCGCTCAGCTTCCCGGCCATCAATCATTTTTCCAGTCAATATCATATCCAGTGTTCTGCCTTTTCCAATCATTCTTGCCATACGCTGTGTTCCGCCTGCCCCCGGAATGATTCCTAAGTTCAGTTCCGGAAGGCCGAATTTTGCTTTTTTGGAAGCAATACGTATGTCACAAGCCATCGCCAACTCACAACCGCCACCTAATGCATAGCCGTCAACTAATGCGATCGTAGCCTTGTTTAAGCTTTCAATTTTGTCGTAAAGCGCTTGCATACCAGGTAATAATGCTTCAAGCGGTTGTTTGTCATATAACTGTTTTATATCTGCTCCTGAAGCAAAAGATTTTTCCCCTTCTCCTTTCACCATTACTACTTTTATCGTATCGTCCCTTTCAGCTTCATCGATTGCCTGCCCAATTTCCGACAGCATCGCTGTATCCAGGGCATTACGGGCTCCCGGCCGGTTCAATGTCAACCAGAACATGCCCCCTTCCTTTTTGATACGTACATTTCCTTCCTGGCTCATCTAATTCCTCCTCTTTATGAGTATTTATAAAAGCCGCTACCGCTTTTCTTACCAAGTCTTCCAGCTTTTACATATTTTAATAGGATTGGTGATGGTCGGTACTTTTCACCTAGCGTTTCATGCAAGTATTCCATGTTGCGTAGTCTTGAATCCAACCCGACCAAATCAGCCAATTCCAGTGGTCCCATCGGATGATTTAGCCCAAGCTTCATCGCCTTATCAATATCCTCTGCACTTGCCACCCCCTCCATTAACATGTTCATTGCCTCATTCCCGATGAGACAATTCATTCTTGAAGTAGCAAACCCAGGAAACTCATTTATTTCGACTGCTTCTTTATTTAATCGCTTTGAAACTTCCTTTACTTTTCTAACCGTTTCATCCGATGTATCAAGCCCGCGGATCACCTCAATCAGCTTCATTTTATGAACGGGATTAAAGAAATGCATCGCTACTACTTTGTTGGCTCTACTTGTTTGTGCCCCAATTTCCGTCGGGCTCATTGTTGAAGTATTTGTAGCCAAGATTGCCTCAGGCTTACAAATTTTATCCAGCTGTTGAAAGACCTGAATCTTCAAGTCTATATTTTCCAACACAGCCTCCACTACGATGTCAGAATTCTTGACTGCTGTTTCCAGTTTCGTATCAAATTGAAGGTTATCTTTCGCTTGCTGATAGACTGTTTCTTCTATAAACCCTTTTTTAAAACTGCCCTCCAGCAGTTGTTCAATATCTATTTTCGATTTTTGAAGGATATCTTCTTTTACGTCATTTACGTAAACTTTGAATCCGGAAATGGCAAAAGTATAAGCGATTCCTTTTCCCATCACGCCTGAACCTACGACAGTTACTTGGTTCATTAACAAGTCTCCTTCCCCTCTGATGTAGTGATTTTTTCTTTGAATTCTGTGCCCGTAATTTTTCTCAATTCTCCAATTGAAATATCTGATAATATTTCAACCAACTCTGGGCCATCATATGTAAATTTAAATACAGCATGCTCGGTAACCAGCATATCTGCCTTTCTAGCACCGCTGCTTGGAAAAGTTAATTTATCTATCAGTTTGGGATTTCCATTTTTTGACTGATGAGTCGAGGCCAGAATAATCTTTTTAACACCAGCTACCAAATCCATTGCACCACCAACTCCCAGAATCGTTTTCCCAGGGACAGCCCAATTGGCAATTTCTCCATAATGGCCTACCTGCAGAGCACCTAAAACGGCAACATCCACATGTCCGCCTCGTATCATCGCAAAAGCATCCGAACTGTCAAACAATGACGCGCCTTTATCCATTGTAATCGGTTTCTTTCCAGCACTAATTAAATCCATGTTTATATTCTTTTCGTCTGGCGTAGGGCCGATTCCGAGTAAACCATTCTCAGACTGGAGAAAAACCTGCTTACCTTTTAGGTAGTCGGGAATTAATGTAGGTATTCCAACACCAAGGTTGACAAATGCGCCATCTTCAAGCCCTTCTGCAACTCTTTTGGCTATTTTAATGCGATCAGACTCGCTCAACATAAACACCTCCCTTTTTTACATATTTGTTTTTCACCAGATAATCAACATATATATGAGGCGTCACTATTTCGGAGGGTGGGATTTCATCTACAATTTCATCAGCCTCTGCGATGACAATCTCACTTGCAGTAGCCATGACAGGATTGAAATTCCTTGCCGTGTGGTCATAAATCAAGTTCCCTAATGAATCCGCCTTCAAAGCTTTTATAAGAGATACATCACCTTTTATTGCTTTTTCTAAGAGATATCTTTCACCATCGATAATTTTTTCTTCTTTTCCCTCTGCTATTTTTGTTCCAACTGCCGTTTTCGTGTAAAAACCACCAATTCCGGCACCAGCACTGCGAATTGCCTCAGCAAGTGTCCCTTGGGGGATCAGATCAATTTCTAATTCACCCGCATTCCAAGCCGACACAGCATCTCGATTAGTTGTGAAATAAGTGCCTACTGCCTTTTTTAAGCAACCAGCCAAAAGTAATTTTCCCAGTCCTTTTGCCGGCTCTCCCAAATTATTGCTTACTATAGTCAAATCTTTCTTACCTGATTCAGCAATTTCATCAAGTAAGGTAAGTGGTGTACCTGATAAGCCAAATCCACCGACTAATAAAGTATCTTCGTTATCAATGTATTTAAGGACTTCACTGGGAGTAATTAATTTATTCATTCATACACCTCCTCGATTTAATTCCGTATAACGGAATAATTATTCTGTATTTTGGTTAATTAAATTGTAATGGAAAGATTCTGATAGGTCAAATTAATTTTTAAATTTTTCAATTAGATGTATTAGTTTGAAAACTATTTGATTATGAGTCAATCAAATTGATACAAAATTTAACTGTGCAACAAAAAATGAGACAGAAATGACGAATCATCCCTGCCTCAATAAATGCTTGTTTACTATTCTTATAATCTCGCCTTGCTTTGCTGTTTGCTTATATTCTCCACCGCATCCTCATAGGATTTTTCAAGTTCTCGCACAATCTCTGAGACTGACTGAATTTTTTTTATGCTGCCAACACCTTGACCTGCACCCCAGACGTCTTTCCATGCTTTTAATTCCCCGCTTGACTTGTCAAAGTTAATTTCTTCTTTTTTCTCCAGTTTTTGTGGATCTAATCCGGCATTGATAATGCTTGGAATAAGATAATTTGCTTTCACCCCGCTGAACGCATCCGTATAGATGATATCCTCTATGTTAGCATCAAGAATCATTTCTTTGTAAGCATCCTGCGCGGAACTTTCGATAGCTGGAATAAACCGTGATCCCATATAGACAAAATCTGCCCCAAGAATTTCCGCAGCCAATACATCTTCACCTTTGGACATGCCGCCAGCAAGGATGATCGGGCCGTCCCAAAACTCCCGAACTTCACTTAGAAATGCAAATGGATTCAGCGCACCGCCATGGCCCCCTGCACCGCTTGATACCAAAACAAGTCCATCCGTTCCCTTTTCAATTGCCTTTTTAGCAAACTTGATATTAATAACATCTGAAAAGACAATCCCGCCATATTCATGGGCAATTTTTACAACAGGACTTGGATCCCCCAGTGAAGTGATCACAACAGGAGGCTTATATTTTTTAATCAGCTTAAGATCTTCTTCATACCGTTTATTTGAACGGTGGGTAATAAAATTAATCCCCCATGGTGCTGCCATTTGATCTGGTGAATTATGTTTTAATTGTTCCAATTCCTCGGTGATTTGCACCATCCAGTCTTCCAGAATATCTCCGGTCCGGGCATTTAATGCAGGGAAGGTACCGACTATCCCGGCCTTGCAGGCTTGAATAATCATTTTCGGATTGGATACTAAAAACATCGGCGCCATAATGACAGGCAGTTTCATCGACTGCTTCATTTCAGTAATGACTTCTTTACTCATTAACTTGTATCCCCCTTCAGTGACTTAAATTTTGGTTTTGTCATCGATATCACAAATAATTCATCACCCATATTACCAAGAGACAGCTACTTGACCTGATCGGAAACTTGTAATCAAGCTTTAAAATAGGAAAAGTTAATAACCTTTATTGTCCCCCCTTGCATGTATCTTCTTGATTTAAAGGCATGAGACCCGTTGTCAGCTATTTCCATATTTCCACTTAACATACTCAGAACGTAACGAAACCATTTTCCTGGATAACACCCTAATCGTCCAGTTTTGGCTAAAAGTCATCCTTTCCAGTACATGCTTACCGGACAGTATATTCAGAATATTTAATACTATAATACAAGATTGATGAAATTTTTCAAGTTATATTTTATACAAAACTACACCTATTGACTCTCCGAAAGAAGTACCAAAATACGCGACTAGTATGGCAAAACTAAAAAATTATTGATAAGTACTCTCAAGACCGAAACATGTTATCCTGTTTGAATTCAAGCGGAAGCATCGGAGTATATGTTCCTCCGAGTAAAGAAAAGGCACAATCACCCAGTCCACAAAACGTGGCTGGGCGATTGTGCTTCCAAAAAATTTATCCATCTATATACCATTGAATTAATCGTTTCAGCGAGGATTTCTTCCCATCCCAATCGGCCAGTGCCTGATTGAATTGGTCGTCCTCAAAACAGGTGAACAAATTCCGTATCTGTGTTAAATGTTCACTGGATTCCGGAACTGCCAGCATAAACACAAACGAGACCTTCACCTGTTGATCAGAGTCTCCCATTTGCGCGAAAACAACAGGACGCTTCAGCGGAGCTACCAGGAGCTGGCGCTTGATGACAAATTCCGGGTCTGTATGCGGGATGGCAACGCCATAAGGCTTAGCCGGTAATCCGGTAGGCAATTCCATTTCCCGCTCCATGACTTTTTCCGGAAAATTCTTCTGAGCAATTCCCTGAAATACCAGAAAATCCCCCATATACTTCAGTGCTTCTTTGTCAGTTGATACATCCAGCTTCAAGATTTCAATTTCTGTGTTGTTCATCTGTCTCACCCTTTAACCACGATTTTGGTGGTGCACTGTTTTCACGCAAATAACCTGATCAGATACTATGATTATGATTTATTTTCTCGACATCGACATTTCCGGCAGCGGTACTATCAATTCGATATTGGGAAAAATTACCTCTGTAACTGCATACTAAACATTATACAGTAAAACACAGCTATACACAAACGTACGTTCTTTTTTAATCACTTTTTTAGAATGAAATTGAAAAATACGCCATTGCGCCCTAAAATAAAAGTAATTCATTATAAGTACTTTTCAATCACGGAAGGAGACATCCCAAATGTTCAGATGTGCATGGTGTATGAAGAAAATCGGTGACAACGAGCCATTACACGCAATTGATGTTAAGTTTGCCGAGGGAATTGACTACTCAGACGAGGAAGGAGAGATTGTCCAAGTTTATTTAAATTCACGGCAGACAAGCGTTCCAATGATTGTTACAACAGCTGATTCTGAAGCCAAGAAAAATGGACAAGACGGCTTATTTGCAGTCTGCAGCAAAGCATGCGGCGAAAAAATGAAAACTGCCCTAACAAAAGAAATTGATACGTTCAAAGGGTTTTCGGATATGGCGTGATAACGATTGGCCTCTGGATCTGTTCACTGCAGAGGTTCCGAGGCTTTTCCGTTTTCTTCTTTTAAATCCTCCAGGTACCCTTCCCACGCAACAACGATTTTCCGTTCTCTTTGCGAACACCATATACTATCTCAAATAAACCTTCAAAAATTTTCATTAACCATGCCACCTTTTCCACCTTTCTTTAGATTATAAATGTTGAAAAACCCGCAATTTGGTGGATTATTCGCTCAATGGTTATGAAAAGTAGACAGCTACCAGTTAAAGGCAAAGTTGTGTCTGAATGGTTCAAAGAGCAAAAGCGGGAACAGACATTGGAAGAGAAGCAGAACGGCAGGAGGAAACAAATACTTATTTGCTTGGTTCTGTGGAATGAGGAGAATGTGAGCAATTATTGGCGAAACATTCAAAACGGAAAATAGAGGCTGGTTAAGGATTTTGATTCAGGTAATTTATATTAAAAGCTCCGAGCAAAAAAGTACTGACAGTTTAGATTATTTTGGAAAAGACCACTAAAAATAACATTTGTCTGTAGAGTCAACCACTCGAGAAAACAACTGATGAAGAAGCAATTTAAGCTCATCAACATTCTCATTTTTCTCCAGGAAATAATATTGCCAAGACACTAATATTATCTTGGTCTTTTTATAATAAATCCGGAATTTCTTAATAACGATTCGTGAAAAACCCTTATAGGCACCGAATTCTTCTATGTAAGCCTGTCCAACAAGGTCATTTTTAAGGAATCCCTCAATATCTATAATCAATTTAGAAATAAAAGCCATAGTTTCTTCCGAGCGACTTGAATAACTCCGAAGTTGACATACCTCTTCCCTCTTTATATTCATTCTGACTTTCCTCAATCATCTGTTTAAGATGAGGATTTTTTTCAACATCAGCTTTAATTGAATTTTCTTCCTCTTCCTGTAACACGAGGGTGAATTTTCCCTTACCTGGAATAGAAAATTGAAAAACTGAATTATCTCGGTCCATATTTTCTATGCGCTTCATAAGTTCTTCTGATGATTGAATGAACCCCATATAATCACCGCCATTTAGTATTTTCTTTATCATATCACAATATAGGTTATCGTAAATACGATTTTCTTAAATTGCTTACTCATGGATGAAAAAACGACAAAACGGCTTATTACAGCCTGCAGCAAAAAGTGCGGTAAAAAAATGAAAACTGCCCTGGAAAACGAATATCTTTTCAGATATGGAATGATATAGTTGTTCCGGGATTTGGTCAAAATAATCTTAGCTTTATTAATCCAAAAAATATTTTGAGAGGTGTGCAAGTATACAACACACCTCTCATTAAAATATTTATTGTGGCAATTCAATCTCCTCAACATTCCGCTCAACAATCCGTGCTTCCTTGATGGACACGAGATCACCGCCTGATGATGTGAATGCGTTCTGATTGATGATTTCGTCCATCGCAGCTTTAATAGCTGCCGGATCAGCCGGTTCAACCGGTTGTTCCAGTGAATATGTGACAGTCTTTTCGTCTTCATTTAAAAATTTCAATTCAAGCTTTTTCATTTATTGTCACCTCCTCCCCCGCGCTAAATCAAGACATTCAGATCCCCTGGCAGAACTATGATTCATCATTTCCCGAATCCCCCCATACAGTTCTGCTTCTGTCTGCTAAACCTCCCTCATGCTTATGCGCCTGCGGTAATTTCGGAGCTATCATTACGCTCCACTTCTACCAGCGGGCGCTGCTGCAGCCCTGCAACCGACGTTGCGATCGCATAAAGCTGATCGGCGGTTGCCTGTGGTTTGACATTGTTGAAGCCTTTCGTTTTGAAAAGCTGCTTCCCGGACATTTCGTCGAACCCATCATCCAGGATGAGACGCAGTCGCGAGCTGACCATTTGCTGTTCGGCCATGTTGCTCACCTCCCTTCACCCCTATAATCGAAATGAAACGCAAAAAAGGGGCATGGAAAACAAAAAAATTTTTGAAGTTCCATGCCCCTTTTCCAGGCTGGATTCGATTATAGGAGAAAGAGGGAGTTTGTGGAGTCGAAGGTTTTGAAGCAAACGGAGTCGACATGGGAAACGGTGCTAGGCACTTCTTGCTGGGTTTAATAGATAATATGAAAGAATTCTCTTCTACAAAAAACTAGGCAAACACACAATTTGTCATTCCTTCATATCGTATATAAAACAGCATGGAGGAATGAGTCATGGAAAAGGAAAATCCGGCATCAAACAACCCGCGGAACAACCGTACTAAGTGGCATTTGTTTGAAATTATTGGGGCTTTTTTTCATCGTTATACTATCCATTGCAGTTTGATTTTTCGTACCTGACGCGCTTTCACGATAGCAACAGCATGTTTGCTTGGCTATTGGCTGACACCATTTTTGGGGGTGTAATAATTGACTAATCAATACATGATTCGAGGTGGAAAAATCGCTGCGGTCGATGAATAGATTACCCTTCGAAAAAAATATCCCGACATGGATGTCATCCCTCCAAATATTGAGAAATTAATTTAAGAAGGCGCTTTTTTTGTTGCATATGATAATCAGTTATTTAGTAGCCCAACTTTTATTGAGTTCAAACAAATGGTGATTGTTCCGACTCTTATATTAATCTTAATATTCATCTAACTTCTGTATTTTAGCTTTTGCATATCCATAGCCAGACTATCATCTCTTTAATGATTTTTTCCTTTAAATCATCTATAATAAATAATAATCATCATAACACGAAATATTCAAATTAGGGGTGTGATTATGGCAAAACTATCAATGAAGGAATACGTCTATCAAACTCTGAAATATGCCATATATGAACAAAAGCTAGTACCAGGGCAAAAGATGGTTGAACATGATATTTCCAGTTCGCTATCCATAAGTCGCACTCCTATTCGCCAAGCATTTACCCAGCTACAAGAAGAGGGATTTCTCACTATATTGCCGAATAAAGGAGCACAGGTAATAAATCCTACGATAGAAGAAATCACAGAGGCATTTACACACCGGAAAAACCTTGAATTATTAGCAACCAGCAATATCATGCAAGCCATTTCAACGAATAATATACATAGATTAAGTGAACTTGTAAAGCTGGAAAAAGAATCCTATCAACAGAAAGACCTTCTTGGCTATACAGAAGTGAATAAAGAATTTCATTATACCTTACTAAAGGGTTGCAGGAATCGATTTTTGAAAAATCACACCTTAAAAATGATTAACCAAACACATATCTATCTTGCTTTATATGATCATTTCTTTCACATCGATGAAAAAGAAAACATCCGAAGCTCAAATGAGCATCAGATGTTAATTACATTGATCAAGGAAAAAGAAATAGAGGCTTTTTCTCAATTATTAGCCAAACATATTAGCACTGCAACTGAAGAATACAAAAGTAGAGTCAGTCGATTTCATCAGGCAAGTGATTTATTTAATTGACTCTTTGATTCCCTTATATGAATGCCTCGCTTGCCAATTTCTTCAATAAATGCCATATAAGGTATATCTGTTGTTGGTGAAAGCACGCCCTTTTTCTTAATCGTACCATTCGCAATCATATTGGCTACAATACTAGCCGTATAACCAACCGTACGATTCATAGCGAATAAACCTGTACCCAAATCGCGCTCATCAATCATTTCATAGATAATCTCGATACCTTTCCCATCTTTTTTGCCCCTAATAATATTTTTCATCAGAACAAGGTCTTTCTCATGCAGTTCGTATTGTAGACGGGGCTCTAAATGTTTCAGCAAGAATTCATGTGGGGTCACATTACCATTCAGTCCTGGAACGCTTTCTGTTTCCAAGAATCCCAGTCTGATTACATTACGCCAAAACTGAGCATGCCCTGACCACCGAATTGATCGTCGTTCCGTGTTGATAACTTCCTTTTCTATCCCTAATAATTTCGCAAAGTTAATTGCATTTCCATTCGGAATTGATTCAAACCCCTCTATTCCAGATAGTGTAATATCTGTAATCCATTTTTCGTTATGCTGGTCATCTGCAGGGATATCAATATTCTCCCCATTACACTTCATTAAAGCTGGTCGTTTATATGACATTAATGTGCTATCGAAATTCCAAGAAATTTTATATCTCAGTGGATTATCAGCGGCATCAGCTTCTGGTACACCGCCACAATATGAATAAAGTTCATGTACTTCATCCAATTGGCTGACACCATATCCGCACAACACCAAATCAATTCCAGGATCCAGCCCGGACTCAGGCATTATAGCTACTTCTTTTTCTTTTGCCTTTTCATAAACTTCCTTGGACAGACCACTTGCATACGAACAATTTACCAATGGAACTCCTGCTTCGATTGCCGCCCTCGCTGCATTTTCATTGAATTGCTTTGGCAACAAATCAATCACCACATTAGCTTCTTCTTTGAAAAGAGCTGTCAGATTTTCCTTAGATGTGGCGTCAATTTCTCGTCTTACTATCTTATCCATGTTTAGATGTTCGCTAAACGAATCAACTGCTTCAAATGTTACATCAGCACAAATAATTTTCATAACATCTTTATTATTCCCTAAATCCTGTAATGCGGCCCTACCTTGAAGACCTGAACCGCCTAAAACAATAACTTCCATGCAGCAAACCTCCTATTAAACTAGTAATCCAAGTATTAAATAAATACCAACTCCAACAGTTCCCATTAACAAGGAATATGGAATTTGCGTACGAACATGATCGATATGATCCACGGCAGCGCCTGTCGAAGATAATATGGTAGTATCCGATAATGGTGAACAATGATCTCCAAATACTCCTCCACCGGCAACTGCAGCAATCGTTGCCAGAACAACCGTATTAATATCGCCACCTGCAAAGCCGATAGCTAATGGTACGGCAATTGGAATCATTATCCCAAACGTTCCCCAAGAAGTACCAGTTGAAAAGGCAATCAATCCAGCCAGTATAAACGTGATAGCTGGAAGTAACCCTGGATTAAGCCAAGATTCAGTCACTTGAATTAAATAATTGGCAGTTCCCATCTTTTCACTCAGCAAATTAATTGTATAGGCGAAAACCAAAATCATGATAGCAGGCATAATCCCTTTGATACCATTCATGGCTGTATCCATAATATCCTTAACCGGAATTCCCTGAAATCGCATCACAATCCCTAAAAATATTACTGCAGCAAGAAATGCTTCCATTGTTTTGGCAGAACCAAGACCAATATAAGTACCGACAGCAATTATGATAATTAATAGTACTGGCAGAAAAAAATTCCATGCAATACTAAGTAACCGGTCCTTAAAATATGGCTCAATACTAGTCAGCTCTTTCGATATTAGTGGCGTTGAATTATCGCGAATAAGTTTCCCTTCCTTAAGCGCACGTTCCTCAGCCTTTTTCATTGGTCCAAAGTCCTTGATGATTCCAGAAGCAATCAGACCAACCATCAACACGGATAAAACGGCATAAAAATTGAAGGGGATAGCTTTAGTAAATACTGCTAGCGCATCTGCTTCATTCTGTATCGGACCAAGCCCAATTAACAGACCTGATATGAACACTGCCCACCCGGTGATCGGTACGATAACACTAACCGGTGCCGAAGTAGAATCACAAATATACGCGAGCTTTTCGCGGGAAATTTTTACTTTGTCTGTTACTTTCCTCATTGTTGATCCTACAAACACAGGGCTAAAGTAATCACTAAAAAACACAAACAGCCCCATAAACCATGTCGTAATCCCTATCCGATTTCTTGAGAACTGTCTTCGGCTGACCACATCAGCAAAACTTTGAATACTCCCAGTACGCTGAAATAGTGCAATTAGAATACCAATAAAAATTTCTAAAAGGAAAATCCAAGAAAAATCTTCATTACCTAATGCTTCCTTCATCAAATCCGGAAAACCCAGCAACCCCTCCCCAGCTAAAAATATACCAACAATACAAGCGATAGCTAAAGACAAAATGGTATCCCTAGTCCAAAAAGCGAGTACAATAGCAATTAATGGGGGTAGCACCGATATAAAACCCAACGTTGTAACATCATCCATCATTTCACCCCCCTCGTAAGCGTTTACATTATTTTTATGATGTACTACTAAATTGTAGTACAATTATTTTGTTAATATTGGACCGCAACGGCAAGGGAACCGCTTGCGATAGCTAAGCTTAAGACAAAAACAGGGTGTTCATTAAAACATTGAAGGCCTGATGGATTGATTCGCCTTCAGTGGTTGCTGCTTCGGCTACTTTCATGATGTCGTCTCGTGGGGCGTCTTTCAACTCGATATCCCCGAGTGTTACCGGCAGGCCGAGGCTTGTATACAGTTCAATGTAGCGCTCAATCTCTTTTAAATCACGTTTTTCGAGCGCGAGCTGGACAAGTGTGCCAAACGCGACTTTTTCGCCATGCGTTATATCATGGATGTCACCGTGCAAAGCCGTGAAACCATTGTGGATGGCGTGTGTAACTCCAAGACCGCCGTTTTCAAAGCCTAAACCGCTGAGAAGGGTGTTGGCTTCAACAATAGATTCAAGCGCTGGTGTTACTGATTTGGCTTGTACAGATTCATAAGCCAGATTAGTATATTTGAAAAGCGTTTCTTCACATTTTTCGGCAATCACTTGTCCAGCAATCGTCGTGCTGCCACCTGCCATTGTGTCGCCGCCTGCCTGGATAACACTCCGGGCTTCAACCCATGTTGCCAGAGCATCGGCAATCCCCGATGTCAGAAAACGCGGTGTTGCGCCAACAATTTTTGTATCAATGACGACGAGATCCGGATTTTTATTGTAGAAACGATAACCTTCAAAGACTCCGTCATCCGAATAAACGACGGATAGTGCACTTGTTGGTGCGTCGGTTGAAGCGGTTGTTGCAACGACGGTATAGCCGTTCACTTCATCGGAAACAGCCTTAGTGGTATCGAGTGTCTTACCACCGCCGACACCGAAATGCGACTATTGCATGTACTCATTATATCCCAACGTAATCCCATTAGCCCTTTCAACGTTTCATCAAGCTTTTTGGTATTCCTATTTAAAATCTCAGAAAAACCAGGGCTGATATCCTCCGGTAAACCCGCTTGCCGACTTTTCTTGAAGGGTTTCGTGCTCTTTTTCATAATACATGTTAACATCAAATGCCACCGTCCGTTTTTTATACACCCCTCCTTATGCCAGACACAATAAAAATTCACCTATCCAACTCCCCCAACCTTCTTCTTACTAAACTTAGCCAGAAGCCGCTCACACTCTTCTCGCTCGGCAGATTGCCTATATCGATCCGGCAACGATGATGCTTCTTTTTGTTCTCTTTCCAACGCCTGCTTGCGCTTCTGTTCCTTAAACCATTCCGGAACTACCTCTCTCCTATCAGTCGCCCGCATCCTATTCTTTTGCCTGGCCCGAAATGCGCTGTCATCAGCTGTTGCCTGTTCAACAGTCATAATACCTTTAGTTTCCCAGGATTTGAGGATACCTTTTACATAGCGCCAGGTTGCTTTGCCTTGCTCCAATGCACGCTTCATTGCATCCAGCACGAGCGGATCACCCATATCATTAATCCAGTTACTGATGTCGTCCGCAACATACGAACTAGCGACGCCAAAATTTTTACGGTAAAACTGGATGGCATCAGTTGTGGTTGTTGTTGGTTTATGTTTTGTTTTATTTTTATTTATGTATTGTTTAATTAATGGGTCCGTACTGTGGTCCACATTGCAGGCCATATTGTGGTCCATACTGTAGACCGTACTCTCCTCCAACGTCTGGTCCGCCCGATAGACCATTGTGTTGTCTTCCGCCACAGAATTCGGCGTTTCTTCTGTATGGCTTATTGATGGCTGGCAGTCGGAATTGTAACTTACTGAGGCAGATGTCTCATTAGTGGTATTCATTTGCGGGCGTGTTTGTGGTGTTTCTGCTGTTTGAGGCTGCTGGCTGCGTTCTTCCATAACGGGCTGTGTATCTTGCTCAATATGCAAGACGTTTTCACTTTGATACATCGGCTTAACCTGCGAAATCATGCGATAGGTAGCGGCCTGATTGCCGCTGCCTGGCGTCACGTGGATGTAGCCAGTTTGTTGCAGTTCTTCCCGTGCGCGTTTGAAGGATGTGCCTTTAACACCGGATTTTAACTCGATTGCGGAGGCAGGGACGGAAAACGTCTCCTGCCACCCGCATAGATTATTGAAATGCATCAGCGTGTTCCAGAGAGACACGGCTGATCCAGAAAGTGGATTAAAGATAATCTGATTATAAAAAGCGTTTATTTCCTTTAAATAGTTCATGCGGATTTCTCTCCTTGTAAGTTGTATTCTGTTTTGAGGTATTAAACCGTATCGTCCCATTGGATGGTTTTTCGGAATTGGGGATCTTTCAACTTTTTCTTAACCTGCTTGCCCCAGCTTTTCACGGCATCCACGGTCGTATTTTCCGCTTTGGCGATGTCTTTATAGGGCTTGTCCTCGATAATATGGTACTGAACCCATTTCCATTGATTGTCGGTCAGTCGGGATTTTAAATGGTTCCAAAGGCTGGGATCTTTCAGTGGAAAGTGATATTCATTGACCAGAGGGTAGATCGTTTCACTTTGGTGGCGGTGGTAATTGCCAGTAGTCAGCTGTGTCTTCTGTTCCTGATTTGATCGGTGCTCTGTTTCAGTCTGGCGGGTTTCTTTGCGAATGCAGTCAATCAGTCGGTTGCGAATCATGTAGTTGAAGTATGTTGCCATGGGGCCTTTGTCCGGCTGATACGTTTCATACGCATTCCACATCGCGACTAAGCCCTCCTGAAAAAATTCCTGATGCGGATCGCGGATGTTCAGCTTGTGGATTTGATAGTTAATCCGCTGTCTGTTTTGCTCGAAGATTTCGTCGAAGGTTATTCTGTTGTCCATGTGATTTCTCCTTTGTGTGTGGGTAATAAAGGTAAGATAGGTCGGGAAAGGTGTTGTTGGCCTGGGTATGCGGATAATGCACGCTGGGGGAAGCGGTCTTCAAGAGAGGACAGAACAGTTAAGGTTATAGAGAGGGTTATTCCTCCTGTTTCTGAACGACCTGTTTCATCTCATCAACTAAATGAGAAGGAATATCTAAAATGGTAGCCATTCGGTAAAAATTTGTGATGGTTGTGTTACTTGTACCTCGTTCAATACGCCCGAGATGATTGGTGCTGATACCCAAATCTTCTGCTAACTGCTGCATGGTTAGACCATTTTGTTTTCTGAAATCCCGCACTTTTTGGCCAAAGTGCATTAGAAGTTTTTCATCGTCCACGCCAATCCCCCTTCTCAAGGAATATTATCCTTGTTGAAGGGCCAAACGTACACAACATATATGTTGTATTTGGAATTTTTTTCAGATTTTATCTATTTTTTTAAAGTCAAGTTCGTATTTTTCCCCAAAAATAAAGCCCATTCAATATGGACTTTACTCTTACAAATCTTGTTCTAATAATTCCAAACCGTATACACCGGCTTCTATGTCATCCTTCATGGACAAAAAATATTCTTTTAGTTCGCCATCCGATAATTTGGGTACATTGTTCCAACTGTATTCTCTACGGTCAGGTCATAGTACAACCAAACCTATATCGTTTTTAAATTACTTGGTTACTACAAGATTATATTTCCTTTTATTTGGTGGTATTTTCCATTTCATAACCTCTCATCTCTCACATAATCACCAGTATGACACTGTTTTCAAAAGAAGAAAAGACTAAGCAGCATGTTAGATTTATATACAAACGAAAGTGACTATTACATAATCCTATTATACCCTACTAATTTTCTATTTTAAAGATTAAATTTATGATTTTTCAGAAAATTTTCCGTTGCAATAACAGGCGACTTAGCGAAAGAGGGCCACAATCCTGAAGACCCACAAGTTTTAATTCCGAAAAAAGCAACTGTTTTTAAAAACATGCTTTATTACGAACTATTGGAATTTGTAAAGCTTATGAAAAAACAGCCTCCCTCTATAAAGAAAAATGGAGAACCATGTCTTGAAATCCACAATTCACATCGGCTTCCTGACGGTGGTGCAGATCTTCCTGAATATATTTCTATCATTTGTCCCAACCGTCATGGAAGGGTTTATTACGTAAAGAATCTCTTAATTATAATGAGAAACTTAAGCTAAACATTGAAGATAAAGAGAATTATTTAGTGTTAAAAACAACAACATCCACAAACTCTGACTCCTAGGACCGGAAACCGTATCAGTGCATTTTAACATATTATAAATGGGGTTAATTTGTTGTTATTGCAAGGTTTGTCAGGTGAATGTTATCAAATATACATCAATTCATTTTAGGTTATTTCGACTTATACGTTGCCAAATTTGTGACCAATAGCCAAAATTCTGATCTGTAATAATAAAGACCACTTCGAATGTTAATTCAGCTGAATGTAATGTACAGAAACGTAAATAATAGAAGGGGACTCATCTTTTATCCCCCCCTTCGTTCCTTCTTTTTAATTGCCTTCAAAAAGCTTAATCAACGCCTGTGTTCCACTGTCATTTTCCCCTTTTTCCGCAAGCTCCTTATATAACCTAAGTGAAAGCTCCAATCCTGGTGTTGTGAGTCCCATTTCCTGTGCCGAATCCAGGGCAATAGTCATGTCCTTAATAAAGTGTTTCACATAGAATCCCGGTTCATAATCGCCAGCAAGCATGCGAGGTGCCAATTTTGATAATGAAAAACTGCCGGCAGCCCCCGTTGATATACTGTCGAGAACCCGTGATGGATTTAATCCAGCTTCTTTTGCATAGACAATTGCTTCACTAACCCCAATCATATTCGTCGCAATGGCTATCTGATTCACCATTTTGGTATGCTGACCAGCACCGGCTTCACCCTGCAAGATTATATTTTCACCCATAACTTCAAATAAAGGGAAAACGTCATCATACACTTCCTGATCACCACCAACCATGATGGCGAGTGCTCCATTTTTCGCGCCAACATCACCACCGGATACAGGCGCATCCATTACATGAAAATGCCTTTCCTTTGCCTTTTGCGCAATTTCAATAGCAAGGGTCGGCTTGGAGGTTGTCATATCAATGACATACGTACCTTTTTTAGCATTTTCAATAATACCATCCCCACCAAAGTAAACACGCTCCACATCTGACGGGTAGCCAACCATTGTGATGATAACGTCAGAATCTCTTGCTAACTCGGCAACTGATCCCTTCCAAACAGCACCATTTTCCATCAACTTACGTGCTTTTTCTTTAGTTCTGGTAAACACGTTAATTGGGTATCCGCTTTTTTGCAGATTCCGAGCCATGCTTTTCCCCATAACCCCAGTACCTATAATCCCAATAGTTGATTTATTTGTAATCATTTGCGTTTACTCCTTTCTCTTATGTTTCACGCTTTTACTACCGAATGTTTAAAATCAAGATTTGTAAGTTAACGATAATAACCTGAAAATTTGCTCTGTCTGTTTTTCGATTAATTTACGCCCTTCTTTCATCGAATCCTGTAAAGACATCGGTCCATTAGTAATACTAAAAACTGCGGACAAGCCTTTTTCATATAAGGTTGTCAGGTCACCTTCAACACTTCCTGCAAGTGCTATCGTTGGCAGATTGTATCGCTTTGCAACTTCTGCCAATCCTGCAACTACTTTTCCTGAGGCGGTCTGACCATCAATCTTTCCTTCTCCTGTTAAAAGTAAATCGAAAGTTTCCCGTTGAATCAATTCCTCAAATTGAACTGCCTCCATTACCAATTGGATTCCTGGCTTCAACTCTGCATTCAGCAATCCCAGCAAACCTCCCGCGGTGCCACCTGCCGCTCCCGCTCCCTGAACTTGATGAATAGATTGTCCGGTTTTCTGCTCGATACGATTTGCAAATATCTCCATTGCCTCGTCTAACTCTTTTACCATTTTAGAGGTCGCACCTTTTTGCGGACCAAATATGGCGGTAGCGCCATTAGAACCGACAAAGGGATTGTTCACATCACAGGCAATCTGAAAAAATGCTTCGCGAGTTTTCGGGGTAACATGGGAATCATCAATAACGTGTAAATCTTTTAAGCTGATTCCCCCTGACTTTATTCTATTCCCATTTTCATCTAGAAACTGGTATCCAAGTGCTTTCAAAATACCAGATCCGCCATCATTTGTCGCACTGCCTCCAAGGCAAATAATAAACTTACGAACGCCTTCATTTAAAGCGTGCATGATGAGTTGGCCTGTCCCATACGTTGAAGCAGAACAAGGGTCGAATTCATCTTCTGTAAGTGTATTTAATCCCGACGCTAATGACAGCTCAATAACCGCCGTTCCATCATCCCCTGTTAGACCATATTGCGTCATAACCGACCGTCCTAGTGGATCTTCTACCTCAACTTCATAATATGAGCCACCCGTTGTTTCAACCAAACCGACCATGGTCCCCTCCCCGCCATCTGCCATCGGAATAAGTTCTATATCTGCTCCTGTTCGAACCTTTCGAATCCCTTGTTGCATAGTCAAAGCAGCTTCCCTGGCAGTTATACTTCCTTTAAATGAATCTGGCGCAATAAGAACTTTCATAGACTTTACCCCTCCATATGTTAAATAAAACCGGTTACGGCGATTGTTTTACGTAATTCTGCCTTTCAAAAGTCTAGTAAAACGGGAAGAAAATAGGTAACAAAATCATTGCTACTATTATGGAAACGACAATTAAAGGTGCCCCCACTTTCACATAATCTGTAAACTTGAAACCGCCTAAACCATAAACCATTGTATTTGCTGGCATTCCAATTGGTGTTGCAAATGCTAAAGAACCCCCAATAACCGTAGCCATAAGGACCGCTTTTGGGTCTGCCCCAATACCATTGGCAACGGAAAGGCTTATTGGAACCAGTAGTGCTGTTGTTGCAGTATTTGACATAAAATTTGTCATTAATGCTGAGATCGTCAATATCACAAATAATAATACATATGGTGACGGATTACTGCCCAAAGTTCCGATTAACATATCTGCTATTAACGCCCCTGCCCCTGATTCCTCTATTCCTTTGGCTAATGCGAGTGAACCTACAAATAGAAGAATCGTGTTCATATCTATTGATTTTATTGCATTTTTATTTGAAATAACACCAGTAGCAACTAAAATCAGTGCTCCTGCCCATGCAGAAACATGTAGTTCTACTCCAATCTGATCTTCTAATACCATCGCAAGAACGGTTAGCACAAGTACGAGCACTGCCATAATTTGTTTCCATTTTGGTACACTCGAATAATCTATGGTCTGATTGAAAACAGAGTCCGTGTCTAGAGAATCATCTTCCCTATTCGGAAGAAACTTATACCCATATAAACTAAAAAATAAAATACCAATAACCAGTATAGGTAATCCAACTTTTGCATATTCGAAAAATTCAAAACTTTCACCCATATCATTAAGTGCAGACTGAGCTATTAGATTACCCGGGGCACCAATTAAACTAAGGTTCCCCCCCATTGCAGCTGCTAACACTAACGGTAAAAGTAATCTTGTACGTGCAAACCCAGATCTAACAGCTAGTCCAATAACCACTGGTATTAAAACTGCTGCAGTCCCAGTATTAGAAAGGAGCCCAGACATTAACCCCGTAATAACCATAACAGCAACGATTAACTGTCTTTCTGTTTTCGCAAATTTGGTAACAAACCCTCCTACTTTCTGAGCCATTCCAGTATCAAAAAATGCTGCACCAACAATAAACATAGCCATAAAAAGAAGAACATTTCCATCTACAAAACCAGCAAAAGCCTCTGAAGGTTCTAGAACACCGGTTAATGTGAGTCCAATCGCAACAATCATTGCTGTGATCGCTAATGGTATTTTTTCCCATGCAAACATGACAATAGCAAATACTAGGAAAATTAAAGTGATAATTTCAGAGCTCATAAAAACAGTACCTCTCCTTTCAAATTATCAAGAAAACCCTTTCATTTTATTAGGTCTAATTTTTGAAAATAGAATCAACTTATTTGATACTTAACGGTTGTCCGTCCTTTGTCAAATCCTCACATAAATCACCCTTCTCTAAATTTTAATTCCGGAATAAGCAAGAGAAGTCATATCACCAATAACGACCATTCTATTAAAAGCGCTTTCAGTGATAATTATATTACAGTAATGTATACGTTATGTCAAATATACGTTAAAAAATAAAGATATATTTGTTATTTAAAGTTAACACTTGACATTAATGTATACGTTGTTGATAATATAATTAAATTACACAGGAGGAGGTTAATCGATGAAAAATAAACAACACTATAAAATTGCAGTTATCCCGGGTGATGGGATAGGAAAAGAAGTGATTAATGAAGGTACTCGTGTGTTGGAATTTCTCTCCGCACATTCCAATGGTAAATTTACTTTTGAAACCGATTACTTTCCTTGGGGTTGCGAACATTATTTAGAAAATGGAAAAATGATGGCAGATAATGGCTTAGATCAAATAAAAGATCATGATGCCATTTATTTCGGAGCTGTCGGCTTTCCAGGTGTGCCTGATCATATCAGTCTATGGGGGTTGCGGATAGCTATTTGCCAAAACTTTGATCAATGGGCTAATATTCGACCTGTTGATTTTTTACCAGGTGTAGAAAGCAAGCTTAATCACCCAGACAAAGATAAATTAAATTGGGTGTTAATACGTGAAAACACAGAGGGCGAATATTCCGGTATCGGCGGTCGTAACTTTACCGGCAGAGGTATGGGAAAAGAGGTCGCAGTTCAATCTTCCTTATTCACGGAAGAAGGATGTGAACGTGTTATACGATACGCGTTTGAAACAGCTCGAAAAAGAGATAGAAAAAAAGTAACAAGCGTGACGAAAAGTAACGCTCAGCAGTATGGTATGGTCCTTTGGGATGAGGTATTCGCTCGAGTCAGCAAGGATTATCCCGATGTAGAAACAGATCAGTGGCTTGTTGATGCCATGGCGGCTAATTTTGTTCTGCATCCGGAAGAATTAGAAGTAGTTGTTGCATCAAACCTGCTAGCAGATATTTTATCAGATCTCGGAAGTGCGTTAGCAGGAAGTTTGGGGATTGCGGCAAGTGCAAATTTAAATCCAGACCGCAAATTTCCAAGTATGTTCGAGGCTGTACATGGCTCTGCGCCAGATATTGCTGGAAAGGGCCTAGCTAATCCAATCGGTGCTATTGGAAGTGCAGCCTTAATGTTAGACCACCTAGGCTTGAAGAAAGAGGCAGCTTTTGTTAACCAAGCCATTAAAAATGCAACCAAATCAGGATATTTAACCGCAGACATAGGGGGAAGTACTTCAACGAAAGAAATGACAGACTCTATTTTAGAACAGTTAGCAAATGTTTATGAGAAGGCTTAATATACCTGGCATTCATACAGTCAAATTCAACAGCAAAACGATATAAACTTAAATTATTAGCAATAAAAGCAGCATAAATTAGGTTTGAAGACATTTTTTAATAGACATCTTTCTGGTATTGTAAAAATACAACTACCTGCCAAGAAAGATGTCTATTACATAATAATCAGAGAAAGAGAAATTCTTTTAATATAAGCAGGCGTATACATTCATAAGGTTTTACAGCAAATGGAGGTTCTTTTTTTATGCCAAGCAAAAATCAGATTAATTCAGAAAGCAGTACCAATTTAAAAGAGGATTTATCAGAAATTATGCATGATATTGAAGAACCTCGATTGCCACAAAAAGCTTATCATATTATTCGAACTGCTATTAAGAGGTTAAAGCTTGCTCCTGGAAAAACATTTTTAGAACGCGAAATAGCGGAAATGTTAGGAATGAGTCGAACCCCGATAAGAGAGGCGTTGGTTCGTTTACAGACTGAAGGCATGATTACATTAGTACCAAGACGTGGGTTTATTATTAATCCAATTAAGAAAGATGATTTAAAGGAAATTTATGAAATCACGGAGAGCTTAGATGGTCTGGCAGTTGAGTTAGCAACCAATAAAATAACGGAAGATGAACTGCAGCATTTAAAAGAGCTTATTGCGCAACAAAAAGAGTGTTTATATGAAAATGATCTGTATAAATGGTCATTACTAGATGATCAATTTCATTCGGATATTATTAAGTATGCTAATAATATCCGCTTAACTAATATTATTGATATCCATTCTGATCATCTTTATCGTGCGAGACTGTATACAATTAACGATAGACCAGTTCCATATCGCTCTGTCACCGAACATCAGGCGATTATAGCGTGCATGGAAGCACAAAACGGAGAAGCAGCGAGACTTGCGATGCAATCACACCGTAAACGTGCTTTGTCGGAAATTTTAAAGGTTTTAGAAGACATCGATTTCTAGGCGTTAAATAATCCTGCGGCAGCTATTGATGTGACCAAAACACTAACAAAACTTTAATGGGGGCTTATGAAATACAATAACTGATCTTCCACAATCGGGACCGTTTGTTTTCCACTTCTTATCACAAACCTTGACACGCTACACTGAATAAAGGATTAAAATATAGAACCATATTTGGAAACAACCTCACTTTTAGTCTTAATAATAAGATTTTTATCGTTAAAATAAAGCTTTATTGTGTAAGCGTCAAATAGTTCCCAC